>CATOTQ010000005.1:0-27051 GCA_951813595.1 uncultured Parasphingorhabdus sp. | reverse complement strand
GGGCGCCCTGGGAATGCGCGCGGCTGATCGGCGACATGTTCACCGACAAGCTGCGCTTCCCCTGCCCGGCTGCCACCATGCTGTGTCTGGTCTATCCCGACCGGGAGTCGGCTTCTGCCAAGGCCGGATTCAAATTCATGCGCACGACCAGCCTCAGTCAATCCAAAAGCGCACGTTTTCTTCCCAAGCTCGCCGAACAATCGGCCGAATGGAACCATGTTCAGGCAGAGTTGCAGGCAGGCAAAAGACTGGTGCAGCTGTTTTACGGGATTACCAGCTACTCGCCGCTCGGCATGGGCGATGCGCATGAGCGGTCGATCAAGGCGATCTATAAAGCTGCTGGTTGGGATCTGGCGGACGAGCGTTTTCTTCAATTGCATGGGCTTATCACGGCGATGCCGCTGACGCTTGGCGACGGACTTGCCCATGATCTGAAGCGTCTGAAACGTCTTAAAACCATGCTCTCGACCAGCGCGGCCCATATCGCGCCGATGCAGGGCGAATTTCTGGGCGGGCCGTTGCCGCATCTTTTGCTCGTCGGTCGCCGCGGGCAGCCTTTTTACTGGTCCCCATTTGAAAATGATGCGGGCAATCATAATGTCGCGATCTGCGGCAAATCAGGATCGGGCAAGTCGGTGCTCTTGCAGGAAATGTGCGCCAGCCTGCGCGGTGCGGGCGCAAAAGTCGTGGTCATCGACGATGGCCGTTCGTTTGAACATTCAGCGCGGTTGCAGGGCGGGAGGTTCGTGGAATTTACCCTCAAATCCGGTTTCTCGCTCAACCCCTTTTCGATGGTGGATGATGCGCGGGCCGAATTAGACGATGATTACAAGCTCGACTGCTTTGCAATGATCAAGGCAATTGTCGGCCAGATGGCGCGGCACAGTGAAAAACTCAGCGATACCGAGCGCGGGCTTATTGATGAAGCGGTAACCGCAACTTGGGAAGGTTTGGGCAGCGGTGGTTCCATCGATAATGTCGCTGGGCTGCTAAAAGAACATGATGCGCCTCAGGGACAGGAGCTTGCCCAGGCGCTTGCGCCCTATACCGCCAAGGGCAGCTATGGCGGGTTCTTTGCCGGCCAAGCCAGCTTTGCGCTCGACGATGATTTTACCGTTTTTGAAATGTCCGACCTTGCAAGCCGTGAGGAACTGAGAAGCGTTATCTTGTCGGCGATCATGTTCATGACCAGCCAGGCGATGACGAGAACGCCGCGCAGCACCAAGAAGCTGCTACTGATTGATGAAGCCTGGTCGATGCTCAAGGGCGGATCGATGGGCGAATTTGTTGAAACCTATGCGCGTACAGCGCGTAAATATGGCGGCGCGCTCGCAACCGCGACGCAATCCTTGAATGACTATTATAAATCCGACGGTGCGACCGCTGCCCTGGAAAACAGCGACTGGATGCTGGTGCTCCAGCAAAAGCCGGAGACCATTGCCGACTTCAAGAAGAACGACCGGCTCGATATGGACGACCGCACCGAGACACTGATCCGCAATCTCAAACGCTCGGGCACCGAATATAGTGAAATCTTCATAAAGGGCCCCGACACCCAGGCGGTCGGCAGGCTTGTGCTCGATCCCTATTCGGCCTGCGTCTTTTCTTCCTCACCCGATGTCTATGCCGCGATTGAAGACGAGCAGAATGCAGGCGCCAGCCTTTCCGAGGCCATTGCGATTGTCTCTGGCGTTTCGGGCGACCGGGACAATGTCGGGAGGAACAGTTGATGCCCGGCCAATCCGATACGTTGTTCGACCAATATCTCGCGCTCGATGATCCCTATCAGCGTAAAACTGGCAATGCTCGCCTTCCGTGGCGAACCTACTTTGAGCATGCCTGTGAGATAGCGCTGCTGGCGAGCGGCTTTGCCTTCAGCACCGTGATGATCACGCTTGGCCTGCCATTGTTTTTCTTCCTTGCCATTTCAGGCTGGGATCTGGGCGGACTGTTCGCGCATCTCGACAATCTGTCCTCGCGCTATCTCGAAGCCGATGCGGTGCGGCGATTGACCTTCTCCTCCGATCTTAAATGGGTGTTTTTCACCGCAACCGCGCTGATTGCTGCGATCCGTTTTCCGGCATTCTTCAAGCGAATTATCATAAATTTTCCAGGCGGAGACGGCGATGAATAGGGGGGCACCCGAAAGCCGCTTGATCCCGGGCATCAGATCGATTGGCGCAGTGCTGATGATCGTCGCTGCTATTCTCTGGATTAGCTGGGTGAGTATCAATATTGCCCGCGACCAAAAACCCGAGATTATGCAGGTGCGCCTCTCGGAAATCATGAATGAATTTGTCGATGCCGAAGCGCGCAAAGACGGCGATCCTGAAGTCACACGCGAAACCATCGCGCGCTATTTGAAGACCATGGAGGACGCGGTTGCAGATTTAAGCCGCGAGGGCCGCATCATTATCGTATCCGAAGCAGTAGTTTCCCAAAACACGCCCGATGCAACACTGCTGCTCAAGCAGCGGATTGCACAAAAACTGGCGCAAGCGCCCAGTGAGAAACGCAAATGAGCGCTGTTATTCCAATGACCCGCGGATTCCTGACGCGCCTTAAAAGACCGCTTCTGTTGGCAGCGCTGGTTTCGCTACCGCTTGTTTACGCGCCAATCGCAAAATTCAGCGACGATCATGCACTGCTGATCAATGCCTCGCCCAGCCTGCCCCACTGGGCGTTCTGGCTCACAAAAAAAGGTACCATCGAGCGCGGCAGTTTAGTCTTTTTCGAGCCGCCGGTGTCGCCGCTTCTCGTGCATCACTTTGGCGAGAAACCGCTGATTTTTGGCAAGCGCGCATTGGGTTTTCCGGGCGATGAAGTCCGCCATGTTGGCAGTGAAGTCTTTATAAACCACCGCAGGATCGCGCGGACTAAACCGCGTTCACGTTTGGGCCTTGAACTCTTGTCAGGCCCGGACGGGATTATTCCTGAAAACTGCTATTATGTCGGCACGGATCATATTGATGGCTTTGATAGCCGCTATGCAGCGATTGGCTGGGTCTGCATCGGCCAAATTATCGGTACCGGAAAGGCAATATTGTGAGTGCGCGGCTTGCCCTGTTTCTGGCGCTGGCAGCGATGCCATCACCGCTTCTCGCCCGAGACTATGGTCAGCAGGGTACGCATTTTCCAATTATCGAGATTGATCTGCTGGATCAGATCAAGAGCAAACTCCATGCGATGGAGGCGAGCGGCGAAATTGACCGGCTGAATCAGAAACTCAAAGCGCAGACTATTGCGCGGGTGAACCGGCCCAAACCCGTTGCGGGATTGATCAGAGCCGATAAAACCATCACGCGGCTGTTCGATCCGACCATCACTTTGCAGGCCGACATATTTGACCATGAGAACCGCAAAATCTGGGCGCGCGGAACCAGGGTCAATCCGCTTGATACCGTTCTGCTGCGATCTGCGCTCATTTTCCTCGACGGCGATGATCCGGCGCAGCTCGAATGGGCTTTTGCGCAAAAACCAAGGACTGCGAAACTCATTCTGACCAACGGCGCACCGCTAAAACTGATGAAAGCACGCCAACGGCGCTTCTATTTTGATCAGGACGGCAAGCTGGTCAAGCATTTTGCAATAGGCGCGCTGCCCGCGATGGTCGATCAGCAAGGCCGGATGCTGCGCATCCGCGAATTTGCGCTTCCCAAAGACGGGGAGCAAAATCAATGACGAAGTGTTTTTTTAAATTGTGCGCAATAAAGTCCGTATTGCTGTTGTCTCTGCTCGCAATCAGTCTGCTTCTCTCGGCGCCAGCGCGCGCGGATGCGGGACCGGGCCGGTGCACCGGTAAATTTGTCAATCCGATCACTGATATCTGCTGGTCATGTCTGTTTCCGCTGTCGATAGGCGCGCTGGAAATCTGGCCGTCGAGCCGGCCTGATCCCAAAAACCCCGCACTGCCCGTTTGCCTGTGCGGTATCCGCCCCGGTATCGCGATGGGGTTCTGGGAGCCGGTACGTCTTGCTGATGTCAGCATGAAACCCTGGTGTTTTGTCAATCTCGGCGGGCTCAAGATCGATCCGGGATTTGACATCGGTTATCGCTCGATCTCAGGGCCATCCGCGATCGGCGGCGCCAGCCAATATTATTCCAGCTGGCATGTCCACTGGTATGCCTATCCGCTGATCTACTGGATGGAGATCGTCACAGACTTCCTCTGTCTGGAAGCAGGTTCAATCGATATCCTTTACATCTCCGAAATTGATCCGCTGTGGCAAGACAGCGAACTTACCGCGATCATCAATCCGGAAGCCGTGCTGTTTGCCAATCCGCTGGCGCTTGCTGCTTGTGCTGCCGATTGTGTTAGCGCCACAATCAACTTGCCGCGCGATGAGCTCTTTTGGTGCGCGGGCTGTCAGGGCAGCATGTATCCGATGAACGGCAATGTGTCTGCCAGCATCGGTCATGTCCAGGCATCCAGACTGGTGCTGTCGCGCTTTGCCTATAAACTCCACCGCCAGCTCGTGTCCTGGGGGACAATGGGCAAAAAAGGCCTGTGCGGCAAATATCTGATGCCGGTCATGCGCAAACAACAATACCGAATTCAGGCGACCAATCCCAACCCGGCGACCAAGGGCCGCTTTGCCTGCCCGCCGATTGGCGCCTCGACCACTTTTCAATCGGCCGGACAGGTCATTCCCGCCATTGGCGAGGACATGGGCTATCTTGTCTGGCGCAAACGAAACTGCTGCGCCCTGTGAAGAACTTCATTCTCTTTTCGTTTTTGTTCACGTTCTCCGCATCCACTGGATTTGCCGCCGCGCAAAGCATGGACCCGGACGCGCTCGACATTGACGCCATTAGGGCGTCCGCCAAAACCTATTCCGCCGAGGCAGAAGCGCTGGCTGAAAACGTCCGCATGCGCAGCGAAGGTTTGCGAGATGACGCGCGCCAGACACAAGAACAGGCACGGGCCAATCACCAACGATATACGAAGACTGTCGAGCGGAAACACACAAACAATGACATCAAAAAGGACGAAGTCTTCGATTTCGACCGGATGATTACGGATCATGCAAAAATGGCGCAGGCCAATCTCGGCGAGGCGCCGCGCTTCATTGCCTTTGCAAGCCTGTCGATGCCGCCGCAATCCTTGAAAACACTCGTTCGCGACACAGCGGCAGCGGGCGGCGTGACAGTGCTTCGCGGCTTTCCCGGAGGCAGCGCCAAACAGCTTACTAAAATGCTCACCGCTATGGCCTCCGACGGCCAACAATTATCCGCGCTGGGTATTGATCCCAGACTATTCCGTGCGTTCGATATCAAGGCTGCGCCCAGTTTTGTCATGGCCTCCTCCGATTTTACCCTTTGCGACGGCTTTGATTGCAAAGGCGCTGTCCCGCCCCATGACCGGATGACTGGCAACGTTAGCGTAGAATTTGCTCTAGAAACATTTGCGGGCGGCGCTGGCCCAGGATCGCGTCTCGCTAAGCTTCACCTTGCGCGTCTAAAAGATGGCGCTGAGCAATGAAGTTTTTGAACACAATGCTGCTCGCTGTGACGGTCATCCGTTTCTCCGCCGGATCACCTCTGGCGGCACAGGACCGTGAGGCTGCGAGAGAAGATGGCAAAACTTTTGCTAGCGAACAACAACGACGTGCGCGCTCAAATGCAAGCACGCGGCCTGATGCGGCTCGTATTCCAGGCTACACCTCAAATCCTGCTGAGGCGGGTTATGCTGATAATCCGGAACGCATTGAAGGCGATGCAAGGGCTGCAGCGCGCAGCCACGAAGGCTTGAAAGCGATAAAGGATTCCAATGCCCGGCGCGCAAAGTTTGAGATAGATGAAATCAAAGCAGTCACGGCGCGTTCCAAAACTATCAACGAAGATCCACTTGCCTATACCAGCGGAATGGAAATTGGCGGGGCGGAGGGAAGCTGCGTGCCGCTACCACCCTCGCCCCGATCGCCGGGTCGTTATACTGCTACTTGCAACAGCGGGGTGGCACTGGAAGAAACAAACGAGAGTTGCAGCATCTATCTAGATGTGAGCGTCGAAGCGCGGACCCAATATCATTATCTCTGCAGCTACATCAGTCCGTACGGTTTTGGCGGCGTCCCGTCTTGCGAGATATTTAACGCTAATGGATGCCGGGCGACGGGAATACGTCCAGGCCCATGTTTGCAATGGGGCGGAAACCGTGAACAGGATCGATATTGCGTTGAACCCGGCGAGCCTTATGTCGAGATGAGCTGCTCTTCTGCTGTTGCAGGAGAAACGCCTTACGCAACGTCATCTGAAAACATTATTCAGGCGAACCAAAATGATGCCGCCTGCCGAACTTTCACCGAAGATGCAGACTGCGAACAAACAGCCGAGACGTGCAGCGACAGCGATCCCGAAACCCGCATCATTGACGGCGTACAGGTCACAAAACCCTGTTGGGCATGGGAGCGAACCTATCAATGCAATGCCCGGCGCGCTGCCAATGATTGCGAGGAGTTGGATAATGATCAGGCATGCCAATTGCTGCGCGAGGATTGTCTGAGCGAAGACAATCCCTGCTCGACCACCGAACGGGTGTACGATTGCCCCCTTCCAGATACGCAAGGTTCTGGCAGCCAGTATATTTGTGACGGCGATGTCTATTGCATCGATGGATCATGCGAGACAATCGAACGTACGCCCAATGACGAGTTTAAGGATGCAGCTGTTGCGCTTCATGCAATGGACGATGCGCGCGGACAATTTGATCCTGATACATTGACACTGTTCAAAGGCGAACGGGAAACCTGCGGCTCCAAAGTCTTTGGCGTGCTGAACTGCTGCAAGGGAAAAGGGGTTCCTCTGATACCGGGGATAAGCCTGCTGGTAGCGCTGGGATGCAATACTGAAGAAATCCTGCTCCACCAGCGCGATGCGCAAGGTCTGTGCGCCTATGTCGGCAGCTATTGCTCGAAGAAAATACTCGGTATCTGCATCACCAAACGCAAAGCCTATTGCTGCTTCGAGTCAAAACTGTCGCGCATCCTGCAGGAACAAGGTCGCGCGCAGCTGCCAAAACCGTGGGCGCGGGCGAAGGACGAACAATGCGCGGGTTTCACCATTGACGAATTTGCCCGGCTTGATCTGTCACAAATGGACTTTTCGGAAATCTATTCGGAATTTACCGAAGCGGCACAGTTGCCCGACGAACTCGAAGCAGCCAATGACATCCAGCAAAAAATACAAGCCTTCTATGAGAATTCAGGACCATGAAAGATACTGTTCTCCCCACAGCTCATGCCATCAAGTTTTTGGCTTTGCTGGTTCTGGCGATGATGCTGCTGCTCGAAGCCGCAATAAGCCCAGCCCATGCCCAAGGGATTGAGTCTACAAACAGTGCCGACGCGCTATACTGCCAGAAGCGAAAGCTCGGCTACTGGTTCTATTGCAGCAGGCCTGGGCCGCCAGAAAACGAAAAAACTGAAACGGCCCCGAGTGCGCCTCCCCCGAGTGCTGCTGAGCGGCTTGACGCCGTAACCAGACAGCTGCGCGAACTCAAGGCCAGGGCGATACTGGAGCCAAGCGAAGAAAATGTCACGGCCTATATCCGCTTCCAGCGCGAGCAGCTCGACCGCGCGTCATTATTCTCCGATGTCTGGCAGCGCGCGATCTGGCAACAACCGGATCTGGATTATACATTACAGCGCCCGGTATCGACGCTGGCGAAACGGCAATGGCAGGACAGCCGCAACGGCGCGCGCGATTCCGTCATGGCAAATCTCGGAAAGCGCTACGGGCTTTTTTACTTTTTTGCGCAGAGCTGCGGCGCCTGCGAGGTCATGTCGCCGATTGTCAAATCGGTATCGAAGCGCTGGAAACTGACGGTGCGCGCGATTTCAACCGATGGCGGTCCATCGCGGCATTTCCCAAAATATTCGGTCGAGACTGGCCAGCGCACAAAAATGGGACTGGAGCCGAAGATCACGCCTGCGCTGGTCCTCTGGGATGCACTCAAAAACCGGCCAATCCCGATAGGCTACGGCATACTCTCGGCCGATGAATTGCAGGACCGCATTTATTTACTCACATCAAAGGAAGCCGGACATGATTTTTAGAAAAACTATCGCAGCCTTGGCAGCAGCAAGTCTAATGATAACACCCGTTTCCGCCAATGTTGGTGACAGCATGGACCGGTTCATGGATGACATGGGCGGCGCGGCCAATGTCACCGGGCCCACTGCTTTTGAAGGCCAGTCAGCCGGCTATTATAGCCTGGGCAATGTCTGGACGCGCTTTCCCCAGAAGACGACCAATATCGCAAACCTGCAACTACCCTCTGCCAAGGCAGGCTGCGGCGGCATTGATATATTTGCGGGCAGTTTTTCTTTCATCAATGCCAGCGAAATTGTCGCGATGCTTAAAGCGGTTGCCAATAACGCGGTCGGCTTTGCCTTCAGCCTCGCCATCGATACGGTGTGCCCGGAATGCTCGAAAATCATGCAGGAATTTTCGCAAAAAGCGCAGCTCATGAACAATCTCAATATCAACAGCTGCGAAATGGCCCAGGGCCTGGTCGGCGGAATATGGCCCAAAGGCGATCTCGCCGACAAGGCAATTTGCGAAGCGATTGGTAACTCGGAAGGCATTTTTACCGATTATGCCGCCGCCAAACATGGGTGCGGAACCAAGGGCCAGCGCAATTCAACGAACGATTCCGCGAGCACCGACTATGCCGATGTTCACCCCGGCATCGCGCGCAACTACACATGGCATATTTTGAAGAAATCGGCCTTTTTCAGCCCGAACGGTACATTTGACCGCGAACTCGCCGAATATGCAATGACACTCATTGGCACGATCATCTACGTGCCGCCCAAAGATAATGCACCGGGCAAATTCGTACCTTTTGCAGGCGATGCCTCTTCGACTTTGGTAACTGCGCTCCTCGACGGCACATCGGGGCAGACGATCAAGGTTTTTGATTGCGACGAACCAGACCAATGCCTTGATCCGACGTTCCGGAATATGAGCCTTGCAACATCCAAAGCCATACGTCCCCGGGTGGCTGCGCTGATCACCACCATGGTGGAGGCCATTCGAACGGATACCGCGATCGGCAATGCCGAGAAGGAATTACTCCAGGTGGCATCAGTGCCGCTTTACAAAATTCTCACTGTCCAGGCTGCCTATGGCCGGGGCATGCCGACCGACGACCGCGAGACCTTGGCCGAGATCGCTGCGGTCGATCTGCTCTTCGCGGTGCTCGAACGTATTGTTGGTGAGGCTGGCCGCTCGATGTCCACCTTCATTGGCGCGGATGAGGCCAAGCTTGCCATGTGGCAAGGACAGATGAGCGAAGTGCGCCGCGCATTGGCCGACAGGCAATCAAACAGCCAGGTGAAGGTCAGCGCCATCATGCAAATTATCGAGAAAACCGCGATGATTGAAAACATGCTCTCCGCTTCGATGTCCCCATCGATGGCAGCAGCGCTCGACTGGTCGCGCGCGGTCCAAAACCGCTCGCTGACCCCTTGAGCGGGGAAAACAGATAAATGGTCGAGATATTCACAATCGGCGGCGGCGAATATATCGTCAATGTGCTGAACGCGGTTGCCGCGTGGACGGGCGCTGGAGGCTATAAAAGCCTGATCCAGGTCGCACTGGTAATGGGTTTAGCATTATCCGTGATCGTCGTTGCCTTCAATCAGGACTGGCGCGCATGGCTGCACTGGTTCCTGGGCGCAACGCTTATCTACATGTGTCTGATGGTGCCGCGGCTTGATGTGCATGTCACCGACCGGATTAATCCATCGCTCGCTCCGGCCGATGTATCAAACGTGCCGCTGGGCCTGGCTTTGATGGCCAGCTTTACCAGCCAGGTCGGCGATTATCTGGTGCGTTCTTCTGAAACCGTATTCGGACTTCCCAGCGATCTGGATTATTCGCGCAACGGCATGATTTATGGCTCGCGGCTCTTTGATGCGACGCGCAGTTTGCGAATTTCCGATCCCGAATTTGCCGCCAATCTGGATGAACATTTCAAGCAATGTGTGTTTTACGATCTGCTGCTCGGCCGTTATTCGATGAAGGAATTGTCTGAAAGCGACGACATCTGGACGGTGATTGCATCCGGCAGCCCTGCACGTGCGCAGAAATTTCTGACCCGCAATCCCGACGATAGCGTCAGCGGAAATATCATTACCTGCCGCGCGGCCTACAATGACCTTAACTCCCAATGGACTGCGATGATTGATGAAATGGGGGCGATTTTTGGACGCCAGCTCTATCCCAAGCAGACCGAAGCGCTTGCCAAAGCCAAGCTGTTCGCTGATTTGCCCATCGCATATAGTTATTTGAGCGGAGTTTCCAAAAACGCCAGCGAGATCTTTCGGCAAGTGCTGACAATCAATGCGATGAACCAGGCGATGCACGGCATGGCGGGTTCAAGCGGCACATCGAGCGTAGATGTTTTTGCCCAAACCAGGGCTGATATCCAGACCGAAAGAACTTATTCATCAATCGCCCAGAACGCCATGAAATGGGTGCCCATCCTCAATATCGTGCTGACGGTGGTTTTCTATGCGCTATTTCCGGTACTGTTCCCGCTCTTCCTGATGCCAAAGACAGGACCGCTGGCGCTGAGGGGCTATATTACTGGATTTTTCTATCTCGCGGCATGGGGACCATTGTTCGTTATTTTGCACATGATACTGATGTTCAAGGGTGCCGCCGATGTTGGCGGTGCGGCAGGCGCCACCGGTCTTAGTCTCGCCAATTTTTCCGGGATGGTGGATGTCAACAATGATATCGGCGTGCTTGCAGGTTATCTAGTTGCGTCAATTCCATTTCTCGCAGGTGGGATAGCGAGAGGCGCGCTAGCCATATCCGGACAAGCCACGTCCTATTTGAATCCTTCACAAAATGCAGCCGAAGAAGCGGCGCGCGAGGCTAGCACAGGCAATGTGTCTCTCGGCAACAGCAATATTGAAAATTCCAGTGTGTTCTCGCGGCAATTTGCCCAAGGGTCGATTGCGCCTAATATTTCTTACGGCGCGGCGCAGACACGCGGGTTCAGTACGAGCGGAACGCAAACGACCAGCTTCCCCGACAACTCGTTCGACCAGGTGCCGAACTCTGCCTATCCGTTCACACCGACATTGGGTCAGGACTTTACCTCCAGACTATCGACACTTGCCTCCAATAGCCGATCACAAAGTGAAACATTTTCCAATCTTGCCCAGCAATCAACCAGCTCGGCGGTCACTCGGTTTAACGAGCTCAGAAACACATACAGTCAGGGATCTTCCTCTGAAACCGCGGTCGGCACGAACGAAAGCAACAGCGTCAACAGGGCGTTCAGCGAGGTCGATTCGGCATCGAGAAACTTGCAGCAGCAATATGGATTGTCGCGGAGGGCATCTGATGACATCAGCGTATCGTGGTTCCTGAACGGCGACGGCGCGCTAGGGGTAAAAGGAGAGAAAGGAGCGGGAAGCGCTTCGTTAGGCATCAAGGGGGGACGTAACCAAAGCTGGACCGATAGTGACATCGGCATTGCTTCCGAAGATCGAAATCGAATTATGGGAAGTCTGAGCCAGATTTCTGATAGCCGTAACTGGTCGAATACTCGGGATGGCTTTGTCCGCAGTGTCAGTTCGAGCAGTAGTTCCGCAGTTTCAAGCAGTGCGTCGGGACTGACCAGTTCGCTTACCGAAGCGCAAAGCTATTCTGTCGAAGCCAGACGGGCAGAGGAGCTTGCCAACCGTCTCGAAAACCAGGCGACTTGGTATGAAAGCAATAGTGCGACAGGATCGCTCAACCTAAGCCAGGCATATCGGGAGTGGGGCATGTCAGAAATGGAAGCCAATCGCGATTTTTATGGCAACGCGCGCTTTGATGATATTGATTTCCAGCTGAGCGCAGAAGGTCAGGAACTGCAAACCAGATTTGTGGCAGGTTATGCGGATAGACTGCACGACGATATCGAGGATAAACTGACACTTCCTGAATTTGCGCCGGTTCAGCGACCAAATGTGGGGAGCGCTGCCGCTGTCAGAGGAAGTGTGTCAATCGGAGGGTCGGGAGGAGGACAAGTGTCCGCATCGCCTGATGTTGATGACATAAGAGAGGAAGTGTCCGGCGCTCAATCAAGAGGCAAAAAAACGTGTAGGGACAGTTCAAGATGCGTTACAGAAACGCACCCGCAATGCTCGCGGAGCGAGCGCAGAAGCGGCAGATGATGTTAAGGAATGGAAGTGAATTAGATTTTGATGAGTCCATCATAAATTGCGACAAATATCCCGAAAGCTAGAAAAGCAATGAAAAATACGATCAACCCAAAACGTCCCCAAGGATCACGCCAGGTCTTTTTCCATGTGTAAGCGGTCAACCTGTCCTCTGCGAGAGCGCGATCTAGTTCCGATAAGCCAGGCCAGTTTTGCTGATCGCCAGATTGTGGTTTTTTGTCCTCGGTCATTTTTCCTACTCCAAGTTCTTGGTTCAGTAAGAACCAAGCCCCCTCTTCTCTTCAACCATAGCGGAACACGATAGGATAGTCATTTTGAAAAACGCTGTGCAAAAGCGGCCAACAACGAGATGAGTCGTGAACTTGCGGTCAGTAGCGCGGTCGGCTCATGAGCCGCTGCTTGGCAAATATCGTCCAAATCTGGAGATCTCCCTCACGAGATGATCGGTGATGGAGTGCTCTCAATATGATATGATTCAGCCTTTATTTGGCAAGTGAGGGCCTATCTTCACAGGTCCATAAAATGCTTTCAGTCGATTGTGGTGTCTTAGCTGCTCGGGCCTGTAAGAAATAACTTCGTCTACGATTGGCACTGGGCCAGCGTTAAAACGCTGATAGACACTTTCATGCAACTCGCCGTTTTCATATACATATCTCGGCTTCTTTTTCCAAGGACGTCTTAGCGCCTTAATCATCCAGCGCTCCTCATGTTGGAGTCCTTCCGGATTTCCAAAGATTTGCAAGATATCTTTATTGATCTGTATCTCTGGGGCACACACTTTTAATTCCTTAACCATCCAACCAAGAGCAATGTCACTCAAGCGGGATTCGTGCTCATGATAGCTACCGCCAATATCACTGTGGCAACCCGCAAACCAAACCTGCTTTAACCAACGAATGGGCTGAATTTCCCTAAATTCCGGCGTTTTTTTAGGCCCCCATTTGACGCGCGGAAAATTGGCGCGTTCCTCGTCAATGGCTACTGCATGGCGCGCATAATTGACCTGAGCTGACAAAAATCTATCATAATTTTTGTTCCGCCAAAAAGCCCAATGAACGCTTCGCTTGTTTAGGTTTTTGTTTTCACTCTTACTGAGATCAATTTCCAATTCCGGGGATTTGGGAGAGTAAACTTTACGTACCGTGATAGCCAATTTGATCAACCAAACCATAACCGAGATTGTAGTGAGAGCGCTTGCGGCCTTCACGAACCAATGAAGGTCGAGTGCAAAAGACAGCGCGACCATGCTAGCAATAGCAAATAAAATACCAGAGAAGAGATACTTGAGATTATTGCTACCCAGCGCAGCAACGGTATCAAAAACGCCTACAAAATGGGGTTCTACATTGCCTCTAACTGCTTTGGGATCATCATTTTGATATGAACGATACTTAATGCGGAACCGCCGCCCGAGTTCTTCGCGTTGATCAAAATAGGGTTGATCACCACGACGTTTGCCGGCTCCGTGATTGTAAACTTTCTTTACTGCTTCCGTCGCAATTTCTCGAATAAGGTCGCCGTGTTTTGGGATCGGTTTTCCATCAGATGTTTGCAGTGGCACCCCGCACAGATTCATCAAAGACGACAAAGCGCGGACAGTATACGCACCCCTCGAAAAACCGAACACACATATTTTGTCGCCCGGCTCATAAGAGGTGATGATTTTCTCATAACAATCTATTATATTCGTATCGATACCTGTCCCAACTGTGGCTTCGAGAAGATGTTCTGAAACAGACACATATGTCACCGACGCGGTTTGGCAGGCGTGCTGTGGGTGATCCGCGGTTTGTATTGGATTTGCGGGAAGGGCGCAGGCCTCGGGCTCGGACATTAAAGAAGGTGGAAGACTATCTTGGTAGCGCAAAGTGATTGGCTCGCCTGACCTATTGGACAAAGATTTTAGCAATCCGGCGCGCGTTAGCCAGATTATTGCATATACAGTTCTCCGTATCAAAGACTCTTATACGGTAAAGCGCATTAATCAGATCTATACGAAATTTCGTATATTGACAAATTATACGATAAAACGTATGGGGCATGAAGGAGTACGCTCATGCAGATCATTCGAACATCAAAGCTATTTGGCGCTGCGGTTGCGCGGCACCGTAAACAGCAAGGCCTAACGCAGTCTGACCTGGCAGCCAAGGTCAATACTCGCCAGGCTACGATTTCCGATCTTGAAAATGGCAAAGGCGGAACGCGTATCGAAATCGTATTTGCCATTCTCGCCGCGCTCAATCTGGAAATCGTCCTGCAGCACCGCGACAAACCGCAAAAACCGATATCGGATATTTTCTGAGATGGCCCGTACATCCACTCATCCGCCTTTGAATGTCTTTTTGAACAATCGCCTTGTCGGACAATTGCGCCGCGAGAAATCGGGAGCAATTGATTTCCAGTATGATGAAGGCTGGCTGGCATGGGAATATGCTATGCCGGTTTCGCTTTCACTTCCGCTGCGTGAGGACAGATATATTGGAGCGCCGGTTATAGCGGTCTTTGACAATTTGCTCCCGGACAATACCGAAATCAGGAAACGCGTTTCTGCCAGAATGCAGGCTGGTGGCACCGACGCCTATAGTTTGCTCGCAGCGGTCGGGCGCGACTGTGTCGGTGCATTGCAATTCCTGCCAGAGGATGAGGCGCCAAATGCTCTCGATGATATAAGCGGCGAAGAATTGAACGAGCAGCGTATGGATAATATTCTGTCCGATTTGAAAGCAGCACCGCTGGGATTGGGACAGGATCACGAGTTCCGGATTTCCATCGCCGGTGCGCAGGAGAAAACGGCGTTTACGCGGTGGAAGGGAAAATGGTTCCTGCCGCATGGGACAACGCCCACAACTCACATATTCAAACCGCAGATTGGCGAGCTGCCTGGTGGCATTGATTTGAAAAACAGCGTCGAAAACGAGTATTTTTGCCTGAAACTATGCCAGAATATTGGTTTGCCTTGCACCAATGCAGAAATGGCAAAATTTGCGGACAGGACCGTTCTTGTCGTCGAACGCTTTGATCGCCAGATTGACGGCCAGCGCATGTTGCGATTGCCGCAGGAAGATATGTGTCAGGCGCTGGGCATCCCGCCCGATGCCAAATATCAGAGCGATGGCGGTCCAAAACTGGAAGATATTCTGATATTTCTGCGCGGTAGCAATGCTCCCGAAACCGACCAGGCAAATTTTATCAAGGGCAATATCCTGTTCTGGCTGCTGGGCGCGACCGACGGCCATGCAAAAAATTTCAGTATCGCATTGCAGCCAGGAGGGCGTTTTGAGCTCACACCTCTATATGATGTGCTGACAGCAGAGCCCAGTTTCGCATCGGGCGCAATCGCGCGAAACAAATATCGTCTTGCCATGTCTCTCGGCAAAAACCGCCATTATCAAATGATCGAAATCATGCCGCGACATTTTGTGCAGACGGCCAGGCAGGCGGGTATCGGTCAAAGCGAAATCGAGACAATTTTCGCAGATATCCGACAGAGCGCAGAATCTGCCCTGGAAAAAACAATTTCTGATCTTCCGTCAGATTTCCCGCAGGAGATTGTCGATCCAGTAGCAGAAGCATTTCACAGGCGCATGGGATTGATCGAAAATTTCTGGAATGAAACAGCGCAGATTGGCAAAACACAATGACTATCCTATCGTGTTCCGCTATGGTTGAAGAGAAGAGGGGGCTTGGTTCTTACTGAACCAAGAACTTGGAGTAGGAAAAATGACCGAGGACAAAAAACCACAATCTGGCGATCAGCAAAACTGGCCTGGCTTATCGGAACTAGATCGCGCTCTCGCAGAGGACAGGTTGACCGCTTACACATGGAAAAAGACCTGGCGTGATCCTTGGGGACGTTTTGGGTTGATCGTATTTTTCATTGCTTTTCTAGCTTTCGGGATATTTGTCGCAATTTATGATGGACTCATCAAAATCTAATTCACTTCCATTCCTTAACATCATCTGCCGCTTCTGCGCTCGCTCCGCGAGCATTGCGGGTGCGTTTCTGTAACGCATCTTGAACTGTCCCTACACGTTTTTTTGCCTCTTGATTGAGCGCCGGACACTTCCTCTCTTATGTCATCAACATCAGGCGATGCGGACACTTGTCCTCCTCCCGACCCTCCGATTGACACACTTCCTCTGACAGCGGCAGCGCTCCCCACATTTGGTCGCTGAACCGGCGCAAATTCAGGAAGTGTCAGTTTATCCTCGATATCGTCGTGCAGTCTATCCGCATAACCTGCCACAAATCTGGTTTGCAGTTCCTGACCTTCTGCGCTCAGCTGGAAATCAATATCATCAAAGCGCGCGTTGCCATAAAAATCGCGATTGGCTTCCATTTCTGACATGCCCCACTCCCGATATGCCTGGCTTAGGTTGAGCGATCCTGTCGCACTATTGCTTTCATACCAAGTCGCCTGGTTTTCGAGACGGTTGGCAAGCTCCTCTGCCCGTCTGGCTTCGACAGAATAGCTTTGCGCTTCGGTAAGCGAACTGGTCAGTCCCGACGCACTGCTTGAAACTGCGGAACTACTGCTCGAACTGACACTGCGGACAAAGCCATCCCGAGTATTCGACCAGTTACGGCTATCAGAAATCTGGCTCAGACTTCCCATAATTCGATTTCGATCTTCGGAAGCAATGCCGATGTCACTATCGGTCCAGCTTTGGTTACGTCCCCCCTTGATGCCTAACGAAGCGCTTCCCGCTCCTTTCTCTCCTTTTACCCCTAGCGCGCCGTCGCCGTTCAGGAACCACGATACGCTGATGTCATCAGATGCCCTCCGCGACAATCCATATTGCTGCTGCAAGTTTCTCGATGCCGAATCGACCTCGCTGAACGCCCTGTTGACGCTGTTGCTTTCGTTCGTGCCGACCGCGGTTTCAGAGGAAGATCCCTGACTGTATGTGTTTCTGAGCTCGTTAAACCGAGTGACCGCCGAGCTGGTTGATTGCTGGGCAAGATTGGAAAATGTTTCACTTTGTGATCGGCTATTGGAGGCAAGTGTCGATAGTCTGGAGGTAAAGTCCTGACCCAATGTCGGTGTGAACGGATAGGCAGAGTTCGGCACCTGGTCGAACGAGTTGTCGGGGAAGCTGGTCGTTTGCGTTCCGCTCGTACTGAACCCGCGTGTCTGCGCCGCGCCGTAAGAAATATTAGGCGCAATCGACCCTTGGGCAAATTGCCGCGAGAACACACTGGAATTTTCAATATTGCTGTTGCCGAGAGACACATTGCCTGTGCTAGCCTCGCGCGCCGCTTCTTCGGCTGCATTTTGTGAAGGATTCAAATAGGACGTGGCTTGTCCGGATATGGCTAGCGCGCCTCTCGCTATCCCACCTGCGAGAAATGGAATTGACGCAACTAGATAACCTGCAAGCACGCCGATATCATTGTTGACATCCACCATCCCGGAAAAATTGGCGAGACTAAGACCGGTGGCGCCTGCCGCACCGCCAACATCGGCGGCACCCTTGAACATCAGTATCATGTGCAAAATAACGAACAATGGTCCCCATGCCGCGAGATAGAAAAATCCAGTAATATAGCCCCTCAGCGCCAGCGGTCCTGTCTTTGGCATCAGGAAGAGCGGGAACAGTACCGGAAATAGCGCATAGAAAACCACCGTCAGCACGATATTGAGGATGGGCACCCATTTCATGGCGTTCTGGGCGATTGATGAATAAGTTCTTTCGGTCTGGATATCAGCCCTGGTTTGGGCAAAAACATCTACGCTCGATGTGCCGCTTGAACCCGCCATGCCGTGCATCGCCTGGTTCATCGCATTGATTGTCAGCACTTGCCGAAAGATCTCGCTGGCGTTTTTGGAAACTCCGCTCAAATAACTATATGCGATGGGCAAATCAGCGAACAGCTTGGCTTTGGCAAGCGCTTCGGTCTGCTTGGGATAGAGCTGGCGTCCAAAAATCGCCCCCATTTCATCAATCATCGCAGTCCATTGGGAGTTAAGGTCATTGTAGGCCGCGCGGCAGGTAATGATATTTCCGCTGACGCTATCGTCGGGATTGCGGGTCAGAAATTTCTGCGCACGTGCAGGGCTGCCGGATGCAATCACCGTCCAGATGTCGTCGCTTTCAGACAATTCCTTCATCGAATAACGGCCGAGCAGCAGATCGTAAAACACACATTGCTTGAAATGTTCATCCAGATTGGCGGCAAATTCGGGATCGGAAATTCGCAAACTGCGCGTCGCATCAAAGAGCCGCGAGCCATAAATCATGCCGTTGCGCGAATAATCCAGATCGCTGGGAAGTCCGAATACGGTTTCAGAAGAACGCACCAGATAATCGCCGACCTGGCTGGTAAAGCTGGCCATCAAAGCCAGGCCCAGCGGCACGTTTGATACATCGGCCGGAGCGAGCGATGGATTAATCCGGTCGGTGACATGCACATCAAGCCGCGGCACCATCAGACACATGTAGATAAGCGTTGCGCCCAGGAACCAGTGCAGCCATGCGCGCCAGTCCTGATTGAAGGCAACGACGATCACGGATAATGCTAAACCCATTACCAGTGCGACCTGGATCAGGCTTTTATAGCCTCCAGCGCCCGTCCACGCGGCAACCGCGTTCAGCACATTGACGATATATTCGCCGCCGCCGATTGTGAATATCTCGACCATTTATCTGTTTTCCCCGCTCAAGGGGTCAGCGAGCGGTTTTGGACCGCGCGCGACCAGTCGAGCGCTGCTGCCATCGATGGGGACATCGAAGCGGAGAGCATGTTTTCAATCATCGCGGTTTTCTCGATAATTTGCATGATGGCGCTGACCTTCACCTGGCTGTTTGATTGCCTGTCGGCCAATGCGCGGCGCACTTCGCTCATCTGTCCTTGCCACATGGCAAGCTTGGCCTCATCCGCGCCAATGAAGGTGGACATCGAGCGGCCAGCCTCACCAACAATACGTTCGAGCACCGCGAAGAGCAGATCGACCGCAGCGATCTCGGCCAAGGTCTCGCGGTCGTCGGTCGGCATGCCCCGGCCATAGGCAGCCTGGACAGTGAGAATTTTGTAAAGCGGCACTGATGCCACCTGGAGTAATTCCTTCTCGGCATTGCCGATCGCGGTATCCGTTCGAATGGCCTCCACCATGGTGGTGATCAGCGCAGCCACCCGGGGACGTATGGCTTTGGATGTTGCAAGGCTCATATTCCGGAACGTCGGATCAAGGCATTGGTCTGGTTCGTCGCAATCAAAAACCTTGATCGTCTGCCCCGATGTGCCGTCGAGGAGCGCAGTTACCAAAGTCGAAGAGGCATCGCCTGCAAAAGGTACGAATTTGCCCGGTGCATTATCTTTGGGCGGCACGTAGATGATCGTGCCAATGAGTGTCATTGCATATTCGGCGAGTTCGCGGTCAAATGTACCGTTCGGGCTGAAAAAGGCCGATTTCTTCAAAATATGCCATGTGTAGTTGCGCGCGATGCCGGGGTGAACATCGGCATAGTCGGTGCTCGCGGAATCGTTCGTTGAATTGCGCTGGCCCTTGGTTCCGCACCCATGTTTGGCGGCGGCATAATCGGTAAAAATGCCTTCCGAGTTACCAATCGCTTCGCAAATTGCCTTGTCGGCGAGATCGCCTTTGGGCCATATTCCGCCGACCAGGCCCTGGGCCATTTCGCAGCTGTTGATATTGAGATTGTTCATGAGCTGCGCTTTTTGCGAAAATTCCTGCATGATTTTCGAGCATTCCGGGCACACCGTATCGATGGCGAGGCTGAAGGCAAAGCCGACCGCGTTATTGGCAACCGCTTTAAGCATCGCGACAATTTCGCTGGCATTGATGAAAGAAAAACTGCCCGCAAATATATCAATGCCGCCGCAGCCTGCCTTGGCAGAGGGTAGTTGCAGGTTTGCGATATTGGTCGTCTTCTGGGGAAAGCGCGTCCAGACATTGCCCAGGCTATAATAGCCGGCTGACTGGCCTTCAAAAGCAGTGGGCCCGGTGACATTGGCCGCGCCGCCCATGTCATCCATGAACCGGTCCATGCTGTCACCAACATTGGCGGAAACGGGTGTTATCATTAGACTTGCTGCTGCCAAGGCTGCGATAGTTTTTCTAAAAATCATGTCCGGCTTCCTTTGATGTGAGTAAATAAATGCGGTCCTGCAATTCATCGGCCGAGAGTATGCCGTAGCCTATCGGGATTGGCCGGTTTTTGAGTGCATCCCAGAGGACCAGCGCAGGCGTGATCTTCGGCTCCAGTCCCATTTTTGTGCGCTGGCCAGTCTCGACCGAATATTTTGGGAAATGCCGCGATGGACCGCCATCGGTTGAAATCGCGCGCACCGTCAGTTTCCAGCGCTTCGATACCGATTTGACAATCGGCGACATGACCTCGCAGGCGCCGCAGCTCTGCGCAAAAAAGTAAAAAAGCCCGTAGCGCTTTCCGAGATTTGCCATGACGGAATCGCGCGCGCCGTTGCGGCTGTCCTGCCATTGCCGTTTCGCCAGCGTCGATACCGGGCGCTGTAATGTATAATCCAGATCCGGTTGTTGCCAGATCGCGCGCTGCCAGACATCGGAGAATAATGACGCGCGGTCGAGCTGCTCGCGCTGGAAGCGGATATAGGCCGTGACATTTTCTTCGCTTGGCTCCAGTATCGCCCTGGCCTTGAGTTCGCGCAGCTGTCTGGTTACGGCGTCAAGCCGCTCAGCAGCACTCGGGGGAGGCGCACTCGGGGCCGTTTCAGTTTTTTCGTTTTCTGGCGGCCCAGGCCTGCTGCAATAGAACCAGTAGCCGAGCTTTCGCTTCTGGCAGTATAGCGCGTCGGCACTGTTTGTAGACTCAATCCCTTGGGCATGGGCTGGGCTTATTGCGGCTTCGAGCAGCAGCATCATCGCCAGAACCAGCAAAGCCAAAAACTTGATGGCATGAGCTGTGGGGAGAACAGTATCTTTCATGGTCCTGAATTCTCATAGAAGGCTTGTATTTTTTGCTGGATGTCATTGGCTGCTTCGAGTTCGTCGGGCAACTGTGCCGCTTCGGTAAATTCCGAATAGATTTCCGAAAAGTCCATTTGTGACAGATCAAGCCGGGCAAATTCGTCAATGGTGAAACCCGCGCATTGTTCGTCCTTCGCCCGCGCCCACGGTTTTGGCAGCTGCGCGCGACCTTGTTCCTGCAGGATGCGCGACAGTTTTGACTCGAAGCAGCAATAGGCTTTGCGTTTGGTGATGCAGATACCGAGTATTTTCTTCGAGCAATAGCTGCCGACATAGGCGCACAGACCTTGCGCATCGCGCTGGTGGAGCAGGATTTCTTCAGTATTGCATCCCAGCGCTACCAGCAGGCTTATCCCCGGTATCAGAGGAACCCCTTTTCCCTTGCAGCAGTTCAGCACGCCAAAGACTTTGGAGCCGCAGGTTTCCCGTTCGCCTTTGAACAGTGTCAATGTATCAGGATCAAATTGTCCGCGCGCATCGTCCATTGCATGAAGCGCAACAGCTGCATCCTTAAACTCGTCATTGGGCGTACGTTCGATTGTCTCGCATGATCCATCGATGCAATAGACATCGCCGTCACAAATATACTGGCTGCCAGAACCTTGCGTATCTGGAAGGGGGCAATCGTACACCCGTTCGGTGGTCGAGCAGGGATTGTCTTCGCTCAGACAATCCTCGCGCAGCAATTGGCATGCCTGATCATTATCCAACTCCTCGCAATCATTGGCAGCGCGCCGGGCATTGCATTGATAGGTTCGCTCCCATGCCCAACAGGGTTTTGTGACCTGTACGCCGTCAATGATGCGGGTTTCGGGATCGCTGTCGCTGCACGTCTCGGCTGTTTGTTCGCAGTCTGCATCTTCGGTGAAAGTTCGGCAGGCGGCATCATTTTGGTTCGCCTGAATAATGTTTTCAGATGACGTTGCGTAAGGCGTTTCTCCTGCAACAGCAGAAGAGCAGCTCATCTCGACATAAGGCTCGCCGGGTTCAACGCAATATCGATCCTGTTCACGGTTTCCGCCCCATTGCAAACATGGGCCTGGACGTATTCCCGTCGCCCGGCATCCATTAGCGTTAAATATCTCGCAAGACGGGACGCCGCCAAAACCGTACGGACTGATGTAGCTGCAGAGATAATGATATTGGGTCCGCGCTTCGACGCTCACATCTAGATAGATGCTGCAACTCTCGTTTGTTTCTTCCAGTGCCACCCCGCTGTTGCAAGTAGCAGTATAACGACCCGGCGATCGGGGCGAGGGTGGTAGCGGCACGCAGCTTCCCTCCGCCCCGCCAATTTCCATTCCGCTGGTATAGGCAAGTGGATCTTCGTTGATAGTTTTGGAACGCGCCGTGACTGCTTTGATTTCATCTATCTCAAACTTTGCGCGCCGGGCATTGGAATCCTTTATCGCTTTCAAGCCTTCGTGGCTGCGCGCTGCAGCCCTTGCATCGCCTTCAATGCGTTCCGGATTATCAGCATAACCCGCCTCAGCAGGATTTGAGGTGTAGCCTGGAATACGAGCCGCATCAGGCCGCGTGCTTGCATTTGAGCGCGCACGTCGTTGTTGTTCGCTAGCAAAAGTTTTGCCATCTTCTCTCGCAGCCTCACGGTCCTGTGCCGCCAGAGGTGATCCGGCGGAGAAACGGATGACCGTCACAGCGAGCAGCATTGTGTTCAAAAACTTCATTGCTCAGCGCCATCTTTTAGACGCGCAAGGTGAAGCTTAGCGAGACGCGATCCTGGGCCAGCGCCGCCCGCAAATGTTTCTAGAGCAAATTCTACGCTAACGTTGCCAGTCATCCGGTCATGGGGCGGGACAGCGCCTTTGCAATCAAAGCCGTCGCAAAGGGTAAAATCGGAGGAGGCCATGACAAAACTGGGCGCAGCCTTGATATCGAACGCACGGAATAGTCTGGGATCAATACCCAGCGCGGATAATTGTTGGCCGTCGGAGGCCATAGCGGTGAGCATTTTAGTAAGCTGTTTGGCGCTGCCTCCGGGAAAGCCGCGAAGCACTGTCACGCCGCCCGCTGCCGCTGTGTCGCGAACGAGTGTTTTCAAGGATTGCGGCGGCATCGACAGGCTTGCAAAGGCAATGAAGCGCGGCGCCTCGCCGAGATTGGCCTGCGCCATTTTTGCATGATCCGTAATCATCCGGTCGAAATCGAAGACTTCGTCCTTTTTGATGTCATTGTTTGTGTGTTTCCGCTCGACAGTCTTCGTATATCGTTGGTGATTGGCCCGTGCCTGTTCTTGTGTCTGGCGCGCGTCATCTCGCAAACCTTCGCTGCGCATGCGGACGTTTTCAGCCAGCGCTTCTGCCTCGGCGGAATAGGTTTTGGCGGACGCCCTAATGGCGTCAATGTCGAGCGCGTCCGGGTCCATGCTTTGCGCGGCGGCAAATCCAGTGGATGCGGAGAACGTGAACAAAAACGAAAAGAGAATGAAGTTCTTCACAGGGCGCAGCAGTTTCGTTTGCGCCAGACAAGATAGCCCATGTCCTCGCCAATGGCGGGAATGACCTGTCCGGCCGATTGAAAAGTGGTCGAGGCGCCAATCGGCGGGCAGGCAAAGCGGCCCTTGGTCGCCGGGTTGGGATTGGTCGCCTGAATTCGGTATTGTTGTTTGCGCATGACCGGCATCAGATATTTGCCGCACAGGCCTTTTTTGCCCATTGTCCCCCAGGACACGAGCTGGCGGTGGAGTTTATAGGCAAAGCGCGACAGCACCAGTCTGGATGCCTGGACATGACCGATGCTGGCAGACACATTGCCGTTCATCGGATACATGCTGCCCTGACAGCCCGCGCACCAAAAGAGCTCATCGCGCGGCAAGTTGATTGTGGCGCTAACACAATCGGCAGCACAAGCAGCAAGCGCCAGCGGATTGGCAAACAGCACGGCTTCCGGATTGATGATCGCGGTAAGTTCGCTGTCTTGCCACAGCGGATCAATTTCGGAGATGTAAAGGATATCGATTGAACCTGCTTCCAGACAGAGGAAGTCTGTGACGATCTCCATCCAGTAGATCAGCGGATAGGCATACCAGTGGACATGCCAGCTGGAATAATATTGGCTGGCGCCGCCGATCGCGGATGGCCCTGAGATCGAGCGATAACCGATGTCAAATCCCGGATCGATCTTGAGCCCGCCGAGATTGACAAAACACCAGGGTTTCATGCTGACATCAGCAAGACGTACCGGCTCCCAGAACCCCATCGCGATACCGGGGCGGATACCGCACAGGCAAACGGGCAGTGCGGGGTTTTTGGGATCAGGCCGGCTCGACGGCCAGATTTCCAGCGCGCCTATCGACAGCGGAAACAGACATGACCAGCAGATATCAGTGATCGGATTGACAAATTTACCGGTGCACCGGCCCGGTCCCGCATCCGCGCGCGCTGGCGCCGAGAGAAGCAGACTGATTGCGAGCAGAGACAACAGCAATACGGACTTTATTGCGCACAATTTAAAAAAACACTTCGTCATTGATTTTGCTCCCCGTCTTTGGGAAGCGCAAATTCGCGGATGCGCAGCATCCGGCCTTGCTGATCGACCATCGCGGGCAGCGCGCCTATTGCAAAATGCTTGACCAGCTTGCCGTCCTGATCAAAATAGAAGCGCCGTTGGCGTGCTTTCATCAGTTTTAGCGGTGCGCCGTTGGTCAGAATGAGTTTCGCAGTCCTTGGTTTTTGCGCAAAAGCCCATTCGAGCTGCGCCGGATCATCGCCGTCGAGGAAAATGAGCGCAGATCGCAGCAGAACGGTATCAAGCGGATTGACCCTGGTTCCGCGCGCCCAGATTTTGCGGTTCTCATGGTCAAATATGTCGGCCTGCAAAGTGATGGTCGGATCGAACAGCCGCGTGATGGTTTTATCGGCTCTGATCAATCCCGCAACGGGTTTGGGCCGGTTCACCCGCGCAATAGTCTGCGCTTTGAGTTTCTGATTCAGCCGGTCAATTTCGCCGCTCGCCTCCATCGCATGGAGTTTGCTCTTGATCTGATCCAGCAGATCAATCTCGATAATTGGAAAATGCGTACCCTGCTGACCATAGTCTCGGGCGAGAAGCGGTGATGGCATCGCTGCCAGCGCCAGAAACAGGGCAAGCCGCGCACTCACAATATTGCCTTTCCGGTACCGATAATTTGGCCGATGCAGACCCAGCCAATCGCTGCATAGCGGCTATCAAAGCCATCAATATGATCCGTGCCGACATAATAGCAGTTTTCAGGAATAATCCCGTCCGGGCCTGACAAGAGTTCAAGGCCCAAACGTGAACGCGGTTTAGTCCGCGCGATCCTGCGGTGGTTTATAAAGACTTCACTGCCAACATGGCGGACTTCATCGCCCGGAAAACCCAATGCGCGCTTGCCAAAAATCAGCGGTTTCTCGCCAAAGTGATGCACGAGAAGCGGCGACACCGGCGGCTCGAAAAAGACTAAACTGCCGCGCTCGATGGTACCTTTTTTTGTGAGCCAGAACGCCCAGTGGGGCAGGCTGGGCGAGGCATTGATCAGCAGTGCATGATCGTCGCTGAATTTTGCGATTGGCGCGTAAACAAGCGGTAGCGAAACCAGCGCTGCCAACAGAAGCGGTCTTTTAAGGCGCGTCAGGAATCCGCGGGTCATTGGAATAACAGCGCTCATTTGCGTTTCTCACTGGGCGCTTGCGCCAGTTTTTGTGCAATCCGCTGCTTGAGCAGCAGTGTTGCATCGGGCGTGTTTTGGGAAACTACTGCTTCGGATACGATAATGATGCGGCCCTCGCGGCTTAAATCTGCAACCGCGTCCTCCATGGTCTTCAAATAGCGCGCGATGGTTTCGCGTGTGACTTCAGGATCGCCGTCTTTGCGCGCTTCGGCATCGACAAATTCATTCATGATTTCCGAGAGGCGCACCTGCATAATCTCGGGTTTTTGGTCGCGGGCAATATTGATACTCACCCAGCTAATCCAGAGAATAGCAGCGACGATCATCAGCACTGCGCCAATCGATCTGATGCCCGGGATCAAGCGGCTTTCGGGTGCCCCCCTATTCATCGCCGTCTCCGCCTGGAAAATTTATGATAATTCGCTTGAAGAATGCCGGAAAACGGATCGCAGCAATCAGCGCGGTTGCGGTGAAAAACACCCATTTAAGATCGGAGGAGAAGGTCAATCGCCGCACCGCATCGGCTTCGAGATAGCGCGAGGACAGATTGTCGAGATGCGCGAACAGTCCGCCCAGATCCCAGCCTGAAATGGCAAGGAAGAAAAACAATGGCAGGCCAAGCGTGATCATCACGGTGCTGAAGGCAAAGCCGCTCGCCAGCAGCGCTATCTCACAGGCATGCTCAAAGTAGGTTCGCCACGGAAGGCGAGCATTGCCAGTTTTACGCTGATAGGGATCATCGAGCGCGAGATATTGGTCGAACAACGTATCGGATTGGCCGGGCATCAACTGTTCCTCCCGACATTGTCCCGGTCGCCCGAAACGCCAGAGACAATCGCAATGGCCTCGGAAAGGCTGGCGCCTGCATTCTGCTCGTCTTCAATCGCGGCATAGACATCGGGTGAGGAAGAAAAGACGCAGGCCGAATAGGGATCGAGCACAAGCCTGCCGACCGCCTGGGTGTCGGGGCCCTTTATGAAGATTTCACTATATTCGGTGCCCGAGCGTTTGAGATTGCGGATCAGTGTCTCGGTGCGGTCGTCCATATCGAGCCGGTCGTTCTTCTTGAAGTCGGCAATGGTCTCCGGCTTTTGCTGGAGCACCAGCATCCAGTCGCTGTTTTCCAGGGCAGCGGTCGCACCGTCGGATTTATAATAGTCATTCAAGGATTGCGTCGCGGTTGCGAGCGCGCCGCCATATTTACGCGCTGTACGCGCATAGGTTTCAACAAATTCGCCCATCGATC
>CATOTQ010000004.1:0-460999 GCA_951813595.1 uncultured Parasphingorhabdus sp. | reverse complement strand
CCGCCATCGGTTGAAATCGCGCGCACCGTCAGTTTCCAGCGCTTCGATACCGATTTGACAATCGGCGACATGACCTCGCAGGCGCCGCAGCTCTGCGCAAAAAAGTAAAAAAGCCCGTAGCGCTTTCCGAGATTTGCCATGACGGAATCGCGCGCGCCGTTGCGGCTGTCCTGCCATTGCCGTTTCGCCAGCGTCGATACCGGGCGCTGTAATGTATAATCCAGATCCGGTTGTTGCCAGATCGCGCGCTGCCAGACATCGGAGAATAATGACGCGCGGTCGAGCTGCTCGCGCTGGAAGCGGATATAGGCCGTGACATTTTCTTCGCTTGGCTCCAGTATCGCCCTGGCCTTGAGTTCGCGCAGCTGTCTGGTTACGGCGTCAAGCCGCTCAGCAGCACTCGGGGGAGGCGCACTCGGGGCCGTTTCAGTTTTTTCGTTTTCTGGCGGCCCAGGCCTGCTGCAATAGAACCAGTAGCCGAGCTTTCGCTTCTGGCAGTATAGCGCGTCGGCACTGTTTGTAGACTCAATCCCTTGGGCATGGGCTGGGCTTATTGCGGCTTCGAGCAGCAGCATCATCGCCAGAACCAGCAAAGCCAAAAACTTGATGGCATGAGCTGTGGGGAGAACAGTATCTTTCATGGTCCTGAATTCTCATAGAAGGCTTGTATTTTTTGCTGGATGTCATTGGCTGCTTCGAGTTCGTCGGGCAACTGTGCCGCTTCGGTAAATTCCGAATAGATTTCCGAAAAGTCCATTTGTGACAGATCAAGCCGGGCAAATTCGTCAATGGTGAAACCCGCGCATTGTTCGTCCTTCGCCCGCGCCCACGGTTTTGGCAGCTGCGCGCGACCTTGTTCCTGCAGGATGCGCGACAGTTTTGACTCGAAGCAGCAATAGGCTTTGCGTTTGGTGATGCAGATACCGAGTATTTTCTTCGAGCAATAGCTGCCGACATAGGCGCACAGACCTTGCGCATCGCGCTGGTGGAGCAGGATTTCTTCAGTATTGCATCCCAGCGCTACCAGCAGGCTTATCCCCGGTATCAGAGGAACCCCTTTTCCCTTGCAGCAGTTCAGCACGCCAAAGACTTTGGAGCCGCAGGTTTCCCGTTCGCCTTTGAACAGTGTCAATGTATCAGGATCAAATTGTCCGCGCGCATCGTCCATTGCATGAAGCGCAACAGCTGCATCCTTAAACTCGTCATTGGGCGTACGTTCGATTGTCTCGCATGATCCATCGATGCAATAGACATCGCCGTCACAAATATACTGGCTGCCAGAACCTTGCGTATCTGGAAGGGGGCAATCGTACACCCGTTCGGTGGTCGAGCAGGGATTGTCTTCGCTCAGACAATCCTCGCGCAGCAATTGGCATGCCTGATCATTATCCAACTCCTCGCAATCATTGGCAGCGCGCCGGGCATTGCATTGATAGGTTCGCTCCCATGCCCAACAGGGTTTTGTGACCTGTACGCCGTCAATGATGCGGGTTTCGGGATCGCTGTCGCTGCACGTCTCGGCTGTTTGTTCGCAGTCTGCATCTTCGGTGAAAGTTCGGCAGGCGGCATCATTTTGGTTCGCCTGAATAATGTTTTCAGATGACGTTGCGTAAGGCGTTTCTCCTGCAACAGCAGAAGAGCAGCTCATCTCGACATAAGGCTCGCCGGGTTCAACGCAATATCGATCCTGTTCACGGTTTCCGCCCCATTGCAAACATGGGCCTGGACGTATTCCCGTCGCCCGGCATCCATTAGCGTTAAATATCTCGCAAGACGGGACGCCGCCAAAACCGTACGGACTGATGTAGCTGCAGAGATAATGATATTGGGTCCGCGCTTCGACGCTCACATCTAGATAGATGCTGCAACTCTCGTTTGTTTCTTCCAGTGCCACCCCGCTGTTGCAAGTAGCAGTATAACGACCCGGCGATCGGGGCGAGGGTGGTAGCGGCACGCAGCTTCCCTCCGCCCCGCCAATTTCCATTCCGCTGGTATAGGCAAGTGGATCTTCGTTGATAGTTTTGGAACGCGCCGTGACTGCTTTGATTTCATCTATCTCAAACTTTGCGCGCCGGGCATTGGAATCCTTTATCGCTTTCAAGCCTTCGTGGCTGCGCGCTGCAGCCCTTGCATCGCCTTCAATGCGTTCCGGATTATCAGCATAACCCGCCTCAGCAGGATTTGAGGTGTAGCCTGGAATACGAGCCGCATCAGGCCGCGTGCTTGCATTTGAGCGCGCACGTCGTTGTTGTTCGCTAGCAAAAGTTTTGCCATCTTCTCTCGCAGCCTCACGGTCCTGTGCCGCCAGAGGTGATCCGGCGGAGAAACGGATGACCGTCACAGCGAGCAGCATTGTGTTCAAAAACTTCATTGCTCAGCGCCATCTTTTAGACGCGCAAGGTGAAGCTTAGCGAGACGCGATCCTGGGCCAGCGCCGCCCGCAAATGTTTCTAGAGCAAATTCTACGCTAACGTTGCCAGTCATCCGGTCATGGGGCGGGACAGCGCCTTTGCAATCAAAGCCGTCGCAAAGGGTAAAATCGGAGGAGGCCATGACAAAACTGGGCGCAGCCTTGATATCGAACGCACGGAATAGTCTGGGATCAATACCCAGCGCGGATAATTGTTGGCCGTCGGAGGCCATAGCGGTGAGCATTTTAGTAAGCTGTTTGGCGCTGCCTCCGGGAAAGCCGCGAAGCACTGTCACGCCGCCCGCTGCCGCTGTGTCGCGAACGAGTGTTTTCAAGGATTGCGGCGGCATCGACAGGCTTGCAAAGGCAATGAAGCGCGGCGCCTCGCCGAGATTGGCCTGCGCCATTTTTGCATGATCCGTAATCATCCGGTCGAAATCGAAGACTTCGTCCTTTTTGATGTCATTGTTTGTGTGTTTCCGCTCGACAGTCTTCGTATATCGTTGGTGATTGGCCCGTGCCTGTTCTTGTGTCTGGCGCGCGTCATCTCGCAAACCTTCGCTGCGCATGCGGACGTTTTCAGCCAGCGCTTCTGCCTCGGCGGAATAGGTTTTGGCGGACGCCCTAATGGCGTCAATGTCGAGCGCGTCCGGGTCCATGCTTTGCGCGGCGGCAAATCCAGTGGATGCGGAGAACGTGAACAAAAACGAAAAGAGAATGAAGTTCTTCACAGGGCGCAGCAGTTTCGTTTGCGCCAGACAAGATAGCCCATGTCCTCGCCAATGGCGGGAATGACCTGTCCGGCCGATTGAAAAGTGGTCGAGGCGCCAATCGGCGGGCAGGCAAAGCGGCCCTTGGTCGCCGGGTTGGGATTGGTCGCCTGAATTCGGTATTGTTGTTTGCGCATGACCGGCATCAGATATTTGCCGCACAGGCCTTTTTTGCCCATTGTCCCCCAGGACACGAGCTGGCGGTGGAGTTTATAGGCAAAGCGCGACAGCACCAGTCTGGATGCCTGGACATGACCGATGCTGGCAGACACATTGCCGTTCATCGGATACATGCTGCCCTGACAGCCCGCGCACCAAAAGAGCTCATCGCGCGGCAAGTTGATTGTGGCGCTAACACAATCGGCAGCACAAGCAGCAAGCGCCAGCGGATTGGCAAACAGCACGGCTTCCGGATTGATGATCGCGGTAAGTTCGCTGTCTTGCCACAGCGGATCAATTTCGGAGATGTAAAGGATATCGATTGAACCTGCTTCCAGACAGAGGAAGTCTGTGACGATCTCCATCCAGTAGATCAGCGGATAGGCATACCAGTGGACATGCCAGCTGGAATAATATTGGCTGGCGCCGCCGATCGCGGATGGCCCTGAGATCGAGCGATAACCGATGTCAAATCCCGGATCGATCTTGAGCCCGCCGAGATTGACAAAACACCAGGGTTTCATGCTGACATCAGCAAGACGTACCGGCTCCCAGAACCCCATCGCGATACCGGGGCGGATACCGCACAGGCAAACGGGCAGTGCGGGGTTTTTGGGATCAGGCCGGCTCGACGGCCAGATTTCCAGCGCGCCTATCGACAGCGGAAACAGACATGACCAGCAGATATCAGTGATCGGATTGACAAATTTACCGGTGCACCGGCCCGGTCCCGCATCCGCGCGCGCTGGCGCCGAGAGAAGCAGACTGATTGCGAGCAGAGACAACAGCAATACGGACTTTATTGCGCACAATTTAAAAAAACACTTCGTCATTGATTTTGCTCCCCGTCTTTGGGAAGCGCAAATTCGCGGATGCGCAGCATCCGGCCTTGCTGATCGACCATCGCGGGCAGCGCGCCTATTGCAAAATGCTTGACCAGCTTGCCGTCCTGATCAAAATAGAAGCGCCGTTGGCGTGCTTTCATCAGTTTTAGCGGTGCGCCGTTGGTCAGAATGAGTTTCGCAGTCCTTGGTTTTTGCGCAAAAGCCCATTCGAGCTGCGCCGGATCATCGCCGTCGAGGAAAATGAGCGCAGATCGCAGCAGAACGGTATCAAGCGGATTGACCCTGGTTCCGCGCGCCCAGATTTTGCGGTTCTCATGGTCAAATATGTCGGCCTGCAAAGTGATGGTCGGATCGAACAGCCGCGTGATGGTTTTATCGGCTCTGATCAATCCCGCAACGGGTTTGGGCCGGTTCACCCGCGCAATAGTCTGCGCTTTGAGTTTCTGATTCAGCCGGTCAATTTCGCCGCTCGCCTCCATCGCATGGAGTTTGCTCTTGATCTGATCCAGCAGATCAATCTCGATAATTGGAAAATGCGTACCCTGCTGACCATAGTCTCGGGCGAGAAGCGGTGATGGCATCGCTGCCAGCGCCAGAAACAGGGCAAGCCGCGCACTCACAATATTGCCTTTCCGGTACCGATAATTTGGCCGATGCAGACCCAGCCAATCGCTGCATAGCGGCTATCAAAGCCATCAATATGATCCGTGCCGACATAATAGCAGTTTTCAGGAATAATCCCGTCCGGGCCTGACAAGAGTTCAAGGCCCAAACGTGAACGCGGTTTAGTCCGCGCGATCCTGCGGTGGTTTATAAAGACTTCACTGCCAACATGGCGGACTTCATCGCCCGGAAAACCCAATGCGCGCTTGCCAAAAATCAGCGGTTTCTCGCCAAAGTGATGCACGAGAAGCGGCGACACCGGCGGCTCGAAAAAGACTAAACTGCCGCGCTCGATGGTACCTTTTTTTGTGAGCCAGAACGCCCAGTGGGGCAGGCTGGGCGAGGCATTGATCAGCAGTGCATGATCGTCGCTGAATTTTGCGATTGGCGCGTAAACAAGCGGTAGCGAAACCAGCGCTGCCAACAGAAGCGGTCTTTTAAGGCGCGTCAGGAATCCGCGGGTCATTGGAATAACAGCGCTCATTTGCGTTTCTCACTGGGCGCTTGCGCCAGTTTTTGTGCAATCCGCTGCTTGAGCAGCAGTGTTGCATCGGGCGTGTTTTGGGAAACTACTGCTTCGGATACGATAATGATGCGGCCCTCGCGGCTTAAATCTGCAACCGCGTCCTCCATGGTCTTCAAATAGCGCGCGATGGTTTCGCGTGTGACTTCAGGATCGCCGTCTTTGCGCGCTTCGGCATCGACAAATTCATTCATGATTTCCGAGAGGCGCACCTGCATAATCTCGGGTTTTTGGTCGCGGGCAATATTGATACTCACCCAGCTAATCCAGAGAATAGCAGCGACGATCATCAGCACTGCGCCAATCGATCTGATGCCCGGGATCAAGCGGCTTTCGGGTGCCCCCCTATTCATCGCCGTCTCCGCCTGGAAAATTTATGATAATTCGCTTGAAGAATGCCGGAAAACGGATCGCAGCAATCAGCGCGGTTGCGGTGAAAAACACCCATTTAAGATCGGAGGAGAAGGTCAATCGCCGCACCGCATCGGCTTCGAGATAGCGCGAGGACAGATTGTCGAGATGCGCGAACAGTCCGCCCAGATCCCAGCCTGAAATGGCAAGGAAGAAAAACAATGGCAGGCCAAGCGTGATCATCACGGTGCTGAAGGCAAAGCCGCTCGCCAGCAGCGCTATCTCACAGGCATGCTCAAAGTAGGTTCGCCACGGAAGGCGAGCATTGCCAGTTTTACGCTGATAGGGATCATCGAGCGCGAGATATTGGTCGAACAACGTATCGGATTGGCCGGGCATCAACTGTTCCTCCCGACATTGTCCCGGTCGCCCGAAACGCCAGAGACAATCGCAATGGCCTCGGAAAGGCTGGCGCCTGCATTCTGCTCGTCTTCAATCGCGGCATAGACATCGGGTGAGGAAGAAAAGACGCAGGCCGAATAGGGATCGAGCACAAGCCTGCCGACCGCCTGGGTGTCGGGGCCCTTTATGAAGATTTCACTATATTCGGTGCCCGAGCGTTTGAGATTGCGGATCAGTGTCTCGGTGCGGTCGTCCATATCGAGCCGGTCGTTCTTCTTGAAGTCGGCAATGGTCTCCGGCTTTTGCTGGAGCACCAGCATCCAGTCGCTGTTTTCCAGGGCAGCGGTCGCACCGTCGGATTTATAATAGTCATTCAAGGATTGCGTCGCGGTTGCGAGCGCGCCGCCATATTTACGCGCTGTACGCGCATAGGTTTCAACAAATTCGCCCATCGATCCGCCCTTGAGCATCGACCAGGCTTCATCAATCAGTAGCAGCTTCTTGGTGCTGCGCGGCGTTCTCGTCATCGCCTGGCTGGTCATGAACATGATCGCCGACAAGATAACGCTTCTCAGTTCCTCACGGCTTGCAAGGTCGGACATTTCAAAAACGGTAAAATCATCGTCGAGCGCAAAGCTGGCTTGGCCGGCAAAGAACCCGCCATAGCTGCCCTTGGCGGTATAGGGCGCAAGCGCCTGGGCAAGCTCCTGTCCCTGAGGCGCATCATGTTCTTTTAGCAGCCCAGCGACATTATCGATGGAACCACCGCTGCCCAAACCTTCCCAAGTTGCGGTTACCGCTTCATCAATAAGCCCGCGCTCGGTATCGCTGAGTTTTTCACTGTGCCGCGCCATCTGGCCGACAATTGCCTTGATCATTGCAAAGCAGTCGAGCTTGTAATCATCGTCTAATTCGGCCCGCGCATCATCCACCATCGAAAAGGGGTTGAGCGAGAAACCGGATTTGAGGGTAAATTCCACGAACCTCCCGCCCTGCAACCGCGCTGAATGTTCAAACGAACGGCCATCGTCGATGACCACGACTTTTGCGCCCGCACCGCGCAGGCTGGCGCACATTTCCTGCAAGAGCACCGACTTGCCCGATCCTGATTTGCCGCAGATCGCGACATTATGATTGCCCGCATCATTTTCAAATGGGGACCAGTAAAAAGGCTGCCCGCGGCGACCGACGAGCAAAAGATGCGGCAACGGCCCGCCCAGAAATTCGCCCTGCATCGGCGCGATATGGGCCGCGCTGGTCGAGAGCATGGTTTTAAGACGTTTCAGACGCTTCAGATCATGGGCAAGTCCGTCGCCAAGCGTCAGCGGCATCGCCGTGATAAGCCCATGCAATTGAAGAAAACGCTCGTCCGCCAGATCCCAACCAGCAGCTTTATAGATCGCCTTGATCGACCGCTCATGCGCATCGCCCATGCCGAGCGGCGAGTAGCTGGTAATCCCGTAAAACAGCTGCACCAGTCTTTTGCCTGCCTGCAACTCTGCCTGAACATGGTTCCATTCGGCCGATTGTTCGGCGAGCTTGGGAAGAAAACGTGCGCTTTTGGATTGACTGAGGCTGGTCGTGCGCATGAATTTGAATCCGGCCTTGGCAGAAGCCGACTCCCGGTCGGGATAGACCAGACACAGCATGGTGGCAGCCGGGCAGGGGAAGCGCAGCTTGTCGGTGAACATGTCGCCGATCAGCCGCGCGCATTCCCAGGGCGCCCAGCGCTCGGGCATCTGGCGAATACCAAAATGGCGCAGATCAAAACTGTCTGGATATATGGCGCCGATTTCTGGCGTGCCATCTGCGCTGCGACCAATTTCGCGGAACCGCTCGGTGCGCAGGATCATCCGGTCATCTTCAACCTCCAATTCGATATCACGGCGAATGGCCTGCGACGCGATATCATCAAGCGCGTTATAGTTGATCCGGTCTTCCTGGTTTGCCGTCGTTGGCGAAGTCAGATCATCGATTAATCCGATCAGCTCTTCGGGCATCATTTCACTTGCATCAATGCCAAGCGAGGTCAGCATGCCGGTCAATCCTTCACGGCATTGCAGAAGCTCACTGTCATCGACGTTCGATGATGTGGGAACGCCCAAGGAAATCACCAGATTATGAGAGCGCGCATGGAAGGGACCGTGGTCCGAGCCGCTATGCCAGACAAGATCATAGAGTTTTTTCGCGCGGTGCCGCGCCATGGCCTCATAGACCCCGCCCTGTTTGTAGCGCGCGGCAAACCAGGGCGCGACCACCTTGCCGATGCGAGGGCTGGCAAAATGAAGAATTTGCAGACACGCGCCTTCGGGCATGCCTTCGGAGAAAAACTGACCCAGTATTTAGCCGGTGCGTTCATCTGCGCCAATTAGCGGGGCAGCGGTGAGAATAAACCCTTTAGAGTGAGCGTTACGATAAAGCCGCGGTCCAGGATCAAAAACCCGATAGGGAAGCCAGTCGGACAGCATATCGAGCGCCATGCTTGGTCTCTGATGATCGGGCCTTTGGCTATCACCAAATAGCCCCGCCAGCACCCGGTCGCGCGCATTGCCAAGAGAAAAGTCCATTATTTCTTCTCCTGCGGGGATTGTGTTTTCGCGCTTCGTGTTTTGGCAGCTTCTATCGCTTCAATGCTTGGAAAATTCCGTGCCGATGAAGCGGAATCAGGGTGAGGGGTCCGATTTTCTGGGGGAGGGAACCAATCGAACCCCTCGGTCACCGGGGCTTTGGCTCCGGCAATGGCCTCTCGCACCGAGAAGGGAGTGACAAGGCGCGAAGGCAATTCATATGAACTTTTGAGAAATGGATCAGTATCGCTGGCAGCTTCCCGAGAAAGCTCTGACTCTAAAGAATGCGGCGAAATTTTAGCGCCCGAACTTTGAGGCGTTGTATTTCTCGATTGCCTCGCGATGGCGCGTGACAGTGATTTTGCGATATTGGATGTGTCCCGCCCAATAACCACCGATTCCCAGTCCGGCGATCTCGCAACCACATGAACCGCGCGCGCATCGTGCAGATTGCCATTTGTATCCACAAATGCCGGAAAGACGATTTTGAGGACCCGCTCGCCGGTACGCGCGGCGTCAGCCGATATCGCTCGTCTGCGGCCCCCATTTGAAGATGCTTCTTCGATCAGGCCTGCGCTTGCCGCCGCGTCAATTTCGGAAGTCGGTGCGCAACTGCCGCCCGGCGCCTTGCAGTCAAAACTGCCGCTCACATTGGTGCCGAGGCTGGCGCAGGCCGAGAGCGCGATGCTGGAAATAAGTAGCGCCGCTGTTTGATGAAACCGGATCATTTCACGGCTTCTTTGGTTTGACCTGCAAACACGCGGATATCAGATGCGCTGCGATAACCTTCGATCACCGCGCCGTCGCTTGCGCGGACGATAACCGGCGTTCCGCCAAAACCATGTTTGCGGGCAAAAGCTTCATTCGCATCGAGCCCGGTTGTGTCGCAAGGTTTATTGGTTTTGACCGGCTTTCCGGCATAGGCATCATGCAATGATTTTGCAGGATCGCGCGCACAGATTACTGCTTCGGCAAGTTTGCGGCTTTTTGCGCCAAAGATCGAGATGGGCCGTTCCTCGACATGGACGCGGGCCTTCAAAAGTTCTCCGGTTAGCTGCTTGCAATAGCCGCAGCCAAAATCGGAAAACACAACCAGCTTTGGTCCGGCCTTGTTGCCCCAATGGATCGCGCCTGATGCGGGAAGGTCGCCTACGGCAACATGGGAAACTGAAGCTTTCGAAGCGCCATTTGCTCCCGCCTGCTTGCCGACGTCACGGCGCGCGGCATTTGCGACCAGCAATTCCGGATTGATCTCGAGCAGTTTGGCCGCTGTCAGATCCGCGCGGCTTTCCATATCATAGAGCCGGCCCACAAACAGATAACGTGCGCGTTCGTCGATATAGAATAATGTCTTTTTGGAGACCACTTCGCACGACCGCCAAAGCCTTCGCAATTCAGGCTCGATATCGGCGTTTTGGGAAGGTGCAGTTCAATTGCTGTGCGCACGTCGCGAAGCATTTCTTTTGCGGTAACGGGCGCGGCTATTGCGCTGGCGATGGTGAGACCCGAGATCGCTCCTGCACCAATGGTAGCGAGCGCGATTGTCGCGAGTTTGGCTTTGATTGGGGTTTTTGTATTGATAAAATTCACTTGGTTTCACTCCTTACATGGACGCCATCGAGAAAGACGATCTCGACACTGATGCCGGTCGGCATTTCGATGACGGGTTGATATTGTTCTGCGCGTTCAATGAGGTATTTGCTGACGGTTTCGGCGGCATCGCCTGCGCCTTGACCCAGGCCTCCGGTGATGATGTCCGCGCCGGAGAGATTTTTGCGATTCCCATCCTCTCCGAGATTGCCGGTAAATATGCTGTTGGCATTGGCGGAAAAACCGCGACCAAAGCCGCCGACAATTCCTGCGAGCAATGCCTGGCTCACAAGAGAGCCCTCGCGGCTGACAACGCGGCCGCGGACACCTGATTTGCCGGCAAAGCTGATAAAGCCTTTGACCTCGCTCACCGCAACGCGCCCGCCGGGCTGATTGCAAGTCATCCGGGCGAGTTTCACATAGACTTTCTCGCTCGAGAGATCGCCGCGCGCCGCGCCGTTGACAATGCAGCCGGTAATATTGGTGGTTAAGAGCTTGCCGTTCTTGACAACCGAACGCGCAGGCCCGGTGATACGCAGCACCACCGGCAGCGGATCGCTCTGGCTTGCAACACCGACCGAGGCATCAACGCCGACGATGACTTTGGCCGGTGCATAGCTGTTGGGCGGCAAATATTCCGGGCTGTCTTCCAGCAGCAGTGGTGAAATATCAGCGCCGCGAGATTTCGTCTTCTTGTCCGAAGATTTAGTGCTGTCAAAACTGAGGGTTTTGACAGCACCTGATGGCGAACCGCCCGCACTGACAGATGTACCATCCGGATTGCCAAGCGAGCTGGATTGCCGTTCAAAATCTCCAGCCTTCGGACCGTAGGCCGGTGGTAGCGCTGGCGGCGGCGCGGTTTCTGCTTCTGCTATCTGCGTTTTAAGTGCGGCATTTTCTGCCGAGATCGCGTCGATGGCCGCCTGGCCGTTGGCGCGCATTTCTTCATTTTCCTGCCGCAGCGCTTCAATTTGTTCTTCTACCTTCTCCTGCGGCAGCTGCGCTTCCGTTAGCTTTTTCTGCTCGCGCGCCAGTTTATCGAGGCGATTGCCATAGCTTGCGACAAATTCACGCTCGGACATATTGCGGTTGACGATGCTGCCGGTGTCGATGTCCACGATCCCGCTTCCATCATCAAGCTCATCATCATTCTCGCCAGAAAAAAGGAACCATGCGCCCGCGATGAGTGCGACGCTGCCAATCCCGACGAGTAGCATATTTTGCCGCTTGGCGATATGCTTGTTGAGGCCTGCGCGCGCCTGACCGTTCCGCCCATCAGAATCTTGTGCGGCAGCTTGTTCAGCGGCGTTTTTGCGTTCACCAATCACCGCATCTCTCCCCGCGTCGAGGTGACCACAAAGGCGAATGTGCTTTGGCCGGGATCGAGAATATTCTGTCCCAAGGAAATCGCCCGCGCGGTTTTGGGGGCGAGCACCGTTTCATCGAGCGTGATCGCTGATCTGCCGCGATTGGTGAGTAGAAGCTCTTGGCCTTTCAGGAATACGCCTTGATATTCGGCGATCAGCTGGACTTCTACCGCGCCCGTGCGAACAGGCCGCGCCATCTTCTGGCGCACAGCATATCCATCTGGTGCGATGCGCTCTGCCATCGCCTTGATAAGCGCAATGGCTGTGTCATTGGGATTTGATCTGTTTTCCCATTCCGCCGCCTTGGGTTTGGCGAGCGCGGGATTGGTAATAAACAGCTGATGCGCTTCGATCGCTTCCGTACGGCAGGCGAACTTGTAGACAAAGCCATGTTTGCTGGTGGCAAAAAAGCTGAGCGAGTTTGCCGCGAAACTGGGCGGTACCGAAATATAGATATCGCCGCGCAGCGGCTCGTGGGTTACGCCAAAATCATTATAGGGATAGCCGGTGGCGATTTTGGAAACGCTGGAAAATTCATCGCCAACCAAGGCGATCCGGGAGAGCTCATCGCGGGACAATGTGCAGTCAACACGCGCATTATCAGCCGCTTCGACAAACTGGTCGGCCAGGGCAGGGGAGGCTGTCAGGGTTGCGGCTGTAACCAGCAATGCTGCACCAAGGGTTTTGAAACCCGTGTCGGGTTGTCGGCTCGCGCCCCAGCCAAGACTGGCGAGACCGGTTCCGAACAGGCAGGCCGGTGTGATTAGACTGCTCATTGCGAGGCATCCTTTTGACTGGCGTTTTTGTCGGCATCAGCCGCGAGCTGCGAAAAGCCGCTGAGCGAAAGCCTGAGGCCCGCATAAGTCCACCGAAACTGAAACCGTCGTTCTTCGCTGGCGATCACCTGCGCACCGACGAACGTCTTGAGTGTGCCGGACACTTCTGATGTAAGCGCGGTTGGATCGACTTTGAGTGAGCGGATGACAAAAGCTTGGGCAATATCCGATCCGCGCTGTTCGGTGACGATTTTGACCAGTTCTGCCTTGAGGCGCCCGTGTGCTTTTGGATCGGCGATCTTGAGGATCTGCTCCATCCAGTAGTCCAGGCTTTCCGGGCTTCTATTGAGTAGCATCAGCGCGGTATCGCGGGTGATGAACTCCATATACTCTTGGGTTACGCCCGCGCTGGATATGGTCAGCGACTGCCCGGTGATTGGGACAAGAATTAGTTCGCGTTCCCGTGTTGCGGCGCTGGAAATCGCAATCAGGCCGGTGATCGCGAGGCCGCCTGCGATGAGTGCAAGCCAGTTGCGCTGGCGCAGCAGTCTTTGGGCTGTTTCATGAGCAATTTGAGCATCCATCTTTTCCTCCTTCAGCCGGCCAGCAGTCGGCAGTGGGAGGGCGGCGTGGCTTTGAGCCCCAGAAAGGAGCCGGGCAGATACCATTAGGCAGCATGGAGCAAACGGGAGCTTGCGCGTCCTGCTTTTTGCCTTTCGCAGGGCAAACCAGACGATGAACGCAAAAAAAATTCCTACCAAAATATGCTGGGCTAATATGCCCCAGGCAAATGGTATGACCATTCCGAGAAACTCGTCGATCGTCCAGAACCCGATCAGTTCCGGATCATCGAGCCGTCGGGGCAAAAGATATCTGTCAGCCATGTTTCGCCGCCCTCCTTGCCGCTTGCGATCAGATGACCGCGGTGACAACTGAGGTGACGATGGGAACGCCGGTCCCGACTCCGACTGGGACGGCGATTTGCCCCAACGAAAAGCGCCCTGATGCAAGGCCGATCAGACCGGCAGCGAGACTAAGCACGGTGATTATCTTGCCGCCTGAACCTTCCAGAAAATCAGTAAATTTGGTGAGTGCTGGATCAAATGTATTGTCCGCGCCGGCATAGGCAGCGCCGGCGCAGGCGAGCGCAATCGCGGCAGGGAGAATATAGTCGGTAGCGCGGCTGCGTTTTGTCTGGGTGTTTGTGGTCATGAAAATCACTTTCGCTTGAGAAATATGGAACAGCTTGTGTTCGCTGTATGTTCTCTATGCGAAAGCGAACGGCCTGTAGGAAAACAGGAAATAGCTTTGAATGTGTTCTACCAAGCGAAAAACGACAAATTTGCATGCGCTGAACGGAATCTGCGCGGCTTCTGCTGCTACTCGCGCTGATTAGGCCGGAATGTGCGCAGTGCCTGCCGGATATTGCGCAGCACTGACCAGATTCAGCGCGAATCAATGAGAAACACCGATTCGGATTTTCCTATTTGTTCTATTTATGTTCTTTTCATTTTCCTACAGGCATGTGGGCAGGCTAGCAGGTGAGTCGTTCCCAGGAATCCGATGGAAGGCTGACATGACAGACAAATTTGAAATTTCCGAACAACATATAAGGGCTGGGCTATCAACCTTGCTGAATTCAGCTGCGCAATCATCCGGTCGGCCGCGCTGCTCGATTGCGCGCGAGGCTAATCTGCATCGTGATGCACTCAGACGCGTTCTTAAAGGCGAGCGCAACCCAACGGTCAGTGAAGTCTTGCGGATATTGAGCGCATCCGGCGCCGCACCGCACGCGCATATGACTTTATATATTGCTGGTGACGGGAACCGAGCGGCAGAATGGTTGCAGACCGATCTGGCGTTATTCTTCGATGCCTTTGTACGCGAGCTACCTGCTGCGCTGGAACAACAATTGGGTAACCAGCTACACGACATCAAACCGCGATGGGCAAAGGGTACTGCGCAGCGGGTCGCACGGTTGCTTGGTTGGAGGCTGATATTGATAGTTGGATTCATAGCCAGATTATAGACTGATCGCTTAATGTTTATACTACTGCAAAATTTTTCTGACGCATGAAGCTGCCCTTCCGCTACCGCCCCATTAGCAGTCATTTAGTTCAGCCGCATTCTATGTCCGCTTCGCGCCCCAATGTCGGACATGCCAGCGGATTCTGCTTTAACCCAGAAGCGGTCGAAAGTAGACCCGTTCAAAAACCCAATTATTCATATACTAATACCTGATCCTCATGCTAAAGTATCGTTAGTAAGAGAGGGGTAAAATGAGCGCGGAAAAACCTAATCTAGGCAGAAGCCTGAAAGCGATCAGAGCAAAGCAAGATCTCAACCTAACCCAGTTATCTGAAAGCGCAAACTTACCGCAATCGACGCTCTCCAAGGTCGAAAGCGGGCATATGTCACTTAATTATGACAAGCTAATTCGTGTCGCTGATGCGCTGGGTGTCAACGTCTCTGAATTATTCAAATCAGCAGAGGAGATCGAAAACCAGGCAGGGGCATTGGCGCGTCGGACGATCGATCGTGCCGATGATAAAAATAACAAAGCCGTGGATCATTATGACTATCGCTATCTTTGCAAAGATCTAAAAAATCGCCTGATGATCCCGCTTCTATTCGAAGTGCATGAAGTTGCTGGCAGCGCCTCGGATGGAAATGACGACCCCATCAAGATGATGAATGTAGTGGGTGAACGGTTTGCATATGTTCTGCTTGGGCCCGTTGAATTTCACTGTGATCACTATGAAACCGTCACTCTCAACACCGGTGACTCAATCTACGTCGATGCGGCTATGCCGCACGCATTTGTGGCGAAAAAAGGAATGGAAGCGCGGGTGCTGACAATTCTCTCTAGCAGCAACGCGGAATATCTTAAATTGGCACAAGAAACGGCCATGGCGGGAGGAACCGACGCCACTGATCAATACAAGGAACAAGCAAGCGACAGATAGATCCTGACCGCTAAACTACCAGTCGACAAATTTACCTATCTCTTTTGACTTCGCGGATTCATAGACCGCCCAAGCGGCAAAAATATCCTCCGCTGCAAAACCTAAAGACTTAAAGAACGTTAGATCCTTCTCATCGTTACGCCCTTCAATTGTGCCACTTATGAGCTGCCCGATCTCGCCAGAAATTCTCTCCGGCGTAAACACCCCTTCTTCGATTGGTAGAAGAATATCGCCAGCCTCCGACATAGCGCTGCTCAGGAGGTCTACATAGACCCGGGCATTCACAATCGTAGCTGTATCTACTTCACGTTTGTCAGAAGTGTGTGAACCAACTGCATTCACATGGGCTCCGGGATTAAGCCAATTCTGAAGCAAAATCGGTTCAGTCGCACCCGTAACGGTGGAAATTATGTCGCTTTGGGCAACGATCGACGGGTCCTGCTCTGCTAGAACAGTCGCACCATGTTTTTCTTGAAGATCATCTGCTACCTTTTGTGCTTTCGAAAAATCTCTTCCCCATATTTTGATGGTTTCAATTTCGGGACGTACAGACAGTACTGCTTCCGCGTGTGAAAAAGCTTGTACTCCAGTGCCAAATATTCCGTGTGATGTAGCGTTCCGCCTGGCCAATAGATCGGTGGCCACCGCTGATGCTGCGGCAGTTCGCATCGCAGTAATGGAAGCGCCTTCGATCATGGCAATTGGACGGCCAGTGGGGTGGTCAAATAAGGATATGAAGCCTTGTATTGCGGGTCGCCCTTCTTGAGGGTTTGTGGGATGAAGACTTAGTACTTTCACACCATATGTGGCCGGCACATTCGTTGATGAAGGCATTACCGCGATAAATCCAGTTTCATCGATTAACGAATCGACCAATCGCAAAGGTGTGGTCGCATTCCTGTTGCTGGCAGACTTCATCGCTTGAGACACTGCATCAATACATTGCTTCATGGAAAAGCAATCAGCAATGTCACTCTGGTTGATAATAAGAAGTTTGTCTTTTGCCATGGCTCTAACGCTCCACTCGAAAGGGTGATGGATCAATCTCAGTTGATCGGCCGAGCATCATATCAACCAAAAGCGATGCGGAACCGACCGCCATTGTCCATCCCAAGTGACCGTGACCGGAATTAATCCACAATCCTGTTGGACCGGCGGAACCAATGAATGGGAGGCCATCAGAACTCATAGGGCGCAGCCCCGTCCATGGCTCGGTTAGACTTCGTTCTACATTGCTACTCAGTTGAGGATAAATGCGCCTCAGCAGATTGAATAGATTCTCGATTCTATTGGTGCTTAACGTCTTGTTGAAACCCGCAAACTCGGCGGTTCCTGCAATTCGAATATTATCTCCCAACGGAACGACTGCTGCGTGCAACGCATCGTCGACAACCGGGATTTTTGGTAAGGCATTCCACCCCGTGGTCGGAATTGTCACCGAATATCCCTTTGCCGGCTTTATCGGCAAATAGATTCCCAGCGATCGAACAATGGAAGGGCTCGCATTGCCAGCTGCCACGATAACGTTTTTCGTTCTCCATTCCTCGTCGCTGCTATGTACGCTCACGATTTGACCATTGTGGGATACAATTTTGGTGACTGACTTTCCTGTTCGAAACTGCACTCCCATGTTCTCACAGTGCCTTGCCAAAGCTAATGTGAATTTCCGCGCATCGCCTGATCGATCACCCGAGTAGTAGATCCCGCCTGCTATATTGTGGCTGCTTTCTTCCAACTGGGGTTCAAGTTCAATGACTTCACTTGTTGAACATTTGCGATATTCAAGTCCAAGTTTTTGGAGGTTTTTTGCAGTTTCCAATGGGCTACCCATCGCATCTTCGTTCGCAAAAGTCTTGAGCGTTCCAGTGTCCGCTGCTCCACATTCTATGGCGAACTCATCGATCAATTTTTCCGTTTGCAATACAGAAACGCGCGACAAAGAATAGTTGGAATTGATTGCATGCTGATGCCTGGCGGCTGTCGAATTTAGCAAAAAAGCTATACCCCACCGCATCAAACCTGGCACTGCCGTAAGCCTCAATTTCATGGCCGAGTGCGGGTCGAACAGTGAAGACAATAGATGCCCTGTCACTCCCGGTCCGTTCCAGGGTTCGGGCATTGAAGCGGTTAACATGCCACCATTCGCATAACTGGTCTCAAAAGCGAGTTCATCAAGAGCTTCGACCACCAGGACCTTATGCCCCGCCTGGGCAAGAGCAAAGGCGCTCGTTACGCCAATCAATCCGCCTCCGATGATGATGCTGTCATAGCGCATTTGCGAAGGGATTCTCGGCAGCCGGATAGAAGGGTTTCGACAGTTTTGAATAGGGTAACCGCGCAAAATCAAAATCGATAGCGCCGGCAGTGCTTACATAATGTATCTGATTTGAGATGGACTCGAACGCGGCCCGGAAATGATTACTCGATTTTACGATCAGGGCGCGTTTTTCAGACGGATCAATGCCAATATGGCTAAAACCAGTAGGCGCGTACATCTGTTCCCTGACACTGCTAAGCACAATATCAACGCCATTTGTGTGAATCCAAGCGGTATCGCCCATCGGAAAATCCGTAATACCCATGAAATCCATCCGGGCATTTTCGCGCACCGCCTTCACTTCGACCTTCAAATCCAATGGTCGTCCTGAAAACTGACTAATCTTCCCACCAATACGAATATCCAGCACTCCGCCAGCCCCAACTTTGTGGCAGGCTTTTACCGCTTCTGGGTCATAGATTAATCCAATCGCAATATCTGTGAGATCCGGTTCGAGATAAGACGAAGAGATTATTGCCTCAAGGATGTGCGTAGAATCAGATGGTGCACCACCGCCTGGATTGTCGGCGATATCCGAAAGAATAACCGGGCCCGCTTCAGATGTGACGATTTCTTCGATCGCTTCATCGATCGAAATGAGTGTTGGCATTGTTTGATCTTTGATCGCCCAAATGTCGCGATGTATCCTTTCGGCAAGAAGTTTCCCGGCTTGTCGATTGTCGTTGGTGTAAACAAGCACTTTTGCGCCAGCTTCCTCCATGTCTCCCCAGGGAAATCCATGTATAAAAGAGACTGATAGAATTTCCTCTGCTTGTTCTGCGGTGAACATCCGGTCGACAAATTCTCGCATCGGCGGTTCCTGCGTCGGAAAAAACCCCATCAAATGGCAGTCGAACACCGTTGCGTGCGGTTTGATCTCTTTGTCGAGCCATTGACCCATCAATGCCAATATCTCTTCGGAACGCTCGATCCCATCAATATGAGGATATTCCTTCATAAACGCCATTAAATCGGCATTTTCAATCATATCATCGGTCAAATGTGCATGGGGGTCTAAAACCACACCTATTGGAACCGAAGAGCCAACGATTTTTCGAACTGATTCTAAAATTTCACCTTCGCAATCATCGCATCCAGTCGACATCATCGCACCGTGCAAAGTGAGAAAGACCGCTTCAACATTGTCTACCGCTCTAAGAGCGCCGAGCAGCTCTTCTTTTAGCTGCAAATAGTCTTGATGCTGAACAGGTGCACCGGGTGCAGCACTTGCCACAATTCCGCCGACCACTTTCATGGATCGATCTTTGGCGAAGCTTAATACGGGGTCCAATTCTTGATGCACATTGCCATCGATATCAAAGAAGATCTCCTCTCCGCGCTTGATACCCTCCGCCTCGAAATCTCCATATCCGATTGGAATATTGGAAAAGCTGTTGGTTTCGGTCATCAAACTGGAAAAGAAGAGTGCTCCGTCCATCAGGGCACTCAAACCGTCACTTCATCAAATGGCCATATCGGCCGAGCTACTTCAGTGAACACATTCGGATCGGGATCAAGTGTCATCATCGCTGGTGTGTCGCAGTACAATACCTTCGAAGCGATGGGTGCAAATGTTGCATAAAAGTGCTGTGAAGATTTCACGACTATGGCTCTCGCTGATTGCAGATCGATACCGAGATCGGTAAAGCAGCTTGGATTGAAAACCTGGCCCCTGATGGTCGATGCAACTGCGATGTTGCCTTCGATTTCAAACGCTGCAGCTGTCCCTATGGGATGTGAATATCCTAGGCCATCCTGCGCCATGTCATTCTTCACCGCGATCACTTTTGCGTCAGCATCAATGGGATTTCCTGCCCATGTTCCAGTCTTGCCTGCCAAACGAATTTTTAACTTGCCTCCAACTTCAACATCTTCCGCAAACTGCACGGCGATGGGATCCCAGAAAAGCCCAGCGACAAACCCCGTTAGCCCCCGATCCAATATCTCCTGCAGTATGAACGTGGAATCGCTACCCGCACCACCGCCTGCATTGTCACATGCATCAGCAATTACTATCGGCCCATCTCCATCACCGGCAGATTCCACTAAATCCAGAATTTCCGAACAGCTTTTTCGAATGGAACGGGTCTCTTCACGGGCTGAAAAAAGAGTCTTTGCACCTCTTTGATCTGATTTTTGTGCTGCTGTTTCTCGCCATCTCTAACTACCAACATGCCGGCTGAAAGATGAGGAACATTGGCCCATGGGAAACCATGAATAAGCGATGCCGATAGTATACCCGGCTCATTTTCAAGCGTTCTTACGGAAGCATTCGCTGCCTTCATTGCCGGTTCGGTCGTGTAATACATGCCTAACATCGGAAGGCGTTCAAAGTTCATTTGGGGATTGATTTCACCCTTCGCATATCGAGTGCCGATATCGTAGAGTTCGACCGCGCGTTCGTCGAAGTCGATATGGGGATATTCCTTGCAAGCAATCAAAACCGTTGCCGACTCAATCATCGTTTCTGTCATGTTGGTATGCAGATCGAGCTCGCCGCCGACAAAAGTTTCTGGCCCTACGATATCCCGCACACGGCTCAGCAAATCGCCTTCGCAATCATCATAACCATCAGCCATCTGAGATTCATGCAAGAACAAGAACACCAAATCGAACGGTTCGTTGTTAAGAAGGTCTTCCAAAATCTCGTTTCGTAAACTCTCATAACCTGAACGGGAACAAGGAGCGCTGGGCTGAGCAAATGTATATGTGGACGCATATACCTCATGACCATCCTCTTCAGCCAGTCGAATGAATGTCCCGTAGCCGTTTAGCTTGCGAGCTGTATCGTCAGGAATTCCGCTCTCCGGTCGATGATATTCGAACATTTTGAACGATCGCCTGCTGGTTGGCACTGGCGAAAATTCGCTCGCTTCATGAACCAATCCTGCAACAAAGACGCGCATTGCTATCCCTCCGAAACAATTATTTCTTATATGAATATAGTATTCTTATACGAAATAACTAGGCTTGAGTCAATCAACTCACGCAACGAGGTGAAGAACCTCGTCATCCGATTTACCTGCCAATAATTCCATCGCATCGATGCCCTTCGATGGATCAAGCGCGCCATCTACAAATTGAAAACAGATATGATTGAGCTGCGAAACAAATCTCTGCGGAGACACTTTGCCTGTATCGGTCAATTTTCTAGCAAATCCACGACTGGCCAAAACGCAATCCGTGAATGACATGTGGCTCGCTCCGCGCCACATCAAACGAATTTGATTTTCGGGATTCTCGCTATCCTTCGAAGAGAACAAATCATTAAATAGCGTTAGGTCTTGTGCGTACTCCAATGACGGTTTGTCAACAACACCTGCAATACTGCCGAGCTTCAACTGCATCAAATCGAGGTCGGAGTAACAATAGAAAAAAGGAACAGGGCAATTTTTACCGGCCAGCTCAAACGCCCAGTTTACACCGTCAAGATTGAAACCGGCTTTCCATCTGTTGTCATTGTGACATGCGTGGAAAGCGGTAGACCCGCCAATTGACATTCCACCGATCGCCAATTTCTTCGGATCGACTCCTGTGCGAAGCCATTCCGGTGCATCCCTTTCCAACCAATCCAAACATGCTGATGAATCCGTCGACCAATCTCTGGTAATCGCACTATTGCTGCTGTGATATATGCCGACCAATTCCGGCAGGTATTTAACCTTTTCCTCCAGATCCTGCTCCAGCAAATAACAAGCATATGTCTGAAGATCCGACTTGGATGGTTTCATCAAAGAGACAGTTTCATCACTGATCGGCTCAATCGCACCGTCTTTCCACACCACACCGGCAGTTTCGCCAGGATGCAAAAGCGAAATCACTACATACCCTTGGCTTGCAAATGCTTCCATCAAACTCAGATTTTGAGTCGGCCACATCACGCCCCCGTGGTTAAACAGCAATACGGGATGCGATCCAGCAGCCATTTTAGCATCTTTGATGCTGTTCGTGTGAGTGAAGCGGAAATGAGAATATAGAAAACCGAGACCTGCCGTCTTTTTAAGACCCATGCCGAATGCGCTGGCTTCCTTCTTATCGTGATATGGTCTACCTTCGACCTGCGTCACTTCCGTCGCGGGGTACCAAATATAAGCCTGCAGCTTTTTCGAAGCTTCTGTCTTTCGTTGACGAGAATCCCACCGATGGTTTTCAAATTCAAAAACACCAAAGCCAATTTGGTTGTTGCCAGTGGGCCTTGGCAACAATGGGATGGGAAACGAAACCAAAAGAAACAACGATATCATTGTAAGAATAACGCCCATCCAAAATGCCGGGCCGTATCCGGTAAAATCAAAAACGAGCGTCAACGCATGTATGAAGATTGCAAGCATCAGCGGTAAAAGTTGCCATCTCCCACCCCAAAACCGCAGCCCAGAGCTAACTAGTGCTACAAGAAACAAGCCTCCGGAAACATATTCGGTTCCGAAAAGCCGCAAAATTGCAATAGCTGCCAAAAAGAGAATTACTGGAATAAAGTCATTGATGCGAGACACCGATGTTAGTTCCAGTTCGCGAGGCCCTGAATCGACCGTTCATAGAATGGCAGGGAATCTCGACAGATTTTCCGCTGCCAGTCAGGTAAGCTGGGACTAAGCCATTCCATCATCTTGGTTCGGAGCGAAACAGCATCAGGTGAGCTTCTATCGTCGCACTCAAATCTGAGCCAACGATCAATCAACAAAGCCTTGATTACCGCATCGTTATCAAATGTTCCCATTTCTATGACCGTTTGAACCACAGTGGCACCCCGTTCTCTCAATTGCTCAGCAACACCATCACAAACATGGCCTATAAAGTCTGGCATAACGCCAGCCTCATATATTGTATCTGCTCTTAAAGGTCCGGCCCACCAGGCGCATGCCCATCGATATTCTTCTGTATCGGGTGCCAGTTCTTGAAGCACGGTAAACTCTCCATGTTCACCAAGGCCGGTATGCCAATCGATCAGTGCAACTGTTTTTGCTTTGCTGCAATATTTGTCAATTATTCTGCGCAAGGTCTTTGTCGACCATTCTTGGTTCGTACCACAATAGATAGTTCCACTGGGATGCGTGTCCTGCCCCCCTCCCATTGCTGTCATCGCTGCCTTGCCGTCTTCGCTCTCCATAAATTTGTGATAGTTCGCCATCACATCGTCGAGAAGATGATCGTTCAAATCAGACGTGAACAATATGTCGAACAGTTTTTGATAAAGAGGGTTCGGTCTAACGGGATTTTCAAACGTCTGATAATTACGATTGAGATCAACAAAATTTTCATTACCTCTGCTGAAATGCGCTGCCCCATATGGATTGTGAGCATGAACCAGACATACGGCAACATCGTCCGGCAATTGCTGAGGCCCATCCGATGCAAGCCAAGATAGCTGTGTGGCAGTACCAGCAAAATATTCCTGTCCATGAGTGCCAGATATCGAAATGAACAGTTTTTCAGCATTTTCCGGGCCAAACCACCCGATATCGGTTGATAGTTCAGAGCTGGCAGGCCCCTTGGCTTCAGGATGCACAAATCTTTCGTGCTTGCCAGATTGTTTGGCAACGGCTTCGGTGAACCAATCTCGTCCTTCGGCATAAGTGGATGGGAAGCAGCGATATTTTTTATAGTCCATTTGGGCCTCAGAGTTTAATTAGTACGTAAATCAACCGATACGTTTGCAGGCACGAAGCCCTGCAAAGAAGGTCTGCGGTTTGCCTGCATTGTCGAAATCCAGAAAACAGCCTACAGCTGGATAGGCATCTTCGCTTGCAGACCAGAGGAATTGATGTTCTGCAATATGCTTGATTTCAATTTCGTCTTCCTCCGACTCAAAATCTTCGAGCCGCAATTTGGATTTTTTGAGAAGCTTGCCATCGCGAAGATAAATCCGGTGATTGAATGCCAAGGAATCATACTCGCCTTCGTATATGGAGAGATCTTGTGGTTGAGCATCAGCTGCTGTTGGTGCGGTATTCATTGAGACGCCGGTGACCGGATCCATAACTTGTTCTAGAACGTTTAGTGCCATTTCGTTTGCTGCGCCGCCATTCACAATCAAGGCTGCAACGGTCTTGCTTTGCAGGTGAACCCGCAAGTAGGCATTTTGACCAATCGTTGCACCATCATGGCCAATTAAACTGCCGCCGTTACTCTCGAGAATAAACCAACCTAGTCCCCATTTGGAAATGTCACGCATCGGCATGGGAAGCGTGACATGGACTTTCTGCATTTCGTTAACAGACTCTTCTGATAAAACCCGTTTGCCGTTATCAGCAACGCCATGATTGAGATGCATCCGGGCGAAAGAAACCAAATCTTCGGCCGACATAAGCACAGTGGATCCCGCGGGTGCTCCAGAGATAGGCAGTTTGTAGATCGTATCGAGTGGCTTCCATTCTCCTTTGTCTTCCAGATCGGGAATATGGCCAGCAGAAACTGATCGACCCGGCACTTCGACAAGGGCGCTAACTGTCCGTTTGAGTCCTAAAGGATTGAAGAGATATTTCTTTAGGGCGGCATCAAAGGTAAGCCCGCTTACTTTTTCCGCAACACGGCCAGCAATATTATAAGCCGCATTCGAATATGAAAAACCATCACCAATTGGGTGAGCCAGAGGCAGCGCTGCACAGCGATCTACAAACCTTTCCAGCACATCACTACCCGTCCCGCAATCAACCATAAAATCTCCAGCTATTCCGCTAGTATGGTTCAGCAACTGCCTTATGGTCACGGTCTTTGAAGCCTCCGAACTGCCTAAGACTAGATCAGGCAAATAGGTTCTTGCTGGTTCATCCAGATCCAACAATCCTGCATCTTTGAGACACATGATGAGCGTGGCTGTAACAACCTTTGTGACCGAACCGATTTGAAACATGGAGCCAGCCAAAACCGGCGACGTATCCTCGCTGTTCAATACCCCAGTTACTGCCGAAACGCAGTGATCACCTTGCGATATTGAAAAAGTGGCGCCGGGAACACCATATTCCTTGGCAGCGGCGTCCAATACAAGCCTGAGGTTTTCGGGATTGATCAATTCACTCATCAGATTACCTCACTCTGCCGGGACCGCTTGAGCATCGACATCGGATCTCTCTTCGAGAAGTGCACGATTTTTGCGTTGAATTTTGTCGGTGATGGGGAATTTCCAAAGCAGGTATACACCCGGCAAAAGCACCAGCGGTGGCAGGAATGCATAGATAACCCTCAAGCTTGTAACCGCCGTATCGCTGTTCACCTCTGATCCGGGTTGATATCCCAAAAACCCTAAAGCTGCGAGCGCAAGCGGGCCCACAAAAGCGGCAGTTCCCTTGGTCATCAAAGCCAATATCGAATAATATTGACCCGCCCGGTTTTTGCCTGATTGAATCTCATCATGGTCGATTACATCGCCCAAGATAGTTGGCATCGCAATCATCATCATCGACATGATAAGACCCAATGCCGAATAATAGATCATCATTGGAATGATTGATGCATCTCCCGGTGAAACAAACCAGGGCAGCGGTAGAATCAGTGCGAAGGCAAGAAAGCCCAGCGTGACAACTTTATATTTTCCATATTTGTTCATCACCCATGCCCAAATCGGAATGGACAAGGGCCCCACAAGCTGTGCCGGTACAAAGATCTGCGTGTAATTATCACCAATTTTGAGGTAGTCATCGATATACATAAATGAAATCACGCCTGTTATCCCGCCCATTGTTCCGATGAACAGATATAGTCCGATGAAATATCGAAGAGGCTGGTTGTTTTTCACAGATTCCCAAAGCTCCGAGAGCTTTGGAGTTTCGGTGTGTTCGATCACGGTGCCTTGCGGCACAAAAATCAAAGCACAGATCGTAGCTATTGGAACGACAAGGGCAATGACGAGCGCAAGGACTTTCAAAACCTCAAAGTTCATCTGACCTCCAGATGAAGGCACAAGGGCAGGAGCGGCAGCAAACAAAACGCCGCCTAGAAATATGGCAATCGCCCGTGCAGAATTTATACGCGTCCGTTCCTTGCTTCGCCTGGATAACTCCAATACCCAAGCCGCGAGCGGGATTTCCATCACGGTCCATGCAAAATAGAGCAAGATTGAAAAGCCAAGAAAATAAGAAATGGAGCTGTGTTCACCGGGAACAAACAGAAAGTAAATCGCAATTACTGCCATGGCAGCGCCCGCACCTACCCATGGCTTTCGCCTGCCAAACCGGCTGTTTGTTCGATCTGACATCAATCCGATCATGGGATCGGTAATCGCATCAAAAACGCGCGCGGCCAGAAGCGCGCTACCCATAACGGCCAAATCAATTCCAAATTGTGACGAATAGAGAGTTGGCAAGATGCCGGTCATCGGCCCCTGCATCAATGTTGTCACTAGCGCCGGCAGCGCAAACACTGCAAGCTGAGTGTTTGAAAGTCGTGTTGACATAGTGATCCTCTCAAAAATTGACGGGAGCGCCCACCATAAGGGTTATGGATGCTCCCGCCTGCCCCAAATTTGCAAGTTGTAGTCAGTCGTTTATCAGATCAGAAATCAAATCTGACGAATGCTCCAATGGTTCTGGGTCTCAATACCGCAGCTTGATACAGATTTGGCGCCGTTGTGAAGATCGACTGATAGGCATCGCTATCGGTCACATTGGTCACATAAAATTGAAGCGTCACCGCATCAAATTTCACTCCAGCGCGCAAGTCGAGCTGCGCATAGCTGTCATTTTCAAAAAATGGGTTTGCAGGAGCAATAGGGACGCCACCAACACCGGTTCCCCCGCGATAAGAAATGCTTGTGTCTCCAGTAATCCTGAGTGTAGCGCCTAGATTGACGTCAACTGTGTCGCTCACAGGAATAATATAGTCAGCGATTACCGACGCCGAGAAATCTGGATCACCAGCCAGTTCTTCACCCTCCAGAGCCCCCAAAATTGGATTATCTGCCTTGAGCTCATTGTTTGAGATCCCAAGCGTCGCCGTCAGCTGAAAATTCTCGATCGGCTCGCCGCTAATTGCAGCCTCAATACCCCAAGCCTTCGCTCCGTCAACGGCATTGGTAATACCGCCAATTGCGCTGAGAACATTAGTTAGTTGGGTGTCGCTCCAATCTACATAATAGAAACCAACATCGTAAATGGCATCACCGCCAAAGATCACACCCTTGGCGCCAAATTCATAGCTCCACAAACTATCTGCATTGTAAGCGGGATCGCCGAGGGTCATTCCACCTACCTGCACAACCAGATTCGCACCCCCTGGCCGAAAACCATTCGCCGCACGTGCATATAGATTAAATCCATCAGAGACCCGGTATCGGGTATTGATCAAATAGCTGACGAATGTGTCCTCTTGCCTGCTACCTGAAGGAAATGGCCCGGGTCCAATAACGAACGGAGACCCCATAAGTGCAGTATTCGCGGTATTTTTGTAGTCCGAGACACGTATACCACCAGTGATATCCCAGTTCTCATTGATATAGTATGTGAGGTTCGCAAATCCTGCGATTTCCTGATACTCACTGAAGTTGGTACCATCGAGCAGAAGAATATCATCTGGATTAGGAGTTGCGACTTGACGTGCTGACGTGTCCTGATCTGTGTAATATATACCAACCAACCATTCGAGATTTTTGTTGTCATCTGATGTTAGTCTTACTTCCTGCGTAAATCGATCAGTGTCGGTGACATTTGTAAATCCAACAGTGTGCGGAGCACCTCCCGGTGCCAAAAAGTCGGCCAAAGGACCAAAAGCAGCTGTTAGATCAGAATTTGCAGTGAGTTGAATATTCTGAAAACTTGTTACGGAAGTCAAAGTTGCAAACCCAAAATCATATTCGATCGTGCCGGAATAAAGGTCGGTATTGATCGAAAGCGGTGTATCCACTGCACCGGTATTTGTGAGATTGCCCAAGAAAGGGGTGCCTGTGGCAGGATCGAAATCAACAAAAGCATTGTTGTCGAAGTCCGATTCCTGGTGAATTGCATTGAGCCGGATTTCCAGATCGTCCACCGGTGTAAACAGCACCGAGCCCTGTAATCCCCAAAACTCACTACCGTCTACATTAGTTAAATTTCTAACCGGCTGATCTATATAGCCACCGGTGTCTTCATAGTAACCAGCGACAGAAACAGCGAGTACATCCTGGGCGATAGGTGCCGACAGTCGGCCGCGCAGACGATAGTTGGTGCCGCCATTTCGAGTCGTCGAGAGATCAAATTCGCCCATACCTTCAAAGTCTGTGAGGGACGGTTGAGCTGTTACATAACGAACGGTACCGCCAAGCGATGTCGAACCAAAGAGCGTTCCCTGGGGGCCGCGCAGCACTTCGACGCGGTCAAGATCAAACAGAGATCCATCAAAAGCAAGACTGTTTCCTGCACCGCCAATTACCGGACCGTAGGGGACATCGTTGATGTATATGCCGGTGGTTGCTGCACCACCTGCATAAAGACCGCGAATCACCAAGTTTCCAAGACCGGGGGCGCCGCCATCTGCGGCTTGCAAGTTAGGTACAAAATCTGCCAGACCGTTGATGTCAGTAATACCTTTGTCGAGCAGGTCACTAGGATCAACCGCCGTCAAAGAAACCGGGGTTTCCACACTTTGCTCTTCACGCCTCGAAGCCGTAACGATTATTATGTTGTCGTTGTTGCCGTCGGATGCTTCGGCCTCATCTGCTGTGGATTGCGCTGAAACTGGTGCTGCGATGCAGGTAGCAAGTGCCGCGACTGATGTAATGGCACTCCGCTTCGGCGATTTAAATTTTCTTTTCGACTTAGTATTCACTTTTTTCATTTCCCTGACCCTCTTCATTGGATTTTTCAGTTTTGGCCAGCTGCTTGTTTGGCAGCAGGCGATTCATCATTTTTCTCGTAATGCTCGAAAACGCGCTTGAAATTTCCACCTAGGACGCCTTCGATGGCGGCATCTGGGTAACCAGCTTCAATCATCAGCTGGACAAGTTCGCGAAGCTGTTCGGGGGCAAACGCGACTCCCTCGTAAAGCTGTGTACCGTAGGGGTCTCGCCATGCGGTTTCCCTAGCGGAGAGGACACCTTCCCAAGTTGGTGTCATGTCATCGATAAAGTCAGTTCCGATTCCAGCATGCTCAGCCCCGGCCAACTGTACGATATGATCGATATGCCGAAATACTGTATCAGCCGAAGCGGTTGGATCTCCCAGGAAAGCGCCAATGCCGACTACACCGATAGCGCCACCGGAAGATGCGCAAGCTTTTATCTGATCATCGTCAATATTCCGGATATGTTTGCATACGGCTTGAATCCCAGAGTGGGAAAAAATGACTGGCAAATCACTGCATTCAATTGCCTGCAACGATGATTTTCGGCCGACATGCGATACGTCAACAATCATGCCAACACGGTTCATTTCACGAACTAGGCTACGACCAAACATACTTAAGCCAGCATCATCTGGTTCTGCACATCCGTCCGCTGCCCGGTTTCTTGTCTGATAGGCAAGCAGCATATGCCGCACGCCAAGTTCTTTCAGCGTCTGCAGGCGGTCTAGATCATCGTGAACTAGTTCCGTGTCTTGGACATTAAGCCCGAGGACTAGTTTTCCCTCTTTACGCCCCTTAGTGATCTCTTCCGATGTTGAGCCAAAACAAAGCCAATCAGAATGCGGTGCGCATTGCAGTTGAAATTTCGCGATTTCAGACTGAACGCCTTCATAGCTCGCTGGCATATCTTGAATTGTGAGATTAGCGAATGTGTATCCATGCTCACGATATCGCCGGAGCACTTCAATGCTCCAGTACATCTCAACCCATGGAACAGTCATATCCCACACATCGATCTGCCGCTGCTCTAGCCGTTCAAGCACGCTACTGGCTTCTTTTGCCACAGGACCTCCTAATTCCCTATTTGAATTATTATTCCTATTTACATATATTATTATTATAAGGAATGCAATAGAAGTGAGCGTGACACGTTATCGGCAAGGGAAAGATTACACTGACATTGATAGGAAAAAGGTCCTGAAATCGGCTATCTAGGAAGGACAATGAGAGGTAAATATGGATACAGAATCGAGTGCGGGAGAATCGGAAACGCTCAAGAACCTCCAATCAATTCTGGAGGAGCGAATCGCCAGCCACCACATAGCTGGCGCATCGATCGCCATTTATGATCATGGGAAAATTCACTGCGCATCAGCTGGATTTGCCAACACAGCAACCGGTGTAACGGTCGATGATCGCACCATCTTTCAAATTGGCTCAACTACCAAGGTACTTACGGCGACGCTTATCATGATGCTTCGTGATCAGGGGAAAGTCGAGTTGGATAAGCCCGTTTCAACCTATCTTCCCGAACTCAAAATTGACAATGCGATTCCGCCGTCTTCGCTAACGGTTCGAAGTTTGATCAATTATTCTGCCGGCATTGAATGTGATTTCTTTGACGATTTTGGAGAAGATCCGACCGCACTCGCGGAATATGTTGCAGCGTGCAAAAACATCCGCTTTGTCCATGAGCCCGGTAAATATCGAAGTTACAATTCAACATCATACTGCATCGCCGGCCATCTAATAGAGAAATTGACCGATTTGTATTTTAACGAAGCCATGGCAGAAATGTTGTTCAATCCTCTCGGAATTGAAGACTTCAGTTTCTATGGCCCAGATGTTTCAAAATTTCGAACAGCTGTAGGTCATATCTGGAATGAGAAGGAACAATCATTTTCATTGGTTGAAAAAGTGCGAATGCCGCATGTTCTCAGTCCAGCAGGTGGTTCGGTTACGTTAAGCGCAAAAGCTCTGTTGGAAATTGGCTTGCTGCATTCGCGAAATGGAACCTCAGACGGTGGGGAGGAAATCGCATCTGAACAAGGAATTGTTTCCATGCGGGAACCTGGAGCAATTGTGCCTCCCCATGACAGCGAACTTCTTATTGGGTGGGCCCGTTTTCCAACGAAAGGCACATCTAATAAAATTCCGCTAACTGTCGCCTCGGGAGCCACCTATAGCCAAAACTCTCTGCTTGCTATCGCGCCTGAAGAAGAGTTTGCTGTCTCAATCCTTGCCAATGTGGATCATGGTGCGGAGCTATTATTTTTTGATTTGGGCCTGCCACTACTCAAAGAAGCAACCGGAATGGTCCCGGAAATCAAAGGTGGCCCAGGAAGCTTACCAAACCTGAACGATGTTGAGCCATTTCCAGTCGATCAAGAAGAATTTGTCGGACACTATTATAACAGTGCTGAAGTCGATGTGGTCTTGCGCAGCGGTGAGCTCATTATGGAAAGTCGATTTGGCGGGACAGAGGAAGAGCCTGAGCAATCAGGATCAGCAAAACTGATTCCGATCGAAAAAGATAAGTTTGCGGTCGCGGAGTTGGGAACAGATGCTATCTCCAGCATTGTGGAATTCTTCCGCTACGAAGAAGGGTCGGATCAGGTGACCCACTTGTACGGATTGAACCGACTTTATCGCAAAGACGTCTCCGCATGAAAATCGGGATAACTTTCAAATCGGTGCAGACGTCTTATGACCAGTGAACAATTTGAAAATCTGGCAAAAGGTCTCCCCATAACCCATGATCGTAGATCTCTGCCGAGCATCGGAGAAAGCGGCCTTGATTTGCTGAATGATGATCTTGCGTTACCGATTGCGGTGTTGAAGCAATCGGCATTGGAAAATAACCGGCGCTGGATGCGAAAATTTATCCAGTCGACTGGAGTCAATATTGCACCTCATGGAAAAACAAGCCTGAGTCCTGACCTTTTTCGGATGCAGATAGAAGACGGTGCATGGGGCATCACAGCAGCAACGGCGCATCACGTCCGCTTGTATTCAAAATTCGGCATCAAGAAAATTTTAATGGCCAATCAACTGGTGGGAAGGGCCAACATCGAAATCGTTTCAGATCTTCTGAAGAAGGAACCAGAGCTAGATTTCTATTGCCTGGTCGATTCACCGGAAGGGGTATCTTACTTGGCGAGGCATTGGGGGAAACTTGACAATAAATTCCCCTTGCAGGTTTTGATTGAGATTGGTGCTCAAGGCGCCAGAACCGGTGCAAGAACGATTGACAAGGTGTCCAACATTGCAAAATCTTGTGCCCTCCATTCGGAGCAAATTTCGCTGCACGGATTGGAGATTTTTGAGGGCGTCTTCGCTCCTGGCCCAAATTCTTACGGAAAGGTGGATGGTCTTCAGACAAAAATGCTGGAAGCAGCTGAGCAATTGGACCAGGCTGGCTACTTCCAAGGCGAAACGATTATCTTGACGGCAGGCGGATCGGTATTTTTTGACATGTCGGTCAACATCATCACGCAACCGCGTTTGTCAAAGCCGATTACACCGATAATTCGATCAGGTTGCTATATCACGCATGACAGCAAGCACTATGAAGCTGCGTTTGATCATATATTGGAGCGCAATTCAGAACTAAAAATGTCGGGTAGATTGAAACCGGCATTGGAGGTTTGGGCCCATATTCAATCGCTCCCTGAACCGGGCATGGCGATTGCTTCTCTGGGCAAACGAGACATATCCTACGATGTCCATATGCCGACACCGTTGTGGGCATTTCGGAAAGGGACAGATCGATCGCCAAGACCATTTCCTGGAAATGCTGAAGTTAAAAGCTTATACGATCAACATGCGGTGATGTTCCTGGACACGGACCATGGACTGGAAGTCGGCGATCTCGTCGGCTTTGGACTTTCTCACCCATGCACCACTTTTGATAAATGGCGAAACCTTCTTGTGGTAACCGATGCTTATGAGGTGACGGGTTCGATCCAAACCTATTTCTGATCCTTGGGGCAATCGATGTTGCATTAGGTCTGGTTTTGCGCCCTTAGCAGCCGAAACCAGACATTCTGCGACCGGCCCAAAACCTGCCCTTTTCAATCAGCTCATACCTATGTCCGATTTCCATGCACTGCGGTCGTTAAAGCACAGTCTTGCGAGTTGACCTAGCATATCCCAAAGCGACCTTTTACTTTCCATCGTCCGACTAGGTTGCCAGTAAAGTGCATCAAAATCTGGGGTTGCAAAACCTTGAACTTTGCTGGTCGCTTACTAGGCAGAGGATTCAAAATGCGAATTCAACTTGTCTCGCATCCATAACGGTGAATCCTGTGTGAATCCTTTGGCCGCCAATTTATTGTTGATGTTGGCAAAATTGGATGTAAGTCATTGAAATAATGGTGAGCCCTGCTGGGTTCGAACCAGCGACCTACTGATTAAAAGTGAAAATCGCATGCAATCCTTTTGATCCGATAGGCTATCCGAATGCGCGATCGCCCTTCTCTAAGCATCTCATAACATTGTAAAAATCAGGCGATCGGCTATAATCGTCGGATCAGAGCATCTGACTCTCAGAGACACATTTACCGTTCTAAAACCGTTCTAAATTGGACTTGTCATGCCCTACACCAACCTCACTGATCGCACGATTGCCAACGAACCGTTTAGTGAAGGTGGGCAGCGGATACTTCGTGATAGCGGGCTAAACGGGTTTTTTGTGATGATCGGTCGACGCTCGAAGACCTTCATGGTTCAAGGGGATCTACGCAAAGCCGAGCAGCGCAAGTCCATAAGGGTTAAGGTCGGACGCTTCGGAACCATTTCGACCAAGGACGCGAAAGCTCGGGCGAAGATAATGCTGGGCAGGATCAGCAGCGGTGAAGACCCGCGTCCAAAACGCTCAGCACAGTCCAACCATCACAACGACCCAACGCTTTGGCAAGCGTGGACTGCTTATCGAGATGGACATATGCAGCGCAAGCGAAGAAGCGAGAAAACCATTGCTGGCTACGCGGACCATGTCGAGCGTCTGATGAGCGCATGGCGAGATCAACCTCTTTCGGTCCTTGGAAAAAATCCGGGAAAGGTAAGAGCCTTTCACAGCGCGCTTACCGATAAAGCCGGTCCTTACATGGCAAACGCTTGCATGAGGTCGTTGCGCGCGATCTACAATCATGCCCGCAAGTCAGCCAGAGGCTTGCCACCCGAAAATCCCGTCTTTGCTGTCGACTGGAATCCAGAATCCCGACGCGAGAGTGGCATGGGAATAGATGATCTATCAGGATGGTTTGACCAATTGCGCGTTCTCGATAATCCGCTGCGCCGCGAACTACATCTACTGCTGTTGCTATCCGGCAGTCGCCCAGGCGCAATCAAATCTGCCAAGATCGATCATATCGATTTTCGCAGGCGCGAACTCTTCATCCCGAACCCCAAAGGCGGTGAGCAAAAAGCATTCTCTATCCCACTGTCTCGGGAAATGGTCAGGTGCTTGGTGAGAACAATTCGCTTGGGCCGTATGATGTTCCCGAATGGCAAGGGCGATTGGCTGTTTCCCGCCGATTCCAAATCTGGTTTCATCGTTGAACATAAGGAACACCGGTCGAAGCTCAGTCATTGGGGGAACGAATTGAGACAAACCTACCGAACGGTAGGGCAGGTGGCGGGTGTCTCCAGTGTCGACATGCATTTGCTCATGAACCACTCGTTGCCCAGCCTGAATGCAGGATACATCACCCGAAGCAAACTCGTGCACGGCCATCTTAGAGAAGCTCAGCAAATGATCAGCACGAAGATCATTGAGTCTGTGACGGACACTGGTTCAGGGAGTGCTGAAGCATGGCCACACGGATATTGGCACACGCTGGATTTGAATCGGATCGGCACGCACCATCACTCCTTATGAATGCCGTGACCATTGGCATGAGTTAACACAAACTTACCCAGGTTTCGGTGAGCGTCTGGATCGCCTTGACCGCTTAGCCATTGCATTGTTTTTCGTTATTAAACGGCGGAAAGTCACGAAAAAGCTCGTGCGTCCAGAGGGCGTTTAGTTGGTACCCCGAAACAACAGAACTGCTGTGTGTGATGCAAAGTGCTAGTTTGCTGCGCTTCTACCGATTTGATGTTGCTAGCGCCAACATCAAATCAAATAGTTAAGGTGATCGGTTCTCTGCAAAGCTAGCTTTCTTTGGCTTATCTCGTCCCTCAAGGAAATTTTGTAGGAGATTAGTGATTGTTCGTAGGGCATCTTTTGGGGTCAATTGCCAGACCGGCTTTTGCGATAGCGGCGTGGACTAGAAGCGGTCGATTAGAAACGACCAATTGTATGCCTGGGTCTGAAACAAACTGCAATTCGGGCGCACCCAGACCCCGGCTTAAACGCGTATCGATTGAGTCATCTCCAAAATAACTTCCTTTCAATATTGGGTTGCCATTCTGACGCAACGTCTCCGTCAAAGAGGTTTCGCTCTCAAGATTTCCGGCAAGGACTATGTAAGGTAACCGTGCCAGACCACTCGCGTTTATCTGTTTCAGTCTAGTCAAGTCAGAGACGCCCAGCGCGAGCTGCGCCGTAGGTGCAAGTGCTCTGATCGATAACGCTTGCTCCGTGTTGTATGCTATAAAGATAGAACTATCTAACGCTCCATGTTTTTCGATTAGAGAAACCAAATCGTCGATACTGCTGGGAGCTTTCAAGTCGAACATGAGGAAGGCATGACCAGAAAAACGTGCAAGAAATTGATCAAGTGTAACCATCCTCTCTTTGGTTGGAACACCGCCGTTGTCTACCAGATTCAAGATCGATAACTCTCTCCAAGTATGATCATGGAGATATCCTTTCCCAGTCGTTGTGCGGCCAAGCTGATCGTCATGATGCAGGACATTGATGCCGTCGGCGGTGCTAAGAACATCGACTTCAATGATGATCGGCGCGTTCTTAGCAATGCGCTCGAAGCTATTCATCGCGTTTTCCGGATAGCCTGGCGCAGGGCCACCTCTATGCGCTACGACCACTCCGCGCTTCTGCCTTTGAGCGCAGCTCAACAATGAACGGATGTTACCTTCAAATTGAGTATGGAGCGTCTCGGCGTTGGGCATTTGCGAAACTTCTGGTCCGAGTCTACCATCGACCAGCTGAATTTTTGCACATGCCGCCAAGCACAATGCAATTGGGAAAAGAAGATGGGCCCGGATCTGCTTTATCATTCGACGGCTCCGCGTGATTTTGTTTGATTAAGTAAGGGAATCGAATTTTCCAACATAAGAAAATCAGCCTTCGGGACCAAAAAAGCGACCTTCTGGCTCAGGCTTTTCCTTGGTATCGGCTTTCTTAATCTCAGCGAGTACTGCCGATGCCCGTCGATCCCGGGACGCATAATCGCGAGCGGAAAGACCGGCGAGCGTATCGGGAAGATCGGGATCGGCGCCTTTCAAAAGCAGAACGCGGGTCAATTCGGTATCGCGCAACTGTACAGCACGAATAAGGGCCGTTTCACCCTGATTATTGGTTTCGTCCACTTTCGCGTTTTTCGAGAGTAAAACTTTTACACCATCGACAAATCGCAACTGTGTGGCGAGTATCAAAGGTGTCATGCCTTGTTTGTTGCGAATATTCGGATTGGCTCCTTTTTGCAGCAGAAAGCCAAGCCAGGTCGCATCGCGCCGCGCGACGACAATATGCAAGGCAGTTTCACCGGTAGTAATGTCGCGTGTGTTGACAATGACCGATCCTGGCTTGTTCAGAAACTTGGTTGCCTCTTCACCATCACGGTCCTTGACGGCCTTCAGAAAATTATAGTTTTCCGAAAATTGAGCGGAAGCTGGTTCAGCAAAAGCCGCCAGCATTAAAACTCCAAATAAAACAGCAAAAAACTTCATAACTACCCCCGGAAGGTCGCATCCATCCGCCCAAACCTGTTTCGGTTATCTATTGAAATTGGCGTAATAGCAGACCATGTCTGGCCTCATGATGAACAAATTTAAACAGATTGCCTCAGCAATTTCCTTCGCCCTATTAGCCCCGCTGCTCTCTGCCTGCAACCCGTCTGGCGGGTCAGCCAGTAGCGTTACCGAAGAACCGCCATTGGCTGGTGCAAAAATCGGGGGTAGTTTTACGCTGACCAATCAAGATGGTGGTAAAACCTCGGACAGCGATCTAACGGACCAATATCGCATCATGTATTTTGGCTATAGCTATTGTCCCGACGTTTGTCCGGTCGACCTGCAAAAAATCATGCAAGGACTAGCTGTCGTCGAGAAATCAGAACCGAAACTGGCCGCAAAAATCCAACCCATATTTGTCACCATTGATCCGGAGCGGGACAAGCCGGAGCAGCTCAAGCAATATGTTTCTGCTTTCCACCCCCGGCTTATTGGTTTGACCGGTACAGCCGAAGAAATTGGCGATGTCGCCAAGAAGTTCCTGATCATTTACGACCGGCGCGAAGTTGAGGGGATGAGTGAATATCTGATGGATCATAGTCGTCAGGCTTATCTGTTTGGTCCCCAAGGTGAGCCGCTGGCCATGCTCCCCTATGATGGCACACCCGAGGAAGTTGCAGCTGAAATCGAGCTGTGGGTGTCATAGCCAACTTTGAAAAATTTTGGGAAAAGCCGCTTGAAAAACTGGATAGTGCTCAGTGGGAGGCTTTGTGCGATGGTTGCGGCAAATGTTGCCTGCTCAAGGCAGAAGACGATGATGATGGCAAAATTTACCTGACCAACATCGCCTGTAAATTGCTTGATATCGATACTGCGCGCTGCAGTGACTATCGCAATCGACGGAAATTTGTGACTGATTGCATCAGGCTGAACCTCGACGATCTGGACCGATTTGAATGGCTGCCCGAAACTTGTTCCTATGTTTTGCGCGCCAATAGCGAACCCCTACCTGAATGGCACTACCTGATATCCGGCAGCCGTGATACGATACACGAAACGGGAAATTCGATTCAGGGCAAAGTTATACCGGAGACCGAAGCTGGGCCGATTGAGCACCATATTCTCACCGAACCGATCTGAAGATTTATCTAAAGATTTGGAAATTGAGCTGGCGGGGAAGTTTTACCCTATCCGCGTCAGACGCTCGGCGCGATCACGCTCGGTAACGGTCTCTGCAGACGCCCTGAAGGGAGAGGTACGACTGGGTCTGCCGCGCCACTGTAACTTGCGAGAAGCGCTTAATTTTGCGCAGTCAAAATCGGACTGGCTTGCCGAGCGATTTGCTGAAGCGGCTCCGGCTGTGCCGATTGTCAGCGGTGCGAACCTGCCTTTCATGGGAGATGATCACAGCATTACTTGGTCCTCAAAATATCCGAGGAAACCAAAGCGTCAAGACGGAGAAATCCAGCTTGGTGGACCGGAGAATCGGATCGAGTACAGGATCATTGAATGGCTCAAAGAGGAAGCACGCGAAGAATATAAGAATGATCTGGAACGATATTGCAACCGGGCTGGAACAGATGTGCCGCGGCTTTCCATAGGTGATGCGAGGCGGCGTTGGGGTAGTTGTTCCGGCAAAGGTTCGATCCGGTTGAACTGGCGCCTGATAATGGCGCCATCATTTGTGCGCCGATCGGTGGTTGCACATGAGGTTGCCCATTTGAAGCATATGGATCACAGCAAAGCCTTTTATGCTCATCTCGATTCAATTTTCGATGAAGATCGAAAAGGCGCTGACCGTTGGTTAAAGGCGCACGGAAGTGGTCTATATCTGATTGGTGCGAAAACGAATTAGACTACCAAACTGGCTCAAGGTTCGTCGGAAGTTCGTGGTGGTTGCCCTGCGGTTGCCGGTGCGGGGGTCTGTTGCGGACTATCTGTAGGCGGCGGTTGTGGATCATTGGCCTCCTCGCCACGGCCCAATACAGAATCAATCCAGTCCTGATCAAGCTCGGGCACATCTGCTGCCTCGCCACCTTCCAGATCGTATTCGATTCCGCCGCCGGTTTCGATGGGCATGCCATTTTCGTCAACATAAATCCCGTCTTCGGGCGCACCGAACAATTCTTCTTCATCCGGCTCCAATTGCCATTCCGGCAGGACCAGTTCCGTGTCAAATTTCTCCACTTTACGTTTTGCAACGGCAACTTTCATAAAGGCAGCGAAAGCGGCGGCTGGCGCGCGGCCACCCTGTAAGCCGCGTACCGGTTTCGCATCATCGCGCCCCATCCATATGCCCGTTGTCAGTCCGCTCGAAAAGCCCAGAAACCAGCCATCCTTATTGCTGCTAGTCGTTCCGGTCTTTCCGGCCACCGGGCGACCGATCTGTGCTGCCCGCCCTGTTCCTGCCTGAACTGCGGTCTGCATTAAATCTGTGATGCCAGCGGCAACCCATGGGTCAACCAATACTCGGCTGCCATCAAATTTGCTCTGGTATAGAAGCTTTCCATTCATGGTGGTTACTTTGGTAATCCCAAACGGAGTGACAGCGACGCCTTTGGTATTGATCGATGCGAAGGCCCTAGTCATGTCGAGCAGGCGTACATCAGATGTACCAAGCACCATTGATGGATTGGTGTTGATTGGCGTTGTTACGCCAAAGCGCCGTGCCATATTGGCAATGGAGGATGTACCTATGTCATTGCCAATGGCTGCAGCTACCGTGTTCTTGGAATAAGCAAAAGCATTGCGCACCGTCATATCGCCAGCATAGCGATCACCGCTATTGCGCGGCGTCCATCCAGCGATGGTGACTGGCTCATCTGTGACCGTGTCATTGGGTGTGTAGCCAGCCTCCAGCGCGGCCATATACACAAAGATTTTCCAGGCTGAACCGGGTTGTCGCACCGCCTGTGTGGCGCGGTTATAGTTGGAAGTAACATAATCTGTTCCGCCAACCATCGCGCGCACTGCTCCATCGCGATCTATAGCAACTAGCGCCCCTTGGGCCCCAGCCGGAGCGCCAGTTTGAATGGCGTTGGTGGCTGCGCGCTGCATGCCCAAATCCAATGTCGTCCATACCTCAATCGGCTCAACAGTTTCATCAATCAGCAAATCCAGTTGCGGCAACGCCCAGTCGGTAAAATAGCGCACGCTATTCTGGCGCGGCTCGGGAGCCAGCTTGACTGCCGTCGGTTTTGTATTCGCCGCCTGTGTCGCGCTGATGGCACCTGCATCCTGCATGACCTCCAAAACCACCGTCGCGCGTCCGATCGCGGCCTGTGCATCGGCAGTGGGAGAGTAGCGAGAAGGCGCTTTCACCAAGCCGGCGATAATCGCGGCTTCGGCCAAATCGAGTTCCTTGGCACTGTGGGCGAAAAAGCGCCGGGAAGCGGCATCAATGCCATAAGCTCCGCCGCCATAATACACCTTGTTGAGGTAGAGTTCGAGGATTTGCTCTTTCGAAAATTTTCGCTCCATCGCCAGCGCAAGCAGCATTTCGCGCCCCTTACGTGTGAAAGTCCGACTGTTGTTGAGGAATATGTTTCGCGCCAGTTGCTGCGTGATTGTTGAGCCACCCTCGGTAAAACTGCCTTCTTCGAGACGGACTTTAACAACTCTGGCCAGGCCAATGAGGTCTACACCGAAATGACTGTCGTAGCGCCGATCTTCAACCGCGATCATCGCGTCTTTCATGACTTGTGGAATTTCATCATATTCGAGCCACTCGCCATAGCTGGGGCCCATGGAGAATAGTTCCCGACCGCTAACATCTAGCACGCGGATCATCTGGCCATTGGGGGAGGACTTCAGATCTTCAAAACCGGGAAGTGAGGAACGGACCGTCAAGACAGCGACGACCAGCGCAATTGCGCCTAGCAGCGCAACAACAAGTCCGGCCTTGAACAGGCGCCAGAACCACTTCCGGAATGGCCCGGATTTCTTGTTACGTTTTTTGCCCCGCGCCATACACTGCTCACCTGCGGCTAAATATCAGATTTTCTAGCGTGATTTCGCCTTACTGCATGCTGAACGGGCATTGATAGGGAAATTTTCAGCTGTCTTTCGCGTCAAATTGCAGCGCCGCACTATTAATGCAGTAGCGCAGGCCATTTTCAGCTGGGCCGTCCGGGAAAACATGACCTAAATGCCCGTCACAAGTGGAACAGCGGACTTCAATCCGCCGCATGCCGAGGCTGTTATCCTCGATTTCAGTCACCGCCTTTTGATCTGCCGTTTCGGTAAAACTGGGCCAGCCACATCCGCTGTCATATTGTTTTTCTGAATTGAACAATTTTGTCCCGCATCCCGCGCAGAAAAACTCTCCATCACGTTTTTCGGCATTGAGTTCGCCTGTAAAGGCCCGTTCTGTGCCTGCTTCACGTAGGATATGATATTGTTCAGGCGTCAGTTTATCGCGCCATTCTGCTTCGCTTAATATGACTTTTTCCATGCGAACTAGATGGGCTTGGCATCGCTGGTGGTCAAGGGATGAGTTTACCGGCTGCGTCCAATATTAACCCATTTTTTAGCATATCCGCCTAATTTATACGATGTGAAGAAACGCCTGAAATATAAGCTTTTTAGCAGTTTGATGATCGCAACGGTTCTAATGTCACCGGCGTCATTGGCGGCCCAGTGTCGTCTATGTGCATCGCCAGCGGGAGATTCGACTACAAGCGTTACTGAATTGAAATCGGAAAAACCACTGAGAATAGAAATCACTGCCAATCTCGATTTTTCACGCCTGGCCTTGCTAAACCGAGCAGGTGGCGAGGTCAGCATCGATCCGGTTTCTGGTCACCGGCGGGTGAGCGGTGCCATTACTGACCTAGGCGGGATGTCGCTCAATGGTGAAGGACGTCTGGAAGGTGAACCCGGGCGTTATGTGAGAGTAAATTTGCCAGAAAGCATAACCCTCAGTGCCCCCAACGGTTCAACAGCGCAGGTTGTGAAGTTGGAAACCAATCTCCCAGCGCAGGCAAAACTGGACCGGGAGGGGCGTTTGAAGTTCACTTTTGGCGGGAAATTGCAAGTGACCGGCAATGCGGGTGGCCAGTATCGAGGCCGAATTGCGATTACTGCCGAATATGAATGAGCGCCACTAGTTTCATTTCAATCGCGCTGCCTTGCGTGCAATAGTCAGCAGTTCCTGCTCGACCAGCACATGTTCGGGCTGACCGCTACTTTTCAATGCAACCTCCAGCGACAAAACGCGCTCCACCAGCCGTCCGATATTCTCGGCCGACCATATCCGGAGTTGCCGGGCATAATTGTCACGATCCTTCCAAAAGACACTGGGATGATTGACGATACTGTCAACACCTGAACCTTTGTCAGCCTTGATGCGCAGCTCGCTCAATTTGCTCAAATGGCGCAGCATGAGTCGGACCAGGCCGATTTCGCTAAAGCCGGTCGTGCCGACAATTGCCAGCTCCTTGGTCAGGTTTTTGGCATCTCCATTCAGGGCGCTATTATAGAGTATCCCAAGATCTTCTTCGTCATTGGTTGCACCCAGACTTTTCAATATTTCGGGATCGACCGATTGGACATTATCGGGCCTCGCATCCAGATAAAGGGCGATTTTCTCCACTTCAAGCTTGGCCAATACCAGATCATTGCTGGTCATCGCCGCGATTTCTCCCGCCAGATTGCGCTCCAATTGCAGACCTTCCTTGCGCGCTATGGTGGATATGGCCGAGATGGCATCACCTTGCGATGTCTCATAGCAGGTGGCGATCAACGCATCTGATGCTTTGGCAATGGTTTTGGCCAAGGCGGTTTTGTCGGCCATGCCGGGCGCCGAAATAAATACCGGATCGCCGATGGAATCGCTTTCCAGCAAATTCTCGATGGCTTTGGTGGCGCGAACCGCTTCTCCGCTGTTAAGGCGCACCATGATATAGCGTTTATCTCCAAACAGAGAGGCGCTATTGGCCTCATCATTCAGGCGCGCGGGATTTTCAGACAGGTCGCCAATTGTCAGGTCAACACGCTCGGCTGATGTGGTCATTGGTTTGGCTAGTTCATCCGCCAATGCCTGACATCTCGTTGCATTCGGACCACATAATAAGGCCAAGCGGAACTTGTCGGGGCTGTTGTGAAACTGACGAACAATGTCGCGGTCTTTGACTTTCATGAAGCCGGGTTGGCCGCTTGTTCGCGGGCGAAGAGTGACAGCCGCGTAACGATCTGATTGGCGATGATGGTAGACAGGTTTTCCAGCGCTGTATCTTCGGCGGCAAGGGTTGCGTATTCAGACGAGACAACATCGATACCGGCATCGGAGCCAGCCGTGGCATCCAGCACCACGGCACTGTCGGATAGTCGAACCAGTTGATAGCGCGCCCGCAAAGTGCGGCGTTCGCGGGTAATCCGGTCATCGCTGCGCACACTAAATCCGGCAATCTTGTCATCCAGTTCGATGATCAGGCGATATCTATTGTCTTGTCCTTCAAAGGCTTCCAACTGATCGCGCAATGCATTGCGCACCAGCCATCCAGCTTTGCCAGCAATGGGTTCAATTTCGACATTTCCAAGCTGCGTCGGGATAACACCACTAGTGCCGCCAGCGTAAAGTGGGCGCAATCCGCAACCGGACAAAGCTGTGCTTACCGCCGCCAGTAACAGCGCTGATGCAATGGCCTGTTTCATATGACCAGATTGACCAGTCGGTCGGGCACTACGATCACCTTCTTTATTTCCGCCCCGTCAATTGCACGCTGCACCTTCTCGGAAGCCAAAGCAAGGCCTTCGAGGACCTGCTTGTCGCTACCCTTGGCTACAGTGAGCGTATCGCGCAGCTTGCCGCGCACCTGAATTGCGATGGTGACTTCGTCTTCGACCAGCAGGCTTTGATCGACTTCGGGCCATTCTGCATTGGCGATCATTTCGCTTTCACCGAGCAAAGCCCAGGCTTCTTCGGCGACATGGGGGACCATAGGAGCGACCAGTTTTGCCAGTGTTTTGATCGCCGCGTTGCGGTCTTGAGAAATATCTGATTTCTCAATTTGATTGACCAGTTCAAAAATCTTTGCGACCGCCTTGTTAAACGACAGATCTTCGATATCCGTTGCTACACCCGCAATAGTCTGATGCAATTTGCGGTTGAGGTCCTTGTCTTCATTGACCGGTGCATCGGGATTTTCGCTAACCGATATAAACCACCGCCAGAGCCGCTGAACAAAGCGCCAGCTGCCTTCAATACCCGCTTCCGACCACGGGAGATCGCGTTCTGGCGGGCTGTCGGACAGCATAAAGAAGCGCACCGCATCGGCACCATATTGTTCGATGATCGGATCGGGATCGACAACGTTCTTCTTTGACTTTGACATTTTTTCAACGCGACCAGAAGTGACTGGCAAACGATCTTCGACAGTTATCCAGTCTTCACCATTTTTCTCGACCTCATCTGGCGACAGCCAGCTCCCATCTCCCAATTGATAGGTCTCATGCGTCACCATGCCCTGGGTAAACAGGCTTTCAAACGGTTCCTGAAAATCCAGTTGCCCGATGCTCGCCAGAGCGCGGGTCCAGAAGCGCGCGTAGAGCAGGTGCAGAATAGCATGTTCGATACCGCCTATATATTGCGTCACCGGCATCCACTTCTTTACGACTTCAGGATCGAAAGGCTTGTCATCCGGTTGGCTGGCGAAGCGCAGGAAATACCAGCTGCTATTAGTGAAAGTATCGAGCGTGTCGGTCTCACGCAGCGCCGCTTTGCCGCATTTCGGACAGTCAACATGTTTCCATGTCGCATGCCGTTCCAGTGGATTGCCGGGTGTTTCGAAATCAATATCTTCGGGCAGGACAACAGGGAGTTGATCTTTTGGTACCGGAACCGGGCCGCAATCATCACAGTGAATGATCGGGATCGGCGTACCCCAATAGCGTTGCCGCGAAACGCCCCAGTCGCGCAGCCGCCAAGTCGTTTGAGCGCTGCCCCATCCTTCACTTTCGGCCTTGTCGATGATGGTTTTTGAGGCTGTTTCCACATCCATGCCATCAAGAAGGCGGCTGTTCACCAATTTCCCCGGTCCGGTATAGGCTTCGTCGTGGATAGGCGCGTCTTCTTCACCTTCCGCCGCAACCACACGGGTAACCGGCAACATATATTTGCGGGCAAAATCCAGATCGCGCTGATCATGAGCGGGGACGCCAAAGACTGCCCCGGTGCCGTAATCCATCAGAACAAAATTGGCGATGAAGACCGGCAGCTCCCAGTCGGGATCCAACGGATGTTTCACCTTTAGGCCAGTATCAAAACCCTTCTTCTCCATAGTTTCGAGTTCGGCTGCGGTGGTGCCACCTGCTTTGCATTCTTCCACGAAGACTGCGATCTGATCGCTGGACTCGGCCAGTTGCTGCGTCAGTGGGTGATCAGCGGACAGCGCTACAAAGCTCGAACCGAAAATCGTATCGGGACGGGTGGAAAAGACTTCGATGGTCTTATGCTCGCCCTGTACGTTGGCCATTTCAAAATGAAATTGCAGACCTTGCGATTTTCCGATCCAGTTTTCCTGCATCAGCCGCACTTTTTCCGGCCAGCCCTCCAATTCATCCAGACCGCCCAGCAAATCTTCGGCAAAATCTGTAATCTTCAAAAACCACTGGCTTAGCTTGCGCTTCTCAACAGGTGCACCTGAGCGCCATCCTTTGCCGTCAATAACTTGCTCGTTAGCAAGCACGGTCATATCGATTGGGTCCCAATTGATCGCTGATTCCTTGCGATAAACCAGATCGTTTTCGAACAGGTCGATAAACAGCGCCTGTTCCTGACCATAATATTCCGGTTCACAAGTGGAGAGTTCGCGGCTCCAGTCAAAGGCAAAGCCGAGCTTTTTCAATTGCGCGCTCATCGCCGTAATATTGGCACGTGTCCAATTGCCCGGATGGACCTTCTTTTCTATCGCCGCATTTTCCGCTGGTATGCCGAATGCGTCCCAACCCATAGGATGCAATACTTCATAGCCCTGCATGCGCCGGAACCGGGCCAGCACATCCCCCATCGTGTAATTGCGCACATGGCCCATATGAATGCGGCCGGATGGATAAGGAAACATCTCCAGCACATAACTGCGCGGTTTGGCTGAGGCGTCATGAGCCTCGAACACGCCGGATTCAGCCCAGCGTTTTTGCCAGTGCTGATCGACCGCCAGAGGATTGAATCGCTGATCGGTCATGATTGCCCCAAGTCTGGAAAGTTGAACCTAGTCGGTAATGGCGCCACGCCGCAGATCACGGGCTTTGGTGAGAATTATCTGTTCGAGTTTCTGTGTGGTCGCCGCTTTTACGGGAGCGTCCACCCAGGTGTTGCCGCTGCGAACCTGACGCGATGCTGCTACACGAAGGGCATCTGCGCGTAAATCCTGATCCAGAATTGACACGTTCAGCTTCATTCGCTCACCTGGATTTTGCGGGTTCACATACCAATCTGAAAGGATCACTCCACCATTGCTGTCGGTTTGGGTCAATGGCATGAAGGACAACGTGTCAAGAGATGCCCGCCACAGATAGCTGTTAACACCAATGGTTGTGACCTGCGAAGCCGCCAAATCTGCTTCGGGACGCTCTCGCCCGCCGCAAGCGGTAAGCATGGAAAGCGCTGCAATACCGATCAAGATGGTGCCGGGTGACGGGAAGCGAGACATGCGAATACTCCTGATTTTAGTCGCTGAACGGCCGGAAGTTTTCAGGTCGGCCCCAGTCAGAATTTCAAATATTGCGCTCTCTATAATTGCTTTGTCGCTCGGAGCAAGCAGAAGCGCATTTTTTGCTAGTGCGGGCCAGATAGTGAACGGAGGTTGAATAGCTGTATCAAGTCTTGCCGAGTCGTTTTCTGATCAGCGGATGTTCATATTGATTTTGATAGGGATTATGGCGTTCGTACATTAAAAACGTAACCGATGTGCAACAATAAGAGGCTAGTTCGACAAATTCGGACGAAAAAAGAGGAAGGGCTCGTGCAAAAGGGTCAAACTTGTTATATCTGTCTGAACAATTAAGGGGAAGAGTCGCCGTTATGCAAAAAAATGGCAGTCATTTGGGGTGGTTAGCAGCGGGACTCGCTGTTTCTGGCCTTGCCATGACGCCAGCCATAGCGCGTGTACTTGCCGATGATGATAAAGGCGTTTCGCTGAAAGCGCTTGGCTCCATCGGATCTTTCACCGTTGCTGGCGCCGATCCAGAGCTGGCGGCGAAATTCAAAATCAAGGCCCTGCGTGGCAAAAATAATTTCAAATTCACTCCGGTTGGCGGAAATCGAGTTGGTGACCGCGCAGTAACCGTGGTTGTCCGTAAACCAGGCGGCAACGCTGTGCCGGTACGTGAAAATATCGCAATGGCCGCTCCGGGCGTGCAACAGATTGTGGCAACGAAGATCACTCCTACTTCCTATAGCCTTGGTTCGGCAAAGGGTCTGAAAAGCTTTGCTCTTCCGGTCAAGAAGCTGAAAGGCAATATTCCTGACCTCTCTGAAATGAACGTTGGTCAGGAACGGACCGAAAAGAAAGTCGTCGGCAAGAAAAGCCGTTTCAATACGCAATTCTCGCTTGATGCGAAATCCCCGGTTGAGACTGCGCCGCGTGCTCCTGATGCGAGCGAAAAGGACTATACGTTGGATGTTGGTGGCAGTTACTCGGTTACCAAGAATCTCGCCGTTACGGCTGGTGTACGTTACAATAACGAGCGCGATCGGATGGCTCCATTAACCGATTCACGGCAGGATAGCCAAGCCGTCTATGTCGGAACCCGCTTCCGCTTCTAAAAATTGACAGATAATTTGAACTTAGCTGAGCGCACCAATTGCAGCCCAGCCGTGTACGTTTAGGTGATTTTTTGCGATAAAGCGTGTTCGTTTCATTCCTCCAAGCAGAATGACTGGACCATCGCACAACTTGACCAGTCGACGCAGTTGCACACTATTGAGCGGCTTGGCTTCAGGGTGTGACCTAGTGAAAAACGCAGGTGACAAGAAGAATAGATCGGCACCATTGAAATTGGCACGCCTGATTTCATGCACATTGTGGACTGGAGCACTATGTAACAGACCTGCTGTTACTCTTCTCGTCCACTCTCTTCCGTGGACACCATCTGCACACCAATTTTGAGCCAGCGAAGGGTGGCCAGCCAACAGAATGAGTTGGCCGCGTTTGCGGGCAAGTCTTTTCAATGTAGCAAACCGCTCAGCTCGCGCTGCTTCGTTAAGATGATAGTGCCGGAAAATTATCCCGCTTCCGCGGGGCAATTTCCGAACCGCGCGTTCCAACACCGCATCGTTGCGCTCATCGGTCATCAGCCAGATTTTCGGCAGTGGTTTTACGGGCTGGTGCATAGGTGATATCTGCCATATAGCCCCGCGCAAAGCGAGAAAGATAATGAGAGTCGCGACAATGTCTGCGTTACACGATATTCAGGAGCGAATGACCAAGGCATCGAAAATCGCCGGCCGCAAACCGTCCGATACAAAACTGATTGCCATTTCAAAAACCCGCTCCGTCGACGAAATTCGTCCCTTACTTGAAGCTGGGCAACGTCTATTTGGCGAGAATCGGGTGCAGGAAGCGGCGGAGAAATGGCCTGTTCTCCGTGAAGAATTTCCCGATGTGAAAGTCCATCTGGTTGGCCAGCTGCAATCCAACAAGGCGGAGGATGCGGTCGCGCATTTTGATGTGATACATTCGCTCGATCGCAAATCGCTGTTAAAGGCTTTGGTCAAGGCAATGGAAAAATTGGGAAAGCCTATTCCATGTTTCATCCAGGTCAATATTGGCGAAGAGTCGCAAAAGGGCGGTTGTGATATTGCTGCGACGGAAAGCTTCTCCAAAACTGCAGCCGATTCGGGAATTGATGTGACGGGCCTGATGTGCCTGCCGCCATCCGGTACCATTCCGGCTCCCTATTTTGCCTTGCTGGCCAAGCTGGCAAAGGAAAATGGCCTGCCAAATCTCAGCATGGGCATGTCGGCAGATTTTGAGGCTGCCATAAAATTGGGAGCGACCCATGTGCGCGTGGGCACGGCTCTATTTGGACCCCGCCAGATCTAGCCTTCAAAATTGCCATTGCGATCGGCTTCCCGGGCATCACGATCCGCTTTTCGCTCTTCCGGTGTGTCGGGAGCAATGAAGCTGATGACGGTGTCGCCCTCTTCAATCAAGGGTTTGGCATCGGTTGAAAAAAACAGAACTCGCCGGTCCGGTTTGAAAACCGCAAATGGTTCTTCGTCAACGTCTAGGTTTTTGCGGTATTTTTCTTCGGAAAATTGCTCGGTAATGTTGGTTTTACTGAATCGCCAACCTGCCTGTTCCCGGTCGAGCAGGGTGCCGAAATCAACGCCTGATTCAAACAACAACCGACCGTGTCCAACTCTACTCTTACTGGATCCATCATTGGCTAGCCGGCTAATTTGCTCATAGCCCATTTCAGGGCCCAAATCAGCGGTGATCAGCTGATTCTGGCTGTCATTGTCAGTGGTAGCAATGAGATGCTGATATTGGCCCAGATCAACATTATCGCTATGTGCCTCGTCCAATATGTCCCCGTGATGGATATTGAGTTCGGCTTCCTTGGCACGTCGGAGTGAAAACTGGCTGGTGTCTGCGATCGTAACATTGATTTTGAGAGACTTGAGAAGCTTACCCAGTGCGATCGACCAGCGTGTGGCGCCGACAATTAAAATCCCATCACCCTTGCCTTCGTTGATACCGAGCCGGTCTGCAACCCAGCCCGCCGAAAAACCATGGGCAAAAATTGTTGCAATTACGACCGCAAAACTGAGTGGGACTAGTGCCTCTGCGCCTTCTAAACCATGATCCACCAGACGGATGGCAAACAGGCCGGTAATCGCGACCGCAACAATACCGCGCGGCGCGATCCAGGCAATGAATAGGCGTTCTCGCCATGGTACAGACGTAAATAGCAGCGCGGTTAAAACGGAAACAGGACGAACAACGAAAAGTAACAATATGAGGAATATCACAAATTGTGGCCGGAATTCCTGAACAGTTTCCCAGTCCAATGTCGCTGACAGGATGATGAAGACGCCGGAGATTAGTATAACCGCCAAATCCTCCTTGAACCGGTATAATGCCTGGCTGGAGTAAATTTGCCGATTGCCCAAAACCATGCCCATCACGGTAACAGTGATGAGGCCGGTTTCATGCTTGATCAGATCGGCAATCACAAATCCTGCAATCACCGTCACCAGCAGCAAGGGTGCCTTCAAAAACTCTGGAACATGGCCGCGCGGGAAAAGCCAGGTTACAGCAAAGCCGAGAGCTGCACCCAGAATCGCTGCGACAAAACTGGCCGCGATAACGTCCATGCTGATTGAAGCGATATTTGCGTTTGGACCTTCATATGTAATGTAGGCGTAAATGCCGACCGCCAGCAGAGCGCCTATCGGGTCATTTACAATACCCTCCCACTTCAGAATATTTTTAACGCGAGTCGGAACGCTTAAAGTTCGCAGCATCGGGCCAATGACAGTGGGTCCGGTCACGATCATTATGCCGCCAAGCAGGGCTGATATTTCCCAGGAAAGGCCTGCGCCATAGTGAGCGGCTGCGGTGCCCAGCACCCAGGCAATCGGGCCCGCAATTAGGACCATCGTGGTGACCGCTCCGCCAGCTTGCCTTAGTTCCTTAAAATTGAGGCTCAATCCGCCTTCAAACAGGATCACCGCAACGGCCAATTTAATAATTGGCTCCTGTAGCGCGCCAAAATCCCGTTCGGGATCAATAAGGCCGATTGCGCCGGCGATGATGCCGACAACTAGCATGAGTGCGATGGCCGGTTTGCCGATTCGCCATGCCACCCATTGTGCGCCGATCCCTAAAAGACCGATCAGCGCGATTTTCACCATTAACGAATCGACGATTTCCATTTCGGGTCCATGCAAGTTTTCGGGGGCTTATGCAAAGCCGAACTCTGGGTGCTCGGGACTATCTGTCGTTCGTCATATTTTCAAAAAGAGGTAGCTCAGATTGCTGCGTTGGTGGATTGTCGGTGTCCTCAAAGCTTAATGGAAACCGCAAGATCCGATTCGAAAGCCCAACCACTGCTTCAGCCGGTCCGCCGACCACGGCTTCAATCACCAGATCATTGGCAGCCATGCCGCCGGTCAAAGCGCCAAAGGCAGGCAGAATCAGATTTTTGGAGCCAGCCACGAAACACCGCCGCGACACGTGTCGGCCCCGCGCCTTCACCTTGATTTTCGGATGATAGTGACCTGACAATTCCGGCATTTCAGGATTTTTCGTTGCCTCATGACGCATGGCAAGGCCATCGCCAGTCCATTCAGCGACTGCGCGGCCACCCCATAATCCATCTACATCCGGATCATGATTGCCGGTAATCCATATCCAATCAACCTGGCTTGTTAGCCTCAATAACTGTTCCGCTGCCGCGCTTTCTAGGCGTTCCTCTTCCTGCCTGTCGTGATAATTGTCACCGATGCAAAACACGGATCTGGCGGCAGTCTGCCCAATAATATCGGCCAATTCATCCAATGTGGCGCGGCTGTCATAAGGGGGAAGCATTTGGCCCTGGCGTGCATAGAAGCTGGCTTTTTCCAGATGTAAATCAGCAACCAACAAGGCTTTTCGCGCTGGCCAGTACAGCGCGGCGGGTGCGACAATCTCGAAATCGTGACCTGCGAACGAAAGGGGAACCATTTCCCTGCTATGCGATGGTGTTGCTGGTCATGCAAGCACGGGGGTTGGAATTTGAGGGCCAACTTATCTATATGCACCGTCATGAATGATCTTTCTCCACTTGTAAGTGACAATTTCAAAGTTGCCGCGCTCTATCATTTTGCTGTGGTTAAAGAACCGGCCGCAATGCGAACACAAATATTGGAGCAGGCGGAAGCCAACGGGCTAAAAGGTACGATTCTACTCGCAGCGGAGGGGATCAACGGAACCATTGCTGGTAGCCCTGACGGGATTGATGAAATGGTTGCCTATCTGCGCACCATCTCGCAATTTTCGGAACTCGAAGTCAAATATTCCGAAGCGAGTGAGATTCCTTTTCTGCGCATGAAGGTGCGGCTGAAAAAGGAAATTGTTGCCATGGGTGTGGAAGGTGTTGATGCGGCCAATGCCAAGGGCGGCTATGTAGATCCGGCTGAGTGGAATGCGTTGATCTCCGATCCAGAAACTATCGTGATCGATACGCGCAATGATTATGAAGTGGCAATCGGTAGTTTCGAAGGTGCGTTAAATCCGGCGACTAAATCGTTCCGCGATTTTCCGGCCTGGTTTGACGATTTTGCCAGACAGCTAAAGCAAACGTCGGATAAGGAGCCGATAATTGCGATGTTCTGCACGGGCGGTATCCGCTGCGAGAAGGCAACCGCTTACGTAAAGGCACAGGGCTTCGGTGATGTGCACCATCTGAAAGGCGGTATCCTCAAATATCTCGAGAATGTGCCAGAAGAGGAAAGCCGTTGGGATGGAGATTGCTTCCTTTTTGACCAGCGGGTGGCCGTCGGTCATGGACTAAAAGAAAGCGACTACGATCAGTGTCACGCCTGCCGGATGCCGCTCAATGCCGAACAACGGGCCTCAGACAAATATATTCCCGGCGAATCTTGCCCGCACTGTTATGACAAGCGAACGGATGAACAACGCGCGCGCTATCGTGAGCGTCAGCGGCAAGTTGAAAAGGCTGAAGCCGAAGGCCTTCATCATCTGGGCGACGGATGAGCGATTTACCCATCCTCTACAGTTTTCGCCGGTGTCCCTATGCAATGCGTGCGCGCATGGCTTTGATGATAAGCGGGCAGGCCGTTCTCTTGAGGGAAGTAATATTACGCGACAAGCCGCAGGAAATGATCGAAGCCTCACCAAAGGCTACCGTTCCAGTTCTGGTTTCAGAAGATGGCACAGTAATCGACGAAAGCCTAGCTATCATGCACTGGGCATTAGGGAAAAATGATCCTGAGAACTGGCTTGAAAATCGCGATGTATCGGATGCGCTGATTTCTGGGGTGGATGATGAATTCAAAATTCATCTGGACCGGTACAAATATCCGAGCCGTTATGAGAATACTGACCCACTGAAGCATCGTGCCGCCGGATTCGCAATCTTGCAAAAATGGGATGAGGTATTGGTAAATCACGGGCAATTCGCATCAAGCCAGCGTAGCCTGGCCGATATCGCGATTTTCCCATTTGTGCGGCAATTTGCCAACCATGACCGAAACTGGTTTGATGCGCAGCCGGTTCCTGCTTTACAAAAATGGCTGGCCGGACATCTTGAATCGGAATTGTTTCAATCGACTATGTCAAAATTCCCCCAGTGGAAAACAGGTGATACAGAACCAGTCTTTGCTTAGGCCCGCAAGCCTATTTGGAATATGTTGGGCTAATATTTGATCCGGCTATTCCGGGGTTCTTCGCGAAGGGTTCTTGCATGCTTGGGCGGCAGAAAATGGATTTTCCGTTTGGGGAAATCAATCGCGACTTGATCAAATTGCCGCAAAATATCCATGCCGAGTAACAAGGCAGGGCGTTTAGCCATACCAAATTGCTTAAAGGGCGGGGCATCGGCAAAGGCGACCAACACACTGTCAAAACGGGCGCGCCCCATTTTGAAGTCGCGTGCTCGACCAAAATCAACGCCCAAGGTATCGCCGGTGACAGCGATCAGCAGGTTATCAACACCGGTGTCTCTTTGCTGCCGCTGCAGATGCTTTTTGAGAACCGAATTGGCAATCGAAACCTGTGCGCCGGTATCCACAATCACGTTGACTTTGACGCCAGCAATCATCGCATCGGTAAAAATCAACTGCCCGGACCGACGGCGGGCCGTGACAACAATTTCTCGAGAAGAAACTCGATTACGTTTTTCCGAAGCGTCTTCCACAGTTATTCTATTTTCTATGAAATCAAACAAGATGCGCTGGTCCTGTAGCCCGTCCAGTCCCAATATGCCTTCCGCTCCAATATGTTTTTCTAAAAGAACGGGAGAAATGAGGCTATTGTAGCTCTTGGTTCCTAGCGAGAGACTTGGGACATAGACCATATCGACCATGCTCCGTCCGGCGATGCTAACCAATTGCGCAGGCTCTTCTTCCTCCAGAGCTAGTTTCGTGGCGACCTTTTTGGAAAGCACCGTCCGCTCAGCTCCGGTATCAATAACAAAGGAAAATGGACCCCTTCCTTCAATGCTGACTGGAACCGTCATACGGCGACCACGGTCTTCATCAATTTCGAGCACTTCTCCGGATTTGCCTACAGTTGTGCCGGGTTCGATAGACTGACCAAGCGGAACAGGATAAGATGATATTAGTAGCGGGGCCAGCAATGCCGCCAATGCTGATTTGCTCCAATGCGTCATGACAATTCCCGCAGTTTCAGTTCTTCCACCATGGATACTACCACCAAAGCCGTAAAACGGCCAATCAACCTACGACCAAGTGGATTGATTTTTCGACCGAAGAGTGGCTCATGCTTCCTTTGGTAATAGGAAATATATTTTCCGATTGGCAAAATCGATAGCCACCCGATCAAAAGTACGCAAAGCGTTCATTCCTAGGAACAAGGCCGGTTTTTTGTCCAGTTTCAGCGCCCTAAACGGTTCGATATCGGAAAATGCGATCGGAATTTGCCCAAACCTTGCGCGGCCTATTTCCAGATTTTGGGCAATACCATAATCCGCATCTACCGACTTCCCGGTGACATCGATCAATTTGATCTGTTGCAGACTGCTGGAACGCATCCGCAGGCGTCTTTGCAGAGCCTTATTGCCGATTGATGTCTCGCCGCCGGTATCAATAATCACATTGACCTTTATTCCGGAGATTACAGCGTTGGTGAAAATCAGCTGCCCTGACCGACGACGGGCCGTAACTACAATTTCCCGTCGTGAACGGCTTTTCATTTTGGTTGTGGTATCTTCCACCGAGATTTTCTTGGTGATGAAATCGAACAGGATGCGCTGCCCCTGCAAGCTATCAAGACCCAACACTCCATCTGCACCGATATTGGTGGCGCGAAATGTGGGAGAGATTAATCCGCCATAGCTTCGCTGTCCGAGTGTCAGTTCCGGCACATATACTGTGTTAACGGTCGTATTGCCCGCAAGCGCCACCACATTGACCGTATCTTCAATTTCCAGATTGAGATTACCTGCGATTTCCTTTGACAATATTGTGCGTTGGGATGCGGTATCGATGATGAAATCAAAAGGACCACTTTGCTCGATATTGACCGGTACGGTCATCCGTTCCCGAAAATCCTGCGATATATCGATTTGTTCAGCATCGGGCTTGATAAATCTGTCCGGCAGTTTGTCGGCCACAATGGCTTCAGGAGCTGGCGGAATTGTAGCGGTCGGCGTCGGGGTGCCGGACAATGAAGCCAGCAGCACTGATGCGCTTGAAATGACGGATAAACCAAAATGCATCCCATTGACCTAGCGGAAATCGGCTGTTTCAGCAATTACCTTGCGTTTCGGTGCGGTTCGTCATCCAGTTTCATGGCTTCGTTGATCAGACTCTCGGCCTCGATCAGCAATTTGTCATCGGTTGAGCCGCGGGCAACATGTTCGTGACCGATCATCACTAGTACCGGCACGGCGAGGGGGCTAACTCTTTCCAGATCCACATGAATCATCGATTCCACGGCCCGTTCCATCAAGCTGGCAAGGCGGTCTACATCGGTCAATTTGGAGCGCGCATCGGCCCAGGCAGCCTCCATAAGCAAATGATCCGGTTCATATTTGCGCAGAACATCAAAGATGAGATCGGTTGAAAAAGTGACCTGTTTGCCCGTTTTGCGCTTGCCGGGATGCTGGCGCTCGACCAGCCCGCTGATTATAGCAACTTCGCGAAAAGCGCGCTTGAGCAGATAGCTGCCCTCGACCCAATCGGTAAACTCATCTTGCAAAATATCGGCGCTGAATAAGGGTGCGGGATTTTCTACGGGCTCAATTGAATAGCAAGCCAACGCGTAGTCATTGGCGACGAAACCAATGGGCCCTAGTTTCTGGGTTTCCATCCGCTTGGTCAGCAACATGCCAAGCGATTGATGGGCGTTCCAGCCCTCGAATGGATAACAGGCCATATAGTGCAGATTGCGATGCGGGAATGTCTCGACCAGCAATTGGTCTGGATTCGGCATAACAGAACGAAAGCCCTGGATCTCCAGCCATTCGCGCACGTCGTCAGGGAAGCGCCCCCATCCCGCGCGGTGGTCAGGAAGCTGCGCACACGATCCGATAAATGCGTCGTTAATGGCAATCGCGCGCCCATATAGCTGGGGACCATGGCGGCTTTTTTTGAGGCGCGGACAATTACGTCTGCCGTATCCAGTTTGAGTACTTCGAGGCTCATGCCAGCAAAGAAGAAGGTGTCACCGGGTGACAGCATCGCGGCGAAACTCTCCTCAACCTTCCCTAGATTGCGGCCATTTTTAAACCGCACCGACAATATGGCAGCATCGATGATAATCCCGGCATTCAGCCGGTGCTGTTTGGCAAATTTGGGATGAGTAAGTTGCCAAATGCCATTCACATCGCGGCGCAGGCGTTTAAACTTGTCATAGGCTTTCAGAGCATAGCCGCCGTCCTGCGTATATCCGAGCACGCGTTCGAATTGTTCTTTCGTTAGTGCGCTATAGGGCAGGGCAGATTGAATTTCATCGAGCAGATCATCTTCCTGGAATGGTGCGGCGCAGGCGCAGCTCATGACATGCTGGGCCAGCACATCCAGGCCGCCTGCCCGAAACGGCTCGCCATCGCGCTTGCCTTCTTCGACCGCATCAAGCGCGGCCTGCGCTTCCAGATATTCAAATCGGTTGCCGGGAACCAGCAACGCTTTTGATGAAACATCGAGCCTGTGATTGGCGCGACCGATCCGCTGGAGTAGACGAGAGCTGCCTTTCGGTGCACCCATTTGTATAACGCAATCGATATCGCCCCAATCCACACCAAGGTCCAGGGATGCGGTGCAAACGAGCGCTCGCATTTTTCCTTCGGCCATGGCTTTCTCAATCTTGCGGCGCGCTTCCTTAGATAGGCTACCGTGATGAATACCGATGGGCAGGGTGTCCTCGTTTATTTCCCAAAGCTTTTGGAATGTGAACTCGGCCAGAAAACGAGTATTGCAAAAGACCAGCGTCATCTTGTTCTTTTTGATCTGATCCATCACCTGCGGCACGGCATAGACGTCGGCATGCCCGGCCCAAGGCACGCGGACCGGTTCGCCATCGGGTGTATTGGGGATCATGATATTGATGTCGGCCGGTGCGCCTTCTTCGCCAAGCACATGTGTGACCGCATCAATGTCACCATAGGGTGCCAGCCAGGCGCGAAAATCATCTGGATCAGCAACGGTGGCAGAAAGAGCAACGCGCTGTATATCTGGAGCTATTTTTTGCAACCGCGCCAGGGATAGCGAGAGCAGGTCGCCGCGTTTGCTGGTGGCGAAAGCATGAACTTCGTCGATGATCACACGTTTGAGATTGGCGAATAGTGTAAGACTGTCTTCCTGGCTCAAGAGCAGATTGAGCGATTCCGGTGTGGTCAGGAGAATCTGTGGCGGTTTGACTCGTTGTCTAGCTTTGCGGTTGGCCGGTGTATCTCCGCTGCGCGTTTCGACTTTGATCGGCACATTCATTTCCTGGATCGGGGTCAGGAGATTCCGCTGAACATCCACCGCCAAGGCTTTGAGCGGAGAGATATAGAGTGTGTGTAGTCCGTCAAACCTGGGACTCTCGATAAGGTCCGTCAGTGTCGGCAAAAAGCCAGCGAGTGTCTTCCCGGCCCCGGTTGGCGCGGTCAGCAGTGCGTGATTGCCCGCCTGCGCCGCCGTGAACATTTCCAATTGATGCCGCCGTACCGACCAGTCCCGCGAAGTGAACCAGTCATAAAGAGGCTGAGGGAGACTCGGTTTAGTCACCGAGCTTCTTTAGGCTATTTTCTGAGTTCCGCCATCAATGCAAATAGCTGCACGACATCTGGCGGCGATGTGTCGCTTTTATATTCACGATATAGCGTCGATACATTGACCGCGATCCGTTCGCTGTCGCCCCAGCTTGAAAAATCACCGAGATTAATATCATGCGCTGCATCGCGGGCCGACAGTCCAGCATCATAACGCTTGCACGCCTCTTGATCGATATAGCGCAGATAGTCCTGCACGCGCCTTACGCCATGAATATCGGTGATCGGACCGTGGCCGGGGACAATGGTTTCTGGCTTCAAGTCGATTATTTTGTCGCAGGCTGCGATCCAGTTGGCGACTGGACCCGCCCACATAATCGGTGTTCCCTCGATGAAGAGGATATCGCCAGTGAAGATGGTTTTGTCACCGGGAACATGGACCAAGACATCGCCCGCCGTATGGGCTGGACCGACTTCAATCAGATCTACCTTCTTGTCACCAATAGTCACGCTAAGTTCACCAGTGAAAGTTTGTGTTGGCAGTTTTTCTTCGACATCCCTGAAATTGAAACCGCCGAAAATATCTACCAGGTATTGGCCCGCTGGCCCCATTGCTTTGGCCTGGTCCATGATTGCCGCCAGTTCGCTTGCGGGGAGTTCAGACATCTCATTGGCGCTCGCTTCTGAAGCGATCACCTCTGCCTTGTGACAACAGCCATTGCCATGCGTATGGTCGCCATTGGCGTGGGTGTTGGCGATCACACCTATATCGTCCGCACCAATGCCAGCAGCATCGGCCATGGTGCTCAACATATCCCGGGTTAAGCTGGCATCGAATAATGTATCCACCAGCATTGATTCACCACCGTCGGTGATCAGGCCCGCATTGGACCAGCCCCAGCCGCCATCGGGCTGCAGATAGGCGTAAATGCCGTTGCCGGTTTCAAAAAGACCTTTCTGAAAAGGGATATTGTTCATGACGCCTCTCGATTCTTGTGCGGTGCAGTTAATTGCTTTAGTCGCCATAGCATAAAGTGATGAGTGAGCCAGACCGCCCCATATTTGGAATAGAACGCCTTTTCCTGCTCGCGTTGTTGGTCATCATCACGCTCGCCTTTGCATGGTTGATCGAGCCTTTTTTTGGCGCGATTGTATGGGGCGTCGTCGTCGCAGTGCTGTTTCAGCCGGTCTACCATCGCATCCACGGCCTTATGCCAAAGCGCGCCAACAGCGCTGCTTTCCTAACCTTGTTGCTGGTGATCCTGCTGGTCATTGTGCCTGCGATCATGCTGGGCAGCGCATTGGTTGAGGAGGCGACCAACGTCTATAACAGGATTCGTGCCGGTGATATCGACATCGCACAGACTATTTCGTCGGTGCAAAATAGCTTGCCCACCTGGTTGCAGAATCAAGTTACGGCTTGGGGCTATGGTGATATTGAAACCATCCGGCCGCGTATCGAAGAGGCCGCTGCGACCAGTCTGGAATTCATCATATCACAGGCAATCAGTGTTGGGCAGGGCGCATTCCGCTTCCTGCTGGCGCTCGGCGTGATGCTGTATCTGACTTTCTTCCTGCTGCGTGATGGCACGCAGCTGGGACAGCAGATCGAGAATGTCATCCCGCTTTCCAAAGAACGGCGCGAGATACTGGCCAATAAATTCTTCGTAGTTATCCGTGCAACCATCAAAGGAAGCTTCGTTGTTGCGATTTTGCAGGGGACGATTGGCGGGTTGATCTTCTGGGCACTGGATATTCAGGGCGCTTTGCTTTGGGCCGTGTTTATGGGAATATTGTCGCTGATACCCGCGATTGGCACTGGCTTTGTCTGGGCCCCCGTGGCCGCATATCTGTTGGTGACCGGTGACATCTGGCAGGGCGTTGTGTTGATTGTGGCTGGTGTTTTCATCATCAGCATGGTCGACAATCTGGTACGCCCGATACTGGTCGGTCGCGATACGCGCATGCCCGATTATGTGGTGCTGATTTCCACCTTGGGAGGCTTGCAATTGTTCGGCTTTAACGGAATTGTTATTGGGCCGTTGCTCGCCGCGCTGTTTATCGCAATCTGGACGATCATCGCGGAGCTGAACAAGGAAGACCTTGACCAAACTGCCAGTGACTAGCCTTTGAGATGGTAGGTCAGTGCCATTGCGATGCAATGTTTGACCGCTTCCAGTGGCAATTGCTGCGTCACCTCAAAAACCACGGCACGAGTGCCATCGAAGGTCAGTAAATCGTCGTAAAGCTGCTTGTATCGTTCGATCAGATCAGTCTGACAATGGACATACATCGCATATTTGCTGTCATCCTTTGCATGACGGTTGATGCGAATGGTTGTACCCGCTTTGGTCACATTCGTCAGGAAGGCTGGCTCTCCCCATTTCAATGTTTCTTCAAGCGGGCCTATTGCTGAGTTCTCGGAAGCGGTTTCCAGAATGAGATTCCGCAATTCAAGCAAACGAACTTTCAGGCTATCGGGCAGATCGGATAGTGCGTCGTGGGTCTGTTTTGGAATATTGTCAGTCATGGGCGCTATCCAACATCAGTTAGTGCGCCAGACCGTTGCTGCGGACAAGCTTGCCAGGACGCGCACCTGTGGATTGATCAAACTGACGAATAATCTCTCCGGAAACAATGGTCGCATCATAACCTGTTGCCTTTTGGTGCAGGCGCTGTCCTCCGGCAGGGAGATCCCGTACGATCTCCGGCAAATGTAATTCTAAACGATCTAGGTCGATGACATTAATGTCCGCTTTTGCGCCGGGTCTCAATATTCCCCGATCATACATGTCAACCGTTTGTGCTGATTTTTGCGAGAGCATATGCACGGCTTCTGACAGGCCGAAACGCAATCCATTCGGCTTGGCAACAAATTGCCTGAGCAAGAATGTAGAATAGCTCGCATCGCAAATCGCGCCATAATGTGCGCCGCCATCGCCAAGCGCTGGAATGCAATAGGGATGACTCAGCATTTCATGCGCACTGTCCAGTTTCGCATTCTCATAGTTTCCCAGCGCGGCCAGGAACAAGCCCTTTCCATTCGTTTCGAGCAGGCGGTCATAAGCTATTTCCTGCGGCGTACAGCCTTTCGCCGCCGCTTGTCCTGCCATGCTCATTTCACGCGGTGGTGCGTAATCGGGAGGATTGTCAAGCGGGAACAGCCAATTCCAGTCGCGCGCCAGTTCGTTAAACGGATGCCCAGGTTCGAAATCCTCGGTGATCAGAGCCTGTCGCAGTTCTGGATTGCACATGGCTTGCACTTGTTCTTCAATCGAAAGGTCAGCAATTTTGGCCCAACTGGGGCATAGGACAAATGGATGGACGGTGAGTTCCAGCCCGGCAATTAATCCAATAGGTCGCGGCATAACCTGTGCGGTTGCCTCACCGCCCTTTTTCCGGGTTTCCTCAATCATATCCAGCACGTTGCGCCAGCGCGGCGGGGCGTCATTGCCCGATGCAAGGGTAAAAGTCGCCGGACGACCGGTGCTTTCAATGACACGGTCTATGACCTGATACTCCTTGTCCCAACCGACAAAGGCATCGAGCACCACCTGAAAAGTTCCGGCGCCTGCATCGGTCATGCCGCCACAAATTGCTTCCAGTTCGGCAACATCGGCCTCGAACGTCGGAATACTGCCGCCATCGGCCGTTTTGTGAATAGAGAGGCGCGAAGTAGCGAAGCCAATGGCACCCGCCTCAATTGCTTCGCGTGACAATTTGCGCATGAGCGCGAGATCATCCTCATTGGCCGGTTCTCGTGATCCGCCGCGTGCGCCCATGGCGTACACCCGCAGTGGTGAATGCGGTAGATAGGCGGCAACATCAATATCGCGCTTCCCCTTGTCGACGACATCCAGATATTCCGGGAACGTCTCCCAGTTCCAAGACAGGCCATCAGCCATCACGACGCCGGGGATATCCTCAACCCCCTCCATAACATTGATCAGCAGGTCATGGTCCTCCTTGCGGCAAGGCGCAAAGCCAACACCGCAATTGCCCATGACTGCCGTCGTGACACCGTGAGACGAGGACGGACTGAGTTCTTCGGCCCAGATACACTGGCCGTCATAATGGGTATGCACATCGACAAAGCCGGGGGTGACGATGCGGCCGGTTGCATCAATCTCTTCCTTGGCTGAACCGCTGACATCGCCAACCGCCGCTATCTTGCCGTCGCTCACGGCCACATCGCCATCGATTAATTCGCCGCCGCTGCCGTCGGCGATTGTGCCGCCCCTTATCACCAGATCATATTCTGTCGTCATATCAATCCTCTCACAATCTGGACTATAGCGCCGATCAGCGATCCCAAAACGAAAATATAAACGGGCGGCATGCTGGCATAGATCCAGCGCAGTCGCTTTTCTGAAGCGCGGTAATATCCGAGCGCATAACCGACGCGCCGCTATGCGATGGCGCTTCCACCTTGAACTTCACTCGCGCTAGACCAGCACGCAGCAAAGTGAAATAATAGGCAAGTAGGGCCAGTGCACTGACCGCAGCGACATAGATATAGCCGTCCATCAACCACCCCAATCTGAATATTTGCTGCTCAGACTAAGGCCGATAGCGCCCTCTCACCACAATCGTTTTCGATAAGACGGAGTTCGGGAAATTCTAGACACCATAAGTTGGTAAATATCACTAATATTCAGCATGCATTAACATTTGCAACATCGTGAAAAACACATAACTATTTGATATATAATGATATATCAAAACTGGCACGGCCTATGCAAAGCTGTTGGCATCTTCGCTAACAAATTCGCGAAGCCCAGATTTAACCAGAAGGAACTTTAAAATGACAAACGTAAACATACAGAACCAAGCCGTAGCCGCAGTAGCTGCTCTTTTCTCCGCCGCCGTTTTGATCGCTGCCAGTGTTGGTCCAGCTGTCCAGAATTCTGCTGCGCTGATCGCTTAATCAAACTTCAAATTTAAAGGAAATTCAAAATGACAAATATTCAAAACCAAGTTGCCGCCGCTTTTGCTGCTCTTTTCTCCGCCGCTGTATTGATTTCAGCAAGTGTTGGACCAGCTGTTCAAAGCTCTGCTTCGCTGATCGCCTAAGTTAGACCCCAAAGGATAAACCAATGACCCGCTTTGCATACCGCCAGGAAATCGCCGCCGGTTTTGCAGCTTTTGTCTGCTCCGCCCTGTTCGTAGTCGCATCTGTCGGCCCCGCCGCCAATACCGCTTCGACCTTCATCTGATTTTGGTCATTCATCAAGCAAGCAAAGGATCCCCCACTATGCAACGCTTCACTTTCCGCGAACAACTCGCAGCCGCATTCGCCGCAATTGCAAGCTCCGTTACTGTTGCAGTTTCGGCAGTTGGTGCCGCAATAGGGAATCTGGGAACAACATTGATTTGATATATTTATGCTAATGTGACAGATGATATTGATCCAAAAAACACGATTTATTGCTATCTGCCGATTTATGTATCAGAGTTTTTGGACGCGCGACTAGCTGAGCACAAGTTTAAAAGCCCCGCCTCTATAAAGAGCAAACTCGTGATCAATTAGAATGTCCGTTCCTATGATTACGTCAAACCAAGAGTTTTCGGTTATCGCAGCGGCAACCAATTCTTTTGGAAGTTGATAGAGAAATCTTTTTACCTCGGTTTCACCTTCAAATTCTTCAATTTCCTTGCACCAAACACCTAGATGAACCAAATGAGAATCATGCAAGCTTTCTCCTTTTCCACTTGTCATGTTAATAATGCCAAATGGTGGTAGTTTGCAGTCGCGGATAACATTGTTGCAAAGACAAGTTATGTCTGCCCCTGTATCAAGCAAAGCTCGATATTCCCTGACATTGAACTCTGGAGCGAGAGAAGCCGGTCCAACCTGCTCCGGCATCGGGACAGCGCTGGCAAGGGCTACCGATACAATTGGTTTGCCGCTAAGCAGAAATCCCGTTATTTGAGGCATTGGATAAAAACCCTAGATCGACAGGACGGGTGGTAATTTTCTGGACCGAAAATTTACCATCAGCAAATTTTTCCATTCCAACCATCATAGCATCGACCGGCTTTTTGAAGGTGTCTACAAGAGATTGGTTGTGAAGGAGAGCATATTCATCCTCATGCTCCTTAATCAAATCTCCGACTACCGTCTGAAAATAACGGTAGTTATTTTGGATTTCTAAGGTCTTAATATCTGTCACCACAAGTCCTCCGTGACCAACTCAACCAGCTCTTGATCTTTAGAACGGTTGCGATGAAGTAAAACTACAGCGCGATGAACTGATTCCTTTTTGAGACGGACTCCTCTGATTCTGTCATTGTAGACAGTTAATGCCCCACGGTCTCTCCACGCTCCAAACCTGACAACGCCAATTGCTCATCTATTTGCGCCATCAAACGATCAAGCCCTTCCTGTGATTTCGCCTCTGTTCGCGCTACCAGCACATCCTGCGTGTTGGAGGCTCTGAGCAACCACCAGCCATCATCGGTGTTTACCCGCGCGCCATCGGTGTCGTTCACATCCGTACCATGGGCTGACAGTCTTTCGAGCACTTCATCAATCACCGCAAATTTCCGGCTCTCATCGACCTGGAACCGCATTTCGGGTGTGTTGATCATTTCCACCATATCACTGCGCAACTGAGTTACCGACTTGCCAATATTGGTTGCCGCCTGAATCAGCCGGATTGCCGCATAGGGTGCGTCGTCAAAACCATAATAATCATGCTTGAAAAAGACATGCCCGCTCATTTCGCCCGCAAGCGGAGAGGAAACTTCCTTCATTTTGGACTTGATCAGGCTATGCCCGGTTTTCCACATAAGCGGCTTGCCGCCCAGTTCGGCGATCCGGTCATATAGCGCCTGCGATGCCTTTACATCGGCGATAATCGTTGCGCCGGGCTCGCTCTTGAGAACATCTTCGGCAAAGATTTGCAGGAGTTGGTCACCCCAGATCACACGGCCTTGACCGTCAATCGCACCGATCCGGTCACCGTCCCCATCAAAAGCCACTCCGAAATCGAGTTTCTTTTCCGCGACAATCGCTTTCAGGTCTGCCAGATTTTTTTCCTCAGTGGGGTCGGGATGATGATTGGGAAAACTGCCATCGACATCAGTGAAGAGAAGATGATGCTCCCCCGCGCCGCGGTCGGCGAGACTGGCCGTCAGCTTCTCGACCACCGGCCCCGCTGCCCCGTTGCCGCAGTCCCAGGCAACCTTGAACGATCCGCCGGTAAAGTTAAGCAGCAGTCGATCGACATATTGATCCACGATGTCGAGGCTTTCACGCCCTCCCGTTCCCTCATCCCAGTCACCGCTCGCCGCCATGGTGCCGAGTTTCAAAATATCCGCACCAAAAAAAGGTCGTCCCTGAAATACCATCTTGAAGCCGTTATAATTGGCGGGATTGTGGCTGCCGGTTATTTGAATACCGCCCTGGACCTGTTCTAACACACATTCGGCATAATAGAGCATTGGAGTTGGCCCCATGCCGACAGAGATCGCATCAATACCGCTATCATTGAGGCCGCGAATTAGCGCGTCTTCGAGGACCGGTGAACTGGTGCGGCCATCATAACCTGTTGCCACGGCGGTGCCTCCATCGCGCGCGATTAGTGTCCCGAACCCGCGACCAATGGCATAGGCATCATCTTCGCCCAGTGTTTCGCCAACAATCCCCCTTATGTCATATTCGCGAAGGGATGTGGGGTGGAACTTATGGCTGGTGGGAGAGTCCATGAAACGAAGTCCTTGTTGTAGATATTTTGGCTGCGCTTGTAGGAAACCGCTGCAACAAAATCCACCAACTATGTTGGAGATTTCTGAAGATGCGTTTCAGGCCTCCAAGTCTTCCAATAAGATGTCACGCGCGCGATTTATCATCTGCGCCAATTGTTCGTCTCCGCCTTTGTCCGGATGATGTTCTGCGAGCCGTTCGCGCCAGGCACTGTTGATGTCCTGCCGTGTAGCATCAAACCTGACACCCAGAAGGGATCGCGCCCTGTCCAATTCAAAACTGCGTGATTTGCGAATTTTATCCGGTTCATCCTTCATGGGGATAAGAATCCGCCATCCGCCCAGAAAAGCAGCCCCCCCAATTGCTGCGGCGCCCAAAATCCAGCTACCCCCGCGCAGGAAATTTACCCCGATGAGTGCGACAACCAGTGCTAGCCATTGATTGGCGGTCATGGTTTTTGCTTTGCCGCTAATCACCAATCCAGCAACGATAGTTGCAGCGATAATCAGCATGGCCGTCATGGATCAGGCGACCAATTGCGGTTTGCCAAAGACGGACTTGTTCGACTCTGGTTGGGGAAGCCCGAGATGTTTGATAAGTTCTCTAAGTTCCTGGCGCGCGGCAATATGGCTAGTCGCCAGACGCCCCAGATGTTCTTTATCGAGCATTGTCAGACCTGCTGGAAATAACTCACGATAAATAACCCGTTCACTGAGACCGGGAATGATACGGAAGCCGGCACGCTGGGACAGTTCAGTCAAGGCAGAGAGAATGCGCTTCATATTATGCGCTTCGACATATTGGGTCCGATTTCTGAGCACCACCCAATCAATCGTTGTGCCATCAGCCTTCGCTCTCGCCTTGCGAGCCTCCCAGATAAGCTCTGCATAAAAGCTCAATTTGCGCACTTTATAGGTTTCCGGATCCACTTGCCCGATAAGATCAAAATCGACGAAACTGTCATTAATTGGTGTAACCAGTGTGTTGGCTCGTGTGGCGACAAAACGTGCATATTTGTCATCGCGGCCTGGTGTATCGTAGAGCAAATAATCAACGCCATGGCTCATCCGCTCGACCAATTGTTCCAGCCGGGCAAGATTGTCATATTCAAAAACTTCATAATAGGGCTGGGGAATATCGATATCCCGCCTATTCATCGTCGCATCGCGGTTTTCAAGATAACGGTAGGCGGTTCGCTGGCGCGGATCGAGGTCGACTATCGCGACCTTATGCCCTTGATAGGCGAGCGCCACCGCGACGTGGACGGCAGTCGTAGACTTGCCGGTGCCGCCTTTTTCATTGGCAAAGACTATATGATGTGTCTTGCTCGACAATTTTTGCGCGATACCCCTCTTGTTCACTCTTGCGATGGGAGGGCCTTGGCCGCATAATCCGCAACAGCTGCTGCGCAGAAACTAATCGCAAAGAGAGACTCATGCAAATCATTAGAACGCTTGGCCCACTGCGGGACGCTTTGGATGGATTTCGTAAACCGGAATGTAAAATTGGTTTGGTGCCAACTATGGGCGCATTGCATGCGGGTCATATGCGGTTGGTAGCGGTCGCGAACGAGCAATGCGATATCGTTGTCGCATCAATTTTCGTCAATCCCGCGCAGTTTAGTGAGGGCGAAGACCTTGATACCTATCCGCGACAGGAAGCAGAAGATTTGGCACTTCTGGATGCTGCCGGTGTTGTGCTGGTCTGGGCCCCAACACTGGATCAGATATATCCAAAGGATTACTCGACCAAGGTCAATGTAGGCGTCCTAAGCGAAGGGTTTGATACATTGACCAGACCTGACTTTTTCGAGGGCATTGCGACAGTCTGCACAAAATTGTTCAACCAAATTCGACCAGATGCGGCTTATTTTGGCGAAAAGGACTTCCAGCAACTAGCGATTATCAAACGCCTGACGCGAGACCTTGATTTCACCCATGAAGTTGTTGGCGTACCAACCGTGCGGGAGGAGGATGGTTTGGCATTGTCTTCTCGCAATGCCTATCTGTCCGCTGAGGAACGCGCCAAAGCGGCGGCTTTGCCTGCCATCATGCAACGGGCGGCCAAAGCTATTACCGACGGTGAGAATATAGAAAAAACATTGGTTCAAGCGAGAGCCGAATTGCGGGCCTCAGACTTCCATACTATCGACTATCTGGAAGTTCGGGATGCTGAAACATTGGAAAATGTGGGAAAAATTTGCAGACCGGCCCGTCTTTTCGCTGCAGCTCATATCGGCACCACCCGATTGATCGACAATATACCATTGGGCTAGGATTTGCGCGACATAGGTTAACTTTGCAAAATTGCGTAAAATCTCTGTTTCTCGAGGTAAATTAGCCCCAAAATCCCATTTTCTCCGATTCGCGTTAACCATTCTTTTAAGAATTTCGTTTGAATATCTCCCTGTCGCCGGAAAGCGCGGCGATAGTAACAGGGACTACAACATGGCGAACAGCATGAAGAGCGCAGCCTTTCTGATTGAAAGCCGGCTCGCAGAAGCGGCACAAGGCGATAGCAACGCCTATTTTGAATTGGGTGTGATTTACTCGACCGGATCGGAAGGCGTCGAAGTTGATCTGATCGAAGCACATAAATGGTTTAATCTGGCTTCGCTCTCAGGGCATGATGAAAGCAAGACTTGCCGCGCTGAGATTTCACTCGAAATGACCGCTCGCGAAATTGCCGAAGCACAACGCGATGCAAGGGCTTGGCTGCAGGAAACCTCCCGCCGCGCGGCCTAATCGGCTTTTTTAAACGGCCCCATATCGGCCTGAAATTCTATATCGGCGGCTACAGCCTGCCGCTCGCGTTCCAGATAATCGGCAATCGCGCTGCGAAAGCCTGGATCGACAATATAATGCGCTGACCAAGTTGGTATTGGCCGATAACCTCTTGCCAGTTTGTGGCTTCCCTGCGCACCTGCCTCGACCGTCTTTAGGTCGCGTTCAATCGCCGCATCAATCGCCTGATAATAACAGATTTCGAAATGCAAAAACGGGATAGCGCGCGAGCAACCCCAATAGCGTCCATATAGGGTGTCCTCGCCAACTACATTCAAAGCGCCAGCGACCGGAATTTCGTCCTGCAGCGCTAAAATCAACAGCAATTTATCGCCCATTTTCTGATGCATCAGATCGAATGCAGATCTGGTAAGATAGGGGATGCGTCCAGCTGGCTCGGTCATAATATTCTTATTGCCGGTAATATCGCCGCACCCAGCGGACACGGTCAATATGCCGGAGAATTTCATCTCGACGCCGAGGCCTCCAACCTTTCCATCGATTTCCTGAACAATCGCGGCGAGATTGTACAAGCCATTGAACTTGGCGAACAGCAAGCAGGACCAATAACCTTCCAGTGGGACGCTCTGGGTCAGGATGGTCGCCCCCTACCGCTCGGGCCGTTGAGGGTTCGGGTCAACGGCGGCGCTATTTCAGGTCTGTCTACCTGGACAACGGTGGAAGGCGTCGAGGCGCCCGCTGGTCCGGCCAATGCGAAACTTATTACGCAGCGCGGAGAGTTTAGCCTCGCCGAAGCAATCCGCTTAAGCTGATCCTGAAATTCTCAAAGGAGAATTAATATGTCGTTTTATACATCATTATCTGGCCTAAAAGGTGCCCAGACCGACCTTTCTACCATCTCAAATAATGTCGCCAATGCCGGATCTATCGGTTTTAAACGAAGCCGCGCGATATTCGGTGATTTGTTCGCTGCTGCTCCAACGCAAACAACGAAGATGGTTGCTGGACAAGGCGTACGACTAAACGGCGTTACCCAGCAATTCACCCAGGGTACATTGGAAGCAACCGACAAGACTCTAGATTTGGCCATTGCCGGTGACGGGTTTTTTGCAGTTCGCGGACAGCCGCCTCGTCAGGATTTGAGCTTTACTCGAAACGGAGCCTTTAGTGTTAACAGCAATCGCGAAGTAGTTGATACAATCGGAAGCAAGGCGCAATTGCTTCCTGTCGATGCCAATGGCACGGTGACTTCAACCGCGATTGGTGACATGCTTGACTTCACGCTACCTGATTCGGACCCTAGCGATGCAACCGCGGTCTTGGCGAACGTTTCGATCAATAAGGAAGGCCTAGTCACGGCAACGTTCGCCAATGGTAACACACAAAACCTAGGCGCTATCGCCATGTCTGCTTTCACTAACGTCGAAGGATTGCGACCAATCGGTGATGCGCATTGGCAAGCAACAGGTGACAGTGGCAATCCGCAAATAAACGCCGCGGCCAATGGACCGCTCGGTACCATTCGTTCGGGAGCATTGGAACGTGCAAATGTTGATCTCACTGAAGAATTGGTTTCCCTAATCGGCGCGCAGCGCAATTTTCAGGCCAATGCACAAGCGATCGAAACCGCCAATACGTTAACACAAACAATCATCAATCTGCAGGTCTGATCGAGGTTGAACTGACAAGCCATGGATAGAATGATCCACACCAGCCTTACTGCGATGCGCGGCATCATGGCCCGGCAAACCGCCATTGCCAACAATATGGCTAATGCCGACACCACTGGGTTCCGAGCAGAGATTATCAACGCCAAAGCAAAGCATCTGCATAGCGATCTTTTACCCAGTCGTTCCGTCGCGGATGAGCGTGTTCAAACGGCAAATCTGCAATCGGGAACGGTGACAGCAACTGGAAGGCCTCTGGATATTGCACTAAGCGATGATGCAATGCTCTCCGTTCAGGGTTCTAATGGCGAACCGGCTTATACAAGGCGTGGTGATCTGCAGCTCAATGAAACCGGTTTGGTCACGACCGGTGCCGGTGATCCTGTCCTAGGAGAAGACGGTCCTCTGACCCTTCCACCAGCAGACAAGATTTCGGTTGCACGCGATGGCGGAGTCTGGATTTTGCCACAAGGCGACACGACAGGTGAGATGCAACAGGTGGATCGGTTGGCGCTCGTTTCTTTTACCGGCAGCGAGATTGTCAAAGGCAATGACAATCTTTTCCGCGTTCGCGATGGCGGCATTCTTCCCGCCGATCCAGATGCCCGCTTGGTTCCAGCATCTTTAGAGGGATCAAATGTCAACATGACCGTTTCGCTGATCGACATGGTCGAAGCCAGTCGCGCCTGGGAAGCACAGGTTAAATTGTTGTCCACGGCGCAAGACCTCGACAGTAGCGGTGCCCGCTTGATGCAATTGCCAGGCAGCTAGAAAGGATTTTTAAATGAGTAATGGAGCTCTTCAAGTCGCCCGCACGGGTTTGGATGCGCAAAACACCAAAATGCGTGTAATTGCGAATAATCTGGCCAATGTGAACACCAATGGATTCAAGCGCCAGCGCGCGAGCTTTGAGACGCTGGCCTATCAGCATAATATTACGCCGGGCGCGCCGTCCAATGCAGAGAACCAATACGCAATTGGCTTGTCGCTCGGCACTGGTGTAGCTGTTCAGGGCACTGCGCGGATAGATATACAGGGCTCGCTTCAAACTACCGGCAATGCACTGGATATCGCAATTCAGCGCCCCGGTTATTTCCAGATTGAAATGCCCGATGGCCAAACCGGCTATACGCGAGCCGGGAATTTCAGCCTGACAGCAGAAGGCACGGTAGTAACATCCGGCGGCCTGCCCATGGTTCCACAGATTCAAATTCCGGAAGGTGCAACTGGTATCACCGTGGGCGCTGATGGCACGGTCTCGGCCGCACTCGCCGGACAGACCGAAGTTTCCGAATTGGGCCAGATTGAACTAGCGTCTTTCGTAAATCCCGCCGGCCTTAAACCGGTGGGAGACAATATATTGACCGAAAGTGGTGCCAGCGGTGCGCCGCAAGTTGGGGCAGCGGGCATTGAGGGCCGGGGTACATTACGCGCCGGATCGCTCGAGCAATCCAACGTCAACATCGTCGAAGAACTGGTCGATATGATCGAAACCCAGCGTGCCTATGAGGTCAATAGCAAAATGATCTCGGCAACTGATGAGATGCTACAATTTGTGAACCAGCAACTATGATGAGAACCATCATCCTCGCCCTGACTGCCTTCTCGCTTTCCGCTTGTTTGGGCGCAGGTAAAAGCGGTCCAAATCCGGAATTCGCACCCGTGCTGGCATCAAAAACCGTTGTCGAATGGAAACATAATGGCGCCATTTTCTAGGCCACCAACGGTTACGCGCCCTTAACCAGCGGAGCCCGAGCAGCAATGGTCGGTGATGTGCTGACGGTCCAGTTGGTCGAACGCACGTCCGCATCGAAAAGCAATAGCAGCTCTACCAGCAAGAATAGCAAGTTTGGATTGACCCCGCCAACTACCGGTCCCCTCGCCCTGTTCAATCCCAGCGACCTAAATATTGGCGGGGACTCGTCGTTCTCTGGTTCGGGGCAAGCTGCCCAGACCAATAGCCTGTCAGGAGAGATCAGCGTCACTATCGCAGAGGTCTATCCCAATGGCACGATGAAAGTGAGAGGCGAGAAATTGCTAAATTTGAACCGCGGTGAGGAGCATATTCGGATGACTGGTATCGTTCGTGCTGCCGATATCAGTCCAGATAACAGTATACTATCCTCACGGGTGGCAGATGCCAAAATCACCTATGCCGGTACCGGTGAAATCGCTCGTGCGAGCAAACAGGGATGGCTGCAGAAATTCTTCTCATCCATTTCGCCATTCTAGGTATGGCTATGATCGCAAGACTAATTTTCCTCGCGCTCTTACTTATCTCGTCGCCGACTAACGCGGAGCGGATAAAGGATATTGGTAGCTTTCAAGGCCTTCGAACCAATCAACTCACCGGTTATGGCATTGTTGTCGGGTTGGCGGGCACCGGCGATGATAGCCTTCAATATGCAACGGCTGGCGTCAAAGGGGCGGTTTCGCGGTTCGGCTTGACGTTACCGCCGGGAGTTAATCCATCCCTCAAAAACTCAGCCGCAGTTTTGGTAACAGCAGAATTGCCACCTTTCGCAAAACCTGGCCAACGGCTGGACATTACGGTTTGTGCTTTGGGCAAAGCAAAATCTCTGCGTGGTGGCACACTTATAATGATGCCACTCCGCGGCGCGGATGGACAAATTTATGCGATGGCGCAAGGGAACCTCGCCGTCGGAGGCCTCGGCATAGATGCAGCCGATGGTTCACGAACATTGGTCAATATCCCAAGCACGGGACGCATTCCTAGCGGTGCCACCGTGGAGCGGAGCGTCGGCACAGGATTTGCCAGCACAACCTATCTAACATTCAATCTTGCAGAGCCCGACCTCACAACCGCCCTACGGGTCGCCGATGCGATCAACCGGAAAATTGGTTTGATCGAGAATATTGATGTCACGCCGGCCAAGGCCGCTGCTCGCGTTGTCGTAAATGCAAGGACCGGCACCGTTGTTATAAATGACATGGTTCGCATCACCCCCGCCGCCGTTAGTCATGGAAAGCTAACGGTAAAAATTGAGGAAAACCCAGTGGTAGTTCAGCCTACGCCGTTCTCGCAGGGACAGACAGCACTTGAGCCAAGCAGCAATATCGAGATCACAGAACAAGGATCACCAATGTTTGCTTTCAACCGGGGCGCTTCTCTTGCCGAGATTGTTGAAACCATCAATGCCATCGGTGCTACACCCGGTGATTTGGTGGCAATATTAGAAGCGCTGAAACGGGCAGGCGCTATGAAAGCCGAGTTATTGATCCAATGACGGATATAACTTCAATCTCGTCCATCAAGCAGGCAGTCCAGCCTGTCGATCAACGTTTGCTGCAAACTGCGCAGGCTTTCGAAGCCATCTTCCTGCGAGACATGATCAAATCGATGCGGTCATCAGAGTTGGGAAATGAATTACTCGATAGCGGAGCAAGTAATCAGTTTCGCGACATGATGGACGGCCGACTTGCTGACAAGATGTCTGTTAGTGGCGGCGGTTTGGGTATCGCGAAAATGCTAATTGACGAATGGAGCAAACGCGATGAGTGATCTGCTGTCCATCGGTGCCTCCGGCACACGTGTTTACCAAAGAGCACTCTCTACTATTTCCACAAATATCAGTAATGCTGAAAATCCCAATTATGTGCGCCGCGATCTGCGACTAGGCGAGCTTTCTATCACCCAGGGCTTTGATCCCTATCACAATGTTCAAATCCGTTTCGGCGGCGTTGACATAGGCGGTGTAGCACGCGCGCATGCTCCTTTTCTGGAGGCCAATGCACGATATACCGGTGCATCGCTCTATGACGCAGAAACCAGCGAACGCTGGATGGGAGCCATTGAAACAGCTCTTGGTGATGGAGAACACGGTGTTGGTCAGCAACTGACATCCGTCTTTACGGCGGCCGAAGAATTGTCAGCCGCGCCTTTCGACACTGTTTTGCGTAGTCAGTTTGTTGCAAATATCGACGCATCGGTATCCAAGATTAATCGAACGGCGAGCAATCTCCTGAATCTTTCCGAGCAAATAGCTGGCGCCGCCGAACAGGAAATCAAAACCCTCAACGAAGCGTTAGGTAACCTTGCCAACATTAACTTGAGTTTGCGCGGATCAGTCGATGGTTCGACCAAACAGGCTACATTACTCGATCAGCGCGACACGGCGTTGGCAGTCATAACTGAGCGACTAAATGTCAATATCTCATTTGCTCACAAAGGCATGACTAACATTCAATTTGATGGGCAACAGCTTATTCAGGTTGGAGAGATGACCAGCATTTCAGTTCAAGTCACCATTGATGGCAGCTTGCAATTTTTCTCGAATGGAAGCGTGGTATCAGCACCAACACAAGGACCACTGTCTGCGCTAATGTCCAGCGCTGCAACGAATAGTCAGAGACGCACAGAGTTGGATGCCTTGGCCAATCAACTTGCTGGCGAAGTCAACACTTGGCAATCGCTTGGCACAACTGATTCCGGACTAGAGGGCACACCCTTGCTTGATGCTACAGGTGGTGCCGCAGGTTTGACGATGCTCTCGCGCGATCCGTCTGATCTGGCACTGGCCGCAAGTGGTGGCGCCGCCAATGGTAATATCCTGAACTTTTCTTCACTGCGCGGGGAAAATGGAGCAGAAAACACATGGAGTACAATCGTTGGCAATCAGGGGGTAATAACCGCCTCGGCGCAAAGTGAACGCGCTGCTGCCTCTTCACAACATCAAGCCGCTCGCGAAGCGCGGGACAATCTTTCCTCGGTCGATTTGGATCGCGAAGCATCGGATTTAATCCGGTTTCAGCAAGCTTATGATGCCTCGGCGAGAGTCATTCAGGTTGCTCGCGAAACCATGCAAAGCATTTTTGCGATCTTCTGATGGAAGAATATGAACCATGCAATCCGTAAACCGCCTCCGCCCCGGTATTGAGATTTCATTGCAGGCAGATTTGTCAAGGATGATCGCTGAGAAGCAAAAGCAAATCTCTGAAATTGCCAAACATCAAGCGAATATCTCTTCATGGCTTCGCAATGTCGAACGCGGTCAAACTATCGCTGATCAGGCCGAAAATACGATTAGCGGAATCGCCAATCAATTGGTCCGCACGAAAGAATTACTCGTTCAGGCTTCCAATGAAACGCAGTCACCGGAATCGCGCGAATTAATTGCCATTGAAGTGGAGGCCATCGGCCAATCGATTGATGTCAATGATGGTTTCGGGAATAGGGTTTTTGCTGTTGGGACACCTCTTCAGATACCGATCGATGAGCAGGTGGAAATCGTGGTGGCTCCTTCCCGAGCCGCGCTTATCAATAGTGGTGTTCTCACGAACGAAATCGCGAATGCGATACGTATTGGTGATCCAAACGCCATGCTAACGGTTTTGGACGACGAGATCACTCGCATCACCGACCTTCTTGGTTCCCAGGGAATTATCGGCAATCAATTGGATCAGTCCACGGACTTTTTGGAAAACCGAAAATTGGATTTGGCTGCCTATCGTTCATCACTCGAAGATACCGACATCTCCCAGTCGATCGCCAGCATGCAAAAGTTACTGGTCAATCTGCAAGCCGCCTAGGCCACTTATGCCCAAATCGAGCAAACCACGTTTTTTGATCTGATCCGCTAAACAGCGATCTGTCATAGCCGTTCTTAAAAGCGGGGATTGCGATCCGCAATGCGGCCAATCCCGGGAAACTGAATACGGGATTGAATCATGTTCGCAGCCATTGGCATCGTCATATTATTGGTCATGGTTTTCGGCGTATTCACCCTGTCTGGTGGCGATCTCGGAATCGTTATCGCAGCTTTGCCAGTAGAAATGGGTATCATCGGCGGAGCGGCGGTTGGTGCATTGATTATCGGAAATAGTGGTGCGAGCCTGAAAGCCTTGTTCGGTGGGTTTGGAAAAGTTTTTAAGGGGCCGCAATATACCAAAGCGGACTTTCTGGATTGCACCTTTCTCGTCTCAAAACTGATGAAAATGCTCAAAGTCGATGGTCCCGTTACTCTGGAACCTCATATTGAAGATTCAAAGTCTTCAGCCATTTTTTCAGAATTTCCATCGCTTCTCAAAGATGAGGCTTTGATCAATCTGATTTGTGATACGCTACGACTGGTGGTCGTCTCGTCAGGAACGCTTGATCCGCATGCTGTGGAAGATGTGATGGACAATGCGCTAAAAACCCATCACAATGAGGCCGTCAAACCAGCTGACGATTTGCAAACACTGGCCGATGCACTGCCCGCCCTCGGTATCGTTGCTGCTGTTTTGGGCGTGGTAAAAACAATGGGCGCGATCGACCAACCGCCCGCTATTCTGGGAGCGATGATCGGCTCTGCCCTCGCTGGCACGTTCCTTGGCGTCCTGCTCGCCTATGGCTTTGTTGGTCCCATGGCGGGACGCGCAAGCCATTTGACCTGCCCCTGGTTGTTGGTCCAGTTATTAAGTTAGAGCACGGCGGTTAAAGCCGTCCATCTGGACTGACCGGAGCGTAGCGCAGGGCAGTTCAGATGGATAAGGCAAGGCTGTTGTTGGTGCCGGTGGTTTGTAGCCCAGTGAGCTGTGCGGTCTGACAGTGTTATAGTGCCGCCTCCAGCGTTCGATCAGTATAGTTGCCTCCTTCATGCTGTAAAATATTTCTCCATTGAGTAGCTCATCGCGGAGTTTACCGTTGAAGCTCTCGTTATAGCCATTCTCCCATGGACTACCCGGTTCTATATAGAGCGTCTTCACACCGATACGTGACAGCCAGTCGCGTACCGCATGGGCTGTAAACTCAGCTCCATTGTCACTGCGGATATGGGCTGGCGGGCCATGTCTGGCAAATAGGCCGGTCAATACCACCAGTACATCATCGCTGTTCAGTTCACGTTGGACATGGAGCGGCTGGCACTCCCGGCTATGCTCATCAATGACGGTGAGCATCCTGAACGCCTTGCCATCATGGGTGCGCCATCATGGGTGCGCCATCACGGGTGCGATCCATAACGAAATCATAGCTCCAGACATAGCTCCAGACATGGCTCCGGACATGGCCGCGATATTGCGGTCTGAGCCTGACGCATGATCCATCGTTAAACCAGAGCCTTCCCCGCTTTGGCTGCTTCTTTGGTATCTTGAGCCCTTCACGCCTCCAGATACGCTCCACTCGCTTGGCATTCACATGCCAGCCGCTGTTACGCAGTAAGCTAGTGATCCGCGAGTTATAACCGGATCTGGTGTCTGGAAGAATTTGAAGTATGGGGCGTGCCTTGCTGAAATCGTTTTTGTCTGGAAATCGAAAGTAGCAAGAGGAGCCCGCCACACATGGCAAAAGATACTGTGATTGATCCGGGTAGACCGGAGGGAATTGAACCACTGACAGAACTACTCAGACCGGGTGCGAAGCAGTTAATCGCCGAAGCGGTCCAGGCAGAGCCGGATGAGTTGATGACAAAGTTTGATGGTCACAAAACGGCTGACGGACGACAGCGCGTTGTCCGCAGTGGCCATCATCGCGAACGAGAGGTGATTACAGGGGTTGGCAAGGTCAGCGTCGAGGTGCCGAAGATCCGTAGCCGTGAAGGTACGCCGGAATGTTTTCAATCTCTGGTTGTACCGCCCTGCATCCGGCGAACGGCGACGCTGGACGCGGCGAACCCCTGGCTTTATTTGAAGGGTGTTTCGAGTGGCCAGATGCAGAGCGCACCGGAAGCTATTGCCGGCCCCGAGGCTAAAGGGCTGCCGGCCAATGTCGCGGGGCGTTTGAAGCGGCAATGGGAAGCTGAATACAAGCAATGGTGTACTCGAGCGGTGTCTGATGAACGGGTCCATATCCGGGCTGATGGCATCTACAGTGGTCTCAGAGGCGACGATGGCCGATTGTGCTGCCTGGTTATCATCGGCGTGAACAGCCGGGGTCACAAGCACTTCCTGGCAATCGAAGATGGTGTCAGGCAGTCAAAACAGAGCTGGCGCGAGGTGTTGCTGTCTCTGAAACAACGGGGTCTGGACCAACCCCCGAAGTTGGCAATTGGAGACGGCGCCCCGGGCTTCCGGGCCGCAGTGGAGGAAGTGTATCCGGAGACGGGCGTTCAACGTTGCTGGCAACGTTGCTGGCAACGTTGCTGGATGCACAAGACCGGCAATGTGCTGAACTATCTGCCGAAGTCTGTCCAGGAGAAAGCGAAGCAGGGTCTGCATGATATCCGGATGGCAGAAGATCGAGCTGATGCAGCAAAGGCGTTCGATAATTTTGAGGAACGTTTCGGTGCAAAGTACCCCGAGGCGGTGGAATGCTTATCGAAAGACCGTGACGCGTTGCTGGCATTTCATGACTTTCCAGCGGAACACTGGACCCGTATCAGGACAACCAATGTCATTGAGTCGAGTTTTGCGACGTTCCGGCATGGAACACGCCAAGCCAAAGGTTGTGTCACGCGCAATGCGATGTTGACGATGGTCTGCAAGATGGGATTATGCGCAGAAGATTCCTGGCGCAAATTGAGAGGCTTCAGACACCTCGCGAAGGTGATTGAAGGCGTGAAGTCTAAAGATGGAAGCGAGGTGAACAAGGACGACATGCCAGCCGCATGACTAACTTGCCAGACACTACTTTTGACAATAACTCCATTTCTCATCCCAGCTGAGGGCTTTACTGCCTTTGACCTGCACCCGACCGGTTATTCCGGGGCGCGCCACATGTCTGCGCGCCTGCTCAACAGAATAGAGGAGCAAATACTCCATCAGCAGCGGGCGCGGACCTACCAAATTCATATCACCCTTCAAGACATTCCAATGCTTTGGCAGTTCGTCCAAAGAAGTCGAACGCAACAATTTCCCAAAACCGGCCAATCGTTCTCCATCCGTTGCAGGTTGCCCCTCTGATCCGGATATATCTCGCATCGACCGGAATTTTATCGTTGTGAAGGGTGTACCTTTCTTTCCTGGACGAGTTTTCCGGAAAAAAACGGGCGAACCGAACTTCAAGCGTATCAATATAATTACAAACAGGATGATCGGGGAAAATAACGTTAAGGCAATCAAACCAATTACAATGCCGATGGATCGCTTAATCATAAAATTCCTCATCGGGAAATGGACTCCCTCTGCGGTCAAGTGCCTGAAGAAAAACGAAGGCTATGCATTGCCACGAGTAGATTGGTTACCCTTGTCAATTCATGTGGTCGGCCGCTTCAGAGAATAACGGCGCAAAATAGGATAGGCAGGGCCTCCAAAAATTTGGAAACACATTACTCCAAAGGCATAAAGCTTCGCATGAAAACCGCCACCGCATTTTTCTATCACTCTGCAGCGATCCTGCCAAACAAATACTGATCGCCGATAATTTTGTCGCCGGCGAGAAACATCAGCATCATAACGATGCCCGTACAATGCATCAGAAATGTTGCCGAATCGTGCTCCTCCTGAGAGAGCGTTAAGAAATAACAACGTATCTTCATTCAATGTCCAGTGCGGATATAAACCCAAATCAAAAAAACGGCGCCTAAATATCATAGCGGGGTGGCAAAATGGATTATTGTAATTAAACTTTTCAACAATCAAATCATGCGTTAGCGGATAGGCTCGATAAATACCTGTGGCAGGATCATCTCCACTAAATTCAAGACTAGCACTCCCTGCCGCGTCAATATCTGGATTCTCAATCATGTATTGATGGAGCTTTGAAAATCGCTCAGGGAACGAAATATCATCTGCATCCATTCGGATCAAAAACTCTCCCTTCATCCGCTTGACAATAGCGTTCATCGCAGCAGGTAGCTTTCTATTCACCTCGAACTCAATTAAGCAAACTCGCTGGTCACTAGCGACTAAATCATATAATATAGATCGCAAATCGTCTCGGGTGATGCCATCCATAACAATGCAAAATTCAAAGGAAGGCCCTTTTTGCTTTAGCACTGAGTCAATCGCTAGCTTGAGAGGCCCAGCTTCAACTCCGTCATAAACCGACAAGGCCACTGTAATTTCTACTTTTTTCATCGTTTACTCTCTGGCAGTTGATTGACGGGCATTTTGCTCGCCACATTGATGTACGCAGCGACCAATCCAAAAAAGATCCAAATGGGCTGTAGAAGCATTAGTGAACTGGAAGCGAAATTGGCAACCAATGTTGCCATAAAGCCAGTAGCTAACGCCAATCCAATATTCCGACTGATGAAATTCAAGCGCCTAGCTAGCTCAAATCCCCCAAACAGAAATATTATGGATATCATATGCAGCAGTCCAATAGGAATGCCAAAGCTGCTCATGACTTCCAGCGGCCAGTTATGCAGTGTGCAGATACCAAATGTGCGATAGAAGCTGCCCTGACAATATTCCTCGACGCCTCCAACACCAATGCCGAAGAACGGATTGTCTGCAATGATATCGATAGCCATTCTTGCTAAGTTTACGCGGGTAGCCTCTGCACTATATTGGTTTGAAAAAGTAAAGATTGAAATTGTGTCGAACTGCTCCTGCACGCGGGAGAGAGTTATCAGCAATTGCTCTGGCTGAAATGCGATCAATGTTATCGTTGCAAACAATGTGCTGAAGGCCATTATTCCGCTACGCCTCAATCCATTGAACCAAACAAATCCAGCAATTACAAGCAGTAAACCGATAAAATTAAGTCGGCTATTTGTCTGAGTTACAACAAATATTCCTAGCAATGAAAATAGCAAATAGAGCATCTTGAGCAAGATTTTTTTGCTTGATGCAAATGCACTAAGCAAGAAAGCGACGCCCAGCGCCGCTACCGTGGCGAACTGGTTTTCATTGTAAAGCGTTCCGGTCGGAATATAGGGATCGGAGTAGTAAAAATCTGGATCAAAATGACGTGAGTTTGAAAGATGGAAACCAGTAATAATTTCAATCATTCCCGTGCTGATCAAAAATATAGAAAGGATGCGGAACAATAGCAACATAGAGCCTATTTCTTTCGACGTACGGATGGTACGTTGAATGGCAAAAAACAGTGTAAAATTGAGTGTAAAAAACAAAAAAGCTCGTGCTCGTTCGCCGTCCAATCCATAGAGGAGCGGAGTCAATAGTGTCATAACAAGCAAGGTCGTCAAACTAATTTCTATCAGCCGGATGGAGGCAGGTCGTGAGGTCGGTTGATCTTGTCCCGTGAAAAAGACATGGGCTATGGTCAACACGATCAGAAGCGGGGTGATATAGGCGATAGGGGCTAGACCGCCAATGCTAACAACATTGCTAATATATGCCAAAACAAGGCACAGTTTACAAAGATTTACAATGATGCTGGTAAGAGTCATTGAATTGGAGAAACTATCATTTCATTCGATTGTTTTGCTATTTCGGTACATCATATCACGCACATTGGAATGCTAAGGCCTCGCAAAAAAGTACACAAACCCTGATGATTTCCGAAGATCAGGATAAAGATTATTCTCTGCCATTACACCAAATATTTGAGAAACTTTCTCGGTCGAAAGAACGAGCGGGTGGAGTTCTAAAAGACATTTTTGGATTGAAGCTAGCCGAATTCCGGAAAACAGACTCCCTTCCCCCCCCCCCTCGATGTCGACAATCAAGAAGGTCGGTTTCAACTCATCCAAAACTGATTGAAAATCACGCTGTGGAACTTTTACCTTTTCTGCCCCTTCAATGGGCTCGATTGACGAAGCCCAGAAGTTTTTTGCGACGTAAAAATCGCTTTTACCATCTCCTTTTCCGAGAACGGCGTTAATCAATCGAGAGGATACGCCATTGAGTTTTTGATTTTCTTCAATTAGCGTTATGAGCTTAGCATTTGCCTCAACGGCCACAATATTTCCGCTAGGCACTTTTCTTGCGGCCAGAATAGACAAAAACCCGACGCCAGCACCCAATTCCAGCACACGATCATCGCTCGATAGTTCGGAGACTAGTATCTGCTGTTCATGCGCTTCATAGTGCCCGATCTTTAAATTCCGCCGCATTTTCGGAGAAAGTGCTGGCGAATTTAACGACAAACGCACTCCCGAAATAGTGACCCTTCCGGCGAAAACTGCGCTGTAAAAAATATAACGCCAAGCCATATTTACAAGTTGAAGGTTAGCTCGTAGACTGCTTGCAAACATATTATTACCCTAATGATATGAAAATATAACCATCTGAAGCACACACGCCTGCGGTGTGAACTTAGGCGATCGCATACCATATTTTTCCCTCAAAACAATGAAAAAGAGGCAAAACCAAAATGCGGACTCCGATGAAAAACAGCGCGAAACCATTGGCCATTTATTCGGTTTCTGCGGGACTGATGGCCGGGTTACCGATTTTTGTTCTGCCTTTTATCGCCAACGCCATAGGGCCAGAATCCTTTGGGCTGTTTTCAACGGCGCGCTTTACGATGCAATTGTTTACATTGTTCTCGGGTTCGTTTTTGGGATTCGGGCTAGCGCGAATATTCTATGAAAATGGACCCGCAGAATATTATGCCAAACTAAACGGCGCCAATCTGACCACTTTCATATTTGCGACCTTACTTTTCACAATATTCTCTCTGGGATTCTTAATCGCCGAAAATCCCTTCGCAGAACTGATGAAAACCGCCGGAAATCCTTCTAGCACTCAGCTTTTATTCGTTGTTCTTGTTGGATCTCTCTTTTTCGTCATGCGGCAAAACTACCATCGGATCATTGTTATGGCACCTAGGCCGTGGCTCGCGGCTCTTTCCGAACTGATGTATAATATTACCTTATTTGGTATGTTCCTTGTTGCTGTTAGTTTGGACCGAGGTTGGTTTGATCTACTTATTGTCCAAACTACGGTGTTCGCATTCACTACTTTTACTACGGCGATCATAGTCGTTCGACTTAAGGGGACGCGGGGAATATTCGGCCTTGACCAGCGCTGGATGATGGACAATCTTAAGAGGTCTTCCCCTTTCTTTGTTGTTGGCCTTGTTACCCCGCTTTTGCTGACACTGGACAAGTATATTATTGCTGGAATTCTGGGCCTTGAAGCTATGGGTCAATATGCCTCGACATCTCTCTACCTGTCGGGTGTATTCCTACTTAGTGGCGTGTTTCAAAAAGTTTACGTGCCAGAAACTTATAAGCTTCTGTCACAATATCAGGAGGAGAAATCGGATCAAACTAGGCGATTGTTGATGCATCGGTTGCGCCTGGTTTTGCTTATGATCATTCCGCTCATAGCGGCAATTGCGCTCGGTGCACAAATTCATGCCAGCTTATTTTTTGATGCAAATTATCTAGTGGCAATAAATATTACTTGGATTGTTACACTTGCCGGTGCAAGTTCTTTTGTGCAGATTGCTCTCATTCCTTTTTTTGACAGCTTCGCTAAAAGCCGCCAGATGTCGATAATAGCGTTCACTGGATTGGCAATTTCATTTATCGCGCTTGCCTATGGCGCACAGAACTTTGGATTAACTGGTGCTGCGGTAGGCTTGTTGATCGGGCAATTGCTCTATATCATGCTCATTCTAATGCAATTTGTCAGGCTAAAAAGCTTGATGCTCGCCTAAGCTACGCCATTTGTTTGCACTTTCTGAAGTCCAAAGACGAGCGACCGTGAGGTAAATAGGCTGTTTGCGGGAACAAGTACTTGTCGGCCCAATAATCGCCTGGTCAGCGGAATACGATTGAAGGTGCCGCCCCTTACAACCTGTTTCAATCCAGCAAAGCGGCAAATTGCGTCAATGTTGATATGGGTCAGGGATGAAATATGACCTTCTGTATCAGGTTTTCTTGACAAGTTGTGGAGCATCTCACCCCAATAATAGGGATTGGGCACGCTGATCAATATCAAACCTCTGTCAGAAAGATGGGAGGCCATTGTTTTTAGAACGCGCAGCGGTGACTCTACATGTTCAATCACTTCCATCGCAAGGAACAGGTCTACCAGCCTATCGAGTGCGGGTATCTGGCGATCAGCATCTGCAACAATGAAGTTATCATTCTCTCTCTTCTTGATCTTTTCCAAGGAGCCGGCATCCAGATCGATTCCGGTATAGTCATGCTCAATCTCCATCTCGTCAAGCACACCACGGACCGCCGCAAACTTGCAGCCAATTTCAGCAACCACTATCCGGCCGTCGGGCAATCGTGTCCTTGCCTGAGCCAACGCACGCCGGTACCGAAGAAGCGCCTCGGGATCGGCAAAAAGATAATCTTTGCTTCGTTCCTTGTAGAAATCAAGCTTGGTAGCCATTCTGTCCCTTCATCTGTTTCTTGATCCTAAATCCATCAATGGGACCAGGTGTCTAAAATTTTCTTCCTCGTACCATTACTGGCTTTCCCTGTTTCAATCGAGTTGAAATAGCATTCAATTGGGCGGACTGCACGATTTTGTTCATCACGTCATCATCAGAGTACATAACCACTTCACCTGCTTCAAAAGAAACAGCCTGGCGGATGGGCAATATTCTGCCGTTCAGCTGATTGCGATGGATGTTGGTTTCAAGAAAGTCTGCCGATTCCGGAATCGGTTCAAATGCACAGACGTTTGTGTCGGAAATTCGAGCGATCAGCAAAGAATAGACGCCAATATTGGCACCAACATCAAAAAATACGTCGCCTTCGCGCAATAAATGAGCGGCAAAACACATATCTCGCAACTCATGTATCCCATTATAGGCTTGCATGGATATAGATATCATTCCATGTTGACCGGTCAAAGTCAGGCCATTCGCCCAAGGCAAAACTACCTCCCGGTGGATACGGCTTTTTACCTGCCATCCAATCCTGCGTAATCCTGCGGAAATGATTGATCCATTGAGTGGGTGGCGAGCAATATTGGACCAGATTTTCAGAATCTTGATAAGGTTATTAATCATCAACCAGTCTTTCTTTTGCCAACGCCGTTAGGTCATCCAAGATTATTTTAGCCCTTGAATCTGAGCTAAAACGGTCTTCTATTTTCTTATGAAGCCGGTCGGCCTGCTCCACCAATTTATGCGATTTGTCCAATAGCCTTCTTTTTTGTTCCAATATGGCCTCGCCCAATTTAACGCCATCGCCAATAGGGACAAGTGAACCCAGATCACTATCCGTTACAATACTTTCCGGTCCCCCCGAACATGTGCTAACGACCGGCGTTCCCGTTGCCAATGCCTCAATTAAGACCACGCCAAATGTTTCATATCGGCTGGGCAGTACAAATATATCAGCCCAACGCATCAGCGCACGCACATCTTTCTGTCGTTTAGGGCCGAGGAACGATAGCGAATCTGTTATTCCGGCGTCCACGGCCATCTTTTTGTAAACGGCTTCCTCACTACCTTCCCCGATCAGGCGAAGATCAATCTTTTCACCCTTTTCGATCAACCCGGCTACTGTACCAATCAGAACATCTACACCCTTTTTTGAATCCAGAGTTCCTACAAAGGCGAGCCGAAGGGCCCTTCCGGTATCCAGTAAATCTGCCTTCGGATTCTGATCTGGGCAGAAATAGGCTGTGTCGATGGCGTTTGCGAGTTATTGTCAAAAGTAGTGTCTGGCAAGTTAGTCATGCGGCTGGCATGTCGTCCTCGTTCACCTCGCTTCCATCTTTAGACTTCACGCCTTCAATCACCTTCGCCAGGTGTCTGAAGCCTCTCAATTTGCGCCAGGAATCTTCTGCGCATAATCCCATCTTGCAGACCATCGTCAACATCGTATTGCGCGTGACACAACCTTTGGCTTGGCGTGTTCCATGCCGGAACGTCGCAAAACTCGACTCAATGACATTGGTTGTCCTGATACGGGTCCAGTGTTCCGCTGGAAAGTCATGAAATGCCAGCAACGCGTCACGGTCTTTCGATAAGCATTCCACCGCCTCGGGGTACTTTGCACCGAAACGTTCCTCAAAATTATCGAACGCCTTTGCTGCATCAGCTCGATCTTCTGCCATCCGGATATCATGCAGACCCTGCTTCGCTTTCTCCCGGACAGACTTCGGCAGATAGTTCAGCACATTGCCGGTCTTGTGCATCCAGCAACGTTGAACGCCCGTCTCCGGATACACTTCCTCCACTGCGGCCCGGAAGCCCGGGGCGCCGTCTCCAATTGCCAACTTCGGGGGTTGGTCCAGACCCCGTTGTTTCAGGGACAGCAACACCTCACGCCAGCTCTGTTTTGACTGCCTGACACCATCTTCGATTGCCAGGAAGTACTTGTGACCCCGGCTGTTCACGCCGATGATAACCAGGCAGCACAATCGGCCATCGTCGCCTCTGAGACCACTGTAGATGCCATCAGCCCGGATATGGACCCATTCATCAGACACCGCTCGAGTACACCATTGCTTGTATTCAGCTTCCCATTGCCGCTTCAAACGCCCCGCGACATTGGCCGGCAGCCCTTTAGCCTCGGGGCCGGCAATAGCTTCCGGTGCGCTCTGCATCTGGCCACTCGAAACACCCTTCAAATAAAGCCAGGGGTTCGCCGCGTCCAGCGTCGCCGTTCGCCGGATGCAGGGCGGTACAACCAGAGATTGAAAACATTCCGGCGTACCTTCACGGCTACGGATCTTCGGCACCTCGACGCTGACCTTGCCAACCCCTGTAATCACCTCTCGTTCGCGATGATGGCCACTGCGGACAACGCGCTGTCGTCCGTCAGCCGTTTTGTGACCATCAAACTTTGTCATCAACTCATCCGGCTCTGCCTGGACCGCTTCGGCGATTAACTGCTTCGCACCCGGTCTGAGTAGTTCTGTCAGTGGTTCAATTCCCTCCGGTCTACCCGGATCAATCACAGTATCTTTTGCCATGTGTGGCGTGCTCCTCTTGCTTCTTTCGATTTCCAGACAAAAACGATTTCAGCAAGGCACGCCCCATACTTCAAATTCTTCCAGACACCAGATCCGGTTATAACTCTGTTCAAACCAAGCCTGAATATCGGCAAGGTTGTAAATTACACCCAATCATAACTTGCCAGATCCCAAAATGCGTGGTTGATTGATATTTCAGCAGGTTGGGGGCGTATTTCATCAAAAAAGCACTTGTCATTCTCATTGCTCTTATTGCTGGTGTTTTAATCGGGCTGTTTGTTGGTACAAAAAGCGAATGGCTGGCCGATACCGCCGATGTCATTGGCAATATGTGGCTCAACGCGCTGCGCATGACAGTGATTCCGCTAGTCTTCACATTGCTTGTTGTAGGGATCGGTAAAGCTGCCACAATGGCCCGCGCAGGCAGCATGACGGCCAAAGCTATATTCTTCATGATCTTCATTCTGTGGTGTTCATCGGCTATGGCGGCCTTTGTAACCCCGGCCCTGCTGCAATTATTCCCGTTAGATAGCGATGCAGCCTCTGCCTTGCGTTTGGCTCTGGGGGATGTTGCATCGCCAGGGGATGTTCCTCCCTTCACAGAATTTCTGCGCGCCCTGATCCCGACAAATGCGATAGCGGCGGCGGCGGCGGATGCCGTCTTGCCGTTGATGATTTTTGCCCTGGCTTTTGCCTTTGCCATTTCTCGTTTACCGGAATCACAGCGAGTATTGCTCGACAATTTTTTTAATGCTTTGGGCAATGCATTACTGATCATCATTCAATGGGTACTGGCGCTAGCGCCTATTGGTGTTTTTGCATTGGCGTTAGGTGTTGGTGCCAAGGCCGGCCTAGCCGCCTTCGGTGCACTTTTGCATTATGTGGTAATCGTCAGTAGCATAGGGGCAATCATATGGTTGTTTAGCTATATCCTAACCTGGATTGCGGCGAATAAAGGTCCGGTGGCCTTTTTCCGAGCCTCCACTCCCGCTCAAGCCGTAGCCATTTCCACCCAAAGCTCTCTAGCTTCACTCCCGGCCATGGTAAGCGGGGTCAAGGCTATGGGCGTTGGGGAACGCTCCGCCGATGTGGTTTTGCCGATTGCCGTTGCTCTGTTCCGGGCAACGGGGCCTTGCATGAATCTTGCCGTTGCCATCTACGTTGCTCACCTGATGGGAATAGAACTGACGTTCGCTACACTGGCAATTGGTCTGGTGGTTGCAGCCATCACAACTATGGGTGCAGTTAGCTTGCCAGGCTCGATCAGCTTCATCACCTCTATCGCGCCAATTTGTATGGCAATGGGTATTCCGATCGAGCCATTGGTCCTGCTTTTGGCGATCGAGACATTCCCTGATATCATGCGCACCGTGGCCAATGTGAGCATGAATATGAGCGTGACTGCAACTCTGGCCAGAAGCGAAGGAGATATCGGGTGAAATATCGTAAATTGGGAGCCGAACTAGAAGTGTCTGCTCTGGGTCTCGGCTGCATGCCAATGGCGGGCGTTGGCTCTGGCATGTACGGAGAGGCCGATCTTTCCGAAAGTCTGGCCACAATCGATCGCGCTATTGAACTTGGTGTGACATTTTTCGATACGGCCGAAGTTTATGGTCCTTACAAAAATGAGGAATTGCTTGGTCAGGCAATAAAAGGGCGACGCGACCGGCTGGTGATTGCGACAAAATTCGGATTTGATCTGTCCAACCCGGGCAAGATCGGTGTCGATTCTTCTCCCGCCAATCTGCGCCGTGCCTGCGAAGGATCGCTTCAGCGGCTTGGCATTGAGACGATCGACTTGCTTTACCAGCACCGCGTTGATCCCAATGTTCCGATTGAAGAAACGGTCGGTGCGATGGCGGAATTGGTAGCGGAAGGCAAAGTTCGCTATCTGGGCCTGTCCGAGGCGGGTGCCGAAACCATCAAGAAAGCGCACGCCATCCATCCGATCGCCGCTTTGCAATCAGAATATTCTTTGTGGGAGCGCAGCATCGAAGAGGAAATTCTGCCGCTCGTGCAGGATTTGGGGATCGGATTTGTACCTTATTGTCCGCTGGGTCGCGGCTTCCTGACCGGGCAAATTACCAGTCGCGAAGACCTGGATGAAGGCGATTATCGACTTCGCGATCCACGTTACAGCCCGGAGAATTTTGACCAAAACCTCAAGCTGGTTGATGTGGTGAAGGAAATTGCTGATCGGCATGGCTGTTCGGCAGCCCAGATCGCTCTGGCTTGGCTATTGGCGCAAGGTGAATTCATTGTTCCCATTCCCGGATCTAAACGGCGCGCAACGCTGGAGGACAGCATGGCAGCAGTGAATATCGACTTGACCGATGACGATCTCAACGCACTGGAATCAGCGGCCCCGGTCGGGGGAACCGCCGGACCACGCTATGGCGACACCATGATGTCGATGGTTCGTCTCTAGTGGTCGTAGGCTTTCGGTAACGCACCTGGAGCAGGATTGCGATATCGAGCTCTTAGGCGCTGCTGGCGATTGGACAATGACTGCTCAACACCATCGATAAAAACCTGCTCTACCTGTGTCGACAATTCGAGCGGGTCGCCGGTCCATATGACCACATCCGCCTTGCGTCCCGGTTTCAGAGATCCCAGCTGCGCGCCCATTCCCATAATCTCAGCGGGCTTGGAGCTAATCGCGGCAAAAGCCTCGCCCTAGGTCAGGCCAGACGCATGCGGTACCTTATTTAAGGCGACCAGATTTCCGGCATATTGCACAGAATAGCGCAACTGATGCGCATCACGGTCGTTGATCATGCCAATGGCAACATTCACGCCCGCTCTTTTCATGCGGCCAATATTGGATTGGGTTGCCGCGAGTTCCTCAAAACCTTCCGGCAAGTCGGTCAGCGCCGATGCGATTACCGGAATACCCGCAGCAGCTATTGCATTGGCTACCCGCCATCCTTCATGGGCGCCAACCAGAACCATTTTTAGCGCGGGGAAGTCCTTCTTCAGAGCCAGTACTTTCAGAATGTCGTTTGCGCTGTTGACGTGCACCAGCATCTTTGTCGAGCCATTGATGACAGGCAGCAAGGCCCGCGCATCTGCGGCTTTCAGAAGATCGCTGTCGAACGCAGCCGGGTTGCACACATAGGCCCTCGCCTCACTAAGCAGGGCCCGAAAATGGATATGCGCTGCTGCCCGACTACCACCAGCCCGACTGTGGCCGATCTCTCCCATTTCCACGAACTGAAAAGCTCGCGCTTTTGTGATCGGATTGGCATCCTGGCCAAGGTCGACAATGGCACCATAGCCGCCGAAAATAGAATTGGAGGTACTCGGTGAAACGACAGCCCGGGTCACACCAGCAGCACGATTGACCGCAACGGGAGCCGCAAAGGGGTTCACTGCATATTGAACGTCCAGCGCCGCCGAAAATGGCGAGCCGCTGGCACGTGTATCATTTGTTTGCGTAACGGCACCGACCTCGACCAGACCGACACGGCTAAAACCGGCGAATATTCCGGGTGTCACCCATTTGCCGGAGGCGTCGATACGGCGGGCATTGGCAGGTACGGTGACATTTGCTCCGGCAGCCACAACTCGGCCACCACGAATGAGAACAGTTCCATTTTCAATCGGGTCGCCCCCGTCGCCAATGACAACTTTACCGCCAGTAATAACGACGGTCTGGGCAACGACAGGAGTGGATGCGAATGAGGCTGCCACAGCCACGATAATTGAGAGACGCTTCATTTCACATCTCCCTCACCCGGTTGACCCAGCTCGAAATCACTAACTGGCCTGCGTTTCGGATCATTGCTGTCGAACAACAACGCGCCGTCAATCCAGACTTTTTCGGGCCGAGAATATACGCTGAGCGGATCGCCATTCCATAGCACCACATCCGCCATTTTTCCTGGCTTCAGACTGCCAGTCATTTTTTCAATACCCATGGCTTTGCCATCCGCCTGTGCTTTGGCAGCTTCCTGATTAAGGCGCTGGATCTGATTTTCATCGTCGGAATGAATAATCACGCAAGCACCCGCTTGCTGCAGCAACGCCGCATTTTCCGGGATCGCATCATAGGCTTCCATCTTAAAGCCCACCAGTCAGCCCAGATAGCAGAGCAAATGCCTTCTTCGGCGAGTATATCAGCGATCTTGTAGCTTTCCACCGCATGGCGGAAGGCGGTTACCTTGTAGCCAAATTCCTTGGACATATCGATAATCTGGTTCAGCTCATCGGCGCGGTAACAGTGATTGTGAACCAGAATTTCTCCATCCAGCACCCCAACCAATGTCTCTTTGCCCAAGTCACGCTTTGGCGGCTTACTGCCCCTTGCTTTCTTTCGATAATCTAGCGCATTGATCCAGGTCTGGCGATTTAGCGCAAGGTTACCCATACGGGTCGAAGGAAGACGATTGCGACTACCATAAACGCGCTTGGGATTCTCCCCACAAGCCATTTTCATCCCATAGGGCGCGCCCGGAAATTTCATTCTCTGCACCGTTCGCGCGGGGACGTTTTTCAACGTAACCGATCGACCACCAAACAGATTGGCTGAACCGGGCAAGATTTGCAGTGACGTAATCCCGCCATTGGCCATAGCGCGTGAAAAACCGGGATCCTGCGGCCAGACACTATGTTCAGCCCAGACGTTAGGCGTCACTGGGCCTGTAATCTCATTTCCATCACTATGCGCGGAAACACTAGGTGTCGGATAGTCTCCAAGATGGCTGTGAATATCGATAATACCGGGCGTCACATATTTGCCGGTTCCATCGAGTACCATTGTCGATCTGGCCGCCTTCGCCATCATAGATGGTAACGCCGGTTATCGCGGTCGGTGCGGATGGATAGGCTTGATAGGTGGAAGGAAAGGCACCCTTCCCAGATCCACGATCATCATCTGTCGCATTGTCCGAAGCGCTATTGGTTTCCCGTTCCGCCGCCGTCGCTGCGCATCCAGCGACCAAGGTTCCCGCAGCCAGCAGCGCCAGCAATGCTCCAGATTTCATTTCTATCCCCTTTTGGAGTAAAGTCTCAATTACGGATTGGTCGTTGGATGAACACCAGCAGCTTGTGGCTCACCCAGTTCGCTCTGACCTTCAAGATCGTCGCCGACATTGTCATCCTTGAGCGTGTCGAGATGCATAAGTCTTTTAACCAGCGGAGAAATCAACAGAACGAATACACCTACACCGACAGCATAAAGACCAACGGTCCAGTATACATCCAGTACCACCTGCTTGCCTGCTTCTTCGCCGACACCTTCTGCACCTGTAGCAGATGCGATCAGTCCAGCGACGAAGTTACCTGTGGCTGAGGCAAAGAACCAGGTTCCCATTATCAGGCTTGCCATGTGTGCCGGTGCCAATCGATTCATCGCCGAGAGTCCCACTGGTGACAAGCAAAGCTCACCAGTCGTATGAAGCAGATAGATCAGGAAAATAAAAATAACTGGAGTGGCATTTTCCAATCCCGCAGACTGTGCGCCCCAAACCAGCACCAGAAAGCCTAGGCCAACCTGGACAACACCAAGTCCAAATTTAAACGGCGCTGATGGCTCAATGCCCTTGCGCCCCATCACGGTCCAAAGCGTCGCAAAAACCGGCGCTAGAAGGATGATATAAATTGCGTTGATAGACTGGAACGTCGACGCAGGAACCCCTGCACGATCAACGTGACGATCAGTGAACAGGTTCAACGAGGAACCGGCCTGCTCAAACAGCGCCCAAAAAATGATTGAAGTGAGAATCAAAAACATCGCAGCGAAGATACGATCTCTATCTTCTGACGATAGTTTTGTTACCGCCGTGAATAGAACGTAAAGAACGAGGCCGCCGCCAAATACTGCAAGAACACCGCCCACAAGATCCTGGAACTGAATGGCCAACCAGCAAAGTGCTACCATCGCCAAGCCAGCAATATACATCCACCATTCCAGCTTCAAACCCGCAACTGGCTGTACCAGTTTCGCAGGATCAGCCGGTTCACCGCGGCCTAAGAGCAAAGGTTTGCCCAAAATGAAAACGATAAGGCCTGCCAGCATCCCAATACCCGCCAAACCAAAACCATAGGCCCAGCCATACGTTTCACCGATGTAGCCACAAAGAAGCGAACCCAGCGCCGCACCAAGATTAATTCCCATATAGAAGATGGTGTAAGCACCGTCGCGACGGACGTCTGTGCGAGGATAGAGTTGACCGACTATCACCGATATATTGGCTTTCAGAAAACCTGAACCCACTATGATAAGCGCAAGAGCTAGCCAGAATATGCTGATAACAGGATTATCGACATGTCCCAATCCTGCTTCACCTTCAAAGGCCATGAAGAAGTGTCCTAAGGTCAGCAAAACTGCCCCGAACAGGACCGCCTTTCGTTGTCCCAGATATTTGTCGGCAAGATAACCACCAACCACGGGTGTGATGTACACAAGCGCCGTGTAAGCACCATAGATGATTCCCGATTCACTATCGGAAAAGAGCCAGTGCTTGGTCAGGTAGAATATAAGCAAGGCACGCATGCCGTAGTAGGAAAACCGCTCCCACATTTCGGCAAAGAAAAGAACAAAAAGACCTTTTGGATGGCCGAGAAATGTGCCCGCTGCATCTCCCGGTTGTTGATACGCACTTGCCATTTACAAACTCCCCGAAAATTCTAAATGGCCGTTTAGATCAGCCAAGTTGAACGGCACCCTAATGGAAAAATTACGCAAGTGAAGCAGATTGTTTCAATTGTGATCACATTATCGTTGAAAGTGACTTGCATTTTTGGAACAGCCACACAAAGTGATCGCCATGACCGATCCGCGATTTAATGACCTGTCCAGCCTCGAAACCTATTTGCCATCCCGTCGGTCCGGAAGACCACGAAATCTCGTTGCGCCCGGTCCAAGCGATGATCAGATCAGGCAATTTGTCGAAACAGCAATGCGGACGCCAGATCATGGCAAGTTGGCCCCTTGGCAGGTGATTAGCGTTGCTTCCGATCAGCGCGATGCATTAGCGCAGGGCTTCAAAGCTGCATATCTAAAGGAAAATCCCGCAGCCGGGCGTGCTGAACTGGAAGCGATGGAGAATATGGCGAACGAAGCCCCTAGTCTATTGGTTGTTCTGTCGGCGCCAGTTGATTCTTCCAAAATTCCATTGTGGGAGCAGGAACTAAGTTGTGGTGCATTTTGCATGAACCTGCTTCATGCTATTCATGCCGAGGGGTTTCTGGGCGGCTGGATAACCGGTTGGCCGGCGTTTAACAATGATGTGCGAGACATGTTCGGAAAAGAACCACAAAAAATCGCCGGGTTTGTTTTCATCGGATCAAGTGAAGCACCGTTGGAGGAAAGACCGAGGCCCGCACTTGCAGATGTTTTCAGTCTATGGGACGGCGGCAAATCTTCCTGATACAGTTTCAATCGGAACTAAATATCAGAAAAATCAGCCTTATCTCTTGCCTGCATCGCTGTATTATGGCAGTGATGCAGCATGAACAATGCAAATAAGCCTGTCTATCTGAAATTAAGGGATATTATCTCCGAATCAATTCTCGATGGCGAGTATCAGGAAGGCGATATGCTGCCCTCCGTCCGTTCTTTTGCAGCGGATCAGGGCGCCAATCCGCTCACCGTTGCCAAAGCCTATCAGGGTTTCCAGGAAGATGGCCTTGTTTCCGTCAAGCGCGGCGTTGGCATGTTTGTCGCCAGCGGAGCCATATCCAAATTGCGCGATGCTCAGCGCAAGGACTTTGTCGAGAATGTCTGGCCGCCGGTGGAACGCCAGATGAAGCGGCTGAATATCAGTTTTGGTGAATTGCTGGAGCGTGAAATCTAGGCTCAGGATTCATTAATTGATCCAGAAGGCGCAGATAGCAGCGATGGTTATGGCGGCCATGAAGGTATCTGCCCTTCGATCATAGCGCGTGTGTATACGCCGCCAGTCTTTGAGTTTTCCAAACATGTTCTCGACCTTGTGGCGTTGCCGGTAGAGCTGTTTGTCGAAGTGCGCGGGCATTGTGCGCCCCTTTCGCGGCGGGATGCACGGTGTGATGCCCTTGGCCTTGAGGGCGGCGCGGTATTCATCGCTGTCATAGCCTTTGTCACCGGTCATCACGCAGGCGCGTTCAGGCAGCGCCGGATAGAGCAGCTTTGCGCCCTTGTGGTCGCTCATCTGGCCTTCGGTCAGACACAGCGCAACAGGCCTGCCTTCGCCATCACAAACGGCGTGTAGTTTGGAGTTCAGGCCGCCTTTGGTGCGCCCGATACATCTGGGTAGAGCCCCTTTTTGAACAGGCTGGAAGCTGTCCTGTGCGCCTTGAGGTGCGTCGCGTCGATCATCAGCACATCGGATTCACCAGCCTGTTTTACCAGCGCTGCAAATATCTGACTGAAGACCCCCAGCTTACTCCACCGGACAAACCGGCTATAGAGCGTCTTGTGAGGACCATAACCCGCTGGAGCATCACACCAGCGAAGGCCGTTCTTGATGACATAGATTATCCCGGAGAGCACCCGTCGGTCATCAACTCCGGGGACACCGTGAGACAGCGGGAAATATGGCTTGATACGGCGTATCTGTGCCTCGCTCAACATCGGTAAATCATTCATGCAAACATCTCCTTTGTGTGAAGCATGTTGAATCAACAACTTTAACGATATGCAAGCAATTTGATGCATCCTGAGCCTAGGTATTAGCTTTTCGCCGTTTTCTTATCATTTTCGAGCGCTGCATAGGCTCGATTTAGGCTTTGCCGATACGCCGCATTTTTGGGTGCGATCCTTACCGCTTTCTTGATCAGGTCAACCGCGTCCTTGTTGCGCGTTCCATCGGATAGAACCGCCAAACCATAAAGATGCGAAACGACAGGGCTGGATGGCTGGACATAATAGGCAATCCTCCCAGCCTCTATGGCTTTTTCCGATTGCCCCAATCCGGTATAAGCTTGGACAAGGCCTGCCATGAGCAAAGCGTCATTCTCGCCGAGGCGCTTGCGCAGATTTTCCAGGATATAGCGCGCCACTTCCCAGTTTTCTGTCTCCAGATGAGCATAGGCCATCCAGCGTAAACCTGCGATATTGCTAGGGTTATAGCTTAGATATTGAGCCAGAACTTCTCCAGATTCCTGCATGGCACCTTTGGCCCGAAGTGCCTCCACGATACGAAGCATTACCGGTTCGGAAAACTGGATTTGGCGTGCACGGTCGAGCGCATTTAAAGCTGCGTCATAATCGCCCTTGGCCATTGCCGTATCGGCGACCAGAATATGGGCAGCACCGGCGCCTGGATTCCCATTTTGCAGCCGCTTGGCAAAAGAAAAAAGCGGCGGTGTAGTTGCCGACATTATACAGCGCACGGATATAGGGCACGACTTTGCGAGCATCATTCGGACTTCTGCTAGCTTCGGCGGCGAGTACGTTAAGCGGTGTGTCCGGAACGAAAGCAGTTTCCTTACCAACATCATGCAGCGCAACACGGTTGAAAACACCGACTGCTTCCTCGCGTTTATCAAGTGCTTCCAGCGCACGGCCAACCTGCCAGAGGGCATAAGGCTCTGCTCCGCTGCGATTTACCTGCGGTTTCAAAACCGCAACCGCTTCTTCCGCATCACCGGCCAGATATAATGATTGCGCCAGCAAATTTTGTGCCCGGCGGTTATTCGGCTGGATTGAAATCAATCGGCGGAATTTTTCAGCCGAAGCATTATAATTCCCCTCACCATGTTCGATAATGCCATGGACCAATATGACCGCTGGTACACCGTCAATGCGGCCTTCCGTTTTTTGCATCAGGACACGGGCTAGGTCATATTTACCCGCCCGTGCAGCCAGCCCCGATTGCATGAAAAAGGCACGCGGGTTTTTGCCATCCAGCGCGATGATCTTGCGCGCGATAACCAGCATGTCTTTCATCCGGCCCATATCGCCCAATGTCGCGGCATATTCGGTTAGCAATGCAACATCATTGGGATCAATCTGCAGCGCCCCTTCAAACCATGGTAAGGCTGCTCCAAGGCCAAATTGAAAGCGGAGCAACTCACCGCGATATTGCAGAGCGCGGATGTTGTTGGGTTTCAGTTTTACCGCTTCATCGACGGCTGCAATGGCTCCGGCTTGATCTCCGCTACCGGCACGAAATCGGGCCACATCAACCCAAAGTTCGGAATATCCAGGGTCCAGTTTAATAGCACGATCAAATGCCCGACTAGCCAGTAAATCATCGCCCATTTGCATGCCAACACGGCCCAATATTCTCGCTGCAGAAGCCTGATGTTCAATAGGAATATCGTCAGCAAGCAGTTCAACCTTCGCTTCGCGAAATTTACCCTGTAGTTGTAAGGCATGGCCATAAAGATGTCGGGTGCGAGCAGGCTGCGATCCCAGTTGGATCGCTTTGTCCAGCTCTGATTGCGCACCAATCCCGTCGAACAATTTTAACAGAATTTCTGCCTGCAAGATGCGCGCTTCTATCAATCCTGGATCGGCCTTGATCGCATTCATCAATTCAATACGTGCGGAACGAGCATCGCCGCGCGCTCTGAATTCCTGCGCCTTTGTCAAATATTCTCGTGCTTCTTCATTGCCGTCGCTGCTCGCTTGAATCGCCTGCGACAATCCACCAAAAGACAGTGCGAGCACTCCCGCCAACAACACGGACCGCATTCGACCTATCACAGGCAAACCTTTGAACAAGTCTAGCTCGCCTGCTGCAACTGATATTGCTTGAGCAAATCATACAAGGTTGGCCGGCTAATGCCGAGCAACTTTGCGGCGTTCGAAATATTCCCGTTGGTCTGAGAAATCGCCCGGCGGATCGCCATACGGTCCGCCGCCTCGCGCGCTGCTTTTAGATTGAGCAGGTCAATGGGTTCGTTCTCACCGGCTTCCAGATCGAGGTCATTCGCAGCAATCAATTTGCCTTCGGCCATGATCACCGCGCGCTTGATGCGGTTTTCCAGCTCGCGAACATTGCCTGGCCAGTTCCATGCCTCGAGCGCAGCTAGCGCATCAGGAGCCAAGCCTTTGACAGCCGGATTGATCTCTTCATAAAACTTATTCTGAAAATGCCGCGCCAAAAGGCTCGCATCGCCAGGGCGATCTGCCAGTGCCGGTATCTTGATGACAATTTCTGCCAAGCGATAATAGAGATCTTCGCGGAACGTATTTACAGCGATCATCTCATCGAGATCCTGATGTGTTGCACAAACGATGCGCGTGTCAACCGCGATCGGTTTGCGGCCGCCAATGCGTTCAACAACGCGTTCCTGAATGAAACGCAACAGTTTCACCTGAAGCGACAAGGGTATATCTCCCATTTCATCAAGGAAAAGCGTGCCACCATTGGCCTGTTCGATTTTGCCTTCTGTGGTTTTGAACGCCCCGGTAAAGGCACCTTTTTCATGACCAAAAAGCTCGGATTCCAGAAGGTTTTCCGGAATAGCCGCACAATTGATCGCAACGAACGCATTTTCCCGGCGGTCGCTGGCATCGTGCAGACCTTTGGCCAGCAGTTCTTTGCCGGTTCCGCTCGCACCCAGAAGCATGACGGATGCATTGGTATTGGCCACACGCTCAATCATCTGCGCGACTTTCATCATTTCCGGTGCACCGGTGATTATTTGACCAAGAACCCGCTCTCCATCAGTTTTTGAGGCGAGATGTTGGTTTTCCAGCTCTAGTTTCAGAACATGAAAGGCACGGCGAACAATCAGGCCCAACTCATCAATATCCACTGGTTTCTGGTAAAAATCCCAGGCTCCACTAGCAATGGCCCGCAGCGCGCTGTCCTTTTCACCATGACCGGAAGCGACAATTACTTTGGTGTTTGGCTTGAGGCTGAGAATGGCATCCATCGTCGCAAAGCCTTCACTTACGCCGTCAGGATCAGGCGGTAAACCAAGGTCAAGAGTAACAACATCAGGCTCTTCGGCACGAAGCATGTTGATGGCTGTCTCACGATCACCAGCTACAAAGACCTCAAAATCCTCATATGCCCATTTCAGCTGTTTCTGCAGCCCCGGATCATCTTCAACGATCAACAGTTTTTCTTTGTTCTCAGCCATGTCATGCGGCCCTTTCGTCTACAGTATCTTCGTCTGCTAGTTCTTTTGCGAGCGGCAAGATCAGCGTGAATCGGCTTCCGACTCCTTCTTTGCTTTCCACCTCAAGGCGGCCATTCATTGCGACAGCTAGTTGCCGTGCCTCGTAAACTCCAATGCCAAATCCGCCTTCTTTGCTGGAGGCAAATGGCTTGAACAGTTGGCTACGGATAAATTCGCTCGACATGCCGTGCCCTGTATCTACCACTTCGATCGCGACGCTTAGATCACGACGACGGGCGTTAAGTTGAATAGGCTGTCCTTCCGGACTGGCATCAACGGCATTCTGGATCAGGTGACCCAGAATCTGATCTACCCGAGATTGATCCGCCATAACTGTCAGGTCGTCAATCTGACTGGTTTCAATTGCGTGGATCAACCGCTTTTTCTCAATAGTTGATTGAAACAATCTCGCGACTTTGACCGGTTTAGGTTCTTCCGGTCTTGCTTTGTTGTGCTGGGACAGCCGAGCCAATAGCCCGTTCATCTTTCCAGCCGAATCCTGCAGCGTGGCGATCATATCGCTACGAAATTCGGGGTTGTCGGCATGGCGTTCGGCGTTTCGAGCCAGTAGGCTTAACTGGCTAACCAGATTTTTTATGTCGTGCATGATGAATGCCATTCGGCGGTTAAACTCATCAAAACGCTGTGCTTCGGACAGTGATTCTTGACTCTTCGCCTCGGCCAAATAACTGGCAACTTGGCGCCCAACGACACGCAGCATGTCGAGATCTTCCCAGTCAAGCGTACGGTTGACCCTTGGCCTTGCCAGCAAAATAACGCCCGCTAATCGATCAAAATGGACGAGCGGAACAGCTGCCCATGTCTGCGGATCATTTGTCATCCACTCGGGAATCGCCGATGGGTCGCATTTTTCATCTTTGTCTTCGCGCAAGGCATCAAATTCGACGATGTGACCCGTTTCCTGAAAAAACGGAATCGTACGTGATGTGCAAGCCTTTGGTGGGACTTGAATGGTTGGCCAGTTCCAGCGTGATTGCAGCACCAACCGGCCCGCTTCGCCTGGCATCAACAAGACCCCCGCGGGAGAATCGGTTATATCTGCAATTGCTTGCACAACGCGCTCATGAAACGGGGCTGAGTCAGAGCCCGGCCTACCTATCGTGTTGGTAAACCTTATCCACTCGGATCGATAATCATAGCGGTGCTGGAAGAAGTTTTTGGCCAGCTTAACCTTGAACCATGCCCGAAACTTTCCTGATGGCAGCAAAAGCAAAGCTGCGATGGAGGTACCGAAAAGGAAGCTAATCTGTGCAAGACGGGCGTAGTCTCCACCGATGATCTGCAATGCGGTAGCAATAACTACCATCATCAGCAGATATCCACCAATAGCCACCAGCGAGAGCGAGCGAAATGCAACGCTGCGGGATAGTTTCAGATTCCATTCGGCGTTTCGAGCCGAGGCCATCGCCAATATGGGGGCGATAAAGGCCATAGCGACGCCACGCATCGCGCTCAATTCTATTGGCAATTGCTGGGTTAGATAGGTAATGGTGAATAAGTTGAGATCATAGGTCCAAATCGCAGCTAGCGACGCCATCGGTAACCTGATACCCCACCGCGTCTCGGGTGCGGAAATGGAATAGAGATTGTGCACCAGAACCAGCGCGCCGACAGAAAAAAGCATTCGCAAAACAACAGAGGTATATGTTGCCATTCCCACGAGACGCGGGCTGCCATCGAAAATCGGAATAAGGGAATCCACAACAACCTGACCGAGCAGAACGAACATCAGCGCGAAGTAGATTATGTTGACTGTTTTTGGCTCATCGCGACCCTCGCCGGCTCGCAAAAGTACGAACATGAATGTTAGCCAGGCAAGGTTTCGAACCGATTCTACAAAATTGGAGATTGGAACAAAGGCACCCTCTACAGCGACAGACAATGCCCAGAAGCTGGTCAACGAAATTGCAACGATCAAGGAAACTTGTGTCGAGTTTCGTTCTGAATTCCTTTGAAACTGCCAGATTGCCAGCGCGGCAAACAGAGCAGCAGCGACGCCATGCCCCACTATGCTTATCTGAGCAAGAAGCGCGCCCATATCAACGAGCCCCTTCCGGCCAGAGCACAACCCGAATGGTTTGCAACAAGATCAATATGTCAAGAAAAGGTGTATAGTTTTTTGCATAGTAGAGATCATATTCCAGCTTGTGTCGGCTGTCCTCAATGGATGCGCCATAGGGATAGTTGATTTGCGCCCAACCAGTAATTTCTGGTTTCACCATATGCCGCTCAGCATAGAATGGCATTTTTGTTTGGAGATCATCGACAAATTGTGGCCACTCCGGACGCGGACCGACAAAGCTCATCTCGCCTTTTAGAACGCTCCAAGCCTGCGGCAATTCATCGATACGAACCTTCCGGATGAACCGTCCAATGCGCGTGATGCGTGGATCGTTCTCGCTCGCCCAAACTGCTTCTCCAGCTACTTCAGCATCGGCGCGCATTGATCGCAGCTTTAGGATATTGAATGTCTGACCGTATAGACCAACCCGCTCCTGTTTAAAAAAGCATCACCCTTGCTCTCCAATTTGACGAGAATTACAAAAAGCAAAATGATCGGTCCGGTGAGTAGCAAAAGCAGCAGGCTCAAAAAGATATCAAAAACTTCGCTTGAAAACTGTCGATATTCTGCGTCCCGATGAGAATCCATCGGAAAATATGAACCAGCTAGGGTCGACACTATCCAGATCGACACGGCCTGTTTCCCTCTCCAGGAAACTGGACATGTCGTTCACGTGCACACCGGTAGTTTTGATGGTTAACAGGTCGGCCACCGGCAGGGCGTTGCGTCGCTCTTCCAGAGCCAGTACAACTTCGCTGACCTCCAGATCGATCACATATTGTGGCAAATCTTCTATATCGGAACGACGAACAGCCTTTTCGACTTGCGCCGGGCCTTCGTTCATGTTGACATAACCCGCTACAATGAAACCGCTTTCCTGACGGTTGGAGATTTCGGCCAATCGGTTCGCCCGTGAGCCAGCCCCCAAAATCAGCAATCGTCTTTTGAAAAGGGAATTATATACTTTACTAACCCGTGTTGCTGTTGTATTATGCACCAAAGAGTAAACAAAGAGAGAGGATAGCACATGGCACCCAAAGCACCCGGCAAGCATCATCGCGAAGGTATCAGCCTACTTGAATTGACAGAAATGTTTCCTGATGACATATCAGCAGAACAATGGTTCGAAAACGTCAGATGGCCGAGCCCTGGTGACAGGTCTTGTCCAAAATGCGGAAGTCAGAATACCACGCCAAAGGCAAACCGTAAACCCCTTCCTTACCGGTGCAGGGATTGCCGAAAGTTTTTTTCAGTTCGCCATGGTTCTGCCATGGAAAAATCGAAGATACCCCTCCGTAAATGGGCTTTCGCGATCTACTTGAACGCTACAAGCCTAAAAGGTGTATCTAGCATGAAACTGCACCGCGATTTGGATATCACCCAGAAGTCCGCCTGGTTCATGGCGCATAGGCTAAGAGAAGCTTTTGCTAGCAAGGAAGGGTTGTTTGCTGGGCCTGTTGAAGTCGATGAGACTTACTTCGGCGGCAAACGCAAGAACATGTCAAAAACCAAGCGGAGTGTCTTGGTAGGTCGCGGCCCTTCAGGGAAGACGGCGGTGGTTGGGGCTAAAGATCGCAGCACGAAGCTCGTCAAAGCCAAGGTGATTGAGACAACAGACAGTGAGACCTTGCAAGGGTTCACCGAAGGTACAACTGAATCCAAGGCCAAGGTCTGCACAGACGACGCGAGAGCCTATGTCGGGATGGCCCGTGATCATGAAACTGTCAATCACTCTACCGGTGAATACGTAAGAGGTATGGCCCACGCCAATGGCATTGAATCTTTTTTGGAGTATGCTGAAACGGGCACACAAAGGAACTTTCCACAAGATCAGCCCCAAGCACCTCCAACGTTATATAAATGAATTCTCTGGCCGACATAATATCAGGGACAGAAACACTATCGATCAAATGCGTAGCGTTGTAGAGGGAATGGTTGGCAAGCGGCTCATGTACTGTGACCTGACCGAGGGGGAACCTGCACGATGAGTAATGTTGCTGTAATTCCCCCCGTGGTCAGTGACCCAACGGCACTTGCCCGTTCACTTTTTCAAAAAACTCCACGCAGTACTAAGCAGAATGGTTATTGCGATCCTGTATTGGCCTGCATTGATAACATGGAATTCTTGCGCTCGGTTCCAGACGATCACTGCAAGCTAATTGTCACATCACCACCCTGCAACTTGGGAAAAGATTATGAAACACGATCTTCTTTGGATGACTATCTGAATGCTCAAGCGCGAGTCATTGAAGAATGTGTTCGAATTTTACACCCACAGGGGTCTATCTGCTGGCAGGTTGGGAACTGCGTTCAAAACGGCGAGATAATGCCCCTCGATATTCTTACCTATCCCCTGTTCCAAGGTTGTGGCTTGAAGCTGCGTAACCGCATTGTCTGGCACTTTGGCCATGGATTGCACTGCACTCGCAGACTGTCTGGCCGGTATGAAACAATCGTCTGGTGGACACTCGACAATGATTATACATGGAACCTGGACCCTATCCGCGTTCCTTCAAAATACCCGGGCAAGAAGCACTTCAAAGGCCCGAATGCCGGGAAGCTGTCTGGCAACCCCAAAGGGAAAAACCCCTCCGATGTCTGGGAGTTTCCTAACGTCAAGAATAACCATCCTGAAAAAACAATCCATCCCTGCCAGTTTCCCGTAGAACTGGTCGAGCGGCTTGTTCTTTCAATGACGGATGAAGGGGACGTTGTGCTTGATCCGTACATGGGAGTCGGGACAACCATTATTGCCGCTCTGATGCATAACCGTAGCGGATATGGATGTGATGTTGTCCCTGAGTACGTCGAACTAGCACATCAGCGCGTAACTGCTTGGCGTGACGGCTCTTTGCGCACCCGCCCGATGGGTAAGCCCGTCTATAACCCCGCACTGCCTAATGGCGGACACTAATGCACATAGGAGCAAGATACTCTCATCTGAACGGTGAAGAGTATCTTCTTGTTCACCATTACGAACTGTGGTGTGAACTGCTGTCTGTGGTTGAAAGCGTTGATGCAGAGGCTTGTCGCACCAAGGTATCGAAAGAACGTACCCGAAAAGGGAGGCAGCTCTATTCACCGATTGACATGAACGCTGCTTTCAAGCTCGGCCTGGAAGCCTTGGGTTGGGAGGAAAGGAGGCATACATTCCGGGTAACAGACGATGAAGACTTGCTACGTTCCATTCAAGGCAAAAGCGAAGCAGAACAAAAGGCTTCCATCATCGCGACCGGACGCAAACCCGTCATGTCCTGCAATCAGACGGATTTTGTCAAGGATCGTGTTGCCGTAGAAGTCCAGTTCGGGAAATACGCTTTCGTCGCGCACGATTTGTTTGTCAAACACTTGAGCTTTTATGTCTCTGATATAATCGACGCGGGTATAGAGATACTACCCATGAAGAGCCTCGAATCAGAAATGTCCAGTGGTGTACCCTGTTATGAGAGGGACTTGCTCAATGTTATTCGCCAAGGGCGTGGTGTTCCTTCTGTTCCACTGGTGCTATTGGGCGCAGAACCATAAGTGGGTTGATCTAGGGTTAAAGTTAACCTACACTATCCCCGTCTCATGGCGATCAGGGGCCCGTCTCATGGCGATCAGGGGCCCGTCTCATGGCGATCAGGGGCCCGTCTCATGGCGATCAGGGGCCCGTCTCATGGCGATCAGGGGCCCGTCTCATGGCGATCAGGGGCCCGTCTCATGGCGATCAGGGGCCCGTCTCATGGCGATCAGGGGCCCGTCTCATGGCGATCAGGGGCCCGTCTCATGGCGATCAGGGGCCCGTCTCATGGCGATCAGGGGCCCGTCTCATGGCGATCAGGGGCCCGTCTCATGGCGATCAGGGGCCCGTCTCATGGCGATCAGGGGCCCGTCTCATGGCGATCAGGGGCCCGTCTCATGGCGATCAGGGGCCCGTCTCATGGCGATCAGGGGCCCGTCTCATGGCGATCAGGGGCCCGTCTCATGGCGATCAGGGGCCCGTCTCATGGCGATCAGGGGCCCGTCTCATGGCGATCAGGGGCCCGTCTCATGGCGATCAGGGGCCCGTCTCATGGCGATCAGGGGCCCGTCTCATGGCGATCAGGGGCCCGTCTCATGGCGATCAGGGGCCCGTCTCATGGCGATCAGGGGCCCGTCTCATGGCGATCAGGGGCCCGTCTCATGGCGATCAGGGGCCCGTCTCATGGCGATCAGGGGATAGTGTGATTCCCACCCTTACAACCCTTCCAGCATTACTGGACTAGTAGGTACCTTTAAGTTCACGTGGCGTCACCTCCTTTTCACCCTGAGATTTGCGCTTAGCGCAAGGGCTAGGCCGTACCAAGCGGCTTAGCCCTATTATATTCACGGTGACCTGTCCCCGGCAAGGTTAATTAACTATATAATCCCCATGGAATTTAAAGCGCTAGAGGACGATCGCACTCTGGTAACGATCAATGAAAAGGGATGGCGTTCGGACGAGGATGGCCTCAAATCATCCTATGGCAATTGCGAAGGCTGGACCCAGATGCTGTGCGCGCTGAAGGGGTGGATGGAGCATGGTATCAATTTGCGCGATGGCTTTTATCAATAGGATAAACGGCTATTTTTTGTGCAAACCACGTAGCGCCAATAGGAAAATCACCAGCGCAATCCCGGCGAAGAGAAACCACTGCACCGCATAGGCCATGTGATTATTGGGAATATCTTCGATGGATGGCGGCTGGCTCTTCTGCAAAGCAGCCACCGGTTCGCTCGCCACCAGCCTGATCACATGCCGGGTATCGGGTGCGATGATACCCTCAACATTGCCTCCTTGCCAATCCGGATCTTCTGGTTTTGTCGACCAGCCTGCCACGATCTGGGCGCCCGGTCCTTCGCTGCTGGTCTTGCAGGTCGCGATATGTGCCCAGCCTGACTGGCCAGCCGCACTGCGCCCACTTGTGGAGCGCCAGTCTATGACTTCCAGACAGTTGACTGATGATTTGCGAAAATAGGGCGGTTCGTCATCATCAGGAACCGCTGGATATGCGATGGAGGGTTTGTCGGCGGCTTGTTCATATGTTGCGAGCAGCCCTTCCTTCCACTCGGCCCGCTGCAGCTGCCAGAAGCCGAGATAGATCATCGTTCCGACTGCTGCCGCAACGATTATCGACACAAATATCGGCAAGCCTTTCAAAGCTCTTCGTCCTGTTTGTCAATCACGCCTTCATGCGCCTGATTGCGATGTTCGGATATTAGAAGCAATGCCTTGGTAAAGCGCAAGGTCACGACGACCATCAGGCTGGTGACGGGAACCCAAAGCAAGACATGTACCCATAGAGGCGGATAAAAACTGGATTCCACGATTAGCGCCAGGCCCAACACAATGGCACCGACTATCAAAGTCAGAAAAGCGGCGGGGCCATCACCAACATTATAGCCGGAATAATCCAGACCACAGGCACGGCATTGTTCGGAAAATTGCGTGATATTGCTAAACATCGTCTTCTGTCCGCAATCGGGGCAGAGACCAAAAAGGGCAGCGGGAATCATATCCGGCTGCCCTTTTTTCTGTTCGGTTTCGTTCAATGTGGTGTCCTAGTGAACAGGAGCGCCCCAGCCGCCCCAGACATAGACCACGATGAACAGGAACAACCATACGACATCGACAAAGTGCCAATACCAAGCCGCGGCTTCAAATCCGAAATGCTGCTTCGGCGTGAAATGTCCTTTATAGGCGCGCGCCAGACAGACGATCAGGAAGATCGTTCCAACCAGAACGTGGAAGCCGTGGAAACCGGTCGCCATGTAGAAAGCCGCGCTATAGTTCAGGCCGGCAAACGGGAATGGTGCGATACTGTACTCATAGGCCTGAATGGCGGTAAACACCGCGCCCAGAATTATCGTTAGCCAAAGACCCGTAATCAGGCCCTTGCGGTCACCATTAATCAGCGAGTGATGCGCCCAGGTCACTGTTGTACCTGAGCAGAGCAGGATCAGCGTGTTAAGCAATGGCAGTTCAAATGCGCTAAGCGCCTCAACACCTTTTGGCGGCCATTGCATCAGCGCCGCAGCACCTTCCTGACCGATGAAATTGGTCGTGATACCGTCTGCGAGTTCAAGCGGTTGCGGGAAAAGGGAGAAGTCAAACCAGGCCCAGAACCAGCCAACGAAGAACATCACTTCGGAGGCGATGAACAGGATCATCCCATAGCGCAGGTGAAGCTGCACAACCGGCGTATGATCGCCAGCATGGGCTTCCATGATCACATTGCGCCACCAAGCAAAGAAAGTCAGTGAGACTGCGGCAACGCCGATCGCAAAAACCAGCGAACCGAAAGCCATATCGTGCATCCAACGGATGCCACCAATTGCCATTGTAAAGGCAGCGAACGCACCAAATAACGGCCAGATATCTGGTGGTAAAATATGATAATCGTGGTTCTTTGCGCCAGACATATTGTGTTCCTAACCTTCCCTCAAATTCCCTTTAGCCATCATTTCCAGCCGGATCGACGGCCTGCCCATCTTTTGAACGGTAAAATGTATAGCTGAGTGTAATTTCTTCAATATCTTTGGTTTCCGGATCTTCCAATATTGCCGGATCGACATAGTACAGCACCGGCATCCGCATTTGTTGCCCCGGCTGCAATGTCTGTTCGGTAAAACAGAAGCATTGAATTTTGTGAAAATATTTGCCTGCCAGGACTGGTGTCACATTAAAGGTCGCGGTGCCTACAACCGGCTGACTGGACTCGTTCTTTGCAATGTAGATCGCCATATCCCGAGCGCCTACGCTGACGCGGTCGGTGCCCTGCTCAGGCTTGAAAGTCCATGGCAGGGCGGAATTGACGTTGGAATCGAAACGGATCGACATCGGCCTGCTCGTCGCCTGAACTGTAGCTGCTAGTGCCTCACCAACGCGCTGCGTTGTTCCGCCATAGCCAGTTACGCGACAGAATATCTCATAAAGCGGCACGGCAGCATAGCCGACACCCAGCATGCCAAGAGCAAACAAACCGGCCATGACTGCGCTACGTGCGTTCCGATTGCTCATATTTGCCTGCGCAGCACCCATCACGCTGCCCCGATCTTCACAATGGTGATCAGATAAAACAATATGCAAAGGAAAATCAGCAAGCCAGCCATGATGACAGCGCGCTGCTTCTGACGCGCCTGGAAGACCTTCTGTTCCTCCGGCGTCATCGGTGACTGACTGGTATCAATTTCGCTCATGCCATCACCATACGATCGGCCACCAGTGCCGCGAATAGCGCAAAAAGATACACAATCGAGAATTTGAACAAGCGTTTTTCGGCCGCCATGTCTTTGGGTTCGACAGTGCTACTCATCGTCACCTGAAGAGAAAGCCCGCTGAAAATGATGCTCAGCGCGATTGCTGCAGCACCGTAAACGGCTCCAATTAGGCCAAGCGCGAACGGTGCTATCGCAACTGCTGCCAAAATCAAACTATATGCAAAGATTTGTTTCCGGGTCGACTGACGCCCAGCGACAACTGGCATCATCGGAACACCGGCCTTTGAATAATCACTGTTCACAAACAGCGCCAGCGCCCAGAAATGCGGAGGCGTCCAGAAAAATATGATCGCAAACAGAAGGACCGGCATCAGAGTAACATCGCCGGTTACTGCTGCCCAACCAATGGCAGGGGGAAAAGCACCGGCGGCGCCACCGATTACAATATTCTGCGGTGTGCTGCGCTTAAGCCAGATCGTGTAGACCACGGCATAGAAGAAAATTGAGAAGGCCAGAAACACGGCGGCGAACCAATTTACGGCAACACCCATCAGGATGACCGAAAAAAAAGATAAACCAATACCGAAATGTAGTGCCGTTTCGCTATCCATCCGCCCAGCAGGCAGCGGCCGCTGGCTGGTCCGCTTCATAATCGCATCAATATCCGCCTCATACCACTGATTGAGCGCAGCAGATGCACCGGCCCCCAGGCTAATCGCCAATATCGCTGTGAAACCAAGCACCGGATGAATTGACCCGGGAGCAGCCAGCAAACCACAAAGCGCGGTAAAAATGACCAGCGACATCACACGCGGCTTGGTCAGCGCAAAGAGGTCCTTTGCACTGGCCAGTCCGTGTAATGTTGTTGATGCCGTTGTCATCTGTCTGTCAGCGTCCTCAGACTACTTGATCCGCGGCAGCGTTTCAAACTGGTGGAATGGCGGCGGGCTGGTCAGAGTCCATTCCAGCGTCGTCGCTCCTTCGCCCCAATAATTATCTTCTGCCTTGCGGCCAGCCAAGAACGTGTAAGCTAGGTTCACGAAGAAGATCGCAACGCCAACCAGCATGATCCAGTAGCCCAGCGAACTGATTTCGTTCCAGTAAGCATAGGCATCCGGATAGTCAGGATAACGACGCGGCATACCCTGTTGACCCAGAAAGTGCTGCGGGAAGAACAAGATGTTCACGCCGATGAAGAAAATCCAGAAATGGAGTTGTCCCAGAAGCTCGCTGTACATCTTACCCGACATCTTCGGCAGCCAGTAATAGAATCCGGCAAAGATCGAGAAGACCGCACCAAGCGACAGCACATAGTGGAAATGTGCAACCACATAATAGGTGTCATGCAGATTGTCATCGATGCCGCCATTGGCCAGCACAACGCCGGTCACGCCGCCCACAGTGAACATGAAGATAAAGCCGAGCGCCCACATCATAGGGGTTTTAAAGGTCATTGAACCGCCCCACATCGTCGCGATCCAGCTGAATATCTTGATCCCTGTCGGCACCGCAATCACCATCGTCGCCGCAGTGAAATACATTTTCACGTTCACCGACATGCCGGTGGTGAACATATGGTGTGCCCAGACCACAAAGCCGACCACGCCAATTGCGACCATGGCATAGGCCATACCGAGATAACCAAAGACTGGCTTGCGGCTGAAGGTCGCCACAATATGACTAACCATGCCAAAGCCTGGCAGGATCATGATATACACTTCAGGATGGCCGAAGAACCAGAACAGATGCTGGTAAAGCACCGGATCACCGCCGCCAGCTGCGTCGAAAAACGCCGTGCCGAAGTTACGGTCCGTCAGCAGCATGGTGATCGCCGCGGCAAGCACCGGCAGCGCCAAAAGCAGCAAGAACGCTGTTACCAATACAGACCAAACAAAGAGCGGCATTTTATGCAGGGTCATGCCCGGCGCGCGCATATTGAAGATGGTCGTGATAAAGTTAATCGCGCCCAGGATAGAAGATGCACCCGCAAGGTGAAGCGACAGAATTGCCATATCCACTGCCGGTCCAACCGAGCCGCTGGTTGCCAGCGGCGCGTAGACCGTCCAGCCAGTGCCAGCGCCCATACCCGTGCCGCCCGGCACGAAAGCCGAACCCAGTAAAAGCAGGAAGGCAGGAACGAGCAGCCAAAAACTAATATTATTCATCCGCGGGAAGGCCATATCCGGTGCGCCAATCATTAACGGTACGAACCAGTTACCAAAACCGCCAATCATCGCGGGCATGACCATGAAGAAAACCATGATCAGACCATGCGCGGTAATTAGAACGTTCCATAAATGATAGGCCTGATCCATAGTAGCCTCGCTACCATTGGAAATACTCGCCCAAGTCTGCAGATACTGGATACCCGGCTCAGCCAGCTCCATCCGCATCAGACCGGACATGGCACCGCCGATGATACCGGCGATTATGGCAAAGAGAAGATAAAGTGTGCCAATATCCTTGTGATTGGTCGACATGAACCAGCGTTGGAAAAAGGCGGGCTTGTGATCCGCATCATGTGCGTGATCGTCGATATGACCGTCTGCTGTGATTGTTGTCATGTCCCTAACCCTCAGTTGGTAGCAGCCACTGCATCAGCAACCTCTTCTTCGCTCGCAACCGTGCCGCCATTGGCAAGGACCCAGTTATCGAATTTTTCCTGTGAGACCACTTCAACAGCAATCGGCATGAAACCGTGCCGCGCGCCGCAAAGCTCTGAACATTGACCGTAATAAACGCCTTCGCGGTCAATTTGCATGACCATCTCGTTGATACGCCCGGGTACAGCATCAATCTTGAACCAGACCGCCGGTACGGCAAAGCTGTGAATAACATCCGCAGCCGTAACAAGCATTTTTACCGGCTTGCCAACGGGTATAACCATCCGATTATCGACCGCCAGTTGGAAAGGTTCGCCGCGCGCGTCCGCTTCCTCTTTGGGAAGCATATTTGCAATGACTTCAAAATCACCATTATCAGGATAGTTATATCCCCAATACCATTGGTAACCGGTCACTTTCACGGTCAGTGCATCTTCCGGCGCCGGTTCAAATTGCTGGGCCAGCAGGCCGATCGAAGGCACCGCAATAACCACGAGAATGATCACCGGAATGACAGTCCATATAATTTCAATAAAAGTATTGTGGGTTGTCTTCGAAGGCTCGGGATTGGCTCCGCGACGATAGCGCACCATGACCCACATCAACAAGCCAAGCACAATCAGGCTGACACCGAACATCATCGGGATCAAAATGGCATCGTTAATCCACTTAGCCTGCTTGCCGGTGGCGCTGAATTGCTCCTGAAAGTCGATACCCTTGTCAACCGGCATGCCGATACCGGGAGTGGGTTTCATTGGCGTGTAGAGCGCAGGATCAAGACCGGTGGGAGCCGCCGCTTCTGTTGAGGCCTCACCCGATTGAGCCGCTGGATCGGCCGCCTCTGTTGCAGCTGGTGCTGCTTCAACACCCGGTGCTTCCGGCAATGCTTCCTGTGCGGAAACAGCCGCCGGACTTAGGACTAATGCCAAAGCAAGAATCCACGCCTTCACGTAATGAGTCATAATTTGCTCAACCTTCTACCCTGATTATCGGCAGTTTTTTGCGGCCAATGTACAAGTTTGCACCCGCGCGAAAATCCACCTGATATACTACCCCTTTGGAAGCGGCTTATAGGCAGGCTTTGACCAAGCCTCAAGCGCCTCCGCATATATTTTTTCAGTTTTTTGAAAGATATTTTTCTGGCATTGATACCGCAACATGCCCATTTGGACATGAACGACAATTTTGCGCAGGGGCGATAGTTTGACAGAAGACGAGATTTTGGCAGAATTCAGGGCCAGTGACGCCCTATTGGAAGGTCACTTTGTCTTGTCATCGGGCCGGCACAGCATGCAGTATTTGCAATGCGCGCGACTATTAATGCAACCGCGCCGCGCAGCCCAAATGACGGAGGCGCTGGTGGCGAAAATTCCTACCGAGATACGGCGCTCGATTGATGTGGTGGTGTCGCCAGCGATGGGCGGCGTCATTATCGGCCATGAGATGGGACGCGCATTAGATCTCGATGCGTTGTTTCTGGAGCGACCCGAAGGCACGTTCGAACTACGCCGCGGCTTTCGTCTGGAACTGGGGCAAAAAGTTCTAATGATGGAAGATGTCGTCACGACCGGCCTCTCCTCGCGCGAAGCCATTCAAGCGATCCGCGAAGCCGGCGGTGATGTGATCGCAGCGGGCGCACTGGTCGACCGGTCGAGCGGCGCAGCGCAGTTTGATGTACCCTTTTATCCGCTCGTGACGATTGATGTGCCATCCTACGCTCCCGATGAAGTACCACCGGAACTTGCCGCTATTCCCACGACCAAGCCGGGTAGCCGTAAAGCGTGAGCGATTCCAACCACCTAAGGCTTGGCGTAAATATCGATCATGTCGCCACCATCCGCAACGCGCGGGGCGGCGATCATCCGGAGCCAGTGCGGGCGGCGTTGATGGCAGCGGAAGCGGGTGCCGACGGGATCACTGCCCATCTCCGCGAAGACCGACGGCATATTCGCGATAGTGATTTGACGATCCTGATGGATCAGCTCACTATTCCGCTCAATCTGGAAATGGCGGCGACCGATGAGATGCTCGACATCGCGCTCAAGCACAAACCGCACGCGGCGTGTATCGTTCCTGAGAATCGCGAAGAACGGACGACCGAGGGCGGGCTGGATGCAGCGGGGCAACATAACCGGTTGATGGATTTTGTCGGGCAGCTCCGCGATGCCAATATCCGGGTCAGCCTCTTCATCGAACCCGATCCGCGGCAGGTGGAGGCAGCCATTCATCTGGGTGCGCCTGTGGTTGAATTTCATGTCGGTCGATATGCTGAACTCGACGGTTCAGAACGCGAAGCGGAACTGCGCCGGATTGCCGATGCAGCGGCGCTGGCGGCGAAAAATGGCATTGAACCGCATGCTGGCCACGGCCTGACTTTTGATAATGTCGTGCCAATCGCCGCGATCCCACAATTGCGCGAGCTGAACATCGGACATTTTCTGGTTGGCGAGGCAATTTTTATTGGGCTCGATGGTAGTATTCGCCGGATGCGTGAACTGATGGATGAAGCGCGTTGATCATCGGCCTAGGCTCCGACCTCTGCAATATTGAGCGCATCCAGAATTCGCTCGAACGCTTTGGCGAACGCTTCGAAAATCGCGTCTTTACCGAAATTGAACGCGCCAAGGCCGCGCGCCGTCCTTATACAAGAGCCGGAACCTACGCGAAACGCTTTGCCGCAAAGGAGGCTTATTCCAAAGCCGTCGGCACAGGATTCAAAGCAGGCGTCTACATGAAAGACATTGGCGTGGTGAACGCCAGAAGCGGCGCGCCCACCCTCGCCCTCACCAATGGCGCGAAAAAACGGCTCGACGCGCTGACGCCGGAGGGATATAGTGCCACCGTTCATCTCACACTCACTAATGATCATCCATGGGCACAGGCATTCGTGATCATTGAAGCCCACCCGCTATAGGAACTGCGCTTCAATATGGACCAAGAGAATGAAGACGAGAATATGGCTGTAGAAAATGCCGCGGAATCCACTACGGCGGACAAACCGGAAAAGCAGAAAACCGACTGGATTGGCGAGATAAAAAGCATCGCCTTGCTGTTGCTCGCCGTGCTCGCATTTCATAGCCTGGTCGCTAAGCCATTCTATATTCCGTCGGTTTCGATGATGCCGAGCCTGCTGGTCGGCGACCGGTTGATCGTCAGCAAATATGCCTATGGCTGGTCTTGGGTTTCACCGACTTTCCATATCCTGCCGAAAATGGAAGGGCGTCTGATTGGAAGCCTGCCCGAACGCGGCGATATCGTCATCCTGACGCCCAAAGACAATAGCACTGACTATATCAAGCGTGTCATTGGCCTGCCCGGCGATACGCTTGAACTGCGGGGTGGTCAGGTCTTTCTGAACGGCAAAGCCGTGCCACAGGAAGTACAACCCGACTTGCAAATTCCGATTGATGGCAATTCACCCTGCAATGGACAGGATTTTCCGGGCTCAAAGGATGTTGATGCCAGTGGTAATCCGGTTTGTTCGCTGCCAATCATTCGTGAGACGCTGCCCAACGGCGTAAGCTATGATATTATCGATCTCGGTCCACAATATACTGATGATGTGGAACCTTTGGTCATTCCCGAAAACCATGTCTACCTACTCGGTGATAATCGAGACCTTTCCGCCGACAGCCGTGTTGACAGTCCTCTGGGATTGGGCGGAACTATCCCTTGGCAAAATATTGGCGGACGCGCGGAGATCATCACCTTCTCGCTCGACGGTTCAACCACCTTGAATCCTCTTAGCTGGTTTGGTGCATTTCGCAGTGGTCGTGCCGGGACAAGCTTGCGTCCCGACAAGGCTGAAGCCGCCACCGAATAAGACCCGCTATAGCCGCAGCCCTGCCGTTTCATCCAGCCCGGCCATGATATTCAGATCCTGCACCGCGCTTCCCGCTGCGCCTTTGCCCAGATTATCGAGCCGCGCAATCAGGCGCACCCGCTCGCCACTCGGATCAGAAAATACATAAAGATCAAGCCGGTCGCTTGGCGGATCATTTTCGCCAAGCAGCAGCTCGCTGATGCCCGATCCGCTGTGGACATGCACGATTGATGAGGTTTGATAGTGTGCCTGTAGCGCATCAAGCAATTGTGTAGCCTTAGCCCCATCGCCCATTGCCGAGAGATTGAACGGCACTTCAACCAGCATCCCGCGATAGGCACGGATGACGGACGGTGCAAAAATCACGTCATGTTTCAGTCCGGCATGGCGTTTCATTTCCGGCATATGCTTATGCTCAAGATTAAGGCCATAGTTACGTACGCCAATATCGGGTTCCTCAGCAAACCGCTCGACTAGTGCCTTGCCGCCGCCCGAATAGCCGGACACCGCGTTGACCGTATAAGGCCAATCTGCCGGTAGCAGGCCTTTTGCAATTAGAGGCGCAACAAGACCCAGGAAACCGGTCGGATAACAGCCGGGGTTCGAAACAAAGCGCGCCTCGGCAATCTTGTTCTTCTGGCCTTCCTTGAATTCATGAAAACCATAGACCCAGTCATGTGCGGTTCGATGGGCGGAAGACCCGTCGATCAGCCGCGTGCTGTCATTGGCAACTAATACCGCTGCCTCACATGCCGCATCGTCGGGCAGGCACAGGATCACAAAGTCGCTATCGTTGATCGCTTCTCGCCGGGCATCGATATCCTTGCGCTGTTCTTCTGAAAGCCGCACCAGCTCAAATTCAGGCCGACCGGCCAACCGCTCTGCAATTTCGAGCCCGGTTGTTCCAACTGCACCATCAATGAAAACAGTATGCGGCATTTGTCAGTCCAGCCGTTTGCGCGCAAGAACTGGTTGTTCGCAGTCATCGCCAAACCGGGCGACGACTTCAGCCAGCGGATCAATGGAAACCTGCATCCAATAGGCATTGGCATGAACGATCCGCTCGGCGTCCGCCATGATCCCGACATGATCGGGGAAAAACACAATATCGCCGCGCTTGAAATCTTGGTCTGCAGCTATGTCAGTGCCAAGCGCTGCCATCTGCTGATCCGCGTCACGCGGTGCGTCTACACCAGTAATTGCCAGCACCGTTTGCACCAGCCCGGAACAATCCAGGCCATCGCCGCTGCGACCGCCCCAAAGATAAGGTGCACCGATTAACTGTTCGGCCAGATCAATCGCGCTATTCCTGCCATCAAAGACAACCTTTGCGCCAATTTTCTGAACATGGCGAACATGCACAAAGCCTTTTCCGGTACTCAGGAATTTCCCGCATTCACTTGGTTCGCCGCAAGCAAGCCGCGCGCCCATGGGCAAGCGTTTCATCACGCCGGACTTGATATCAGGCTGTATGAAAATCAATGCAGCGCGTGCCGATACCAAATGGGTTGGCGTGGCGGTTTTGCGGGCATGTTGCAACACATGCACCGGCACATGACCGACATAGCCATCCGCTTCACAAAAGCCCCAAGCCCAGTCGCCCGATACATCAAGCAATTGGAAATCTTCACCATGCAAAAGTTCGGAAACCGCCTCGTAATTTTTGCCGCCCTGTTTGCGCAGCATAGCCTTGGGCGCAGAACAGCGCATTGGCAGCGCCTCGGCATAATGGGGAGCGAACATTTTGCCAGCCAGCCGGATGTCCGCCAGATCGCCGCGATGCGCCGTCACCCGCAGATCAAAATCCTCCTCGGGACCGTGCAGGGCAAATTTTGCCCGAGCCATATCTGCGGCCTTCATGTCCATTTTCCTGCGCCACCCCAATCAAGATTTTTGGCCGACTCCCGTGCAGCCGGTCCGCTTTTACCCAAGCTCGGAGCCTTTAGACGAAAATCACAGGGCTTATCAAGCGGTGTAACGATCCTTCAAATAGCGCCAGCTTGCGCGCAGACCCAAAGCCTCACCGCCCTTGGGCCGCCCTGCCTTGCTCGCTGGTCGCCATGCATAGGTGTCGAAATGCACCCATGGCGTATCATCAGGCACGAATTTCTGAAGAAAAAGCGCTGCGGTCATACAGCCGGCAAAAGACCCAGACGCGCTGTTTATACAGTCTGCAATCGTGCTGTTCAGCCGGTAATTATAACGGCTCCACAGTGGCATCCGCCAGACTGGATCATCCTCTTCGTCGCCCGCTTTGTGCAAAGCCTCAGCCACGTCGTCATCGGTGGCAAACATGGCAGGTAGATCGGGGCCCAGCGCGACACGCGCCGCACCCGTCAATGTGGCGAAATCCAGAATAAGCTCCGGTTCTTCTTCGCCGGCTAAAGTTAGGGCATCGCCCAGTACTAGACGCCCTTCGGCATCGGTATTGGTGATTTCGACGGTCAACCCCTTGCGGCTATTCACCACGTCGCCGGGTCTCAATGCATGGCCGTCAACACTATTTTCCACAGCAGGCACTAACAGATGCAGATTGATCGGAAGCTTCGCCTCCATCGCCAATTTCGCTAGCGCGATCGCATGGGCAGCTCCGCCCATATCCTTTTTCATTAGCATCATGCCAACCGGAGATTTCATCGACAGTCCTCCGCTGTCAAATGTGACACCCTTGCCAATGATGGCAATTTTGGGATGGTCAGCATTGCCCCATTTCAGTTCGAGCAGTCGCGGTGCATGCTGCCGCATGGCCGCCTTGCCAACGCCGTGAATCATTGGAAAATGCTCTTCCAACGCGTCACCGCACGTAACTTTGAAGTCGGCGCCATGTTTTTCCGAAAGCTTGTCGACAATCTCTTCCAGTTTGTCCGGGCCCATATCGGCCGCAGGTGTATTGACCAGATCGCGAACCAGCGCAGTTGCTTCGGCCTGTCTAACCGCTTCGTCTAGTTGCGCTATTTCGTCTCTAACCAAAAGCACACTAGCTCCCTGACGATCAGGAAGCTTTTTATATTTATCGAACTCATGCTGCGGAATCAGCCAGCCAAACAGACCGCCTTTGGCGCTCGCGCCAGCCAATCGATATTTTCCTTCGGGCAGTTTGCCGCCGAGCTTCGCCAATGACCATGGGTCAAGTTGTTTGTGGTCGATGACGCCAGCAACAACACGGAAATCCCCCTGTTCACCATCGGTAGCTTTGCCAGAACCGGGAAGAATCAGAAAAGATTTGGGATTAGCCTTGAATTTATAGGCTTTGACAATCTCGCGGACGGTATCAGGCTGATCCTTCAACCAATCCTCAAAATTGTGGACATCCAATATCTGGATGGTACGTGCGTCCTGGCCTTTATCGGCCTCGATCAGTGCATTAAAATCAGTCATTTCAGCCTTATAGACCGAGTCAGAACTAAGTGCGAGGGACTTATGCGGCTTCCAGTTCCGGGGTTTTTTCCTTCACTCTGGCCGTCCTGAACACCAGCACACCGTCATCAACTGCCTTGTGCCGCAAATTTATAATATTCTTGGGATAATTCTGGTTCAGTCGCCAGGGCTTTGCCTGTCCCTGCTTCGGTAGATCGGCAATTGCTCGTTGTACATATCCGGAAGAGAAATCGAGCAGAGGTTCGGGCGAAACCGACCTATCGGAAGGAAGAGTTGGCACCGCATAGTCGAAGCCACTCGATTCCATATGGTTGAGCAACCGACAGATATATTCGCTCGTCAGATCCGCCTTCAGCGTCCAACTGCTGTTGGTATAACCAAAAGTCATGCCCAGATTAGGCACGCCCGACATCATCACGCCTTTGTAGTTGATGGTCTGACCAAAATCGACTGGTGCGCCGTCGACATCGAAATCTGCGCTACCGCCGGTCAGTAGCTTGAGCCCTGTCGCAGTAACAATGATATCTGCTTCGAGCGTCTCGCCTGATTTGAGCAAGATGCCGTTTTCGACAAATCGATCAATATGCTCAGTCACAACCGAAGCTTTGCCATCACGGACCACCTTGAAAAGATCGCTATCCGGCACCGCGCATAACCGCTCATCCCAAAGATTATAGCGCGGCGTGAAATGGGTCATGTCATAGTCTGGTCCGAGCTCGTCGCGAACCATATCTAGCAGCCGCTTCTTGATCTGCTTTGGCCGCTTGCGTGCCAGATTGAAGAAGAACAGTTGCAACAGTACATTGTGCCAACGCGTAATCAAATAGGCCGCTTTGTCCGGCAATATCTTGCGCAAGAAAATGGCAAATTTATCCTCGCTTGGACGGGAGGCTACATAGCTGGGTGAACGCTGCAACATGGTCACATGGCGAGCCGTTTCCGCCATGGCCGGAACAACCGTTACTGCTGTTGCCCCGCTGCCAATGACAACAACTTTCTTGTCTGTATAGTCGAAATCTTCGGGCCAGAATTGCGGATGGACAATCTGCCCGGTAAAATCATCCCGTCCGACAAATTCGGGGTCATGCACTTCTTCATAATTATAATAGCCGGAGCACATGAACAGGAAACGGCATTTGATGATGCTGTTTGAACCATCGCCATGGGCAATATTTACTGTCCAAAAGGCTTCATCGCTGGACCAGTTCGCCTTCACCACTTTCTGCTGATAGCGGATATGCTTTTCCAGGCCATATTCATCGACGGTCTCGTGCAGATAGGCCATGATGTTCGGACCATCGGCAATCGCTTGCCGAGAGGTCCAGGGTTTGAAATTATATCCCAGCGTGTACATGTCGCTATCGGATCGGATGCCCGGATATTTGAACAAATCCTAGGTGCCGCCAATGCTTTCTCTCGCTTCGACAATTGCAAAACTGCGACCCGGGCAGCGTTTGGACAGGTGAACGGCTGCGCCAATCCCGGATATACCGGCACCGACGATCAGAACATCAACAATTTCATTTTCCATGGCACCTTACTACTTACATTGATGTAAATTGCAAGATAGCTTACTCTGCCGCCTCCAGGGTTGGCTCATCCTCATTGTCCGCTTTCGCGCTGTTCGGGCCGTAAAATTGCAGGGTTCCGTCATCGACCGGTTCATCCTGCAGAATTTTCTTGTCATACAGATAGTCCTGATTGAGCTTCCAGGGCATAGCGGTGCTGTTGCGCGGCAATTCGTTGATTGATCGCTGGATGTAACCGGAGGAGAAATCAAACAATTCTTCCTGCTCAAGCTCCTTGTCCAATACCGGATTGGCAATGCGTGTTGCCGTTGCATCCATATGGTTCAACAGGCGACAGGTATATTCGGAAACAATATCCGCCTTGAGCGTCCAGCTGGCATTGAGATAGCCAAAGACAATTGAAAGATTGGGAATATCGGAGAACATGCAGCCTTTATAATAATAGTGGTCGGGCCAGTTGACCGGCTTGCCATCCACCTCAAACTGGACTTTGCCAGCGACCGCCAGTTTCAATCCGGTCGCAGTGACAATCACGTCCGCATCCAGCGTCTCTCCGGATTTCAGCTTGATGCCGCTCTCTGTTACCGTATCAATATGACCGGTCTTCAGGGCGGCCTTGCCTGACGCAATGGCTTTGAACATATCGCTGTCCGGAACCAAGCAAAGACGCTGCTCCCACGGGCCGTAAGGCGGCGTATAGTCGGCTTTGTTATATTTATCGCCCAAATCCTTCTTGAGCGGTTTTTCGAGCTTCTTGATGACCTTGTGGGGTTTGTCCCGCGCCATTCGAAAGGTCAGGTCCTGCATCCAGACATTCTTTTTGCGGATGATCTTGTAAGCCCACATTTCCGGCATGATCTTGCGCAAGGTGTTGGCCATCCAATCTTTGGCAGGCCGTGCAGCATACCAGGTCGGCGTTCGCTGAAGCATCGTAACATGCTCCGCTTTTTCAGCCATTACCGGAACAATTGTAACCGCAGTCGCGCCGCTACCAATAATCACAACTTTCTTGCCGTTATAGTCATAATCTTTGGGCCAGAATTGCGGATGAACGACATCCCCCTTGAAGTTTGACAGCCCTTCAATCTGGGCGTCATAGGGATTGTCATAATCATAGTAGCCCGCGCCCATATAGAGAAAGTTCGCGTGTATCTGGGCGATGCTGCCATCCGACTTCTCTGCCGTCACCGTCCAACGCGCATCCTCGCTTGACCAGCTGGCGGAAAGAACCTTGTGACCAAACCGGATGTGCTTTTCCAGATCATGCTTGTCCTTGATCCGGTGCAAATACTTGATGATCGACGGACCGTCGGCAATTGCCTTTTGTTCGGTCCAAGGTTCGAACGTAAAACCGAGAGTATGCATGTCACTGTCGGAACGAATGCCCGGATATTGAAACAGATCCCAGGTCCCGCCAATATCTTCCCGTCTTTCGACCAGAGCAAAGCTTTTACCCGGACATTTATCACGCAAATGCACCGCCATACCAATACCGGAAATACCGGCTCCCACTATCAGAACATCGACAGATTCGATTTTAGGGCTTTGCTGTGTGCCGCCCTGTTCAGCAACCTGTGTAGCCATAGCATTCTCTCCAAGTTTGAGCGCACTATGCCATTCGGCAGTTACAGTTGCAAATAGCAATTTAACTGGGCAATTAAGGTTACAAAAGAATGAGAGGTCCGGAAAAAACTCGCTTACAAACGCTTAGGTAGTTGTCAGGGCACTTTATTGGGCTGCAATTTTTTCGGGTCTGGATTTGCCCATTTTGTCTTTGTATAAAATATGATCCGCAGACTTAAGCAAATCGGAGATTTCCTGTCCATCTTGCGGATAGGTGGCAGCGCCAACGCTTGCTGATATCGAGACTTGCTGGCCCGAAATTTCATATGGCATTGAAAGCATGGTCTTTATCGCACTTAACTGATTTCGCAGTTAGTAGATACGGGCTTGACTTCTGCTGCATCCGTATTATATTGATAACATACGGAGGTCACCATGAACATCACCAGCGTTTTTTATACCTTCCCCGATCAGGACGCTTGCGTAGAGCATCTTGAGAACGTGCGCTGGGGCGATGAACCACATTGCCCACATTGCGGCTCTACCCAAGTTGCACGCAAAGCGGATCAGCGGCGTATAGGGCGCTGGAATTGTCATGGCTGCAAGTCAAGTTTCAACGTATTGTCGGGTACGATTTTTGAAAAAACAAAAATCCCCCTTCAGAAATGGTTTCTTGGCCTTGCCCTGATAGTGAACGCCAAGAAGAGCCTGTCAAGTTGCCAGCTTGCCCGTGACCTGGAGCTTAATCAAAAAACAGCATGGTACATGCAACAGCGGATACGCGCCGAAATGGCGACGAAGCAAGGCGAAATCCTGTTGCAGGGTATTGTCGAAGCCGACGAAACTTATGTTGGCGGAAAGCCACGAAAGCGGAATAAACACAAAGAAAACAAAGAATTACCCCCCCCCCGCATAATCCACGAGGCAGAGGTACACGTAAAACACCGGTCATTGGTGCCGTAGAACGTGGCGGTAAGGTTGTTGCGAGGGTCGCAAGCGACCTGACTGGCAAGGGTGTTCTTCAATTCATCAAAGCCAGCATTGACCCTGACGGCTCGTTGCTGATTACCGACGAGTTCAAAGCATACAACGCCGTCCGTTCAACTATTGCACATGCCACGGTCAACCACAGTCGCGGGGAATACGTTGACGGCGAAACGCACACCAATACAATTGAAGGTTTCTGGTCTCTTCTCAAACGCGCTTGGTACGGCTCGCACCACCACTACCGGAAATGCTATACGCCGCTCTACGTGGCCGAAGCCTGCTGGAAATATAACCAGCGCAAGTCCGACAACGCATTTGGCTCGTTCATGCAGGGGTGTTTCGCATGAACAAGCTCTACTACGGCGACTGTCTGACTATTATGCAGGACATGCCATTGGGTAGTGACCTTCCCCCATAGAAGTGGTCCGGCTTGAGAGTTAGAGATACGGCTATTTATCTTGAGAAAGGAAAGATAGATGGCACGTAAAAGATATACGCCAGAACAGATAATCGGGATGCTCCGGGAGTTATTGTCAAAAGTAGTGTCTGGCAAGTTAGTCATGCGGCTGGCATGTCGTCCTTGTTCACCTCGCTTCCATCTTTAGACTTCACGCCTTCAATCACCTTCGCCAGGTGTCTGAAGCCTCTCAATTTGCGCCAGGAATCTTCTGCGCATAATCCCATCTTGCAGACCATCGTCAACATCGCATTGCGCGTGACACAACCTTTGGCTTGGCGTGTTCCATGCCGGATCGTCGCAAAACTCGACTCAATGACATTGGTTGTCCTGATACGGGTCCAGTGTTCCGCTGGAAAGTCATGAAATGCCGGCAACGCGTCACGGTCTTTCGATAAGCATTCCACCGCCTCGGGGTACTTTGCACCGAAACGTTCCTCAAAATTATCGAACGCCTTTGCTGCATCAGCTCGATCTTCTGCCATCCGGATATCATGCAGACCCTGCTTCGCTTTCTCCTGGACAGACTTCGGCAGATAGTTCAGCACATTGCCGGTCTTGTGCATCCAGCAACGTTGCCAGCAACGTTGAACGCCCGTCTCCGGATACACTTCCTCCACTGCGGCCCGGAAGCCCGGGGCGCCGTCTCCAATTGCCAACTTCGGGGGTTGGTCCAGACCCCGTTGTTTCAGAGACAGCAACACCTCACGCCAGCTCTGTTTTGACTGCCTGACACCATCTTCGATTGCCAGGAAGTGCTTGTGACCCCGGCTGTTCACGCCGATGATAACCAGGCAGCACAATCGGCCATCGTCGCCTCTGAGACCACTGTAGATGCCATCAGCCCGGATACAGACCCATTCATCAGACACCGCTCGAGTACACCATTGCTTGTATTCAGCTTCCCATTGCCGCTTCAAACGCCCCGCGACATTGGCCGGCAGCCCTTTAGCCTCGGGGCCGGCAATAGCTTCCGGTGCGCTCTGCATCTGGCCACTCGAAACACCCTTCAAATAAAGCCAGGGGTTCGCCGCGTCCAGCGTCGCCGTTCGCCGGATGCAGGGCGGTACAACCAGAGATTGAAAACATTCCGGCGTACCTTCACGGCTACGGATCTTCGGCACCTCGACGCTGACCTTGCCAACCCCTGTAATCACCTCTCGTTCGCGATGATGGCCACTGCGGACAACGCGCTGTCGTCCGTCAGCCGTTTTGTGACCATCAAACTTTGTCATCAACTCATCCGGCTCTGCCTGGACCGCTTCGGCGATTAACTGCTTCGCACCCGGTCTGAGTAGTTCTGTCAGTGGTTCAATTCCCTCCGGTCTACCCGGATCAATCACAGTATCTTTTGCCATGTGTGGCGGGCTCCTCTTGCTACTTTCGATTTCCAGACAAAAACGATTTCAGCAAGGCACGCCCCATACTTCAAATTCTTCCAGACACCAGATCCGGTTATAACTCTATACAATTGGGTTGTACATGAAATTGCTACCTAGTTCGCCAAGCACTCGCATTTGCAAGACGTTACGAAGGCTTAGTGTGGCGGAACAATCGATTACCGGCGGCACGTAGCCGTCGTCGAGCTTCTTACCGCCACCAAAGATACTCACTCCGCTCGAAAGCCATTTACACCGCCGGTCCCAATCGCTCAGGTTAGTGAATTCGTCGTCAAGATTGATAATCCCGTCGGCCTCCATTCCCAGCAATGTCGCCGCGGTAAATGTCTTTGTGATCGAGGCCACAAGATAGCTTGTATCGGCTGTTGTTTTCTCTTCCGCATCATGGTCCTGCCAGCCAATTCCTTCGGCGGCGACGACCTTACCGTCTTTCACGATGGCATAAGACATACTGAGCACGCTGTTTTCGATCCTGTACTCCCGCGCAAAGGTATCGAACTCAGCAAGCTTTTCTGTCAGCGACTGTTCCGATCCAGCCTTGGAGTGAGCTACACCGGTGATCAAGGGCAAGACAGCGATAGTGAACAAGAGAAAGCTGATTAAGCGCATTGGCGATCGTCCTCTTGGAAAGGTAGGAGTATCCTAACGAAGAACGCGTCAGCCGTCCAATCAAGCTCGACAATCTTTTAGCAGCGACACATCCTTAAAACGGAATTTCATCATCAGGATCGGCATCAAAGGCACCACCGCCCTGGCCACCGCCTGAACCACCGCCGCCGGTATCGCCCCAGATGTAAAAAATAGTTCATCAGGGTCGCATCCAACCATCTCACTGACATCAACTTTCGCCTTTGCCACAGCCTTGTCCGCTTCCCATCCAAAGGCATGTTCGCTCGAATGGGCATTTCCGACAGCGTTCGCCATAAAATGGCTCATTTTGTCAAAAACACGAGAATCAAGAGGACAGGTCGCCTGATGGTCGAAATAGTAAGAATTAGATATTCGCATTATTATTCAGTACGTTGCTTCCATTTTTCATATCCACGCTTAGGGAGTCTCTATTTGTAGACAAACTGGAAGACGTCTCCAGTTTTGTTTTGGTTATCACAAAATTACTGTTAGTGTCCAACTGGAAGGAGCATCCAGTTTATCAATATGTCACGCGGAAAACTATACTCGAAAAATTACAGCCCACAATTTTCAGGCCACGAGACGTTTCCGCTTCGATACGGATGGCTCAAAAAGGCCTATGATCGTGTTTGGCAAGCGCGAGACGAAGAGCAGAATAAAGCCATTTTTACCGACGGCAGTGCCATCGCCACTTTTGGCGTGGGTAAAAATATGGTGTCCTCTATTCGCTATTGGGCGCAGGCTTGCGGGATCATCGAAACTGTCGATAACAACAAAATTCAAACCGCGAAAATCGGTGATTTGATATTTGGCAAAGATGGACTCGATCCTTTCATGGAGAATATCGCCACACTTTGGTTGACGCATTGGAAACTTTGCGGACAACCTGACCGCACAACTTGGTATTTTGCATTCAACCATTTCCATGCGCCAAATTTTGAGCGCGAAACTCTAGTAAAAGAACTGTTGCGCCTCGCGTCAGAGCGGGAGTGGTCGAGAGTATCTCCCGCGACCGTTAAGAAGGATGTTGACTGTTTCGTGCGAACCTATGCCGCAAAACCTACAGCGCGAAGCGGGTTGCATGAAAAAAGTTTCGAATCTCCGTTGGTTGAGCTAAACCTTCTGAAAGCTACAGGTGAAAAGGACGGATTCCGCTTCGTTCGCGGAGAGCAATCGAGCCTTGGTCAAGGCGTATTTGCATTTGCCGTTGCCGAGTTTTGGAATGATTATAGCGGGGCAAACTCACTTTCGTTCGAGGCACTCGCGCACGAGCCAGGCTCTCCAGGGCGCGTTTTCAATCTCGATGAAAATGAATTGCTTCGCCGCTTAAGCAACATCGAAGATATTACGCGCGGAAAAATCACTTGGTCAGAAACGGCGGGATTGAAACAGATAAGCCGCCGCAAGGAAATGACGGAAAAAGAGCGATACGACCTCATAAAATCGGATTACAGTTCGAGCGAAATGCAGAGGTCACTTGCGAAGGAAATCGAATCTGGCCGAATTTCTCTGGAGGACAAATTGTCCGATCACTGGCCCGACCTTCCGCTCTCTTCATGCGGGATATCACTATTGCCCATCTAATCTATATGACAAGCGGGCTGAAGGAATATTACACACTGGATTCGCCCAAAGGCGGATGGGCGTCGGAAGATCAGTTTACAGAGGATCATGCAATTGGTGCCGTTCTGGCTTCCGGCGAACTCGAATATGAGCCGGGTTCCCGGTGGAGCTATTCCAACATCAACTATCAGTTGCTTGCCCAACTGGTTGCTAAGCTGAATGAAGAATCCTTCCCGGATCACATGGAAAAGCGCTTCTTCAAACCGATAAAAATGCAATCCACTTGGGTCGATGCGCCGGTACAACCAAAAAGATCGAACCGTGCTACCAATTACATCAAAACCGACGCTGGCGATTGGCAAGTCGCGCCGCGCATGTCGCCGCACTTTGGTGGAAGCGGAATGTTTGCATCGCTGGAAGATTTGGCGCGCTGGGATCGGGCGCTTTACAAGGACAAAGCATTTGGCGAGGAATTTTCCCGCCTAATGCTGACGACCAGGAAATTTGACCATGACAAGGAAAACGATGCCTTTGGACTGGTGCATGGCCAGTACAAGGAAATGAAGACTATCTGGTATGAAGGCGGCGACTATGGCGCCTCTGCCTATATGGTGCGATTACCCGACCGGGATGAAACGGTCGTTTGCCTGTCCAATTTTGGCGAAGATCATGCGCACTGCCGCGAAAAGGCCGAAGCCATTATCGACCTCATCATTGCATCAACAGAATCTTCCCAAAAATGAAAAGAGGCTGTCGGTGAAAAACCGGCAGCCTCTGAACATGGGTCAGCGGTTGGAAGTGCCGCTGCCGGAAGACCTGATCCTTTAGATCAGAACTGCCCCCCGAACGGATTTTTCCGACCCCTGTGCTGAACCATGAGACATCGGACCACCTCCTTTCGCTAGTTGATAAGATACGAACTGTTGCATTGTATATACTCCGCTGTTCGACGCACCGAATGTGAATCAAACGCAGATTTTGCACAAGACTTGAATTATTTTATTTTGCTGTCACAATCCCGCGTTCCGGTTCAGGACCGGCAATCTTCCACAACGCGCGTAAATTCTGGCCAGATCGGGATGGCGAGCGAGCGCATGCCTGTCACTTCCATCGCGAACCGTCCGCGGCTGAAAGCTATGCGGTCGAGCATATATTCGTCCGGGGCTATCTGGATCGCGGCGTAATAGGTCGGGTTGCCGGTGCCGCCCACCGGAAAGCTTTTGAGGCCGCTGCTTGCGCGCAAGGTCATGTTTCCGCCATTGGCGCTGATCTGGCCTTTCCGGGATAGGTAGATTTGTCCCTGCGCTCTATCGCACCGGATCACTATTGTAGCATCGCCGCCAAGTTTGCCGAAAAGCGCGATCGAGCCGCGTTCGTCCTGTCGGTAAACCCAATCGCCGGGGGTGATTGGCCAGTCGATCCAGGGCCCCTTTGGCTGTCATACACCAAAACCGGTTTGGCAGGCGTTGCCGGGGTGATTGGCCAGTCGATCCAGGGCCCCTTTGGCTGACTGGGAGCTATGGCAACCATCGCCGGTTGCACGGTTGTCAACGGCTTGGCGGGCTGCGGCGCGGGTTCGGGATCGGCGTTCGCGGTCGAGCAGGCGGAAAGGCCGACCGCCAATACCAGTGTGATGCCAGATGCCCCCGCGAATCTCATGCATACAATTATGGCCAATAGCAGGGACTTAAGCTAGTCCTTATTCATGGTGTCCCACTCTGACAAAAAACCCGCCAAAGCCTTTAAGAAGCGCATCGATCAGCTTTTGGTTGATCGCGGTCTGGCGGAGAGCCGGAACAAGGCGCAGGCTTATGTCATGGCTGGGCTGGTGTCGGCGAATGGGAAAAAAATCGAAAAACCCGGCCAGCAGGTCGCGGCCGACCTGACTGTTGAACTGAAGGGCAAGGATCATCCCTGGGTCAGCCGCGGTGGGTTGAAGCTGGATCATGCGCTAAAGCATTTTGATCTGGATGTGTCCGGACTGACCGCAATAGATGTCGGAAGCAGCACTGGCGGCTTCACCGATGTGTTGCTTGAAAACGGCGCGGCAAAAGTATTCGCTGTCGACAGCGGCACCAACCAGCTTGCCTGGAAATTGCGGCAGGATGAGCGTGTGATTGTGCATGAACAAACCAGCGCGCGGATATTGACCGATGGTCATATTACCGAGCCGGTCGACCTGATCGTCTGTGATGCGAGTTTCATCTCTCTGACCAAGGTGCTTGAACGCCCCATGACCTTTGTGAAGCCGGATGCTTGGCTGATTTCATTGATCAAACCCCAGTTTGAGGCTGAACGGGAAGAGGTTGGCAAGGGCGGTGTAGTACGCGATGAAGCAGTGCATCACGCGGTTTGCGAAAAGGTGCAGCAGTGGTTGGAGGAACAGGCATGGTCGGTCGCTGGTATTACCGAAAGCCCCATCACTGGTCCCAAAGGAAATATCGAATTCCTTATCGCCGCCCAAAAACGACCGTGACTTAAATATTGTAATTACTGTCCTATTGGCTCAAGATGTGGTTGGGGCGGATATCTGGGACAAACGAGATAAACCTATGCGCCATCGTTTCATGTTTTTTGCCAGCTGCCTAGGAATGGCGTTTCTGTTTCCGCAAGCCGTTCTAGCCGAAGCCGCGTCCGAACGGTTTTCCATCTTGATCACTTATGGTGAGGATGAATGCCCGGAAGCCGAGGGTGATGAAATTGTTGTATGTGCGAACCGCCCCGAGGCCGAACGTTATCGCATTCCAAAGGAGTTACGCAAAAAACGTGAGGATGAACGTGCGATCAGTCATAGCTGGGCCTCTAACGTTGAATTGCACGATGAATATTCTCGCGTTGATCGACCCAATGGTTGCTCGGTGGTTGGGACCAATGGATTTACTGGTTGCCAGCGGGCAATGATCCGGCGTTGGTTTGCTGAACAGCGCGAGAAAGAAAAGGAGTTGGCGGACTAGCCATGGTTCGGGTGCGCTGCAATTGGCCGTCCTGACCCTAGCAACTTTGCTTGTTATTCGCGGCGTCAATGACTAGGTGCGGCGCATGACAACAAGCACCGATACTGTATCGCCAATATCACTTGTAAATCCCTTGGGTGAGGAATTTTCGCTCTCCAAATTTGTCGATCAGTCGATTCAATGGCTTAGTGAAAACTATGTGGAAATTTTGATTGCCGCGGCAATTGGTGCCGTCATTTTCTTCATTCTCGGCGGGATGAAAAGATATGCGCAGCGATATGTGCGCAATAATAAAGGCTTGATCGGTTATCGACAGATCATCGGCAAGGCTCTCGCCCGTACCAGCAAGTTTTTCATGCTGATGGTGTCCGCAGAGATTATCGCCAGTTTTACCAGTGCGCCCGAATTGATCGAGCGCGTCATCCATATCCTGTTCACGATCTCGGTGGTGATTCAGGTCGCGATCTGGCTGCGGGAGATTGTGCTGGGGTTTGTTGAACGCAAGGCGTCCAAGGACCCCGATCAGCATGAGACACTGCAAAATGCTATGACGCTGATCCGGTTGCTGGTTACGGTTATATTGTTCGCCATCGCCTCAATCATGATCCTCGACAATCTCGGCGTGAATGTTACTGGCCTGATTGCCGGCCTGGGTGTTGGTGGTATCGCTATTGGTCTCGCGGCGCAGGGCATATTTTCCGATCTGTTCGCGGCGCTTTCGATAATTTTCGACAAGCCTTTCCGAGCAGGTGACACAATTGCTTTTGACGACACGGTTGGCACTATTGAAAAAATAGGACTGAAAAGCACAAGGCTACGTTCGATCATGGGCGAAGAAGTGATCATTTCGAATACAAACCTTCTGGACAAGAGGATCATAAACTATGCGCGATTGGATCGCCGCAGAACCCGCTTCGGCATTGGTGTGGTGTATCAAACGAAGCCAGAAGAGGCACGGCGCATCCCACAGTTGTTAAAGGAAATCGTGCAGGCGCATGATGGGTATTTTATTCGCTGCGGTTTTGTCGGTTTTGGTGACAGTGCGCTAAATTTTGAGCTGGATTTCGATATTGAAAGTGGCGACTATGAGGTCGTCTATGAAGGCCGGCATGCTATTGGCCTGGCTATAGCCGAGAAATTGAACGCGGAAGGATTTGAATTTGCCTACCCAACGCAGACAACGTTTACAGCTGCCCCTGATGGTGAAATGATCCTGCCTTATCCGGAAGGTGGTTTTGGTATTGCGGCGAAGGATAGTTAGCTTTCCGTAACGGCAGAGCGTGTATCAATAAAAGCCTTGTTAATTGATCGATTAACAGTGACAATAGCGCCAATTTTCGACTCATAGACAAACAAAAAAGGAACTTCACCATGCGTGACGCAGTCATCGTTTCGACCGCTCGAACTCCCATTGGGCGCGCCTATAAAGGCGCATTTAATGCAACGCCCGGCCCGACATTGGGTGCTTATGCTGCGAAAGCTGCTGTCGAGCGCGCTGGTATTGATCCGGGCACAGTCGATGATGTGGTCTGGGGCAGCGCCCTGCAACAAGGATCGCAAGGTGGAAACCTCGGTCGCAACGTAGCCTTGCGCGCAGGTTTTCCAAAAGAAGTCCCCGGTATGACGCTTGACCGGCAATGTTCTTCCGGTTTGATGGCAATCGCTACAGCATCAAAACAGGTTTACATTGATAATATGGATGTTGTTGTCGGTGGCGGACAGGAGTCCATCTCCACCGTCCAAACCGCCGAGATGCGGATGCAGCCTGATCCGGCGCTGCTTGCCATGCATGACGATATTTACATGCCGATGCTGCAAACTGCCGAAGTCGTTGGGGAGCGCTATGGCATCTCCCGCGAAACCTGCGATGAATATGCTTTGCAGTCACAGCAGCGCACCGCCGCAGCACAGGAAGCTGGTCATTTCGATGACGAGATTGTCGAAGTTACAGCAACCATGGGTGTGATGGACAAGGAAACCAAAGAGGTTTCCATGCATGAAATCACCTTGAACAAGGATGAAGGCAACCGGCCATCGACTACGCTCGAAGGTCTGCAGGGACTGGGACCGGTTCTGGGGCCCGACAAAATTGTAACTGCTGGCAATGCGTCGCAGCTTTCCGACGGCTCCGCCGCTAGCGTTGTGATGGAAGCAAAGGCTGCCGAAAAAGCCGGCCTCAACCCATTGGGCCGCTATGTCGGCATGGCTGTTTCAGGAACCAAGCCGGACGAGATGGGCATTGGACCTGTTTTCGCTATTCCGACTTTGCTCGAACGCTTTAACCTTGAGATGGATGATATCGGACTGTGGGAACTCAATGAAGCTTTCGCTGTTCAAGTTCTCTACTGTCAACAGAAGCTGGGTATCCCTAATGAGACGCTGAACGTAAATGGCGGCTCCATCTCCATCGGCCATCCCTATGGAATGACGGGTGCACGTTGTACCGGCCATGCGCTGATCGAAGGCAGACGCCGAGGCGCCAAATATGCGGTTGTCACTATGTGCGTCGGCGGCGGACAAGGCGCAGCCGGACTGTTCGAAATATTCTAGAGCGCATTTTAACGCGGGCCGGCAATAAATTGCCGGGCTTTTTCCAAATGATGAGAGGATAAACCATGTCAGCAGTAGGTGTAATCGCGACATTAACGGTAGCAGAAGGCAAGAACGCAGATTTTGAAGCCGCTTTTTCTGAACTCATGGCAGCCGTGCGTGAGAAAGAGCCAAGCAACGAATTTTACTCGGTCTTCCAATGCAAGGATAATTCGCAACAGTATAAGGTTCTCGAACGCTATGTCGATCAGGCCGCACTGGATGCGCACGGGAAGTCAGACCATTTCAGAGCGAGCGGTCCCAAATTGGCACCTTGCATGGCAGCAGCGCCCGTTATCGAGCATCTAAACGGGATTTGATCAGCTGTCGATGGACGGTTTCAGGGCGAACCTTTCGGCAATAATCGATATCACTGTGAAAACGGTTTGGCGTTATCGGGAAGCTGTTGTGGTTTGGTACCACCGGTAAGGCGTTTCACGATGGGGCGCCATTTCGCTTCGTTCCTACGCCGGGCCAAATATGTATCCAGACCCATTTGCAGTGCGACAAGTTTATACACAAAGGGTTGATATGCTACGCCGACAAACAGCGCACCGACCAAATAAATGATATGCGCGTTTTGCAAGGCTAGTGCCAAGGGCGCCACCCATTGTTCCCCTTCCTTCGTTGACTTCTTATATTTGCGCCTGAGGACCTCCATTCGCCAGACGCCGCCGACATGGTTCATGAGCCAGATGATCAGGCCTGGAAATCCCTGTTCGCCGAGCATTTCGAAATAGCTGCTGTGGAACGCTCTAGCCTTGTCTTCAACAATCCCCGCATCAACTTCATCGGGGTCTATGCCCCATTCTTCATATTGTTCCCGGTCGACATCCGACAGTTCGTATTTGAGTTCATTGATCAGATAGACAGCAAAGCCGCCGCCAAAGGGGTTTTGTTTCACATAGTCCAATGTCCAGCCCCAGACTGCAATCCGGGTCGAGGCGGATTCATCAGCCTTGTAGTTCTGAATGGTCGTCATCCGTTCGGTAAAGCTTTGCGGCAGGAACGGAAGAGTTATAACCGGATCTGGTGTCTGGAAGAATTTGAAGTATGGGGCGTGCCTTGCTGAAATCGTTTTTGTCTGGAAATCGAAAGTAGCAAGAGGAGCCCGCCACACATGGCAAAAGATACTGTGATTGATCCGGGTAGACCGGAGGGAATTGAACCACTGACAGAACTACTCAGACCGGGTGCGAAGCAGTTAATCGCCGAAGCGGTCCAGGCAGAGCCGGATGAGTTGATGACAAAGTTTGATGGTCACAAAACGGCTGACGGACGACAGCGCGTTGTCCGCAGTGGCCATCATCGCGAACGAGAGGTGATTACAGGGGTTGGCAAGGTCAGCGTCGAGGTGCCGAAGATCCGTAGCCGTGAAGGTACGCCGGAATGTTTTCAATCTCTGGTTGTACCGCCCTGCATCCGGCGAACGGCGACGCTGGACGCGGCGAACCCCTGGCTTTATTTGAAGGGTGTTTCGAGTGGCCAGATGCAGAGCGCACCGGAAGCTATTGCCGGCCCCGAGGCTAAAGGGCTGCCGGCCAATGTCGCGGGGCGTTTGAAGCGGCAATGGGAAGCTGAATACAAGCAATGGTGTACTCGAGCGGTGTCTGATGAATGGGTCCGTATCCGGGCTGATGGCATCTACAGTGGTCTCAGAGGCGACGATGGCCGATTGTGCTGCCTGGTTATCATCGGCGTGAACAGCCGGGGTCACAAGCACTTCCTGGCAATCGAAGATGGTGTCAGGCAGTCAAAACAGAGCTGGCGTGAGGTGTTGCTGTCCCTGAAACAACGGGGTCTGGACCAACCCCCGAAGTTGGCAATTGGAGACGGCGCCCCGGGCTTCCGGGCCGCAGTGGAGGAAGTGTATCCGGAGACGGGCGTTCAACGTTGCTGGATGCACAAGACCGGCAATGTGCTGAACTATCTGCCGAAGTCTGTCCAGGAGAAAGCGAAGCAGGGTCTGCATGATATCCGGATGGCAGAAGATCGAGCTGATGCAGACAAGGCGTTCGATAATTTTGAGGAACGTTTCGGTGCAAAGTACCCCGAGGCGGTGGAATGCTTATCGAAAGACCGTGACGCGTTGCTGGCATTTCATGACTTTCCAGCGGAACACTGGACCCGTATCAGGACAACCAATGTCATTGAGTCGAGTTTTGCGACGATCCGGCATGGAACACGCCAAGCCAAAGGTTGTGTCACGCGCAATGCGATGTTGACGATGGTCTGCAAGATGGGATTATGCGCAGAAGATTCCTGGCGCAAATTGAGAGGCTTCAGACACCTGGCGAAGGTGATTGAAGGCGTGAAGTCTAAAGATGGAATCGAGGTGAACGAGGACGACATCCCAGCCGCATGACTAACTTGCCAGACACTACTTTTGACAATAACTCGTTGCCATGCCGTTGACCACAGGATTGACCCCTCCGCCAGCAACATAAAATTCCTTGGTTGAACCAGCCCGGCTCCAGATCGCGATGCCGATATACATCGCAAAGGAGAGGCCGACGAATAAATAGATTAGCGTTTGCGTGTCTGACCTGCCCCTGGTTGGTGATCCAGTTATTAAGTTAGAGCACGGCGGTTAAAGCCGTCCATCTGGACTGGCCGGAGCGGAGCGCAGGGCAGTTCAGATGGATAAGGCAAGGCTGTTGTTGGTGCCGGTGGTTTGTAGCCCAGTGAGCTGTGCGGTCTGACAGTGTTATAGTGCCGCCTCCAGCGTTCGATCAGTATAGTTGCCTCCTTCATGCTGTAAAATATTTCTCCATTGAGTAGCTCATCGCGGAGTTTACCGTTGAAGCTCTCGTTATAGCCATTCTCCCATGGACTACCCGGTTCTATATAGAGCGTCTTCACACCGATACGTGACAGCCAGTCGCGTACCGCATGGGCAGTAAACTCAGCTCCATTGTCACTGCGGATATGGGCTGGCGGGCCATGTCTGGCAAATAGGCCGGTCAATACCACCAGTACATCATCGCTGTTCAGTTCACGTTGGACATGGAGCGGCTGGCACTTCCGGCTATGCTCATCAATGACGGTGAGCATCCTGAACGCCTTGCCATCATGGGTGCGCCATCACGGGTGCGATCCATAACGAAATCATAGCTCCGGACATGGCCGCGATATTGCGGTCTGAGCCTGACGCATGATCCATCGTTAAACCAGAGCCTTCCCCGCTTTGGCTGCTTCTTTGGTATCTTGAGCCCTTCACGCCTCCAGATACGCTCCACTCGCTTGGCATTCACATGCCAGCCGCTGTTACGCAGTAAGCTAGTGATCCGCCGATAGCCATATCTGCCATATATCTGTGCCAGCCGGATGATCTCAGCCGTTAGCGGCTGCTCATCCGGCTTGGTAATGGCTTGTCTGCGCTGAGTGGAACGATGCTGACCAATCACCCTGCAAGCGCGGCGTTCGGAACAACCCAGCGCCGCCTGCACATGATCGACCGCATCTTTGCGGCGCGAAGGGCTCAGTACTTTCCCTCAACGGCCTCCTTCAGGATCAATGCATCCAGTGTCAGATTGGATACTGCCTTGCGAAGCCGCTGATTCTCTTTCTCCAACGCCTTCAAGCGGCGTGCCTGACTTACCTTCAAACCGCCATACTCGCGGCGCCAGCGATAGTAACTCTGCTCTGATATGCCTGGCTCCCGGCATATCGCACCTGTCTTCTCTCCCCAGCAAGCCGAACCTCAGCCTCCCGGAGCATCCCGATTATCTGTTCTGGCGTATATCTTTTACGTGCCATCTATCTTTCCTTTCTCAAGATAAATAGCCGTATCTCTAACTCTCAAGCCGGAACACTTCTATGGGGGAAGACCAATCACATAGAACCAGGAAAAAATACCGTGGATGACTGCCCAAAGCACTGACTGGTGAGTAGTGAAACTGATCGCAATGGCCAGCGCACTACCAAAACCGACTCCGTTTTTGACCACTTCCTTGCGAACATAAGTTGCGTCTCGTGCCATCGGGCTTTCTCCTTGAGCATAGTCTTCCGGTCGCATGCGTTCGGGTTTGATTTTGTCTGCCATCTCAAGCGGCCTTTTTCGCGCGTTCTGAAAGCTCCTGATTGAGCATTTCTGCAAGCAGGAAAGCCAGTTCGAGCGATTGGGCTGCGTTCAGGCGTGGGTCGCAATGGGTGTGATAACGGTCGCCGAGCGATGCATCTGTGATTGCGACCGCCCCGCCGGTGCATTCGGTGACATTCTGTCCAGTCATCTCACAGTGGATGCCGCCAGCGAAGGTGCCTTCTGCACGGTGCACCGCGAAAAATCCGCGTACCTCTGACAGGATGCGTTCGAACGGACGCGTTTTATAGCCGCTGTCGGCCTTGATCACGTTGCCGTGCATTGGATCGCAGGACCATATGACCGGGTGGCCTTCTGCCTTCACTGCGCGGACCAACGGGGCGAGGCCGCTCTCGATTTTATCCTGCCCGAAGCGGGAGATGAGCGTAATCCGGCTCGCTTCGCGTGCCGGGTTTAGCGTATCCAGCATAGTCAGTAGATCATCGGGTTTCAGAGATGGCCCGCATTTCATGCCAATCGGGTTGCCAATTCCACGTAGGAATTCGACATGGGCCGAGCCTTCAAAACGGGTGCGATCACCGATCCAAAGGAAATGTGCGCTGGTGTCATACCAGTCACCGGTTAGACTATCCTGCCGCGTGAGCGCTTCCTCATAGGGCAGCAGCAATGCTTCATGGCTGGTGTAGAAGGATGTGGCTTTCAGCTGCGGCACGGTGTCGGGATTGATGCCGCAGGCTTCCATGAAAGACAGCGCCTCACTGATCTTCTCGGCCATTTCTTCGAATTTCTTCGCCCAGGGACTGCGTGACATAAAGTCATGCGTCCAGCCATGTACCTGTTTCAGGTTAGCATAGCCGCCGGTCGAGAACGCGCGGAGCAGGTTCAGCGTTGCGGCCGCCTGATTATAGCCGCGGATCATGCGTTCCGGATCGGGCGCACGGCGGCGTTCTTCAAATTCGATGCCGTTGATGATGTCGCCGCGATAGCTAGGCATCTCAACGCCATCCTGCATCTCAGTCGGTGCGGAACGTGGCTTGGCAAACTGCCCTGCCATCCGGCCCAGCTTCACAATCGGCAATTTGGAGGCGTAGGTCAGTACGACAGCCATTTGCAAAATCACCCGGAATGTATCACGGATATTATTCGGGTGGAATTCTGCGAAACTCTCGGCACAATCGCCCCCCTGCAGCAGGAACGCCTTGCCTTCGGCCACTTCGGCCAGTTCCTCTTTCAGATTGCGGGCTTCGCCTGCAAAAACCAGCGGTGGATAGCTGCCAAGCAGTTCCTCGGTCTCGGCCAGTTTGGCCTGGTCCGGATAGTCGGGCATTTGCAGCCCTTCAAAATTTCTCCAGCCATTTGGCGTCCAGTTTGTCGCCATAGTCAGGGCACTCCGCTAGTTTCACTTAAAATCGGGAGCCTTTAGGCCGGAATCAAGGGCAAAGGCAAGGAAAAGCGCGGTTTGGTTGCCGCTGAAACCAGCCGTCTATGATCCGCCTTCTGGGAATCAGACTAGGCGTTTGGTGCTGACTGGGCCATCATCTTTGTGGGTCACAGTGGGTCACAGTGGGTCACAACCCCTAATGCAGAAATTTCTCCTTTCTTGGCAACCAAGAATTCTCATTCCATCCAGTATTGTCAAAGAACTACGAATATGTGGCAGAATCCCTTGAAGTAGGAAAGGGATAGGCCTTGGTTTTAGCTACCGGGCTTCTTCTTCTAGGTTCCGTTATTGCGAAATTCCGGTTTGATTTGGCTAACATCGGGAAGCTTCTGACCGGCAAAGGCCTTGTCGCCTCCTTTGGCTTTCGCGGCGCTGCTATAGTCTGGCGTTTTATAGGCACGCGGCTGGCCAATATTGATTGCTGGGGCAGGGCGGTCATGCCGACGTGCATTATCCGCAGCGATGGCTGCAGCTTTTTCGGATTTCGCAGCGTCAGCTTGTGCCTTGCGAAGACCCTGCTCATAAGCACGTTCCAGAGCCAGCGGATCGAGAGCCTGCACATTGGCTGCCTTGCTGGCTGGGGCTGCATATTTGCGTGGTTTGGGTGCCGGGAATGGCTCACCGCCTTTGTAGCGCTGGGTAAAAGCGCGTGCTTTGCCGGCCTTGCCTTTCCAGCTGTAAAAGCGGTGCGCGCCGATGGTGCCGAGGAAACGGAGGCTAGGCGCCCAATAGGGATAGACATAGGTTGCGTGATAGTGGGTAGCTGTGCCGACGGTGGTAAAGCTTTTGCCCGCCAGTGCCTCGGCAGCAACTTTTTTGCCGCGGTTCCAATGGAATTTGGCTGGCTTACGGCGGAGCGAACCGTCACAGGTGCAGGAGAACTGGCATCCTGTACGCCGCTCGCTGCCCTGATAGATCACGCCGCAAACGGTACCAGGATAGCTGGGATGGCGGACGCGATTCAGGATGACCTGTGCAACCGCGCACTGTCCGGCCGTGGGTTCCATGCCCGCTTCATAGTAGATGGCTTCGGTCAAGCAACGCAATGCGCGATTGTTGTCCGAGACCGTCCTGCGAAATGCGACCGGGCGGATGAAATGTGAAGAAGCGCCGATGTCGGCTGCGGTTCCAGGTCCCTGTTCCAAATCCCCCAAAGGCTGATCGCCTGCTTCGGCCAATGGGTCAATCGGCAACGTCCCATAATTCTGAGGGATAGCGTAATTGGGATCAATGAAATAGAAAGCTGAACCAGCGAAATTCTCTTCTGCGCGTTCGACCGATTCCAGACTAGGGTCACTTGGGTTGAAGCCCTGGGCATCAGCGGTGCCTTGCGGCATTGTCATCGGGATCATCAACAGGCTGAATACCAGCATACCCGCCAATATCCGTTCGCGGATAGAGAGGATCATCCATTTCGGGAAAGACCATCCCGACCAGCGCGTAGGCTCGTTCTCTATCGGCTGGATTGGCTTCTGCTGAACTTGTTCAACGGGCTTAACTGGCGCTTCCAATACCGGTGCTGGGGCCTCTGTTCCGGCCACATATCCCGCTGGTCCAGCGACTGCCGGAGCACCGCCGCCAACCGGTGGGACATAGGGTGGAGGGACGCGCATTTTGGTTTCGAAACACCTGCCAAAGCCCTTTCGGGCGGAATTTGGCGGTTATACAAGGATTTGCGCGCCTCTTCGCACCTGCAAAAACACCTGTTTCACAATGGGACGGGAGATGATGGACGGTTAAATGGTTAACGACGCAATTCTGCGGGATAACCAAATTACGTCCAAAAATTGGGCGAAAATCAGCTTGCGGGCGGGATACGCTGAGTGGACCCTGATGCGGGTTCTGAGGGAGATTTTAGCTGTTTTTCTGTTTCCTGCACACTGATCAAATGACGGATCGCCAGATAGCCCAGAAGGCCGAAGAGGATGCCTCCGATGGCTGGAGCAATCAGGACGCCCTCGAGCCCATAGTAGATTTCACCCAGCCACAAAAACGGGATCAGACCGAGCGTGTTCCGGCCCCAATTCAGATAAGTCGACCAGCGCGGCCGTTCGAGATTGTTGCAGGCAGCGTTGGAAATGAACAGCATGCCGTTGAAGAAAAATAGTGGCGTCAGAACCAGAGCAAATAACCAGAAGAGATGTTGACCCTGTGCATCGAGATTGAAAACATCGCTGATCGAGTCGCTGAGCATTATGAGTACCGGCCAGATCAGTAATGTGTATCCCAGTGCAAAAGCCATCGACTGATTCACCGTCAAACGAATCCGGTCGAAGTTCAACGCACCGAAATTCTGGCCGATGATCGGCCCAACCGCACCTGAGAGCGAGAATAGCAGGCAGAATGCTACTGGCACGACGCGGCCGATGACGGCAAACCCCGCGATCACTTCGTCAGAATAGCTGGCAATGAAGCGATAGGAGATAAATCCTTCCATCGGTGTCGCCAGATTGGTCAAAACGGCAGGAATCAAAATCGCCGACACCGGATTTAAATCCTCCTTGAACCAATCGGCGCGAAATTTTTCAAACCCGCCATATTTTTTGAGGATCGGGATGACCGCCACAATCGTCGAAATGATCGCTGCGCAGCTGGAAGCAATCGCGGCGCCGTTCATTCCCAGACCCAGTCCAAAAATGAAGATCGGGTCCAGAATGGCGTTGGCAATGCCCATCGCCAGCGTAACATTCATAGCCGCCCGTGCAGCACCATGCGCGCGCAAAAAACCTGAACAGACCATGCCGCCGACCGCGAATGGCATGAACGGCGCGAAGATGCGGATATAGTTAGTCGCGGCAGCCTTGGCATCTCCCGTCGCTCCTGCAAGATCCAGAATTTGGGGAGCAAAAACAAAGAACAGGATCGAAATTGGAACGATCATCAGCATGGCAAGTGTAAGGATATTGGTCAGATAGCGACGCGCGTATTCGGGATCGCCCTGACCAATCCGCCGCGATGCCAGAGCGCTTACTGCGATCATCAGGCCGATGTTAAAGGCTGTCCCGAAAAACAAGACAGTCGCCGCAAAACCCATTGCTGCGGTCAGGGCGCTATCATCAAGCTGAGCGATGTAGAGAAGGTCCACAAAAGCGACGATAAACATCGTCAACAGCCCGATACTCGACGTTAACGTCATTACCGCGATATGTCGCAACGGATTTCCGGTCAGAAATATGGCGGGTTTGGTTGCGATTTTCGGTTGTCCTGATAGCTACCCATTGGCCGGAAGTGGCAATATGAGAATTCTGCAAAATGCCCTATAGCCTTTTGCCAACGGGTCAATTGCTCTCTAGGAAAGAGTGATTGAACGAAGGAGCGATATATGCAGTTCAAAGCTGTGCTTTTACCGACAATGGCTGCGTTAATCTTCATCACGGGTTGTTCAGTACAATCAAATGATGAAGACGAGCCAGGAGAAGAACAGGGTTTGTTTGAGCGCAAGAACATTGCCCCAAACCCGGCGGGTGTTTCGCAAGCGCCGCGCAAAGTAGAGCATGCCTTCGCTCGCATTGCGTTAGACTGCATTAACAAACAATATCCCAATAAAATCAGCCATGTGATGACCAGTGCTGAGGATGTTGCTGAGCCGGCCAAACTCACGCCGGTGTTTTATGGATGTTTTGACTGGCATAGCGCTGTGCACGGACATTGGTTGCTCACCCGCTTGTGGGGCCAGAATCTTGTTCCGGATATGGATGCTGAAATCGAAGCGGCCCTGGACAGCAATTTCGTCAGCGAAAAGATCGCTGGAGAAGTTGCCTATTTCAATGGCGAGGATAGAGGGTCTTTTGAACGACCTTACGGTCTTGCCTGGTTCCTGCAATTGATGGCGGAGATTGAGGAAATTTCCAATGGCGAAGGACCGAAAGCGGGAAAAGCAAAAATATGGCTGGAGCGGTTTCAACCGCTGAAAGCGATTGTGGAGAAAAGAATATCCGACTGGATTCCCAAACTGGCTTATCCAATTCGTCTGGGAACGCATAACCAGTCTGCCTTTGCTTTTGGTTTGTTCATTGATTGGGCGCGAACCAATGAAAATACAGCATTCGAAAACCTGATTTCAGGCAAGACGTTGAACTTTCACAAAAACGATAAAAATTGCCCTTTGGCCTATGAGCCATCGGGAGAGGATTTCCTTTCACCTTGCCTAATGACGGCAGATTTGATGCGGCGGGTGATGTCGCCAGCCGATTTTGCTTCTTGGCTTTCCGAGTTTCTTCCGCAAATTCCGGCCGATGGCACCGCAGATTGGTTGTCAATCGGGGTGGTCAACGATCCAACAGATGGCAAACTGGTGCATCTGGATGGTGTTAATCTGTCCCGGGCCTGGGCGCTTGAAGGTATTGCCAGCGCCTTGCCAGAGGGTGATGCACGTCATCCCGCATTGCTTGCTGCTGCGAAAGTTCACGGCGATGCAGGTGAAAAATCTGTCAGCACTCCCCATTATGCCGGAAGCCACTGGCTGGCCAGTTTCGCTACTTACTTGCGAACCAAGCGCGGCATTGCGGAAGAGGAAACATCGATTGGCCAAGAGACAGTTGAGTAAATGGTAGCTTTGGTCCCAATATCCTCGCGCAATATTTCGCAACCACAGGACGAAAAACGATCGTGGACTCAGAGAGTTTTTCCAGCTCATACCGGAATTGCCTGGCGTTCAATTTTGGGAGTTTGGACCGGATATTTTGTTTTCGCAGTAATTCAAGCGAGGATCAGTCAACAATCGCCCCTAGGAAGCTTTGTAGCGACCTATTTGTCTGTTGCTTTCATCTCGATTATCGCAACTTGGATATTATATCGGATGATGTCAATTCTCGGCGGTAGGAATATTTTTCATTGGATTACATTCTTCTCCACTTTACCATCTTTTATTTTGGCACTCGCACTCATGCAGCTTAATTATTGGATTGGCACCAAGCCTCTCTTTTTTCCTGAGTTATTTCCCGCAGCTGGCGGTTTGATTGGCGCGACGAACGTACTAATTCCTTATCTGTTGTTGATCATTTGGGGCGGAATTTATCTCGCTTTGGCGCAAAATGAAGAAATGGAATCGGCTGTTCAAAATAGCCAAAAACTGAGAAAAATTGCGCGGGAAAGCGAACAGCGGGCACTACGGTATCAACTTAACCCACATTTCATTTTCAACGCCCTAAATTCTGTTAGCAGCCTTGTGGTCGACAACAAGAATGAACAAGCTGAAAAGCTGGTTGATGAATTGGCTTATTACATGCGCGCTGTTCTTGATGATGAAGGCGAGGAGATGGTCACGGTGTCCAACGAGATCGCGCAGCAGATCCGGTATTTGGAAATCGAGAAAGTACGTTTCCCAGACCGGATGCAATATGAAATGAATATTGCCGAGGATGTAGCCGATTGGAAAATACCGGCCTTGATCATTCAGCCGCTGATAGAAAATGCAATTAAACATGGCGTGGCAAGGTCAACCAAAAAAGTCCGTATTTTGATTGAGGCATTGGAAGAACAGAATCGGCTCAAAATCTCTATTCGAAACACCGGACGAATGAAGATTGCAAGCGATGATATTGGTAAAGGCTTGGCAAACATCTCCGACAGACTGAAAGTGCTTTATGGCCCATCAGCCGCCTTGATTACCAGGAATAGTGACGATGGGATGGCGGTTGCAACGGTGACTATCCCTGATGAAACATTCGCGCTTCGAACAGTGAATTGACGATGGGTAATTTTGGGGTCGATACACTCATTGTCGATGATGAACCATTGGCCCGGAACCGTCTCAAGAAATTATGTTCGCGGCTCGAGAACATTACGCGAGTTAGAATGGCATCTAGTGGTCACGAGGCAATACAGATAATCAGTCAGCATGTCCCAGATATGTTGCTTCTCGATGTGGACATGCCTGACATATCGGGGATTGAGGTTGCAGAACATTGCAGGCTGCAGGGTAAAAAACCGGAAATCATTTTTACGACAGCACACAGCAGATATGCAGTGAGAGCTTTTCGCGTGCAGGCAGCTGATTTCTTGCTGAAGCCAGTCAAACAAGCCTTGCTCACTGAGGCTGTAGAACGGGTAAAGGTAAGATTGAATCAACTAAAAGGCGATGAAGAACAACCGGAAGAATCATATCTCTGGGTCCGGGAAGGTGATGGATCAGTGCAAATTTGTTGCTCTGACATCGGATATATCACAGCCGAACGAGATTATATGCGGCTTTGCCTGCATGAAAAAAGCCACTTGGTCCACGGGTCGATGCAGTCTTTGGTCGACGCCTTACCCAATGGCATGTTTGTCCGGATTCATCGTTCAACCGTTGTGCGTCGGGACTTTATCCAGGAAGTTCGCCGTGCCGGGAGGCGGAAATATGTGGTCCTAAGAGATGGAACCGATCTTACGATCGGTGCCAGCTATGCAAATAGTGCCTCAGTTCAGCCAGGTGGTTTGGGTTTGCTGGAAACCGTTTCCGAATAGCGCGGCGCAGGCGCTGGTTGCTTGTAGCCGCCAACATCAACAAACGTCTCGCGTTCCACATTATGTGGATGCTCCTTGGCCTCTGCAAGCGACAATACCGGTGCAAAGCAGATATCTGTTCCTTCCATCAGCTCGCACCATTCATCACGGGATTTGGTCTTGAAAAGGCTGGTAAGCTTTTCCTTTAAAGGGCCCCACATTTTCGGGTTCATTTGCTGGTCAAAATCGGGATCGGTATCAAGGCCTGACACTTTCCTTAGCTCTGCATAAAATTGCGGTTCGATTGAGCCAAGCGAGATATACTTGCCATCCGAAGTTTCATATGTGTCATAGAAATGAGCGCCGGTATCAAGCAGGTTTACGCCGCGCGTGTCTTGCCATTGCCCGATATTGTGGAAATCGAAAATCATTGCCATCAAAGCGGCTGAACCATCTGTCATGGCGCAATCAACCACCTGACCCTTACCACCAGTTTTAGAATGGAGTAGGGCAGAGACCATCCCCAGTGCCAGCAACATGCCGCCGCCGCCAAAATCTCCAATCATGTTGATCGGTGGAGTGGGTTTGTTTCCCACCCGGCCATAAGCATGCAAAGCACCGGAGATGGAAATATAGTTGATATCGTGACCGGCAGCATGGGCGAGCGCCCCATATTGGCCCCAACCGGTCATGCGCCCGAATACCAATTGTGGATTATCCTCTAGCAAAATATCTGGCCCAAGGCCTAGGCGTTCCATAACACTTGGCCTGAAGCCCTCAATCAGGCCATCGGCATTTTTGACCAGTTCCCGCGCTTTCTTGATGCCTTCTTCGGATTTCAGATTGACTTCCACGAGATTTCGGGACCGGGACAATGCCAGGCGCGGATCGGGTGCGCCGCCCGGTCGATGCAGCACGGTGACATTGGCACCCTGGTCAGCGAGCATCATCCCACAAAAAGGCCCCGGACCAATTCCTGCAAATTCGATAATGTTAATGCCTGTTAGCGGGCCCGCCATATTCCTCTCCTTGTTAATCAATCGATTAATAGAGGTCCTATGGAGTCCACGAAACCCAATCAAGCAGAATATTGGGACATTGTGAATTGGCTATTAGGGTTTCTGGCCGTATCCCGGCGGTCTGTTTTTCTTTGCCTGTTGCCGCAGGTAACGGGGAAGCTCCAGTTTGGTTTGGCCAACTGGTTTGCGAGCGAGTTTTGGATCGATTGGGAAGTCGAAGGCAACGCCAAAACGACCCTGTGCAACCTAGGCGACATAGCCCGTTACATCGCCGATGTTTCGTAGTTCCAGCTCTACCTTGTCACCGCGTTTGGCACGAACCGGCGCTTCTGCCATCAATCCGCCGGCGGAAAGGTTGCGAATACGGACTTCGCCGCAATCATCGCCATCTACAAATTTTAGCTGGGCTTTCAGAAACAGGCTGTCGCGGTCCAACTCCCGTTTTGGTTGACCACTGGTTTGGCTGTTAGCGCCTAGATTTTCATCATATGGCTCTCGCATAAGCATCCCGCTGTTTCATCGTGTAAAATCAAAGTCGATGGCAAGGAATATAAGTCCAAAAGGATGGAAAAATGGTTAACATCAACCAAGGTTTTACGTCGAGTTTCGCCGATTTGGCTCTGCCATGTTGTTTCGCCAATAGTCGACCCGAACGGTAAAGCGCATCTGTTACCTTCAATCGGTTGCTGTAAAACAGGTGGTCAGATTGAAGAAAACTCTTTTAAACTATTGATCGCGTGATATTTTTTCGTTTCTCTCATGCGCTTCCTGTGCTTCGACCGTCATGGTTGCAATAGGACGCGCTTTTAAGCGATCAAGAGAGATGGGATCACCTGTCACTTGGCAATAACCATATTCGCCGTTTTCTATCCGGCGCAGGGCAGCATCTATTTTGCCGGTCAATTTGCGTTGTCTGTCGCGGGTTCTGAGCTCCAATCCCCAATCGGTTTCGCTGGATGCCCGGTCGTTCATATCGGCTTCCTGGATGGGGCCATCCTGCAGATGCGCTAGTGTTTCCTTGGATTCATCAACAATGGATTTTTTCCATTGTTCAAGAGAAAGCTTGAAATAGTTCAATTGACGATCATTCATGAACTCTTCGTCTTCACTGGGTTCATATCCGGCGGGCAAGTCGACGGAATTTGAAGCTGCTTTTTTGGGCTTTGATGCCTTTTTTGCAGTCGATGCCACTCTATTCTCCACCTTTTTCATAGTCTGAAATCAAAGAACCTGATACTATGAGCGGGCCTATAGCTAGGCGGTGGCGGCGATACAAGACGCAAAATACACCAGTGCTCACTATTCTTAAAATCACGATAACATCGACTGAATGTTGCTTTATATGACGATTTCGACGCGCATATGATGCTGGAAAAGTAATGATTTTTGGCAAGCCTATTTGTAATATTATTCGCGTCCGTTGAAAGATTTGTCTGCACAAAGGTCTCAATTCGGGACATTAACTTTGCTTGGTGAGTGATCGGTAAGAATTTTTCCAATTTTCTTCGCAAAAACAGGGTTAACGCAATTGTGATTAAGACTTTCTTCTGCGCTTTTGGTTCATGTCCGGAATTCGGAAAGAGCGTCCTACCTTTTTAATCAGGTCGATCAAACGGTTCCACAGCGGAAGAGAGTAAGAACTATGTCGGTACGAATGGCTTTAGCAAAATTATGCGCTTGCACATGCGGCGGTGCGCTGATTGGCGGTGGTGCAGTTCATGTGACGGAAGCGCCAGCGGCTCCTTATGTAAAAAAGGTTGAAAAGAAAAAGAAAATTCGTGGACGTGTCCTAAAAAAGGGCGCTCCGGCACGGAAGGTTAAGCGGACGCGTCGTACGGTTAAGACCACGACACAAACCGCATGTGCCCCGAGTGTCATTACCATTGCACAAGCGCCGGCTCAGCCTGTTCCGCTTCCTCCTCCTCCCTATTTCCCGCCTCCACCACCGGAAATTCCCGTGCTTGAAGGTGGTGGTGGTTCTGTTCCCGTCGTAATCGGCGGCAGCGGCGGCTTTGGCGGCGGTGGCGGCTTTGGAGGCGGATTCTTTGGTGGATTCTTCGGCGGCGGCGGTGGCGATACCGTTGTGATTTCCTCAACCAGCAGTGGTGGCTCGACCAGTACGTCTACGGGCGGCAGCTCGACCAGCGGCGGCTCAACTTCCACTTCAACCGGCGGCTTCTCCAGTACCGGTGGTTCGACCTCAACCTCTTCGGGCAGCATCAGCAGCTCGACCGGTGGTGTCAGCACCTCAACCGGCGGAGTAAGCACTTCCACAGGTGGTGTTTCTACATCAACGGGCGGCGTATCAACGTCTACCGGCACCGCCAGTCGTCCTGCTCTTTGGTGCAGCAGCAGCAGCGATCTTCGCCCGCCGCCGCAAAGCCAAAAAGGCGGTTGCGGCTTAAAAAGCTGACAAAAGTACAATCAGGATGCGGCCGGAGCGATCCGGCCGCTTTTTTGTGGTGGCGTGACAGACAGTTTGGCAGTATCCAAACTTGACTAAATTGCCACCTAGGAATGGCAGATACAGGTCGTGTTGGATGGATTGTTGCCAATGTTGGAAAATAAATTGCGCTCAACTTTTAGACATCTTTGGCGTTTTTGATCATTCGTAACGATAGACAACAACCCTGTCGCTGCTGAGGCATTATATATATCTACTTGAACCAAATCTCTGTGCTCGGCATAGGCTTTCGCCATGCATGACATTAAACTGATACGTGAAAATCCGGAGGCTTTCGATGCGGCGTTGGCGCGGCGTGGACTGGAACCGGTGGCGACGCAGATTATCGCGCTCGACGAAACTAAGCGCGGGCTGGCGACGGAATTGCAGCAAGCGCAGGCGCGGCGGAATGAGGCTTCGAAGGCGATTGGTCAGGCGATGGGTCAGGGGGATACCGATAAGGCTGATACGCTCAAGGCCGAAGTCGGCGAGTTGAAGAAAAGCCTGCCCGTTCTGGAGGAAAAAGAGCGCGATGTTGGTGCGAAATTGCGCGATATGCTGGCGAACATTCCCAATCTGCCAGCCGATGATGTGCCCGACGGTGCGAATGAAGATGACAATGTCGAAATATCGAAATGGGGTGAACTCCGGAAGTTTGACTTCGAACCGCGAGAGCATGCCGATTTTGCACCGGCCTTGGGTATGGATTTTGAAGCTGGGGCCCGAATTTCTGGAGCGCGGTTCACGTTTTTAGAAGAAAATATGGCGCGTCTGCATCGGGCTCTCGGGCAATATATGATCGATCAGCAGACGCGAGAGCGTGGCTATGTTGAGTGCAACCCTCCCGTTCTGGTCAATGACGAGGCCATGTACGGCACGGATAAATTGCCGAAATTTTCCGAAGATTCGTTTCGGACTACCGATGATCGCTGGCTTATCCCGACTTCAGAGGTCAGCCTGACCAGTTCGGTCATGGGTGAAATTCTGGATGAGGCAGCGTTACCGATGCGGTTGACGGCGCTGACGTTGTGTTTCCGATCAGAGGCAGGATCTGCTGGTCGCGATACGCGCGGTTTTATCCGGCAGCATCAGTTTGAGAAATGCGAGCTGGTGAGCATCGTCCGGCCCGAGGATAGCGAAGCGGAGCATGAGCGGATGACGGATGCAGCGGAATCCATTTTGCAATCGTTGGAACTGCCCTATCGCAAGGTTGAACTATGTACCGGCGATCTTGGATTTGGTGCGCGGAAAACTTATGATCTGGAGGTCTGGCTGCCGGGGCAGAGCGCTTATCGCGAGATTTCCTCATGCTCTAACACCGGAGATTTTCAGGCGCGCCGGATGAATACGCGCTATCGTCCCGATGGTGAGAAAAAGGGCACGCAATCTGTGCATACGCTCAACGGTTCGGGATTGGCGGTAGGCCGGACTTTGGTGGCGGTGCTGGAAAACTATCAGCAGGAAGATGGCTCTGTCGTGGTTCCTGAGGTACTTGTGCCGTATATGGGTGGTGTTGAAACCTTAAATCCTCTCCCATAGGGAGAGGCAAGTGCAGCTTGTGAACTTGTTCACTAGCGCAACTCGGTGAGGGGTTGTGACTGGTGAAGTGCAAAACCCCTCACCGACAGCGACTAAGCTGCTGAAGCATCAAGTCTTGTTGCCTCTCCCGATGGGAGAGGATGAAGAAGGAAAATATGCGCATACTTCTGACCAATGACGATGGCTTCGAAGCACCTGGGATGAAGGTGCTGCTCGATATCGCGCAGTATTTCTCCAATGATATCTGGATTGTTGCGCCCTCGGAGGAGAATAGCGGGGCAGGTCATTCGCTGACCATCACCCGTCCGCTACGTATTCGTCAGCGTGGCGATCAGCAATATTCGGTGGATGGTACGCCGACCGACAGCGTGTTGATGGCTGTTGCGAAGATCATGAAAGACGGCCCGCCGGATCTGTTACTGTCTGGCGTCAATCGCGGTGCTAATTTGGGAGAAGACGTCACCTATTCGGGTACCGTGTCCGCAGCGATGGAGGGCGCACTGGCCGGAATTCCATCGATTGCCATCAGTCAAGCTTTTGAACGCGGCGGGATGGGAGATGAGGTGTCTTTCAATACAGCGCGCCAATGGGGCGAGCGGGTGTTGCGCCCACTGATCAAGCAGAGCATGGATCATCGGACGCTGATTAACATCAATTTTCCTGCTGTTCCCGCCAGCGATGTCAAAGGCGTCCGCGTCGTGTCGCAGGGTATTCGCGATTATGGCCGGTTGCAGATCGTTACCAACAAGAATCCGCGCGGGTTTGAGTATCACTGGTTTGTGGGCTAGGCCCGATGGTGGAAACGCCTGCACACAGCACCGATCTGGAAGCGATTGAGGATGGCTTTGTATCGGTCACGCCGCTGCATCTGGACCTGACTCACTATGCATCGATGGATCTGCTGAAAAAGCTCTACAGCGATTAGATCACTCCATTATAGAGCCAACTAGCGAAAACCCTCCGCATTGAAACACTGGCAACCTCCTGAAATGCTGCTAGATATGCGTTCTCAAAGTGGGGGAAGTTGGTTAATGGGGTCTCCGATGCGTAATATTGCGATCCTGGTTCTGGTTGTCGCGGTCTCGGCCTGTATTCCGCCGGGGCGTGGCTATGATGATGTAGCCAGCGGCCCGCCACCAGTTCTGGAGACGGATGGCACGGTGCTGGCGGAACCCGCACCGTGGGAGGCCCGGACCGTTACGCCCAACGCGCGCAACGTTGATGGCGGCACCTATGTTGTCCAGCCGGGCGATACGTTACGCGGGATTGCCAACAAGACTGGCGCAGGCTCCCACTTGATTGCCGACGCCAATGGTCTGGTCGATCCTTACATCATTCGCATTGGTCGGGAACTCGTCATTCCCGGCGGTCGCTATCACCAGGTCAATGCAGGTGAGACTGGCATTGCCATCGCCCGTGCCTATGGTGCACCGTGGAAAGAGGTGGTTAGTCTGAACAAGCTGGAAGAGCCTTTCATTCTTCGCGTTGGTCAGAAAATACGCTTGCCTGCCAGATTGCCGGAGAACCCCGGCAGTATGACCATGGAGCAACGCGCAGCGGCGTTTCAGCTCGACATCGACGATATCGTTACCGGTGGCCAACCAGCCACGACCGAAGTGGCAACCGCAACCACGCCGGAACCTTCCGACTGGCGCAAGACTATCGAGCCCAATCGCCCGGTCGTAGCTCCTACCGGTTTTAATGGGACTTTCGCCTGGCCGGTTGATGGGCGCTTGCTGTCCAGCTTTGGCAGCAAGGGCGGCGGCAAGGTCAATGATGGCCTCAATATTGGCGTGCCACAGGGCACTCCAATTCGTGCCTCAGCTGACGGAGTGATTGCCTATAGCGGCGATGAAATTGGTGTGTTTGGCGGACTGATCCTGATCAATCACGGTTCCGGCTGGGTGACCGCCTATGGCCATGCAGACAAATTGAACGTTACACGCGGGCAGAAGGTGAGGGCCGGTGAAGTCATCGGGCTTGCTGGCGACAGCGGCTACGTTAGCGAGCCGCAGTTGCATTTCGAAATTCGCAAGAACCGCAAGCCGGTCAAGCCGGTCAATCATCTGCCGAAGCGGACATAGGCGCCAATGCCTCGTAAACGCCGCAGGATATCTGACTATATTTCGCTGACCCGGCAATCGAGCCTGCCGGTCTGGGCTGATATTGCGCTGCGCGTCGGATTTGTGCTGTTCCTGATCGGGGCCGCCATCGCCGTGCACTGGCTTGATCGCAACGGTTTGCAGGACAGCTATGACGGCGATGTCAGTTTTCTGGATGTCATTTATTTCACGATGATTTCAATTACCACCACCGGATATGGCGATATCGCGCCGGTGACCGAACGCGCGCGATTGTTCGATGCGCTGATTGTGACTCCAATTCGAGTCTTCGTTGTGCTTATATTCCTTGGCACGGCCTATAATTTTGTACTGAAAAAAACCTGGGACAGATGGCGTATGAAACTCATTCAAAGCAATTTGCACGATCATATGGTGATCGCCGGGTTCGGAACCTGCGGCAGCGAGGCCGTGGCGGAGCTCATCGCACGCGGTACCAAGCCGGAAGAAATTGTCGTGGTCGATTCAGATGACGAGGCGCTGGCAATAGCCGAAGGTCTCGGTTGTGCGGTCATAAACGGCGACGCTACCCGTGACAGCGTGTTGATGGACGTGAAGATCTCGCGCGCACGGTCGCTGATTGTTTCTGCGGGACGCGATGATACGAGCATCTTGATAGTGCTGACGGCACGGCATCTGGCTTATCATTTGCCGATCAGTGTATCGGTCAAGGCGGCGGATAATGAGCTGCTGGCGAGGCAGGCCGGTGCGACCACAGTGATCAACCCGGTCAGCTTTGCTGGCTTGCTGCTGGCGGGAAGCTGCGAGGGCGCGCGAATATCGGATTATCTGAGTGATCTTGCCTCTGCGACGGGCCGGGTAAAGCTTGTCCAACGCAGCGTGACCGAGGAAGAGGTTGGCATGGCGATGAATGACGTGATCGATGATGGCATCGGTCTGCGCATCTATCGCGGCAATGATATTCACGGTTTCTGGGAACCTGAAACCAAATCGCTCGAGGCGGGTGACATCATCGTTGAGATCATTCCCGGTGATGGCACGGAAAAAGTACAAATTCAGGAAGACGCCTGATGGCGGTTTTTGCCCGGCGGCATCGGTGGAACCAGCTCCGGGAATTTGCGCTTCCGCTTGATGCCCTGAAATTTGCGGCTGAGTCGCCAAAACTGGTTGGTGCTCCGAAAGGCGATCGCCGTCCGATCATTGACCTTCCCCCATAGAAGTGTTCCGGCTTGAGAGTTAGAGATACGGCTATTTATCTTGAGAAAGGAAAGATAGATGGCACGTAAAAGATATACGCCAGAACAGATAATCGGGATGCTCCGGGAGGCTGAGGTTCGGCTTGCTGGGGAGAGAAGACAGGTGCGATATGCCGGGAGCCAGGCATATCAGAGCAGAGTTACTATCGCTGGCGCCGCGAGTATGGCGGTTTGAAGGTAAGTCAGGCACGCCGCTTGAAGGCGTTGGAGAAAGAGAATCAGCGGCTTCGCAAGGCAGTATCCAATCCGACACTGGATGCATTGATCCTGAAGGAGGCCGTTGAGGGAAAGTACTGAGCCCTTCGCGCCGCAAAGATGCGGTCGATCATGTGCAGGCGGCGCTGGGTTGTTCCGAACGCCGCGCTTGCAGGGTGATTGGTCAGCATCGTTCCACTCAGCGCAGACAAGCCATTACCAAGCCGGATGAGCAGCCGCTAACGGCTGAGATCATCCGGCTGGCACAGATATATGGCAGATATGGCTATCGGCGGATCACTAGCTTACTGCGTAACAGCGGCTGGCATGTGAATGCCAAGCGAGTGGAGCGTATCTGGAGGCGTGAAGGGCTCAAGATACCAAAGAAGCAGCCAAAGCGGGGAAGGCTCTGGTTTAACGATGGATCATGCGTCAGGCTCAGACCGCAATATCGCGGCCATGTCCGGAGCTATGTCTGGAGCTATGTCTGGAGCTATGATTTGGTTATGGATCGCACCCGTGATGGCAAGGCGTTCAGGATGCTCACCGTCATTGATGAGCATAGCCGGAAGTGCCAGCCGCTCCATGTCCAACGTGAACTGAACAGCGATGATGTACTGGTGGTATTGACCGGCCTATTTGCCAGACATGGCCCGCCAGCCCATATCCGCAGTGACAATGGAGCTGAGTTTACTGCCCATGCGCCATTGAACCGCCCCGGGATTGCCGGAGGCTCCAACTCATGAGTAGAAGGAGCCATTATGAACAAGCCAACGAACAAATTTTCACCTGAGGTACGGGAACGCGCGGTACGGATGGTGCTGGATCATTCAGGGGATTATTCATCCCGCTGGGCGACGGCAGTCTCGATATCCGGGAAGACAGGCTGTGTGCCTCAGACCCTCAATGAATGGGTCAAGAAGGCAGAAGTCGATAGCGGGAGGTGCGCTGGTATTCCAACAGATACAGCAGAGCGTATGAAGGCACTGGAACGTGAGAATCGGGAGCTTCGGCAAGCCAATGAGATATTGCGCAAAGCATCAGCATATTTTGCTCAGGCGGAGTTCGACCGCCCGTTCAAGAGATGATCGCCTTTATTGACGGTCATCGTGGAACATACGGGGTCGAGCCGATGTGCAGGGTTCTGCCTATCGCCCCATCCACTTATCATGACCACGTTGCCAAGCGCAGAGACCGGGCGCGACTGTCAGTGCGTGGACAACGTGACCTGGTCCTGAAGCCAGGGATCAAGCGTGTATTTGCCGAGAACTTCGGAGTTTATGGATACCGCAAGGTGTGGCGACAGATGAAGCGCGAAGGCTTTGATGCCCCGCGCTGCACTGTGGAACGGCTGATGCGCGATATGGGTTTGCAAGGCGTCATTCGCGGCAAACCGGTGCGCACGACAGTCAGCGATAAGACAGCGCCTTGTCCGCTCGGCCTTGTCCGCTCGATCCCGAGGCTGTGTAAAAACGCGTTTGTCATGCGCTGTCGTGGGGTATTTTTTCGTTCAGGTCAGATTTTTGCCGATAATTTCAGCAGGCGCGCAGAACCATCATGCCCGGATCGCTTTGATGAGCGGTTTGACGCCCATGATGGTGATGAGGCGTTTGATATTATAGGCGAGAACCGAGAGGCTCATCTCTGTGGCGACGTTTTTGATGCCTTTGGTGAGGAAGTGGCACGGTCCCATCCAGCTTTTGAGTGTTCCAAAGACATGTTCAGCCGTTTGTCTGCGGATGGTCATGGCATCGGGGCGATTGTTGAGGCGTACGAGCATATCATCGACCACGGCTTCGTGCTCCCAGCGCTTGATGCGCCGGTATTTGGCTGTGGTGCATTGTGATCGGATTTTGCAGTCTGGGCATTTGCTCGACCAATAGGCGTTCAGCGTCAGCCCCTTTTCTTCTGTCGTGAAGCGGTGGATGAGTTCTTCACCTGCAGGACAGCGCAGAGTGTCTGTCTCTGCTTCATAGATAAAATCACTTCTATCGAACCGGCCTGCTGCCCTAGAGCCTGATGTATTGGGCTTTGGCACAAGCGGCGTCGCACCCTGTTCTTCACATGCCTTGATCTGCGGTCCGCTGAAGTAACCGCGATCAGCCAGCACCTCTATCTCTTCCGCATCCATGGCCACTTTGGCTTTCTCCGTCATAGGAGCGAGGAAGGCCCGGTCATGCGGTGCATTGGTCACTTCATGTGACACAATGAGATGGTACCCGGTGTCCACAGCAGCTTGTACGTTATATCCCACCATGCCGGAGGCTTTCATGCTCGTGGACATGGCTCTGGCATCGCTATCAGTCTGCGATATCTGCTTATCAGGATGAGCGATGACCTCCGCTTCTTTGGCGCAAAGCTCGTGGAGCTTGGCTTTCATGGACACGATCTTCTCGCGCAGCTGTGTCGTCCGGTCCTCAGCAACGTCGCTATCGTGCATGTCCGCTGCATCAAGTGACTGGAGATAGCGCGCTATGCTCTTTTCCACCTGATCAATCCGGCGTTTCAGCTTGCCTCGTGTATGATTGCGTTCGCGTGCGTTCACAGCCTTGAACTTCGACCCATCTATCGCAGCCACAGCCTTGGCGAACAGACCGAGCTCCCGGCATAGCCCCACAAACTGACTGCAAACGGATTGGATCGCTGGGCCATTGTCCTTCCTGAAGTTGGCGATTGTCTTGAAGTCCGGGACCAGATGGCCGGTTAGCCACATCAGCTCGAGATTGCGGCCCGCCTCGCGCTCCAGTCTCCGGCTCGACTGTACCTGATTGAGATAGCCGTAAATATAGATTTTGAGCATCACCGCTGGATGATAAGCCGGGCGACCCGTGTCCTTCGGATCAACACCAGAAAATCCCAGTTCCCGCAAATCCAGTTCGTCGGTAAACGCATCCACCACACGGACCGGATTATCTTCATCCACATAATCCTCAAGCGATGGCGGCAATAAAAACGTCTGATCACGATCCGATCCAACCACAAAACGCTTCATGCAACCGCCTCCAACAAAGCCGCTCAGACCATAGCGATAATCAATGCGTTTTTACACAGCCTCTCACGTAAACCGCCAGTTCCATGCGCCGGCACCCAATATGCTGTGGGTGTCTGACTTCACCTGCGTCGCCACATGGAAGGGCTTTATCTATGTGGCTTTCGTCATTGATGTTTATGCCCGCGCTATCGCTGGCTGGCGGGTTAGCAGAACAGCCCATGCAGGCTTCGTTCCGGATGCCCTGGAACAAGCATTGCATGATCGCAAGCCAGCGCATCGTAGCGGCCTTGTCCGCCACAGTGACCGTGGCAGCCAATATGTATCAATCAAATATACAGAACGCTTGGCGGAGGCAGGGATAGAACCATCGGCCGGTAGCGTTGGTGACAGCTATGACAACGCTTTGGCCGAGACAATCAATGGCCTTTACAAAGCCGAGGTCATCCACAGGCGCGGTCCCTGGCGCTCGTTTGAAGCCGTTGAATATGCTACGCTGGAATGGGTCGGCTGGTTCAACAATAAAAGGCTGCTTGAACCAGCCGGAAACATCCCGCCAGCACAAGCTGAGAAAAACTATCATGCTACGCTGGACGAAACACCCGTGGCAGCGTAACTTAAACCAAATAGCCTCCGGCAATCCCGGGGCGGTTCAGATCGGCGCTGGCGGGGGCTGGTTCAATCTGGGCACCGTGCTCGATGTCGAGCTACACCCTGACTATGAGGAAAATGGATGAATCTACCTGTCCCATACAGATCAATGCAGCTGGTTTTGTGGTTGGATAGTGCCAGGAACCATGGTTCGTGTTGTTCGTGGACGGATCAAGGACGGCAAGTGGGTGGATCAGGAAGTAATTTGGTCAGTTCCTTACCACCCTTCAATTTATCCAAACCTGCCAGAGTTTGGGGATTTTTGCGTAACCGGCGATGGCTCTTCTGATGGCGCGCAGACCTGCTTTGAAGAGTGAACACAGGGATCGTCGGGCTTTTCGGATCCCCTTTTTTCGCCGCGTTGCGCGACGTGGTATTCTTCGTTTGCTCCGGTAGAAACAGCCCAGTACATGGCGATTGCCAGAACCAGGATGAGGCGCGCCAGTCGATCTGGTCTTCTGATCTGACTTTGGGTGATGCCGAAGCCTCGGGTTTTGAAGTCGGAGAACATGGCCTCAATACTCCATCGCATGCCGTAATCGAGTATCTTGTACTCGGATGGGGTCACGCTCATTGCGATGATCCACGGCTCTTTGTGTCCGTCTTCGTGGAGCACACCGATGTTGGTGAGGACGCCTGTTTCATTAAGCTCTGCCTTTACAATGCCTTCGGGCATCAATTCTGCGATCTCACGGGTTACCACCTCACCTCCCAGAAGCTCGTGTTGCACGTGCCATCCAATCGGCCCCTTGGTCTGGCGCACACGCCAGGCGACCGGAAGGGCTCGATCCCTCATCCGCACCGACAGCATCAAGACCTCGTTACCCTCGTTGAGCTTGCTTTGATCAAGGGCCAGTACAGTCGTTTCTCCGGCCTCAATCTGGCGGCGGAAAATCTCCCCTACATAGGCCTGCATGACCTCGTCAGTATCGATATGGGAATTGCCCAGAAGGCGCGAAATGTACTGATACCGGTGGTCCACCGACCCAATCTCACGCGGCAAAGCTGCTGCATTTTCCATCAGATTGACACTCCGCGTGTTCAAAACCACGCTTGCCAGCACCGACAGGCCCTCCCGCCGAGACTTGTGATACCCGGGAAGACGATCCCGAAAATCAGCCTCTATCCTCGAATAAAGCTCTGAAAAATAATCACTTCCCGCCAAAACAACCTCCAATATCAATAGTGGAGACTCCTTGAATCACACAGATCAGCGAGATGTCAAATCAGACGTGGAATTTTGAAGGGTGGTAAGGCGCAGAACCATAAGTGGGTTGATCTAGGGTTAAAGTTAACCTACACTATCCCCGTCTCATGGCGATCAGGGGCCGTCTCATGGCGATCAGGGGATAGTGTGATTCCCACCCTTACAACCCTTCCAGCATTACTGGACTAGTAGGTACCTTTAAGTTCACGTGGCGTCACCTCCTTTTCACCCTGAGATTTGCGCTTAGCGCAAGGGCTAGGCCGTACCAAGCGGCTTAGCCCTATTATATTCACGGTGACCTGTCCCCGGCAAGGTTAATTAACTATATAATCCCCATTAAAATAACAGTGGCATCACACGCCGCTTGGGTTATGTGAGCGAAAAATATATTCACAACGGGGACCATATGACACTTCCAGCCATTTTCGATAATCTTCGTCTACCGCTCATCGGATCACCACTTTTCATTGTTTCTGGACCCGAGTTGGTAATAGCGCAGTGCAAGGCTGGAATTGTGGGTAGCTTCCCTGCCCTTAATGCACGTCCACAGAGCATGCTCGATGAATGGCTGCACCGGATCACCGAGGAATTGGCGGCATGGAACCGCGGCAATCCGGATAAACCCGCAGCCCCCTATGCCGTGAACCAGATCGTGCACAAATCAAACGACCGCTTGGAGCAGGACATGCAGACCTGCGAAAAATGGAAAGTGCCGATCACCATCACATCACTGGGCGCGCGCGTTGAATTGAACGACGCCGTACATAGCTGGGGCGGTATTTCGCTTCACGATATCATCAATGATTTCTTTGCCCGCAAGGCCATTGAAAAAGGCGCAGATGGCTTGATTCCGGTGGCTGCCGGGGCTGGTGGCCATGCAGGCACATTGTCTCCTTTCGCATTGATGCAGGAAATCCGGTCATGGTTTGATGGCCCGGTCGCTCTTTCCGGCTCGATTGGCAATGGTGCATCAATCCTTGCTGCACAGGCCATGGGTGCTGATCTGGGATATACCGGCTCCGCGTTCATCGCGACTACAGAAGCTAATGCTGACCAAGGCTACAAGGACGGCATTGTCGAAGGCAAAGCGTCCGATATCGTCTATTCCGATCTGTTTACCGGCGTAAAGGGCAATTACCTTCGCCAGTCGATCGAAAACGCCGGTCTCGATTCTGATAACCTGCCCCAAGGTGATTATAGCACCATGAACTTCGGTTCTGGCGGTAATACAGACAAGAAAGCCTGGAAAGACATCTGGGGTTGCGGTCAGGGTGTCGGCTTGATCGATGATGTGGTCAGCGTTCAGGAAATGGTTGATCAATTCACCAAGGAATATCGCGATGCGCGGGAAAGCCTTAAGGACCGTTTCAATTATTGAAGTCGATAAACAGTCAGGCTCGGGCGTTGTAGATTCTTCTTGCAGACAGGTCTGCTTAATCAACTCCAGAAGTGGTTTCTTCGAAGAATGTGGTCGGACATTGGCGGAAATAGATGAATGGACGTCAGCTCCTCAAGCCAGAAAACATGAATTCCTGGATCAATTGTCCAATCGATGCGCACGAGGCTGAGTATCTGCGTGAAAAAGAAGCGTTACGCTACCGAGCAAGACGCTTTGGAGTTATTGTCAAAAGTAGTGTCTGGCAAGTTAGTCATGCGGCTGGGATGTCGTCCTCGTTCACCTCGCTTCCATCTTTAGACTTCACGCCTTCAATCACCTTCGCCAGGTGTCTGAAGCCTCTCAATTTGCGCCAGGAATCTTCTGCGCATAATCCCATCTTGCAGACCATCGTCAACATCGTATTGCGCGTGACACAACCTTTGGCTTGGCGTGTTCCATGCCGGAACGTCGCAAAACTCGACTCAATGACATTGGTTGTCCTGATACGGGTCCAGTGTTCCGCTGGAAAGTCATGAAATGCCGGCAACGCGTCACGGTCTTTCGATAAGCATTCCACCGCCTCGGGGTACTTTGCACCGAAACGTTCCTCAAAATTATCGAACGCCTTTTCTGCATCAGCTCGATCTTCTGCCATCCGGATATCATGCAGACCCTGCTTCGCTTTCTCCTGGACAGACTTCGGCAGATAGTTCAGCACATTGCCGGTCTTGTGCATCCAGCAACGTTGAACGCCCGTCTCCGGATACACTTCCTCCACTGCGGCCCGGAAGCCCGGGGCGCCGTCTCCAATTGCCAACTTCGGGGGTTGGTCCAGACCCCGTTGTTTCAGAGACAGCAACACCTCACGCCAGCTCTGTTTTGACTGCCTGACACCATCTTCGATTGCCAGGAAGTGCTTGTGACCCCGGCTGTTCACGCCGATGATAACCAGGCAGCACAATCGGCCATCGTCGCCTCTGAGACCACTGTAGATGCCATCAGCCCGGATATGGACCCGTTCATCAGACACCGCTCGAGTACACCATTGCTTGTATTCAGCTTCCCATTGCCGCTTCAAACGCCCCGCGACATTGGCCGGCAGCCCTTTAGCCTCGGGGCCGGCAATAGCTTCCGGTGCGCTCTGCATCTGGCCACTCGAAACACCCTTCAAATAAAGCCAGGGGTTCGCCGCGTCCAGCGTCGCCGTTCGCCGGATGCAGGGCGGTACAACCAGAGATTGAAAACATTCCGGCGTACCTTCACGGCTACGGATCTTCGGCACCTCGACGCTGACCTTGCCAACCCCTGTAATCACCTCTCGTTCGCGATGATGGCCACTGCGGACAACGCGCTGTCGTCCGTCAGCCGTTTTGTGACCATCAAACTTTGTCATCAACTCATCCGGCTCTGCCTGGACCGCTTCGGCGATTAACTGCTTCGCACCCGGTCTGAGTAGTTCTGTCAGTGGTTCAATTCCCTCCGGTCTACCCGGATCAATCACAGTATCTTTTGCCATGTGTGGCGGGCTCCTCTTGCTACTTTCGATTTCCAGACAAAAACGATTTCAGCAAGGCACGCCCCATACTTCAAATTCTTCCAGACACCAGATCCGGTTATAACTCATTTTGCTGCCGAATACGGACAGGCAAGTGAGCAAATTCACGGCACAAGCATGGCCTCACTTATCGTGCATGGAGACCTGAATGCACCGACGCCGAGTACGCCCGTTCGCAGCCAACTATATGTTCGCCCTGTCATGTTCCCACAGCAAGTGGGATTCGATGGTCAACGACGCGAGCTTATGCCGCCAAACAAGCTGGCGATCGATCTCGTTTGGCGGAGCTTCCTCAGGATGTTTGTCGGCGAAGGCTATGCTGAGCCAACCGCACCCAACGTCAAAGTGGTCAATCTATCGCTCGGTGATCTGAACCGTCGCTTTTCGGGTGTCTTGAGCCCTTGGGCACGCCTGATTGACTACCTCTCGTGGGAGTACGGCGTTTTGGTGCTCGTCAGCGCCGGCAATATCCCAGATCCCATACCATTGGATGACGTAGCCGCGTGGGCCGACTTTGAAGCTGCCACAGCCGAAGAGCGCGAAACCATTTTGCTGCGAGCAATCCTTCGGCAACGCGCAACCCGCCGCCTGCTATCACCATCCGAAGGCATGAACGCACTAACTGTTGGCGCGTGCCACGCAGATACTATCGAACCTAACGGATCAGGGCCAATGGCTCTCGACCCCTATGAGACAGAGTGCCTGCCTAACCCAAGCTCCGCGCTCGGACTCGGCTATTTGCGAGGCGTAAAGCCGGAAATCTTGCTCCCCGGTGGTCGAGAGCACGTCCGAACGACAAGTAATCTGGCGCCGATGTCAGTGTATCCGGTCGCGCAACCAAGCCGCTTTTTTGGCATCGGCGATGCTGCGCCCGGTCCGAGTGGCGAATTGACAAGAAAGCTCAACTTTAGCGGTACGAGTGTAGCGACCGCATTGGCCACACACAGCGCGCTAAAGGTTCTTGAAGCATTGGATGAAATTCCGGCAGAACCGCCTCATCCTAGCGTGAATGAAGCTTTCCATGCCGTACTCGCAAAAACATTGCTGGTTCATGCGGCAAAATGGGATGATGGCTTAGCGACAAAAGTCGCTGAAATTTCGAAGGAAATCGGGAACACTTACTGGGAACACCAGAGGGAGGACGCCACTCGATTTTTGGGATTCGGGATGGTCGATATAGGGAAGGTAATCGACTGCACTGAGCGGCGCGCGACCATGATTGGATGGAACACCATTCACGCGAAGGAAACCGATGAATTCCGCATTCCGCTGCCACCCCAACTCGAAAATATGGCTGGGTTCAGAGCCGTTACCGCCACCGTCGGGTGGTTCACGCCGCTAAATACCGACCATCGAATGTACCGCATGGCGAAGTTCGAGGTAGAGCCTGGAAGTGACAAAGGGCTTTCGTTGGGCGTCAGCAATTCGAAGCAACAACCTTCCCACAACGCCTTCGGGAGAGGCACCGTTTATCACCGCAGGTGGGAAGGTGATGAGGCGAAGGCATTTGCCGATGACGGCGATCTTGTATTAAAGATGCTTGCAAGGCAGCAGCAGGCGAGCTTGACGACGCCATTCCTTATGGTCTGGCAGTTACTGTGGAGGTCGGAGAAGATGTCGCCGTGCCGGTATACGAAGAAGTCCGTGAGCGCTTGCGTCAACTGATTGGAGTGCCAGTTAGAGAATAAGGCCGCCTATGCGGCGGCCTCAAGTGCGTCAGCATTCGCAGCCTTCTCGCGAAGCCCAGCGAGAAAGTCAGCGGCTTTCGACGCTTGCGATGCAGCGGTGAAATCCCGATATCGGCGCATAGGAACGCTGAACCCAGCTCAGCGACCAGTTCTTCCATCGCATAGGCTTCGTCGCCAAAGCGCTTGCCAAATTCGCGCTCGCAACGCTTCTTGTGGCCAGTCCAATGGGTCAGCTCATGCAGGAGCGTCCCATAGTAGGCTTCAGTCGCTGTGCTGGTCGCAGTGCCAAGGAAGCGTTCACGCTCGGGCATCTGGATAAAATCCTGATTGGGATTGTAGTAGGCGCGGCCACCGCCGTGACGCACGAGAGCCTTGCTCGCACCGACAAAGGCTTCAGCCTGTTCGATAGGCGTTGCGGGATTTTCCGGCATGGGCAGCGGTTCGCGCTCATAGCCATCAACCTGCTCGGCGTTGAAGACGGTAGACGCGCGCGCCATGAGGCGGGTCTCGGTCGAGGTCATGCCGGTATCAGCATCCTGATCTTCAAATTCCAGCTCTTTGTAGAAGACGACAAGCGAGCCTTTCTCGCCTTTGCGAACCTGGCAGCCACGGTTCTGCCACTGGCGATAGGTGCCCCATACGCCTTCAGTGTAGCTGCGCGCTTCGCCCGCAACCCACAGGTTGAGGGTGTTGACACCACGATAGTGCGCGCGGGTGTCGATATTGACGGGACGGTTCAGGCCCTTGCCTGAGCGGTGCCAAGGCATCTGCCATTCACCGACACCCGCTTCGATCGCGGAGATGATGTTATCTGTCACCTGCTGATGAATGTCGCGGCGTGGGCGGGATAATTGTTTTACAGTTCGCATGAGTCTTGCCTCCTTTGTTTTGGAGACCGCGCTTGATTGCGGCCTTTCGTGAGGCTCGACCAAGCGGTGATGTGGCTGCGCGCATCCGAAGGACGGCAGCAAAGCGAACGAGGGTAAGGAGACGGTTTCTTGAAGCGCAGCGGCGCGAGGAGCCGTTCGCTAGAACGGCGGGGAAGAAACTACCGACGCGCCTTTGCGCGCCTAAAGCCACTGCGACGCTAGACAGCCATCACAAGGGAAAGGCCGCCAAGCGCGGTAGGAGACAAGGTGAGTGCAGACAGTCTGAACAAAGCAATGACCTTCACGCAGCTCCAGTAAGGATCAGAAAAGGCTGATTTATTGGAATCTGCCACTATAGTCTTGAATAGAAGCTGCTTGAAGCGGTCAGGATATGGGAGGCTTTATGGACCCAACACTATTCTTCATTCTTCTGGGCATCGGCTTTGCCGTCTATCTATTCTATCATATGCGCAAGAGCTACCGCGATGGCTTCCGGCGTGGTCAGGCAGAGGCAGCCGCCAAAGGAAACAAGCCATGGGGCAAGCCCATGCAGTTCCAGTTCGGCTCGGCCTATATCATGATGCCGGATCAGATCATCGAAGCCGGTGCAGGTTTGCCCCCAAGGATCTTCAGCAGAAGATGGGCAGCGGAAATTGCGATCCACTCTTGCTCGGGCATATCGCCTATAAGCAGCAGGCGGCGGTGACGTTTAACGATGCCGGTCATGTCCTTACCATTGCCCCAACACGCTCAGGCAAGGGCGTCTCAGCGGTCATTCCCAATCTGCTGCATTACTCCGGTTCGGTCATCGTGAACGACATCAAAGGCGAGAATGCTGCGGTGACTGCAAAGCGTCGGCAGGCGATGGGCCAGAACGTGCAAATACTTGCACCTTTTGCGGATGATGAACTGGCAGGCATTGGCAAGGGGAAATGGAACCCTTTCGATATGCTTGCCGATAGCACTGATCCTTGGGAAGATGCGCGCTACATGGCCGAGCTTCTGGTTCCTGACGCACCCGGCAAGGATGAGTTCTGGGGCAATTCCGCCCGCAATTTCCTGACCGGCCTGATTGTCCACATCCATCTTGACCTGCCAGAGGCGGATCGAACACTCGGCTCAGTCCGTGACTTACTCACTCAAGGTAAGGAAGAGTTCGAGAAAATGCTCGCCGCAATGGGCACGAGTAAGAACACTGTTGTGCGTAGGGCTTCGGATGTTCTCAGCCGTGCTGATGACAAGGTGCGCGAGAATGTCCTGAGCACGCTCGATTCCTATCTCGGTTTTCTCGATAGCGAGCGACTGGTAAATGACACGGCGCAATCCACATTCAGCTTCAAAGACCTCAAAAGCTCAAACACCACGATCTATCTGGTGCTTCCGCCGGACAGGCTGCGGATGACGGCTCCCTTCGTGCGGTTATTCTTTGGCATGGCTGCGTTGGAGATGAAGCGATCAAGCAAGAAGCCCGATACGCCGGTTCTCTTCATGTTGGATGAGTTTCCAGCACTCGGCCGTATGAAGCTCGTTGAGGAAGAGATAGCTTTCCTGGCTGGCTATGGCGTTAATCTCTGGCTGTTCGCCCAGGATTTGAAGCAGCTTGCCGTTATCTATGGAGACAAAGCGCACAGCATCATCTCCAATTGCGCGGTAAAGCAATTCTTCGGTGTATCCGATGTTGAAACTGCCCAGCTGGTCAGTCTGATGAGCGGTGAAACCACCATCCCGACAATCAGCTATACCAATGATCGCGGTCTCATCATCAATGATGGCAGCATGAATTTGGCGTCGGGAGCCCGCCCGCTGTTCACGCCCAATGAAGTAACAAGCGCCGATCCTGAAAATCAGATGATTTTCTTTCGTGGCCAGCAGGTAATCGTGGCACGCAAGTTCAACTATCTGCTGGAGGATATCTTCGCGCCTAACGGAACGCCGCTCTTCAGCGAGAACCCGTTTCATTAGGCCCTGTCTATAGATCGGCTCCACAATATCCCATGCGCACGTCGCAGGCCTAAAGCTGCGACGTGCACATAAGATGGCTAAGCCTATTCAACATCCAGGATACGGGCGGTTCGATGCTGCTCATATCGGGCAGCGTCGGCAACCTCGCGATGTCGATCAACCCAAGCGACAAAGCGCTTCTTGTCGATATAGATGCGTGAGCCGATGCGGATAAGACAGGCCTCAAACCCGTTGCTTTTTCCGTTGTAAATCCACCAGCGGACGGTCTTTTCTCCAAATGCCGGAAATACCGAAACCAGCTGCGCGATGGTCAGAATATTATCGCCATCCATTTGCAAACCCCTTCAATTATTTTGGTTTTGGTCTGCTTTCTTATGACGAGTAGCTAAACGCAGCACTCCTGACACTGTGACTTCTGACAGCTTGAATTGAGGCTTGCATGTGGCGGTCAGGAACTATGAATTACCGTGAGTTCTGGTGAGCTGCTGGCAGGTTTGCGGCCAAAGCACGTCCAATTTTACCTGACACCCTCGCGAATTTCCTCTCCCAAGACAGCCAGTGAAGCGGCATCGCCTTCCAGGGCTGTGAAAGCATAGGGATTGAGAAACTGGCGTCCCCAGAACAGATTACGATCAGCTTCGCTGAGCGCAGCCTCTTCGCAGACTCCAGCCCAATTCTGGCCAATGCAGCGCAGTTGGGCCTCGATGAGGTCAATAGCCTCGGCAGAAGACAACAGGAAATGGTGCGCAGCGTCTATGCAGCTTGCGAGACGACTGGCGCGATTGTCCCTAGTGATTTCCATAGCCTGCCCCGCTTCCTGCCCTGCCCGCCCCTGCGGGCAGATATCGTAGGCTGGCGTCAGCGTCAGCTCCGCACCATCCCAAAAGGCGGCATGGTTGCGGGCATGGTCATCGGTGTTACCCGACAAAATGTTGAAGACAATGCGAGCGAACAGCTCTTTGAGCGTGTCTTTGGGCGCAGTGAATCGGTGCCGGATGATTTCTGCAAGATCGGTATAGCTGGCATAGCGCGCCATCATTTCATCAAGGCCGAGCATGGTCAGCGCTGACACCATCAATCTGCGCTCCCAGTTTTTTCCTGCGCGGGCGCGGTCAAATCGCTCAACGAGTAGCACGTCTTTGCCGGAGGCCGCAACCAGCGAGACGGGCGCTGCGTCAATACCGCAAAGCTTGGCAAGGCGCATTACGATGAATTCCGCCTTCACAACGCTGTAGATGTCTGACGATGAAGAGAACTTGGCGACAAGCTTGGTGTCGCCATCCTCAATCAGCGCCTTAGGGCGCGCGCCACCAATGGAACTGCCGTGGTGCAGTGCCTGGTCCAGTTCGGCTGACAAAGGAATGCCTTGCTCGACGCGCTCTGCGGATTCGATCAATTCCTCCAGTGTCGGATTGTCGGCGGAACGTGGAACGTACTCGCTGGGTGAGAGCTGAAAATCGAGCGCACCAATGCGATCGGATCCTGACTCCAACAGGAAAGTCAGCTCCGACAGCTCAAGATCGTCGAGCTCATTGCCTTTGACGCCAAACTTGCGGTTGAGAATGACACGGCGGCCCCAAGCGTCCGGCGCTGCATCGCGCAGACTGCTGGGCATGGTAAGACCATCGGGAAGCGGAAGCTCCCCAGCCTCAAGCGGAAGCTCAGGCAGATAGAGCGGGATAGCATCCTCACGCTCAAGATAACTCTTACCGTAGTTGAAATGGACAAGACCGTTTTCGGCACTCATGCGTCCGGCAATAACGGGCTCCGTCTTGCCGGGAAGCCAGACCCAGACATAGGCCTCATCATAGCGTGGTGGCTTAGAACTCATCGACCACCTTCTTTCCAGTCTTGTAGACATGCTTTGGCAAGACGGCGATGCGATCATCGGTTTGATCCGACAGCTGGCGCACTGCCTTTTCGTCGCTATCGAACAGCTTTACGCCAACCAGCGTGGCAGCTTCAAAAACGATACCGATCTCAACCTTGGGATCGCCTTTCTCAAGACGTTGAAGCGTATCTCGGGCAATGCCTAACCGCTCACACAGTTCAACCTGCGTGATCTTCCGCTGCTTACGACCAAGACGGATCATCTTGCCGAGCAAGGCAATCCCGTCTGTTGTGTAGCGCGCATATGTGCGTTTTGGTGTTGGCATCGCTTCAAACCCAAATTGACTGTTTCATCGGCCAAAACATGGGGTTTTGACCGCCTCACAACGAGTTATTGTCAAAAGTAGTGTCTGGCAAGTTAATCATGCGGCTGGCATGTCGTCCTTGTTCACCTCGCTTCCATCTTTAGACTTCACGCCTTCAATCACCTTCGCCAGGTGTCTGAAGCCTCTCAATTTGCGCCAGGAATCTTCTGCGCATAATCCCATCTTGCAGACCATCGTCAACATCGTATTGCGCGTGACACAACCTTTGGCTTGGCGTGTTCCATGCCGGATCGTCGCAAAACTCGACTCAATGACATTGGTTGTCCTGATACGGGTCCAGTGTTCCGCTGGAAAGTCATGAAATGCCGGCAACGCGTCACGGTCTTTCGATAAGCATTCCACCGCCTCGGGGTACTTTGCACCGAAACGTTCCTCAAAATTATCGAACGCCTTTGCTGCATCAGCTCGATCTTCTGCCATCCGGATATCATGCAGACCCTGCTTCGCTTTCTCCTGGACAGACTTCGGCAGATAGTTCAGCACATTGCCGGTCTTGTGCATCCAGCAACGTTGCCAGCAACGTTGAACGCCCGTCTCCGGATACACTTCCTCCACTGCGGCCCGGAAGCCCGGGGCGCCGTCTCCAATTGCCAACTTCGGGGGTTGGTCCAGACCCCGTTGTTTCAGAGACAGCAACACCTCACGCCAGCTCTGTTTTGACTGCCTGACACCATCTTCGATTGCCAGGAAGTGCTTGTGACCCCGGCTGTTCACGCCGATGATAACCAGGCAGCACAATCGGCCATCGTCGCCTCTGAGACCACTGTAGATGCCATCAGCCCGGATATGGACCCATTCATCAGACACCGCTCGAGTACACCATTGCTTGTATTCAGCTTCCCATTGCCGCTTCAAACGCCCCGCGACATTGGCCGGCAGCCCTTTAGCCTCGGGGCCGGCAATAGCTTCCGGTGCGCTCTGCATCTGGCCACTCGAAACACCCTTCAAATAAAGCCAGGGGTTCGCCGCGTCCAGCGTCGCCGTTCGCCGGATGCAGGGCGGTACAACCAGAGATTGAAAACATTCCGGCGTACCTTCACGGCTACGGATCTTCGGCACCTCGACGCTGACCTTGCCAACCCCTGTAATCACCTCTCGTTCGCGATGATGGCCACTGCGGACAACGCGCTGTCGTCCGTCAGCCGTTTTGTGACCATCAAACTTTGTCATCAACTCATCCGGCTCTGCCTGGACCGCTTCGGCGATTAACTGCTTCGCACCCGGTCTGAGTAGTTCTGTCAGTGGTTCAATTCCCTCCGGTCTACCCGGATCAATCACAGTATCTTTTGCCATGTGTGGCGGGCTCCTCTTGCTACTTTCGATTTCCAGACAAAAACGATTTCAGCAAGGCACGCCCCATACTTCAAATTCTTCCAGACACCAGATCCGGTTATAACTCCCTCACAGTCATTATGGGGTGAAATGATAAAAATTTCAACAAGAATGACTGACACAACGGTCAGATCGTGCATATTTGCCTGACAAGGCAGCCGCATGATTAACTTGCCAGACACTACTTTTGACAATAACTCTTAAATGTAGCATCAACGCGGGTGGTCCTGGTTCAGGGACATACGGGTCCGGACGCTGCGGGACATGTCATCGAAGCATTCGGCAATTTCCTGATTGGTGGCGACTATGTGGTCGGGATTTTTGTCTTCACTATCCTGATGATCATCAACTTGGTCGTTATCACCAAGGGTGCCGGCCGCGTTTCAGAAGTTACGGCACGATTCACGCTTGACGCTTTGCCGGGTAAACAGATGGCCATTGATGCTGATCTCAATGCCGGTCTCTTAACACCAGAAGAAGCCAAGGGTCGTCGCGAAGCTGTTGCGACTGAATCCGATTTCTACGGTTCCATGGACGGGGCCTCCAAATTTGTAAAAGGCGATGCCGTTGCTGGCAGTCGGCGATGCATTGGTTGCGCAAGTGCCCGCATTACTATTATCAATCGCAGCGGCAGCTATTGTCACCCGTGTTGCCTCGCCTATGAACCTGTCTGGCCAGATCGGCAGCCAATTCGGGCATGCCAAGGCCTGGCTTCCCGTTTCGGGCATACTTTTTATCATGGGTATTCTGCCAGGAATGCCGCATTTTATCGTTCTCACAGCTTCTACAATTGCCGGCTTTTTCGCATGGCGATTGCATGTTCGCTCCAAGGAGGTCGTCGCACCGGTAGCGACTGAAGTGCCAGAGCCAGCCAATCATATTGCGTGGACGGATGTTACCGACACCGCCGTCCTGAACATTGAAATCGGATATGCGCTGGTTCCACTGGTCGATGGGCGCAAGAGCGAATCGCTGATGCAGAGACTAACGGGCATCCGCCGCCAATTGTCCAGCCAACTTGGTTTTGTGGTGCCGCTCGTGCGCGTGAAAGACAATATGTCGCTCGATCCGAATAGCTCTCGAATCCAGATTAGCGGCGTCACACTCGGTGAAGACAGTGTCTGGCCGGAAGACTTGCTGGCGCTTGACAGCGGAGACATTGAAGAGACGGTTGATGGACGCACTTGCAGGAATCCAACCTTTGGCCTGGATGCGATCTGGATTGCACCGGAAAAACGAAGTCAAGCCGTGGTCTCCGGTTATACTGTGGTTGATCCGTCTACTGTGATAGCAACGCATTTCAATCATCTGATTTCGCTAAATGCCTCCGAATTGTTCGGTATGGATGAAGCGCAGGGCTTACTTGACAATCTTAAGGAAATCGCTCCTCAACTCGCGGAGGGTTTGACACCCTGAACCGCCCCGGGATTGCCGGAGGCTCCAACTCATGAGTAGAAGGAGCCATTATGAACAAGCCAACGAACAAATTTTCACCTGAGGTACGGGAACGCGCGGTACGGATGGTGCTGGATCATTCAGGGGATTATTCATCCCGCTGGGCGACGGCAGTCTCGATATCCGGGAAGACAGGCTGTGTGCCTCAGACCCTCAATGAATGGGTCAAGAAGGCAGAAGTCGATAGCGGGAGGCGCGCTGGTATTCCAACAGATACAGCAGAGCGTATGAAGGCACTGGAACGTGAGAATCGGGAGCTTCGGCAAGCCAATGAGATATTGCGCAAAGCATCAGCATATTTTGCTCAGGCGGAGTTCGACCGCCCGTTCAAGAGATGATCGCCTTTATTGACGGTCATCGTGGAACATACGGGGTCGAGCCGATGTGCAGGGTTCTGCCTATCGCCCCATCCACTTATCATGACCACGTTGCCAAGCGCAGAGACCGGGCGCGACTGTCAGTGCGTGGACAACGTGACCTGGTCCTGAAGCCAGGGATCAAGCGTGTATTTGCCGAGAACTTCGGAGTTTATGGATACCGCAAGGTGTGGCGACAGATGAAGCGCGAAGGCTTTGATGCCCCGCGCTGCACTGTGGAACGGCTGATGCGCGATATGGGTTTGCAAGGCGTCATTCGCGGCAAACCGGTGCGCACGACAGTCAGCGATAAGACAGCGCCTTGTCCGCTCGGCCTTGTCCGCTCGGCCTTGTCCGCTCGATCACGTAAACCGCCAGTTCCATGCGCCGGCACCCAATATGCTGTGGGTGTCTGACTTCACCTGCGTCGCCACATGGAAGGGCTTTATCTATGTGGCTTTCGTCATTGATGTTTATGCCCGCGCTATCGCTGGCTGGCGGGTTAGCAGAACAGCCCATGCAGGCTTCGTTCCGGATGCCCTGGAACAAGCATTGCATGATCGCAAGCCAGCGCATCGTAGCGGCCTTGTCCGCCACAGTGACCGTGGCAGCCAATATGTATCAATCAAATATACAGAACGCTTGGCGGAGGCAGGGATAGAACCATCGGCCGGTAGCGTTGGTGACAGCTATGACAACGCTTTGGCCGAGACAATCAATGGCCTTTACAAAGCCGAGGTCATCCACAGGCGCGGTCCCTGGCGCTCGTTTGAAGCCGTTGAATATGCTACGCTGGAATGGGTCGGCTGGTTCAACAATAAAAGGCTGCTTGAACCAGCCGGAAACATCCCGCCAGCACAAGCTGAGAAAAACTATCATGCTACGCTGGACGAAACACCCGTGGCAGCGTAACTTAAACCAAATAGCCTCCGGCAATCCCGGGGCGGTTCACCCAAACCGCTCAGCCTGTTCCAGATAATGTCGATTTGCAGAGCACTTCTGGCTGAAGGCGTGCCGCTCAAGGATTTTCGTAAATTGGCGGAGGCGATGGTGGAATCAGCTGCCGAGCAGCAAGGCGAAACCTATTCGCTGGATCCAATTGTTGATGGTGTCCGTAAAAGAATTGGCTCGTTGATCATCCAGTCGCTTGTGCCGATCAACATGCCGTTGCCCGTTATGACGCTCAACGCTGAGCTTGAGCGATTGCTAACGGGCGCCGTCAGCGCCAACGGAGATACCGCCTACTCGGTTGAGCCGTCGCTTGCGAACCAAATTGTAGCGGCTTTTGAAGAAGCTGCTCGCCCTATTAAAGCGCAGGCCAGGGGGTTTGCAATTGTGACCTCCCCCGGCATCCGGAGTATTGTTAAGGATGATCAAGCCGCGGTTCCCGGAAACGCCCGTCCTGTCTTTTGAAGAATTACCGGACGACAAGGCCGTCGAGGTTGTTGCGGTTGTAGGTAATCACTCGGGTCTGACCGATAGCCAGCGCTCCACGGATACTGACCTGGAATCAACTCCTGAACCTGAAAAAGAGGAAGATCGGACATGACCTATCATGATCCCAGTCTGGCTGGATTAACATATGGTGCAAAGCCGGATGCTAAGGATGAGGAACAATTGATCAGCAGTCATTTGCCCCTCGTCCGAAAATTGGCTTGGCATGTTCATGGACGGATGTCTTCCGCAGTGGAGATTGAAGATCTGTTACAGATCGGCATGGTCGCACTGGTCGAAGCCGCGCGAGATTTTGAAGATCGAGGGTTTGGATTTTCGCAAGAAGCTGCGAGCGACCCAAATAAAACTCTCCAATGAGCTTGGGCGAGAACCAAATGAAGCAGAACTAGCGAACGAATTGAATATGGATGCTGATAGTTTCCGCAACACTTTTGACCAATCGAATAAGATTGATTTTAAGTCGATGGACGAAATCTATTCCGATCATAATATGTGGTTTGAGGATCAGACCGAAAAAGCCGACGAAGCGCTGGAGAGAGTTCAGCAAAAAGAATCCCTAGCCGCTGCTATATCGTCATTGCCAGAGAGAGAAGCGATGATTTTGCAGCTCTATTTCGTTGAGGAAATGAACCTCGACGAAATCGGCAAGACGATGGACATCGGAGCGGCGAGAGTTTGTCAGATAAAGAAAACCGCCCTTGAGAAGTTGCAGGATTTGTTGCGCGATCAGAAAGATATATAGATCTGCGTTGTTTATGCGGTTTTGAATGTGGAGTGAGTGGAGTTAGTTTGGCCAATATCCTCAATGCTCAGTAGACAATTATCCACATTGAAGACCATTTAACCGATATCGCTGCGTCAAACCGCTCGTTGCTCCCGTCATTGTTGTGCATCGCTGCTTGAATAACCACCGACCAATCGCTATGTGCGCTGCACCATTAAACAAGCATAGTCCGGAACTGCCATGTTTCTCTTTCTGACCGTATTACAAGCTATTGTCGCAGCGATGTTGGTCGGCATCATATTGATGCAGAAGTCAGAAGGCGGCGGTCTGGGTGTAGGCGGCTCACCATCGGGCATGATGTCTGCGCGCGGTGCATCGGATTTGCTGACGCGAACAACGGCAATCCTGGCGGTATTGTTTGTAGCTTTGTCGATCGCTTTGGCGGTTTTGGCCGCTGCGGAGGGAAAGCCGGAAACTATTGACCAGAGTTTGGAGCGCAATACTGCAGCTCCAACTGCACCTGCCGAACCCATTGAGCCTTCCAATGATCCGGTTCCATTGGCCGGTGATGATCCGCTTGCCGCAGCCGCAGCTGCTGCCGAGGAAGAAAACGAGCAATCTGCGCCGCAAAATGGCAATAGCGCGATCCCGCTAGATGAGTAAATTCATTTAAAATGAAACTTATCAACAGATAAATTTCACTTTTCGGGATTCGCGGGATTGCCAATTGCACTGGATTGGCCTTAAGCCTTTCCTCCCATGGCGCGATATATTTTTATTACCGGCGGTGTGGTTTCATCTCTTGGAAAAGGCCTGATGGCGGCAAGCCTTGGAGCGTTGCTTCAAGCTCGCGGATATTCAGTGCGAATCCGGAAACTCGATCCTTATCTGAATGTCGATCCGGGGACGATGTCTCCCTATCAACATGGCGAAGTCTATGTGACCGATGACGGCGCAGAGACTGATCTGGACTTGGGACATTATGAACGGTTTACCGGTGTGCCTTCATTACAGTCGGATAATGTAACATCGGGGCGGATTTACCAGTCGATCATTACCAAGGAACGGCGCGGTGACTATCTGGGAGCGACAGTTCAGGTAATCCCGCATGTCACCGATGCCATTCAAGAGTTTGCGCAAGATCAGCTTGATGATGTCGATTTCGTATTATGCGAAATTGGCGGAACGGTCGGCGATATTGAAAGCCTTCCCTTTATCGAGGCGCTTCGCCAGTTACGGAACAAGGTTGGGCGCGAGAATGCCATTTCTGTCCACGTTACACTGGTGCCGTTTATCGCAGCAGCCGGTGAGTTGAAAACAAAGCCAACGCAGCATAGCGTCAGAGAACTTACATCGCTGGGAATCCAGCCCGATATCCTATTATGTCGCTGTGAGCGGCCGCTTCCCGATGGTGAACGAGCCAAAATCGCCCAATTTTGCAATGTCCGAAAAGAAGCAGTTATTCCTGCATTGGATGCGAGCAACATATATAATGTACCGCTTCAATATCACGAAGAGGGATTGGACGACGAAGTACTGCATGCCTTTGGCATTTCAGATGCACCAGAGCCCGATATGGCAAAATGGCTCGACGTGATGGAGCGAATTGAGCATCCCGAAGGCGAAGTCATTGTTGGCGTCGTAGGTAAATATGTTGGTTTGCAGGACGCCTATAAATCGCTTCAGGAAGCATTGTTTCACGGTGGTCTGGCCAACCGTGTAAAGGTCAAGGTGAAATGGCTCGATGCCGAGTTTTTTGAAGGTGATCAACCAGATCTAGACGAATTGGAACCGCTCCATGCGGTGCTGGTTCCAGGCGGCTTTGGAAGCCGTGGTTCAGAAGGGAAAATCGCCGCCGTCCGTTTTGCCCGTGAACGAAACGTCCCATTCTTCGGAATTTGTCTGGGTCTGCATATGGCTTGTATTGAAGGATTGCGGTCCGTTGGCATAGCCGACGCGTCGACGACTGAATTTGGAGAAACGTCCGAACCGGTGGTTGGTTTGATTACCGAATGGATGACCGAAGAGGGGATTGAGAAACGTGAGGAAGGTGGCGATTTGGGCGGAACCATGCGCTTGGGAGCTTATCCAGCCAATCTACGCCCGGACAGCCTGATCTCCAAGATATACGGCGCGACCGAAATATCGGAACGCCATCGTCATCGCTATGAAGTGAATAATGCCTATACCGACAAACTGGAACAGGATGGCTTGATCTTCTCAGGCATGTCTCCCGATGGCCTATTGCCTGAGACTATCGAACGGCCCGATCACTCGTGGTTTGTCGGCGTGCAATATCATCCCGAGCTGAAGAGCAAGCCATTTGAACCACATCCTCTTTTTGCGTCTTTTATCGGTGCCGCCGTGAAACAAAGTCGGCTTGTCTAGTCCTAATTTAGCAATTTTATCAATTAGTTTGGTTTAGATGTCCATTTTGTCCAATCAATTTTACAATTTGTGATTATTGTCACATTCATGCAGCGAAAACTGGTTAAGAAGGATTAACTGCAAAGGGGTTGGAGCAAAACGTGAAAGCCGAAGAACTGGCAAGCATATTGGCAGAGCATAGTCTCTTTGAATAGCCCCTAGATTTCTGGACACCTTCGGTATTCATTTTTTGCTGTCGTTCGAACTCTACCGGTGACAACATGCCGTTCCTAGCGTGCTTACGTTTTGGATTGTAGAGCATTTCGATATAATCGAACACGTCTTGTCTAGCCTCTTCGCGGGTTTTATATGTCCGGCGGCGTATTCTTTCACGTTTTAGCAGGTTAAAGAAGCTCTCGACTACAGCGTTGTCGTGGCAATTTCCACGCCTGCTCATCGAGTGTTCCAGATTGTGAGCCCTGAGGAATGATGCCCAGTCCATGCTAGTGAATTGAGAGCCTTGGTCTGAGTGGATCAGCACCCTGTGCTTCGGCTTCCTGCGCCACACCGCCATGAGTAATGCTTGCAGGACTACATCCGTCGTCTGACGGCTTTGCATCGACCAACCGACCACACGCCGCGAGTAAAGGTCGATCACGACCGCCAGACAGGCAAATCCTTGCTGCGTTCGAATATAGGTAATGTCCGTCACCCAAGCTTTATCCGGCACTGTGACATCGAACTGCCTATCCAGCGTGTTATCGACGACCATGGATGGCTTGCCATTGTAGCTGCCAGGGGCGCCGTTTATAGCCAATCTGCGCTTTGCTCCCAGCCAAACTGGCTAAGCGCGCCACTCTGTTGGCAGAGCATGTCTCACCCTGATCCAGCAGATCATCGTGAAGCTTGCGATAGCCATAGACTTTACCGCTCTCTTCCCATGCTTCCCGGATCAGTTCGGTCTGCCGGACGTCTTCCTTGGCCCGTTTGCTCAGCGGGTTCCTGAGCCATGCGCAGAAGCCACTGGGATGGATACACAAGCTGCGACACATCGCACGTACCGAAAACACAGGCCGATGCTCAGCAACAAACGCGTATCTCACTTTGCATCTCTGGCGAAATACGCAGTGGCTTTTTTTAATATATCGCGCTCCTCGGTCACCCGCGTCAGTTCGCGCTTCAATCGTCTGATCTCAGCATCCCTGCCATCATCACCGCCAGATGCCGATCCGAACTTCTTCTTCCACGCATAAAGTGAATGTTGACTAACACCCAAACGCCGTGAAACCTCTGCAACAGGATAGCCCCGCTCCGTAATCTGCGAAACCGCATCCCGTTTAAAATCTTCGCTGAAATGTATCTTGCTCACCTTCGTCTCCTTACCTCAAATTCAGGAAAGAAGGTGTCCAGAAATCTAGGGGCTATTCAGAATCCCTTTGTGCAGGATGCCCGCCGAAATCTCGGTCAATGGGAAGAGGCCCTCAAGAAGGCCGAACAGAATGAAGCGGCTTAGGCGACTGCAAACATTTCCGGTTCCAGAGCCATAATTGCATCGCTGCCGCCTTCAATCTTGCGGCGAAGCGAACCGGCATCGGGCATGAAGCGTTCGGCGAAATATTGCGCGGTTACCAGTTTGGCTTCGTAATATTTCGCATCGTCCGAACCCTCATCCAAAGCGGCTTGGGCTGCCTTGCTCATTCTTAGCCACATCAGGCCGAGCGAAACAATGCCCATGATGTGCATATAGTGGTAAGCGCCGGCACCGGCATTGTTAGGGTTGCTCATGCCATGCTGCATGAACCACATGGTTGCTTTTTGCAGTTCGCCGTTGGCCTTTTCCAGAGCTTCAGCAAAGCCAGCAAGTTTCTCATTTTCTTTGGCTTCAGCGACTTCTGTCGCAATAACACCAAATAAAGCCTGCACCGCACGGCCACCATTTTGGCCGCGTTTTCGGCCAACAAGGTCCATTGCCTGAATGCCATTGGTACCTTCATAGATCATCGCAATCCGGGCATCGCGGACAAATTGTTCCATTCCCCATTCGGTGATGTAGCCATGACCGCCATAAACCTGCTGCGATTCCGTGGCGATCTGATAGCCCATATAGGTACCGTAACCCTTAATCACCGGTGTTAGCAGGCTGATCAGATCATTGGCGGTTTCGCGCTCTTCTTCAGTTTCCGCTTTCTCGGCGAGATCAACCTGCAAAGCGCCCCATAGTACAAGCGCTCGCATTGATTCTGTGAAGGCTTTTCCATCCATCAACATACGGCGCACATCCGGGTGAACAAATAACGTATCCGCTTTTTCATCCTTGTCCTGCGCACCGGTTAACGCCCTGCCCTGACGACGATCACCGGCGTAGATCACGGCATTCTGGTAAGCGATCTCGCCCTGCGCCAGTCCTTGTAAGCCAACACCCAGACGCGCCGCGTTCATCATGATGAACATGGCGCGCAGACCTTTATTCTCTTCACCCACCATATAGCCGGTCGCGCCGTCATAGTTCATGACACAGGTCGCGTTACCGTGGATTCCCATTTTCTCTTCAATCGAACCACAAGTGACACCATTACGCTCACCCAGCGATCCATCTTCATTGACCAGGAATTTCGGAACGATGAAGAGCGAGATACCTTTGGAGCTATCAGGTGCATCCGGTGTTTTCGCGAGAACCAGATGAACGATATTTTCAACCAGGTCATGCTCACCGGCAGAGATAAAAATCTTTTGGCCAGTAATCGCATAGCTACCGCCGGGCTGCGGTTCAGCCTTGGTGCGGATCAGGCCCAGGTCGGTTCCACAATGCGCCTCTGTAAGGTTCATAGTGCCAGTCCATTCGCCCGAAATCATTTTCGGCACATAGGTCTGTTTCTGTTCATCACTGCCTTCAACCAAGATGGATGCAATCGCCCCCTGGGTCAGACCGGTATACATTTCCAGCGCCTGATTGGCGGAGATCATGAATTCCATCACGCAATTGCCAACGACGCGCGGCAGACCCTGCCCCCCATATTCTTCCGGACCTGACAAAGTAGTCCACCCGCCTTCAATCAGTTGCTGATAGGCTTCCTTGAAACCCTTAGGCGTTGTCACCGAACCATCTTCGTGACGAACACAGCCTTCTTCATCACCGCTTTGATTGAGTGGATGGAATACTTCAGATGCGAACTTCCCTGCTTCGGACAAAATGGCATCGACCATGTCAGGCGTGGCATTTTCAAATCCAGGCAAATTGGTGAATTTTTCTAGGTTCAGCACTTCATTGAGGATGAATCGGGTTTCACCAACAGGAGCGGTATAACTGGGCATGGAATCAACTTTCTATAACAAATTTGCGGCCGGAACATACCGGCGGTAATCCTCTATTTTTGCTGCGCTTTTCCGTCTTTCATGACGATTTCCACAGTCTTTATAAATCCAGTAAGTTCTTTAATGGAGCTATCTATATCACGCCGTTGCCGTTTCAGTGTATCCACTTTTTCCTGACATTTTTCGAGCGTGACCTGCATCTGTGTCTGGCGGCCATCACCAAGATCATAGAGGTCAATCAATTCTTTGATCTCGGTCAGACTGAAACCAACATTTTTGGCGCGCACAATCCAGGCAAGCCTAGCGCGATCGCGTTTTGTGTAGATACGTGACAAGCCTTTGCGGTGCGGCGCAATCAATCCTTCGTCTTCATAAAAACGCAGTGCGCGGGCCGTTACACCAAATTCCTCTGACAAATCAGAAATCGTATAGGTTTCCCGATTCTTAAGGTCTGGCGTATCAATTTCTGCATGATTGGCCGGTTTGGACATGGCACATACTTAGCTTACGCTAACGTAAACGTCAAGTTCATCTCTCTGGACAAAGGCTTTCTATGTCACGGCCCCGCGTAGACCGAGCGACCTCATCCCCTTCACCCACCATGTAAAAGCTAACGCCATCGAAGCCAGCACGCGGACTGCAATAGCTTTCGCAACTCTCAGGCAAGCCGCCAGGCAAATTTAACTCAACTCCGTCAAAGCTGGCAGTAAAACTACAGCGCTCCTCGCTGTTGAAGACAATCCTTACCGTTTCTGCGGTTCGCGTCGCTTCGCCCTGTCCTTCGCATTTGCTCTCCGGCCCAAACACGGCAATCATGCCAATTTGATAGCCGTTTTCATCATTCCCAACCGCACAAAACCGGTCCGTTCCAAGGTCGCTTTGACGTTCAAAAGCGCCGGACAGCGTCACCGAATTAACATCCGGTATAACACCAGCTTCTATCGCCACCTTTTCCAAAGACGATGGTTCAGGACCTTGTTCTCCCGTTCGGTCAGAAGCAAATTGGCCACATCCTCCAAGCGCCAATAAAAAAAAACGGAACCGCCCAGTTTTTCATTGGATTTGTTCCAACCTGCCATTTTCAATCTTGCGATAGAAGCAACTGCGTGCTCCCGTATGGCAGGTTGGGCCTTTTGGTTTGGCCTTGACCCAGACGGCATCCTGATCGCAGTCAATTCTGATTTCGGACAGCTTCAGAATGTTTCCCGAAGTCTCGCCCTTCTTCCAAAGCGCTTGCCGACTGCGGGAAAAGAAATGAACATCGCCACTTTCCAGCGTTCGATTCAATGCTTCCTCATTCATAAAAGCCACCATCAGCAATTCGCCAGACGAATCGTCCGTAACGACTGCCGAGATCAGGCCGTTCGAATCGTATTTCGGGTTGAGCAGGCTTCCACTTTCGCGATCATTTTTCGGTTCGGTCATAGCTTCAGATAGATTGCCCAACCGCCCACAAGCAAGGCAAAACCGCAATGTTTTGCGATGTTCAAAAACCAATGTCTAAGAATGAAGCTTTTGTTACAAATCAGGGGCAGACAAAAGCAAGTGGTAACCCTATAGGGCAATCATCCGATGCCGGTGATACAAACAAGGTGAGCCATGATTACCACCCACCCGTTTGATGACGACAAGCTCAAAGAAGAATGCGGCGTTTTTGGAGTCGCGGGCGCCCAGGATGCGGCGGCCATGGTGGCTCTGGGATTACACGCTTTGCAGCACCGTGGGCAGGAAGCCGCGGGCATTACATGTCGCGATGGAACGGAGTTTTACAGCCACCGCGCGTTAGGCCCAGTTGCAGGCAATTTTGATAGTCAGGAAGTGATCGAGCGGCTCAAGGGCGATTCGGCCTGCGGGCATGTGCGCTATTCCACTACCGGCACTGGCACTCTCAGGAATATTCAACCGCTTGAAGCTGACTTGGCCTCCGGCGGTTTTGCTATTGCCCATAATGGCAATATTTCCAACGCCCTGAATCTGCGTGACGAACTGGTGCGTCATGGTTCGATCTTCCAGTCTACCAGCGATACCGAGGTTATCATTCACCTCGTCGCAACTTCAAAATACCGAACGCTACTCGATAAATTTATCGACGCGCTTCGCCGGGTCGAAGGTGCCTATTCGCTGATCTGTATGACCGCTGAAGGCATGATCGCCTGCCGCGATCCGCTGGGCATTCGTCCATTGGTGATTGGCCGTTTGGGTGATGCTTATGTTTTCGCATCGGAAACCGTGGCGCTGGATTTGGTTGGCGCTGAATATGTGCGTAGCGTTGAACCCGGCGAGTTGATCGTTGTCATAAACGGCGAACTCCGCACACATCGCCCCTTCCCCGATGCTCATGCAAGGCCTTGTATATTCGAGCATGTCTATTTTTCCAGACCAGATTCCATTGTTGATGGGACATCGGTTTATGCCGTTCGAAAAGAAATCGGTGCGCAACTGGCCATCGAAAATCCGGTCCAAGCAGACTTTGTTATTCCCGTACCGGATAGCGGCACCCCGGCGGCTTTGGGCTATGCCGAGCAGGCTAAAATTCCCTTCGAGCTGGGAATCATTCGCTCACACTATGTTGGCCGAACCTTTATCCAACCCGGAGACGGCGTCAGGCATCTGGGTGTTAAACTCAAACACAACGCCAACAAACCACTGGTTGACGGCAAAAAAATTGTTCTGGTTGATGACTCAATCGTGCGCGGGACAACCAGTCTGAAAATCGTCCAGATGATGCGCGAAGCAGGGGCTGCAGAAGTCCATATGCGGATCGCCAGCCCGCCGACCATGCATAGCTGTTTTTATGGTGTGAACACGCCAAAACGCGAGAAGCTGCTCGCAGCCCTCAAATCCGTCGAGCAAATGTGCGAATATATTCAGGCGGATAGCCTGTCCTTCATCACCATTGACGGCCTATACCGAGCAGTTGGTGAAGAGCAACGTCAGGACATCCAACCACAATATTGTGATGCCTGTTTCACTGGCGCCTATCCGACACCGCTTACCGACCGTGATGGTCAGGAAGAACCGGATCAATTAACGATGCTAAACGAGCGCGTTGAAGATGCGCCCGCGGATCGGGATGATCGAAATGGAACGTCGGGCGACCTGCCTCGTCTTAAAGAGTCAGTCAACTAGTCATGAAATTTGAAGGACAACTAGCGCTGGTCACCGGCGCGAGCAAGGGTATCGGTGCCGCAACCGCGATCGCGCTAGCCAAACAAGGGGCACATGTGGTCATTACAGCGCGCGATTCCGACGGCCTCGAAAAGGTTGAGGAGCAAATCCACGATGCGGGCGGTAGTGCAACCATTGCACCGCTGGACCTGACTGATGGTGACAGTATTGGGCGCCTCGCCGCGGCCATTGCGGGGCGTTGGGATGCGCTTGATATCATGGTACTGAATGCAGCAATGCTGGGTTCATTGGGCCCCGTACCTGCAATTGACGGCAAACAATTCAATAATATTGTGACTCTCAACCTGCTTGCGCAACAAGCGCTGATTGCCGGATTTGATTCGATGATGCGCAAAAGTGAAAACGCGCGCTTACTGGCGATCAGTAGCAGCGTAGCGCGACATCCCCGGGCTTTTTGGGGTGCCTATGGCGCAACAAAGGCAGCGCTTGAGACTCTGGTCCTGAGCTATGGCGAAGAGGTTCGCAATTTGGGGAAAGTCCGGACTGCAATTGTCAATCCGGGTGGCACCCGCACCGACATGCGGGCGAGCGCCTTCCCCGGAGAAGATCCCAAAACATTGAAAACACCTGACGTTGTTGCGGACCGCCTGATCGAAATACTAGACAGCGATTTCGAAACGGGCGCCTACTGCGATATCAGCTAGCTGGCGGTTCTGCTTTCACATAAGCTTTCACGGCATTGAAAAACGCAATCCGCTGAGCGCCCTGCTCTTCTGGCGTTGCACTGGGCCAGTTACCGTTACTGGCTATCACCAGATTGCTAGCCGGATCGATAAAGATTCCCTGCCCGAAAATGCCCTGTGCTGCGAAACTGCCGTCATCGAACGTCCACCACTGATAGCCATAACCGCGACCCGGATCGCCAATATCTTCCTGTTTGGTACCAGCTTTTTCAAACCAGCCATCGGGAACGATGGACTCATCGCCAATCTTGCCACTGTTTAGTGCAAAATTTCCGAACAGCGCATAATCACGGACCGTCGCTGAAATACAGCAGCCGCTAATCTCCTTACCACCCTCGTTGAGCAGCCATTCGCCATCCTGCGACATGCCATAGGGCTTCCAGACTTTCTCCGAGAGATATTCAGATACAGTTTTACCCGTTGCCTTGGCCACCAGCACGCCAATCAAATTGGTTTCACCGGTGTTATATTGCCATCGTGTGCCTGGCTCGGCTTGGCTTTCCAGTGTCTTCATATAAACAACGACCGGGTCGAGATCACCTTCTGGTTTGGTATTATTGAACAACGCCACATCGGATTTGGGGTCGCTATAATCCTCGTTCCACTTCACGCCCGAGGTCATGGTCAGCAATTGCCCGACAGTCACGCCGTCATAGCCGCTGCCCTTCAGCTCAGCGATATAATCCGTCAGCGGATCGTCGATAGACTTGATATGTCCATCCTTGATCGCCGCGCCGACCAGCGTTGAAACCAGAGACTTAGCAACAGAAAATGATGTCCAGCGATCATCCGCTGCAAAATCACGACGATATTCTTCCATCCGGATTTTGCCGTTCTGCAGGATGACCAGACCAGCCAGCCGCTGCTGCTCCATATAGTCGTCAACCGAAAGCTGCTCACCGCCAACTTCAAATGTTTTTGGTAAAGCCGTTCCTGTTTCCAGTGTTTTCGGATTGTCGCCAGCGGCAATCGTATTGGATGGCACCAATGTATCCATCATCCGAAACGCCTTGTCGCGTTGATCATCAGTCCAGAACAGAATATTGTTGTCCGTAGGCAATCCAGCCGCATCCGCAGCTACTTTTTGCACCTGCTCGCAGCTTGGCAACGTCACAACCATCGCTGCACTCGCCATAGCCAAAATGATATTTTTCCTCAGGCCCATTGCCTTCTCCTGTTTCTATTTCTTTATTAAGGTAACCTGCGCGGCATCGATGCCGCCGCCTCTAAAACCACCTTCACAATAGGTTAGGTAATAGCGCCATAGCCGAACGAATTTCTCATCAAATCCGATCGGTAATTTTCCCGCGTCCACCGCAGCATCAAAGTTTTCGCGCCACATTTTCAATGTCCGGGCATAATCCATCCCGAAATTTTTCTGGTCAGTCCATACCAGTCCGCGCTCTTCGGCAAGTGCACGAAATCTGCTTTCAGACAACAGCATACCGCCTGGAAAAATATAAGTCTGGATGAAGTCCGCACTGGCAGCATATTGCTCGTAAATGTCATCAGCAATCATGATATATTGCAGCGCAGCCCTACCGCCCGATTTGAGATTTCGTGAGATGCAGTCCAGGAAATCCGGCCAGTACTCGCGGCCAACCGCTTCAACCATTTCGACGCTGGCAATGGCATCAAACTGGCCATCAACATCGCGATAATCCTGGATCAGGAAATTGGCCTCGGAATTGTGTTCCCTCGCCCATTTGGTCTGTTCATCGGAGAGCGAAATACCCGTTACCTCCAGCCCATGATCGCGGGCCAAAGTTCCGGACAAAGTGCCCCAACCGCAACCTATTTCGAGCAAGCTGTCATCCGGTTTTGCACCAATCCGTTCGGCTATGGATCGATTTTTATTGCGCTGCGCATCTTCGAGTGATTGATCTTCGTTTTCAAAGAGTGCGCTGGAATAACTCATGCTGGGATCGAGCCAAAGCTTGTAGAAATCATTACCCAGATCATAGTGAAACTGGATATTCAGCCGCGCGCGCTTTTTGTCATTGCGCCGCGCCTTGTGACGGCGCTTGACAATCCAGTTGAACAGGCCAGATGCGCGTCCGAGATCTTTCAGCCCTCCTCGATTGCGCGAAAACAGATCAAAAGTTCCAACCAAATCGGGGCTTTCCCACTCCCCCTTCTCCCACGCACGATACCAGCCAACCGATCCGCTTTTCATCAAACGCAGCAAAGACCGCCAGCGATTGAGTGTGATTTCCACCATCGGCCCTTCGCCACGACCACCAACTATGCGCGTGGTGCCGTCCGGCAAATGCCCTTCAAAGGCACCATGGTCCATGCCGCTATCAATACGGTCCAAAATTCGATGAAAGAACGGCGCAAATTTCCGCGATAGGAATCCCGCATTACCCGCAAACTGCTTGCGCGGTTCGAGCAGATGCTTTCCACGTTTTGGTCCCTCCACGTTCATGATGCGAATATGGACGAGCGCCAAGCCATTGGCAACGTAGAAGAATACCTTAGTTTACGAACCTGGTGCAGCGGCAGAACCGGCCAATATGCCGCCGTCAATGGTCATTTCGGCGCCGGTAATATAGCTCGCTTCGTCCGAAGCGAGCAAAATGGCAATGGCCGCAACCTCGCTCACCTCTCCAAAACGCTGCATCGGCGTGTCTATGACCAGTGCATTCATCGCCTCTTTGCGCGCCTCACCTTTACCCAGCATGGGTTCCCACATTGGTGTCATAATCGCTGCCGGATGGATTGAATTGCAACGGATATTCCAGCCATTTTGCGCACAATAAAGCGCGACGGTTTTGCTGTGATTGCGAATTGCTGCTTTGGAAGAAGCATAAGCCGCAGCTCCCGGAATACCGACCATGCCGGAACGGGAAGAGATATTGATGATCGAACCGTCACTTTTTTCCTTCATCGCCTTAATCGCATAGCGGCACCCCAAAAACGTCCCATCAAGGTTAACTTCGTGCACAGCGCGCCAGTCTTCCAGCGCTGCATTTTCGGGATCTTGCGGATTTGCACTGGCTTCAAACCCGGTCACACCAGCATTATTCACGACAACGTCGGCAATTGGATAATGCTTCAACAGATTATCCCAATCCGCTTCCAGTCGCACATCCAGTTTCAGTGTCTTGCAGCCCAGTTTCTCTCCTGCCTTGGCCAATTCATCTTCATCGATATCGGTGAGCAAAACGGCCGCACCTTCGCCGACAAAGGCTTGTCCTATCGCTTTGCCAATTCCCCGTGCGGCTCCGGTGATGACACAAATTTTTCCACTTAGGCGGTCGCTCATTATTTCACCTGCTGATAAGCATCCAGCGCACGTGCGCGGCCTTCTCTATGGCCAATGATCTTGGCCGGATAGTCGTCCGGTTTGCAACCATGTTCTTCAGGATCGTGAATATAGGGTTCATCGAGGTCGGCCAATTCGGGCACCCATTTGCGAATATAGTCACCGGCATTAAATTTCTCCGACTGGCTGAGCGGAGCCATGATGCGGACGAACATATTGCTGTCGACGCCCGTGCCGGCGACCCACTGCCAGTTGGTGGCATTGCTGCCATAATCCGCATCAACAAGCGTGTCCCAGAACCATTTCTCGCCTTCGCGCCAGTCGACTAGCAAATGCTTGATGAGAAAGCTCGCCGCGATCATCCGGACCCGATTATGCATCCAGCCGGTGACCCAGAGTTCACGCATGCCCGCATCGACAATCGGATAACCGGTTTTGCCTTTGCACCAGGCTTTGAAATCCGATTGTACGTCAGCATTGGACATATCGCGCCAGGGCAGATCGCGCATCTTCTCGCGGTAGCTTTCACCACCATATTGCGGAAATTGGTAGATCACATTCTGTCCGTAATCGCGCCAGACCAGTTCTTTCAGATAGGTTTCATCCTTACTTCCCAGCCCCGCAATCCGGTTCCAGATTGTAGCCGGGCTGATCTCTCCAAAATGCAAATGTGGAGAAAGGCGAGACACCAGTTGTTGAGACGGCAAGTTGCGGCCTTCATCATATTGCGTTGCGATGTCGGCGAAAGTCTCGAGATTTTGCGCTGCCCCCTGCTCTCCAGGAACCCAGTCCTCCTCAAAACCCGTCGCCCAGTTGGGGTTACTGGGGAGCAGATTCCAGTCGCCGAGGTTATCGCTTTCCGGCCATTTCGATGGTGCCTCCAGTTTGGACGGCGCAGCCATTGGCTCCTGTGGCGGCATATGTTCCCTCAAGGCCTTACAGAACGGCGTGTAGATTTTATACGCGCCGCCACTTCCGGTTTTCAGCGTTCCCGGTGGCAGCAAGTAATTGCCGTGATACAAAACTAGTTGAGCTTTCCCATTGAGTTCTTTCGTTACCGCCTTTTCCGTATTGCGCCACCAGGGTTCGAAGTGATGCAAAGCCTGAATTTCTGACGCTCCGGTCGATTTGACAATTTCGGCCAATACCTCCGAAACCCGCCCTGACCGCAGGATCAATCGCGAGCCCAAATCATGCAGCGAGGCTTCCATCTTCTCCAACGAACGATGCAACCACCACCGTGAAGCACCGCCCATCTTGCGGTGCTTTGGTGTTTCATCATCGAGAATATAAACCGGGATTACCGGACCTTTGGCGGCCGCAGCGGCAACCGCCGCCTGATCTGAAAGGCGCAGATCTCGGCGGAACCAAATTATCGATGTTTCACTCATCCGGCGGTGTTACATCAAGCTTGAACCGATCGCCCATACCTTCAAAAGTGAATCTTTGATCACGCAGCCAGACTTTGCCTTCTTTTTCTTCGACAAAGGGCATGCGCGACCAGAACAAAAATGGTTTGCTGTCAGGCGTATAAACAGAAGCGGCCAGCCAGTCGACGCTGTCCATTTGATCGGGCCGTGCGTCATCGTTCAGTGTTACGCCATTGGCTTCGCCAAACAGGCTGAAATAGCCGCTGCCAATCTCCCCCTGCCCACGCCAGTGCATTTCGCGCGCCCAGAAGGTTATGGGAAGATTGTTGGCCACCACCAATTCCGCTGCTTGACCGCGCTGATGCTCGACCTCTTCCGCTGTGATTGTCTCGGCGCGGTTTGTGATAAGCCCATTGGCCGCAATATAGGCCAACACGCAAAACAGCGCGCCGACGGCTGGCAGTCTCCAGTTATCCGCTCCCCGGCGCTCCCGCTTGTTTGATAACCATAGCCCTATCCCAAGCGCGGCCAATATCCAGATATCGATTATAAACAGCGTGTCGCCATAAAACCATTGCGAAGAATAGGGTTCCAGCAACCGAATGCCATAATTGTTCATCCAGTCGAGCACCGGATGACTGAGCGTGCCGATAAAAGCCAGCGCCAAGAGCCAGCCTTTATGGATCGACAGGCGATCCGCTGGCCGCTTACCGCGGCGCCCTTGCCAGCCATCAAACCAGATCATGATCACGGTCAACATGAGCGGTAACACAATCATCGCAACCGGCCCATGCGTAAAACCTCGCCGCAAAGCCAAATGTGCTTGGCCGCCCAGCAAAGTAAAAACGGCATCTATATCGGGAATATTCGCCGCAATAATCAACGTGGCCATCCCCAAGCCGGTCTTCTTTTTTAAGCCGATCTGGCCTAAAACCGCTCCAGCTAGGCTATGGGTTAAATTGTCCATTAATTCGTTCGATCCAATCGATCAGGTTCGGTTAGATTTAGACAAAGCTGGTCATCAGTCTTCACAAATACATCCGGCAATTGATATTGCATCCAGAATTTGAAACCAAAGCAAGCCAGCTCATTTTCCACTAAACTATATCCTCTAGCCCAATAGCCATCCTGACTTTTTGTACAATCATCGCCAATTTCGGTTTTCTAGGCCACGCTCCATGCGTTACATATTTCACTCGAAATCGCCTAGGAATGGTTGGGCCGCCAATTGTTGTGACGTTTCCAGCAATATTTTCAAAAACTACGTTCATACAAATTAAGTTTTCGGGGCATTGTGGCCAACCAATATGTTTTTGAGATAAAATTGTTCCGACAACCACCGAAAACTCAGAGCTTGCGTTGATTGAAGTATCAAAATATTTTGTTCTTGGAGAATAGCAGCCGTTTAAGCTTAGCAGAGAGATGAAGCCAATGACCTTCAATCTATCGATCAAAGCTCCGGACCATCCGCTCCGTTCTCAGATACCGTCCAAGTCTGCCCTTTGTTCAACAACGCCTGTAGATCGGGAGTCTTGCCAACCGAAGACGCCTCATTTTGCGCGACAACCGCCGCTTCAAAGGTCGGACGCGGATCATCATAGAGCACACCAAGTGCCATTGGAAATTCGCCAAATTGCATCTCGACCAGCATGTGAGCGACCGAACGGTTTTTCACGTCGTGAACAATCACACCAGCCGCTTCCCAATCGCCATCTGACACTTCGACGACTTTCAACTGTAACGTGTCGTGATTGAGCGAAATACCTTTTTCACCTTTGGCAAATAACATGGGTTCGCCATCAACTAGATGCAGCTGAGTATCAGCCGCGGTTTTCTTCGCCGCGAATTCGTCGAACACATCTTTGTTATAAACGATGCAATTCTGGAAAATTTCGATGAAAGACGTGCCCTTATGAGCATGTGCTGCCTTCAAAACATCGGGCAGGCCTTTGTGCACATCAATCCCGCGAGCCACAAACCGTGCTCCCGCTCCCAGAGCAAAAGCACAAGGCGAAGCAGGACGATCCACCGAACCATAGGGTGTCGATGGACTTTGTGTGCCTTCGCGGCTGGTCGGCGAATATTGCCCCTTGGTCAGGCCGTAAATCTCGTTGTTGAACAGCATGAACTGCACATCCAGATTTCGGCGCAACAGGTGCATGGTGTGGTTACCGCCAATGGAGAGCGCGTCTCCATCACCGGTAATGATCCAGACATCCAGATCGGGATTAGCCAGCTTAACACCGGTTGCCACAGCCGGCGCACGGCCGTGAATAGTATGAAAACCGTAGGTCTCCATATAATAAGGAAAACGCGAAGAGCAGCCAATACCACTGATAAAAGCGGTATTCGAAGGATCGGCACCCAGTTGCGGCATGGTCCTCTGCACAGCTTTCAGGATCGCATAGTCTCCGCAACCGGGGCACCAGCGCACTTCCTGATCCGTTTCCCAGTCTTTCAGGGTGGTTTCCACTTTGGTCATCTCGGTCATGATAAAGCCTCCTCAATCGCGGCTTCAATTTCGGTGATGGTGAACGGCTGTCCCGACACCTTGTTCACCGGCATCGCATCAACAAGGAACTGGTCGCGCAGGATTGTTTTCAATTGCCCGGTATTCATTTCCGGAACGATCACATGATCATAGCTTTTTAGCAGTTCGCCCATATTTTTCGGCATTGGCCAGATATTGCGAATATGGATATGCGCGACATTTTTCCCGGCATCGATCGCCTTTCGTACCGCCTGATGGATTGGTCCAAAGGTTGATCCCCAACCGACAACGGCTAGCTTACCACCTTCATTGCCCAACGCCACTTCTTGATCAGCGATGTTGTCAGCCACGCCAAGCACCTTGTCGCGGCGTATTTCGGTCATCGTTTGGTGATTGGCAGGGCCATATTCAATGTGGCCGGTGTCCAACGCTTTTTCGATGCCGCCAATCCGGTGCATCAAGTCTGGCGTTCCCGGCTTGATCCATGGACGCGCCAGTTTCTCGTCGCGGCCGTAGGGTAGCAAACCATTTTCAGGCTTTTCCTTCAGGAACTCTACCGGAAACGGTTCCAGCGAACTGACATCCGGAATTTTCCAAGGCTCAGCCGCATTGGCGATATAGCCATCGGTGAGCAGCATAACCGGCGTCATATATTGCACCGCGATCCGAACCGCCTCAATCGCGCATTCAAACGCATCGCCGGGAGAGCGCGTTGATATGACTGGCATCGGCGCATCGCCATTGCGACCATAAACCGCCTGGTAGAGGTCAGATTGTTCTGTCTTTGTAGGCAAACCAGTTGAAGGACCGCCGCGCTGGCTGTTTACAATCACAAGCGGCAATTCGGTCATGATCGCTAGACCCATCGCCTCGCCTTTGAGAGCGATACCGGGACCGGAGGACGATGTGATACCCAGGCTGCCGGCATAGCTTGCACCGATTGCAGCAGTGATTGCGGCAATCTCGTCTTCGGCCTGAAAGGTGGTGACGCCAAATTCTTTGAGCCGCGAAAGGTGATGCAAAATTGCAGATGCAGGTGTGATCGGGTAGCCGCCGAAGAACATCGGCAATCCAGCCAGTTGCACACCAGCGACCAAACCCTGCGAAATCGCTTCGGCTCCAGTGACCGTCCGGTAAACACCCGGCGTGGCAGGTGCTGCCTTGATCCGATGGGTTGGCAAATGACCACTGCCAAGGCCATCGCCGGATAGCTCCGCAGTCTCTCCGTAAGCATGCCCTGCATTCAGGGCCGCGATATTGGACTTTGCAACGTCAGGCAATTTGGCAAATTTGGTGTTGAGCCAGTCGACAACAGGCTGACGATCTCGCTCAAACATCCAAAGAGACAGGCCGAGCGTCCACATGTTTTTGCAACGCAGCGCCTCTTTGTTGCCGAGTCCAAATTCTTTGACCGCATCCAGTGTCAATTGCGAGATATCCAGTTTTAGCAATTGCCATTTCGCCAAAGACCCGTCTTCAAGAGGATTATTCTCATATTTGGCTTTGTCGAGATTGCGCTTCCCGAATTCGCCTTCATCGGCAATCACCAGACCACCAGGGCGCACATCATTAACATTCATTTTGAGAGCCGCCGGGTTCATTGCAATCAGAACATCCGGCTGGTCGCCCGCTGTCTCAATGGCTCGAGACCCGAAATTGATTTGAAAAGCAGAAACTCCGAAAAGCGTTCCTTGTGGTGCACGTATCTCCGCGGGAAAGTCTGGGAATGTCGCCAGATCGTTGCCCGCCAGTGCGGTCGATAACGTAAATTGACCACCCGTAAGCTGCATCCCGTCGCCGCTATCGCCGGCAAAGCGAACGACGACATTTTCGCCTCCACTTGGATGCTCGTTAGTGGGTTCATCCTGCTTAACCGCTGTGGCCATATTGTCTTCCGATATTCAAACTACGCTAAAATCCGATAGATCAGCTTTTCAAACCGCTTCAAACCATAAAAACTAATAGGGATAAAGCTTTTGTTTGCTCGCGTTTCGGCGCGGGATAACGGAATAGACTTGCGTGATGAACGCTGCCTGATCTAATCGCTCAGTTAAATTGCAGGAGATAGTTGATGACAGACGCCTTTGTTCGCCTCGATGTGCAGATGATTTTGACGATGCTGGAGCAGTCCGATGCTCCGCTAATGTCGGAGGTGGAACCGGTGGCTGCGCGCAAAATGTACACCGCAATGGGCACCATGCTGGAAGCAGATGCGGTTGAAATTGCCCGTATCGAAGACCTGACCTGCCCTGGCCCCGCTGGCGATATTCCGCTTCGGTTGTACGACACACAGACAGAACGCAGCGAAGAGACCCCGTTGATTATATTTTATCATGGCGGCGGTTTTGTGATCGGTGAACTGGAATCGCACCACAGTTTTTGCACCCATATCTCAAAGGCGATGGATTTACCGGTCGTCGCCGTGGACTATCGCATGGGGCCGGAAAATCCGTTTCCCGCCGCTCCGGAAGACAGTCTGGCAGCAACACGGTGGGTCGCCGACAATCAGGATCAATTGAAATTGAAATTAAGTGGCCTGATCCCATGTGGTGATAGTGCAGGTGGCAATTTAACGTTGGTTGTGGGTCAGGCATTGGCTGCTGAACCCGCATCCGTACCACTGATTGCACAATTCCCGATTTATCCAGCTTCGCGAATGGATGCCGAAGGAGGCTCTATGGAAGAGTTTGCAGAAGGCTTTTTGCAGCATGGACTATTTTAACAGTCACTATGCACCCAAAGACGACGATGTTCGAGTTTCGCCTTATCTAGGCGATATTGCCAGCTCTCCGCCAACAGTACTCGTGACTGCAGGTCTGGATCCCTTGCGTGACCAAGGGCGCGAATATGCAGCGGAGCTTATCAAGCACGGTGTAGACACTATCTACATGGAAATGGCCGGCAACATTCATGGCTTTATCAATATCCGTAAAGCTATCCCGTCTGCGGCTGCCGATGTCGACAAGATGGTCGGAGCGTGGAAAACACTCCTCGCCAGCCTATGAGTGACTTTTCAAATCTTCCCTACCGGCCATGTGCCGGGATAATGTTGGCGAACAGAGATGGTTTGGTATTTGTCGGCCAGCGCCTCGACGCAGCGACCAGCAAATATCCAGATGCATGGCAAATGCCGCAGGGCGGAATCGACAAGGGTGAGAAAGCCGAGGCAGCAGCCATACGCGAACTTTGGGAAGAGACCGGAGTTGTTGAGCAGCATGTGGAGATTATCGCCCGAAGCAAGGAAGAGCATTTTTACGACCTGCCAGAAGAACTTTTAGGTAAAATCTGGAAAGGCAAATATCGTGGACAGCGGCAAAGCTGGTTCCTGATGCGCTTTACCGGCAGCGACCAAAATATCGATATCAACACCGAACATCCCGAGTTTACAAATTGGAAATGGGCTGACCCGGCCGACTTGCCAGCGATGATCGTGCCGTTCAAAAGGGACTTGTACCGAGCGATTCTGAAAGAGTTTGAACCGCTTATCTGAGTAACTTTAATCGCGGAATTACAATATGTTATATAAATATGCTGCCAGCGTATCTGCATTTGTTTTGCTCACATCTGTTCAAGCACATGCAGCCCTGCCCGATCCCGTAAAGGCCATGATCAATGTAACAATCGCGTCGAAAAATGATGACGACGTGAAAACAGTTGTAAGACTGGCAAAGTCGACCAATCCGGACGACGTAGCGGAAATTGATGCGCTGATAGCTGGATATGAAGCCGAGAAATCGCGACTTGCCGAACTGGAGAAACAAAGAAAGCTGCAGGCCGGATTCTTTGAAGGTTGGTCGGGGCAAGGTGAGCTGGGCGGTTTCCATTCCAGCGGCAACACTGATAGCACCGGGATTTCTGCGGCCTTGAAACTGAAAAAAGAAGGCGTGAAATGGCGTCATAATTTTCGGGCATTGGCTGATTATCAACGCACCAACGGGGTAACGGACCGCGAACAGTTTCTTGCCGCCTTTGAACCCAATTACAAATTCGATGATCGTCTCTATGCATATGACTTGGCCCAATATGAACGCGATCGGTTTCAGGGCTTTTCTTCGCGGATTACTCTTTCAGGCGGAATTGGTTATGCGGTAATAAAGAGTGATGACGTTGTGTTAAACGTCAAAGCCGGTCCCGCATGGCGCAAGACCAGCATTGTCGGCGGTGGCTCCAACAGTAGTATCGCAGGATTGGCGGCGTTGGATTCCTTTTGGCAGATTTCCGACAATCTTCGCCTGACCCAGGATCTCAGCGCCTATGTAGAATCCAACAATAGCACGTTCAACTCGACAAACGGGCTGGAAGCAAAATTGATTGGCGCCCTATCTGCTCGCCTCTCCTATTCCTGGGAGCATGAAACCGATCCGCCCTTAGGCGTTGAAAAGACTGATAAAATTAGCCGCGCGACTTTAGTATATGATTTTTAGCCTAGTGTTTGGGAACCCTAGTTAAGGCTTCCAATCATTCCAATGGATGGGCCTTCAGGGTGTTTCCGTTTCGGCCTTCTCATCGCCCACTTTCGGCTTCGGTGTAACCGCTGCAGCAGACATGACCGGGGTGTTTTCTGATTTCTCAATCACGCCAGCCAGCCTATCATTTTGGGCACATTTTGTACGGCAGAGCGTCTCTATCCGTGACAGGTTCAGTTTGGCTTTTTCAACCGCGCCGCGCTGAACCAGCGCTTCGCCCTGCCCCGACAAGGCATCGAGATTATTGGGATCCAGGATCAGCGCTTCACGATATAAACGAATGGCTTTTCCGGGAAGCCCCTGCACCCGCGCTATTTGTGCCAAAGCGATAAAAGCCGAGCCATTGCGAGGATCGACCGCCAGCGCTGTCTCGTAAAAATCTGTTGCAAGCTTGAAATTTCCGTTTTTCTGAGCTTTTTCACCCAGAGCCATATATTCAACCGAACGCTGTTTGATTTCTACATCTGCTGACTGACCATAACTGACGCTCGAAACGGTCGCCAGAACCAGTGATAGGGCAACAGCAGCAGGTGAAAAACGCATAATCAGCTCCAAAAGATTCTCACGGCTTTTACCAAAATCATCTGCATCCGCGATTAACACGAGATGCTATCACAATTTTTCAAGGCAGGAAAAATAAAAGCCATCCGTTCCGTCATGATACGGTGAAAGAAGAGTTCCTTTACGATATGGACGTCCCAGAGGCAAATCAACCTCAATATCGCGCCAATCTGGCCGGGATTGAAGAAATTTCTCCACCTGATCAGGTCCTTCTTCCTCCAGAAGCGAGCAGACAGCAAAAAGCATCTTGCCGCCCTTAGCGACAAACTCGCCCTCTAACTGAAGCAATCTTTGCTGCAAATCGGTCGTTTTTTGCAGGCGTTTGGGTGTCAGCCGCCAGCGCAACTCCGGATTTCGCCGCCAAGTGCCGGTTCCACTGCAAGGTGCATCGACAACTACCAGATCACATTTGTTGTTCAGATGCTCAAGCGCTTCCATTTCACGATTTGGGTGCAGCAAAATGGTTTCAATATTATCAGCACCAACCCGCTCCATGCGCGGTCCCATGCGAGACAGCCGACCACGATCTGTGTCGGAAGCAATAAATTTGGTTTTAGCCGATAATTGTGCCGCCATTCCTATAGTCTTGCCCCCGGCGCCCGCGCAAAGGTCTAATATTGCCTTCGGTTCCTGTTGAACCGCAGCGGCTACGATTGCTTGACTGCCCAAATCCTGAATTTCGACCTGGCCATCCCTATAGGGCGTGCTCTCTTCGACCCGTGTGCCATTCGGCAGGGCGTATGCGTTAGATAATACCAGCGGCCTCGCCTCTGGCCAGAGAGCGCGAATAACCCCGACTTCAGAAATAACCCCGACTTCAGAATTGTCCGGATGCAAACGGATGTGCAGGTCCGCACGGTCCAGCAACGCGTCTTGTTCTTGTCTATCAACAATCTCGGCGAATTTCGGCTCAATCCATTTGGGTATTTGCGAACCGGAAGCTTCTGATTCATTGTGCCCAATCGCTGATGGCCCGTAATCCGAGCCGTCAAAAAGATCCACTAATTCGGGGTTTTCTTTTGCCAGTCCCAGCATCGCGCTCCGACCCGTTTCCGGCCGATCACCAAATCGTCTAATGACGGAGTAGACATGCTCCCTGATTGCCCGCCTATCCTTGGATCCGGCATAGTGACGGGTTTTGAAATATTTCTTGATGATAGAATCGGCAGAGGCACCATCATCTCGGACGGCAATGATGATGGCGTCGAGTATTTCAATGGCAGCTTGCAGGCGAGCAGATGGCCTCACTTCTTCATTCTATCGTGTCGGATAATTTGGAGCTTCACGCGTTATCGACACATCATGGACATGACTTTCCTGAAGTCCAGCATTGGTGATACGCACAAACTCGGCGCGCTCACGCAAATCCCTGAGCGTTTGTGATCCGGTATAGCCCATTGCTGCCTTAACGCCGCCGACAAGCTGATGAACCACATCGCGCGCCGGACCTTTAAAGGGGACTTGTCCTTCAATGCCTTCAGGCACCAGTTTCATCTGATCAGATATGTCTTGCTGGAAATATCGATCAGCTGAACCGCGAGCCATTGCACCCACCGATCCCATACCGCGATAGCTTTTGTAAGATCGCCCCTGATACAGGAACGTCTCGCCCGGCGCTTCGGCTGTCCCGGCAAGCAGAGACCCAACCATTACCGATGATGCACCCGCAGCAAGGGCCTTGGCGACATCGCCAGATGTTCGCAAACCACCATCTGCAATAACTGGAACGCCCGACTTCTGGGCTTCTTCAGCACAATCCATAATTGCGGTAAGTTGTGGCACGCCTACACCGGCCACCACTCTGGTTGTGCAGATAGAGCCGGGTCCAATGCCAATTTTGATACCATCTGCGCCGGCATCAATCAGCGCTTTCGTCGCTTCAGCGGTGGCGACATTGCCAGCGACAATCTGGGTCCTGTTTGACCGCTTTTTTATTTCCTCGACAGAACGAGCAACCATCGCGCTATGGCCGTGCGCTGTATCAACAACAACCAAATCACATTCGGCATCAATTAATGCCTCGGTGCGTTCCAGACCACTATCGCCGACCGTTGATGCGGCCGCAACCCGAAGACGGCCGGAGCTGTCTTTGGTAGCGTCCGGATATGTCACCGCCTTCTCGATATCCTTTACCGTGATCAAACCAACACAACGGTAATCATTGTCCACCACTAGCAGTTTTTCGATTCGACGCTGGTGCAGGGTTCGGCGGGCTTCTTCTTGGCTCACGTCGGACGGAACCGTTGCAAGATTGTCCTTCGTCATCAATTCAGAAACGGCCTGCTTCGGGTTTTCCGCAAATCGCACGTCCCGGTTGGTCAATATGCCAACCAGTTTCCCGGACTGTTCAACCACCGGAATCCCGGAAATCTTGTTCTGAGCCATTATTGTTTCAGCCTCAGCCAAAGTCGCTTCTGGAGCAATGGTGATCGGGTTCACCACCATACCAGATTCAAACCGTTTCACCTGCCGCACTGCGGCAATCTGTTGTTCCAGCGTAAGATTGCGATGCAAAACACCAATTCCACCCATCTGCGCCATGACGATCGCCATATCCGCTTCTGTCACCGTATCCATCGCGGAAGACAGTATCGGGATATTAAGACCGATTTCCTTGGTCAAAGTAGTCTTTGTATTCACCTGACTGGGAACAATATCGGATGCGGCGGGCTGGAGCAGGACATCGTCAAATGTCAGACCTATCCGGATTTCTTTACTGCTCATGTTCGCCACTTTCTAATGCGCTGCGTATGATTCTGTGGCGGCCCATGTAAACAGGTTTCAGACTATTCGCCAGAGGCCTTTTGCGGAAAAGTTTTCGCACTGCCAAAATAACGTCCCAGCGCAACATGGAAATTGGCGTCGGCAGCTGCCCCACGCAGAGGCAGGGTCTCGTTCAATTCGTCACTGACATCATGATAGACCCCATCCAAAAACGCATTCAACAGCTCCTGATCAGCGAAGGCACTCGTGATCATGTAAGCCGGGATACCCTGTTCAAGAAACGCATACCCATCCTGCCTTTTCAGAAAGACATTAGGCTTTCCAGAACGGTCGATTTCGCGCTTTTCCTCACCAGCAATCTTCTCAATATCCGAGTCGAGTTCGGTTTCGCCGAGGCCCACAACTGCGATTTTCGTTCCATCCTCAGTTATGGCAATGGAATCAGCGTTAAACGCCGCAATAAAGTTGTCGAGCGAAGTCGGAGGATTTTCGATGAATGCATAGGAACCCAGCAAACCCTTCTCCTCCGCAGTGGTTGCAAGAAAATAAATGTCCCGATCATGTTTTTCTGTCGCCAACTTTCTGGCGGATTCGATTAGCAAAGCAATTCCGCTTGCGTTATCCACTGCTCCGTTACAGATTCGGTCCTTGTCCGGCTCTTCCAAAACCTCTTTGCGGCAGATGCCAAAGTGGTCCCAGTGCCCCAGAAATAGAACAGCTCCATACTCTGGATTTGAACCAGCTATCTTCCCAACAACATTATGCGAGACAAATTGCCGGATGTCAGTTTCCGCGAACAGGTCGGCCCGCATCGGCAGGTCGGTGGCCCGAAAGTTACGGTCGTCGTGCCATAACTTGAACTGGTGCTTGTTTAATCCCGCCCTCTTGAGAAGCTTGCGGACGAACTTTTCCCTGACAATTCCCTCGAAACCGGCATGCTGGTCATTACCATCCAATGTCATATTACCGCGTTTGGTAAATCGCTTCATACGGTTCCAGCGACCCTCTCCGCTAACAACCGAAATAACCGCCACTGCTCCTGCTTGCACGAGCAACTTCTTACGATCGCGATAATCTGGCAAATCATCACGCCCCATCGGTTTTCGAAGCGTTAGCAAGGCAACTTTTCCGCTGACCAGTCGCCTCAACTCCTCCGGTTTTTCGTTCGCATATCCCGCAAAAACCACTGGAACCGCCAGAGTATTCTCCATTTCACTACGTCCGCGCAAAACCAGGTTTTCTTGCGAAACAGCAAAATCCCTTTGGCGTTTTTGGGTTATGGTGGAGAATATCGCGCTGGAACCAATAGGTTTGCGTTCCACCAAAACGACGGGTTCATACCATGAACCGCCGGTTGCAAACCCGCTTCTGACCATTTTGACGCGATGTAGTTGACGGTCTTGTTTTCGCCATCGGTCCCAGGCTCGCGACCTTCAAACAGGTCACTGGCCAAAACAGCGATATGCCCACGCAAATCATCTTCTGTAATTGCTTCGGTTTTTAGAAAACCAGCGGGGAAAAATGTGAGAATTAGAACTAGGAAACCAAAACGCATGAAAATAGAGTAACCTTGTTGATCAGTGGAATCTTTCGATTTTCCTTGGCAAAAAGATGCAAATCATCAATGATAAAGCATTGCATCAATCAGGAGAGTTCCAGTGGAAATCGGTTTTGTTGGGTTTTTTCTAATCCTAGCGCTCATCTACCTTTTTGCCAGTATAAAAATTGTACGGCAGGGATTTGAATATACCATCGAGTATTTCGGCCGGTTCACCCAGGTTGCAAAGCCGGGATTCAATTTCTTTCCCGCATTTTTCTATCGCGTAGGCCGAAAGGTCAACATGATGGAACAGGTGCTGGATATTCCTGGTCAGGAAATCATCACAAAGGATAACGCAATTATTCACAGCGATGGCGTTGTGTTCTTCCAGGTACTGGAATCGGCCAAGGCAGCCTACGAGGTAAACGATCTCTACAACGCCATTATGAATCTTACCACGACGAACCTGCGTACGGTGATGGGCTCTATGGACCTCGATGAACTGCTTTCCCGTCGCGACGAAATCAATGCACGGCTGTTGGTGGTAGTCGATGAGGCTACTACGCCATGGGGCATTAAAATTACCCGTGTCGAGATCAAAGACATATCGCCGCCTGTCGATATTTCAAACGCCATGGCGCGCCAAATGAAAGCGGAACGTGAAAAACGTGCCGCCATTCTTGAAGCCGAGGGCCTTCGCGAAGCAGCGATTAAAAAGGCCGAAGGTGAGAAGCGTGCTGCTATTTTGGAATCCGAGGGTGCCAAAGAAGCAGCGTTTTTGGATGCCGAAGCACGCGAGCGTGCTGCGCAGGCTGAAGCGAAAGCAACCGAAATGGTGAGCTCCGCTATCGCTGGCGGCGATTCTCAAGCGGTAAATTATTTCGTTGCGCAGGAATATGTGAAAGCCGTTGCGAAATTCGCAGACTCGCCCAACGCCAAAACTATCTTGTTCCCTGTTGAAGCAACACAGCTAATCGGAACTCTTGGAGGTATCGGAGAGATCGCAAAAGACGCATTAGGTGACAGCGATGTGATCGCGCCACCCAAAGTCAAACGTAATAAACCAGGACCATTTGAATAATGGGAGACGGTTTTTTCTCCGAAACGCACTATGTCTGGCTAACCTTAGCGGTTCTACTCGGTCTGGCAGAACTAATGGTGCCAGGAGTGTTTTTGATATGGTTGGCCGCCGCCGCTGCCGTAACCGGGATCGCTGCGCTATTTATCGATCTGACGCTGACCGGCCAGCTGACGTTGTTCGGTATCTCTTCGGTTGCATCCGTAATGCTGGGCCGACGCTGGTACCTAACCCACAAAGTTAAAAATGAAGATCCACTGCTAAACGATCATGCGGCAAGATTGATCGGAAAAACTGTCACTGTGGTTGATCCGGTCACAGCTACTGGCGGCAGAGTAAAAGTCGCTGACGGTGAATGGCCAGCCAAGGGGCCTGCCATGGCAGCAGGTACCCTCGCCAAAGTGGCAGCCGTCAATGGGGGCGTGCTGGAACTGGAAGCATTGGAGGCTTTGGAAGGGCCATGACCTGCCCCTAGTTGTTGGTCCAGTTATTAAGTTAGAGCACGGCGGTTAAAGCCGTCCATCTGGACTGACCGGAGCGGAGCGCAGGGCAGTTCAGATGGATAAGGCAAGGCTGTTGTTGGTGCCGGTGGTTTGTAGCCCAGTGAGCTGTGCGGTCTGACAGTGTTATAGTGCCGCCTCCAGCGTTCGATCAGTATAGTTGCCTCCTTCATGCTGTAAAATATTTCTCCATTGAGTAGCTCATCGCGGAGTTTACCGTTGAAGCTCTCGTTATAGCCATTCTCCCATGGACTACCCGGTTCTATATAGAGCGTCTTCACACCGATACGTGACAGCCAGTCGCGTACCGCATGGGCAGTAAACTCAGCTCCATTGTCACTGCGGATATGGGCTGGCGGGCCATGTCTGGCAAATAGGCCGGTCAATACCACCAGTACATCATCGCTGTTCAGTTTACGTTGGACATGGAGCGCCAGGCACTCCCGGCTATGCTCATCAATGACGGTGAGCATCCTGAACGCCTTGCCATCATGGGTGCGCCATCATGGGTGCGCCATCACGGGTGCGATCCATAACCAAATCATAGCTCCAGACATAGCTCCAGACATAGCTCCGGACATGGCCGCGATATTGCGGTCTGAGCCTGACGCATGATCCATCGTTAAACCAGAGCCTTCCCCGCTTTGGCTGCTTCTTTGGTATCTTGAGCCCTTCACGCCTCCAGATACGCTCCACTCGCTTGGCATTCACATGCCAGCCGCTGTTACGCAGTAAGCTAGTGATCCGCCGATAGCCATATCTGCCATATATCTGTGCCAGCCGGATGATCTCAGCCGTTAGCGGCTGCTCATCCGGCTTGGTAATGGCTTGTCTGCGCTGAGTGGAACGATGCTGACCAATCACCCTGCAAGCGCGGCGTTCGGAACAACCCAGCGCCGCCTGCACATGATCGACCGCATCTTTGCGGCGCGAAGGGCTCAGTACTTTCCCTCAACGGCCTCCTTCAGGATCAATGCATCCAGTGTCGGATTGGATACTGCCTTGCGAAGCCGCTGATTCTCTTTCTCCAACGCCTTCAAGCGGCGTGCCTGACTTACCTTCAAACCGCCATACTCGCGGCGCCAGCGATAGTAACTCTGCTCTGATATGCCTGGCTCCCGGCATATCGCACCTGTCTTCTCTCCTGTCGCAAGCCGAACCTCAGCCTCCCGGAGCATCCCGATTATCTGTTCTGGCGTATATCTTTTACGTGCCATCTATCTTTCCTTTCTCAAGACAAATAGCCGTATCTCTAACTCTCAAGCCGGAACACTTCTATGGGGAAGGTCAAAGGCGACTTAGAGAAGTCGCCTTTTTAAAGATCAATATTTGGTTAAATCAACGCGAATAGAATTCGACCACCAGATTGGGTTCCATTGTAACCGGATAGGGTACTTCATCCAGTGTCGGGATACGAACATAGGTAACCTTGTCCGTTCCATCGGGTGTCACATATTCTGGAATTTCACGCTCAGGCAGGCTTTGCGCTTCTATAACCAGAAGCATTTCCTTGGCCTTGTCGCTTAGGGAAACGACATCATCGGGAACAACTTTGCGCGAGGCAACGTTACATTTTACGCCGTTCACACGGATATGGCCGTGGCTGACGAGCTGGCGAGCAGCGAATATTGTTGGTGCGAACTTTGCACGATAGACAACCATGTCGAGACGTTGTTCGAGCAGACCGATCAGGTTCTGGCTGGTATCGCCTTTCATCGCAGCGGCTTCTTTATAAGCGCGGCGGAACTGTTTCTCGGTCACATCGCCATAATAGCCTTTCAGCTTCTGCTTGGCGCGCAGTTGCAGGCCATAGTCCGAAAGCTTGCCTTTGCGGCGCTGACCATGCTGGCCGGGGCCATAGTCACGGCGATTAACAGGAGATTTGGGGCGACCCCAGATATTCTCGCCCATGCGGCGATCGAGTTTATATTTGGACGCAGTTCGTTTGGTCATCAGAATGACTCCTAATTTGCTGTTTCAATTCTTCCCGGAACGCACCGTCAGAAGTGATTTCCAACGCGGCATCTGCTTCACCGGGGTGCAGAGCCAATTGCAAGAGCGCGCCTATGACGATCAAACCCGCCTATGTCAAGCATTTGGGAGCGAAAAATGAACTGCCCTATCAATGGCTACTCGACTTGTTTGGTCGCAGCCCTTAAAGGCCCTGCCATGACCCAACGCAGTTCAATTTCTCGTATGGAAACCATGGCCGATGTTCGTCAACAGGTGGACCGGATTGACGCCGAGATAATCGCCCTAATCGCCGAGCGTTTTGATTGTATGGATGCGGCTGCAAGGATCAAGCAAGGTCGCGCCGCCGTGCGCGATGAAAAACGCAAAGGCGCTGTTTTAGCGCATGTGAAGCAGCTGGCAGAAGAGGCCAATGTGCCTGTCCCTACAATGGCTGCAATGTGGGAAATGCTGGTCGAAACCTCGATCAGTTATGAATTTCAGCAGTGGGACAAATTTCGGAGCGAATAGGAACGTTCAAACGTTTTTCTTAGGCTTTTCCAAAGCACTGATAACACCGCGAAAGGTCTGGATTTCTTCCTTCGTCCAACCGGGTTTCGTGAGTAAATTTCGCAATGTGATTTTCGTCGCTGGTGCCCGTTCGGGTGGATAGTAGTATCGGGCAGATTCAAGCGCCGCGTCCAGATGCACAAACAATCGGTCAAGATTCTCTTGCGGCCCAGGAGTCAATGCATCTTCAACGAGGGTCGGTTGCACCAGATCATCGCGGCTTTTGGATATCTCATAGGCGAGCAGGATTACGGCTTGAGCAAGGTTCAGCGATCCAAAATCGGGATTGATCGGCGCGGTAACGATTTTGCGCGCCAGCTCAACATCAGCGATTTCAAGACCGGAACGCTCCGGGCCGAATAATATGGCAGATTTCCCGGTAACACTCGCCATTTCTATAGCCGCAGTTTGGGGTGTCAAAACCTCCTTTGTCATCCCGCGTTTGCGGACCGTAGTTGCATAAATATGATTGCAATCGGCTACCGCATCAGCAGTCGTCTCAAATATCTGTGCCTGCTCCAGCACAATATCGGCGCCCGCAGCCGATGGCCCCGCATCCGGATTAGGCCAGCCATCGCGCGGTTTCACGATCCGCATTTCGGTCATCCCGAAATTGAGCATCGCACGTGCGCATTTTCCAATATTTTCACCGAGTTGCGGCTTGACCAGCACGATTACCGGCTGATTTTCGCTCACAGCAATTTGCCGTCCTCAACCACGGCATCCTGCACGGCACCGGCAAATTCTTCAAAATCCTTGGCCTCTGCGAAATCCTTGTAGACCGAGGCAAAACGGATATAGGCAACGCTGTCGAGCCCTTGTAACCCTTCCATCACCATCTCACCGATGCGTTTGGAAGGTATTTCGGTCTCACCGCTAGTTTCCAATTGCCGTTGAATGCCCGAAATCAGTTGATCCATCTGTTCTTCGGAAATGCCCCGTTTGCGGCAGGCCAATGAAACCGACAGGTCAATTTTGGAACGATCGAAAGGCTCTTTGCGATTCTCGCTTTTAACGACAGTAATCTCGCGAAGCTGCACCCGTTCGAAAGTTGTAAATCGTGCACCGCACCCTTCGCACTGGCGACGGCGGCGTATGGTTGCGCCATCTTCGGTAGGACGGCTGTCCTTTACCTGGCTGTCTTCATGGGCACAAAACGGGCAACGCATTTTTCTGTTCGCCTATTCCGGATAAATCGGGAATCGATCACAGAGCGATTGCACCCGCTCGCGCACATCGGCTTCGACGGAAGGATCACCCTCCTCGCCTTTTTCACGCAGGCCATCGAGCACATCAGCAACCATATCACCGATCATCTTGAACTCTGCCGGACCAAATCCGCGCGTTGTACCGGCAGGAGAACCAACGCGGATACCGCTAGTTTTCATAGGCGGTTGCGGGTCGTTCGGAATTGCGTTTTTATTGCAGGTAATGCCGGCACGCTCCAACGCTTCATCAGCATCACGGCCGGTAATCCCGAGTGGGGAAAGGTCAATCAAAGCCAAATGCGTATCGGTTCCACCTGCAACAAGATTGGCACCGCGTTCCTTCAAGGTCGACGCTAGAATCTTCGCGTTTTCGATTACGGCTGACGAATAGCTTCTAAACTCCGGCTTCAGTGCTTCACCAAATGCCACGGCCTTGGCGGCAATCACGTGCATAAGCGGTCCGCCTTGCAATCCGGGGAACACGGCAGAATTGATTTTCTTGGCGATAGCCTCGTCATTGGTCAGCACCATACCGCCCCGAGGACCGCGCAAGGTTTTGTGGGTAGTCGTAGTCACTATGTCCGCATAATCGAGCGGGTTGGCATGATAACCAGCGGCTACCAGGCCAGCGAAATGCGCCATATCGACCATGAAAATCGCGCCCACTTCATCGGCGATGGCGCGAAATTTCGCGAAATCTATTTCACGCGGATAAGCGGAACCACCAGCAATAATCAGCTTGGGCTCATGTTCCTTCGCCAACGCTTCAACTTCATCGAAATTGATCAGGTGATCATCCTCATTCACACCATATTGAATAGCGTTGAACCATTTGCCAGACTGGGCCGGTTTCGCACCGTGGGTCAAGTGACCACCGGCATCAAGTGACATTCCAAGAATAGTATCGCCCGGCTTGGTCAGCGCTAACATCACCGCACCATTGGCCTGCGCCCCGCTATGCGGCTGGACATTGGCAAAGCCGCAATTGAAAAGCTGTTTCGCGCGGTCGATTGCAAGCTGCTCCACACTGTCCGAATGCGCGCAACCTTGATAGTAACGGCGTCCGGGATAGCCCTCAGCGTATTTATTGGTGAAAACCGAACCCTGCGCCTCCAGCACTGCTTTGGAAACGATATTCTCAGAAGCAATCAATTCGATCTGGCTTTGCTGCCGCGCCATTTCTCCATTGATCGTGCTCGCCACATCAGGATCACTCTCGCCAACAGAGAAATCAAAAAAACCGGTTGGACGGATGTCCTGAATATCGGCAACATTGCTCATGCATCTACTCCTTGCAGTTGCGGCTCGGACAGTTTGTTGACCCGGCGCTGGTGGCGGTCTCCGCCAAAATCTGTTTTGAGGAACTGATCGAGACAGTCCTTCGCTATTTCAATTCCGATAAGGCGAGCGCCCATCGCAATCACGTTGGCATCATTGTGCTCTCGGCAAAGCTTCGCGGAAAGGCTTTCGGAAACCAATGCACAGCGACAACCGGGATTACGATTGACAGCCATCGAAATACCAATACCGGAACCACAAAGTGCAACACCGCGTTCGGCCCGCCCTGAATACACTTCATCGGCCAGTTTGTAGCCATAGTCCGGATAGTCGACACTATCGGTCGTCATCGGCCCCAGATCGCTAACTTCATGCCCGGCTTCATTCAGCCATTCGACTAAAGCAGATTTCATCTCGATTGCAGCGTGATCGGAAGCAATGGCTATGCGCATGGGCGTTTCCTGTGATGAGAATCGGATGCCCGCTATGTAGTAGAGAGCGCAACGCGATGCCACCAAATATTGCGCTTATTTTTCAATCCAGCCGCGCGGGTTATCATTCTTGTCTTTATGTTTTGAAAGCAACTTACTCCGGATGGATTTTTCCTTGTCAGGATGGCGTGTCAAATCTCCATCTGACTTCCGAGTTCCACAACCCGGTTGCTAGGCAGCTTGAAGAACTCCATGGCCGTTGCGGCATTGCGCAACATCCAAGCGAATATTTTCTCTCGCCAGGTCATCATTTCGGGTTTTTCAGATGGTAATAGAGTCTGACGCGAAAGGAAGAAGCTGGTTTTCATCATATCAAATTCCATGCCGCATTCCTTCACATCTTTGAGCGCAGCGGGAACACTGGTTTCCTGCATAAAACCAAAGTGCAGGATCAGCCGATAAAAACCATCACCCAGATCGGTAACTTCAATCCGCTCCTCAGGTTCGACATAGGGGACATCCTCGATATTCACTGTCAGGATCACCACCCTTTCGTGAATGATCTTGTTGTGCTTGATATTGTGCAACAGCGCTGACGGGACACCTACTGAAGCGGATGCCATGAAGATTGCCGTGCCGGGTACGCGGGTCGCGCTATTGGCTGCGGACTTGGTGAAGATTTCGATCGACATGGCAGATTCAGCCATATGCTCGCGCATGATTTTCCGGCCTTTTGACCAGGTTGTGAGCAATAGAAATGCAAAGCCGCCGACCATGAGTGGGAACCAGCCGCCATCAGGTATCTTACTCAGGTTTGCGGCAAAATAGGCTCCATCGACAAAGAAGAATACTGCCAGAATTGGAACGGCATACCACCATTTCCACTTCCACAATGTGAATACCAGAACGGCTAGCAAACAGGTATCAATGAACATCGCACCGGTTACTGCAATGCCATAGGCCGATGCGAGATTGGATGAGCTCTGGAAGGTCAAGACCAACAGGATTACTGCAATCATAATCGACCAATTCACAAACGGAATATAAATCTGGCCTGCTTCCGATGCACTGGTGTGTTTGATCGTCAGGCGCGGGATGAAGCCCAGTTGGATGGCTTGATGCGTGACTGAGAAAGCACCGGAGATACAGGCCTGGCTAGCGATAAAAGTGGCCATAGTCGCAAGGATCACCAATGGCAGGCGCAGCATTTCGGGCGCGAGGAGGAAGAATGGGTTCTGGATTGCTGCTTTTGCACCTTCAGCATCAAGGCCAATGATCATCGCACCCTGTCCAAAATAATTGCACAGCAACGCAGGCATCACAAAGCCAAACCAGGCAATCCGCATCGGTTTGCGTCCAAAGTGCCCCATATCGGCGAAAAGTGCCGCCGAACCGGTTACAGCGAGAACCACGGAACCCAGCGCGAGAAATGCTTTGAAACCGTCAGTAATGAAGAACTGAATGGCGTACCATGGATTAAGAGCGTAGAGAATCTCGGGTGTTTGGGCTATCTGGATCAAGCCGAGTGTCGCAATTACCGTAAAATAGACGAACATTATAGGCGCGAACAAAGCTCCGATCTTTGCAGTTCCCCGCGATTGCAGCATGAACAGAAATACCAGCAAACCAACCGCGATCGGGATGACCAGTGGCTGCAAACCCGCCTCGACCACGGTCAAGCCCTCAACGGCGGATAACACCGAAATTGCCGGCGTAATCATGCTATCGCCATAGAAAAGCGATGTCGAAAGCACGCCCAACAGTATCGCCAACCAGCCATATTTTGACCGCCTTAGCGCCGCCATCAACTGGGCGACCAAGGCGAGACTGCCGCCCTGCCCTTTGTTATCGGCGCGCATCAGGATAGTCACATATTGAATCGAGACGACCAAAGTCATCGACCAGAATATTAAGCTAACGACTCCCAAGACGTGGAGCTTGTCGAGTTCCAGGGGATGGTGACCAATGAAGGTTTCTCGAAACGCATAGAGCGGGCTGGTACCAATATCGCCGAACACAATGCCAACGGCTCCCGCCGCCAGTTTGACAACTGCGCTACCCTGCTGACGCGACCCATGCGGACGTACGGCACCATGGCGTTTGCCGTTAGAAGTTGCGGACCCTTCGGACATTGGTTGGCCGTTACGGCTTTCCCCCGTTTATCTGAAAACAGACTACTGACATTCGTTTCAGCAAGCGTGCGCGCTTAGCACGGGCTTTTTTGACACGCAACAAGACGCGGGTCCCACTTTATCAACAATCTGTAATAGTTGACCTTTTACTCCTGTGCGGGTGCTTCCTGCTGCACTGGCATGGCTGGCTGCATCCGGTTCAACGTCGCCAATCGCGACTCGAGATCAGCGCGCCAAGGCGCATCTTCGGCGCTGCCGTCGAGCAATTCCGTCCAGACCGCCCGTGCCTGATCGATTTTCCCAGACTGGGCATAAGTCATCCCCAGAAAGAATGGCGGTCCCGGATGCTCAGGTGAGATATCCGCCGCTTTTTGTAAGGCAAATTGCGCTGCCGGGGTGATTGCACCATCTGCATGGACAACCAGTGCATTGCCCAAACCAACCCAGAGGTCAGGATCTTCCGGATGTTCCTTTACGCCGTTGCGCAAATAGTTCGCCGCAGCGCCATGTTTGCCGGCGCGATTGAGCGAATCTGAAAAAACCAACCATTCGCGCGCCGATCCAAATCGTTCTCCCATGTCATTGCGGGCATCAATTGATTGATCATCAAAACTATTGGGTTTTTCAGTTGGTTCAATCGAAACCCTGGCCATTCCCGGATTGCCTTGCCATGCATAACCCGCAATGCCGAGCAGCAACGCCGCACCGGTGAGTTCATATGCCTTTCGTGGAAGTTTACCGAGCCAGACCAGCGCCCCGAACAACAGGGCGATAAAAATAAGGAGGATGATTCAGCCCATTATTTCTTGTCCGTCTTTTTGCGGAAACGACCACGCGCCAACCACAACGCAATAACCATAAGCGCAAATGGCGCAATCCAAAGCGGCCAGGTTGTCGCATTAACCGGCGGGTTATAGGTCACCCAGTCACCATAGCGTTCAACCAGCCAGCCGCGAACTTGTTCGGGCGTGTCCCCCGCGGCTATACGCTCACGGACCTGACTGCGCATATCCCCAGCCATCGGCGCATCACTATCTGCAATCGACTGGCTCTGACATTTCAGGCAACGAAGCTCGTCCATCAATGCCCGTGCTTCCGCTTCTTTCTGAGGATTCGCCAATTGCTGATTAGCATAGGGCGATGCAGGGAGTGAATTTTGCGCTGCCAATGGCATTGTAAATAGCAAAGCAAAGAGTGCAGTAATATATCTCATTCCGCTTCTTCCAATATCTTGAGCAGTTTCGGCACGTCCTCTTTGCGAATATCACCAATGTGCTGATGCACGATGATACCCTTGCCGTCGATAACGAAGGTTTCCGGTACGCCCGATGATCCCAATTCCAATTGTACGATACTACGCGCATCAGTACCGATGCGCTCATATGGATTACCCCAGCGGTTTAGGAAATTCGCAATATCCTGTGGCGTGTCGCGGCTTGCAATCCCGTTTATCGTGACACCTGCTTTCCCCAGTTCCAGTAATTGCGGCGCTTCAGCGATGCAGGGCACACACCAACTGGCGAAAATATTGACCAATTGCGGTTGCCCGTTTGCCAGATCGGCACTGCTCAATGCTGGGCGTTGTTCAACTGCTCCCGGTAAAGAGAATTCCGGCATGGGCTTGCCAACCATCTTGGACTCAACAACATTGTCCTTGGGCCGCATAAGACCGCCAGCGACAGCCATGAAGAAGAGGCTAAACAAAACCAGCGGAACCCAGAGCAACCAGCGGTTCATAGCCAGGCCTCAGCATATTCACGTTGCTTCTTCTGGCGAAACGCTCGGCGTAACCGGCCAATCATCGCCAGCAAACCGCCTAATGCTACCAAGATTCCGCCTAACCAGATCAAAGTGACAAACGGTTTCCACCACACCCGCAACTGCCAGCGGCCTTCTGTGTCACTGTCGCCAAGCACAACATAAAGCTGCCCGTTCCAGCGGTTTAGCAGTGCCGCTTCGCTAGTCTGCATCTGGGCAGCAGCAAACATCCGGTTTTGCGGTGCTATTTCGTGGATTGTCCCATTGCCATGTTGGGCGGTCACCCTTGCCTCAAGTGCCGTCCAATTGGGGCCAGCGACTGGTTCTATGGCATGGAATTTTACCTTCCAGTCATTGACCTGTATCTCATCGCCAGGCGAAACTGCGGCTAGTTTTTCCTCGGTAAAACTGCTTTCAGAGGCCATGCCAACCAATGCAACCGCGATTCCGAAATGCGCGAGAACCATACCCCAAACATGCATCGGTGTACGGCGCAGACTACGTTTCCAGAGCGGTGCAAAACTGGCCACCGCTACGCCTCCCGCCAAAGCCAGACCCATCAGTGACAATACGGACATCGAAGTGGTGAATAAAACTAAGGCGAACAGAGCGGCCGCCGTAAGGAATACCGGGATGGAAATTCGGTTCAGAAGTTCTTTTGCTTTATCTCGCCGCCAGCGTAGCAATGGTCCAGCGGCCATGACTGCAACCAACGCAAGTGCAATCGGACCGGTCGCCAGATTAAAATAAGGCGCACCGACCGATATTTTGTCGCCGCTAATACCCTCGACAAACAAAGGATATAGTGTGCCGATAAATACAATCCCAAGGATCGCCGACAGCAGAAGATTGTTGGCCACCAGAGCGCCTTCACGGCTAACCGGCTCAAAGGTTGAACCCTCTTTGACTGTACCAACACGCAGCGCGAAAAGAGCCATCGCGCCGCCAATATAAATGGCGAGCAAAGCCAGAATGAAACTACCACGTTCCGGATCGACCGCGAAAGCGTGCACACTGGTTAAAACACCAGAACGCACGAGGAATGTACCGATCATCGACATTGAGAAGGCAACCACAGCCAGCATTAACGTCCACGCCCTTAGTCCGTCACGTGTCGCCAGCACCGTCACTGAATGCAGCAAAGCCGTCGCAGCTAACCATGGCATCAGTGATGCATTCTCAACCGGATCCCAGAACCACCAGCCACCCCAACCAAGCTCATAATAAGCCCAATAACTACCAGCCGTAATCCCGAGTGTTAGGAAAACCCACGCACCCAGCACCCAAGGCCGCATCGCTTTGGCAAATTCGGGACCAACATCACGATTGATCATAGCCCCGACGGCGAAGGAAAATGCCACTGAAAGCCCGACATAGCCAATGTACAGCGTCGGCGGATGGAAAGCGAGACCGAGGTCTTGAAGGAGTGGGTTGAGCCCCTGCCCATCAGCCGGTACCGGAGAAACGCGTTCAAACGGATTGGATGACATCAGCAAAAACGCATAAAACCCTATGCTGATAAACGCCTGTGCCGCTAGCGTGGTGACTAGCGTCTTGATCTTCAAATTGCGCTCAAAAATTCCGATACAGGCACCGGCGAGACCCATGATCATGACCCAGAGCAGCATCGAGCCTTCATGATTGCCCCATGTTCCGGCAATTTTGTACACCATCGGTTTCATCGACGCGCTGTTCGCAACGACCAGTTTAACCGACATATCGGAACGGGCGAAGAGCCAGATCAACAACAGGAACGACAGCGTTACCATCACACCCTGCGCAATTGCTACCGGCCTGATCGCAGCAAATAACTGGTCCTGGCCCTTGATCAGTCCAATGCTGCACAGTGCCAACTGCAAAAATGCCAGCGCCGCGGCCAGCCAAAGCGCAACAAGACCAGCTTCTGCAATCATTCGACCAGCGTCTCCGCAACCTGCGGCTTGCCAGTCATGTCAATGCCTTCCAGTTCGCGTGGAACATAGTTCTCGTCATGCTTGGCAAGCAACGTGTCCGCTACAAAGGTTCCGTCAGCGCGCATCTTGCCATCAGCGACAACGCCTGAGCCTTCGACAAATAGATCCGGCGTGATCCCAGTATAGGAGACGAACTGCTTTGATGTGCCATCATGCACGATGAAATTCACCGTTACGCCATCTTCAGTTTTCTGGATCGAACCTTCTTCGACCATTCCTCCAAGCCGGATCGCTTTGCCAATTTCCGGCTTCTTAGCCTCAATATCCGAGGGCGTGTAGAAATAGCTGGCCTGGTCCTGCAAAGCGTAGGCAGCCAGTAACCCTGCTCCCAACAGAGCAACCAGCGCCAATATGGCTAATGTCAGTCGTTGATGTTTTGCCTTCATTTCCTCTTGCTCAACTTTTCTGCCTTTTGCTCAGCGCTGCGCATTGCCGCATAGGCCCAGACAACCACGCCGCCTGTGCTGATTAGCACAATTGCATAGGACGCGATTACAAAAGGCCAATGGTTCATTCTGCTGCCATCCGTCTAAGCCGTGCTTCGACTTTGGTTTCTGCCAAAATTGCTCGCATTCTCATCAGGACAATTGCCCCAAATAACAGACTGAACCCAATGACATTCACCATCAGAGGCCATAGAAATGCGCTATCAATGGACGACCCACCGGCAGTAATACTAGCGGGCTGATGGAGCGTATTCCACCAGACCGCCGACCGATTGATGATCGGAATATTCACCGCCCCGACAATCCCGAAAATCGCTGTTACGCGAGACACCCCGCCCTTCTCGCTGCTCGCATTGGCGAGCGCTATGTAGGCGAGGTAGAGAAAGAACAGGACCAATACTGATGTTACCCGGCCATCCCACACCCACCAAGTGCCCCAGGTTGGCCGTGCCCAAATTGAGCCGGTAATCAGACCCAGAGCAGTAAACAACGCTCCGGGAACAGCCACGGCTCGTGCCGCAACGGCCGCCAAAGGATGACGCCATACGATCTGGATGATGCTCGAAATCGCAATGGCGGTCCATCCGCCCATAGCGAGCCAAACCGTAGGCACATGTATATAGAGAATTCGAACGCTGTCACCCATCAAACGATCAGCCGGCGCAGCAACAACACCATAAGCGGAACCCAATATGATCAGCAGAATACCAACAACCAAAAACCAAAGCGTCAGCGGCTTGGCTAGTTTCAGAAATCGTGCTGGATTTGCGTAAGCGTGCATTGAAAAAGCTGTTACTGCCTAAATTACTGCGCGACCAGTGTTTACTGGCCATGCGATGGCAGAATAGCTCGAATGCGACAAGTGTTTTTGAAATCACTCTCGCAATCGGAAATTTGCATTGAAATATGTCCAAAACACCGACAGGCTCGAAATTGGAGAGGCGTAGATGAAACTATCTCGGCGAAAACTTCTATTGGGCGGAACCGCAGTTGCAATCGCGGCACCGGTTGGGATGCATGTTCATTGGGGAAGTCAGGAATATCCTCGGGAGAATTTCGATCCTGGATTACCCGAAGTGCTTGATGGTGGGCGGCCGTGGACTAACTGGTCGGAAATCCTAAAAGCGACGCCGAACGAACTGGCTATGCCAACCACAACCGAAGAAGTTGCGGAGTTTGTCAAAAATTCTCCCGCGCCGATCCGCCCGGTCGGCAGCGGACACAGCTTCACTGCTCTCGTCCCCTCCGAAGGCACGATGATTGACGTCAGCGTACTCTCCGGAATGGTTGACCATGACAAAGAAGCGCAGACGGCTTCGTTCGGAGCAGGATCAAGGCTACAGGAGTCTGCAAAAGCGCTTAGCAAACAAGGCCTTGGCTTTGCCAATCTGCCAGATATCGACGTGCAAACGCTCGCGGGCGGTTTTGCAACTGCGACGCATGGCACTGGTTATAATCTCGCCGCCATTCATGACTATGTGCAGGCGTTCGAGATGGTGACACCGACTGGCGACATTGTAACCGCTAGCGCTGATAATAATGCCGGTCTGTTTCAGGCAGGAAAAGTATCGCTGGGTAGTCTAGGTGTGATCACCCGTTTTGATCTAAAGGTAGAGAAAGCCTTTAATCTGCGTCGCCAAACTGGACTGTTGAAGCTGGAGAATCTGCTGGCGGAATTTGACAACCGCGCACAAAAATTCCGCAATTTCGAAATCTACTATTTTCCGCACACCGGCTATGGGGCTTATATCCAGCACGATATTCACAAAGGCAAAGTAACCGGCAGGCAGGAGGGTGAGGATGACAATATTCTCGCCGACCTGAAGGAATTGCGTGACACATTGGGTTGGTGGCCCTGGCTGCGCCGCAAGGCGGTCCAGAGCGCACTGCAAGAAGGTCAAGTCGAGGACATGAGCGATGCCGCGTGGAAATTGCTCGCCACCACCCGCAACAACAAGTTCAACGAGATCGAATATCACATGCCCTTGGATAAAGGTTTGGAGACGCTGGAAGAAATTATCGCCAGTATAGAATCCCGCCGTGATACCTTCTTTCCAATCGAAGCCCGTGTGACGGCTCCCGATGACGCTTGGCTAAGTCCTTTTAACGATGGACGGAGGTTCTCGATTGCGGTCCATGCCCCGTTTGATGAAGATTATTCCTATTTCTTCAGCGACTTTGAGCCGATTTTTCGAAAAAATGGCGGGCGGCCGCATTGGGGTAAAATGCATAGCTTGGAGGCGGCGGAGCTACGCCAACTCTACCCAAAATTTGACGCGTTCAATCTTCTGCGTAAAGAACTGGATCCGGAAGGCAAGTTTGTGAATCCCTATCTCGCCAAAATCTGGGGAGAGACCTAATGGCCAAATTGAGCCGACGAAATGCCATCATTGGCGGCGTAGTCGTCGCAGGAGGAGCCATCGCTATGAGCAGATCGTCCGACGAGAGCGGTCCCCGCAACCCTTATTTTCTGGAAATGCAAAAGGCGTTGATCGATGCAAAAATTGCTCAGCCGACACTGGTGGTCGATCGCAAGCGCCTTAATGCGAATATTGATCAGGTAATAGGCGACCTTCCCCAAGGCATGGCCTATCGCATCGTTGCCAAGTCGCTGCCCTCACTCGATTTGCTCAGCCATGTCCGTCAGCGCAGCGGCACGGATCGATTGATGACTTTCAACCTGCCGATGTTGTTGGCTTTGTCTGAATCAATGCCTGATGCCAGCCAATTGCTTGGTAAACCGCTCCCAGCGCAGGCGGCAAAGAACTATTTTGAACAATTGCCGCAGGAACATGCAGAGGCGAAAGACCAAATTGAATGGCTGGTCGATACGCCCGAACGACTGGATCAATATGCTGCGATTGCTGAAGCGGCTGGCGCTAGCCTGAAGATCAATATCGAACTGGATGCTGGCCAGGGCAATCGACTGAATGTTCACTGTCGGATTGCGGCTTTCATGCAGGCGTCATCGCATGCAGCGGAACGTCGTTTTTGCGGCAGGCTGATTTTGCCTGGTGCGCGACGTAGCAGGTTCATTGCTGCGTGATTGATTGTGGCAAAATTGGCTGCGGCATTTCCGGTTCTGATGCGGCAGTCATCCTGGCGGCAGGTAACATCGAGCACCCGATGCAAACAGTTTTCCACCTGCCAGTGATTGCGGATGTGACGCGCCATTTTCTCGGGCACATCAAGGACGGATGAGATGTAAAATTGCCTGACCGTTTTGGCCTGGCCTCTGATTTCACGAGTGTACCCTGTCATGATCACGGCCTTCAGGCCCGGCCATTTGTGGCGTTCGGTTCTGTATTTGAACAAACTGTGCAGCACCGCGTTTCAATGCGCCCATGACCTGCATCAGCGGCTTCGCTTTTTTCAATGAATTTCGCGCCTGTATCACGCTCCGGATGTTCATCGAAAAACAATTCGACATCCTCGCGCAAGCTTCCCTGGTTGCCCTTCAGGCCGATCACATAACCGGCCTCTTGGTCCATGATTTGTTGGCAAATCTTGCGCTGACATCCTATCGCGTCAATAGTCACGATAGCGCCCTTGAGTGCCAACAGGGCCAGTAGCTCGGGGATCGCTGTTATCTCATTGGACCTGTCGTCAATCTTGCGTTGCCCGGGAACGAGTTGGTGATCACACGGCCAGGCCGAAATCATATGAATGGGTGCTTCAGGGGACCTGGTATCAAATGACCGCCGAAGGGTTTTACCATCGATGGCGACGACACCTTCAGGCGTTTCATGCAAACTCGCCACCCAGGCTATGAAGCAGCGTTGGAAGGCTTCCATATCCAGACGGGAAAACAAGATCCCCGACTGATCATGGCCTGGCGTTCCGTCCTTGAACGGCAAAAAGCGACGCAGGAATTCCAGCTGCTTTTCACCGTAGAGTGCGATTGACGTCCAGCCCCCGGCGCCTGAAATTACGGCGCAATTACGGCGCATAGGACCAGAAGAAAAATCTCGTTCGGTGGGCAGGTGACCTTCGCTTGCTGGCGCGGGTCTTTGACGCCGCCGAAATGCGTCAGAAAACGGGGGGTGGCAGGGTCCGGTGGGGCTTGTGACATGCAAAATCTCCAAAAAAGTGAGCATTCCACTCCCTTGATTCAGAAAAATTACTCCATGTCAGCTGCTTATTCAGTCAATTGCCCTGGACCGTCGTCCATCCGCTATTGCGGGATTCCACAGGCAATATTTCTTCCTTCGACCCGCGCCACGACACGTTCAAATTGGTCGGCCATCGAACGGTTTGCCTTACGAAATCAACATTGACCGTGCTGGTCACAAATCCGCCCGAAGATTGCACACGGCCTGCCAAGGCCTCATTTTGCGTTGAAATCGTATAGCTCATTCTGACGATATCATCGAGTTGCAAGTTTTCAATCTGAGAAATGGCGGTCAGCATGCCATTTATTTGTTGACGTTCCAGATTTTTCTCTCGCCGAATGACGTCGAAAAGATTGTCTGTTGCCAGCAAGTCAATCGTGCCAGCAAGTCAATCGTCTGTTTACCGCGTATTATCTCATACCGATGAACGGTTAGATTACCCTGATCTGGATGCCAGGATGGTCGGAATAGCGACAGCATGTTCGACATGGTCTTCGCCGAATCTATGCGGACTGCCACATCGATATAGGAGGAGATTTTTCCATACTCGAGCTGTTTTTGCTGATCCAAAATGACCAGCACGGCTTCGCTATCGGGATTTTCGTCAAGAATCTACTTAAGATCTGCCGATTTCACCCATTTCCCAGGCCGTTCGTAAACAGGTTCCGATGATGCTATTGCCGATGGTGCGGTCATTAAAAAGACGATGCCAATCAAAGTCGCGATTATATACTTCATTTACTTGGTATTGTCCTTTTTTTTGATCATATTTATTTCGCACGTAAACACAAGATATCGTTATGCAAATATGCGGATGGTTTCCACTGTTTGCCGAAGTCATGATCGTCGTCCCAATTTCATCTCCAAAATGTTATGATGTGCTGATATGTTATCGGCGAGGAAAGGAAATATGAGCTATTTTCAGGGCTTTCTGGTTCCAGTCCCAACAGAAAACCGCGATGCTTATCTCAAGCTAGCGGAAGATTCTGCGTCGTTTTTTGCCGAATTTGGCGCGCGACGGACGGTCGAAAACTGGTGTATTGATGTTCCGAAAGGAGAGGTCACCGATATGTGGCGCGGCGTAAAGGCCAAGAATAATGAGTCGATTGTGTTTTCCTGGATCGAATGGGAAACCAAGGAAATCGTCGACAAGGCACATGGAGCTATGGCCGATGATGAGCGGATGAATGAACCACCGGAAATGCCATTCGATGGTATGCGTATGATCTATGCGGGCTTCGAAGTGCTCGGCGAGAGCGGGAAGTACGGAAGGCTTGGATATGTGCAGGGTTATATCGCGCCCGTGCCTGTCGCCAATCGCGACGCCTATGCTGATATGTGCGCAACGATGCGAGACATCGCGCTGGATTGCGGAGCACAGCGGCTGGTTGACGGCTGGTCGCAGGACATTACCGATGGCGAACAGACGGATTTCAAGAAAGCGGTTCAGGCGAAGGACGATGAAGCTATCTCCTTCGGCTTTGCGGAATGGCCTTCGAAGCAAGCTTTTGAAGAAGGATCAGCCAAGATGATGCGGGACGATCGCATGCCGCAACCCGGGGCCAGCATGCCGATGGACGGTAAGCGCCTAGTCTATGGGGGTTTTGAGACAATATTGATTCACGAATGAATTCAAAAGCAACACCCGACTCGCTTGATCAGGCATTCGATCGCGTAGAGCGAATAGCAAGGTCCCTTCCCGAAATCGAATGGTCAACTTGGTACCGCACGCCATCGTTAAAGGTCCGCGGCAAGGGTTTTTGCCGAATGAAGGAAAAAATGGAAAATGTGCTGGTGGTCATGGTGCCTTTGGAATTGAAAGAGGCACTTATCGAATCCGAATCCGAAAAATATTTCGAGACACCGCATTATGAAGGCTGGCCGGCCATGCTGGTCCGTCTGGAAGGAGTAAATGACGACGAGCTATTGACCCGCCTCGAATGTGCATGGTTGGAAAAAGCGCCAAAATCGCTGGCGAAGCAATTCCTTACCGGCGAACAAACTTGAACCCTCAAGTATTGAGCAAGCGAGTTGCTATTTAGATCGAAACCGTCTCCTTCACCCAGTCCCTAACGGTAGTTCTATCGAGTCGATAACGGATTGCATTGATCAGGATCAGAAAACAGCATATTCAAAAAGCTCCGGACACTATGCTGTCAGTAGGCCTATGTTAGTCCATGCTTGTTCAACCCAAAAGAGGAGCAAGACAATGACCGACAACAGCCACGACCGCCTGGTATGGGTAGAAATCCCTGCAACCGACCTGAACCGCGCAAAGGGATTTTATGAAACCGTTCTTGAAACGTCGCTGATTGAGAATAACGATAGCCCACAGACCATGCAGATGATCCCCAGTAAAGGCGATTCAATGTGCGGGCATCTTTATGAAGGCAAACCGGCAACTTCTGGCGATGGTTCTACGCCGCACTTTTCAACTACCAGCGAGCTGGCCGGTGCAATGGAGCGGATCAAATCTGCAGGCGGTGAAGTCGTTTCTGAACCCATTCCCCTGCCCGCCGCCGCGTTCTTTTACGCGAAGGATACAGAAGGCAATTCCATCGCGATTTTCAGATATAACGACTGATGCGCAGAGCCGATCGCCTTTTCCAGATTGTACAATATCTGCGTGGCGGTCGGCTCACGACAGCGGCATCGCTGGCTGAACGGTTGGAGGTATCGGAACGCACCATCTACCGCGATATTGCAGACCTCCAATCTACCGGTGTACCCATCGATGGAGAGGCTGGTATCGGTTATATCATGCGCAGCGGGTTCGATCTGCCGCCGCTCATGTTTACCCGCGAGGAGATTATCGCGTTGGTCACCGGCGCACGGATGGTCAAAGCATGGGGCGGTAAATCGATGATCACCGCCGCCGAAGAAGCGCTAGTCAAAATTGAAGCGGTCATTCCGGAAGCGGATCGTGGCCCTATCGGCGATACCAAGGTTTTTGCGCCCAGGATGGGTCTAGCCGGACAAGCGCGGGAGTTAATCGACAGATGCGAAACCGCTGTGGATGCCAAGGAAATTCTGACATTGGACTATGGCGATGAGGATGGCGCGATCACCAAACGTGATGTCCATCCGCTAGGTCTCTGGTTCTGGGGCAAGGTCTGGACACTTGTAGGGTGGTGCGAATTGAGAGACAATTTCCGGATGTTCCGGCTCGATCGAATATCATCGCTGGTCCCGACTGGCCGGATCTATCAACCCGATCCGAAACGCTCACTTGATGTGTTTTCGGAACAGCAGAGAAAGAGATATCAAGATCATTTGGCAAATGCCAAAACCGTTAAAGGAGAAAAAATATGACCCTGACTTTTTATACAAATCCAATGTCCCGCGGCCAGATTGCACGCTGGGCGTTGCATGAAGCTGGAGCCGACTATAATCAGGTCCTGCTGGAATATGGCACGACGATGAAGGTTGAAGACTATCTGCAGATCAATCCCATGGGCAAGGTTCCAGCGATTGTTCATGACGGCAAAACTGTGACCGAAGGAGCCGCTATTTGCGCTTATCTGGCGGAAGTGTTGTTCGATGCTGGCCTCGCACCAAAGGCAGACGAACGCGCTGACTATTATCGCTGGATGTTTTATGGCGCGGGTCCACTGGAGGCAGCGATAACGAACAGATCTCTGGGCTTTGAAGTTGAAGCGGACAAGGAAATGATGGCCGGCTATGGCAACTATGACCGACTGGTTGATGTGTTGGACCAGAAATTTTTCACAGATGACTATGTTTGTGGTGACCGCTTCACCATGGCGGATGTCTATGTTGGCGCGCAAGTGGTGTGGGGCACGCAATTTGAGACCCTGCCAAAACGCGATAGTTTTGCGGCCTATGCTGAACGGCTAACGGGACGAGATGCCTATCTGGCGGCCAAGGCAATTGACGAGAAATTAATCGCCGAAGCGGAAAATCAGTAAGCCCTGTAACCAATCGAACGAAACAGGCGAACCCTTTGTGAGCGCGGCGCCTTCCCCGCGCCGCTTCACAAAGGAAAAGTCTGATGAAAAAATCTGTCAGTCTGATCTCAGCCATAATTGCTACCATATTTGCCAGCCCCGCATTCGCCGATGATGCGGCTGTAGATGTCGACAGCATATGGTCGAAGAGGTTTCTTCGAAAACATATGATGCAATAACGCCAGCTATTGGATCGTTTGACATTGGCAGTCTGACCGGCTCCCGAAATATCGATTTCATGGCTACTATGGGCAGTCGTGCCAAGACCGAATACCGGTTGAACCTGCCCGCCCAGAAATTCGAAGCGGATTCAGATGCCGGACTTGCAGCGCTGATCGTTCCGGAAGAATTCGCCTTTCGCTCTAATGCACAGGACACGGGCGTCGACGCTGCCTTGCTTGGCAGGTTTCTGTCTTCCTCGACGCGTTCCGATTTTCTCTCCCCATCAGGCCCAGCTAATAGAGACAAGTCGTCGCTAGGCATCAGACTGGGTTTCTAATTTAGAACACTCTTGGCACCCTCTTCTCTCCTCCCCTGAAAGCCAAGAGCAAAAGAGGCCAGATGGTCACCCATCTGGCCTCTATATTTTGTGAATTGTCTGGCTTTAATCGCCGGTTGTTTGCGTCGATTGCGGTTGGCCATATTGCACGTTCCACGCTTCCAGATCGCGCTGATATTCCTCAAATGCCAGATAGAAATCAGTAAATGGCTGTTCCAGTTCCGGCAGCGCTTCAGCGGCAAATGCGTTCAGATCAGCAGATTTGGTTACAATGGCGCGCTGACTAACCTGCACGGCCCGGTCGCAAAATGGGCGACGGAGCGGCGAAAAGGACCAATAATTATATAGCTGCGTTTGATGGCGATCATGTGCCTTTCTGTCGGTATTTTCCCTGCGAAACTTGGCTTTGATCGCACTATTTGCCCGGCGCAGCGAAGAGCTGTTGTTTTTGATAAAGGCATTATAATCATCAACCAACCGGGCATAGAGCGGCCCGGTACAGCTAAGCGCCGCCACATTCAAAGCTGATCGAACATGCCATAGTGTTTCCAGCGGTCCAATATCGCGATTGATCGTCTGACGCAGGCCGTCCACGCGAAGCGGCGGTACAATAGTTGATGCACTGGCCCTGAATGGCGGTGTCGGTGCGCGCGGCGTATATTGCGGCTGAACGACGGGAGCTGGTGGCGGTGGTGGCGCGGTTTGGCAGGCTGCCAGAAAGACGACGGCTGCACTGGCAGCGGCTAGTTGAATTTTTGCGCGATGCGACGGCATTTAACTCTCCCAAATATACTAAAAGCTCCTTATGCGGCGCCGAATCGATTGTCCAGCAATCACGCCAAAAATAGCGGCCAACCGCCCCAAAGAAAAAGCCCAGCGGTTTCCCGCCGGGCTTTGTTCTATTGCCTGATAGTTTGATACAGACTTAATCCGGATGTTTACTCCTGGCTGCCCATGAAGTGCAGCAGGAACTGGAACATGTTGATAAAGTCCAGATAAAGGTTGAGCGCACTCATCACGACAACCTTTCCAACCATATCCGTACCAGCGACATAGGCATACATGCTCTTGATCCGCTGCGTGTCATAAGCGGTCAGACCAGCAAAGATTAGCACCCCAATGGCACTGACAGCCATTTCGAATACGCTGGACTGCAGAAAAATGTTGATCACCATCGCAACGATCAAGCCAATCACACCCATGATCAGGAAACTACCCCAGCCGGAAAGATCCTTCTTCGTGGTGTAACCCCAAAGGCTAAGCCCCAGAAAGGCCGCCGAAGTGGCGAAAAATGTCTGGGCAATCGATGTTCCCGTATAGACGAGGAAAATCGTTGATAGAGAGAGGCCCATCAGCGTCGCGAAGCCCCAGAACATCGCCTGTAGCGCAGTTGTGGAGAATTTATTCTGTCCGAAACTCATCGCAATAACGATCGCGAGCGGTGACAGGATAATCACCCATTTCAGCGGTCCGCCACCAAGCATGATGTCCGCTGCCATACCAGAACTGGCAAATAGCATCGCGACAATGCCGGTCAGCAAAACACCGCTTGCCATATAATTATAAACTTTGAGCATGTAGGAGCGCAGGCCTTCGTCATAGGCAACGTCGCTTTGTGGCGAGGTACCTACCGATGTGCGTCCCATGCCCATGCCAGTATTTTGAGTGGTTCTTGGGTCAGACCAAGCCATAATAATCATACTCCTTTAATGTCATCCGACAAATTGTTCGGTTATGCTCAATATCGGATGTTTCCTGAATTTTTTCAAGGAAAACCGAACTGAAATGACAGAATAGCTGATTATGTTTTGATAGATAGTTTCTATCGGATCGTCGTTAACCACACGGAGTTTCTAAAAAACCTGACATTGTGCCTCTTAAAAAGCACAATGACTACCGCTTGGGTAAAATCAGAGTTTTTGGTTTTTTTCCAGTTCCCGGACAATTGAGCGCGCCGCCTCAGTCACTTCGGCCCAGGTCACGTCAAAACCATCATCCTTGCCGTAGTAAGGATCAGCGATATCTTCGCCTTTCCTGCCTTCCAGATAGTCGGTGAGCATCGACAAGATCGCGGTTCCGTCAGTTGGGCGGATTTTATTCAAATCACCAAGATTCTGTGCATCAAGCGCGATAATATGATCGAAATCACGAAAATCATTCGCGCTGACCGAGCGTCCCCTCAGATGCGTGATATCCACATCATTTTTAGACGCAACCGCCTGTGCTCGCTCATCCGGCGCCTGCCCCGCATGCCAGTCGCTAGTGCCAGCGGAATCTATCACCATGGAAACAGACTGTATTCTGCATTCTTCTCGCAAAGCCGCTTCAGCAAGCGGTGATCGGCAGATATTGCCGAGGCAAACAAACAATATCGAGGTTGGCATTACTTACCCTTTGAACAACGCACTTGGATTTGGATGGTTTGGGAAATTATGTCAGCTCTGGAAATTCCCTAAAAAGCTAGCGACCACCCTCAAAAATGCCGCAGGCCAACCGACCCCCGCTTTCTCCCGATGGATCGGTTTTCAGATCATCTGGTCCTGCGTGGACAATGAAAGCCGCACCATCGGCATCAAGCAAAGCCATTTCACCGTCTGTCAACGAACCGCCATCAACAGTCGCTTCCAGAGAACCGGTGCCGTTTTCGCCAATATCCAGGTTGAAAAAATCGCCCATATGTGCGCCTTTGGAATTTTCAAAACCATGTTCCTTGCCAGACGGGTTCCAATGTCCGCCCGCCGATTTGAAATCTGGTCCTTCGCATTTGCCGGTCTCATGAATATGCACTCCACGCGGCCCGGGCGACATATTTTGCGCGTTAATATTGACGATCAATTGTCCATCACCTTGCGCCACGATGACCTCGCCATATTCAGCTTGATCAGCGCCGAGCAATTGTGCCCGCGCGACATTACCGCTGACTTCGCCTGGCGATTCTCCATTTTCTCCGCAACCTGTCGCCAGCACAGGCAGCAAAATTATCGCCGAGAGCTTCACAATATAATATCGCACGCGAAATCTCCTTGGTTTCCCATTGTTACAGAGCATGATAGCAGCCTGCGCTATTGGTTGGAACAATTTGTTCTGATAGTCTCATTGTTGAACGTATGTCAGGATCGCATGCCCAGGACAGAATATCTTATCGCACTGGGTTCCAACCAGCGCCATCATCGTTACCAGCGCCCTCGTGATGTGTTGCATATCGCCCTGCAACATCTGGACACAGATCAACTGTCGGTCAAATCTGTTTCGCCGATTATGGAATCGCGCCCGATCGGCCCCTCCAACCGAACCTATGCCAATGCTGCAGCAATAATCGAGTCGGACTTGTCGCCGCCTGACTTGTTGACGCGACTAAAAGAATGCGAAGCTGAATTTGGACGACGCCGTGGTCAGCGCTGGTCGAGCCGGACATTGGATCTGGATATCATTGCTTGGTCGAAAGGCGCCTTCTGCGGATCATGCCCCGCACTCTGTATCCCGCACCCGGACATGCGTGTGCGGGGTTTTGTATTGCGACCAGCCTCGAAAATTACCCCGGGTTGGCGCGACCCCATATCAGGCCTGACAATACGACACTTGGTATCACGACTGAATCGGCCAAAGCCGCTTGACCCAAAGCAAAAGCGCCGCTAGGGAGACGCTTCCCAACCGCATTGTGCACTGCACAGTCGCTATGATGGGCCCTTAGCTCAGTCGGTAGAGCAACTGACTTTTAATCAGTAGGTCGCTGGTTCGAACCCAGCAGGGCTCACCATTATTTTAAATAATATCAATACCTTGCCTGCTATCTTCACCCTAGTGGGATATTTGAATTTCGCTGTAGGTAACGACCTAGGTAACAAACTGCCGCTTCCCTTGGGCGAACCGCGATGAAACGCTAAGGCCTATACGAAAATATTGATGGGCCTTTGTTTCTCCCGGCATCAGATACCGGCGCATCAACATGAATCTCCGCCTAGCTGAGTCGTTGAGCGAAAGATTCGTTACCGATGGGCCGCTGTTTGCCGCCTATTCAAGCAGATTATCACGAATCGAGCCCAATCCTGAATCGCTGACGTCCAGTTCCTGATGGATAAAGGCCAATACTGATCCATGATCCAGTTCGATTTGCGCGAAAGTCGCTTCGATATAGGAAGGGTCAGAACGCATCATCGGCGCAATCAACTCCAGCGATACACCAGCCAGAAATGCATAGGGTGTATCCCGCGCGTCTCTGGTTTTCGCGGCAAATTCTTTCGTGAAATCAACCAGCTGATCGGACAGGGCGTAATCCTGCACGACGGTTTCGCGCGGCACGCCAAGCGCTGACAATATCAGCGCGGCGGCTGTGCCGGCGCGGTCCTTGCCCGCCGAACAGTGAAAGGCCAGCGGCAATTGGTCGTCGGCAAGTCTCCCAAACAATTCCCGATATTGGTCGGCATGATCATAGGCTATGCTCCGGTACATACCGATCATGGCTTTGCGGACATCATCCGGCTGCACTTGCTGTTTCAAGAACTGCTGTCGCAGTTCGCCCATGCTGTTTTCCATTTCATAGTCGAAGTACAAATGCTCGACTGCATCATCGGGCCAAGCTGTCGGCTCCGCTGCGCGCTCTTCGGTGGTGCGCAGGTCGATGACCGTCCGCAAGCCGAGCTTCGCCAGATAGGCATGATCGCTGTCGGTCAGGTTGTGCATGGTGCCTGACCGGAAAAGTGTATTCGGCCTGACCAACCTGCCTTCCCCGGTCCGATATCCGCCCAGGTCTCTGAAATTACGGCCACCTTCCAGCGGTAACAGGCGTTCATTGCTCATCTAATCATCCCATGCAACTGACCGAAACGCCGCCTGACAGAGCTTGCGGTTCGTCATTTTAGTATTCCTCTTGCCTTCGAGCAGCTTCTCATCCGCTATTGTGGCACGTAAGCCGCCGTTATGATATGGCTCATGTCACATTATTTGATTATTGTAACAATTGATGTGCTTGGATACCATGTTGAAGTTCAACGCAAATCGACGGTGAGGTGAACAATGACCAGAGAACAGAAAACATTTTGCCGGATTTGTGAGGCGCAGTGCGGGCTCGTGGTCAAGCTTGAGACAGATGACGATGGCGCGGAGCAGATTGTCGATATCAAGCCCAATCGCGATCATGTCGTCAGCGAAGGCTATGCCTGCATCAAGGGCCTTAAAATGGCCGATTTTGCGCGCTCTCCCGATCGGCTGACGCAGCCGCTCAAGAAGGTGGACGGTGAATTTGTCACCATCAGTTGGGAACGGGCGGTCAGCGAGATTGGCGACAAGCTCAGGGACATTCACGCACGTGACGGCGGCGATGCTATCGCTTTCCACACCGGCAACCCGATTGCGTTCAGCCTTTGGCCGTCCCTGATGATGCACGGGTTTCTTGGTGCGTTCGATGCGCACAAAGTCTTCTCTCCCTCCACGCAGGATTGCGCGAACAAGTTCGCGGCTGCCGAGCGCATCTATGGCAGCCCCAATCAACAGACATTCCCGGATATCGATCATTCAAACTTCCTCATCCTGGTCGGGACAAATCCCAAGATCTCGAAAATGAGCTTCGTCCAGATGCCCCGTCCGATGGAGCGTCTGGAGGAAGTCGAAAAACGCGGCGGTAAAGTGGTCTGGATCAATCCGCGCAAAACCGAATCCGTGCAGACTTTGGGTCAGCATATTGCGATCCGGCCGGAAACCGATGCGTTTTTCATGCTGGGATTCCTCAACGAGCTGATTGCACAGGGCGGCGTGGACAAAGATCGCGTTTCGGCGCATATGAACGGCTTCGATGAGGTCGAGCGCTTGGTAAAACCGTGGACGCCGGAAAGGGTAGAAGCTGTGACCCGGATACCGGCCGCTACCCTGAAAGAACTGGTCGCCGGATATATTCCTGCCGATGGAGCGGCCATCTATTGTTCGACCGGGGTCAACCAGACTCGTTTTGGCATGCTCACCTTCTGGCTGCAGGAGGTGATCAATGCCGTCAGCGGCAATCTTGATCGCCGCGGCGGGACGCTGGTTGGAAAGCCGGTTTTCTCCGTCGACATGATGAACCATGAGCAGAAATATTCCCGCATCGACAATGTGCCCTATGTTGTCGGTCAGGTTCCGGGCCCGCTGCTCGCGGACGAAATTCTGACACCCGGCGAGGGGCGCATTCGGGCCATGATCAATATGGCCGGCAATCCGTTGCTCAGCTTCCCGAATAGCGACCGGCTCGCAGAGGCGTTCGACGACCTTGAACTGTTTGTCTGCATGGATATTGTCCGCAATGGAACGGCGGAACATGCTGACTATGTGCTTCCCGGACTGCATGCACTCGAGCGGGCGGATATCCCGTTTTACTTTTTCACCATGATGGGGCTGATGCCGCGGCGCTATGTCCAATATACTGATGCCGTCATTGATACGCCCGGCGAGGCGCGCGATGAGGCCCTGATGAGTTATAACCGGATCTGGTGTCTGGAAGAATTTGAAGTATGGGGCGTGCCTTGCTGAAATCGTTTTTGTCTGGAAATCGAAAGTAGCAAGAGGAGCCCGCCACACATGGCAAAAGATACTGTGATTGATCCGGGTAGACCGGAGGGAATTGAACCACTGACAGAACTACTCAGACCGGGTGCGAAGCAGTTAATCGCCGAAGCGGTCCAGGCAGAGCCGGATGAGTTGATGACAAAGTTTGATGGTCACAAAACGGCTGACGGACGACAGCGCGTTGTCCGCAGTGGCCATCATCGCGAACGAGAGGTGATTACAGGGGTTGGCAAGGTCAGCGTCGAGGTGCCGAAGATCCGTAGCCGTGAAGGTACGCCGGAATGTTTTCAATCTCTGGTTGTACCGCCCTGCATCCGGCGAACGGCGACGCTGGACGCGGCGAACCCCTGGCTTTATTTGAAGGGTGTTTCGAGTGGCCAGATGCAGAGCGCACCGGAAGCTATTGCCGGCTCCGAGGCTAAAGGGCTGCCGGCCAATGTCGCGGGGCGTTTGAAGCGGCAATGGGAAGCTGAATACAAGCAATGGTGTACTCGAGCGGTGTCTGATGAACGGGTCCGTATCCGGGCTGATGGCATCTACAGTGGTCTCAGAGGCGACGATGGCCGATTGTGCTGCCTGGTTATCATCGGCGTGAACAGCCGGGGTCACAAGCACTTCCTGGCAATCGAAGATGGTGTCAGGCAGTCAAAACAGAGCTGGCGTGAGGTGTTGCTGTCTCTGAAACAACGGGGTCTGGACCAACCCCCGAAGTTGGCAATTGGAGACGGCGCCCCGGGCTTCCGGGCCGCAGTGGAGGAAGTGTATCCGGAGACGGGCGTTCAACGTTGCTGGATGCACAAGACCGGCAATGTGCTGAACTATCTGCCGAAGTCTGTCCAGGAGAAAGCGAAGCAGGGTCTGCATGATATCCGGATGGCAGAAGATCGAGCTGATGCAGAAAAGGCGTTCGATAATTTTGAGGAACGTTTCGGTGCAAAGTACCCCGAGGCGGTGGAATGCTTATCGAAAGACCGTGACGCGTTGCTGGCATTTCATGACTTTCCAGCGGAACACTGGACCCGTATCAGGACAACCAATGTCATTGAGTCGAGTTTTGCGACGATCCGGCATGGAACACGCCAAGCCAAAGGTTGTGTCACGCGCAATACGATGTTGACGATGGTCTGCAAGATGGGATTATGCGCAGAAGATTCCTGGCGCAAATTGAGAGGCTTCGGACACCTCGCGAAGGTGGTTGAAGGCGTGAAGTCTAAAGATGGAAGCGAGGTGAACAAGGACGACATGCCAGCCGCATGACTAACTTGCCAGACACTACTTTTGACAATAACTCAGAATGGAATAGACATGATGCCTAGTGTGAGTGCGGCTCCCGCATAAAGAAATCTGTGCTTGTTAAACCGCAATAATAGGATGGCGAGAACAACCATACTGAACCGCCCCGGGATTGTCGGAGGCTCCAACTCATGAGTAGAAGGAGCCATTATGAACAAGCCAACGAACAAATTTTCACCTGAGGTACGGGAACGCGCGGTACGGATGGTGCTGGATCATTCAGGGGATTATTCATCCCGCTGGGCGACGGCAGTCTCGATATCCGGGAAGACAGGCTGTGTGCCTCAGACCCGCAATGAATGGGTCAAGAAGGCAGAAGTCGATAGCGGGAGGTGCGCTGGTATTCCAACAGATACAGCAGAGCGTATGAAGGCACTGGAACGTGAGAATCGGGAGCTTCGGCAAGCCAATGAGATATTGCGCAAAGCATCAGCATATTTTGCTCAGGCGGAGTTCGACCGCCCGTTCAAGAGATGATCGCCTTTATTGACGGTCATCGTGGAACATACGGGGTCGAGCCGATGTGCAGGGTTCTGCCTATCGCCCCATCCACTTATCATGACCACGTTGCCAAGCGCAGAGACCGGGCGCGACTGTCAGTGCGTGGACAACGTGACCTGGTCTTGAAGCCAGGGATCAAGCGTGTATTTGCCGAGAACTTCGGAGTTTATGGATACCGCAAGGTGTGGCGACAGATGAAGCGCGAAGGCTTTGATGCCCCGCGCTGCACTGTGGAACGGCTGATGCGCGATATGGGTTTGCAAGGCGTCATTCGCGGCAAACCGGTGCGCACGACAGTCAGCGATAAGACAGCGCCTTGTCCGCTCGGCCTTGTCCGCTCGGCCTTGTCCGCTCGATCACGTAAACCGCCAGTTCCATGCGCCGGCACCCAATATGCTGTGGGTGTCTGACTTCACCTGCGTCGCCACATGGAAGGGCTTTATCTATGTGGCTTTCGTCATTGATGTTTATGCCCGCGCTATCGCTGGCTGGCGGGTTGGCAGAACAGCCCATGCAGGCTTCGTTCCGGATGCCCTGGAACAGGCATTGCATGATCGCAAGCCAGCGCATCGTAGCGGCCTTGTCCGCCACAGTGACCGTGGCAGCCAATATGTATCAATCAAATATACAGAACGCTTGGCGGAGGCAGGGATAGAACCATCGGCCGGTAGCGTTGGTGACAGCTATGACAACGCTTTGGCCGAGACAATCAATGGCCTTTACAAAGCCGGGGTCATCCACAGGCGCGGTCCCTGGCGCTCGTTTGAAGCCGTTGAATATGCTACGCTGGAATGGGTCGGCTGGTTCAACAATAAAAGGCTGCTTGAACCAGCCGGAAACATCCCGCCAGCACAAGCTGAGAAAAACTATCATGCTACGCTGGACGAAACACCCGTGGCAGCGTAACTTAAACCAAATAGCCTCCGGCAATCCCGGGGCGGTTCACGCTGACTTCTGGGTGATGCCCAGATCGCGATGCAGTTTCATGGACGAGATGCCCTTGATACTGGTTGTCGCTAGGTAGACAGCAATAGCCCATTGCTAGTATGAAATGTTAGAGCCTTGCATCACCGTGCCGACTTTTACGCTAAATCGTTTATCGCAACTTTTCTCTTTGCATCGATACGGCATGGTTTTGTGCTGTGTCCGAGGCTGGACCCTGATAGATCCGCAATGCGGGCAAGCGGGGTTGCCACCCCATCGTTTCTCCGCAAACCATTTTTCAGCACTATCATCGTCCGGGAACATTCTGAACAGTTCCGCTAACGTAATCCCTTTTCTGTCTGCTTTCTTGTTCAAAATCGCTGCTCCTTTTTACGTCTTATTACCAACAATAGTGCCGAACATTGGCAGCCGTGTCAACACTTGTCGGCACTTAGGTATATAATCCCCATAAATATCGTCATTTCATGGGTCACCGCTGGTCCCCCAACCTATGAAACGCGTGCAGCCTATTGGGCAGGCATTGTCTATCTGGGCGTGGTCGGGTCGGTTATCACTTTTCCGCTATATTTTTCGATCATCCGTGAAATTGGTCTAGGGCGCGCGGCCTATTCCAGCGTACTCGTTCCGATTGTGGCGATGATCCTGTCGACACTGTTTGAAGGTTTTAAGTGGACGATATTGCCAGCAATGGGAGCCGCTGTTGCAATGCTGGGCCTGATCGTGGCGCTGAGAGCAAAAAGAACCAAGGCCAGTTAATCCAGCGGCTTGGGATATTCCTGTTTCCAGTCGGTTTTGCCTTTGGCGGCCGCCGCCCGCTTTGGCGCTTTCTTGACCATGGTTGTGCTATTGTCGATGGCTTCCGCATCGGGATTTACCATGGGTTCGCCAAAAACAATCTTGTCACGATCATTATTGTCATATTCCCAATAGGCGTCTTCATCGCGAATGATATTGTCGGTTGATTTTGCCACCTCTGCCGAATTGCCCGTTCGACTATCGCGGTCGAGCTCAGTGGTCTGAGCCTGGGGCGTCAGGAAAAACGCCATGAAGCCGGCACCGCTGACAAGTAAGACCAATTCCTTCTTCATGTGCAGCTTTTGACAGTCAGTGCTGGACTTGAGGAATTGGTAATGTCGAAAACATTCCGGCTTCGCACGTTAAACGCTGTTTCATAGCGAATTTGTTTCTCGAACAATTTTCCGGGGATCAGCTGCTGATAATCATAGACAACTTCAACAAACATCACCGCCGTGCTTGGTGCAGAAAAAATTTCATTGCCGGTTGGCCCCATCCCGAGAGGGAGGCTGCTATCGGTCCGTACCGTACCTTCAACACCATAAAGCGAAGCAACAGTCATATCACCCGCGCAACGCTGCCAGTTGATCATCTGACCTTCATCGGTTCCGGTCAGTCCATTATGTTGCAGAGAGGACAGGATGATCCGGCCATTGGCCTCGAAATCGAGTTTTGCTCCAATCAGATCGGCACCTGCGAATATTTCATGGATATCCGCTTCATCAATCGACGGATCAACGCGTGCTGCATTATCGGCAACGGTCATCGCAATCTGGCTTACCCGCATATGAGCGCTGGCGAGATTGGCAAGCTCCATACCCCCCAAAGCAACGGACAGGAATAGCGGCAAGGTCATGGCAAATTCAATTAGCGCCAATCCGTTTCGATCCCGCGTCAGTCGCTGGATCAATTTACTCATTTCACGAACCATCGGGATCATGATGGCTCACCGCATTCAATATTGGGTACTTCGGTGACCGAATAGGGCTGGCTACGAAATACGGTTTTGGCGTTGATATTGTAATTTTCACTTGCGCCAATCAGTCCGGCGAGCGGAAACATGCGGGGCATAGTCATGTCAATTTCATAGAGTATAACATCGCTGGCGCCGCCAATTCCATCGCGGCCAGCCTCGCTGTCATACACACCATTGCCGTTCAAATCCTGCCAGCAGTCACCGTCGCTTTCGTCAAATTCACCATTGCCGTTGACATCGGTGGTTAGTTTTTCCGGTTTGCCAATCCCGCTGAAATCCTCGAAATTCTTAATTGAGACATCGTAGGTTGCATTGCGTGCGATATTGTTGATTTGTTCCTTCAACGTCTCCTCAACCCGTTCTTCCAAAGTGGTGCCGGAACCATCAAATGTCGGACTCTCTACTGATGCTTTCCGCGCGGCATTGGCCAGGCTGCCTTCGACGACAGACCGAACATACATTTGATAACCAAGATCAAACGCACCCATCATGACAAGTGCGAATGGAAAAGCGATCAGGCCAAACTCTGTCGCAGCCATGCCCTGTTCATTGTCGGACAGTCTTTGACCCAAAAATTTCTGTTTGATCATGATGTCAGCCTCAAATCGCCAATGCCTTTGCCGATATCTTCGAAAACCTGCTCCAAATCCGTGCCATCACTGGTAAAGAAATGATCGACACTGGATGCACAGGGCTCAATATCGGTTGTATCGGTCACATCGAGCGCGATAACCCAGACAGTGATATTCATGCTGCGCGCCAAAGCGCAGGCGGATTGGAAACGCGCAACATGTTTCTCATCGCCCGTTCCGGTGCCTTCAAGGCGCGATTCAACCGCATTCACCCCATAGGCGGAATAGTTCCACGGGTTAGTTTCGGTATCGGTTTTGCCGTCGGTCATGAAAATAATATGCTTGTTCACAGGATAACCGGCGAACGTGGTCGGGTTGCTGCCGGAAAAAAGGCCGGTGGGGGAAATATATCGCATACCCCAGATCATGCCGATATCATGATAGGTGCCGCCAGTTACTTTGGCTGTCGCTTCGTTGATCGCTGTCTGGAAAAGTGCTTCTGAAGCATAGGTTGTCATCTGCTTGGCTTCAGATGGGCAAGCGACCTGCCAATAGGGTGCATCGGTAATGTCGGCGGGAGCGGAACGGGTTTTCGTTCCTGCCTTCACATAGGCTGACCATTGTTCATAGTCGTAGCGGCCCCATTTGCCGTTGAGATCGAACCAGCTAGTGGGTGCGTAGTCGATATCTTCCTGTGTGATTGTCGTCTGGATACGCGGTCGATAACTCGGGGTGGTCCTGCTAGAACGTTCCTCGATGCAACCATCTCCGCTCGTGCGCCAGTTGGCAATGGCTTGTGCATTTTGACCGAAAAATCCGGTAGCGCCGGTGGTATTCCAGCTTGTCGAATTTATGCTGACCGTATCAAATGTCGCCGAATTGCAGCCATAAAACAAGCCACCAGGAGTGGAGACATTACCGTAACCATCACAATCGGGATATTCCATATTGGTCACAATCTGATTGTTGGTCAGATGGCGGGCCACGTTTACGGTTCCGGAATAGGGCATGATCCCGTAGCGGGTTTGTCCGGCATCGGCGCTATCAAGCGCCCGGTAAAGACCCATAGCTCCAGTCCGCAGACGTCGAATTTTGGAATCGGAAGTTTCGGTACAAGTACCGGCCACCCCTGGTTCGCAAAGCATCGAGCCGGTGACGTCGAGGACGAGCATGAGATCATTGCTACCCAGTTCACGCGTGGCGTTACAATTGACTTCGATTTCAACGCGTTCCTTGCCAAAAATCCGCATTAAACTGGTGGGGATCTCTGCGGTAGCGGTTACCGTCGCCGCATCGCCAGGATCGGGTGCCACCGCGAAGCTCACATTTTTGGCGTCCATCGTGCCCACCGGAAAGTTGAAGTTGAAAAACCGGTTGGCCGTGGCAGTGTTGTCGGAGGTGAAAGTCGTTCCCGCCATGGCCTGACGTCCAGCCAAAGAGGCAGCATCACAGGCGTTTTGCAGCTTGGCTTTGGCCATATAGGCACGTCTCATATCCAACCCACCGCCAATCATACCGGCGAGCGGTACCATGGCAGCGGCAACCATTGCCAAAGTATTACCAGCACTATCAGTCCGCAATTTTTGCAGAACCGACCTTGCCTTGTGAAATGACGAGCTTTTAGCCAATATTTGCTGCCCCCCGCGGCAATTTCAATAAATGTAAAATGCCTTTTTGGGGAAAAACGGTAATCAACCGCACAACATTGATTATTAAAACAATATTCAGCACGCCTCGAAACGAAGCAATTTGAGGACTTAGCGATCAGGCCGGGGGTGTAACGGTCGCAAATGAAAGCTATTGGACCCTGCCGCCTTAACCAGAATAAGCTGAGATTTGTTAAATTTCCCCGCTAAATATTGACGCTGGTCGGTATCAGGCTTGGCTTTAGATAGGCATGGGATGCATGCGCCGTTTGTTGCGGGCGATAATCCGCTCCTCTTCGGCACGCAGTCCGGCCTGGAATCTTGCTAGTGGGCCTTCATCGCCGAGAATGGCTTTATTCCGTAACCATTGCCGATAGGGAAAGCGGTTGGTCTGATAGTCGCCAAGCGGGCGGTATCGGATTGCGTCGTTCAATCGAGCGCGGCTTGATCATCCAAAACTGCGGCCAATCCGGTCTTATAATCCCGAAATTGTGGTTCCCAGCCTAGCAGACGTTTCGCCTTGCCATTTGTAACCTTGCGGTTCTCTTCATAAAACCCCATCGCCGTTTTTGACAGATTGGCTTCATCCAATGACATTAGCGGCGGTACTTCTACCCCAATTAACCGCGCGGCATAGGCAAGCACTTCATGCTGGGCGGCGGGCAAGTCGTCGGTGATGTTGAACACGCCAGCAGGACCATCGAATGAAGCGATGACCGCCGAGATTATATCATCGACGTGGATACGGCTGAACAATTGGCCTGGCACATTGATCCGCTTGGCTGAGCCGCTGCGCACCCGGTCCAGCGGGCTGCGGTCTAACCCGTAAATGCCGGGCAGACGAAAGACACGCATGTCTTTGCGAAGCTGCTGCCAACGCGCATCTGCATCCGAACGCGCCTTGCGTCGGCCAGTTCCAATCGGTGCGCTTTCATCGACCCATGCTCCGCCGGTATCACCATAAACGCCGGTAGAGGAGAGATAGCCGGACCATTGCAGATCGGCCTTGGCAATCGCTTTTCCGTACAGATCAAGGACGGGTTCCTTACTATCACGCGCGGGCGGCACCGAGGACAGGATATGGGTTGCCTCAGATAGAGCGGACAGCACCGCTACCTCATCTTCAAAGACTATGGCACCATCCTGTGTCTCGCGCCGCGTTCCGATAACTTGCCAGCCATCGCCGCGCAAACGCCGGGCAAGGTGCGAGGCGGTATAACCCATTCCAAAGATCAGTAAGTTTGACATCGCCTGAATGCATAATCGCAATTGCGTGGCACGCCAATGGCTCTTATGCGGAGCGATATGTTAGATATTCAAAATCCAGCCAATCCCGAAATGGCCGATGCCGCACCTACTTCCCAACAACCGGAAACAATCCGCCGCGAAGATTATCTTCCGCCTGCCTGGTTTGTGCCGGAAATAGAGCTCGATTTTCAGCTTGATCTGGAGCGAACAGTGGTTCGTTCGAAACTGGATGTGCGACTTTCCAAAAGCACCAAACAACAGGAGCCATTGATCCTCAATGGCGATGGGATCAAACCGGTTTTGGTCAAGGTTGATGGCGAGACTTGGACTGATTGGAAACTTGTCGGCGATAATCTGGAATTGCCGCTGACCAGCGCAACGCATGTTTTGGAAATCGAGGTCGAGCTTGATCCAACATCCAATACGCAGCTGATGGGACTTTATGCTTCCAACGGGATGCTTTGCACCCAGTGCGAGGCGGAAGGGTTTCGGCGGATCACTTTTTCCCTGATCGACCCGACGTGTTGAGCCGCTATTCGGTGCGCATGGAGGGTGACAAAGCGAAGTTTCCCGTGCCGCTGTGCAACGGTGATCGCGTTGATGCTGGCGACGGTGAGAATGGCCGTCATTGGGCGCAGTGGAATGATCCCTGGCCCAAGCCGAGCTATTTGTTCGCGCTGGTAGCGGGTGATCTGGTGGCTAACAGTGACAATTTTACTACCCGTTCGGGCAAAGAGGTCGCGCTCAATATCTATGTTCGCGATGGTGATATCGACCGCACTGGCCATGCAATGCAAGCTCTGAAAGATTCAATGCGCTGGGATGAAGAAGTCTATGGCCGCGAATATGATTTGGGCCTGTTCAACATCGTTGCGGTCAGCGATTTCAACATGGGGGCGATGGAAAACAAGGGCCTGAATATCTTCAACTCCCGCTACATCCTCGCCGATTCCGAAGTCGCGACCGATGCCGATTTTGACGGCATTGAAGGTGTGGTAGCGCATGAATATTTCCACAACTGGTCGGGTAACCGGGTGACTTGCCGCGACTGGTTCCAGCTTAGCCTGAAGGAAGGTTTTACTGTTTTTCGTGATCAAAGTTTTTCCGCTGATATGGGATCCACAGCACTCAAACGCATTGAGGACGTTCGCATCCTTCGTGCTGCCCAGTTCCCCGAAGACGCCGGTCCGCTCGCACATCCGATCCGCCCGGAAAGCTATCAAGAAATCTCCAATTTTTACACCGCGACCGTCTATAACAAGGGCGCCGAGATCATTCGCATGATGCACAGCATGATGGGCGCGGAGAATTTCCGCAAAGGGACTGATTTATATTTTGACCGCCATGATGGCGAGGCTGCGACCTGCGAAGATTTTGTGACGGCCATGGAAGATGGTGGCGGGATCGACCTGATCCAGTTCCGCAAATGGTATGAAACACCGGGCACGCCGCGCGTGACCGCGACGCTAAGCCATGATCCCCAAAACGGAACGGCAACGTTACAACTGAGTCAGAAAAATGCCCAAAATGGTGAGAAACCGAAGCCGTCTAAACTGGTGATTCCGCTTAGGACCGCACTGCTCAATCCCGAAACCGGTTCGCATCAGGGCGAGCAACTGGTGATCCTTGATAAGCCGGAGTTAAGCGTCACCTTTGACCGGCAAAAACAGCAGCCGGTGTTGTCGATCAATCGCGGGTTTTCGGCGCCGATCATTTTGGAAAGTAACCAGAGCGCTGAGGAACTTGCTTTTCTGTCGTCGCATGACGATGATCCTTTCGCTCGGTTTGAGGCGATGCAGCAGTTGATGACAGGGTACTTGCTGGCAAAAATATCCGGCGCGCCGGCGGATCGCGATATCGTAATGCAAGCTGTGGGGGCGGTGCTCGCCGACGAAAATATTGATCGTGCGTTCTTGGCTGAATTAGTCTTGCTTCCCAGCGAGTCTTTCCTCGGCGATCAAATGGCTGAAGTCGATCCGCAGGCTATCCATGATGCTCGCGAACAACTGCGCGGCAAGATTGCGGTGCAGTTCGAGCGCAAATTTCGCCGATTATACAATCAGTGCGTCCCGGGAGAATTTTCGCTTGATGCCGAATCCCGTGCCAACCGGAAATTGCGCAATGTGACACTGGGATATATTGCCGCTTCACAGGCTGACGACGCTGCCGAAATTGCGCATGAGCAATATCGAGATGCGCATAACATGACTGCGATGCAGGGCGCCCTTGGTGTGCTGTCGCACATGGACGCGCCGGAGCGAGATGCGGCCTTTGATGGTTTTTTCAAACGCTTCAAGGGCAATGCGCCGGTGCTCGACAAATGGTTCATGCTGCAAGCGATGTCCCAGCGCAGCGATACAGCAAAACGCGTGCAAGGGCTGGCGCGGCATCCCGATTTCACTCTGTCCAATCCCAACCGGGTGCGCTCGCTCTATGGGGCATTCTCCGGCAATCAGGTGCATTTTCATGATCCGTCCGGAAAAGGATATGACTGGATTGCGGATATGGTGATCGAACTGGGTCAACAAAATCCGCAGACAGCAGCACGGTTTATCCCGCCACTCGGTCGCTGGCGGCGTTACGAGCGGGGACGGTCCGAATTGATGCGGCTGACGCTCGAGAAAATTGCCGCGCAGCCCGAACTGTCCAAGGATGTTGCGGAACAGGTGCACAAAAGCCTTGCTTGATATTACGACATCCTCCCTGCTCGCCGGAACACCACATGGTTTTCTCGGACGGGCCGGTGGATTGTCGAAAGGAATCTACGCCGGTCTGAATGTCGGCCTCGGCAGCGACGATAATCGCGATGTCATTCTGCAAAACCGGCAGCGCGCGAAAGAGGCAATATTGCCAGGGAGCGAGCTGGTGACGGTGCATCAAGTGCATAGTGCCGATGTAGTGACTGTGACGAATGCGTTTCCATTGGAAGAACGCCCGCATGTCGATGCCATGGTAACGGACCAACCGAATTTGCTGCTCGGCATCTTGACGGCTGATTGCGTGCCGGTGCTTTTCTTTGAACCCAAAGCCAAAATTGTTGGCGCGGCTCATGCTGGTTGGAAAGGCGCAATATCGGGAGTCACCGACAACACCATTGCGGCCATGGAAAAGCTGGGAGCTGATCATTCCCACATCTCCTGTGCCATTGGTCCCTGCATCGCGCAGCAAAGCTACGAAGTGGATGCCGGTTTTTACAGGCGATTTGTCGAAGCAGATGAGCGCAATGATCAATTTTTCGTGTCTGGTAAACTGGGTCACTATCAATTTGATATTGAAGGCTATGTCGCCCACCGACTCTCTGATGGCGGAATCCAGAATATCGAAAAGCTGGGTCTCGACACCTATGCCAATGATGAACGGTTTTACAGCTACCGCCGTTCCTGTCATCGGGATGAGGACGGCTATGGTCGTCAGATATCATTGATCGGACTTGCTGAATAATATTGATTTCCATCGCCACCCCAGCGAAGGCTGGGACCTAAACCAATTGAGTTGACTGAAGATCAAATGGGTTAGATGCCAGCAACCGTTGGCAAAATGAGGGTAACGGAGAGGGCATGCACGCAGAACGGATCGGTTTGTTCGCTGGGCTTGGTGTTTTTATTGCCATGCTTTTGATGCCGGCACCGGAATCTATGAGCCCGGAAGCCTGGAAAGTCGCGGCGCTTACCATCCTCATGGCAACATGGTGGATGGCACAGGCGGTGCCATTGACGGCGACAGCATTGTTGCCTTTTTTGGCGCTCCCAGTCTTCGATGTGATGACAGCCAAAGAGGCAGCAAGCCAATATTATTCACCGATATTGTTTCTCATACTTGGCGGCGCTTTTCTGGCATTGGCGATTGAACGGGTCGGGCTGCACAAGCGGCTGGCGCTGGCCATTATCGGTATGGCGGGCAAAAGTGCCTGGGGCATATTGCTTGCCTTCATGATCGCAACTGCGATTCTCAGCATGCTGATATCCAATACCAGTTCGACGCTGATTATGATCCCGATTGCCCTCGCCGTTCTGGTTGCAGGCGGAGTGAAGGATGGTGAGACCGACGGCTTTGCCGGCGCGCTTATCATGGGCGTTGCTTTCGCCGCATCAATCGGCGGGCTTGGGACTTTGGTGGGTAGTCCGACCAACGCTATTGCGGCCGGCCTGATCAACAAAACCCTCAGTATGGAGATTGATTTTCTTGAGTGGATGAAATTCGGGATGCCGATTGTCATAATCGGCATTCCGGTTTTGGCGGGTATATTGATCGCGGTGCAAAAGGTTGGCCGGAACAGTTTTGACGGGGTGAAGGCGCAGGCCGCGATTGGTTCTCCGGGCCCTTGGGCGATTGAAGAAAAGCGGCTGGTTCCGGTTGTGGCCATCGTGGTGCTCGGCTGGCTGTTTCTGCCGCAGATCAAGATGCTTTTCCCTGCAGGCGCATTGCATGATGGCAGTATTGCGATTGTTGGCGGATTGTTATTGTTCATCCTTCCCGATGGCACCGGACGACGACTACTCAACTGGGATGAAGCGGATCGCGCACCCTGGGGCGTGATCATGATGTTTGGCGGCGGGCTGGCGTTGGCTGCGGGGATTATCGATTCAGGCCTGGCCGACTGGCTGGGTGGAGCTTTGTCACCGTTGAAAGCGGTGCCGGTGATCGTCATCGCCATCGCTCTGGTTGCTCTGGTAATATTAGTGACCGAATTCGCCAGCAATGTGGCGACCGCCAGCGGGATCATGCCAGTTGTGGCCAGCTTGATCCTCGCAACTGGAGTGGACCCGGTTTTATTAGCCGTCCCCGCCGCCATGGCGGCCAGCTGGGGTTTCATGTTGCCCTCAGGAACCGGACCCAATGCCATCGCCTGGTCCACCGGGCATATTCATCTGCCGAAAATGCTGAAATCTGGTTTTCTGCTTGATCTGGCGGGTATACCAATCATCATCGGGTGTGTCTGGGCGGTTGCTGCAATCGGATAAGCAAAATGAATATGGTTTCTTTGGAAATCACTCTTGCCCTTCCACCGCCATCATAATATTGAGACGGCTATTGGGGAGAGACGCTTCTGCGGAGGTTAGAAGCTTGAAGGCCCCAAAACATTTTCAGCTCCTGCCTTCCTGGGAGCGTTCTGGGTGCAGCATGCTGTCCTGTAACGCTGCGCCAATATTTTAGGGAGGCCTTATGCCTGATTCCACCGACAGCGTTGACAAACCAGCACCGCGCCGCAAACCGAAGCCAGCCATTGAAACCATTGGCGGTCGCAAGCTGAAACCGGCAACGTTGATGATGGGTCACGGCTTTGATCCGGTGCTTTCGGAAGGCTCTTTGAAGCCGCCGATTTTCCTGACATCGACATTTGCCTTTGAAAACGCAGCGGCTGGCAAGCGCCATTTTGAAGGGATTACCGGCAAGCGACCCGGCGGTGCAGAAGGACTGGTTTACTCACGCTTCAACGGTCCCAATCAGGAGATTCTCGAAGACCGGCTTGGTATCTGGGATGGCGCAGAGGATGCGCTGGCTTTTTCCAGTGGGATGACTGCGATAGCCATTCTTATGCTGACCTATTGCTCAGCTGGCGATGTGATCGTGCATAGCGGGCCACTTTATGCTGCCAGTGAAGGTTTTGTTGCCAAGGTGCTAAGCAAATTTGGTGTGACCTATGTCGATTTTCCTGCCGGTGCAACGCGGGAAGAACTCGATGCCGTACTTGATAAGGCCAAAGATCAGGCGGCAGCCGGCGGCGGAAAAGTGGCGATGGCCTATCTGGAAAGCCCCGCCAATCCGACCAATGCATTGGTCGATATTGAGGCTGTACGCGATGCGCGCAGCGCGATGCTTGGCGAAGATGGCGCGCCTATTGCCATCGACAATACATTCCTTGGTCCGCTCTGGCAGCAGCCGCTGAACAATGGCGCGGATATCGTTGTTTACAGCCTGACCAAATATGTCGGCGGGCATAGCGATCTGGTTGCCGGTTCGCTTGCGGGCGCGAAAAAATGGATGGACCCGGTGCGCGCATTGCGTAACACTATGGGCGGGATTTGCGATCCGAACACCGCATGGATGCTGATGCGCTCGCTCGAAACGGTGGAACTCCGCATGGATCGTGCGGGGCAAAATGCAGAGAAAGTGTGCGCATTTCTGGCGCAGCATCCCAAGGTCGATGGCCTCGGCTATCTGGGGATGATCTCGGAAGCGCGGCAGCAGGATATTTATGATCGTCATTGTTCCGGCGCTGGCTCTACCTTCTCGGTTTTCATCAAGGGCGGAGAGGCAGAAAGCTTCAAATTCCTCGACAGCCTGCGCATCGCAAAGCTTGCCGTGAGCCTTGGGGGTACAGAAACGCTAGCCAGCCATCCAGCTGCCATGACGCACCTGTCGGTGCCGGATGAGCGAAAAGCGCAATTGGGGATTACTGATAATCTGGTGCGTATTTCTATCGGCGTGGAAGATCCCGACGATCTGATCGCCGATTTTGATCAGGCACTGGCGGCTGTTTAACCCCTGACCCTAATTCCAGTCGACAATCTTCCAGCCTCGCTGTGCAGCCATTTTGCGCAAGGCGGGACTGGGGGTGGTCGCAATTGCTTCGTCAGCAAATTCCAGCATCGGTGAATCGCTGACATGATCGGAATAGGCGCGGATGTGAAGTTGGTCGCGCTCTAGTCCCTCTTCGTGCAAGAATATTTCAATCCGGTCGAGTTTAGCCTGATCATAGCAGTTTTTGCCGATAATTTTGGGCAGCACATGGCCATCATCATCAATCGCCAAACGGGTAGCGATAACATCGTCAAAGCCTAGCTTCTTGGCAATCGCATCGACGTAAAGTTTATAGGATGCGGTTGCCAGGACGAGACGGCGCCCTTCGGCTCTGTCCCGCTCAATTTGCTTCATAGCCTCCGGATAGGTGTTCTTGGCGAGCACTTTTTTCGCATAGTCATCAATCAAGGATCCTAACTCGCCATGCTTCGGTCGGCCCAGCAAGAATCGCTGATTGAATGTTTTCAATCCTTCACGCCCAATCAGCTTCAATCCATAGGCAATGAATCCAAAAGGCAGTAGCGGGGAAAAAATCAACCGCCATGGAGCACGTGCAAACACCATATGTAGCAGGAACGGCGTATAGGTACCGCGCACGGTAATCGTCCGATCCATGTCATATATAGCTAGCTTTTGCATCTGTTGCGCCTGTTCATCTGCCACGCCTTAACAGCAGTGGAGCGACTTTTACCAAAGAATTTCGTGTTTTTAATGGCTTGAGCTTTGTCGGAATATGCGTCACCTATAGTCGAGATGACAGTGGCCAGCGAATTTGCCCATGACACGGATGCAAGCGGAGCAGAAGTGCTTCGTTTTTCTGGCAATTTGTCCATTGCCTCAATTGGCGATCTGCCCGAGCGATTGCGCGATTCTCATTCCATCGACAAGCTCGACATATCGGGAGTTGATTATGTTGACACGGTCGGTGCCTGGCTGATTCACCGGACAGCAAGAGACATGGGCGCCGAGATTATCGGAGGCGACGACGAGGCCAACCGTTTGATCAAGGCGGTTGGCGATGTCGATCCCGCCTCTGATGTGCGCCCCGATCCGCCTAATCCGATTATTCGGGTTTTGGGAGAGATTGGCGAGGCAACCAGCACAGCCTTTTCTACATTGCTGGGCTTGGTCAGTTTCATGGGGGCTGTGATTTTGTCCTTCTTTTCCCTGCTCCGCCATCCCGGGCGGATTCGGTGGAACGCGATTATTCAGAGGTTTGACGTTGTTGGTGTTCGGGCGCTCGGCATTATTGGACTGATGAGTTTTTTGATCGGACTGGTGATAGCGCAGCAGGGCGCTGTCCAACTGCGGCAATTCGGGGCGGAGGTGTTCACAGTTAACCTAGTTGGCCGGCTAACACTCAGGGAACTGGGTGTGCTTATGACGGCGATCATGGTGGCGGGCCGTTCCGGTTCTGCCTTCGCCGCGCAGCTCGGTACGATGAAGCTGACCGAAGAAATCGACGCGATGCGCACCATCGGCGTGTCTCCTATTGAGGCGCTTGTGTTGCCACGTTTTATCGCCGCGATTCTCATGATGGTGCTGCTCGGATTCTATGCATCCATACTGGCGATTATCGGCGGCGGTCTGCTTAGCTGGGTCGAACTTGATATTCCGCCGGCAACGTTCTTTTCCCGCATACGGGAGGTCGTTCCCATCACAGATGTCTATGTAGGATTGGTCAAGGCGCCTGTATTTGGGGCGATCATTGCGATTACCGGTTGTTACCAAGGCATGCAGGTAAAGGGTAATGCAGAAGATGTCGGCAAACGCACGACAGCAGCGGTGGTGCAAGCCATATTTCTGGTCATCGTCCTTGACGCCTTTTTCGCCGTGTTCTTCACCTGGATCGGGTGGGCCTGATGCTTGGTCCTAAGCCCATTGAATATAAGCGTGACTATGACGGTCCGATCATCTGCGTGAAGGGCCTGCGCAACAGCTTTGGCGATCAGGTTGTGCACGAACATCTCGATCTGGATGTTAGGCGTGGAGAGATTATCGGTGTTGTCGGCGGTTCCGGCACGGGCAAGTCGGTGCTGATGCGTTCGATCATCGGCTTGCAGCAGCCGGATGACGGTGAAGTAAAAGTTTTTGGCGAACCTATTTTGGGCAAATCTGATGCCGAAACCATAGAAATTCGCATGCGCTGGGGCGTGCTATTTCAAGGAGGCGCATTATTCTCCACGTTGACGGTTGCCGAAAATGTGATGGTTCCGATCCGCGAATTCTATCCCAAAATGGATCGTGATTTTCGCCGGGAGGTGGCCAAATATAAGGTGTGCCTGTCAGGCTTGCCTGCGGAAGCCGCGCCAAAATATCCTTCCGAGTTATCTGGCGGGATGAAAAAGCGCGCCGGTATTGCAAGGGCGTTAGCGCTGGATCCCGAACTTCTCTTTCTGGATGAACCTACGGCGGGACTCGACCCCATAGGCGCAGCGGCTTTCGACAATCTTACCAAGGAATTGCAGCAAACTCTGGGGCTGACGGTTTTCCTGATCACGCATGATCTGGATACGCTCCATGCCATATGTGACCGCGTCGCTGTATTGGCCGACAGACAGGTTATTGCGGTGGGCACGATTCCCGAATTGCTGGCGTTGGATCACCCCTGGATTCAGGAATATTTTAATGGGCCGCGTGGAAGGATGGCTGCGCCGCAGCCGTAAATGTGAGGATGTCATGATGCAGAGATTGCTTGCAGAGCCGATGATCGACGTCATAAAGGTGGTGTAAATGGAAACGCGTTCAAATCATATCCTTGTCGGGGCGGTCACTTTGGTCCTGCTGGCGGCGCTGGCCGCTTTCCTGGTCTGGATTGTCCGCTTTGGCGACGGCGCGACCAAGGAATATGATATCTTCTTCGCCCAATCCGTGGGCGGCCTTGTTTCCGGAACCGGTGTGACCTTCGCGGGTGTTCCATCCGGGCAGGTTACGAAAGTGGAATTGTGGAAAAAGGACCCGGACTTTGTCCGTGTGCGCATCGCCGTGACCGACGAAACACCGATCCTGGAGGGCACAACTGCGACGATCCAGAGCGTCAGTTTTACCGCTCCCCCCAATATTCAACTGGATGGTGCCAAGAAGGATGCGCCGCCAATTACGGAGTTGGGGCCGGAAGGAGTGCCGGTGATTCCAACAAAGCCAGGCGCCCTGGGAGAACTCCTTAACAGCGCACCGCTGGTTGTTGAGCGGCTGGCTACATTGACGGATCGATTGACGCTTTTATTGTCCGACAAGAACCAAGAATCGATTGAAGGCATATTGGCGAATACGGACCGGCTGACAGGGAATCTGGCCAGTCAGGCCCCGGAACTAGAAGCGCTAATGACGGAATCACGGCTTACCATTCGTAGCGCGGGCCAGACTGCTGAAAAACTCTCGGCTTTGGCGGACAATGCCAACGGTTTTCTGAGTTCAAACGGCGAACCATTGGCGAAAGATCTGAGCAAGACACTGAAATCGGCTGAAAAGAGTATGGCGGCGCTGGATGCCGTTTTGCAGGATACCCGTCCGGGTTTGCAACAATTTGGCAACAAGACTTTGCCGGAAGTTGATCAGCTGGTCGAAGATATGCAGGCGCTGACCAAGTCGATGACATCGGTCACCGAACGACTGGACCAGGGTGGCGCAGGATCACTGATATCAGCACCGGCATTGCCGGACTATGAGCCGGGACAATAGGGGTGATGATGATGCGACTTCACAGAAAAATTCAATGGATCGGCTTGCTGGCGGCTCCTGCATTATTGAGTGCGTGCGTCAGTTTTGGTGGTGCCGAACCACCACCGTTCCTCCTTTCGCTGTCCCCCGACAGCCTATTGTCCGCCGGTGCTCAGCAAACAGGGCCCAAGACTGGGGCCGTTGTTGTACGGCTGCCGACAACGCCTCAAAAACTGAACAATTTGCGCGTGCCGGTTCAGACAAGCAGTACAGGCATTGCCTATTTGAAAGAGGCCGTTTGGGTGGACAAGCCAGCGCGGCTGTTTCGTGATCTGTTGACAGAAACCATCAGTGCCAAGAATAACCGAATGGTTCTGACCGCTGCGCAAGCTTCGGGAAAAGCGGAAACCTATTTATCGGGCGAACTGGTCAATTTTGGCCTGGACGGACCCGGCCTGATGGTGACGGTCACTTATGACGCCGTAAAAATCCGCGATGGTCAGCCTATCCAGAAGCGCCGCTTTGAAGCGAGTGAAAGCGTTTTTGCGGCAGAACCAGGACCGGTCGGCGAAGGATTGAACGCAGCCGCGAATAAGGTCGTGGCAGAGGTAGCAGACTGGATCGGCTAAGCTGGCTCAGGCAAGCGCTTATTCTTCACCATAGACAAACCCTTCGGGCGTCGGCCAATCCATCGATGTCGCCGCCATAACTCGGAACAGCCGTCCCATTTCGTCGAGATGTGTCAATCTGTGATGGGCTGCGCGGATATCATCGGCCTGTTCGGGCGATGCGTCGCATAGCGAAGTCGTGCGCTGGTCAATGCCAACGGCCTTGAGCCAGATTCCCTGTTCTGTTGGGCCATGCACCGAAAGCAATCGGGTGCGCGCGACATTGGCGAGATCCAGAAAATTCACATGCGCTGTCAGGTCCGATGTGCCGGGACTGTCAAACGGACTGATCGGCATGTGATCTTTTACCGCCTGCAATGTGCTGCCGGTGCCCGGCTGGTCATAGCCATAATCGATGATCAGCAACACACCGCCCTGTTTGGCAAGGCGATTGGCAAGTTGGCTCAATATATTGATGCTGGCCGGTGAGCTTTCCAATATTGTTCCAACTTCCAGATCGGCTTTGGTTGTCAGTTGTTCGGCAACCGGCTTTATTCCCGGAATGGCGATAAATTTATTGCGTTCGCGTGCGACCATATGCTGTCGCCAGCCGGCCTGGGTGTATACAAACTGTTCGACCGGAAGCGCGTCAAAAAATTCGTTCGCGATGATCAGCAATGGACCGTCGTCGGGCAGGCTTGCAATATCTTCATGCCAGCTGGCTTCAGGATGCAATTCCGCCTGTTTTGCCTGTAACACCGGGCTGGTTTCGACAAGATGCACATCAGTGTGACAGCCAAATTGGGACATTGCCCGCAGCGCATCACTGGCCAGGGTGCCGCGTCCTGGGCCGAGTTCGACATAGTGGCTATTGTCCGGAGAGCCTTTTCGCAGCCACAGATCGGCTAGCCAGATACCGACAAGTTCGCCGAACATCTGGCTGATTTCGGGTGCAGTGACAAAGTCACCTTCTTCGCCCAGTGGATCCTTGCCAGAATAGTAGGCGGCATTGGCGATGCCCATATATTCGCCAAGCGTGATCGGCCCTTCGCGATCAATCTTCTCCGCGAGCTGGTGCAGCGCGGATGGTTGATCAGGCAACGCTTTTTTCTCCAGAAGATGTGTCTTTCCCGACCTGCCGTTTTTTTGCGGCAAATACCAGCCATGCACCGAGCAGGATCATCGGCATGGTCAGAAACTGCCCCATGCTGAAGCCGGACTGCTCGACCAACCAGGTCAATTGTTGATCCGGTTCGCGGAAAAATTCGACCGTGAAACGGCTCAGGCCATAGACCAGCAATCCTGCGCCAACGAGCTTGCTGGGCTGGTATCGAGCATTGGTTTTCCAGAAGAGCAAGGACAGGATGATGAAGTATAGAAGGCCTTCTAATCCAGCTTCATAAAGCTGGCTGGGATGGCGCGCGATTTCGCCGCCCATTGGGAAGATAACCGCCCATGGCACATCGGTTGCGCGTCCCCAAAGCTCACCATTGACGAAATTGGCCATGCGCCCAAACAGCAAGCCGAACGGAATTACACAAGCGACATAATCACAAACCCGCAGAAAACTAAGCTTTTCCTTGCGCGATATCCACCAAATCGCCAGCACGACGCCGAGCGTTCCGCCGTGCAGTGACATTCCGCCCTGCCAAACCTTGAACACATCAACTGGGTTTTCGAGGATCGAGGGATTGTAGAAAAACACATATCCCAAACGACCGCCCAGAATTATCCCCATCGTCGCCCAAAAGATCATGTAGTCGGCGTGGCGCTGCGCCAGCGGCGCTCCCGGTTCCTTGATCAACTTGCTCAGATACCAATAGCCGATGATGATCCCGGCAAGATAGGCAAGTGAATACCATTTCAATTGGAAAAAACCGAGGTCGAGAGCATTTGGAGACAGGCCCAGCTCCTCAAATCGGGTAAATTCAACCGCGCTGGCCAGAATAATGTCAATCAACTCTTTTCCCCATGTCGTTTCGTGTTCATATAAAGGAAAATTCCCCTATACCAAGAGGGAAACCACAAGAGAATCACCGGGAGAAAAATGAGATGCCATCAGAATTGGACATGAAGATCCGCGCGACACTGGGAGCGATGACGGCTCCGGGGCAGTTATTAGAGCTGACACCGGCGGAACATTTTGGCCAGCAAATGCCAATGTTCAAGAACGCGCCGGGCAATCTCGCCGATTTCATGGCCTATTTCTGCAACGAGCATGCCGACAAGGAATTACTGGTCGATGGCGATGTTCGGCTGACTTTCGGCGCAGCTTATGCTGCGGCCAGAACATTGGCTGGTGGACTGGTCGAAGGGCATGGCGTCAAAAAGGGCGATCATATCGGTATCGTTGGGCGCAATTCAGCGAACTGGGTGATCCTCTACATGGCAATCGCCATGGCCGGCGGCGTGACCACAAAGCTGAACGGCTTCTGGCAAGGCGATGAAATTGTCGAGGGAATGAACGATGTCGGTTGCACGATCGTATTTGCCGACGCCCAGCGGGCGAAGCGGATCGAAAGCAGTGGATTGGAGTATAGCGCGGAGATTGTTCTTTTTGAACACGATGTGCCGCCGCTGGAAGGATTGAGCGCATTGCTAGCGAAAGGTGGTGGTGCCGAAACCGCATTGCCGCAATTGGACCCGATGGGCCGGGCGACAATCCTGTTTACCTCGGGATCAACCGGACGATCCAAAGGCGCATATTCAAACCACCGTTCGGTCGTGCAAGGCGCGATGAGTTTCGTTGGCGCCTTTGCCGTGGTTGCAGCAATCATGGAGAAAGAGGGCACTTTACCGGATATCCAGCCCTGTGCGTTGCTCTGCGTACCTCTTTTTCATGTAACCGCATCGGTGCCGCTGCTGCTGGTCAGCTTTGCACTGGGCCGCAAGATTGTGTTCCTGAACAAATGGGATGCCGAAGGAGCCATGAAGCTGATTGAGGCAGAAAAGGTCACCTATTTTGTCGGTGTCCCGTTGATGAGCATGGAGATTTACTCGCATCCAAAACTGGGTGATTATGATCTAAGTACCTGTGTGTCGGTAGCCGCTGGCGGTGCACCGCGCCCTGTAGAGCATGTGAAACGTATCAAGAGCGCGATGGGCGCAAATGGTTTCCCGATCATCGGTTATGGCCTGACCGAGACCAATGGCGTTGGTGCGTCCAACCAGAATGAAAATTACATGGAGCGTCCGGACAGCACCGGTCGCGCCACCCCTCCCATTGTCGAGATCGGAATATTGGATGACGATGGCAAGCCAGTTCCGCAGGGCGAGCGCGGGGAGGTGGGTATAAGATCTGTCTGCACCTTTACCGGCTACTGGAACAACGATGTTGCGACCCAGGCCGCCTATACGGATGATGGCTTTTTTCTGAGCGGAGACATCGGATATCTCGACGAAGAGGGCTTCCTCTATATTGTCGATCGCAAGAAGGACATCATCATTCGCGGCGGCGAAAACATCAGTTGTCAGGAAGTGGAGGATGCCATTTATTCGCATCCCGCTGTTGGCGAAGCATGTGTATTCGGAGTGGAAGATGAACGGTTCGGCGAAGTGCCTGCGCTCGTTTATCACCTCAAAGATGGCCAAAACCTGTCACAGGATGAACTAAAAGAGTTTTTGGCTGACAAGCTGGCGGCGTTCAAAATTCCGAGCCATATCTGGCGGCATGACACGCCGTTGCCGCGCCTTGGCACAGCAAAAATCGACAAGATTTCGGTGGCTAGCAAGCACCGCGATATGCTGGCAGAAACCGGATGAATGTTCGCGCCGACATTCCCAAACCGGCTGAAAATCCGGGGAAACGGATTGTCCGGCAACGTGACATTATTGACCGGCGGGCGCTGGCCGGCGAAATCGAAGCGCTGATCGAAGAGCATGGCATCGCCAAGGCGCGCGCCGAGATTTTGCCGCTACTGCAAAAGGTTCTGGCGGACGGTCGGGCAGAGATAAGCAAGCGACTGCTTGAACGATCCTCGGCAGGGCATGAAGCTGCGATCGCTCAGTCCTTTCTGGTTGATCAGCTGGTGCGCTTGATTCATGATATTGCAGTTGGCCATCAATATCCGGTTAGTAACCCATCTTCGGGAGAGCGCATAGCGGTCATGGCGGTCGGCGGTTATGGCCGCGGCGAAATGGCACCATATAGCGATGTCGATATTGCCTTTCTGACCCCTTTCAAGCAGACCAGATGGACCGAACAAGTGGTGGAATCCATGCTCTACTGGCTCTGGGATCTGAGTCTGAAAGTGGGACAGAGCAGCCGTTCGATTGACGAAATGGTCAAAATGGCCAATGAAGATCTGTCCATTCGCACGGCCTTGCTGGAGGGTCGCTTCATCTGGGGCGATACCGGCGTTTATGAAGAAGCCCGGACACGCTTTTTCGCCGAAGTGGTGGCGGGGACCGACCGCAAATTCGTCTCCGACAAGCTCGCCGAGCGCGATGCACGGCACAAGAAAATGGGTGACAGCCGATATGTGGTGGAACCCAATGTCAAGGAGGGGAAAGGCGGCCTCCGCGATCTTCAGACGCTGTACTGGATTGGCAAATATATCCATCGTGTACGGACCGCCGCTGAACTTGTCGACGTCGGGCTGCTTACGGATGTTGAATATAAGCGTTTTCGAAAGGCCGACAATTTCCTCTGGGCGGTGCGCTGTCATATGCATGACATAACCGGGCGCGCCGAGGACCGGCTAACCTTTGATTTGCAGACTGAAGTTGCCAATCGGATGCGCTTTGCCGAGCGAAAGGGCCAGTCGAGTGTCGAGCGGTTCATGCAATTTTATTTCCTGAACGCCAAAGTCGTCGGCAATCTTACCGGCGTTTTTCTGGCGCATCTGGATGAAACGCATAGTGCCGGTGTTCGCCGGTTCATCCCCAATATCACGCGCCGTCCAAAAAAACTCAAAGGTTTCATTCTGGATCGCGGGCGTCTGGCGCTGCCGGACGAAAAGTTTTTTGAAAAAGACCCCGTTCGGCTGATCGAAATTTTCCAGCTCGCTGACAGACATCAACTGGAAATTCACCCAATGGCGATGCGATCCGCTCGCCGCGATGCGAAGCTGATCAACAACAAGGTTCGCAAGGATGAGCGCGCGAACAAGCTGTTTCTGGAGATTTTATGCTCTCCGCGTGATCCCGAATTGGTGCTGCGTTGGATGAACGAGGCTTCGATTTTTGGTCGGTTCATTCCCGATTTTGGCCGGGTTGTCGCACAGATGCAATTCGACATGTACCACCATTATACCGTGGACGAGCACAGCATCAGAGCGATCGGTTTGCTGGCGAAAATTGGCAGCGGCGCATTGGTGGACGATCATCCCAATTCGACTGAAACCATGCAGAAGCTTAAAAATCGTCGCGTTTTGTTCGTTGCCACTTTGCTTCACGATATTGCCAAGGGGCGGGGCGGCGATCACAGCGTGCTGGGCGCCGAAGTAGCAATGGAATTATGTCCACGGCTGGGACTTGAACCGGTCGAGATCGAGCTGGTCGCCTGGCTGGTACGACATCATCTGTTGATGTCGGCAACCGCCTTCAAACGCGATCTGTCGGATTTCAAAACGATTCAGGATTTTGTCGCACAGGTGAAAAGCATCGAGCGCTTACGCCTGCTGACCGTGCTGACGGTTGTCGACATACGCGCGGTTGGTTCGGGTGTTTGGAACAGCTGGAAACGGCAATTGCTAACTGATCTTTTCGAAGCATCGGAAGAAATGCTGCGCCTGGGTCACAAACAGCGTGGTCGGGACGAAAGGATTGCCGAGAAGAAAGCTGTTTTGGCTGAGGCGTTGGGCCTATCCAAAACCAAATTTAACAATCTCGCCAAGCGGCTCACCGATCCGTACTGGATCGCGGAGCCGAGCGATATGATCGAGCAAAATGCCCGGCTGATCCTCGAAGCCGGAGAAGATAATCTGGCGATATCAGCCGACGTATATCCAGATCGTGGTGCGACACTGGTCACTGTGTACGCCGCCGACCATCCCGGCCTATTCTTCCGGATTGCCGGCGGAATTCATGTCGCTGGTGGCAATATTATTGATGCCCGAATTCACACCACGCGTGACGGTATGGCGATTGATAACTTCCTGGTGCAAGATCAGCACGACAAACCCTATTCTGAGAAGAGGCAGCTGGAGCGTTTGAAACAGGCGGTTGAAGATGCACTCGCCAATCGCTCGAAACTGGCCACTAAACTTGACGCGCGACCGCTGTCTCACGCACGTGCCGATGCCTTTACCATCACACCAAGCGCAATCGTCGACAATGAGGCTTCCAACCGTTTCACCGTGATTGAGGTCAATGCGCAAGACCGACCTGCTTTGTTACATGAGTTGGCCTATGCCCTGTTCCAGACCAAGGTGACCGTGCATAGCGCCCATATCTCAACCTATGGCGAGCGAGCAGTTGATACATTTTATGTCACCGACCTGTTTGGTGCAAAAATCACCAACACAGTCCGGCTCAACAATTTGAAGAAAAAGCTGATCGAGGCGGCCAGCGAAAAAACAGAAGTTGAGGAAGTCGCTTAACCCAATTTGTCTTTCAGTGCTGCCAGCGCGCCGAAGGGTCCCGCTTCTTCCTCACTTTTCAACCCCTTTTTCTTCGCAGCCGCATCGGCATTGGGACCACGAGGATAGGGGTCAAGCGCCAGGAAAAGGGTCTGGGCAATGGCTTCGCCAATATCAATTTTATTGTCTTCATATTCCATGACATCGCAATCTTCAGGCGCGAGTTCCACCTCTTCCTCGCTCTTCGCTGTTTTTGTTTTTGGCAGAAAAATAATTTCAAAATCTTCTTCAACTTCTGCGGAGAAGGACTCCCCGCTGATCGAGCAGACCTGCTCTAGCCTAGCATTGATCGTACCCGTACAACCGATCTTATCACCTTCTGGTCGCAATGTGTATGTTGCAGATAGTGTTTTTATGGTTGGCAGATCAAAGCGTTTCGCTAATGCCTCTCGCTGGCCGTCATCCGCCTCGATGGTGATTTTCTTGTCATCGGAACCCAGGTCCGACAATTTCACAATATGAGAAAATTCGGGTGTCATTGTTCAATCTCGGGAATCTGGCCAGCAATGATTTCAGCGGCTGGTGTTTTGGCGAGTTCAGCATGGAATTGCTGCAAGCGACTGGCAACGAAATCCAGTGCATCAGCACCAGGGTCGTTCCCCCTATAGAGATTGCGTTTCAGAGATTCCGAAAGTTGGCGGCGGTCATAAATTGTTTCCCGGTAAGCACCAATGCGCCCGCCCAATGCGCCCATTATCCGCTTAACATGCTTGCCGACGACCATATCGCCAATACCAATCTGGCGCAGCTGACCATCCATGTCTGTAACGAAAAGCTCGGTCAGCCATGCCGTTTGTTGCCGCGCGCTATCGTCTTCCTCAAGCCGGATCATCGCCAGTGCGAAAATCGCCCCGATCATGTCAAATCGTCCATCGAGATTATCTGGAACGGCCCCTTCTTCGTACCAAAACACGCGGCGCCCCTCTCCAATGATTGCATCATAGAGCGGCTGCATCACTGCATTTGGTTTTTCCTTCGAAAACAGCCGGTCGAGCAAGGACATATCTGGAGGTTCCCGTTTGATCAGCCAAAACTTGTTTCGGCCATTGTTAAGTCTACATACAGGGCATATTGATATTTACACCGCGAGATGCAATGGGCGGTTTCAGATAGTGGTATACGCCCTGCCAATCGGGGCCTGAACCAGTTTTGGAGTTATTAGATGTTTGGCCAGACAAAAAAATACGCGACTTTGAGCGGAATTGCTACGATCGGGCTTGTCCTGTCCGGTTGTTCGCAAGTGCGCGGGCATCAGGGCTATATTGCCGATGAAGTGCTGATGTCATCGGTTGCTCCCGGCATTGACAATCGCCAATCGGTGGAGGCGTCTTTGGGTCGCCCTACATTTACCGGCCAATTTGATAAAAATGTATGGTATTATGTGTCGCGCGATACCCGGCAACTGGCTTTTAACTCGCCAAGGCCCAAAGCACAGCAAGTGCTAAAGGTTCAATTTGATGCTGCGGGTAATGTGATCTCTGCTGACAGGACGGGACTGGAATTGGTCGCCAACATAAGTCCGGATGGAGACAAGACTCCAACATTGGGGCGTGAACGTGGATTTTTTGAAGAGTTATTTGGTAATATCGGCGCTGTAGGCGCACCCGGCGCACAGGGACCGAGCAACGATCCAACCAGACCGTAATATAGGCTAGTTTTCCAGAAATTTTACCCAGGGCTCACCGACTTTTTTCCAGTCGACGGGATCCCAAATCTTGTGCATCTCCGCCTTGGCTTTTTCGTTGTCCCAGCCCAACCGGTCCCTCCGATAGCGATAGAAAAAAGCAGAGACCCGGGCATCTATGATACAATGGACATGAACCTTCTTGCCATTGAGGCGGTCCGAGGTGTCACAAAACTGCTCGAAATCCTGCTCGGTGGGCTTGTCAAATACCACTGGGATATGGATATATTCCACGCCAAGTTTTTCTAAAGTGCCGCGTTCATCGGCGAGTGACTTCTCATGATCTTCCAGCGCTAGGTTGACAACATGCTCAACACCCAACGCCTGGATCTTGGCAAGCTCCTCTTCACTCGGCTGACCGGATGTTGTTATCTGATCGTCCAGCCGCAGCCAGTTATGGATATGATCCGGATCGTTCAATCGGCAATGCCTCCGGCTGCCAATACGGCCAGCGTCACCAACTCTGAGGCAGCGGACGCCATGGTGGCAATCTGTACCGGATGCTCAAGCCCGACCAGCATTGGTCCGATGACAGAATCTCCACCAAGCTCGCGCAGCATTTTTGCCGAGAGATTGGCCGATTGCAGGCCGGGCATCACCAGCACATTGGCAGGCTGATCGAGCCGGCTGAACGGATAATTGGCCATGAGTTGGGGATTAAGTGCCACGTCCGGTGCCATTTCGCCTTCATATTGGAAAGAAACGCGGCGCTCATCGAGTATCGAAACGGCGTCGCGAATATTTCCAAGCCATTGGCCGGGGGGATTGCCGAAGGCGGAATAACTCAGAAAGGCAACCCTTGGTTCGTGACCCATTTTCCGGGCCACGGCAGCCGTTTGTTCGGCAATATCGGCCAGTTCATTGGTGCTTGGGCGTTCATTGACTGTGGTATCCGCCATAAAAACTGTATGATGCTGACCGACCATGACGTGAATGCCAAACGAGGTGCGACCCGGAACAGGATCGATAACCTTCGACACATCCCGCAAGGATTGAGAGAAGGTTCGCGTGACACCAGTAATCATCGCTTCGGCTTGCCCCAGTTTCAGCAAGGCAGAACCAAATACATTGCGTTCCTGATTTACCATGCGTTTGATATCGCGGCGCATCGCTCCCCGGCGCTGCATGCGTCCGTAGAGCATCTCGACCATATCGGGGACGAGCGGGCTGTTGCGGCTATTGTGGATCTCAAAGCTGTCGACGTCGCTGACACCCAATTCCTTCAGTTTCTCACGCACGCGTTCGTCGCGCCCCACCAGAACCGGCACACCATAGCCGCCATCGCGGAACATGATCGCTGCACGGAGAACGACGTCTTCCTCGGCTTCTGCAAATACCACCCGCTTTGGTGCCTGCCGCGCTTTCTCATAGACCTGCGTGAGGACAGACGTAGTTAGATTAAGGCGGGCCTTGAGCGATTCACGATAAGCATCGAGATCATCAATGGGTTTTTGAGCGACTCCGCTGTCCATCGCAGCTTTGGCAACTGCCGCTGACACCACGTCCATCAGGCGCGGATCAAAAGGCGCGGGAATAATATAATCCTCACCAAAAACGGGAGCCTGTCCGCCATAGGCAGCTGCCACTTCTTCCGGCACCTGTTCACGAGCGAGTTCGGCAATGGCCTGCGCTGCGGCGACTTTCATCTCCTCATTGATCCGTGTTGCCCGTACATCGAGAGCGCCGCGAAAAATGAACGGAAAACCAAGCACATTGTTGACTTGGTTCGGATAGTCCGAACGCCCGGTCGCGACAATCGCATCCGGCCGCGCTGCCTTGGCATCAGGGGGTGTAATTTCGGGATCCGGATTGGCCATCGCGAAGATGATTGGCTTTTCCGCCATATCCTTGACCATCTCGGGTTTGAGAGCCCCAGCAGCAGACAGCCCAAGGAAACAATCTGCTCCTTTGAGCGCTTCTTCCAGAGTACGTGCATCGGTATCAACGGCATGCGCTGATTTCCATTGATCAACGCCTTCACGGCCGTTGTAGATCACGCCCTTGCGGTCACACATTGTCAAGTTTTCGTGCGGTACGCCAAGTGATTTGATCAATGAGGCACAGGCAATTGCGGCCGCTCCGGCACCGTTGACCACGACTTTAACATCTTCGACTTTCCGGCCTGTGAGCAGGCAGGCGTTGATAATACCCGCTGCCGCAATGATCGCGGTGCCGTGCTGGCCATCATGAAAAACCGGAATGTTCATCCGGTCGCGCAGGGTTTGCTCGATAATGAAACAGGCCGGTGCGCCGATATCTTCCAGATTGATCCCGCCAAAGCTTGGCTCCATCAATTCAACGGCATTGATGAACGCTTCGGTGTCCTCCGTATCAAGTTCCAGATCGATGCCATCGACATCGGCAAAACGTTTGAACAGGACGGCCTTGCCCTCCATCACAGGCTTCGATGCCAACGCGCCTAGATTGCCGAGGCCTAAGATAGCGGTACCATTGGAAATCACTGCAACCAGATTGCCCTTGGCGGTGTAATCGTAGGCGGTGGAAGGGTCTTCGGCGATTGCCCTTACCGGCACGGCAACACCGGGAGAATAGGCGAGGCTCAGATCGCGCTGTGTCGCCATCGGCTTGGAGGCAACGATCTCGATCTTTCCGGGTCGGCCATGAGAGTGAAAAAGTAGCGCCTCGCGCTCTGAAAATTCAACGTTGCTCTGGTTCTTGTCGGCCAATCTGTCTCTCCGCATATTTGGCAAGCTATTGCCAAAGTGTTTTTGCGACCCCGAGACGTCCCTACTCGCTTTCACAGAGTCTCGCAATATCAAGCAATTATCGCGCGAATGCATTGCCACTCTTTAATGTCGAACCGGTCTCCGCTATCGCAGGATCATGGCCACCCAGACTCGCCAAAAGGCAAAAAAACACCCTCCGAGGCGGCAAAAGTGACGCCAATGATGGAGCAATATTTCGCGCTGAAGGAAAAAGCAGAGGATTGCCTGCTCTTCTATCGGATGGGCGATTTCTTCGAGCTTTTCTATGAAGATGCGAAACTCGCATCCTCGGCGCTGGATATTGCGCTGACCACGCGCGGGAAAAATGCCGGCGAGTCGATTCCGATGTGCGGCGTGCCGGTGCATGCGGCGGAGAGCTATCTTGCCAAACTGATTCGAGCGGGATTCAAGGTCGCGATTGCCGAGCAGACGGAGACGCCGGAAGAGGCGAAAACGCGCGGCGGTTACAAGGCGTTGGTCGCGCGCGATATTATTCGTTTTGTCACCGCTGGGACGCTCACCGAAGATACGCTGCTCGATGCGCGGTCAGACAATATGCTGGTCGCGCTGGCCGAGGTGCAGGGGGAGATCGGACTAGCAGCGGCCGATATTTCGACCGGAAATTTTGAATTGACCAATATTGCGCCGGACGAACTCACCGCTGAACTCGCGCGGATTGCACCGTCAGAAGTGATTTGCCCACCTTCTTTGCTCAAGCATGTCGATGGACGGCATCGCGGAATTACTACGGAATGGAAGAAAGCAGACTTTGACAGCGGTAAGGCCGAAAGGCGACTGAAAAAGCTGTTTGGGCCGGACGGTCAATATGAGCTGGGTCAATTCTCCCGCGCCGAGATTGCCACGGCAGGCGGTCTGGTCGGCTATGTCGAGCATGTCTCGCAGGGAGAGACACCGTATCTGCATGCTCCGGTACAGCGAAAGACTCCGGACTTCCTGATGATTGATGGTCCGACCCGAGCCAGTCTGGAAATCGAGCAAACACTGGCGGGCGAACGTAAGGGCAGTCTTCTCGATTGTATTGACCGCACCATTACTGCCAGCGGAGCGCGGTTGCTATCCCGCGATATTGCCGCGCCACTCTGCGATACGGGCCAGATCGGAAAACGGTTGGCGCTGGTCCAGTGGTTTCATGATGATCCGGCAGTGCGCGATGATATTCGCGCGGCACTGAAAGCACTTCCCGACATTGACCGGGCTCTCGGTCGCGTGTCGGCGGGCAGAGGCAGCCCGCGTGATCTGGGTCATATCCGTGATGGTTTGGCCGGTGCACGCATTCTTCGCGAGCGCCTGTCGATGATGATGGCGCTGCCGGAACTATTGCAGGATATTCTCCCTGCACTCGATGGTCATGCTGCGATGGTCGACCTACTTGAACGCGCCTTGGTGGAAAGCCCGCCAACCGAAACGGCAAGTGGCGGCTATATCGCATCCGGCTATGATCCTGCGTTAGACGAACTACGCAGCGCGGGGTCAGATGGACGCAAGGCAATATCGGTTCTGGAGGCACGTTATCGCGAAGCCACCGGGATCAACACGCTCAAGATCAAGCATAACGCCGTGCTCGGCTATTTCGTCGAAGTGCCCGCCCGGCACGGCGACGCCCTAATGAGCGAAGATTCCGGTTTCGCGCACCGCCAGACTTTGGCCGGTGCAGTGCGGTTCAATTCCACCGAGTTGCACGAGGAAGCTCTGCGAGTAACACAGGCGGGTGCGCATGCGTTGGCATCGGAAGCGGCGCATTTTGAGGATCTGATTGAGAAGGTTCTGGATCGCAAGGAAGCCATTGCCGCCAGCGCCGATGCGCTTGCCCGGATCGATGTCGCGGCGGCGCTCGCCGAGCGCGCGGCAGAGGGGCAATGGTGTCGGCCTGAATTCGCAGGCGGCAAGGTGCTGAATATATCCGGCGGTCGTCACCCTGTCGTCGAAGATGCGCTGAAAAAAGGTGGTGATCCTTTTGTTGCCAATGATTGTGCGCTGTCCGAAGAGGAGCGCCTCTGGCTCGTATCCGGCCCAAATATGGGCGGTAAATCGACCTTCCTGCGGCAAAATGCGCTCATAGTCATTATGGCGCAGGCGGGCAGTTTTGTTCCCGCAACGTCAGCAAAGCTTAGCCTTGTCGACCGCCTGTTCAGCCGTGTGGGTGCATCGGACAACCTCGCACAGGGCCAGTCCACATTCATGGTTGAAATGGTAGAGACCGCAGCGATCCTCAAACAGGCAACAGAGCATAGTTTTGTCATTCTCGACGAAGTGGGCAGGGGGACATCCACCTATGACGGCCTCGCGCTCGCCTGGGCGGTGGTCGAGGCGGTGCACGAGACAAATCAATGCCGCTGCCTGTTCGCCACTCATTATCACGAACTCACCCGGCTGGCGGATCGTCTTGATGCGCTCTCGCTCCACCATGTCCGAGCGCGGGAATGGAAAGGCGACCTTGTGCTGATGCACGAGCTGGCGAGCGGCCCTGCGGATCGCAGCTACGGTCTGGCGGTCGCGAAGCTGGCTGGCGTGCCAAAGCCGGTTCTGAATCGTGCGAAAACGGTGCTCGACAAGCTGGAAGCTGGCCGCGCGGAGACGGGCGGGCTAGCGGCTGGCCTTGGCGATTTACCGCTCTTTGCTGCTAGTTTAGGCGAGACGGAAGAAGCGAGCGACAAGCTGCGAGATGCTTTGGAGGCGCTTGATATTGATGCTCTCAGTCCAAGGGAAGCGCTGGATCAACTCTATGCGCTAAAGGCGCAGTTGGAAGATGAGAGCTAGACGATCAATGAAACTAGAAAACCTGCTGACAGAGGCCGATGAGTTCGAGCATATATTGGAGATTGATGGTTCGATATTTCTCGCAAATGACTTAACTGATTTGACCGGTTTTTGTGTACCTAGGTTGCGGCATCGAGGTGGCGGTACTTGGGTGTTTGATTATGAGACCGGTGTTGCGGTGCTTACTGCTGCAAACAATCGGGAGCGCGCTTTTGTGGAAGGAATCGAGAACGAAAACTATGTTTGTCACCCAAGGGTTATCAGAGTGGAGAACACTTTAGACACGACTGTTAGGGACGGTCGAATAACTAGGCTCAGGATGCATTAAATTGCTTGCATATCGTTAAAGTTGTTGATTCAACATGCTTCACACAAAGGAGATGTTTGCATGAATGATTTACCGATGTTGAGCGAGGCACAGATACGCCGTATCAAGCCATATTTCCCGCTGTCTCACGGTGTCCCCGGAGTTGATGACCGACGGGTGCTCTCCGGGATAATCTATGTCATCAAGAACGGCCTTCGCTGGTGTGATGCTCCAGCGGGTTATGGTCCTCACAAGACGCTCTATAGCCGGTTTGTCCGGTGGAGTAAGCTGGGGGTCTTCAGTCAGATATTTGCAGCGCTGGTAAAACAGGCTGGTGAATCCGATGTGCTGATGATCGACGCGACGCACCTCAAGGCGCACAGGACAGCTTCCAGCCTGTTCAAAAAGGGGCTCTACCCAGATGTATCGGGCGCACCAAAGGCGGCCTGAACTCCAAACTACACGCCGTTTGTGATGGCGAAGGCAGGCCTGTTGCGCTGTGTCTGACCGAAGGCCAGATGAGCGACCACAAGGGCGCAAAGCTGCTCTATCCGGCGCTGCCTGAACGCGCCTGCGTGATGACCGGTGACAAAGGCTATGACAGCGATGAATACCGCGCCGCCCTCAAGGCCAAGGGCATCACACCGTGCATCCCGCCGCGAAAGGGGCGCACAATGCCCGCGCACTTCGACAAACAGCTCTACCGGCAACGCCACAAGGTCGAGAACATGTTTGGAAAACTCAAAGACTGGCGGCGTATACACACGCGCTATGATCGAAGGGCAGATACCTTCATGGCCGCCATAACCATCGCTGCTATCTGCGCCTTCTGGATCAATTAATGAATCCTGAGCCTAGTTTCATGTTGTCTGATATGAAAAACTTGATGAAACGATATTCACTGCCAAAAAGAGACGATGAAGCCTTGGCCTTGATCGAAACTGGAGAAGATTTTTACATAGAGAAATTTCGGCGGGTTTATCGTGAACGCTTTGATGATTGGATTCAAAACCCTCTGGCTGAAATGCAATAACCCATTGGTTTGATGGTCTTTTGAATCCGCAGTTGGATGAGGGTGTTCTGTCCTTTGAAGCTCAGAGTACCCTCTTACGGAACGAAAGACATTTCTCCTTTAAGGGTGTGACCTACTGTGCACCTATTCTGACCAGACCGGCAAATATGACCAAAAATCACTATTTTGTTGCAATTCCCATCCAGCTTTAGTCAAACGCGCACCATGACTGACCACGCACCCGATCCCGCCATGCTTGCCAAGGCAGAGACTCTTACTGAGGCTTTGCCTTATTTGCAGCGCTATGCGGGCCAGACCTTTGTTATCAAATATGGTGGTCATGCCATGGGTGATCCGGCATTGGCGCGCAATTTTGCTGAAGATATCGTGCTGCTCAAACAGGTTGGGATCAATCCGGTCGTTGTCCACGGCGGCGGGCCGCAAATTGGTGCGATGCTCGAACGGGTTGGGGTTGAAAGCAAATTTGTCGATGGTCTGCGCGTGACAACCAAGGAAACCGCCGAGATTGCCGAGATGGTCCTGTCCGGCGCAATCAATAAGGAACTGGTCAGCTGGATTGGGCAGGCGGGTGGCAGTGCGATTGGCATTTCGGGCAAGGATGGCGGTTTTGTGAAAGCCGCCAAACTGCGCCGCACCACCCGTGATACCGATAGCAATATTGAGCGGATCATTGATCTCGGCTTTGTCGGCGAGCCCAAACATGTCGATCGCAGCGTGGTCGACACGATTTCCGCATCGGGCATGGTTCCTGTGATCGCGCCGATCGGGGTGGGCGATGATGGGCATACGTACAATATCAACGCCGATACGATGGCGGGCGCCGTTGCTTCTGCGCTAAGGGCCGCGCGCCTGTTCCTGCTCACTGATGTGGCGGGCGTGCTGGACAAACAGGGTGAATTGCTTCCCGATCTGGACCCGCCAAAAATCGAGGCGCTTTCCGCCGACGGCACGATCAAGGTTGGTATGATTCCCAAGCTGGAAACCTGCGTCAAGGCGGTCACTGAGGGTGTTGATGCCGCGGTTGTGCTCGACGGCCGGATTCCGCACGCCATGCTGCTCGAAATCTTTACCCGCCAGGGCGCTGGTACGCTGATCCGCGATGATTTTGAAACGGTTGAATAAGTGCCAAACTGTGTTTTATAGATGATACAGTAAAATACTTGGCATAGCCTTACGCAATCGCTAGAGGCTCGGCCAACATTCGAAAAAGGTTCGCGTCATGGCATTTGCCCTGCTTCAGATTATCAATATTCTTCTCGATGTCGCGATTACCGTGATTATCGTGCAAGCTATCATGAGTTGGTTGCTCGCATTTAATGTGATCAATCTGCAAAATGACTTGGCTCGGGCGCTGTGGACCGCGCTCGATGGCCTGACGGCACCAATCTATAACCCGATCCGCAAGATCATGCCTGATTTTGGGTCGATTGACCTGACGCCAATGGTTGTCATCATCGGCATAATCATATTACAGGATGCCATCCTTCCACCGATAGCGCAGGCCCTTCTGACTTGACCACAGCACAAATTATCGACGGCAAAGCGTTTGCAGCAGGTTTGCGTGAACGCATCAAAACCGCCGTTCCCGCATTTGAAAAACAAGTCGGCCGCGCACCGGGCCTCGCCGTTGTTCTAGTCGGTGAAGATCCTGCCAGCCAAGTCTATGTTAACTCCAAGCACAAAGCGACCATTGCCGCGGGTATGGAAAGTTCTGAACATCGCTTGCCCGCCGACACGTCGCAGGAAGATCTGATTGCGTCGGTACAGAAACTGAACGCCGATGATGCGGTGGATGGAATCCTAGTCCAGCTTCCCCTGCCAGATGGACTGGACGAAAAAGCCGTTGTGATGGCGATTGCTCCTGACAAGGATGTAGATGGCTTGCACGTGATCAACGCGGGCCGCCTGGCCAATGGTGAGCAGGCTCTGACACCTTGCACGCCGCTGGGTAGCTTGATGCTGCTCAAGGATACATTGGGTGATTTGACTGGCCTGAACGCCGTCGTCGTTGGTCGTTCGTTCCTTGTTGGCAAGCCGATGGCGCAATTGCTTCTTGGAGAAAATTGCACCGTTACGATGGCACATAGCCGGACAAAGGATTTGCCTGATGTCGTGCGCCGCGCAGACATTGTTGTCGCCGCTGTGGGCCGCGCTGAGATGGTCAAAGGTGACTGGCTAAAAGACGGAGCGGTCGTCATCGATGTCGGAATCAACCGACTTGCGCCCGAACCGGGTAAGGAAAAAGGCCGTCTGGTCGGCGATGTCGCGACCTCCGAAGCGCTCGACCATGTTCGTGCGATCACGCCGGTGCCGGGAGGGGTTGGCCCCATGACCATTGCGGTGCTATTGCGCAATACATTGGTCGCCGCATCCGCGCGCGAAGGTCTGGAAAAACCCGAGGGGTTCTAATGCGAATATTTGCTGTAATCGGTATCGCGTTGATGTTGGCGAGCTGCGCTGCTGGCGGTGGTGGACGCCCCATTGATCGCGAACAGTTCCAACGAATTGCCGGGAAGGCCGTTGCCAATCCCAGCGAGATTGTGAAGGCGGAATTAGCATTTGCGCGGCTAGCGCGTGAAGAAGGGCAATGGACCGCCTTCCGTGAAACCGCGACTGATGATGCGGTTATGTTCGTGCCAAACCTGCGGAATGCGCAGGAGTGGTTGAAGGGCAAGGCTGACCCAAAAGAAGCGGTCGACTGGCAGCCGCATAAGGTGATCATGTCCTGCGATGGTGGTCTCGCCGTATCAATTGGCGCTTGGCAGGCGGCGAACGGTAACACCGGAAAATTCTACACGATCTGGGAAAAGCAGAATGCCGAAGATCGGCGGGTACGCGGCAAGGAAGTCGAATGGAAATGGGTTTTCGATCATGGTTTTGCGGTGGATAAACCGCTTGAGGAGCCGGATTTTGTCGAAACCGAGGTGGCAAGCTGCGATCAAGTTAAAGCTCTTATGGTCGCGCCACCGGTCAATAATGGACAGCGAAAAATGGGTAATGCCAGGGATAGAAGTCTGCTTTGGAGAGCGACCCAGCAATCTGAAATATCCCGCTCATTGACGATTCAATTATGGAATGGGGAACGTTACGATAACGTGATAACTGAAAATTTCGGTGTTCCAACCGAATGACCGAACTCTTCATCTCTGCCCTGATCACATTTTTCGTAGCGATTGATCCGCCCGGTTGTGCTGCCATCTATGCCAGCATGATCACCGATGCTACTCCGGCACAGCGCCGATCAATGGCATTTCGGGCAATATTCGTCGCCGCCATCATCCTGCTGATTTTCGGCTTTTTCGGGGAGGCGCTGCTCAATGCCATCGGTGTCAGCCTCGCCAGTTTCCGCATCGCTGGCGGGATCATGCTTTTCGTTATCGCGCTCGAAATGGTGTTCGAAAAACGCACCGAACGCCGCGAAGGCAGGGCGCAGGAAATTATCGACACACCCGAAATTGAGGATGTCTCTATTTTCCCCATGGCCATGCCAATGATTGCTGGACCCGGCACTATTGCTGCGCTTGATGCTCTATATCGGCCGAGCTGAAACCGTCGCCGAACAATGGATCGTCCTTGCCGCTGTTGGGGTCATCTTGATCGTGATGCTGTTCTCAATGCTGCTTGCTGGCACCTTGATGAAGATCATGGGTCAAAAGGTCGAAACCGTCATCATCCGCGTCTTGGGTGTTATCCTGGCAGCCTTAGCCATTCATTTCGTCGTCGATGGGTTGAAGGCGAGCTTTTAAAGCTTACGCGCTTCCTCAATCAGCATCACGGGCACGCCTTCGCGGATCGGATAGGCGACGCCAGCCGCCTCCGAGATCAACTCCTGTGCTTCCTCATCATATTTCAGCGGCGTCCGCGTCATCGGGCAAACCAATATTTTGAGCAGTTCCGGATCGACCGTCTTGGTCTCGCTCACTGGAGCGTCACCCGATCATCATCGCCGTCCTGACGCCCGAAAAACTGCAACAACTGGATTATCAGTTCAGACCGATTGGCAAGACCATCTACCTCGAGCAAGGCCTGCTTGGATGCGACATCAAAAGGGGCAATCTGGGCGATGCCATTCACAAAAGCAAAGTCATCCAGCCGTCCGATGCTGTCCCAGTCGACCTGATAGCCCTGCAGATCGGCAAATTTGCGAGATTCTATCTCCAACGCAGCCCGTTCGGCGCTGGCCAGAACTTCATCCTGTTCCTTGGGTTCTTCAATCTCTGCCTGAACCTGGCGAAAGGCTGTGGACGAATCCAGTTCTTCGATCACTTTAATGCGTGCCACACCTTCCAGCACAATATTGAACCGGCCTTCTTCCAAAGCTTCGATATCGATGATCTTCCCAACGCAGCCAATTTCAAACAGTTCCGGCGTATCACCGCCTGTCTTGGGCTGGATCATACCAATCCGCCGATCACGCGCCATCGCATCGTTAATCAAGGCTTGATAGCGTTCCTCAAAAATATGCAGCGGCAAATGCATGCCGGGAAACAGCAGGGCGCCCGGTAAAGGGAAAATCGAGATGCGTTTGGTTTCGCTCATATCATCCGAACAATATTGCCGACAATTTGCGACGGGTTGCGGATACCCACTCATCTTCCAGACCAACGGTCTCAAACAACGCCAACAACTTCTCACGTGCTGCGCCTTCGTTCCAGTCCTTGTCGGTTTCGATAATCGAGAGCAGATGCTCTGCGCCGCCGTCATGGTCTCCGGACGCGATTAGAGCGCTGGCCAGTTCCAACCGCGCCTGATGATCTTTTGGATTGCTCTCGACAGCGGCTTTCAATCCTTCAAGTGCACCTTCTTCCGGTTTATCTTTCGCGAGTTCAAGCGCTGATTTGGCGCGTTCAATCGCCGGGTCGCTTTGCAGTTCTTCGGGGAGACCGGCCAGTGCCTGCTGCGCTTCTTCAAGATGCCCCGCCGCAACCATCGATCGTACCAAACCACCAACCGCGATCATGTTATCCGGCGCCATTTCAGCGATCTGCGCAAAAATGCCCGCAGCGCGTTCAGCGTCGCCTTCGCCCAACACTTCTTCACCCATGGCAAGCAACGGCTCAATATCCTGTTTCGGTTCTTCGCCGCCTTCGCCAATCGGTAGTTTTTCCAGCAATTGATCGAGCGCGCCGGTAATCTGGCTCTCGCTGCGCGCACTGGTCAGGTCGGCAACCGGTTTTCCCTGAAAAATCGCATAGACGGTCGGAATTGACTGCACCTGAAATTGCGAGGCGATGAACTTGTTCTCATCGACATTCACCTTGGCCAGCATCACGCCCTTGTCCGCATATTGTGCGGTCACTTTTTCGAGCAACGGTGTCAGCGCCTTGCACGGCCCGCACCATTCGGCCCAGAAATCAAGAATGACCAGCTTGTCCATGCTCGGCGCAACGACATTCTGCTGAAATTCCTCAACCGCCTTTTGTTCTTCGACTGTCAGTCCTGCTGTGGCCAACTCATGCCTCCTGATTGATATTGCGCGATCCGGCTTGCATCCCGGAGAATCGCACGAAAATTCTATGTTATCCGCGCTTTATGTGGGGATCAAAGCGGCAATGCCAAGCATATTTTTACTTTTCCGCGTTAGGCAGGCAAAAATGGGGCTTGCGGGGGTATAACACCCATGCTAACCGCGCGCCTCAATTGCTGTTGACGAACGCTCGAAAGCGGATGTCACGGCAGCGCCAAGCGGGCGTAGCTCAGTGGTAGAGCATCTCGTTGCCAACGAGAAGGTCGAGAGTTCGAATCTCTTCGCCCGCTCCAGTTTTTTCACAGCCATGAATTTATGAAGCCTAGACCGTTGCTTCAGGATGCCGATGCTGTGTCCATCATTGCAATGCGCCTGCCGCGGACGATTAGGACCACCGCGATCAGCATTTGCAGCAGGCCATAGAGCAGCAGCGTGAACAGCACCATGTCGCCTATTGGGTCGGGTTGTCCGACGACGGCGGGGAACAGCGATGCCTTCAGCATGAAGCCCAGATTCACGTTGCGCACGACCACCTCCATGTTGATCGCGCTGGTGTCGCGTCGGCTCAGGCTCAGCGCGCGGCAGGCGGCCCAGCTGATCACTACCAGCGTGACGATCAGCCCGGCGACCAATGCAATATTCTCCCCGCCAAAGGCCACCAGATCAAGTCGCCCACTCGACAGCGCGCCGATCAGGATCATCAGGATACCGAAAAGCGATGCTCGCACCATCCACTTGGAGAAAGCCGCCGCGCCCTTCGGAAACAGCTGCAGCACCGCCATACCTATGGCGAGCGGCAGCAGCAGGGTTAGCGCGATCTCGGTCATGATCTGCGCGCGGGGCATCATGAAATCGTCGGGCATATATTGGGTGATCAAAAGCTCCAGAATCAGCGGCGTGGTGAACAGGCAGGCCAGCGTGGTCAGCGCGGTGATGGTGATCGACAGCGGCACGTTACCGCGCGCAAAGAAGGTGAAGATATTCGACGTCGTACCGCCCGGGATCGCCGCGATTAGCGCAATCCCTACCGCGACGCCGCCGGCTATGCCAAAGGCCGATATGAAGGCCAAGGCGACCAAAGGCACCAGAATGAGCTGGATCGCGGTGCCGCTCGATACCGCCTTGGGTTCAACCAGCAGCACCTCGCGAAAGTCCCGCGGCGTCAGCGTCGCGCCCATGCCCAGCATCGCGGTCACCAGCTGGAACACCGCGAACCAATATTCATTCGCCAAGTAGAATTCGCCCATATTACCCCGTCCTTGCCGTGATACGCTTGATCGACGGTGATAGGGGATTTTGGCTAGGGGGCAAGTTTCGATTTCCGCCTAAATCAGCGAGGCCTGCTCACCCATCGGTTCCAACAGTTTGGGATGGTTATTCGCCACCTTGCCGACGTCGTTAGAGATTTTTGTGGCCGCGATATCGCCTTCATAGGTCCGCACCAGCCCGCTGGCATCGCTCCAGTCCGCCTCCAGCCAGCGCGAAATCTGATCGCGTTCTAGGATCATCGGCATGCGGTGGTGGATGGCTTCAAAGTCCGATGTCGCGGCGGTGGTGATCACGGTATAGCTTTGAATGTCCAGCGCGGCGTTGACGGTCCACAGCCCGGCGAACAGCATCGGCGCACCGTCGCTGCGTTCGACCTTATGGGCCTGTTTCGATCCGGCTTCCCTTTGCCATTCGTAAAAGCCGGACACCGGGATCACACAGCGCCTGGATTTCAGCAGCGGTTTGAACGAAGGCTTTTCGGTCAGCGTTTCCCCGCGCGCATTGATCATCTTCGCGCCGATTTTGGCATCCTTGGCCCAGTGCGGGACCAACCCCCATTGCAGGCGCTCCAGCGTGCGCGTCACACCTCCCGCTTCATCGGCAATCGCCCGCGCGACCGGCACCATATGGGTCGGCGCGATTGGCCGAGTGTTTTGCCGATGATGACCGGGATTGTCAAAGGAGGGGATGGGGGAGGTTTTGTTGAGACCTCAGGCGCCGGGCGCGGACATCCGTCCGCTTGGCTTTCGCGCCTATGGGCGCGTCGGCCGGTCAGGCCGCCCCGTCGGAGCGTGAGCGAAGCGAACTAGCACGAGACAAAAAAACCAATCACCCGGCGCCTGAGGCCCAATAAAACACACGGCTCTCGCGATCCCTGAAAGCGTTCAAAGTTTGTCAAAGTTTGGGCCAAGACGGCGTTTGACAGCGATGTAGGATTTACGCAACTATCATCCATATCTCTTTGCTTTTATGGATGTTTGAATAGCTCCTAGATTTCTGGACACCTTCTTTCCTGAATTTGAGGTAAGGAGACGAAGGTGAGCAAGATACATTTCAGCGAAGATTTTAAACGGGATGCGGTTTCGCAGATTACGGAGCGGGGCTATCCTGTTGCAGAGGTTTCACGGCGTTTGGGTGTTAGTCAACATTCACTTTATGCGTGGAAGAAGAAGTTCGGATCGGCATCTGGCGGTGATGATGGCAGGGATGCTGAGATCAGACGATTGAAGCGCGAACTGACGCGGGTGACCGAGGAGCGCGATATATTAAAAAAAGCCACTGCGTATTTCGCCAGAGATGCAAAGTGAGATACGCGTTTGTTGCTGAGCATCGGCCTGTGTTTTCGGTACGTGCGATGTGCCGCAGCTTGTGTATCCATCCCAGTGGCTTCTGCGCATGGCTCAGGAACCCGCTGAGCAAACGGGCCAAGGAAGATGTCCGGCAGACCGAACTGATCCGGGAAGCATGGGAAGAGAGCGGTAAAGTCTATGGCTATCGCAAGCTTCACGATGATCTGCTGGATCAGGGTGAGACATGCTCTGCCAACAGAGTGGCGCGCTTAGCCAGTGTTTGGCTGGGAGCAAAGCGCAGATTGGCTATAAACGGCGCCCCTGGCAGCTACAATGTGAACCGCCCCGGGATTGCCGGAGGCTCCAACTCATGAGTAGAAGGAGCCATTATGAACAAGCCAACGAACAAATTTTCACCTGAGGTACGGGAACGCGCGGTACGGATGGTGCTGGATCATTCAGGGGATTATTCATCCCGCTGGGCGACGGCAGTCTCGATATCCGGGAAGACAGGCTGTGTGCCTCAGACCCTCAATGAATGGGTCAAGAAGGCAGAAGTCGATAGCGGGAGGCGCGCTGGTATTCCAACAGATACAGCAGAGCGTATGAAGGCACTGGAACGTGAGAATCGGGAGCTTCGGCAAGCCAATGAGATATTGCGCAAAGCATCAGCATATTTTGCTCAGGCGGAGTTCGACCGCCCGTTCAAGAGATGATCGCCTTTATTGACGGTCATCGTGGAACATACGGGGTCGAGCCGATGTGCAGGGTTCTGCCTATCGCCCCATCCACTTATCATGACCACGTTGCCAAGCGCAGAGACCGGGCGCGACTGTCAGTGCGTGGACAACGTGACCTGGTCCTGAAGCCAGGGATCAAGCGTGTATTTGCCGAGAACTTCGGAGTTTATGGATACCGCAAGGTGTGGCGACAGATGAAGCGCGAAGGCTTTGATGCCCCGCGCTGCACTGTGGAACGGCTGATGCGCGATATGGGTTTGCAAGGCGTCATTCGCGGCAAACCGGTGCGCACGACAGTCAGCGATAAGACAGCGCCTTGTCCGCTCGGCCTTGTCCGCTCGGCCTTGTCCGCTCGATCACGTAAACCGCCAGTTCCATGCGCCGGCACCCAATATGCTGTGGGTGTCTGACTTCACCTGCGTCGCCACATGGAAGGGCTTTATCTATGTGGCTTTCGTCATTGATGTTTATGCCCGCGCTATCGCTGGCTGGCGGGTTAGCAGAACAGCCCATGCAGGCTTCGTTCCGGATGCCCTGGAACAGGCATTGCATGATCGCAAGCCAGCGCATCGTAGCGGCCTTGTCCGCCACAGTAACCGTGGCAGCCAATATGTATCAATCAAATATACAGAACGCTTGGCGGAGGCAGGGATAGAACCATCGGCCGGTAGCGTTGGTGACAGCTATGACAACGCTTTGGCCGAGACAATCAATGGCCTTTACAAAGCCGGGGTCATCCACAGGCGCGGTCCCTGGCGCTCGTTTGAAGCCGTTGAATATGCTACGCTGGAATGGGTCGGCTGGTTCAACAATAAAAGGCTGCTTGAACCAGCCGGAAACATCCCGCCAGCACAAGCTGAGAAAAACTATCATGCTACGCTGGACGAAACACCCATGGCAGCGTAACTTAAACCAAATAGCCTCCGGCAATCCCGGGGCGGTTCAGTTGAGGGTTATTTCAGTATCTTTAAACGCGGCATGAAGGGCGTTTATCAGCACTGCAACAAGAAGCATCTGCATCGCTACGCAGCCGAATTTGAATTTTGTTACAATAACCGCGGCGCAAATGGTGTGAACGATTTGGGTCGCGCAAATGTCGCATTGATGGGTATTGTAGGCAAACGAGTTCTGTACAGGGACTCATTGGGCGTGTAGATTCTACGCCGGAGGCATGTGTTTTGGCAAATCCGATAAAAATCATTGTAAGGGGTATAGAAACCGATGGAAACGACTTTCCAACGGTACAGGATTTGCTGTCCCAAGTGCGGGATCAAGTAGATATTTTGGAAGAGGTTGAAGCTGCTATTACAGGTGTGAGTAGACCCGAGTTGGTATGGCGTGTCACCGATGTGACTAAAGATTCTCCGATAACTTTCGAAATCACGCCCTTCGCAAAAACACATGGAATGAACATCGAAAATATGGCCTATACGGTTGTAAAAGCGACTGCTGATGGGCTTGAAGCAATTTCCAAGATGGGAACGCGCCCACTTCACTTTAACGATAAAGTTCTGAAGAAAGTAAACGGCTTTAATAAACGCGTTACCAACGGATTATGCGGAACTGAAATCGACTTTTCCAAATACGACAGCGCTGAAAGCTTCAAAATTGACGCAAGGTCCGCCAAACAAACTAGCGCCAAAATTGAGGAAATCATAAAGCCGAAGATTAAACCCCATCGCGAAATTGGGAGCATTGAAGGCCATGTCAAAACTATCGGCAGGGATGGTTTTGGCAAGCCATTTGTTACAATCTCAACGCGACTCGACAGGCAGGATGTTAAATGTATTTTCAGTGATGCGGGTTTGGATAAAATTGGGCACCTGGAAGTTGGCAGAGTAATCAAAGGCCTTAGAGTGAAACTACACGGAATTATCTTCTATAAGTCTCCGATGATACTTGACCATGTTGCGGTCGAAAGAACAGAGTTTTTCCCAGACGAAAGCAGCTTGCCCAGCATTAGTGATTTAATAGACCAGGATTTTACTGGTGGTAAATCTTCTGTCGAATTCATCAGGCAGGGGCGCGACAATGGACGAAACGGCAAGGACCAACTGGGACGCTTGCACTTGGCTGGCTATCGTCAATGAAGAGAGGGCTGTCTTTAAGGGCGAGGGCAAGCCCACTGAAAACCGCTTTGCTATGTACAAGAATATTATTGATCTTGCTGAAAAGGACGAGTTCGAAATTGTGGTTTCAGCCTTCACTCTTGCTGAGGTCTGTAAAAGCAACGAGGCAAAAACAGAAAATTTGTCAAAGCTTCCGCTTTTCCTAGACCATGATTTTGTATTGATGGTGCCTCTCGATAAGGATGTTGGGCTAAAGGCTCAAGCATTACAGACATCCAGCCTTGTTGGATTGAAGCCTGCCGACGCAGTCCACCTTGCCTCGGCTCAAAGAGCGCTCGTGCTTGAGTTCCATACGTTTGACGAAGCCGTACTGAAGTTAGACGGGCAGATAGCGGCCAACAACGGGAACGCTATAAAGATATGCAAGCCGGGCGAAAGCGATCCATTGGGCGGCCTTTTTGAGAATAGCGAAAAAGATGACTGAAAAAACTCAACGTGAACGCTTTGAGGAAATGGCCCGTCAGCTTGAGTGTGATGAGGACGAAGCCAAGTTTAATGCTGATCTGAAAAAGATAGCGAAGGCCAAAGCGAAGGCTGAAGAAGCCAAGGATTGAATGGCGCGAAATTGCACCGCTCAACTAATTAGGGCGGCTGGTTTGTCAACTATAACATCGCCATGAAATTGCAACCATTGCAATGGATACAGAAGCATTCAGTTTGTTCGGCGAAGTATTTGAACAATTCACAAATGCGACGAAACGCAAATTCGAAGCTGACAAATTGATCAAGACTATTGCACGAGGCGGCGAAGATGGTTCGGCGGCGCGCGCATTCTGGAAACTCGTTGATGACGCTTTTGTTAGACTGAAGCGGCAAAAAGATATTCGAGCATTTTCATTTACGCATACTGCGCCAAGCAAAAAGGCCGAGATACGCGGTATGATTGCCAAATCGACGAGCGTGCCCATCAATAATACTGGCGGAAAGCCTTTAGCCAAGCATTGGGATGCAATGTGGTCGGCCATAGCCGTTCAACTTTACAGCGGCGATCTTATACCCAAAACGCAAGCTGATATCGAACGGGCGATGCTGGACTGGCTGTCCGCCGAAGGCATAGATGCAGGCGAAAGAACTGTGCGCAATCGGGCGCGTGCGTTGTGGCAAGCCATGCTGGAAGCTGAATAGTTACTGCCCCTTATTGCCGGTTTGTGCCCGACTTTTCGGTACTTTCCTGCGATTCAAACTGCTCCTGAACACGCATACACACGTGCGAATCATCAAAGGGGCAAGGCAATGGAACAAGTTACAATTTCGATTATGGGTGCAGCTAAGGCTTTGGGGCTTGGTCGCACTTCAATCTACGCGCTTATCAAAGAAGGGCGGCTGGAGACGGTCAAATTCGGGCGGCGGCATTTGATTAAAACCGCGTCCATCCGTCGCCATATTCTGCTTCAAACTGGGCTTCGATATTTGCAATTTCGTGACCCAACTCCGCCGAGCGGCGCGTGGCAGCATCGAGCATGTCCTGGCGTTGGCTATCTGCTAGTTCAACAATCATACCGGCATCTTTGGCCGGGTCGTCTTCTTTGCGTTTCCGTTCCTCAATTTCCCGTATTCCTTCCTTGCCTTTTCAGGAGGGCGTTTAGCGGCTTTTCCAAACGCCTCTTCGACCGGCCCCATCACGGATTGGGCCCATCAATTCCTTCCAGGTCTGTGTGCTTGAGATGGTCATTCCACTCTGATAATGTATCAAATAGCGCGTTCGAAGTTTCTCCTCCTAGGCGCACCAAGTATTCGATCCGAAAGCCTCTCAAAACATTTAGTTGCGAATCATTCTTATTAGCACTAGAGCAACCTAATCTTCCATATTGAGGGTTTATCTATGCGCTTTGGAATTTTGGCGGTCATCTTGGCGGCGTTCACCCTGTCGGCCTGCGATGGCATGCAATCCGGCGGAGCTTCGGACGATGGCGATATGCTGGTTGTCTTTTCCTCGCGACACTATGATTCCGACTATGCGCTCTATGATGCCTTTGAGAAAGAAACCGGCATTGATGTTCGCACCATCGAAGCGGATGGCGACCTGCTTGTGGAACGGTTAAAGGCCGATGGTGAGCGCAGCCCGGCAGATGTGATCATCACAGTTGATGCAGGGCGCCTATGGCGCGCTGAACAGGAGGGCTTGTTTGCACCCATGAAGTCGGCTCTGCTGGATGAAGCAGTCCCAGCGGCCGTACGCCATCCAGATGGCCTCTGGTACGGTCTTGCCAGCCGCGCCCGTGTGCTCGTCTACGCCAAGAACCGCATTCAGGAAGATCAGCTTACTGGCTATGAGAGTCTCGCCGAACCAGCCGTCAAAGGCCGTGTATGTGCACGTTCATCGGGCAATATCTATAATATATCGCTTTTGGCAGCACTGATTGATCGCTGGGGCGCCGACAAGGCGCAGCAGTGGGCCAGCGGCGTTGCCGGAAATTTCGCCCGCGATCCAGTTGGAGGTGATACCGACCAGATTAAGGCCGTGGCAGCCGACGAATGCGATGTAGCTCTTGTGAACCACTATTATTTTGCTCGCCTGATGCGAGAAGACGAAAATGTGGTGAAAGACCTCGCCATTTTCTGGCCCAATGCAGATGAGGGCGTGCATGTGAATGTATCGGGCGCTGGTGTGGCAAAGCACGCTCCCAATCCCGACCTGGCCAAGCGCTTCATCGAATTTGCCATGACCGAAAAGCCGCAGCGTTTTTTCGCAGAGCTCACCAATGAATATCCGGCAGTATCGACGATCACTTATGACAATCCTGCGCTGGCCGAACTGGGAGATTTCAAACCCGATCCAATCAGCTTGCAAAAGCTGGGGGAAAACCAGGCCGAAGCGCAGAAATTATTTGATCGCGCCGGTTGGCCCTAACCGCTATTAACACTAGCGTGAACCGAAATTCCGTAATGCGTTGGCGCGGTATTGGGCCTGTCCCGGTTGGAGTAGTCGCAGCACTGCTCTGCACACTCCCAGTCATTGCGCTAATCCCGATGGCGTTGGCTGGCGGCGGAGCACATATCGAACATCTGATCGATACACAGCTTGCAGAATATGCCGCCAATTCGGCTAAGCTCGCCATTTTCTCGATCATCGGTGCGGTGATTTTTGGCGTGCCCACTGCATGGCTAACAACACGCTACGATTTTCCTGGTCGCCGATTATTTCTCGTGGCCCTGCCTCTGCCGCTAGCAATACCTAGCTATATTGCAGCCTATTCCTGGATGTCGATGACGATGGCGGGAGGCCCGGTTCACGGCGCTACGAATGGCTTCTTCCCGACGATCAGCGGCATCGCGGGTGCTTCATTCATATTCTCGATCTGCCTCTATCCCTATATTTTCCTGCTTGCGCGGCAAGCCTTTGAGAGCCACGGAATGCGAAGCTTTGAGGCCGCCCGGACTTTGGGTGCGACGCCGGTCTGGGCTTTTCTAAAGGTTTCGCTGCCACTGGGTCGACCTGCAATCATGGCCGGTGCGGCTCTGGTAGTGATGGAAGTGCTGGCAGATTACGGCACCGTCGATTTTCTCGGTACACCGACCTTTACCGTTGGTATTTTGCGCGCCTGGATATCCTTCGGTGATCCAGAGGCCGCAGCGAGGCTCGCCATGGTCCTGCTGATCCTTACCCTGTTCGTTTTTGGTGGTGAAAGATTATCACGGCGCGGCCGGTCTGTGGCTGAAATCGGCGGGCATGACAAGCCGGCCCACTGTGTTTCACTCTCATCTCTTCACAGCCTATTGGCAATATTCTGCTGCGCCGTGCCGGTTATTTTGGGGTTGATTGCCCCTATATGGCATCTCGTTATGCTGGCGCTAGAAACGCAGCCGGTCCGCCCCCAGTTTGCCGCATTGCAGGGCACCGTATTGGTCGCTTCATTATCTGCACTAATTGCTGTCGCGCTGGGACTGGGTGCGGCCTATGCCGCCCGCACAGGTGGTAAGTTCGCCAAGGCATCAGTCCGGGCTGCCCATACTGGATATGCGGTGCCCGGTGCAGTGGCGGCATTGGGTGTAATCGCGGTGCTGGGGGCCACACAAAACCTGCTTGATGCTGCTTCCGGTTCAGCGGCTCCGATGATCGCGGGCGGGGGAATCATTGCCCTTCTATTTGCGTATCAGGCACGGTTTGCTGCGGCGGCGATTGGTCCTTGTGAGAGTGCTCTGGTCCGGATTACACCGAGCATGGATCAAGCCGCTCGCTCGCTTGGTGCCAACCGTTGGTCGGTTATCCGCAGAATCCATTTGCCGCTGGCCTTTAGCGGGATTTTAACAGCAGCACTGCTCGTATTTGTCGAGGTAATGAAGGAATTGCCGGCAACAATGATACTCCGTCCACTGGATTTTGAGACACTGGCGGTAAGCGCTCATCATTTTGCATCCGACGAAAGGCTTGCACAGGCCGCGCTTCCCTCACTCATGCTGATAGCATTGGGCCTGCCGATTATGATCGTCGTAAGCTGGCTAATGGCCCGCAATCAGACTCGCGGAATGATGAAATGAACCATATTATTGTTAGCGCAAGGGGCCTTACTAAATCTTGGCGAAACCGCCGAGTGCTCGACAATGTTAATCTGGATCTCAAACGTGGAACGGTCACAGCCGTACTAGGGCCGTCTGGAACCGGAAAATCTACCTTGCTTCGGGTGATTGCGGGACTGGAAAATGTTGATGTGGGAACGGTTTCTTCTGCTGCGGACTTGCTAACAGATGGCCATGTCATCGTGCCGCCAGAACATCGCAAAGTTGGATTGGTATTTCAGGATTTTTCACTGTTTCCGCATTTGACAGCGCTGGAAAATGTTATGTTTGGATTGCACGAAGGCAACGTCAAAAACCGAAAAGAAAAAGCGCTGGAAGGGCTAGCATCCGTGCAAATGGCAGACAAGGCAAGGGCTTATCCGCATACTTTGTCGGGCGGAGAACAGCAGCGGGTTGCGCTGGCAAGGGCAATGGCACCGCGGCCTGATGTCGTCTTGCTTGATGAAGCATTTTCCGGTCTAGATTCGAAATTGCGCGTGGAGCTCCGCGATACTGCGCTCCATGCGCTGCAGGAATCCGGTGCTGCAGTTCTTGTGGTAACCCATGATGCTGAAGAGGCCATGTTCATGGCCGATGAGCTTGCCTTGATGATCGATGGTCGCTTCATCCAGTCAGGATCACCTGATCAGGTCTATCTACATCCCAACTCACTGGATGCGGCGCGATTGTTGGGCGAAGTCAATAGTTGGACCGGGTCTGTATCCGACGGCAAATTGTCTTCACCCTTTGGAACAATTGATGCGCCACAAAAACGGGATGGAGATAAAGCAACCATACTCGCCCGACCGGAAGCTATCAGGGCCACGCTGAATAGCGATAGCCGGTTTGAGGTGATTGAATCACATCTGCTAGGCGCACACCTTAGCCTAAAGATAAAATCTGACAGCGGAGAAGTCTGGCAAGCAGTCATGCCGATCAACAAGCATCTTGCGCCTGGCAGTAAAGTGAATCTGGATTTAGATGATCATCTGATGATAGTGATATAATATGGCAATATAAATTGCATTTTGACTGTTACGGACAATGAAGCCTTAGCAATTGCATAAAATTTCTCATTTCCTAGTAAATATAGTGAAAATGAAAGCCAATGACTTGGTGTTAGAGTTCGTATCCTATTGAGCGGGGTCATCTATGAAAACCGTTTATGTCGTCGGCGCACGCGGCATCCCGAATGCAGAAGGTGGGGTGGAAAAAAATGGGAATTATATACCTTAGTGCCGAAAGGAAGAGATTAGGCATCCCTCTCTTTCCGGTGTTTCTCAACGTCTTTCTCTTTAATCGTCACAGATTCTACCAACGCGCTTGCCAATTCGTCAGGGCTGCAATCCATCGCAAAGACTTCTTCCTTCTCTTTCATGGTGGGTTCGTAGGATGCTGGTAATAGCTCAACGATGCGTTTGTTTGTCATTGTTTCTCTCCCGTTCTGTTAGATCACGCGGATCGATGATCCTGCGCTGCGCCCGGTCCTCGCTCTTGCGGAGAATACCGGAGAACAAACGGGACCGAAGCACGTCATCAGTCATTACGTCGAACCCACCTGTAAACGCACTTGCGTAGTTCGCGGCGACCGAAACGAGCCATCTGTTGGCTGGAGTTCCCCTTCCCCTTGGCAAGCTTCCATATATTATCGCAACGAAATCCAGCCGCTTCCGCAAAATCCGCCAGTATAAAATCTACCGGCACCTCCTCCCCGTGGTATTGAACGTTGTCATTCACCATAATCACAACCCCGCCAGGGCGCACAATGCGACCGAGTTCTGCTATGACAATCGCCATCTCGAAAAAGTATTGCTCGATGAGTCGCAAGGCGTTCTTGTTGCTCAATTCGCCTTCTTTGTCCTTGAGGATGCCCAACGCTTCATGGATTGCACCCTGCCCATCATACATCTGAGCGGCCCGGTCAAACTCTTTCCGGCTCGCCCCATACGACTTTTTTAGCGTATCTCTCTTTGTCTTGTTTTCGACAGTAGCCGACAACATGCCTTGGCGAAGTTTTGAAAATGCCTCTTGATCAAACCCCATCCACGCCAACTCAAGCGCATATGTTCGTGTGTAGTCATATCGATTGGCATAGGGTGGCGACGTAATCACCATGTCGTATTCGTTGTCCGGCATGTCTTTGAGCAATTCGAGACACGATCCAGTGACGAGTGCTGGGTAGCCACCTGCGCTAAATTGATTTTTGAGTGTATCAATGTCCGCATCGATCTCTGCAAGTCGCCTTTCCACAGCATCCCTAAACGACGATATACCGCCCAGATCAACCGATGACCTTAAGGGGCGGTCTGCCCTGTCATCCCACCGGAGATATTGGCCATCTTTGCGCGTGTAGCTTGCCTCTTCCAAGACTGACATGCAGGCCAAGTTTAGCAAGGAACGTAAACCACTGTCTTTGATAGTTGAAAGAAACCCCCTAGCCTTGGCGATTTCCCCCTCTGTTTTTTTGGAAAAGCGCCCTTTGTTATCCGTACATGCGGAAACCTGGAGTCGGGTTTGTTTCTTCCGGCTTTGATATCACGCACCATCGCGGATGCATATGTGCTGAAGGCACACCGGGACAAACCATTCGCCGCATTAGCGATAGCCGAACCCGCCAGAATGCCAACCGGCATGATTTCCATTCCGGTTGCCCGCCGCCCCTGGCTGGCGGCTATCAGTGGCGTCGTACAAATCCCTGCAAAAGGATCGAGAACGCTTCGCGGATTTTCTTGCTCGCTCAAATCCGCAACGAGCCGACTGGAAAAGCCCTCCTTATACTTCATCCAACGAAAACCTGGAACCTTGCGATTACCTTGATATGAAACAATCTGGCGGCTCAAAGACTCGCTTGTGGATAGACGACATTCAAAACGATTTGACAACGTTTGCCTTTCCCTGACTGGAGCGCCGTTGGGGGATGTCACCACAACACTCATACCCTTGCACCTGATGGCCGTCCGTTGTTCGCAACTAAATCAGCATATTTCAGCCGTCTGTGATCAAATCCTCTGGCCATCGCAGCCATTTGATCAATCGTGTCTGCCTCACGGATATTATGTCTACCAGCAAACTCATTCACGTACCGGCCGAGATGTTTTTCACTCATCTTGTGATAGGCACCGTGATAACCGCGCTTTAGCAAAGCCCAAAAGCTCTCAATACCGTTCGTATGCGCCATGCCGTTGACGTATTCGCTGACTGAGTGATTAACGGTCTCGTGTTGCCGAGGAAGTCCTTGGTAGGCCCTGGCTTCGTCCGTATAAACCAAGGCGTGATTTTCTGTATTCGCTGTTACAAAACTCTGTAACGTCTCTGCATCCGTCCTGTTAGCAACTTTGGCGTGGACGCGCTTGGTGCTCCGGTCTTTAACCCCAACAACGGCAGTCTTACCTACCGGCCCACGGCCAGCTTTCAGTTTCTTACTTCCGTGCTTGTTCTTCTCTTTGCCGCCGATGCAGGTTTCATCGACCTCAACAGGGCCAGACATTAGAGTTTTTGAGGCGGGAGCAAACCCCTCTCTGATTCTGTGAGCCAGATGCCAGGCCGATTTCTGAGTGATCCCAAGATCGCGATGCAGTTTCATGGACGAAACACCCTTGATACCGATAGTCGCCAGATAGACCGCAACAGCCCATTGCTGATACGAAATGTTAGAGCCATGCATCACTGTACCGATTTTTACACTGAATCGTTTAGCGCAACCTTTCTCTCTGCATCGGTACGGCATAGTCTTGTGCTTCGTCCCGGACTGGACATTGACAGACCCGCAATGCGGGCAAGCGGGGGTGTCGCCCCATCGCTTCTCTGCAAACCACTTTTCGGCAGTAGCATCGTCAGGAAACAACCTAGGCTCAGGATGCATTAAATTGCTTGCATATCGTTAAAGTTGTTGATTCAACATGCTTCACACAAAGGAGATGTTTGCATGAATGATTTACCGATGTTGAGCGAGGCACAGATACGCCGTATCAAGCCATATTTCCCGCTGTCTCACGGTGTCCCCGGAGTTGATGACCGACGGGTGCTCTCCGGGATAATCTATGTCATCAAGAACGGCCTTCGCTGGTGTGATGCTCCAGCGGGTTATGGTCCTCACAAGACGCTCTATAGCCGGTTTGTCCGGTGGAGTAAGCTGGGGGTCTTCAGTCAGATATTTGCAGCGCTGGTAAAACAGGCTGGTGAATCCGATGTGCTGATGATCGACGCGACGCACCTCAAGGCGCACAGGACAGCTTCCAGCCTGTTCAAAAAGGGGCTCTACCCAGATGTATCGGGCGCACCAAAGGCGGCCTGAACTCCAAACTACACGCCGTTTGTGATGGCGAAGGCAGGCCTGTTGCGCTGTGTCTGACCGAAGGCCAGATGAGCGACCACAAGGGCGCAAAGCTGCTCTATCCGGCGCTGCCTGAACGCGCCTGCGTGATGACCGGTGACAAAGGCTATGACAGCGATGAATACCGCGCCGCCCTCAAGGCCAAGGGCATCACACCGTGCATCCCGCCGCGAAAGGGGCGCACAATGCCCGCGCACTTCGACAAACAGCTCTACCGGCAACGCCACAAGGTCGAGAACATGTTTGGAAAACTCAAAGACTGGCGGCGTATACACACGCGCTATGATCGAAGGGCAGATACCTTCATGGCCGCCATAACCATCGCTGCTATCTGCGCCTTCTGGATCAATTAATGAATCCTGAGCCTAAACAGTTCCGCCAACGTAATGCCTTTTCGATCTGCTCTTCCCGGCGCTTTCTTGCTCACTACTCTCTCCCGTAAAGTACGATTACCCATAATAGTGCCGGTCTTTGCGGTGTGTGTCAATTGAAATGTTTTACACATATGTCAACCTCGTTTCGGCACTAAGGTATATAATTCCCCTTTCTAGCATTTGTTGACAGGCAAAGCGCAAAAGCGTATTTAAAACTCAAAGCCCGTCCGGGCGTATTTTCATGTGAAAACTGAACGGCGAAACGCCGCGTACATGCAACAATAAACATAACCTCCTTATATTTTTGGATAATATCTCCATGCATTTAAAAGAATTGAAAGAAAAATCGCCCGCCGATCTGGTCTCCATGGCCGAAGAGCTGGGCGTCGAGGGTGCTTCGACCCTGCGCAAACAGGATTTGATGTTCGCGATCCTGAAAGAGCTTGCCGAAAATGGTGAGCAGATCATGGGCCTTGGCACAATTGAAGTGCTGCCCGACGGTTTCGGTTTCCTGCGTTCGCCGGAAGCCAATTATCTGGCCGGCCCCGATGATATTTACGTTTCACCGAACCAGGCCCGCAAATTTGGCTTGCGAACCGGTGATACGGTCGAAGGCGAAATCCGCGCACCGCGTGATGGTGAACGCTATTTCGCCCTGACCAAACTAACGGCGGTTAACTTCGACGATCCGGACAAGGTTCGTCACCGTGTCAATTTTGATAACCTGACGCCGCTCTATCCCGATGAGAAACTGACGCTCGATGCCCAGGATCCGACCGAGAAAGACAAGTCGGCCCGTGTCATCGATATTATCTCGCCGCAAGGCAAAGGCCAGCGTGCGCTGATCGTTGCACCGCCGCGAACTGGTAAAACCGTCTTGTTGCAGAATATCGCCAAGGCGATTACTGACAACCATCCGGAAGTCTATCTGTTGGTGCTGCTCATCGACGAGCGCCCGGAAGAAGTGACCGACATGCAACGCTCGGTGAAGGGCGAGGTTATCAGTTCCACTTTTGACGAACCCGCTACTCGACACGTCCAGGTCGCCGAAATGGTGATCGAAAAGGCAAAGCGCCTAGTCGAGCACAAACATGATGTTGTCATCCTGCTCGACTCGATTACACGTCTAGGACGTGCCTATAACACCGTGGTGCCTTCATCAGGTAAAGTGCTGACCGGCGGTGTTGATGCAAATGCCCTGCAACGCCCAAAACGTTTTTTCGGCGCAGCGCGTAACATTGAGGAAGGCGGTTCGCTTTCTATTATCGCAACCGCGCTGATTGATACTGGCAGCCGGATGGACGAAGTGATCTTTGAAGAATTTAAAGGCACAGGTAACTCAGAAATCGTTCTCGATCGCAAAGTTTCCGACAAGCGCATCTTCCCGTCACTCGATGTCGGCAAGTCCGGTACGCGAAAAGAAGAGCTTCTGGTCGAGGACGAGAAGCTCAAGAAAATGTGGGTGCTACGCCGGATTCTTATGCAGATGGGAACCGTCGATGCGATGGAATTCCTGCTCGACAAGATGAAGGATTCCAAGTCCAACGACGATTTCTTCGACAGCATGAATCAGTAACTCGTCAGATCTGCCGCGATGATACTGGAACATGCCTTGCTGCAGGTAAAGCAGGGACAGGAGCGGGCTTTTGTTCATGCCATGCGAAAGGCCAAGCGTCTGGTGTCCGGTCAGGCGGGCTTTCAGTCGATTGAAGTGAGGCCTGCTGCTGAGGGGGAAAACCAGTTTTTGCTGTTGATCGGCTGGGATACAGTTGAATCGCATCGCGATGGTTTTCGAAAGTCAGAAGAATATGTAGAATGGCGCGCCTTGCTTCATGATTTCTATGATCCTATGCCTACAGTGAGTTATTTTGGGGCGTCCATTTTTGATGATTGATATTCTTGCCATTTTTTCGGCTGTGGCGCCGGGCTTGGGTTCGCCAGCAGAAATCTGGGCCGCAATTGTCCATGATTTTTCCAATATAACCGAACCAAGCGCCATGCTGGCCTTTGGGCAGGTGCTGCTTATCGATCTGGTGCTTGCCGGCGACAACGCGATTGCAGTGGGTGCATTGGCTGCCGGTCTCCCAGCCGATCAACGCCGCAAGGTGATTATGATCGGCATTGGTGCTGCACTGGTGCTGCGGATCATATTTGCCCTGACCGTCAGCTTCCTGATGGGCGTCATTGGTCTGATTCTCGCAGGCGGCGTGCTGCTCCTCTGGGTGGCCTGGCGTATGTGGCGAGAAATTCGGGAGATGGATCAAAACCCGGGTTCACCCGAGATCGAAGGCGATGAACACAGCGGCATACGCCCCGGCAAAAGCTTTGCCGCGGCAGCTTGGGCAGTCGCCCTCGCTGATGTCAGTATGAGCCTCGACAATGTGCTGGCCGTTGCTGGCGCAGCACGCGAACACCCTGGAATTCTGATCGTTGGTTTGATCATTGCGGTTGCCCTGATGGGTATCGCGGCAAATATCATTGCCAAATATATCGAGCGTTATAAATGGATCGCCTATATTGGCCTAGCCGTCATCGTCTATGTTGCGGGCAAGATGATTTATGACGGGATACTGGACCCGACGCTGGGTGTGATGACGCTGTTTGGATAAAGCTTAATCCTGCATCTCTGCCAGCATAGCGGCCATTTTTTCCCATAACATATTCATCGCCTTCATCGGGCGCACCAGCACCTTGAACTTTTCGATCTTGCCGCTGTCGTTCCAGTGGATGATGTCGATTCCGTTGATATGGATGCCGTCAATTTCCGCGGTGAATTCCAGCATCGCCTTGTTTCCCGCATCGTCGACAATCTCGTCGACATAGGCAAAATTGCTGTTTCCAAATACCTGTTCGGCGGCGCTGAGATAGGCGAACACGATCTGCTTGCCCTTCTGCGGGCTATGAACGACCGGCGAATGGAACACCGCATCTTCGGCCAGCTGCGCCATTAGGCCCTCATGCGAGGGGTTTTTCATATGGGCATGCCAGATGGCGAGGTTGGCGTTGCCGCTCATGCCAGATGCTCCGCAAAAAATGCCTCTGTGCGGCTGTCGGCCAGTTTCGCGGCCTCATCATCACGGCGTTTGCCAAATTCGGCTGCAAAGCCGTGATCCAGACCTTCATAGTCATGCAAGGTGACTTTAGGATGATCATCGAGCCCTTCATGCATCGCCGCTTGCGCATCAGCCGGAACAAAACCATCAGCGGTGGGAATATGCAGCATGACTTCATGCGCAATCGCACCCTTTTCACCGAGCAGTCCATCAATACCCACACCATAATAACCAACCGAAGCACGGATATCGGTGCGCGCTGCAGTCATGAAGGCGAGGCGACCGCCCAGGCAATAACCAACACAGCCGACATTGTGATTGCCGATGGCATTTTGTGCATGATGAATGGTTGCTTCAATATCGCGGATACCCTGATCCTGATCAAACTTGCCCATCAGGTCGAGAGCTTCCTGGAATTCCGCTTCGACGTCGGGATCAAGATTTGTATTATCTTTGATCCTCCAGAACAGATCTGGCGCAATGGCTAGGTAGCCCAAGCCGGCCCAGTGATCGCATTTTTTCCGTATCCCTGGATTAACACCGAAAATTTCCTGAATGACGATGATTGCCGCCTTGGCTTCGCCATCCGGCTTGGCAACGTAGCAGGGAAATTCAGTATCTGCGTTCAGTGTTTTGATCTGTTCCATAGCACCCATTTTGACACTCCTTTGCATCATGACTTGATTCTTGCCGCACAATATCCCCATATCGGGGTCAGGCAAGGATGGATTGTTGCAGTGGGGGTGGGGCTTCGCTTCAGCGGCAAGAAAAGGATCGAAATATGAAAATCACCGTTGAACTGGACTGCACACCGGAAGAGGCGCGCAAAATGATGGGCCTGCCCGATGTGAACAAATTGAACGACGCCTACGTTAAGGAAGTATCCAAATTTTTGCAGGGCTCTAACTCAGTTGAGCAACTGCAAAATTTCACCAAAATGGTTACTCCTATGGGTGAAGCAGGGTTGAAGATGTTTTCGACATTTTTGGGCGGTGCAATGTCAGGCAACGCCACGCCAAAGAAGGCCCGCTCCTCACCAAAATCAACAAAGAAGAAGTCGGAAGACTAGGGAAATCTTAGCTTGTCTGCCGGTGACACGATATTTGCGCTTTCCAGTGGGCAAGTTCCGGCAGCAATCGCTGTTATCCGAATTAGCGGCTCCAAAGCCGCGTCTGCATTGGAGAAACTTGCCGGACGGTTACCAAAACCACGAATAGGAACGCTTCTAAAAATCACCAATTCGGTGAATATGGAGCTGCTTGATAATGCTTTGTGCATTTGGTTTCCCGGTCCGAACAATGCGACGGGAGAAGACCTTGCGGAGATTCATTGTCATGGCGGCCGCGCTGTTGTCACGGCGATTAAGAACGCTCTGGATAATTTGGAAGGATTGCGGCGAGCTGAGCCGGGAGAGTTTACGCGTAGGGCGTTTACCAATGGGCGAATGGATCTAGCTGAAGCGGAAGGGCTGTCTGATCTTCTGTTTGCTGAATCCGAATGGCAGCGCAAAGCTGCGTTACAATCGGTTGGCGGCGGCCTATCGCGTCAAATAGACGAATGGCAAAATAATCTGTTGCGGATTTCAGCCCTGATTGAGGCGGATCTCGATTTTGCTGATGAAGATGATGTTGCGTCCGACCAGATTGATAAGATTCATTCGCTTACAAAGGCACTCGCGAGAGACATTCATGAGGTCCTGTCTCGTCCAAGAGCTGAGAAATTGAAAGAAGGCCTGAGGGTTGTTTTGGGCGGCCCACCGAATAGTGGAAAATCGACCTTGCTAAACGCACTGGTAGAACGTGAAGCCGCGATTGTTTCTGATATCGCTGGCACCACGCGCGATGTGATCGAGGTGCCGGTATCACTGGGAGGTATACCGTTTCTATTTATCGATACAGCTGGTCTTCGGGATCATGGCGCTGAACAGATTGAACAGGTTGGTATAGAAAGGGCTCGGGGTGAGTTCGAAAAGGCTGATTTGGTTCTTTGGCTTGGTTCAGAGGGTCAGGGGCCGGACCAAGGTAATGTCATCGAATTGGCATCGAAATCAGATTCAGAGGAGTTCGTCGCGAAGGCGGAAGGATCAATTGCCGTTTCTCCGAAACAGGGAGAAGGAATGGAGGCATTGGTAAACCTACTGATCGAGCGCGCAAAATTTGCGTTGCCTCCTGTTGACCTGATTAGCGTGAATCAGCGCCAGGCTCATTTGCTTGAAGAGGCGAGAGGTCAGCTGGGCGGGATGGAGGGCCAAACAGATCTTCTGATTATGGGAGAACATCTGCGCTTGGCCCTGCGCTCGCTTGATGCCATTACGGGTAAGGCGAGCACCGAAGATATGCTTGATGCTCTGTTTGGGAAATTCTGCATCGGCAAATAGTGTTCCACGTGGAACAGTGATTACCGGTCAGTACATTTTGACCTGAAACCCGGGTTCCGCTATGGCGCGCGGCATGTCCCGGGAATTTGACATCATTGTGGTTGGCGGAGGCCATGCCGGTTGTGAGGCAGCTGCTGTCGCGGCCCGAATGGGCGTACGCACGGCCTTGGTGAGTTTCACCAAGGAAAGCATTGGTGCGATGTCCTGTAACCCTGCCATTGGCGGACTGGGCAAGGGCCATCTGGTGCGCGAGGTCGATGCTTTCGATGGCTTGATTGGGCGCGCAGCAGATGCCGCTGCGATCCACTATCGCATGCTCAATTTGTCCAAGGGGACAGCGGTGCAGGGGCCACGAGTTCAAGCAGGTCGCAACCTTTACAAGGCCGCTATCCACAAGATGCTAGATGCGCAGGAAAACCTGACCATAGTAGAGGGCGAAGTTTCTTCACTCGTGATGGATGATGATACGGTAAGCGGTATCAAATTGGCGGACGGTACAGAAATCCGCGCTCAGGCGACCATTTTGGCGACCGGTACTTTTCTTAACGGCAAGTTGTTTCGCGGAGAAGAGATAGTTGAGGGTGGTCGGACAGGAGAGGCTGCTGCAGTATCGCTTGGCCAACAGATTCGCGATGCCCGGCTACCTATTGCGCGCCTGAAGACCGGAACGCCGGCCAGACTGGACGGAAGGACGATCAATTGGGCTGCTCTTGTTGAACAGCCGTCCGATGGCGAGGCTTGGACCATGTCTCCATTATCGAAAAGACGCTTGGTACCACAGACATTCTGTGCCGTTACGCGCACCAATGCGAATACACATGATATTATCCGAAACGGCTTTGATCGTTCGCCGTTGTTCAATGGCGCAATCACCGATGCCAATGGCCCGCGTTATTGTCCCTCGGTAGAAGACAAAGTGCACCGCTTTGCTGATCGCGATTCCCATCAGGTGTTTCTGGAGCCAGAGGGGTTGGACACTAATTTGGTATATCCAAACGGGATAAGCACATCGCTTCCCTTGGAACTGCAGCTGAAATTTGTGCGTACGATGGAAGGCTTAGAGAAGGCAGAAATCATCGTTCCCGGCTATGCGGTGGAATATGACCATATTGACCCCCGAGCGCTTGATCGCAGTCTACAGGTCCGCGATCTGAAAGGCCTTTATTGCGCTGGTCAGATCAACGGTACGACAGGTTACGAAGAAGCCGCAGCACAGGGATTGATTGCCGGGATTGGTGCAGCTTGCACGGTGCAGGGCAAAGAAGCGCCGCAACTGGACCGAGCAACCAGTTATATGGCGGTAATGATTGATGACCTGGTGCTGCAGGGTGTCACGGAGCCTTATCGGATGCTGACGGCACGCGCGGAATATCGTTTGCGATTGCGGGCCGGCAACGCATCTACGCGGCTTACTCCTGTGGGAATAAAGCTGGGTTGTATTGGCGAAGAGCGCGGTAAATGGTTTATTGAAAGGCAAAACCAGCGCTCGGCTACGCTATGTCATCTGGAAAACGAATATTGCGCTGATGCGCTGATGAAAGCTGAAATTGAGGTGAAGCAGGACGGCTCGCGCCAAAGCCTCTACGAATGGCTACGCTTTCCGAACATTACGATGGAAAAGCTGGCCGCTTTAGTCCCAGAACTGACAGAGAATGATTCCGATCTACTAGCGGAAATTGAGGAAGACGCACGATATGCGCCATATCTTGAGCGCCAAGAGTCCGAATTGCGCGATCTTCGGGCCAATGAGCAAATCTCGTTGGGCCGTCATTTCGACTATGCAACAGTGCCGGGACTCTCCAACGAAATGGTCGAGCGCCTTAACACTGCCAAGCCAGAGACGCTTGCCGCCGCAGGCCGGGTCCGGGGGGTAACGCCAGCTGCGTTAGCCGCAATTTTGGTACAAGCACGGCGGCGCAACGGCGCCGAACTCGCTGCGTGACAGAAGAAGAGGCGAGGGCGTGGCTACGCTCCAACCAGAATGTTTCACGTGAAACATGGGACAAGCTGGAGCAGTTCACCGCCCTACTCTTGGATGAGATGTCCCGGCAGAACCTGATCTCCAAATCAAGTGCTGAACAGATCTGGGCGCGCCATATTGTGGATAGTGCCCAGTTGTTGCGCAATGCCCCAAGAGGAAACCGTTCCTGGCTGGATCTTGGGACTGGTGCTGGCTTTCCGGGACTGGTGGTTGCGATTCTGACAACCCATGAAGTTCACATGGTAGAGTCCCGAACACGGCGCGTTGAGTTTCTTAATCAAGTTGTCGAAAAGCTTGATTTGGCTCGAAATACCCGGGTTTTTGCCAGTCGGCTGGAAAAAATAACGACCTTCCCGGTAGATATCATCAGTGCCCGGGCCTTTGCTCCGCTGGAACGACTCATCGCGCTTTCGCACCGGTTTTCCACAGAAAAGACGGTTTGGCTCTTACCAAAGGGCAAAAATGCGGTAAGGGAATTAGAGGCCCTACCGCCAAATCAGCAAAAAATGTTCCACGTGAAACATAGTTTGACTGATCCGGAAGCCCGGATTTTGGTTGGAAAAGGAAAAATAGTCTGAATTCTCAAAGGATTGAGAGAAAAATGGTCAGAATTGCCATCGCTAACCAGAAAGGCGGCGTCGGAAAAACAACCACCGCAATCAATATGGCGACTGCTTTGGCGGCCAGCGGTTGGAAGGTTTTGCTTATCGATTTGGACCCGCAGGGTAATGCTTCAACCGGGTTGGGTTTGTCACAAGGTGATCGCGTCAACAGTAGCTATGATCTGTTGGTTTCCGATATTTCTCTAACAGACTGCGTTTCCAAAACCCAGGTTCCCGGCCTCGATATCATCCCGGCAACGGTGGATTTATCCGGAGCGGAAATCGAACTGGTTGAATTTGAAGAGCGGACGCATCGCCTAAAAAGGGCGCTGGATGCTGCGGATGAAGGCCAATGGGATATCTGTCTTATCGACTGTCCGCCTTCCTTGGGTTTGCTGACACTGAATGCAATGGTGGCAGTTCAATCCTTAATCGTTCCGTTGCAATGCGAATTTTTCGCGCTGGAAGGACTAAGCCAGCTATTGCAGACGGTTGAACGCATCCGGGCGCGCTTTAATAGCCATCTTTCGGTAATGGGTGTGGTGCTCACCATGTATGATCGGAGAAACAAGCTTACCGAACAGGTGTCTGATGATGTTCGCGCCTGTCTAGGTGATGTTGTCTTTGACACCGTAATTCCGCGCAACGTGCGGCTATCGGAAGCGCCTAGCCACGGGCTTCCGGCATTGATTTATGATCATCGTTGCACCGGATCGGAAGCCTATATCGATCTGGCACGTGAATTGATCGGAAGGCTTCCGAATCGCAAGGTCGCTGCATGATGGCGGAGGATAAGGCATTGGAAAAAAAGCGGAAAATAGCAAAGAAGCCGACAGGATTGGGCAGGGGGTTGGACTCGCTTTTTGGCGAAATCAAGCGCGAAGAACCAATCGCAGCGGAACAAGTCGATGGCGGTTCGATTGAAGGCGATGCACAAACCCAAGAGGTTGACGGCCTTCGTTCCATCGCAATTTCTGCTATCCGGCCCAACCCTGACCAGCCTCGGCAACATTTCGACAATGAAGCGTTAGACGAGTTGGCCGATAGCATGAAACGGCGAGGCGTGATCCAGCCCATCGTTGTACGCCCACATGGTAAAAACTACCAGATTGTCGCTGGCGAACGGCGCTGGCGGGCGGCGCAGCGCGCTCGCTTGCATCAGGTTCCGGCCATTGTTCGCCAGCTTAGCGACGAAGAAACCCTAGAAATCGCTATTGTTGAAAATGTCCAGCGTCGTGATCTCAATGCGATCGAGGAAGCAGAGGCTTATTTAAAGCTGAGCAAAGATTTCGGTCATAGCCAGGCAAAATTGGCAGAGCTGGTCGGAAAATCACGCAGTCATGTCGCCAATATAATACGCTTGCTCGACCTGCCGGTGCCGGTTCGCGATCTAGTTGCAGAACAGAAGCTGTCGATGGGACACGCGCGTGCACTTATTAATGCACCCGATCCTGAGAATCTTGCAAAACAAGTTGTCAAACGGGGTCTTTCCGTTCGCGATATTGAAAAGCAGGTGCGCAAAGCTTTGGGCGGCGGTAGAAAGAAAAAGTCAGGGCCTGCCTCCATTTCCACCGAAGCCGATGCTGATATTCGTGCCGTTGAAACACATTTAGGTGATCTGCTGGGATTGAAAGTCAAGATTCAATCAAAGGATGCATCCGGAGCAGGGGCCATGACTATAGAATATGCAAATCTGGACCAACTTGATTTAATCTGTCAGCGCCTGACCGGAGAGCAGATCTAGCTTTTTTCGCTCTGACTGGCTCTCAGTCGACGACGGATATCCTCAGAAAAGCACGGAAACCCAATAGTTTACACGATTATATCATTAGTTTTCTGTTAACCATAGCCGGTAGCGGCCCCTTATAGATTTCCCACGATAAACGTTCTTGAATGTTGGCGCATGGCGACGTTTGACCAGTGGGATTTGGTCATACGCACCGCAGGTGCCCTTTCATGTAAGTAAGTAAAATAGGGACCAGATATATGTCTAAATTTGTTAAAGCCGCTTTGGCTTCTTCCGTTCTTGCCGCTTCTGTCATGGGTGCAGGTGCTGCTCAGGCTGCTACTGCTTCTGCAGATGCGACAGCGAACATCCTTCAGCAGGTTACTGTTACATCAGATGGTAGCGACCTAGCTTTCGGCACCATCGTAACCGGAACCGCTGCTTCTACTGTTGCTGTTGATTCTGCTGGCGCGGTAACTTGCGGTACTGGACTGGTTTGCTCCGGAACCACAACTGCAGCTGGCTTCGACGTAACCGGCACCACCGGCGAAACCGTTGATGTTTCTGCGGATGCCAGTGTTACACTAACGGGCCCAAGTGGCACCATGACTGCTTCGCTGTCACCAAGTGTATCGACTATCGTTCTTGACGGAACCGGCGGATTTAGCGTTGGCGGAACTCTGAACGTTGGTGCGAACCAGGCTGACGGCGCATATTCCGGTACTTTCAACGTGACCGTTGACTATCAGTAATATGCTTTGAATGAGCGGCGGTTTGATCGCTGTTCACAGAAACAAGAAACCCCGCTTGCGGCCTCTGGTTGCGAGCGGGGTTTTCTTTGTTTCAGGTCCATTCCGAAAATGGGGAAAAGTGCGTCAAAAACTTGGCATGGTTAGCGCTTTGGTAACTCTCTTTCGGCATAGTCTGTGATGCGGGGATATGCGCAGAGTTCAGCGCTATCCGGAATTTTTGTACGAACCGGAGACGACAATGAAATTCAGTAATTTTTCGCGTTTAAGCAAGGCTTTAGCAGGTGCCGCAGTTACGGTTTCAGCGATGGCTATGTTACCTGCGCCAGCACAAGCAGCCGGTGATTTGCTTGTCGCACCGACGCGCATTGTCCTCGATGGGCAGCGCGGCACGGAAGTCATTCTCAACAATACCGGATCGGAACCTGCAACTTACCGGATCTCACTGGAACTGCGCCGCATGACTGCGGAAGGCCGTCTTACCGAAGTGACCGATGAAGAAGCCAATCAGACCGAGCAAGCAGCGAAATCAATGATCCGCTATGCACCGCGCCGGGTTACATTGCCACCCAACCAGCCGCAAGCCATTCTTCTCGGTGTCCGCGCACCGCAAGATTTGCCCGACGGCGAATATCGGGCGCACTTATTGTTCCGTGCAGTGCCAAAGGCAAAGCCTATTACTGAACAGACCAACCCCGAAGGCGGATTCTCCATTGCCTTAACCCCCATATATGGTGTGACGATTCCAGTTATTGTACGCTAGGGTAATTTGCAGGCCACGGCCGGTATCGCCAATGGCCGGATAGAAGAAGATCAGGATGGCAAGAGTTTTGCATTTGACTTGAGTCGCACCGGTGATCGATCCACCTATGGAGAAATTCGCATTACCAAGCCTGGACTCGACGAACCGGTGATGGTGGCTCGCGGTATTGCCGTTTATCCCGAAGTCACCAGCCGTAAAGTAGCTCTGCCAATCCCCAATGAGATTGCTGAGCAGCTTAAGGGACCGATTTCGGTTGAATATTATGAACCACGCAATTCAGGCGGTGGTCTTATCACAAAGACCCAAATGGTTTTGAGATAAGGTATATATTTCAAAAAGATAGTGTGACGCACTGGTGTCATGGCTTTTCTGAGACAATATAGACAAACAATACCGCGGCGAGTGAAATCGCTGGTCGCAGCCGCGGGAATCGCTATGATTCCGGCGGCTATGCTGTTTTCTGGAACAGCGTATGCGCAATCTGCAACCAGCTGGTCGGCTAATGACGATGACGCCCTGCTTTTTGATCTGCGATCGGGCAAATACCGCCTGGGTGACGGAATCAGAGGCTATCAAACCGACAAAGGTGTCTGCGCAGACTTTGCCGATGTTATCATGGCACTTGATCTACCGGTACGGTTGGACAAAAAGTCGCGCCGCGCAACTGGTTGGATATTTGCGGAGCGTGAAACACTCACCATCGAGCGTGATACCAATACAGTACAAAAGGTGAACACTAAGAAAAAACTGGCTCGAGGTGAGATTTATGACACGCTGGAGGGTTGGTGTATCAATGTAAAGAGTCTTTCCCGCTGGTTTGACGTGGAATTGCGACCAGACCTGTCCAATGCGCTGCTGATATTGGAATCAGATCGCAAATTGCCTTTTCAGCAGGCGATGGAGCGCAGGGATCGCGCCGCGAAAATCCGACCATGCAAGAATTTTGACCTTTCCAGCCTGCCACAATCGAGCGAACCCTATAAATTGTGGCGTACACCGTCGGTTGATGCTGTGGTTTCCGCTGGTGGTTTGCGCGACAAGCGTTCGGGTCAGCAATTTGATGTCCGATATGAGCTTTTTGCGTCCGGAGAGGTTGGTAAAGCCTCTTTTGATGCGCGTTTGTCATCCGACAATAGCGGCCGTGCCTGAAAGCCTACGTTTGCGGGCTTATCGCACTGATCCAAAAGGGGAATTACTGGGACCTCTAAAGGCAACTCATTTCGCCTTGGGTGATGTTTCAACCGCTTCGACGCCGGCTTGTCTCTCAGAGTACTGTTGGGCGCGGTGGTTTCGTTACCAATCGACCTGTTGATCGCCCCGATAGTTTTGATCGTACCAGTTTCCGGGGCGAACTGCCAAACGGATGGGACGCAGAGCTCTATCGCAACGGGCAATTGCTCGCTTTTGCAGAGAACCGTACCGATGGCCGTTATGAATTTATTGATGTGCCGCTGCTTTACGGGCAAAACCGCTTCGAAGTCGTGCTTTATGGGCCGCAAGGCCAGGTTCGGCGTGATGCGAAGGTCATTCCGGTCGGACTGGATTCCATTCCACCGCGCAAAACCTATTATTGGGCCGGCATTCACGAGGCCGGCAAGGATCTGATCAAGCTCAATGGCTTTACGCCGCTCCGTCAAGCGGGTTGGCGCGGTGGTTTTGGACTGGAACGCGGACTAAACGCCAAGACGTCAGTCGCGGCATCTCTATTCAGCCTGCAAATTGACAACATCAGACACAATTATCTGGAAGGATCGGTGCGCAGGGCGGTTGGTCCCACTCTGGTAGAGCTCTCAGCCTCTTCAAACTTCGATGGTGGTACCGCATTTCGCGGTCAATTGATCGGTGAGCTGGGTAAAACCTACATTACCGCCGAATCGATTTGGGCACAGGGCGGTTTTATCTCTGACCAAGTCGAACGTAGCGTGAACGGGCGACATCGAATATCGTTGGATCATAATTTTAAGCTGGGCGACAAGATTGTTCCGTTCCATATTGACGCGCAATATGAGACCCGAGATAGCGGATTTGATGAACTTGATGTAACAGGCAGAGTTTCTCTGAATCTCAGGCGTTTGTCACTGACCGGCGAGCTGAATTGGGAGAAGAGATTTAGCGATTTTGGCCCGGATCCGCCCGATCGACTATCAGCGCGATTGCAAGCTAGTGGCCGAATTGGACGCGTAAGACTGCGCGGAGAGGCCAGCTATAGAATTGCGCCCGAAAAACGTTTCGAAAGGGTTAATTTCACCGGCGAATGGCGTGCAGGAGAGCGTTCAGACTGGCGAGTAGAGCTGGGCTATGATGCAGAGCTTGATCGCGGACGCATGGGTGTTGGGATAATCCGGCGCTTTGATAAATTCTCGCTCACAGCAACGGCGGAGGGGGCGACTGATGGGTCAGTGGCGGCAGGATTGAACTTATCATTCAGCCTTGGCCCCGATCCACGTAATGGCAAATTCCGTTTTTCGAGCAACAAACTTGCATCCAGCGGTCAGGCAATGGCGATTGTCTACCGTGACCAGAATCGCGACGGGATCCGGCAGCCAAATGAGCCACTGGAAGAAAATGTTGAACTCACCGCCGGGCAATCCACTGCACTTACTCCGACCGATGTGCGTGGGCGTTCGATTATCGACAATCTTCAACCATTCCGACCCGTCCTGATCGGTGTGGATGCTTCCAGTTTGGCCGATCCTTATGTTCAGCCCTCGCTTTCCGGCGTTGTGATTACGCCGCGGCCCGGCATTGCAACGACGGTAGAATTGCCATTGGTTTCAGCTGGAGAAGTCGAAGGCACATTGGTCAAGCCTGGTGGCGGTTCCCTCCCGGGGGTTGGATTGGAATTACTCGACGAAGAAGGTCGGGTGATTCGAGAGACGCGAACCGAGTTTGACGGGTTTTTCCTGTTTGATGGTGTTCCTTATGGTAACTACCGGCTTCGTATCGAGAAACTGTCGGCCCAGGCGCTGCGCGTTTCACCCGCCGTCGGAAAATCGGCTATTGTAGATGACGACAATCAGGTGGCCCGGATGGGAGCTGTTGTGGCGAATCTTGATGCGGTGATTGCTGCAAAACCCAAGGCTGAGAAAACCCCGTAATCTGCGCTTGCGCTCCTGTCAGCTTGTGATACGGCCTGTTCTACAAAGCACAGGAAAGCCCGAAAATATGCAAGTCATAGCCAATGGCATCAATATTGAAGTCGAAGATTTTGGAAAGCTCAGTGATCCGGCAATATTATTGATCATGGGTTATACGGCGCAGATGATTTATTGGCCGCTCGATTTTGTCGAAAGCCTTGTATCCAAGGGATTTCGAGTGGTTCGGTTCGACAACCGCGATGTCGGCTTGTCACATAAATGTGATGGCTTGAAGGCGCCTCACCCAATCCGGCAAATGATCGGAAAACGCTTTTTTCCAAAACGCAAAATCGCGGCTTATGCGCTCAGTGATATGGCGGCGGATGCGGTTGGTGTACTGGATGCGCTCAATATTGAAAAAGCGCATATTGTCGGCGCGTCGATGGGTGGTATGATTGGGCAATTGGTGTCTGCTGATCATGCCGACCGGGTTCTTTCGTTCACCGCGATCATGTCGTCGACCAATGCACCAGACCTACCGGGTGCAAATGTAGAGGTTCGCAAAGTTCTTTTCGAAACCGCGCGAACCAAGGCAAAGACACCAGAGGAAGCGTTGGAACTAGGCATGGCGTTTTCCCAGTTAATAGCATCGGAAGAGGGGCGCAGTCGTTCAGAGGAACGCCGCGAAATGATGAAGCTGGCGCAGGAACGAAGTTTCTATCCAGCTGGACCCAAACGGCAAATGGCCGCAATTATTGAAACCGGTAATTTGCGCCCGGCAGCAAAGCGTATCGCGGCACCAACACTAGTTATTCATGGGGCACAAGATCCACTCATTCCAGCTGCCTGCGGAGAAGATATCGCAGCCAGTATAAAAGACGCGCGTTTTGAGCTGGTGCAGGGCATGGCCCATGATTTGCCGGTTAGCAAAATTCCCGAACTGGTCGACATGATAGCGACTCATTGCAGCGTGAATATGGAAGTTGCCACCTGATCAATCCTTTATGGGAAGGCAGTATCTTATTGTATTTTTGGTGATTTTTATGCTTTTGACGGCATGAAGCAGTGCATCGCCGTCTATCTGAAAAGCCTGTTGGGCCTGATCTGGAGAGCATGATTTTACGACGAGAGAACGGGCAGCAACCTTTGTTACGAAAGGCAGGTTGGCAGGATCGTGTCCCATTGCAATTTGCAGGGTGAACCGCAAGAAATGACGGCGTTTTGCGGTTTCGAGAGCAAGCAAGTAAAATTTGTCTGCCCCAAGATGGGCTTCTGGAGCCAGTGTCCAATTGCCTGCATAATGTTGGCCCTTGGCAATATAAAAAGCCTCGCAGAAGACAGTGTTTTTGGATCCTTCGGCTTTCTCCATTTCCAGTTCAAATCGAAATTGGGGCCAACCGAATAACAGCTTCAGCGCCGCAATTGCATAGGCCGTTCCTCCTAGGCGTTTTTTGAGGGAAGGGCTATGTTCCGCAACTGCAAGGCCGTCCGGCCCGGCGCTCAGACATGCCACAAAGGCCTGATCATCATAGGTAACGACGGGGGCATATAGCCTTGCGGACTGCCCCTTGATCAATCCCGCCATTACCTGGCTGGCGAATAGATCTGGTTGAGAGGGGTAACCGATTTCTCTGGCGATCAAATTTACAGTCCCGGCGGGGTAGACGCAGATTGGTGTCTGCACATTTTTCTCGGCCGCGGCCCTCACTACCAGGCGTAACGCGCCGTCACCGCCCGAAACACAGATCAGATTACATTCCGAGTCAAACCGGACGTCACCTTCAATCGTGGTTTGTGTCGTTGTAACGCTTGCGCTGTAGACTTGAAAAGCCAGCTGCAGATCTTCCAGTTTGAGATCGCAATGCGTACCCGATGCTGGATTGCAGATGGCAATTATATACTTTACAAACCCGTCAAAATAAAGCATAAACTCCTCAGGAGTTAAGAAAATGTCTTTCTATCTAAACCTTATTTCCACGTCATGCTCAGCAAAGCCTCTTGCAATTTTCGGACATTGAGGCCATATAGAGAACGGAGATTGACATGCCCCGCCACGATCCAAAAGCTGTTGCGAATGAATTTTTGCGCCGTGAAGACGGCCCTGTAAACCAGATGCGGTTGCAGAAACTTGTGTATATTGCGCACGGCTGGAACCTCGCAGTTAATGGCGAACCTCTAACTAATGTAGATCCGTCTGCATGGGACAACGGCCCTGTTTATCGGACAATATGGGACCATATCCGCCAGCTTGGCTATAACGCCAGCAACAGACTGCTTGGAAGCGCCAGGGATGACCCTTATGAGGCTGACCTTACTGAGCGAGAGCAAGATGTTATTGATCATGTCTGGAACCGCTACAGTAGCTACACTGGTGGCGATCTGTCGAAAATGACTCATGAGGAAGGCACTCCCTGGAGCAACGCGTATTTCGGTCGTGGAAGGAATGAGATGCTAAATCGCGCAGATATTCAACGGCACTTTACAGAGCTGGCTCTTGCAGGAAGAAACTGACGGTGCTCCAACAACTGAGATAACCCCGGCGGATATTGACTCCGCTCCAGACAGGGTGGATGTCTCAAAGCAAGATACATCAGTTTCTGCAGATGACCTTAGGGCGGCATTTGTTAAGGTGAGTGAAGAAAAGGAGGCCCTTCAAGAAGAACTAGACGAAACCAAAAAGCGCGTAAAAACCACAGAGATATTGGATGGATTGATCGAGCCTTACGCTGGATCAGCATATCGTTTTATGTGCATTTATTCTGCTATCGTTGGCCTATTCGTTTTGTTGCATGGGTTGCTCGAAGTAAAATTCAGCCTGCCAGATGGCGTGCTGGAGTTTCTTGTTGGAAGCACCGCTGTCACAGTATTTGGACTTGTAGGCATGGTTCTAACTGGGATTTTCGTCGGGGCGCGTAACAACAAACATTAGCCTTCGATCTGATCCGGAGTCATGGCTGAAATTGCCAATTGTGCGACAGATGGCGGCAACTCGCCTCTAGTGACTTTTCCAGACAGGTAGTTTTTCAGTTTCCCGCCTTCGATATATTCCTCTTGAAGCCATACTCGATACTGGCCAAGCGCATCAATGGGATAGCACCATGCGGGGAAAGGATTGGCTTTCGATTGAGGGTGGCTATCGGGATAATTGTGCGGGTATTTTTGGCGCGGACCATAAATCGCGTCCATGTCGTTCGCTTCCCAATATTTACTCCAATGAATGCCGATAGAGCCGTCTGGAATCATCCTATCGCTAACCGGCGCTCCTGCAACAATTAGCTCATAAATGACGGTATCCGCTTCGGTAAACACATCAAAGAACCCACGCGGCGATGCGTGATTGTTGATTGCTAGGCGCTCGTGCCATTTTTGAAATTTTTCATCCAGCTTACCTGCCGGATCGTAGCCAACATTGGAGTAGATAAGTTCCCGCAATTTGGAACCAGCTAGTAGCCGGAAGTTATCTCTGGCTTCTGGTTGGCAATTTGCGCCAGCATCAAAGGCATAATATTCCAGTACAGCCAAGCAAACTTCAGCGAGATAACAATAATGCGTTCTCCCATTGTGAATTGTCTCAATATGAGCGCGTTTAGCTGTATATCCTGACTTGGCCAAAATGGCCTTAATTGCGTAAATACGGGGCTTTGGCTCCGCTTCATTCCATTGACTGCTAATGGTTCCAATATGGGCGTTTTGAACTCCGCACAGCCTCGCTAGACCCCGCTGATTCAGATATGGAGTCCCATCCTTTAGAACACCCATCCCAATCCCGTTTATGTCGCGTTCAGCCTCAATTTCCAAGTCAAGTTCAGGTTCTTCCGAACTTGATTTCCTTTGAAGTATTTTTTGACGCTAAAACGCTGATTTCTGCGCCTTTGGGACTGATTTCCTTTGCGGTTTCGGAGTGAGTCCTGAGCCTAGCTACAGCATCAAATGGCGCATCAATTGGTTCAATTGTCTTTTTGTCATCAGCCACTAATCAATTCCTTATATGTAAGCCGTTTACCCGCCATCCGGTCAATGGTTGCGTCAATAAAGCCCGTAGTTCCTGTTGTGCCGGAATGCAAATTCATTGACGTAGCGGTGAAGGTGCTTGGCACTCATATAGTGATAAACACCAATGTAGCCCCGTTTGGGCAGTGCCCAGAAGCTTTCAATGCCGTTTGTGTGAGCATTGCCTTTGACATACTCGCCAACCGAATGATTAACTGAAATGTGGATATAGGCGTCCTCAAGACCGATGTAAGCAGTGGCCCCGTCCGTAACAACTGTTGAACCAGCTTCTGCATTGGCCCTTACATAGCCCTGTAACTGATAGGCTTCGGTTGTTTCAATTGGAGTAGCGCGAACCCCATCATCTTCTAGGATACCGACAACAGCGAATTTGCCGCGAGGGCCATTGTTCATTTTATCGCGCTTGCTTGCGGGTTTGTTGCGTTCTTTTCCGCCGAAATATGTCTCATCGACCTGCACGTCCGGCCCCATGTCATCTTGTGAGACTTTGAACCATGTTTCACGAATGCGCTGTGCAAGAAACCATGCCGTTTTCTGGGTGACGCCTAGTTCACGGGCCATCTGGGATCTGGGTTGAAGGGATGCCTTAGACGGGCTGTAGTCATCATATAGATGGCCATGAGCCAATTATGCAGGCCAAGGCGGCTTTCAGCTGGGACAGTGCCTGTGCGAACGCTAAAGTGCTGCCGGCAATCGCGGCAACGGTAAGGCATCGGCTTATGATCTTTGCACTCATTGACGTTGCAGCTACCACAATGGCCGCAAGCTGGTTCATCGCCCCAGCGGTTGTTCTCGAAATATTTGCGGGCCGCTTCCTCGTCTGGGAACTGTTGAAAGAACTCATAGAGGCTGATGGTTCTGGTCTTCCCCCATAGAAGTGTTCCGGCTTGAGAGTTAGAGATACGGCTATTTATCTTGAGAAAGGAAAGATAGATGGCACGTAAAAGATATACGCCAGAACAGATAATCGGGATGCTCCGGGAGGCTGAGGTTCGGCTTGCTGGGGAGAGAAGACAGGTGCGATATGCCGGGAGCCAGGCATATCAGAGCAGAGTTACTATCGCTGGCGCCGCGAGTATGGCGGTTTGAAGGTAAGTCAGGCACGCCGCTTGAAGGCGTTGGAGAAAGAGAATCAGCGGCTTCGCAAGGCAGTATCCAATCCGACACTGGATGCATTGATCCTGAAGGAGGCCGTTGAGGGAAAGTACTGAGCCCTTCGCGCCGCAAAGATGCGGTCGATCATGTGCAGGCGGCGCTGGGTTGTTCCGAACGCCGCGCTTGCAGGGTGATTGGTCAGCATCGTTCCACTCAGCGCAGACAAGCCATTACCAAGCCGGATGAGCAGCCGCTAACGGCTGAGATCATCCGGCTGGCACAGATATATGGCAGATATGGCTATCGGCGGATCACTAGCTTACTGCGTAACAGCGGCTGGCATGTGAATGCCAAGCGAGTGGAGCGTATCTGGAGGCGTGAAGGGCTCAAGATACCAAAGAAGCAGCCAAAGCGGGGAAGGCTCTGGTTTAACGATGGATCATGCGTCAGGCTCAGACCGCAATATCGCGGCCATGTCCGGAGCTATGATTTCGTTATGGATCGCACCCATGATGGCGCACCCATGATGGCAAGGCGTTCAGGATGCTCACCGTCATTGATGAGCATAGCCGGAAGTGCCAGCCGCTCCATGTCCAACGTGAACTGAACAGCGATGATGTACTGGTGGTATTGACCGGCCTATTTGCCAGACATGGCCCGCCAGCCCATATCCGCAGTGACAATGGAGCTGAGTTTACTGCCCATGCGGTACGCGACTGGCTGTCACGTATCGGTGTGAAGACGCTCTATATAGAACCGGGTAGTCCATGGGAGAATGGCTATAACGAGAGCTTCAACGGTAAACTCCGCGATGAGCTACTCAATGGAGAAATATTTTACAGCATGAAGGAGGCAACTATACTGATCGAACGCTGGAGGCGGCACTATAACACTGTCAGACCGCACAGCTCACTGGGCTACAAACCACCAGCACCAACAACAGCCTTGCCTTATCCATCTGAACTGCCCTGCGCTCCGCTCCGGCCAGTCCAGATGGACGGCTTTAACCGCCGTGCTCTAACTTAATAACTGGATCACCAACCAGGGGCAGGTCAGTCGGGACCGTCGGTAATAGTTGCCTTCTCGTAGAGACGATAGTCTGCATCACTGCCACCGCTGCTGAGATCAACACTGGTAGCTATCTGTCGCACGCCCATGACATCCTGTTCCAACATCACCATGTCATCGGTAAAACAGGCCGAACCAACCTGAGCGGACTTCATGACATTGCACATTGTCCCAGCAACTTCCTTATCCTCGCCGGTGTCTTCCATCTGGAGGGCATTCATCATGGAGTTTGACAAGTTTTCCGGATCGGCCTGCGACAGTGCGTCATAAAAAGGATTGTCAGTCACCGTCCCCGTCATTTTCGATGGATCGATATTGTACACCTTTTTACCAATCACGATTTTGTGAGCGTTCTGATCCTGGGTTATTCCGGCAAAACCAACTTTCAGATTTTCGATGGTAAAGGTCTCTGCTCCCCAGTCGCGGATACACTGTTTTGAAGTCCCGCTAAGCGTGCCTTCGTGATTATACTCTACACAATATTGCTTGAGCGGGTGTAACTTGAGCGTGATTTCTACATCGTCAGTATCGTTTTCACTATCATCTTCCGAATCTCCCGGTGCGTCACCCTGGAAGCAACCAGCTAACAAGCTGACCGCAGCTGTCGTCAAAAGTATCGATCTCATTCTCCCAACTCCCCATTTTCAAAAATGGCGACCCAGCTTTCAGCTTAGACGAGAAGAATGCGCGCAGCAAATCGCCCATGAGACAACGGCCGCATAATCCAAAGAACAAGCGTTATCACTTATTGGAAAAAGAAGCCTTTGGAACTCACATAGGCAAGCGAAGTCAAACTCTCAGATCTGCGTTCTTGTACATCTGTTTTGGGTTTGGTTCTGCACTCCGGCCGATTTTTGATGCCGGTATCCAAGGTTTTGCATTGAGCTTCTTTTTGTAGAATATTTTGATCATCCATTGGAACTACTCCCGATACTTGCTCATGGAAGGTACGCAAACTCGATCAAATGTGTCGAGTAGAACTGGATTCAATTTGGTTCATATTCTGATTGTCAAATATCGGGATTGTTTCGGAAATTCTGTCAAACGCGTTAACTTATGGTATTTTTGGGCCGAGATCAGACCTAATTCTCAATACTCTTCAGCCGGATTTGAGAGATCGACGAGGATCGGATGCACAATGCCCCCAAAGCAATCCGACCCCTGTCTCCCGTTGTAACCAACAGTTACCCTAATCACAAATCGTTCAATAAGTCTTTGGACCGCATTGTCCCGCAAGCGTACACTAGGGCATGAATTCACCCTATCCCGGCCTGCCCGATTTTCAGCAAAGTACGTTTAGTCTGACAGCACCGTTCCCGCAGATTCCTCATATTGAAGTGTTTCATCGGCATTGCCGCGCGTATAGGCGTGATAGCTGCTTCGCGTTTCGGCATAGATGCGCTGAGCGATTGGCTTGCCCCAATCAGTTTCGTTGAGTGCCGTGAACAAGGGGCTGACAAACTTGTTGCGTCCCACTTTCGCCAAAAAGCGTTCGGCCTGCTGAACGGCCGGATCATATTCATTGCGCAGTGCCGCCTCCAGCCACAGAAACAATATTTCATTGTTGCCAGTTTGCGAAAGCTCCAAGGTCGCGTCCAGTGCTGCCAGTTGCTTGGCAGATAAATCCTGAGGGAGCTCCTCAAGGAAACGCCGTTGCTCTGCAGCCGTCCAGTCGTGCCAGTCATCGACCTTGGGCAGCGTTTCCTCGTCCTTGTAAGCTGAAACCGCGCTGTCCACTTCGGCAAAGGCCTGCGGATCAGGCTTCCAGGCGTTTTCCGGCAGGCCGGTGCCATAGATCCATTCGTCCAGCATCAACCGTTTTTCCAGTTCAGCATCATCGCCGACCAGCGTCTTGCGCAGATCGGCTAGGAACATCTCGGATGTAACCGGCTCGAATGCGTGACTGTCAAACCACTGGGTGAGCCAGGCATCAAACTTTTCGCGGCCGATGATATTCTCTACCGTGCGCAGGAACACTGTCCCCTTGTCGTAAATCGCGAAACCCTTCGTATCGAACGGGCTTATTGCATCGGGTGTGCGCATGGCTGTGTTGGGACTGTCTGCGCCGACATCATTGATACCGTTGACCAAACCGGCATAGCTGAGAGCATATTCCTGCTCGGCACGTTCTTTGCCATAGACTGCCTCAACGATGCGGTTTTCGAAGTAAGAGGTGACCCCCTCGTTCAACCATCCATCGCGCCAACTCGAATAGGTGGTCAGATTTCCTGACCAGCTGTGCGCCAATTCATGTGCAACCAGCCCGTTGTTGGAGCGATCACCGGCTATGAACGTCGGTGTGAGAAAGGTCATTACTGGGTTTTCCATACCGCCATAGGGGAAGGCCGGCGGAAGGATGATCATGTCATAGCGGCCCCAGCGATAGTCACCGAACAATGCAATACCGGCGTCGATCATCTCTTCCGTATCGCCAACTTCCTCTGCGGCGGCTTCGATGACTTCGGGTTCTGCCCATACACCTGAACGCGGGCCAAGCTCGCTAAATTGGATATTTCCCGCCGCAATGGCGATCAAATAAGGCGGGACCGGGTTGTTCATCACGAAACGAAAGTCACGGCGGTTCTCGCCCTCTGGTTCGGGGTCACCCTGAATCACACCGCTCATGACGACATTCAGAGGCTCGGGCGCAGAGATGGTCGCTTGCCATGTCTGACGGATTCCAGGGCTGTCCTGGGTGGGGATCCAAGTACGGTTATTGATGGCCTGCCCTTGGCTGAAGACAAAGGGATGCGCGCCGCCGGCTGTCTGCTCCGGGCTTAACCACTGCAAGGCCTCGGCCCCGGGAGCAGATACATATTCGACTACAATCCGGTGTGTTGCAGCAAGTTCGTCCTCTGCCAATTCGGCAGCTCGCTCCAGCTTCTGAGCCGGAAGTTGGATGGTCAACGGTTCACCCTTACCTTCGACCGCCTCTCCGAGGTTAAACTCCAGAGCATTGCCAGCCTCATCCGCAACCGCAGAGACGCGAAGGCCATTGGAGTCGAGTATAATCTCGCTTGCCTCGTCCGCCGCCAGCACATCTAGAGTGGCTGTTCCTCCGATAGTCTTCGCATCGAAGTCCATCGACAGATCCAAGTAGATATGCGTCACACGCACCTCTTGAGGCTTCGCAAAAGTCTGATCATCAAAGGCTTCTTCACTGGTCAGGATTGGCGCGATTTTGCCCCTTTGAGCCGTGTCCTGCGAGACCAGGCCATCGCAGCCAGCAAGTAGGAACAGAATCGGTAGTACAAGAAATGAGATGTAAATGCGCATTGGGAGGTCCTGATCAGAGAGTATTTTCGGATGATTTACATGATACGAAGCCGCTTGCCAGCCCCCGCTCTAATAAACTGTTCCTCGTCAGCATTCGATAAACGGGTGTAGTCAGACGAAATGCACCTTCTAGTATGAGAATGCTTTTAAACCTGCACTTGTCTCTGGTTACGACCCAGAATACCTAGGCTTTGCCAAATTGAAAATGTCGGTCACTAATCTTCACTCGGATTGCCTTTAGGCTCAGGACCTGTTAGATAGCTTGCATTACGGTGAGAGGGCTGATTCAAAGGCGGCACTGAAGGAGGTGCTGTTGATGAGTGATCTGTTTATGTTAAGCGAAGCGCAGATGCGCCGGATAGAGCCGTATTTTCCGTTGTCGCACGGGGTTCCCGGGGTTGATGACCGCAAGGTTCCGAGCGGGATTGTTTTTGTGATCAGGAACGGTCTTCGCTGGCGTGATGCCCCTGCTGGTTACGGGCCGCATAAAACGATCTGTAATCGCTTCGTGCGCTGGAGCCGCCTGGGCGTGTTCAACAAGATATTTGCGCGCCTTGCAGCTACCAGTGATGCCGATGATGTGCTGATGATCGATGCCACGCATCCAAAAGCCCGCCGTACCGCTGCCAGCCTTTTAAAAAAGGGTCTGTTTCCAGATATACCGGGCGAACTAAAGGCGGCCTGAACTCCCAGGTTGCATGCCGTGTGCGATGGCAACGGGAGACCCCTGATCTTGTGTCTGAGCGAAGGGCAGATGAGCGACCATATCGGGGCAAAGCTGACATACCCGGCACTTCCGGATCATGCCGCCTGCATGACCGGTGATAAAGGCTATGACAGCGATGAGTATCGAGCGGCATTAAAAGCAAAGCGCATCACGCCATGTATCCCGCCGCGCAAAGGGCGGCGGCTGCCAGCCAGCTTCGATAAAAGCCTCTGCCGCCAACGCCACAAAATCGAGAATATGTTCGGAAAACTCAAGGACTGGAGGCGCATCCATACCCGCTATGATCGCTGCGCTCACACCTTCTTGTCTGCCATCGCTATCGCAGCTACCGTCATCTTCTGGCTTAGTTAATAAGTCCTGAGCCTAGCAATAGTCTTTTCTCGCCAGTGCCGCTGACAGGCGGTGATCGGTGGATCGCTGGCCGACCTTTTGCGAGACGGCCCTTGAACAGACCAACATCACCCCCGCGCAATTCGTTTATCGCGTCCGATTCAAGATTATCTGCCTCCCGGTCAAATTTCCGGTCGTCGATCCACTGGGTGCCGCGACCCAGATAGGTGGTGATCAGGCGCATCTCGACATAGTCGCTGTGGAACTTCCAGCAAGAATTGCCAGTCACCACCTCCAGCCGGATTTCAATCGACGGGCTGGTCGTGAGTTCGCGAAAGCTATTACAAAGCACCAATATGTCTTCGATCAGCTTCTCCGTCGTTGCTTTCTCCGGGTAGCCGCATTCCTGCAGCGCCTCTCGAAGAGGCGGCTCCGGACGGAGAGACGGAACCGATATACGCAAGTTCTCACGATCATTCTGCAGCAGGCCCCAAACATCAACGGGCACATCGCGCTGCCAGATTGCCAGACTACAATCCTCGGCCTAGATTTCTTGCAAGATTTCATTTTGATCGGAAATGGCAAACGGTTCGGCTGTGACAACAGTCATTAGAACTTGAACTCCGGCAAAGATTGTGATGATATATCATCTTTAAAATGCAAAGAGCTTGCGGAGTCAAGGCTTATCCGATGATGTTGTTGTTTGCCCAAGATCGAAACGCTCAGGCTGGGAAATGACAGATTCGAGCGCCGGTAACGCAAGGCGAAAGCCTTTTGAAATTGATGGCATAATTACGGAGATACTGAGCCGGTCATCACAGCCGATTGGTGCCTATGAGATTGCAAGACAGGCCAGAAAACAGGCGCATCGACTGAGCCCGACCCAAGTGTATCGCTGCCTAGACAGGCTGCTGGCAGCTAGGGAAGTTGAACGGATAGTCTCGATAAACGCATATGTGACGGCATCCGGACATGAACGTATTCACCTGCTTTGCAAGACATGTGGTGAGGTCAAATCTGTTGATGAAAATATACCCAAGGAGGCTTTGCGGAGCGTTGCGAAATCGGTGAAGTTTCAAGCCAGTACCACGCATATCGAGGTTCAAGGGCAATGCAGATCGTGCCGGTCATAAAAATCCCATAACAAGCAGTTTCCATTTTCAATCGCACGACATAATTTACCCGATTGTGCGCACTTCTAGATGGCCTGCTAGACTCTCAATGAGATTTGATATAACATCTCACATAAGGAGTTAGTTATGCGCTTTATTCTTGGTTTTTTGGCTTTGGCATCGATGTCTCAACCTGCCCTTGCTTGTGCAATGGATGGCATGTTTGGCGGGGGTGCGCATCGCTTCAATCCTTTTCTGGCTATGCAGACAGGTTCCGGTGACCAAACTTACGATCAGGATACCGATCTTTCAGACACTCAGGATGACTATGCAGACTCGACCGATGACTCGGTAAATGAAGATGCAGAGCAGGAAACCACAGAATATAATCCCCGTGATCTCTGATCTGATCAAACCTGATTTTTCCTGAACGTATGATTTAGCATAGACATCGGACTCGGCGCCCCATGCAGCTACAAGTCAATGCAGTCGGAAAATCATATGGCGATGACGCGGTTCTGAACGGCGTGTCATTTGCTCTTTCCGACGGAGAGCAGGCGTTGCTGCTCGGTCCATCGGGATCCGGCAAGTCAACGCTTCTCAATATCATTTGCGGGCTGCAGAGACCTGATGAAGGCAGCGTCAAGATTGACAATCAAATCATTGCCTCACCAGACTCAACTTCGAAAAGCGATGAAGTTCGCCGGACGTCTCTCGGTATCGTTTTCCAGACACTGCGTTTGGTATCAGCATTGTCGCTGCGCGCTAATCTGGAACTGGCGCAAAAGCTTCAAACCGGGCGAACAGATGCGCAATTGATCGATGAATGCCTGGACAAGCTAGGCATTGTGCACCGCGCCAATGCCAGACCATTTCAGCTTAGCCAGGGAGAAGCGCAGCGCGCCGCTATTGCGCGGGCCGTTGTGGTGTCACCGAAACTTCTCATCGCCGATGAGCCAACCTCGGCCCTTGATAGCGACAACACCAAGCGGGTGGCAGAGCTGCTTATTGAAATGGCCAAAACCGTCGGCGCTGGCCTGCTGATCGCCACCCATGACGACAGGCTGAGCCGCTTTTTCCCGAATAGCTATGCGCTTGACAAGGGTGCTTTGCAGTCATGTTGACACTAGCTCTTGCCTATTTGCGGGACCGGCCGCTGACGACGATATTGAACATATTGTTGCTCGCCATATCGGTGGCGATGCTGGTCCTGCTGCTGCAATTCGGATCACAGTTTGAAAAACGTTTCGAGAAGGACGCGGAAGGTGTCGACCTTGTGGTTGGTGCAAAAGGATCGCCGCTGCAACTGATCCTGTCGAGTGTCTTCCACATCGACCAACCCACCGGCAATATTCCGCTGAGCAGTCTGGAATTGCTGCGCGGTGATCCGGCAACCGGACGCGTCATTCCATTGGCTCTGGGCGATAATTTTAATGGCTACCGTATCGTAGGTACTGATGAGACTTTTCTCGACCTGCATCAAGCCGAATTGGCGCAAGGTTCCATGTTTGAAGCGGAGATGCAGACTATCATGGGAGCCAATGTAGCCGCCGAAACTGGTGCGGAGCTTGGCCAGCAATTTATTGGTAGTCACGGTCTTACCGAGGATGACAGCGCCGACACTGGTCATGACCATGCACCGTTTGAAACCGTCGGGATATTGAAACCAACCGGCACCGTGATTGATCGCCTGATCCTGACCTCGGTCGAGAGTGTCTGGGATGTGCACGGGATAGAACATGATCATGACCATGAAGAAGGCACCCATGAGGATGGACACGATCATGGCGAGAAATCGGAACAACACGAAGAAAACGGCCACGATCATGAAGGACATGAGCACGATGCAGAAGAAGAGCAGGAAACCGCACAGCTTCAGGATACAAGGGGTGGGCTGGAGCCTGAACTGACGGCATTGCTTGTATCCTATCGCAACGCATCCGGTGCCATTCGCATTCCGGCGATGATCAACCGGCAGACCGAGATGCAGGCTGCCGTTCCCGCCGTGGAAACAGCAAGATTGCTGAACCTGCTGGGCGTTAGTCTGGAAGGAGCAAGAATATTTGCATGGTTGCTCGCGGTGATTGGCGGCCTGGCGATATTTGTTGCGCTGTTTTCGATGGCGCGCAGCCGCGAAGGGGACCTCGCCCTGCTTAGGGTGATGGGTGCCACCCGTCCGCAGCTATTCAGCACCATCTTGCTTGAGGGTCTGGTGACTGCAGCGGCTGGTGCGGTACTTGGCTGGTTTCTCGCCCACGGCTTGCTGACAGCAGCGAAAAACAGCTTTGCAACCATGCGCGATCTGGGACTGGCAGCTTGGCAGCCAGTGCCTCAGGAAGGATTAATCATTGTCGCTGTATTGCTCATCGGCATAGTGGCGGCAATTATTCCGGCTTTGCGCGTGATGCGCGTCGACCCGGCGGCGATATTGTCGCGTGCCAGTTAGTTTTTAGCCGTTAGTTTTTGGAAGGACCTGAATATGAAAAAATTGGGAAATATGATCAAGATCGGCTTGGCGGCCTGTCTGTGCATGGCTCCGATGTCAGGCACATCACTCCACGCCGCTATGCAGGATGGCGGCAAAGCGGCGATCAAGGACATCTGGAAACCCGCAAAGACCCCAAAAGGCGGGGTCTCCTGGAAAACGCTGGAGGAGACTGGCGAAAAAACCCGCAAGGACAAGAAGGGCTATATTGTTTCCAAACCACTGTTCACACCGCGGGTGAAGGCTCTGGCCGGAAAGCGGATCAAGGTTGCCGGATGGATGATGCCATTGCAAAAATCATCGAAGCAGAAGAATTTTGTACTGCTTGCTTATCCGCCAGGGTGCCCGTTCCATTTCCACGCTGCGCCTACCCAGTTTATCGAGGTAGTTGCCGATATCCCGTTCCCGACCAATGAAACAAAGGTTCATGTTGTGAGCGGGGTTCTGGAGCTAACCGGCTATGATGAAAGCGGTATTTTCTATCGTCTGAAGGCGGCAAGTCCGGGTTAAATTGATCTACTATCCGGACGATATTATCGTGAGGACCGGTTTCTGTCATGGACTATGACAAGGAGCCGCCGGTAGAAGTTTCGCGTTATCGTGAGATGCAAAAAGCGTTACCGGGCGTCGAAGCGCTTTACCGCCTGATGCTTGCACAGTTTGAATCGGCTTTGCCAGACGGCGGCCATGTTCTGGTCGTCGGTGCGGGTGGCGGACGTGAGGTGGAAGCGCTTTGCAACAGCGAGCGGCTCTTTCGCCACACCGGTGTCGATCCTTCGGATGACATGCTGGAAATCGCCCGCTGGTATGCCAACCAAAGCGCTCGCCCCGATGACGCAATATTGGTACGGGGCACGACTGCGGATATCGAACCGCCCGAGGGAGGTTTTGATGCGGCCACCTCTCTGCTCGTCATGCATTTTTTGCCAGATGATGATTGTGAGAACGGCAAGTCCACCTATCTACGGGAGATTAGAGACCGTCTCAAACCCGGCGCTTTACTTGTTCATGCGGACATCAGTTTTAAAACTGACAAGGAGTTTGCGTCGCTTAGTCCGGTTTTCCAGCGCCATGCCGTCCTGGCTGGACTTGATGGAGAGCAGATGACGGCTGGCGCAGAAATGATTGCTTCTCTGCCGATCATATCACCTGTTCGCACAGAGACACTGCTGGAGGAATCCGGCTTTGCTAATCCGCAGCTGTTTTTCAAAACGCTTTGGTATCACGCCTGGATTGCGCGAGCTGGCTGAACAGATAGCGTTTATGTCCTTACATCAGGACTATGTGTTGGACTGACTTATCAGAGACTATTGCAAGACAAGTCTAAACGCCATAATATGATGTTATATCATACCTTTTATGTGAGATTCGCCCATGATGCCTGCCGAAAAACGCCTTCCCGTAACAGTCCTGTCAGGCTTTCTCGGTGCGGGAAAAACGACCCTTCTCAATCACATTCTCTCCAACCGTGAAGGCAAAAGGGTCGCCGTGATCGTGAACGATATGTCGGAAGTGAATATCGATGCGGATCTGGTGCGAGGCGGTGAAGCCACGCTGTCGCGGTCAGAGGAAACGCTGGTCGAGATGACTAATGGCTGCATCTGCTGTACCCTGCGCGATGATCTACTCAAGGAAGTTCGTTCCCTCGCCGAGGAGGGACGCTTTGATTATCTCGTTATCGAAAGCACCGGTATTTCCGAACCGCTCCCTGTCGCCGCCACGTTTTCGTTCCGCGATGAAGATGGTGAAAGTCTTGGTGATGTATCACAGCTGGATACGATGGTTACGGTGGTCGATGCGATTAATCTGCTGGCCGACTATTCGAGCAGCGACCTCCTTTCTGCGCGCGGTGAGACAGCAGGAGAAGAGGATGATCGCATCCTCGTGGGTCTGCTCGTTGAACAGATTGAGTTTGCCGATGTCGTTATCGTCAACAAGGTTAGCGAAGTCAGTGAAGAGCAACTAGCGATGGTCAAGAAGGTCGTCGCCTCGCTCAACGGTGATGCCCGCATTGTCGAAGCGGATTATGGCAAGGTTGATCTTGATAACATCCTCGACACCGGCCTGTTTGACGAAGAGCAGGCCGAGCAGCACCCGCTCTGGCTAAAGGAACTCTATGACTATGCCAGCCACAGGCCCGAAAGCGAGGAATATGGTGTTGAGAGCTTTGTCTTCCGCGCGCGCCGTCCCTTCGACCCAGCCAAATTTTATCATTTCCTGATCAGTGACAGCCTCGACAAAGTCATCCGCTCAAAAGGTCATTTCTGGCTGGCTACCCGCCCCGATTATCTCGGCGAGCTCGCGATTGCGGGAACCCAGAAAAGCGCGAGCCGGATGGGTCGCTGGTGGGCTGCTGTCCCGAAAAACCATTGGCCGGAAGACGGCACCTTTGAAGAGTTTGTAATCAGGCACTGGGATTCGACTTGGGGTGATCGTCGTCAGGAGCTGGTGTTTATCGGGATCGGTATGGATCAGCAGAAAATCACGGCCGCGCTGGACGCCTGTCTTGTCCCGGAGAAAGATTTTGTTCCCGATATTTGGGCTGCGCTCGACGATCCTTTTCCCGCTTGGGGTGAGCCGCAGCCGGCGCGTGAACCAGCGTGAAATCGATAACAATGAGCTGTTGACACCCATTTCTCACGGCAGTTTCAGCCACAGGATTTTGATTTGCAACTCATGTTGACATGAATCGCTTTCACAAATAACTATATGATATAACGTCTCATGGAATCGCTAATGCAATCAACATTCTATAAGGATGGCGCGGCAATTGCGCTCAGCACAGCTTGCATTTTACACTGTGTCGCCTTGCCTGTTCTGGCAATATCTTCTCCCTTTTTTGCGGCAGCCGCAGAGGCGGAATGGGTGCATGCGGTCATGGCGGTGCTTGCCATTCTGGCGTCATCGACCGTTGTCCTTACCTCACCTTCATCACGTGTTGCCGAATTTCTCGTTCCGGCCGGGATCGGCTGTCTGCTCATTGCAGCTGCGCTGTTCGCCGAACAGTTTGGATTTGGCGAAACTTTGCCAACCATCGTCGGAGGCTTGCTGATCGCCTCCGCCCACCTTCACCGAATGTACAAAATAAGAAAATCCTGATGGGAGTAATCTAATGAAGCCGTTGAAATATTCTGTATCCGCCTGTGCGCTGGCTTTTTCCATGCTGCTGGCGACGCCATCATTTGCCCAGAGCGACAACGATGAAAGCGCCGATGATTCTAATACGATCATCGTTTCCGGCGTCCGTCCGGCCTATCGCGGCAATTTTGATGATCTGGAAATCCCCCAGTCTGACCAGACGCTCGACAAAGAAATTTTGCGCGATGTCAATGCGCTGGATTTGAATACCGCTTTGGATCTGTCGGCATCTGTCTCGCGGCAGAATAATTTTGGTGGGCTGTGGAATAGCTTCTCCATCCGGGGCTTTTCTGGCGATATCAACCTGCCGAGCAATTTCCTTGTCAATGGCTTTAACGCCGGTCGCGGGTTCGGCGGACCGCGCGATATTTCCGGGATTGAGGCTATTGAGGTTCTAAAAGGTCCGCGCTCTGCGGTTTGCGGGCGGGGTGAGCCGGGCGGCACCATTAACCTGGTCACCAAACGCCCACAGCTCGAAACATCGGGCTTTGTTCAATTTCAGGGCGGTTCTTTCGATTTCTATCGCGGTGACTTAGATTTGCAGACCACCCTCGGGGATAATGTCGGCATAAGGATCGCGGGATTCTACGAAGATGCAGGGAGCTTCCGCGGGCCCAAAGAAACGCAAAAACATGGACTCTATCCATCGGTGCGTTTTGACATGGGTGAAAATACGATCCTCACCTATGAGCTGGAATACACCTCACAGGAACTGCCGCAGGATCGTGGTGTTATCTTCTCCCCGCAGTTCGGTTTCTCGCCGCGCAGGCTTTTTACAGGTGAACCTGGTGCGCTCGTCGATACGGAGGTTCTGGGTCACCAGTTAGAATTCCAGCACAACTTCAGCAACAATTGGGGCATTCTTGTCGGTGCAGGATACCGGGAGACATCGCTTTTCGGGGATGCATACGAGAATAATTTCGGCAGTCGTCAGCCTTATCTGGTCGATGGCCAGGCCATTTCGCGGTTTTTCCGTTTCAGGGATTATGAAGCCGACTATCTGGCTCTGCGCGCCGAATTGAACGGTGAGTTCAACACCGGAGGCATTCGCCATCGCGTGATCATGGGCGTGGACTACGATGAGTTCGACAATGATCAGGTAGCCAATCGTTTTCGCCAGGGCGGTATTGGCGGTGCGGCGAGCAACACGCTCGATCCGGTCACCTATTTGCTGATTGATGTGAATAACCCGCAATATGGCCTTTACCCGCGACCAAATGCAGCGGCCCAAATTGATAGGTTGGAGACAACCAGCGGTTTCGGTTTCTACATTCAGGACCAGATCGACCTGACCGATATGCTTCAGATTCGCTTGGGTGGCCGGTTTGACGATTTCGACCAGCAACTGATCAACCGGCGCGCCAATCCTGCCGCGGTGAGCACATCCTCAAACAGTGCGTTTTCGCCGCAGGCAGGCTGGTCTTTATGCCAATGGACGGGGTTAGTCTGTACGCGTCTTACGGAGAAGGTATCCGCCAACTCTCTGGCGCCGATTTTGAAGGAAATTCCTTCGATCCCAACAAATCGACCTCTTTCGAGACTGGTATCAAGGTTGATCTTGCCACGGTTTTTCCCGGCGTGCAGGGTTCGGCATCGATAACTTACTTCGACGTCGATCAAAGCAACATTCTGATCTTTGATTCCCGCCCGCAAGCAGCCGGTGAGCTGATCCCTGCAGGCGAAGCGCGCAGCCGCGGGCTGGAACTGGATGCCAATGCCAGCTTCGATAGTGGCCTGCGGATCTGGTTTTCCTACGCTTACACGGATGCGGAATACACCAATAGCGGGACAGACTCCGCGACGTTTACGACATTCAATCCAGGCGAACCGCTAATCAACTCGCCCGATCATCAGCTGAGCCTGCAAATATCGCAGGAGTTTACTATCGGTGACGTTGGTGCGCAAATTGGCGGGGGAATGCTCCATGTGGGTGAACGAAACGGCGAAGTGGGTGGCAATTTCGATCTGCCGGACTACACCACGTTCCGTCTTTTTGCTCAGGTAGAACCAATCGAAAACTTTGCGATCCGGGTCGATGTCGATAATCTGTTCGACGAGACTTATTACACAGACTCCTTTGCCAACGTCTGGGTGCAGCCGGGCGCGCCGAGAACAGTGCGTGTTTCTGGCCGGTTTAAATTTTAGGAGGCAGAGAGCGCAATCATGACATCTCCACTAGAAGCTCGTTCTCTCTCCCTGGATCGTGAAGGAAACACCGTGCTTGACGGTGTCTCCTTTGCGGTCGCCAAGGGTGAGATATTCGCCCTGCTGGGCGGTAATGGAGCAGGAAAATCGAGCACATTGCTTACTTTCTTAGGTTTTTTGGAACCATCCGGCGGCGAGGTAATGGTCGACGGTAAAAGCGTTCAAAGCGACTTCGCCGCTGCCCGCAATGAGATCGCCTACCTTCCAGAAGCGACTTCGCTTTATGGGCATATGACCGCCTATGAGAATCTGGATTACTTTCTTGACCTGGCCGGACGATCAGCGGGCCGTGAAGAACTGGATGCCGCGCTGGACCGGGTTGCGCTTCCTGAAGAGGCGCGCTCCCGGCGGTTGCAATCCTATTCCAAAGGCATGCGGCAAAAGACAGCTATCGCATTGGCACTGTTGCGCGAGACGCCAATCCTCCTGCTTGATGAACCAACATCCGGATTGGATCCCGTCGCGATTGATGAATTTCACGATCTGGTCAAAGGTTTAGCCGAAGGTGGCCAAACCATCCTGATGGTCACCCACGATGTTTATGGTGCGTGTCAGGTAGCGGATCGGGTTGGCTTGCTCCGGCGGGGCAAGCTTGTCGGCAGTTTCTCAGCCGAAAATGGCAGACGCATTGATACCGAAACCGTCCATGCCGCCTTTGCAGAGCGAGAAGTAGCATGAGCGGCGTAACCCGCATTGCACGCGAAGAATGGCGTCTATGGTTGCGCTCCAAAGTCGTGGTTGCTGCGGCGCTGATCGTTGCTGTGCTGCTTGCGGCCACAAGCCTGTTGACGATAAACCGGATCGCGTCTGAGCAATCCGAACGGCTGGAACAGCAAGTGGCAGCCGAAGAGACATTTTTCGCACAACCAGACAGACACCCGCACCGGATGGTTCACTACGGCCACTATGCTTTCCGTCCGCCGCCGCCGCTGGCGATGTTTGAACCAGGCGTTGATGCAATTACCGGCCAATCGATTTTCCTGGAAGGCCATCGCCAGAACACGGCGATGTTCGCGGATACCAAGGCAGCCGCCGATCTGGGCGGATTTGCGGCGCTGACACCTGCCAGTTTGTATCAGCTGCTTTTGCCACTGCTTCTGATCGTCCTGGGCCATACCCTGTTCCTGCGCGAACGGGAAAGCGGGACATTGGCCGTGATGCTGGTACAGGGCCAATCCGGAGTGAAACTGGCCACCGGCAAGGCATTGGCCCTGCTCTCCGTTATTGCCATTTTCATGATCCCGCTGATCGCAGTCGCGGGTTATTCGATAAGTTTGGGAGAAAGCGGCCTCGCAGCCTTCTCGCTCGTTGGCGGTTATTTCGCATATCTGTGCGTTTGGGGTGCGATTGTGCTCGCTGCTTCCATCATTCTGAAACAGCGCGCGGTATCGCTGGGCGTGTTGATCTTTGCCTGGCTATTCGCTGCCCTGGTTGTGCCGCGCTTCGCAATCAATGCCAGCAGTGCCATGGTTGATGCGCCCGGAAAGATTGAGAGCGATCTCATCATGCTCGCCGAACAACGCAAACTGGGCGATGGCCACAATGCAGCCGATCCGGCCTTCCAACGCCTGCAAGCGGAAGTTTTAGAACAATATGAAGTCGAAACTATCGAGGAATTGCCAATCAACTGGCGCGGCGTCGTTGCCTCCTATTCCGAAGCAGAGCTGACCGAATTACTCAACAGCTATGCAGAAAATCGCATGAACCTTGAGGCGAGCCAGTCGCGGATATTTGATCTGTTTGGATTGGCATCGCCCACCATTGCGATCAGCTCTGCCTCGCGTATATTAGCGGGGACTGACCTGGCCACACATCATCGTTTCCTGCGCGAGAGCGAAGCGCTCCGCTTTGATTTCGTGCAGTCGCTCAATAAGGTCCATGTCGAAGAGCTCGACTATGCCGTCGATATGAACCGCAATGCGGGTCCCGAGGCTTCACGCCGGGCGAGAGTTAATGCAGGGGCTTGGCAGGTTCTCGATGAGTTCCGTTTTGTACCCGATAACGCTGCTGAGCGATCTGGCCGGGCGATGCTATCTCTGGGTATATTGGCCTTCTGGTTCTTACTCGCAGGGACAGTTGTGTTCTTTTCTGCGCGAAGGGTACGTCTGTAATGCTAAGGAATATCGTTCGCGAAGCGCGCTTCCTAGGCAGAGACCGGGGTGCAACATTCTGGCTTCTATTGGCTTTTGCGCTTTCAGTTGTTGCTGTATCATTCGGAGTGAATGAGGTCCGCGAGCAACGGGACACGATTGCCACCTTGATCAAGGAAGATGCGGCTGATCGAGCCAACGCGTTGCAGGGTCAGGAAGAATGGGGTAGCGCCGCCTATTATGCCTTTCATTTTACCTATGCGCCACCATCCGAATTTGCATTTGCCGCAATGGGACAGCGTGACAGCAGCCCCTGGAAACATCGGGTCCGCATGCTCGCATTGGAAGGACAAATTCACGAATCGGACACCCGGAACGCAGATTTTGGATTGGTAGGCCGCTTTGACTTTGCCTTTCTCGCGGCATCTGTCGCGCCGTTACTCCTGATCCTCTTGCTCTACGATCTACGGGCATCCGAACGGACCGCGCGGCGACATGATCTGCTGGTGGCGACCTCTGGTTCACCATTGCAACTATGGCTGCCCAGAGCATTGGTTCGCGTTGGCCTGCTGGCGCTCTTGTTGCTGGCTCCACTTTGGATTGCCGCTCTGCTGGTCGAGGGATCATCAACAGCTACCCTATTCCAAGCCACAGCCATTGTAATCGGGTCGCTTCTGATCTGGTGGCTTGTCGTGGAACTGGCCAGCCGCATTGATGCCGCACCTTCAATTTTGCTGACGACACTGATCGGCATCTGGCTTGCCTTTGCAATCGTGATTCCCGCAATGTCCAAGGCCATGATCGAAGCAAGTAATCCAGTGCCCGACGGCGGTGAGATTTTGCTGCTCCAGCGCGAAACCGTCAATGACGCTTGGGACCTGCCCAAAGAAGACACGATGATCCCTTTCGTTAAGAAGCATCCGGAATTGGCCGATCACGCGGTGATCGACGGCCCCTGGGCCTGGAAATGGTATTATGCTTTCCAGCATGTTGGTGACCAGAAAGTAGCGCCGCTTGTTGAAAAATATCGCGAAGGAAGAATGTCGCGCGATAGACAGGCGGGTCTTGTATCATTGCTATCTCCTACCTCCTTTGTCGAACGATCCTTCGAAAAACTGGCGGGTACCGATGCCGCATCGATGATCTCTTATGAAGATGCCGTACGCGGCTTTCATGCGGAACTTCGCGCGTTTCACTATCCGCTGATGTTCCCAGAAGAACCGTATGATGGGGAATTGTTAAGCGGTCTGCCTAGCTATACACCGCCATCATAATTCAAAACCCTCGAGGATGATCATGTACTCGCTTCGCTCATTTCTTCTGGCCCTGTTCGCGCTGTTTGCGGTTCCAGCTCTCGCTTCTGAAGCGCAGCCATTCACTATTGGCGACGAGACTACCGCGCCCGGCACGCGCGCCGACTTTCGCCTGACCGTGCCTGCTCTCGGCGATGAACCGGGAACGTTCATACCCGTCACTGTTCTTCACGGCGATGAAGCGGGACCAGTACCTGGCGGCAGTCTCAGGCGTCCACGGCTATGAATTCCCGCCGATCATTGCGGCGGACCGCTTGGCGGACCGGATTGATCCGGCGGACCTCACCGGCACTCTCATTCTGGTACGTATTGCCAATATACCTTCCTATGAAGGGAAATCGCCCCATCTCAATCCAATTGATGGCAGAAACCTCAATCGCAGTTTTCCGGGTAGCCCCACCGGCACGTCAACCGAGCGAATCGCCGATATCCTGTCGCGTGAAGTGGTGGCGCGGGCCGATTTCCTGCTCGACCTTCACTGCGGCGATGGCGCAGAATTTCTCGAGCCCTTTGTCGGCGTTTATGGCGGGCCGCTGGCGACCAATTTTGAACTTGCACGGGAGGTGGGCGAAGGGTTCGGTTTCCCCAATCTCGTGCGCTATTTGATGAAAACGCAGCAACAGGTGGACACGGGTAGATCGCTTAACCGACAGGGCGTAGCCAGCGGCATCCCAACAGTGCTGGTAGAGTTCGGCCAGAATGGCAGACGCGACGAGAAGTTCGTTGCCGGGATCGTAACCGGAGTAGAGAATGCCCTCACCTATCCTCGGCATTTGGGATAAGCCAAAACATAACGTACCGCCCGTGCTGCGCCTATTTGAAGGAACAACCGCCGCCCGCGCTTCGCATGCGGGGCTGTTCTATCCTGTCGATCCTGAACGCCGATATTTTTTCAAAGGTGGCTTGATCGGAACTATCCGCGATTATTCTGGTAAGGAAGTTGAGCGGATTTACTCACCAATTGACGGCTATGCGCTCTACGGCATCTTGGGACCACCGGTCCGGGCTGGCTGGAGTGTCGCAACTATAGGAATACCAACAGACGGATTTTGATCGCCACAGTGATCATTGTTTTCGAAGCGGGTTTGAATGTCTGGTTTTGCGCCGGAAGTAGCCGGAACCGGACAGTCCGAAAACGGCCCAGATGTTGCCGCAAAGAACGAACACAGCTAGCGTCAGCTTTCGCGATTAACCTGCCAGTTTAACGTTGAATATTTAGGAATATCCACGTCCAACCAACCTTAGTCATTTTCGTCCGTGTGAGCGGACCGTGGACCACCAGTCTTGATCAACGGAAAAATCAAATAGACGAAACGCTACCCAAAACGCTACCCAAGTTGCGAGATATGCAACTATGAGATTCTCATCATCTAGATTATTGAATTTTATCAAACATTTATGGTGAGCCCTGCTGGGTTCGAACCAGCGACCTACTGATTAAAAGTTTTTCTAAGGCACTTTTTTGGAGTCCCAGATATTCTCTAACTGTCTGATAAATATAGGATCAGTCAAAATATAGTTCTTGATATGTTCCATAGTATCCCGTAGATTTTGTTACCTAAGGTAACAGCACAATCGTGGTAGGTAACGGGAATATGGTAGCTAAGGTTGGTCTCACGCACGCCAGGATTAAGTCACTAAAATCGCCTTCGCAGGGACAAGCTGAGGTGTCTGACAAAATTGTTCCGGGTTTGCGCATTCGGATCGGAAAAACCGGTATGAAAACCTATATTTTGCGCAAGCGCGTGAATGGCAAGTTAAGAAATATTACCATTGGTCGTCACACAGCGCGCTTCGGTTTGGCAGATGCGAGGCGAAAAGCGCGAGACTTGCTGACCGATATTGAGTTGGGCAAGGACATCGATGCCAAGGTCCGTCAGGTCAAGAAAGACGCAGCGGGTGGCTCCACCATTGCGGAGTTGTTTGAGGTGTATTTTCATAATGTCGTTCTTGGAAAGAAACGATCAGCCCGAGAAATGGAACGGATCTTTCGCACCCATATCATTCCGCGAATTGGCCATCGTATTGCAGACACGATAACGCGTGGAGATGTCACCAATTTGGTCGAATACGTGACTTATGAACGAGGTAAAGAAACTCCTCGAAGTGGATTAAGCGTTCATCAGCAGCTATCTGCCTTTTACAGTTGGGCTATGCCAAAACTGGACCGACTTCCCGCAAACCCATGTCGGGACGCGTGGCGACCGAAGCCTGCAACCCCACGTGAACGCGTTCTGGATGATGACGAGCTGTCGGCCCTCTGGTTGACGGCCGGAGCCGAAGGAGAACCTTTCGGCTATATTGTAAAAATGTTACTCTTAACTGCGCAAAGACGTTCGGAAGTTATTGAAGCGGATTGGTCGGAATTCAATTTTGGCGACAACGTCTGGACAATACCATCCTCGAGAGCAAAGAATGCAAAAGTTAATTTGGTTCCGCTCTCGTCAGAAGCAATCAAAGTGCTAAAGGAAATGGCTGCTGTTAACGGCAATTCACATTCTGAAACAACGGGGCAGGGTGCCTTGTTTCCATCGCGATCCAATGCACCGACCGTTGTCAGCGGTATTTCTAAAGCATGGAAACGTATGGAGCGATCGGTAGCTGAAATGCTCGACCGAGAAGTGGAGCATTTTACTATACACGACCTGCGAAGGACAGCAGCCACCGGTATGCAACGACTGGGCATTCAGCTTGTAGTGACCGAAGCGGTCCTTAACCATCAGTCGGGATCAGCCCGATCTGGAGTAGCTGGCGTTTACCATCGGCACCATTTCACGGCCGAAAAGCGGGAAGCACTGGAAAAGTGGAGCCAGCTCATTTTGAATATTGTGGAAACATATCAAAGCCGATCAGATTGACCAATCCAATCGACATCGACCACATCAACGCGTGATTGCAAGCCTTCAACGGTCACGTCTGTCGCACCGTTTGGAATATCTACATCAATAAGATTCAATCTCCAGACGTTCTCGTCTTCGCATTGAAGAAGGTATCCGCGCTTGCCCACGATAAGTGTGCCCGAGAGGCGGACACGATTTGAGTTGGAATGAGTCATGTTGGAATGCCGTCTGTCCTAACTGTACGATTCTGTCCAGCGCGCCAGAACAGATTTCACATAATTCCGCGTTTCCCGATATCTGGGAATGCCTTTTAATCAGTAGGTCGCTGGTTCGAACCCAGCAGGGCTCACCATTATTTTAAATAATATCAATACCTTGCCTGCTATCTTCACCCTAGTGGGATATTTGAATTTCGCTGTAGGTAACGACCTAGGTAACAAACTGCCGCTTCCCTTGGGCGAACCGCGATGAAACGCTAAGGCCTATACGAAAATATTGATGGGCCTTTGTTTCTCCCGGCATCAGATACCGGCGCATCAACATGAATCTCCGCCTAGCTGAGTCGTTGAGCGAAAGATTCGTTACCGATGGGCCGCTGTTTGCCGCCTATTCAAGCAGATTATCACGAATCGAGCCCAATCCTGAATCGCTGACGTCCAGTTCCTGATGGATAAAGGCCAATACTGATCCATGATCCAGTTCGATTTGCGCGAAAGTCGCTTCGATATAGGAAGGGTCAGAACGCATCATCGGCGCAATCAACTCCAGCGATACACCAGCCAGAAATGCATAGGGTGTATCCCGCGCGTCTCTGGTTTTCGCGGCAAATTCTTTCGTGAAATCAACCAGCTGATCGGACAGGGCGTAATCCTGCACGACGGTTTCGCGCGGCACGCCAAGCGCTGACAATATCAGCGCGGCGGCTGTGCCGGCGCGGTCCTTGCCCGCCGAACAGTGAAAGGCCAGCGGCAATTGGTCGTCGGCAAGTCTCCCAAACAATTCCCGATATTGGTCGGCATGATCATAGGCTATGCTCCGGTACATACCGATCATGGCTTTGCGGACATCATCCGGCTGCACTTGCTGTTTCAAGAACTGCTGTCGCAGTTCGCCCATGCTGTTTTCCATTTCATAGTCGAAGTACAAATGCTCGACTGCATCATCGGGCCAAGCTGTCGGCTCCGCTGCGCGCTCTTCGGTGGTGCGCAGGTCGATGACCGTCCGCAAGCCGAGCTTCGCCAGATAGGCATGATCGCTGTCGGTCAGGTTGTGCATGGTGCCTGACCGGAAAAGTGTATTCGGCCTGACCAACCTGCCTTCCCCGGTCCGATATCCGCCCAGGTCTCTGAAATTACGGCCACCTTCCAGCGGTAACAGGCGTTCATTGCTCATCTAATCATCCCATGCAACTGACCGAAACGCCGCCTGACAGAGCTTGCGGTTCGTCATTTTAGTATTCCTCTTGCCTTCGAGCAGCTTCTCATCCGCTATTGTGGCACGTAAGCCGCCGTTATGATATGGCTCATGTCACATTATTTGATTATTGTAACAATTGATGTGCTTGGATACCATGTTGAAGTTCAACGCAAATCGACGGTGAGGTGAACAATGACCAGAGAACAGAAAACATTTTGCCGGATTTGTGAGGCGCAGTGCGGGCTCGTGGTCAAGCTTGAGACAGATGACGATGGCGCGGAGCAGATTGTCGATATCAAGCCCAATCGCGATCATGTCGTCAGCGAAGGCTATGCCTGCATCAAGGGCCTTAAAATGGCCGATTTTGCGCGCTCTCCCGATCGGCTGACGCAGCCGCTCAAGAAGGTGGACGGTGAATTTGTCACCATCAGTTGGGAACGGGCGGTCAGCGAGATTGGCGACAAGCTCAGGGACATTCACGCACGTGACGGCGGCGATGCTATCGCTTTCCACACCGGCAACCCGATTGCGTTCAGCCTTTGGCCGTCCCTGATGATGCACGGGTTTCTTGGTGCGTTCGATGCGCACAAAGTCTTCTCTCCCTCCACGCAGGATTGCGCGAACAAGTTCGCGGCTGCCGAGCGCATCTATGGCAGCCCCAATCAACAGACATTCCCGGATATCGATCATTCAAACTTCCTCATCCTGGTCGGGACAAATCCCAAGATCTCGAAAATGAGCTTCGTCCAGATGCCCCGTCCGATGGAGCGTCTGGAGGAAGTCGAAAAACGCGGCGGTAAAGTGGTCTGGATCAATCCGCGCAAAACCGAATCCGTGCAGACTTTGGGTCAGCATATTGCGATCCGGCCGGAAACCGATGCGTTTTTCATGCTGGGATTCCTCAACGAGCTGATTGCACAGGGCGGCGTGGACAAAGATCGCGTTTCGGCGCATATGAACGGCTTCGATGAGGTCGAGCGCTTGGTAAAACCGTGGACGCCGGAAAGGGTAGAAGCTGTGACCCGGATACCGGCCGCTACCCTGAAAGAACTGGTCGCCGGATATATTCCTGCCGATGGAGCGGCCATCTATTGTTCGACCGGGGTCAACCAGACTCGTTTTGGCATGCTCACCTTCTGGCTGCAGGAGGTGATCAATGCCGTCAGCGGCAATCTTGATCGCCGCGGCGGGACGCTGGTTGGAAAGCCGGTTTTCTCCGTCGACATGATGAACCATGAGCAGAAATATTCCCGCATCGACAATGTGCCCTATGTTGTCGGTCAGGTTCCGGGCCCGCTGCTCGCGGACGAAATTCTGACACCCGGCGAGGGGCGCATTCGGGCCATGATCAATATGGCCGGCAATCCGTTGCTCAGCTTCCCGAATAGCGACCGGCTCGCAGAGGCGTTCGACGACCTTGAACTGTTTGTCTGCATGGATATTGTCCGCAATGGAACGGCGGAACATGCTGACTATGTGCTTCCCGGACTGCATGCACTCGAGCGGGCGGATATCCCGTTTTACTTTTTCACCATGATGGGGCTGATGCCGCGGCGCTATGTCCAATATACTGATGCCGTCATTGATACGCCCGGCGAGGCGCGCGATGAGGCCCTGATGAGTTATAACCGGATCTGGTGTCTGGAAGAATTTGAAGTATGGGGCGTGCCTTGCTGAAATCGTTTTTGTCTGGAAATCGAAAGTAGCAAGAGGAGCCCGCCACACATGGCAAAAGATACTGTGATTGATCCGGGTAGACCGGAGGGAATTGAACCACTGACAGAACTACTCAGACCGGGTGCGAAGCAGTTAATCGCCGAAGCGGTCCAGGCAGAGCCGGATGAGTTGATGACAAAGTTTGATGGTCACAAAACGGCTGACGGACGACAGCGCGTTGTCCGCAGTGGCCATCATCGCGAACGAGAGGTGATTACAGGGGTTGGCAAGGTCAGCGTCGAGGTGCCGAAGATCCGTAGCCGTGAAGGTACGCCGGAATGTTTTCAATCTCTGGTTGTACCGCCCTGCATCCGGCGAACGGCGACGCTGGACGCGGCGAACCCCTGGCTTTATTTGAAGGGTGTTTCGAGTGGCCAGATGCAGAGCGCACCGGAAGCTATTGCCGGCTCCGAGGCTAAAGGGCTGCCGGCCAATGTCGCGGGGCGTTTGAAGCGGCAATGGGAAGCTGAATACAAGCAATGGTGTACTCGAGCGGTGTCTGATGAACGGGTCCGTATCCGGGCTGATGGCATCTACAGTGGTCTCAGAGGCGACGATGGCCGATTGTGCTGCCTGGTTATCATCGGCGTGAACAGCCGGGGTCACAAGCACTTCCTGGCAATCGAAGATGGTGTCAGGCAGTCAAAACAGAGCTGGCGTGAGGTGTTGCTGTCCCTGAAACAACGGGGTCTGGACCAACCCCCGAAGTTGGCAATTGGAGACGGCGCCCCGGGCTTCCGGGCCGCAGTGGAGGAAGTGTATCCGGAGACGGGCGTTCAATGTTGCTGGCAACGTTGCTGGCAACGTTGCTGGATGCACAAGACCGGCAATGTGCTGAACTATCTGCCGAAGTCTGTCCGGGAGAAAGCGAAGCAGGGTCTGCATGATATCCGGATGGCAGAAGATCGAGCTGATGCAGCAAAGGCGTTCGATAATTTTGAGGAACGTTTCGGTGCAAAGTACCCCGAGGCGGTGGAATGCTTATCGAAAGACCGTGACGCGTTGCTGGCATTTCATGACTTTCCAGCGGAACACTGGACCCGTATCAGGACAACCAATGTCATTGAGTCGAGTTTTGCGACGATCCGGCATGGAACACGCCAAGCCAAAGGTTGTGTCACGCGCAATGCGATGTTGACGATGGTCTGCAAGATGGGATTATGCGCAGAAGATTCCTGGCGCAAATTGAGAGGCTTCAGACACCTCGCGAAGGTGATTGAAGGCGTGAAGTCTAAAGATGGAAGCGAGGTGAACAAGGACGACATGCCAGCCGCATGACTAACTTGCCAGACACTACTTTTGACAATAACTCGAACCAAATGACGGCTCTTGCTAAGTTTTTGACCTAGGCTCAGGACTCATTAACTAAGCCAGAAGATGACGGTAGCTGCGATAGCGATGGCAGACAAGAAGGTGTGAGCGCAGCGATCATAGCGGGTATGGATGCGCCTCCAGTCCTTGAGTTTTCCGAACATATTCTCGATTTTGTGGCGTTGGCGGCAGAGGCTTTTATCGAAGCTGGCTGGCAGCCGCCGCCCTTTGCGCGGCGGGATACATGGCGTGATGCGCTTTGCTTTTAATGCCGCTCGATACTCATCGCTGTCATAGCCTTTATCACCGGTCATGCAGGCGGCATGATCCGGAAGTGCCGGGTATGTCAGCTTTGCCCCGATATGGTCGCTCATCTGCCCTTCGCTCAGACACAAGATCAGGGGTCTCCCGTTGCCATCGCACACGGCATGCAACCTGGGAGTTCAGGCCGCCTTTAGTTCGCCCGGTATATCTGGAAACAGACCCTTTTTTAAAAGGCTGGCAGCGGTACGGCGGGCTTTTGGATGCGTGGCATCGATCATCAGCACATCATCGGCATCACTGGTAGCTGCAAGGCGCGCAAATATCTTGTTGAACACGCCCAGGCGGCTCCAGCGCACGAAGCGATTACAGATCGTTTTATGCGGCCCGTAACCAGCAGGCCAGCGAAGACCGTTCCTGATCACAAAAACAATCCCGCTCGGAACCTTGCGGTCATCAACCCCGGGAACCCCGTGCGACAACGGAAAATACGGCTCTATCCGGCGCATCTGCGCTTCGCTTAACATAAACAGATCACTCATCAACAGCACCTCCTTCAGTGCCGCCTTTGAATCAGCCCTCTCACCGTAATGCAAGCTATCTAACAGGTCCTGAGCCTAGATATTCGGTCCATTTCTGATCTCCGAGCAAATTACCGCGTGCCACTTTAATCTCTACAATGACAATCTGTCCTTTGGCATCAATGCCCATCAAATCAGCGCGCCGATGGTTACGTAAACTCACCTCCGGCTGAACAAGAATATCATGCCGGAAAAACATGCGAGCGACACCCCGCGCTACCGCTTTTGCGCCTTTCAGTTGTTCAGCTTTTTCGACTAAAGGAGAATCGCAATGGGAAGTCATCGCCAAAAGCCTAGAACATAAATAGAACAAAATAAAGGCCCCCGAAAATGGGAGCCTCTATTTTGTCAAATTTTTGCTTCAACGATAGAAGATATGATTGTCGATTGTTGCCATGCGTTTAAGGTGCCAGCCCGGTGAAGCATAGCGCGCATGGAAGAACAAAGCGCCTTCAACCGGACTTTTCCAAGCGTCGTTCATAGCAATTTTGGAAATTGCAACGGCATTACGCCAGTGCTGATGTCCTTTGTTGATCCGCGGCATTTTCCCGCCACGAATAAAAGAGAATTGCTTGCGTTGATAGACAACACCGCAAATGCTGTTTGGAAAGCGAGATGATTTTGCACGCGCCATCACAACCCGAGCAACCGCCAATTGGCCTTTTAAAGATTCGCCTTTGGATTCAAAGTAAACCGTTCCAGCAAGACATTACATTTCGGAACTCAATGCACCTGTCGTCGACTGCTGACGAACCAGCTGTCGGAGTGAACCGGCACCGTTATTGACAAAACCAGCAGACGCTTGCTCTTTTTCCTGAGCCCGTTCATTTGCAGCTTTGTCGGCTTCAATAACTTGCGCCGGGATATCAGCGGCCACTTCCTGCTGCTCTGCGAATACTATAGCGGTTTCAACCGTTCCGTCAGCAGCCTCCAAAGCCGCCGGATCGACAATGATTTCCTCTTCAGGAATTTCATCATTCGCTTCCAAAGCGAAAGACACATCGGTTACCGACAGTGCTGCAGTTGTCATAAGTGCAAGCGATGCTACGCTTGCAGATTTGAAAATCGTGCTCATAAACCTGTTATTTTATGCGGCGGGTCAAGCGTTCGAAACTCAAACAGACCGGAAAAACAACCAAAGGCCTGTTGCTATCGCCTCCGTCTGCGTGTTTACCTCTAACCCTGATAGGGAATCCCCAGAGGCAACCTTCGCTTCAAAAGTTGATTGCCACATATATTGCATCGCAACAAAGTCAACTTTACTGACCCATTTCGACGATGAGCCGTTCCACATCCGGGATGTCCAGTTCAATTAACCAGATGTCTGGGTCAAAGCGATATCGCCGTTCCAAATATTCTAATAAATCTTGCTTATTATCAGTATCTTGCGGCCATATCTGTTGCCAGTTTGGAACATCATCCAGTGAGGGCATACGCTCCAGAAGGCGCATGTTTTCGCCCTTTTCGACGCATTGGATGAGAATCGACCCGGAGATTCGGTCGCCTTTTTTCAGAACAACCCCGAATCCACCCTCCTGATTCACTTTTCGGAGTAGCGACTGCACCAGCATTTCCGCAGAAAGCCTAGGTTCAATCATGGGGTTCAATCATCCTGCTTATAGCCTGGCAAAGTCGCTAGCGGGATGTGTGAGCGCATGAATGTACCCGTTCCGCGGGCAATTTCCTCACCTTCAGAATCAATCAACCGCGAATCGGCAACAAATACGCGCCTCTTCCCGCTAACCCAGCGCCCCTCGGCTGTAACCTTTCCGGATTTCAGTGGGCTGGTAAAAAGCAGGTTGAAGGCGGTCGTCAACACGAACCGATCCGAAACTAGGCTGTTGGAGGCATAAAAGGCTGCATCATCGAGCATTTTGAAATAGGCTGTTCCATGTACCGCGCCTGCAGCGTGATAATAACGCTCATCCACTTCAAAATGGATGCGTGCATGACCACCTTCCACGATCTCGAGTTCGGACTGGAACAGATTGTTGATCGGCGCTTGTTTATACAGCCTCTCAAGCGCCCGAAAATGCTCGGCTGCACCTACAGTTTCACTATTCTGGTTATCTGAACCACTCATCGGCAGGTCTTATGCAGCCTGCTGCTCGCGTTGACCAGTGAGCAGCGCGTAGATGGCATCAGATTTATCGGCGCCTCGCAACTTTGTGGTCATATTGTCATCGCGCAATAGTCGTGAAACCTCTGCCAATGCTTTCAAATGTATCGCGCCTCCTGTTTCAGGAGAAAACAGGGCAAATATTAGATCAACAGGGCGCCCATCATGCGCATTATATTCTATCGCCTCATCTAGACGAATCACCACGCCAACACAGCGCTGCAAATCAGCGATTTTTGCATGTGGGATCGCAATTGAACCACCAAATCCTGTTGTGCCCAGTTTCTCGCGCTCCATCAGCGCGTCCGCGCATGATTCAAGATCCAGCCCATAGCTGTTTGCAGCAAGTGATGCCGCTTTCTTCAGAACATCCTGTTTAGTCGCAAGACCAGTTGCATCAAATATTGCCGCCGGATCAACCGTGACGGAAAGAGCAGTCATTTTTATCCTTTGGGCTACAAACGAGCCCGATATCAATTGAATGGGTAGCGATTCAACGGCCTATAGGGGGAGCGCCGCAATTCCGAATCATTCTACCTTTTGGCTGTGAATCGCCGGTTAACCCTGTGGTTCAACCCAACCGATCGTGCCATCCGAGCGGCGATAAACCATATTATGCGCGCCAGTGCCAGCATTTTTGAACATCAATGCGTCGGTATGACGCAAATCCATGATCATAACCGCGTCGGAAACGCTGGCTTCGGGAATATCGGTGCTGGTTTCAGCCACAATGGGCGGAGCTTCACCGTTTGGCTCCGCTTCCTCTTCCTCATCATCGGCCGAATCGATAACGCGATAGGCCGCTTCTTCCTGCTTAGCGGCATATTGCGCCTGAACATGATGATCATTGAGCCGACGCATATAGCGGCGAAGCTGTTTTTCGACCTTGTCAGCCGCCTGATCAAACGCCTGGTGCGCATCACCGGCCTCGGCGTCAGCCTTGAGCATCAATCCGGTCATCACATGGTTCACAATGTCGCATCTGAAATGCGAATGGGGCGCCTTGCTAAAGGTTGCATGGGCCGAAATGGCTTTCGGGAAATATTTGTCGGCTATCGCATTCATCCGGTCGTCGACATGGGTTTGCAGCGCATCGCCTGTATCCACCTGATGACCTGAAACACGAATATCCATATTCACTCTCCTTCTTGGTCAGCACTGCAAAGCAGTACTACTAAATCTTTGCCCAAAGCGGGTCTTTTATGTCGTCGATAAATGCTTTGTGATTCGCCAATTCCTCAGCCGAGGCTTTATGTTCTCGCGGTTCTATAAATTGTTTGCGAACAACGGTTTGTGATCTGCGTTGCTGTCGCTCGGCCGTTGCGGAACTATTCGATTCTTCAGCCAGCCCAAGACCTATCTGACGTCCACCTGTCAACTCAATATAAAGTTGTGTGAGCAATTCGGCATCAAGCAACGCGCCATGTTTAACCCTGTGACTGCGATCAATGCCATAGCGGGAACAGAGCGCATCAAGCGACAATTTTGCGCCGGGATGTTTAGATTTGGCTATGGCAAGTGTATCGATCATGCGAAATTGAGAGACTGTTTCCATTCCGCATCGTTGCAGTTCAGCGTTGAGAAAGCCAAAATCGAATTGCGCATTATGCGCCACCAGCTTCGCATCGCCCAGAAATTCAAGCAGCTCATCGGCGCCATCGACAAAAAGTTTTTTGTCCGACAGAAACACGTCGGTCAAACCGTGCACTTCTTCTGCAGCCTTCGGCATCGAACGCTCTGGATTATAATAACAGTGGAAGGTTGCTCCGGTCTCGGTCCGGTCAATCATCTCGATACAGCCGATTTCCACCATCCTGTCGCCATTTTGCGCATCAAAGCCGGTGGTTTCTGTGTCGAAAATTATTTCGCGCATGAGTTTTATATCGGACTGATTCCGGCGTTAAGCAAGGGAAGCTTTGAGTTTTTCCACACAATTTTTCACCTGTTCACGGGTTTCTGCCAAACTGGTGGAAGTATCAATCACAGTATCAGCCCGTTTGCACTTTTCGGCATCAGGCATTTGCAACGATTTTATCTTTTCATATTTTTCCTGCGTCATACCCTTACGTGCAAGCACACGTTCGCGTTGATCCTCTTCAGAAGCCGAGACGACGACTATATGGTCGACGCCACTAGCTCCGGTTTTCTCAAACAGCAGCGGGATATCAAAAAGGATCATTGGTGCGTTTTGATGTTGCTCCAAAAAATCCATCCGCATCTTACCAACAGCGGGATGGATCAGAGCCTCCAGTTTTTGCAGGGCATCGGTATTCCCCAGAACAGCGGGGCCCAGCTTTTGCCGATCAACACCATTTTCATCGGTAGTGCCTGGAAATAGTGCTTCGATTTCTTCGACCAGATCGCCGCCCGGCCCTTGCAAGACATGCACAGCAGCATCGGCATCAAATAAAGGAACACCCTCATCGACAAACATCCGCGCGACGGTAGATTTACCCATTCCGATAGAGCCGGTCAGACCAACGATCAGAGGCTTGGTCATGTTGTCAGCAGCTTTCGAAGTTCTCCGTCATGTTCCATTGGAGGAGTCTTTCCAAAAAAGAGTTCGAATGCCAAAGCTGCTTGTCCGATAAACATGTCGAGGCCATCCACCGTTTCTAGGTTTCTGGCCTTCGCCGTCTTAAGTAATTTTGTTTCTAGCGGCGTATAAACTATATCGTAGACTAGTGCTTCATCCGGCAATGACGAGAGGTCCAAATCCAATGGCGGTTGACCAACCATTCCCAATGGACTGGTGTTGATCAGCAAATCAGCATCCGGAAGCTTGGCATCTAATGGCAAGACCTCTCCCTTCAGCCCGGATTGCATCAACACACCTGAGGATTTCAGACTGTTTCTCGCCAAAACCGTAACATTCGAAATTCCGGCCTGCTTGAGAGCAAAGAGAACCGCACGCGCTGCTCCTCCAGCTCCGATTAGAATCGCATGTGCGCCGTTCCAGTCTGAATTGGCAAGCGGTGCAAAAAATCCCGCAGTATCGGTGTTGGTGCCCACCAGGATGCCTTTTTCTTGTCGAACAATTGTGTTCATCGCACCGATTGATTCGCGAACATTTCCCGGATCGTCAACCAGATCCATAATGGCAACTTTGTGAGGAATGGTGACATTACATCCACGCCACTCGGGATCATTTCTGCGCTCTTCAATATAGGCAGCCAGTTCTTCTGATTTCACATGATTAGCGCGATAGTCCGCCTTGACCCCAAGCTTTTCAAGCCAGAACCGATGGACAAGCGGTGATTTGCTGTGTGCGATCGGATCACCAATCACTTCGGCATAACCACTTTTCGACGTCATGACGGCATCATTCCTCGAACCCTCAGATAATCGAGCAAATGCAGTAGCGGCAATCCCATGATCGTGAATTGACTACCGTTGATATCAGAAAAGAGCTGAGCGCCCCTGCCCTCAATTTCGTAGCATCCGACACAGTAGCGAATATTATCCCATTCGCTCTCCACATATTGCTCGATAAAATCGCCGCTCAGGTTTCGCACGGTCATGGTTGCAATATCGATATGACGCCATACCACCGATCCCTGTTCGGCAATGGCGGCAGCGCTAAACAACTTATGTATGGTGCCGGACATTCGCCGAAGGTGCGCTTTTGCTTCTACTTTGTCCGCTGGTTTGTCGAGCATCGTGCCATCTTCCAAAGCCAGAACCTGATCCCCGCCTAAGACAAGCCCGTTACCAATTCGTCTTGAAAGCCGAACAGCCTTCGCTTCAGCCAAAGCATCAGACAGGTTTCTTGCTGTCACACCATTGGCTTTTAGTCCATCTTTCAGAGCGTCTTCATCCACATTGGGGGCGATATCCTCGACCACTATGCCAACCGCCTCCAGCATCGCTTTTCGATCTTTGCTTTTTGATGCCAGGATCAGATTCACGTCGCCGCAACCGCATCGTCACCAGCAGCATGGCGCTCATTATAAAGATTGATAATCGCCGCAGCCGATTCCTCAATCGAGCGCCGGGTGACGTCTATAATCGGCCATTCATTGTCTGAGAACATACGCCGCGCATAAAGCGTTTCCGCTTTCACTGCCTCTTGGTCTACATAATCTGTTTTCGGAGATTGGTTCAATGAAAGCAATCGATTGCGCCGAACCTGAACCAGCCGCGTAGCACTTGTTATCAATCCCACTACGAGTGGGTTTTTCAAATGAAACAAAGCATCAGGCGGCGGAGATTCCGGTACTATTGGTATGTTGGCCGTCTTGAACCCGCGATTGGCAAGATAAATTGACGTCGGTGTTTTGGATGTTCGGGAAACGCCGGCCAGAACAATATCCGCCTCTTCCCAATTTTCATGGCCGATGCCATCATCATGACCAATAGTGAACTGGATAGCTTCAACTCGATCAAAATAGGCGGCATCCAATATATGTTGCCGTCCAGGACGCGCCTTGGCTTCCTGACCCAGCAGATTTGAAAGCGCATCCGTCACCGGATCCAAAACCGGTATCGTGGGCAATCCCAAATGACGACATTCCCGCTCTAGTTTTGTGCGGATTTCTCGGTTCACAACGGTGAAAATAACCAAGCCTGGATTATCAGCAATCTCGATCAAAATGCGCTTCAGATGGTTTTCCGAACGCACCATCGGCCAGAAATGCTTGATGATCTCGACATCATCAAATTGTGCTAATGCCGCCTTGGCGATATTTTCAAGCGTCTCTCCGGTGGAGTCAGAAAGCATATGTAAGTGAAGCCGATTCATGCGGATACCATTGTGGTTTCAACGGGGATAAAGCAAGGGATGAAAACGCGGATAAATCATGTCTCCCAACCTGTCCCCGACTCTCGAATATTCATCCACAGCAGGCCAACATGAACAATTTTTCTCCACAATCTGTGGATAGCGGGGATGGAATATTCGACTCGGTTAATTTTTGTTAACCACCTTTTTGTCAATCTGTTTGTAATGTCGGTGCTGGCGGGTTACTCCCTTTTCCACGCTGTATCATCATCAACATTCTTATATAAATATACTTATATATTATATTGGACGACACTTCACTTCATGCCTGACCAGACTGACTCCCAGAAAATTCTCCTTGCGACATTGCTCGGTCAGAAAACTGAACAAACACCGGTCTGGTTGATGCGTCAGGCTGGGCGCTATTTACCCGAATATCGGGAATTGCGTACACAAAAAGGCGGTTTTCTGGAGCTTTGCTATGATGCGGATGCAGCAGCGGAAGTAACTATTCAACCGATAAAGCGCTTTGACTTTGATGGTGCGATCTTGTTTTCCGACATTTTGATTGTTCCGCATGCGATGGGTCAGGAGCTTTGGTTTGAGGCTGGAGAAGGCCCCCGGCTGGCCCCTCGTATGGTTGATGCGGATTTATCGTCCTTGACACCTGCTCCTGAGCATCTTGAGGCTATCTATGCCACGGTGCGAAAGGTTGCGGAGCAGCTCGACGACAAAACAACCTTCATGGGCTTTGCTGGATCGCCATGGACAGTGTCGACTTATATGCTGCACGGACAGGGTAGTAAGGATCATGCGGTCGCACGCAAACATGCCTATCAGAATGAGGCTGCGTTTTCAGAGTTGATTGATGCGATTGTTGAAAACACGGTTCAATATCTGATCGGCCAAATTGAAGCAGGTGTCGATGCATTGCAATTGTTTGACAGCTGGTCGGGATCGCTCTCTCCAGCGCAATTCGAAAAATGGGTGATTGGTCCCAACGCGGCAATCATCTCGCGCCTCAAAGAAGCGCATCCCGACGTGCCGATTATCGGTTTTCCTAAAGGTGCTGGCGACAAGCTGGCTGCCTATGCACGAGAAACGAAAGCGGATGCGATTGGTTTGGATGAAACCGTTGATCCGGTTGTGGCGAACAAAAATCTTCCCAAAGACCTTCCCGTTCAGGGCAACCTCGACCCGCTGGCCTTGCTCGCAGGCGGCGAAGCACTCGAACAATCAACAGCGCATATTCTCGAAACTTTCAGTGATCGTCCGCATATTTTCAATTTGGGTCACGGCATTATTAAAGAGACGCCCATTGAACATGTCGAAAAGCTGCTTACACTAGTCCGGTAATGGATCAGTATCTATCTATGCTCTATCTTTGGCTCAAATCCGCACATTTAATTTTCGTGATCTTCTGGATGGCGGGGCTATTCATGATGCCGCGTTTCTTTGTCTATCATCAGGAAACAGCGGTTGGGTCTGAAGAAGATGCAAAATGGATTGAGCGCGAGGGCAAGCTGCGTAAGATTATTCTCTTGCCATCGCTGATTATCGTTTGGGCGGTCGGTCTCTTACTCGCGTATAATATCGGTGCCTTCAGCCAACCCTGGTTCCATGTAAAATTACTTTTTGTGGTAGCGTTGTCGGCCTATCATGGTTGGATGATTGTTTATTCGAAGAAATTGGCAAAGGGTCAGCGCACCATGTCTGACAAAGGCTTGCGTCTGGTTAATGAAGTGCCGGGTATCACAGCAGCGATCATCATCATTCTGGTGGTGGTAAGGCCTTTCTAGGGGAATTATATACCTTAGTGCCGAAACGGGGTTGGCATATGTGTAAAACATTTCAATTGACACACACCGCAAAGACCGGACTATTATGGGTAATCGTACTTTACGGGAGAGAGAGTAATGAGCAAGAAAGCGCCGGGGAGAGCAGATCGAAAAGGCATTACGCTGGCGGAACTGTTCAGGTTGTTTCCTGACGATGCTACTGCCGAAAAGTGGTTTGCAGAGAAGCGATGGGGCGACAACGGCATAGCGCACACGAACGGGATTGAGAGTTTCCGGGCATTGCTGAAACGGGGTTATCACGGTACCTGTCACAAGATGAGTGAAAAGCATCCTGACCGGTACGTCAATGAGTTTGCTGGCAGGCATAATATCCGGGAACCGGATACAATCGACCAGATGAACATGGCCGTTAGAGGGTTTGATCACAGACGACTGAAATATAGCGAACTGATTGCGGATAACGGGTTGGTGCAGGGGGCAGGATCGTGAGCGTTCGCTATGTCGAACTGTTTGCAGGTATTGGCGGACTGGGAGAGGGGTTCAGGCGTGAAGGGGCTACCTGTGTATACGCTAATGAATTCGACAGGTATGCTGCCAAAACCTGGCAAGCGAATAATCCTGATGTCACAATTGATGTCAGGGATGTTCGCGAGCTGGAGGCCGGTTCTGTCCCTTCTCACGACGTGCTACTGGCCGGATTTCCTTGCCAGCCGTTCAGTATTGCCGGTATTTCAAAGCGCAACGCTCTGGGGGTGGCGACAGGCATGTCTTGCGAAAATCAGGGGACTTTGTTTTTTCACGCAGCCCGCATTATCAAAGCAAAGACCCCCGATTTGGTGGTGCTGGAGAACGTTAAGAATCTCGTGACCCATGATAAAGGGAGAACTTTCGCAATCATCAGGGAAACCCTGGAAGACCTGGGGTATACCGTCGCGTGGCGGGTATTTGACGCCGCTGCATGGGTGCCCCAGCATCGGGAGCGCGTTTTTGTGGTTGCGCGGCGGGGGGATAAAGCCTGCAATTTCGACGTTGCAGAAGTGCCGGAGGAATGCACATGGCCTGTGCTGAATACGGTGCTGCATCATGAAAGCGAGACTGAAGAAAGCCCTTACACCATCAGAAGGAAAGGTCGCCTTCGCGTGGCCGATAAATACACGCTTACAGAACACATGTGGAATTATTTGCAGGCCTACAGGCGCAAGCATGAAGCTAAAGGGAACGGTTTCGGCTTTGGCCTTGTTGGCAAAACGGACCGTGCGCGTACTTTGTCATCCCGGTATTACAAGGACGGGTCTGAAATTCTTGTGAAGCAAGTGCGTCGCCGCCCCCGCAGGCTGACCCCTCGCGAATGTTCCAGGCTGCAAGGGTTCGATACTGGACGTAATCCCGAGTTCATAATCCCCGTATCCGACAATCAAGCTTATAAACAATTTGGGAATGCTGTGGCTGTTCCGGTTGCAAATGCTGTCGCGAAAGCAGCCCTGGAATGCCTGTAGCGAAGATCACTAAGATTCTAAGCGCAACAGATGCAGGGGAATCTAAAACCCATCAGAGCGGCATTTTAATCCCTGTGGTTGATGGTGAACAGTTGTTTCCCGAATCCATGCGTGGTCGTGATGGTTCTATGTTTCAATGTCTTGACCACACGGGTCGCGAATGGACTTTTAGGTTTCGCCATCGTGCCAAGGAGCACGAGTCTCGCATAACCTGTGTTGTCGGTTATATCAGGAGGTATTTGCTTCGCTCTGGCGACCGCATAATCTTGGAAGCTCCCAAGAACGCTGATGATCCTTATAAGATATCATTTGATCCAAGTGAAGATTGTCAGATGGAGGGAGAAGAATTATTGGAGGGGTTTCAGGAGGGGTTTACTCGAACCATCCTCGTTAACCAATATGAGCGAGACCCACGAAACAGAAATGCTGCGATTAAATATCACGGTGTTCGTTGTTTTGGGTGCAGGTTAGAAATGGCAGAAATGTATGGAGAGATCGCTTATGGGTTCATCCATATACATCACGTCAAGCCATTAGCTTCAATTAAGAACCCAGAGGCACCAAACATAGACGATTTGATCCCGCTGTGCCCAAACTGCCATGCTATTGTGCACCTAGCCAGCCCACCATTAACCGTTACAAATCTCAAAGAGATTGTTCGCAAAAATAAGGAGATACCCAAATGACGAACGAGCGCATCATTGAACTATTACCGCCAAGCTACGAGCCAACCAGAAAAGAGAAGGAAGAAGTCTTTTCTATGTATTGCAGTCCTGACGAACTGGCAAGCGCGTTGGTAGAATCTGTGACGATTAAAGAGAAAAACGTTGAGAAACACCGGAAAGAGAGGGATGCCTAATCTCTTCCTTTCGGCACTAAGGTATATAATTTCCATTTTTTTAATATATCGCGCTCCTCGGTCACCCGCGTCAGTTCGCGCTTCAATCGTCTGATCTCAGCATCCCTGCCATCATCACCGCCAGATGCCGATCCGAACTTCTTCTTCCACGCATAAAGTGAATGTTGACTAACACCCAAACGCCGTGAAACCTCTGCAACAGGATAGCCCCGCTCCGTAATCTGCGAAACCGCATCCCGTTTAAAATCTTCGCTGAAATGTATCTTGCTCACCTTCGTCTCCTTACCTCAAATTCAGGAAAGAAGGTGTCCAGAAATCTAGGAGCTATTCATGTTCTGTTCATAATGGCTCCTTCTACTCATGAGTTGGAGCCTCCGGCAATCCCGGGGCGGTTCAATTGATATCTTTTCACGCTTTGTAAATATTGTGATCAGCCCAGTGATCAATGAAGATTCGAACTCTGGGAAATTCACTTTTTTGTCTAACGAAAAAACGTAATTCTTGACCTTTTCGTGAGCATCTCGTCTCATAAACTGATCAATCAGCGCACCGAATCCGGAGATCGCAATTATTCTTGCTATTGATCCTTGAGCCAACAAATCCAACATCAAGGACAGATTAAACGAAGGTTGGTCATTTTCAACTAATTTGAAATCAAAGAGCAATTCAGAGTTGGTTTTGGTTTATAAAATTCCTTACTAGGGTGTGGGCTCATTTAATCCAGCATTTGATAGCGAAGAGATGTAGCATTGCGAGGAAGTTTTGTGCGTGTTTCTCGAAGCGGGTTGATAATCTTCGCATATCTTTCATTTTGCAGAAGAAGCGTTCGACGATATTACGCATGGCATAGAGGTTGGTATCGTGCGGGATCGGTTCTCGTGCGTTACTTTTTGAAGGAACCACGCATAGCGCACCCTCATCAGTGACCTGCTGTCTGATTTGGGCACTGCCATAGGCTTTGTCAGCAACGATAGCGAGGGGCGGCGTTTTCCAATCGAGAAAAGCATCCATCATCTGGCTGTCATGTACTTGTCCGCCAGAGATTGCCAAACGTAGAGGCCGACCATACTCGTCTACAGCAGCGTGAACTTTGCACGTGCGGCCTCCTCGTGAGCGGCCAATAGCTTCTTGAAGTTCCCCCTTTTTGAGCCACTGGCGGCCCGGTGCGCTTTAACAATACTGGCATCTACGAACACCAGCGCGTCTTCACACTCCTGCGCCAAAGCATCGAATATGCCTTTCCATATCCCGCGCTGCGCCCATCGGATGTAACGATTATACACCGTCGTACGAGGGCCATATCGTTCCGGCAAATCCCGCCACGGCGCACCAGTGCGCAATATGTAGAATATTCCGTTCAATATGAGCCGGTCATCTATCCGCTTGGGCCCCTGCTTTGCTGCTGGCAGCAAAGGCGCAATGGTGGCCCATTCTTCATCCGGTAAGTCAAAACGCATCATCCAATCTCCTTCAGGAAACTTGAATCAGCCAAGGTACAATAAATCAATACCTTAATTTGGGTTCACACCCTAGATTTTCAGCGCAACCGCATCTATTGCTTCGTCTTCTTTCATTTCGGCCATTACTTTTGACCGCTGACTTACACAAAACCTTACACAGTTTCTGCTTGCGGAGATAAATACTACTGTTTAACAATGGTTTGCGGTAGTCTCGTCCCACTCAAAATCGAGTTCCGCAAGGAGTGTCCGTTCGAGTCGGACCAGGGGCACCAGCCTTCGCTCTTCGAGCTTCGGCTGGCAAGCCAGCCAAAGTCGTTTAGAACGAAGGCTGCCCGCCGAAGCCTTGGCGAAGGAGGGCCAAACCCTTTGGGCTCCTCAACGAGTTTTGAAAATTGATTAGCGTACCTGCGGACAATCGATCCGTCCGGTTCAACCCATTCTGCAGTTCTAGGAGTGTGGCGCGGACGCAACAGTTTTGCAGTGACTATTAGCTTAGGAGCCGTTAATACACCCAATTGTGATATAATTGCTGGACTTAACTGATCGATTAAGCAAAAGTTGCGGCGATTGGGGGACGGGCAAAAGCATCGCTCTCAGCAGTAACGGGATTGGGAGAGAAAAATGCGTAAATCTGTATTACTTGCAGCTACAGCTATGTCTGTTGTTGCCACGCCGGCCTTGGCGCAAGACAATGATGGCGATGAAAATGTCATCATTGTGACCGCTCAGCGTCAGGCACAAAGCCTGCAAGAAGTGCCAATTGCTGTTTCGGCCTTTGATTCTAAAGCTCTTGAAGCGCAGCAGATCGAAAACGCTTCAGATTTGCAGCTAACTCTTCCCAACGTTCAGTTTTCGAAAAGTAACTTTACCGCATCAAGCTTTACAATCCGCGGCATTGGTGACCTTTGTGTGGGTACATCCTGCGATTCTGCAACTGCGATTCACTTGAACGATGCGCCTCTGTTCGGAACGCGTTTGTTTGAAACCGAATATTTCGATCTGGAGCGGATTGAGGTTCTGCGCGGACCGCAAGGCACTCTATATGGCCGTAATGCTACTTCCGGCGTGGTCAATGTTGTAACAGCGAAGCCACAGCTAGGCGAATTTGGCGCTTCTGCTGACGCTGAATATGGCAATTTCAACTCGATCAAGCTCAAAGGTATGGTCAATATACCAGTGGGCGACACATTTGGTGTTCGCCTTGCCGGTTTCTACCTGAAGCGTGACGGCTATACGCAGAACCTGTTTGACGGCAGCCAGATTGACGGTCGCGATATGTTTGCAGTTCGTGGTTCGATAAAATGGGAGCCAACACCGGATACGACAGTCGATTTCATGGCTTACTATTTCCGTGAGGATGATGATCGTGCGCGTATTCAAAAACAACTATGTCAACGTGACCCAACCGGTGTATTGGGTTGTTTGAACACTCGCCGCGATTTCGACAAAGTGAACACCAATGCTACCTTTACCGGTACATTGGGATCGTCTGAGTTTTTCGCGATTAACAGTCTGCCGGCTGCTTTGGGTTTGAACAGCATATACGGTCCAGACGGCCACGCTGGATTTGTCGAGCCTAATGATGTTCGACAGGTCCGTACTGATTTCACACCTGAATATTTCACTGACGAGCTTCAGCTACAAGGCCATCTCGAGCACAATTTTGGTGCTATTCAGGTCGGTCTGACTGGTACTTATCAGGAAACAAGCGTAGACTCGCGTCAAGATTACAACACATCGATTGTTAATCGCACGACCTATGACGCAGCACTGGGCGTATTTAATGCGCTTTCAGCAGGCGGTGCCGGGCCATTAGGGGCCTTCCAACCGGTGTTGGATGCAGTAACAAGCGGAACTCAATTCTGTACTTCTGACACGGATTTGAGCGGCTTGGGTTCTTTTGGTGGCAACCGGATATGTTCGGATACTCCGCTTTCATTTGACCGTTCCAATGGTGGCTCTAAGGCTTGGTCAGCTGAGGCGATCATTTCCAGCGATCTAGACGGCCCTTTCAACTTCCTGCTTGGCGGTATTTATGCCAATACCAAACTGGCTGATCGGGAAGGTAGCTATTATGTAAATGCTTGGGCAATTGACTATATCGCTGGCGTATTGGGTGGCGGTGAAGGCTACCGAGGTACCCCATATTTCCGTAACAACACTACCGAATTCGAATTGAAATCATTTGGTATTTTCGGTGAGGTTTATGTTGATGTTACCGACCGTCTGAAACTTACCGGTGGTTTGCGGTACAATGATGATAAAAAGTCAATCCAAGCGCGATCAACCTTGGTCCGTTTTCTTGTGCCATTCGCGCAAACCGGCAGCGCATTTGATTCGCCATTTGTAGGAGCCTTCGATGCCGATCCGGGAACAGCTGGCAATCAGCCTTTCCAAGAACGAAGTGTTGCTTTCAATGAAATCACCGGTCGTTTTGTGGTTGATTATGAGATTACACCGGATAACTTGCTCTACGCATCATATTCGCGCGGTTATAAATCCGGCGGTATCAATCCGCCATTGCAACCAATCTTTGCAGTTCCGGATTCATTCGGGCCAGAACAGATTGATTCCTTCGAAATTGGTTCGAAAAATGTATTTGCAAATGGCGCTTTGATTCTGAATGCCACAGCGTTCTATTATAAGTACAAGGACTTGCAGCTCAGCCGAATTATCGCACGTACGTCAGTTAACGATACGATTGATGCTGATGTATATGGTTTGGAAGTGGAAGCGGTCGTTCGGCCAGATCCTGATTGGCTTTTCAATATTGGCTTCAGTTACCTGAAAACAAAAGTCGTCGGTGATCAATTCCGCAGTAACACGCGGGATCCAGGTGGCGGAGATGCCAATGCGGTCATCATTAAGGACATCACCAACGGTGCAAACTGTGCTATCACCGGCGGTGCTCCGGGCGGTCCCGATGCGTTTGTTAATGCGATCAACCCGGATCTCGGCCTTCAAGGAGTGACCGAATTCCCGGCAGATGGCGGTATTGCCTCATCAGGTGCGTTTAGCATTTGCGGCGTGCTTGAAGAGCAGGCAGCGGCCATTGGCGCTGCGTTTGGCGGCATTCAGGTGCTTAGCCCTGGTGTAACGGTAAATCTGCGCGGCAATGCGTTGCCACAGGCTCCTGTTGCTAAAGTATCGGTTGGCGGTCAGTATACGCATAACTTCGATAGCGGCATGACTTTGGTCCCTCGCGTCGATATTGCCTATACCGGAGATAGCTTCGGCAGCGTCTTCAATGGCAATGTCAACAAGATCAAAGGCTTTACACAGGCAAATGCCCAGATTCAACTGAACGGCACCGATGATAGATGGTACATCAAAGGCTTTATTCAGAATATCTTTGACAGTAACTCGACCACGGGTCTGTATATCACAGATGCTTCATCCGGTCTGTTTACGAACATCTTTACGCTGGACCCACGCCGTTATGGTATTGGTATCGGTGTTAAGTTCTAAGAACTTGATCAGAGATAAAAGAAAGCCCTGCCGGGAAACTGGCGGGGCTTTTTTGTTCGGCTTTTATGGTGTTTTGTTAGCGCACGATAACTTCCTACATTTGGAATTATAAATCCAACATGACGCGTTTCTGGGGTTTCCTGGGTGGCAATTTGGTCAAGTTTGGATGTTGGTTTAGTACCGCTGGAGTCGGGCAGCGGCTTTATTTTAGATGCCTGTTTGCGAAAGCACGGCCTGATCCCGATTTCAAATATTTCTCAAAAGCAGCAGCTTTTTGCCTGTCATGGAACCCATGAACTGAGATGATTTTCCAAGGCATGTGTTTGCTGGTATGTCTTGATTTTCCAGCATTGTGATTTTTGAGGCGAGCTTCAACATCGCCGGTCAACCCTACATAATATTCATCCGGATGCGACAAGCTGCGCAGGATATAAACATAATGCATTTCGTGATGGTAGGCGCAAAGTCCTCCTTCGCCAAGGCTTCGGCGGACAGCCATCCCTCCCAACGTCCGCTACTGGCTGGCTTGCCAGCCGAAGCTCCCGTAGGGAGCGAAGGCTGGTGCCGCTTATCCGACTCGAACGGATGACCTACCGCTTACAAGGCGGTTGCTCTACCAGCTGAGCTAAAGCGGCGCCGGCTAAGGTTTCTGTCGATGACTGGCATCGTCACATCCGCGCCTGCGGCTGAAACCAAGGGGAATTATATACCTGAGTAACAACGCAACCAACCCCCTAGTCCTTTTCGATAATGGTGAAAGGTCTGAAGAAGGCATCCCGCATCTGGTACTTTGTCATGCTAGGCATATCCTGTTTTTCTTCAAGTTCAGCCTTAGTCGGCTCATAATTCCGAGTTTTAACTACAAGTGTTCTGGGTTCGGGAATATCTTTCTTTTGTTTATTTGTCATTATCCGTCCTCTCAAAATAGCAATTCCGATAGCTCGTCCCAATCGACCGTGTTGTAACGAGTAACCGCTCTGTTTTCCATTAGGTAAACAACAAGGTTGTTCTTGGCCTTTGACTTGGCCGAAGATAATCCATTTTCAGCATGATGACCTAGAAGGGTTAAAACCACTTTGTGCGTTTCAGTCCAATCAGAGATTTCCTTCCAAAATTCTTTACCCACTAGAACTTCGTGGCTTCCTTTATCGCGAATTTTGCTTTTTCCATAGCAAATGCCCTCAACGCATCGAACATTACTTATTGAAGTGCGCAATACACGTTTTGCATTGTTGAAGTTGTCGGTTAGCTTTTTGTGCTGGCTAGCATTCCCCCAATTAGGGCCTGATTTAATCTGCATGATGGTCCTTTGACTTCCATCTTCTGAACGGTATTCTAAGTCGATCCCTTGCGTAGATGACTTCCATCCGCCCTTTGCTTTTGAGCAGATGCAAATAGCGATATCTTCGATAATATTTCCAAATATCGTTTCTTCGCTGGATGACAGGTAGGCATCAATTACCATACGGGACAATGCTTCCGCGTTGCTCCCAGACCTTACCCGAAACAGGAAAGGATTTTTCCTACCTATGATTTTCCCCGGCTCTACGGCCAGCTTATCGCGTAACTTATCGGTAAAGCCTTCCATAAGAAGATTTATTTCTTTTTCGGCTTGAGACCACCATTCGGGGGTTTGCATATCCGCTCCGTCATCAAATCGCAATAAGCTTTGTTTGTATCAATGCCAATAGCTTTTCTGTCCAATTCTGTTGCTGCCAATAATGTTGTGCCAGAACCTGCGAAAGGGTCAAGAACGGTGTCACCTTTGTCAGTAAACAAACGAATAAACCATGATGGTAACTGGTGCGGGAACGTTGCTGGGTGTTTTTGATAGCTACATTCAGTCGCAAAATGCAGAACGTTAGTGGGGTATGCCTTGTCGCGCCCTATCCAGTTTTCGACTTTCTTCCCGAACCCGTTGCCATTGCTGGATTCGTCGCGGTGCTTGTCTGTTGCCGACAGGTTTTTAAGTCGAGCTTTTGACCAGTCCCCCATGGGCACCATAACGGCTTCTTGATTCATCTTGAATTTCTTGTTTGGCGTAAAATGCAGGCATCGTTCCCAAGCGTCCCTGAACCTGTTAGGCCATTTTCCAGGGTAGCAATTCTTCTTATGCCAACAATACTCATCCACCCAGTGCCATCCTTGATCCCGCAAAGCCAGTATTAACAAGAGGACATAAGGGTGCCGCTCCCCGTTAACCGCCTTTTCTTTGATATTCAGAACGAAAGAACCATCGTCCGCAAGAATGCGCTTAAACTGTTCTGCTTTTGGCAGAAACCAGTCAACATAAGCATCGGGATGAACCCCGCCGTAATTGTTTTTCCGTTGATCTGCATAAGGCGGGGAGGTAATAACAAGATTTACTCGCCGTCTCATCTTTTTTAAGACACCTTCGCAATCACCGTGGTGCACAATAGTTGATGACATAAAACGCTTACCCTTATGCAATCATGATAATCCACAAATTGACCTATGCGGAGTCTAAGGCTCAGTGCATAGATATTACTTGTAACCCTTTGCCAGCAAGCCGTGAATTCGAGATGAAAATTGCTGCTTAAAACGGTTTCATTCCGCTAAATATATAACCAAGAGAAACTTTTTTATGACAGCAATGCGTCGATGGAGACCAGAAGAGCTTTTTGGACATTTAATAGGGGTTGGGTGCGAAGAACACAACGGTTTTCTGGAAGAGGGTACCAACGGTAAGATTTTTGTCACAAAATCTGGAAAAATCTTCCAGACCCCGCCGCCTGATGAAGAAGGGTTTATTCCTGGGTATGCCTTAGACATAATGGCAAAGAACATGGATGAACCTCTCTTCCCTGTACCCGATAACGTGGTTAATATTAAGAACTAATGTATCAGGATTGTTACTCACGTACATAATTCCCAAACCAAGCGCGCTATTTGAGCTTATCCAGGGCAGTTTTCAGGCCGCTTCTATCCCGAACCTTGCTACGACCTTTGGGCAATCCCGCGGCCAATGCAGCGATCGTCGTATATATCTCTACAATCACTGGTCCTGCGTCCGGTACCGGATCGAATGGCCAGATCGGAATTGTTCCGCCCAATTGATGCAACATTCGCATCCCGGTAAGACTGGACTTTCCAACTTGTGCTGCACCGATCAGATTGAAACAGCTAGCACTATTGCCTTGTCCGGTAGCTCTTTGATGCTGTTCCACGACCCGCAAGCGGCCATTGCCAGATTGGAATAGGTCACCCACGAAGTCTTTGCTGTGCCTGAAATGACGCGCCGCCTGTGGATGTCCCACAAAACTGGAAGCGCTGAGAAACGGGTCTTTGGCGCATATTTTATCAATCAGTTTCCACAACGCAGGAGCGTTTTTGGGGCTTTCGGGCCACTCAGGGAAATATGCGCTCTCATCTTGAAATGGCAGTCCCATGGATAGATCGAAACCAATCAACACATCTACTTGGTCTCTTGCGCATTTGAGCAGCCAGTCTTTCACGTCTTCCCGTGACCATCTCGGGTTCGGTGACAGCAGAGCTGGCGGACCCTCCATCCCAATCAGTCCCAGTGCGATGCCCCGTGGGCGCTCGGTTTTTGCACCAGACCAGTCGACGCACACAAATTGGGAGAATTTTCTCATTCGCGACATTTAGCGAACTCATGCCTCAAAAGAAAAGGGGCAGGCCGCAAAGCCCGCCCCTCTTTGTTCGATTTTGTCGCCTATTTTTTGGCTGACTTGTTAGTCATGTCTTCTAGCACCTTGCCTGCCACATTGCGGCCACCCCAGCCAAAGGCCAGTGCTGCTGCCGCTGCGCCGCCAATCATCAGTGCGGTGAATGCAGTTTCCACGATCTCTTCGCCGACGCCCATGAACTGAAGGCCCATGAAGGCGAACAACACGAGTGCAGCATAGCGGACTAGGGAGGCTGCCAGAGCGTTATCGCCCATCAGCTTCGAAAGCAGGTTGGCGATGAAGAAGCCAACCGCAATTACCACGCCGCCAAAAATAACCCGACCGCCCAGTTCGAGAACGTTATCCAATATGGATGTCAGTTCCGGGAAGTCTAGTAAGCGTGTTGCTGCGATGGCTGCAAATAGCATTATGGCAACCAAAACCACTTTGGAAACGATTGATGATGCGCTGCTGCCTTCCGGCAAAATACCCATGGCACCGACCGACTGATCAACGCCCAGGCCCGGGAGCAGTTCTTCGCCCAATCCAGCTACCCAACGTGCGATCAAGTAAGCAATACCAAGGACTATTGCCGCGCCGATAATCAGCGGAATTGCGCCCAGTATTGTTTCCAGCAAAGTGACCGCAGGATCGCTAATCGCGGAAATCTGCAGTGCTTGGAGCGCTGCAATAGCAACCGGCACAATGATCAGCACATAAACAATCGTTCCGATAGTGCTGCTGATTGCAGAGTTGCCAGTGACTTCTTCTGCGCCCGCTTTGTTCGCCCATTTATCCAAATTGACGGTTTGCATGGCGGTGGTCACCAAATCGCGGACGATCTTCGCGACGATCGAACCGACGAAGAAGATGATGCCCGCTCCCACAATGTTAGGAATGAAGCTCATAACATTATCCAGCAATGCCTTGAGAGGTTCAGTCACTGCGTCCAGTTCGAACACGGTCAGGATGGCGATCCAACCGAAGAGCCAAACCAGCAGACTAACAATTCGGCTTAGCGAACTACCGACGGATTCTCCGCCGCCAGTGTCTCGCTGCAAGAAAGAAATGCTATCAACCAGTTTTGCAAATGCCCATTTCACAGCCTTTGCCACGATCCATGCGACAACCCAAATCAAAACGGCGGATACAATTTTCATCCCCCATTCGCTCGCGATATCCATATCGAGAGCGTAGTTTCCGATCCTTAAATCTTCCATTTAGCTAATCCCCTGTTGCTGTGTCTCGCGATCCCTATGAGTTATTGTCAAAAGTAGTGTCTGGCAAGTTAGTCATGCGGCTGGCATGTCGTCCTTGTTCACCTCGCTTCCATCTTTAGACTTCACGCCTTCAATCACCTTCGCGAGGTGTCTGAAGCCTCTCAATTTGCGCCAGGAATCTTCTGCGCATAATCCCATCTTGCAGACCATCGTCAACATCGTATTGCGCGTGACACAACCTTTGGCTTGGCGTGTTCCATGCCGGATCGTCGCAAAACTCGACTCAATGACATTGGTTGTCCTGATACGGGTCCAGTGTTCCGCTGGAAAGTCATGAAATGCCAGCAACGCGTCACGGTCTTTCGATAAGCATTCCACCGCCTCGGGGTACTTTGCACCGAAACGTTCCTCAAAATTATCGAACGCCTTTGCTGCATCAGCTCGATCTTCTGCCATCCGGATATCATGCAGACCCTGCTTCGCTTTCTCCCGGACAGACTTCGGCAGATAGTTCAGCACATTGCCGGTCTTGTGCATCCAGCAACGTTGAACGCCCGTCTCCGGATACACTTCCTCCACTGCGGCCCGGAAGCCCGGGGCGCCGTCTCCAATTGCCAACTTCGGGGGTTGGTCCAGACCCCGTTGTTTCAGAGACAGCAACACCTCACGCCAGCTCTGTTTTGACTGCCTGACACCATCTTCGATTGCCAGGAAGTGCTTGTGACCCCGGCTGTTCACGCCGATGATAACCAGGCAGCACAATCGGCCATCGTCGCCTCTGAGACCACTGTAGATGCCATCAGCCCGGATACGGACCCGTTCATCAGACACCGCTCGAGTACACCATTGCTTGTATTCAGCTTCCCATTGCCGCTTCAAACGCCCCGCGACACTGGCCGGCAGCCCTTTAGCCTCGGGGCCGGCAATAGCTTCCGGTGCGCTCTGCATCTGGCCACTCGAAACACCCTTCAAATAAAGCCAGGGGTTCGCCGCGTCCAGCGTCGCCGTTCGCCGGATGCAGGGCGGTACAACCAGAGATTGAAAACATTCCGGCGTACCTTCACGGCTACGGATCTTCGGCACCTCGACGCTGACCTTGCCAACCCCTGTAATCACCTCTCGTTCGCGATGATGGCCACTGCGGACAACGCGCTGTCGTCCGTCAGCCGTTTTGTGACCATCAAACTTTGTCATCAACTCATCCGGCTCTGCCTGGACCGCTTCGGCGATTAACTGCTTCGCACCCGGTCTGAGTAGTTCTGTCAGTGGTTCAATTCCCTCCGGTCTACCCGGATCAATCACAGTATCTTTTGCCATGTGTGGCGTGCTCCTCTTGCTTCTTTCGATTTCCAGACAAAAACGATTTCAGCAAGGCACGCCCCATACTTCAAATTCTTCCAGACACCAGATCCGGTTATAACTCGTTTACCGTTGAAGCTCTCGTTATAGCCATTCTCCCATGGACTACCCGGTTCTATATAGAGCGTCTTCACACCGATACGTGACAGCCAGTCGCGTACCGCATGGGCAGTAAACTCAGCTCCATTGTCACTGCGGATATGGGCTGGCGGGCCATGTCTGGCAAATAGGCCGGTCAATACCACCAGTACATCATCGCTGTTCAGTTTACGTTGGACATGGAGCGCCAGGCACTCCCGGCTATGCTCATCAATGACGGTGAGCATCCTGAACGCCTTGCCATCATGGGTGCGCCATCATGGGTGCGCCATCATGGGTGCGATCCATAACCAAATCATAGCTCCGGACATGGCCGCGATATTGCGGTCTGAGCCTGACGCATGATCCATCGTTAAACCAGAGCCTTCCCCGCTTTGGCTGCTTCTTTGGTATCTTGAGCCCTTCACGCCTCCAGATACGCTCCACTCGCTTGGCATTCACATGCCAGCCGCTGTTACGCAGTAAGCTAGTGATCCGCCGATAGCCATATCTGCCATATATCTGTGCCAGCCGGATGATCTCAGCCGTTAGCGGCTGCTCATCCGGCTTGGTAATGGCTTGTCTGCGCTGAGTGGAACGATGCTGACCAATCACCCTGCAAGCGCGGCGTTCGGAACAACCCAGCGCCGCCTGCACATGATCGACCGCATCTTTGCGGCGCGAAGGGCTCAGTACTTTCCCTCAACGGCCTCCTTCAGGATCAATGCATCCAGTGTCAGATTGGATACTGCCTTGCGAAGCCGCTGATTCTCTTTCTCCAACGCCTTCAAGCGGCGTGCCTGACTTACCTTCAAACCGCCATACTCGCGGCGCCAGCGATAGTAACTCTGCTCTGATATGCCTGGCTCCCGGCATATCGCACCTGTCTTCTCTCCCCAGCAAGCCGAACCTCAGCCTCCCGGAGCATCCCGATTATCTGTTCTGGCGTATATCTTTTACGTGCCATCTATCTTTCCTTTCTCAAGATAAATAGCCGTATCTCTAACTCTCAAGCCGGAACACTTCTATGGGGGAAGGTCAGAAGTGATCACCGGGGCTGATGACAAGCATCTGGATTTTCGGCTGTCGGTTCTCAGGGTTAAAGGTGAAGTCGAAGATAAAGTGATTGTGACAACTTTGGTCAAAAGGCACAATCTGGCGGGCAATGCTTATTTACGATCAATCCTGCCATTTCATGAACTGGGCGTACGTGCCTTGTTGCGTGGTGCTGCGGAAGCAGGAAAACTTTAAACCAGACCCAAATTCGCCAATTCGCCGAGCATCTCGGCTGGTATTTCGTCTGCCCCTTCTGCGCCATCACCGAGGTCAGCCGGCGCATCTGCCTCTTCCAGATAACGCCAACCCTGATGCGCGCGGCGGGGCAGGGGTTGGACGGCGATTAGTTTAGGTTCCAGTCTGATCCATTGCCGTCCTTCGCCGTTATCTTGAAAGCCGATAATCGGACTGCGTCCCACAATCTTTTTCTGATGGATCCAGTATAGCGAGCCGCCGAACATTTCTTCAAATCGCTTTGGTTTATAGCGTGTCGTCAGCCGCGCTTCACCATTTGTTGCCTTGTTACCAATATGCGATTCGAGCCATTTGCGGAGCGTTGCCGGGCTTTCGCTGCGAAAGGCAATTTTGGTCATGTGTAGCGGCATGAGTGACATGTGTGGGGAGGAAAGGAGAGAGTCAAGTCTGGGGAAACATCAAGTTATAAATTGACCGCAGTTAATCCGAAATACGCTCAGATGCTCGCAAAATACGGCGAAATTCTGCGATTTATCATTTGAACCCGATCCGCGACCCCTTGACCGCTAACTTCTGGATCGTTCCTTCAAATCCCCCATTTTTAAAACATCAGGGGGATAACTGAAGGAATTGAGTATCATGAAAAACACCCCCCTATTGGCCGCTACTATTGGTACGGCAATGCTCATCACTGCGCCCGTTTTTGCGCAGGATGCAACAGAAGCACCCTCAGAATCATCACCGCCGCCTGCGACTATCGATACCGATGGTGATGGCGTGATGGATGCTTGGGACCAGCGCGGCGATGGCCAACCTGATGCATTCGATCAGGATGGCGATGGTGCGCCCGATCCGAAGCCGGAAACGGAAAGCACGCCTGATCCAAGTTAAACCCAACGAAGGTTTGCCGTAGTCTAATTTTTTCCCTGTTTGCAGGTCAGGCTGCGGCATTTTTTGCCGATGGAGAATATTATGCAAAAATTTTCAAAACTTATGCTTATCGTGGCCCCGGCTGCGATGATGACAGCGGCGTGTGATGCGCCAACCAATGCTCCGGAAGAGTCAATGGAAGATCAATTGGTCTCGGATGATTTTTCGAGCGAGCAACCAGTGGTTGAAGATCCAATGGCAGGTGATACGGTCGTGGAAGAAAGCCCCGGAATGGTTGATGCCATGGAGGATGCTGAAACCGTGCAGACGGAAACTGATGCAACCGACGAGGGTGTCGATGAGGATGCTGAAAATAGCATGACAACTGACGAAACGGAAAAACTGGAATAGAAGCCAGTGGGTAGCGGAAGTGGGCTAAAGATCCGCAATACCGCTACCCACCATGTTGATTTATGCAATAGGCCAGATACTATACCAACAGCGATTGCGGCAATGGTAGCCCTTCTTGATCAAACAGGGATTGTGGCGTTGGCTTCTTAAATTCCGCACTTGCTAAACAACAATATGGCGCCGACGCTTGTTCTTTCATCCCAAAACCGATCAATGCAAAATATTTTCCAAATATATTATTGCAAATGAATATCAATATCATATTATCTCTTCCGAACCGAAGGTGGAGGAGTCGAAATGGGTGCAATATTAGAGAAGCTTGCAATTCCAATGCCGGATATACGGACTTTGGTGGCGTTAGAGGCCCGCATCATCATTACCTTGCGTCTGGCAGTTACAGCTCACAAAACGAACCAAGATTGCAGGCAACGACTTGATAAGTGGCTGGGGAGTTCGATGGCCACAACACGGTTTCTTCTAATTGACGAGACAGTTGGCTTCGCCTGGCCAGAAGCTTTCCGGATCGGCTGCCCCTGTTCATCGCAGACGACGCCGGATGAAATCCTGTTCCTCAACATGGTCCGCCATGTGGCGACGGGAAACCGTCCGGCCTATGATGCGTTGCTTTGCGAGATGATCGAGGACAGCGCCCGCCAACGGATATTCCATGACATCCGAAATTTCAGCCGAGTCTATTTGAAGCGCTAGAGGCTGACCAGCCCGCTTCCAACCGCAAGACCGAGAAATGCGAGGAAGCCCATGGTGTCGGTGATCATGGTTACGAATACCGAGGAGGCGAGGGCAGGATCCTGATCCAGTCTGTCGAGCATAACGGGTACAAATATCCCGGCAAAGCCTGCTACCAAAATGTTGATAAGCATAGCTGCGGCAATAACGCCGCCAAGCATTGGATTGCTGAAGACAAGCGCAGTTCCAATTCCAACCAGCACGGCAATAGTCCCGCCGTTCAGCATCGCCAGCCGCATTTCGCGTCCTATGATCCTGCGTGTATTCGATCGCGTTAACTCATTCATCGCCAAGGCGCGGACGGATACGGCCATGGTCTGCGTTCCGGCATTGCCGCCGATGCTCGCGACAATTGGCATGAGGATAGCCAGCGCGACCATCTGTTCAATCGCAGCGCCGAAAATTGAAATCACGAAACTGGCTACTAGCGCGGTCGCCAGATTGGCAATCAACCAACGTACCCTTGCCTGATAGGATTCGCGAATAGGTTCGTTGATATCGCCTTCACCGGCGCCCGAGAGCAGCAGGACGTCTTCGCTGGCTTCATCTTCGACAATGTGGAGAATGTCATCGACGGTGATCATCCCGATCAGGCGACCGTCATCGTTCACTACCGCAGCGGATATCAGGTTATATTTCTGGAAGCGTAGCGCTACTTCCTCCTGATCCATGTCCGCGGGGATCAGTGTTTGCTCATGTTTCATCACGTCGGAAATCGCGATGTCGCGCGGGGTGCGTAAAATCCAGCTGAGCTCGCATGTACCGACCGGTTTGAAGGTTGGGTCAACAACGAATATTTCCCAAAATTCGGTGGTTAAGTCGTCGTTGGAGCGCAGGAAATCGATGAGATCACCAACCGTCATATGCTCCGGCACCGCAATCAGATCACGCTGCATAATCCGGCCAGCGGTTTCCTCTGCGAAGGTCAGCGCGGTTTCGACAGCCGCCCGCTCTTCGGGTTCCATCTCGGCCAGAACGGCTTTCTGTTCGCCTTCCTCGAGATCTTCGATGATCGCGACCGCGTCATCCGTATCTAGCTGTTCAGTGAGGTCGGCAATCTGGCCGGGTTCGAGCACCTCGATCAGGTCTTCGCGAACATGCTCGTTCATTTCCGAGAGCACTTCGGGACTGACTATATCGCCCAGTGCTTCGGCTAATGGCGCGCGTTCATCCTCGTCGGCCAGCTCGAACAGATCGGCAATATCGGCCTCATGGAGCGGACTGACCAACTCTTGCGCGAGGCCCGGATCATCGGCATCCACGGCATCGGAAACAGATTCAACGAAATCTTTGGTAAGGCGGTTTTCCTCGTCGAGAATTTCTTCGCGATCAAGCTCTTTAGTGGGGGCGTCGGTCATTTCGGTCATGTCGATGCTCCCCTTCCAATACGCCGCAGCGCCGCCTCAACCGCCGTTGTCTAGTAGCAGTAACAAGGTAAATGCAATCTTTTGTGACATTAATCGAACAGAGTAGGTGATTTTAGTGGGCCATCTCCCTATATGTGCAGCAACGAATGAAAACGCTTACAAAAGGAACACCAAATGGCGCACGAAAAAATGACCCTTCACCTTGAAACCGGCGATGTAGAAATCAAGCTTCGCTCCGGTCTCGCTCCCAAGCATGTCGAGCGGATTACCGAGCTGGCTTCCGAAGGCTTTTATGATGGCGTTGTTTTCCACCGCGTGATTGATGGCTTCATGGCACAGGGTGGCGACCCCACCGGTACCGGCATGAGCGGTTCCGACAAGCCAGACTTGGAACAGGAATTTAACGCCGAACCGCATGTCGAGGGAACTTGTTCGATGGCCCGCACAATGGATCCAAACACCGCCAACAGTCAGTTCTTCATCTGCCTCGATGATGCGGGATTCCTCGACAATCAATATACGGTCTGGGGTGAAGTGACATCGGGTATGGAAGCCGTTCACGCGCTGCCAAAAGGCGAACCGCCTGCGACCAAGTCTGTGACGCTTGGCTAATATCAATGTAATTTTCTGTTTTGGCGTAACAAGATAATCAATCTTGATTGCGCGACCAAATCCAATAGGGTGGGATGATTAGATCATTCCACCCTTTTTTGTTGAACGGAGCAAGCCGATGGCCGACACTTACACCCCCCCGAAAGTCTGGGAATGGGATGCCGAGAGCGGCGGGCGCTTTGCCAATATCAATCGCCCGATTGCTGGCGCGATGCAGGATAAAGAGTTGCAAGTTGGAAAACACCCGTTTCAGCTTTACTCGCTCGGTACACCCAATGGAGTGAAGGTGACGATCATGTTCGAGGAGTTGCTCGAGCTTGGCATCACCGAGGCGGAATATGATGCATGGCTAGTCAACATTGGCACTGGCGCGCAATTTGACAGCGGCTTTGTCGATGTGAATCCGAATAGCAAAATCCCGGCGTTGATGGACCACAGCACCAACTCTCCAACGCGACTGTTTGAGTCGGCCTCGATGCTGCTCTATCTCGCGGAGAAATTCGGCAAGTTCCTACCCACGGATCATCACAAACGCGCTGAAGCGATTAACTGGCTGTTCTGGGTACAGGGCAGCGCGCCGTTCTTGGGCGGTGGATTCGGGCATTTCTATGCCTATGCACCGGAAAAATGGGAATACCCGATCAACCGCTACGCAATGGAAGTGAAGCGGCAGATGGACGTGCTCGACCGTCATCTGGCGGACAATGATTACTTGGCGGGCGATGAATATTCGATTGCCGATATGGGAACCTTCCCCTGGTATGGCGGCATGGCAAGGGGCGTACTCTATGAGGCCGGCGAGTTCTTGCAGGTACAGGATTATAAGAATGTCCAACGCTGGACCAAGGCTATCAATGATCGCCCGGCGGTGAAGCGAGGCATGATGGTCAATCGCCCTTATGGCGAACCTGAAACGCAACTGCACGAGCGCCATGACGCCAGCGATTTCGAGAATAATACGCAGGACAAGCGGATTGCTCGCGGTGAAGTGCCAGCGCCCGAGAAGGATTGATGCGCCTTTCCAAACCTCGCGTTGAGCCTCTAACGGATGACGAAATCGGCGAAGAGCATCGCGCAATGCTGGGAGACCGCTTTAAGAGCGGGCCTATCCTCAATATTTTCCGAACGCTGCTGAAAGCGCCGAAAGCCTATAGAGCGTTCATGTGGTGGGGCGGCTATGTGCTGTCCAATCACAACGCGATCCCACCGCGCGAGCGGGAGATCATCATCCTGCGTACCGGTTATAACTGGAAGTCGGGTTATGAATGGGCGCAGCATGAGCGGATCGGCAAGGACTGCGGGCTGACTCCTGAAGAGATCGAGCGGATCAAGTCCGGTCCGGATGCGGATGGCTGGACGCCGATTGAAGCAGCGATGTTGCGGGCGACCGATGAACTGACCAGCGATGGATTTGTGTCGGATGCGACTTGGGAAACGCTTGGTGATCTGACTGAAAAACAGCGCATGGATCTGGTGATGACTGTTGGCCAGTACACACAGGTTTCGATGATGCTCAACAGCTATGGTGTGCAGCTCGATGACGATCTGGAATTAGATAAGGATTTGCTGGGATAGGAATTTTGCCTTCCACCTAAGGGAGAAGATTTTTCAGCAATTAAAGCCCCGCTTTAACCACCCAGTCATGAAAAATTCGAACCGCCCGGTTCTTGCGGTCGCGTTTGCGACAGACGAACCAGTAGCTGTACGGACTATCAATATCATGATCGAACAGCCGCACCAGTCGCGGATCGTTGGCGTCGGAGAAATGGCCGCCATGCATGATTGCCACACCTAAACCCTGAGCGGCTGCTTCCAGCATTAATGGTCCGCTGTTCATATGGTCAATCCCAGCCGGTTCCAGATCGGGTAGGCCCACCGCCACTTTCCATTCATCAAACGCCTTGGTCATGTCGGTATGGATCAGGATATTATGGTCTTTCAGTTGAGACGGCTGGGTGATCGCGTTAGGCTCTTCGACCAACTCTTTCGCCGCGATGGCATAGACCTTATTGCTGTCGAGGCGGACGCTGTAGAGATTGGGATCAACATGATCGGTGATGATAATCGCGGCATCAATCACATCGCCCAGCATGTTTTCCGCATGGGCTGAAGTATCTACGTCGATATGCAATTTCGGATAGAGCTTTTTGAGTTCCGGCAGGCGCGGCACCAACCGAGTCGCACCGAATAGCGGCAGCACGCCAAGCCGCAATCGCATATCGCCACCCGTTACCGTCATCCGTTCAACCGCCTCACCAATGGTTTCCATGGCTGGCGCGACGGCATCAAGTAAAATTTGCCCATCCTCGTTGAGTATCATCGACTGGTTACGCCGTTCGAACAAGGATTTACCAATATGATCTTCAAGTGATTTGATTCGTCTACTAAGTGCCGGTGCAGACAGCGCCAACTCGGCAGCCGCAGCTTTGGATGAGCCCAGTCGGGCTACCCTTATGAAGGCTTCAAGAGCGCGAAGGGGAGGAAGACGCCGCATGATGCAAGCTATATCGGCTCTTATTGCAGATTGTGCAACGCAAAATTGCACCAAATCTCATAGAAACCTTAGATTTGCGCCGCTATCACTATTGATAAGTTGCAAAATATGCAACCAATCATGTCTTTTTCGCACTTGCAACATAGGTGGTATTCCGCCACTTAGGTGAGGCCTTTCAGGCATCCTCTCCTAAAAACTTTTAGGGCTGGCTCTTCGGAGCTGGCCCTTTTTTTGGCGATTGTATATTTGACAAACCCGTCTGGTTTGAGGTTATTGACCGCCGGAGCGTAGCTTAATCGGATAGAGCGCTAGGAAGCGGAAAGCCGTCTAGGCCGGAAGCGTCAGAAGACCCCTAGAGGTGCGAGGTCGATACTTGCCGCTTACACTAGTCGCCCTTTTTGGCGTCTGGTTTCTGCTTCACTAAATTGCCCAGCTTTTCGTTGAACTTCGCTTCGTCGTCGTCCGCCTCTAGTTCGCGAGCGGCTTCCTTGAAGCGGTCTAGTTGGGATTTTTTGTCAGTCATCCAAAAATATCCGGCTGATTATGGATTGGTTTGCACCTATTTAGCGCAACCACGCGGTCAACTATATCTGGCCTCTCCACATCATCCAGCCACAGATGGTAGTCGAGGAGCGGGATGCCCCTTCCTTCGGGGTTTCCCTTTCCACGTCCGTTGTCAAAGGTATGGAAGGCAAATTCACCGCGCCAGTTAGCTAGGCTACCTACATTTACCAACGGATCGATACGCTTAATATCAATCTGTTCGGGAAGGCGATCACGGCCATTGTAATGTGCAATTGCGGATACTGTCACTCGCTGGTTTAAAGCGTCCCGAAGGTTCTGTACCGTAACCGCGTTGCAAGTGCAGTCTAATTCGACCCCCCCCCCGACATTGAGAACCAGTTTTGCACTTGCCACAGTGCCGCGCAGGTCAACTTCCTTTAGCTCCCCATCGAAAGTGCCGTAAGCAACCCCCTCGAACAAATTGATAACTGGAGACTTAAATTCAGAAAATGCACGGTCTGCCCGCTTGTCGAAAAATTTATCGATCCTGACAACCGTGTCCTGTTGACCTTTGATCCCTATCTCCCCGTGGGAAAAAGACTTATCAGAACCGTTGCCCAAGGCGGCAAGCACCTTTGCAATGGTTGGGTCTGTTTCCTTGGGTATGCCAAGCCCGTCCCGAACGCTGGCAGCGGCGCTCTGAACGGCACATACGCTGGAAAGCCGGGGAACCTTCTTGGTACTGTAAGGACGCTCCGCAATGGCGGCATAGGCGCTGCCATAGTCAAGATCACGGATATAATATTCGTAAGTTTTGTTGCCGTGACACTGTCTGTCTGTGGCTTTCAACGCTTTGATTAGACCAGATAATTTACTTGCGAATACATCCGCTCGCACGTCTTCTGTTCCCGCGCTAGCGAGGCCAAATAGCTTTAACTCGATTTGTTCATGTTTCGCCATAAAATCACGCGTTTTTGGCGCGGATGCTACGCGCCCGATGAGTCCCGGTAAAGGACTCTTTTTCCAACAACGTTAGATAGTGCCACAAAAGCTCTTTCGACGTCATTAACACCGTTTGCTTGGCGGTGGTTATAACGGAAGTCAAATTCAGCAGCATAGCGATGCAGATGTTGCTTACCGCAGTGCTGGTACACACCCTTCATGCCGCGCTTGAAGATGCTGTAGAAGCCTTCGACAGTGTTCGTATGGACCTGTGGGGCCTCTTTGCGGACGTACTCGCCAGCGCCGTGGCGGGTGTGAAGTCATGGCCTGCAAATTCGCCTCCCAGACCTTTGTACTGGCCCGCTTCGTCCGTGTAGACGATTGCCTCAGCGGTGATGTTCTCGCGCAGGATCGGGATCAGCGTGGACTTCTTGAGGTCGTCGACAATGATGGACTTGGCTTGTTTCGTGTCGCGGTCCACTAACGTCAGCATCTTGTGCTTGTGAGCGTAGCCACGGCCCTTTTTGCTATGCTTGGGCTTCGTCGTGCGGTCGTTGCCGATGAATGTTTCGTCAACCTCCACAGTGCCACCACCGCCACCCATAGGTGCAAGATCACCGGAACGCATACACTCGCGGATGCGGTGGGTCAGGAACCATGCCGACTTGTAGGTGATTTCAAGAACACGGTGCAGTTGGTGACTGCTGATACCCTTCTTGCTGGACACCATCAGGTGGATGGCTTGCAGCCACAGGTGCAGCGGGAGGTGGCTTTCCTCGAAGATCGTGCCCTTGCGCACCGTGAATTGCTTGCGGCACTCGCGGCACTTCCACAGGCCGTGACGCTCTTTGCCCTGCGGGTTTTTCTTGCTTGGTTTCGTGCGGACGCCTTCAAGGCGATACGCTTTATCCACCACACCGCAATGGGGGCAGGCTGGTCCATCTGCCCAAAGCATAGCTTCAACGTGCGCAAACGCTGCGGCTTCGTCGTGCATGTATGGGGCGGAAAGAACAGACATTGGATTAACCTCTAACTTGTTGAGTTAGATATAGGTTATCCGCGTGGGTTTGTCAAATATACAATCGCCTTTTAAAAAAGGGTCTGTTTCCAGATATACCGGGCGAACTAAAGGCGGCCTGAACTCCCAGGTTGCATGCCGTGTGCGATGGCAACGGGAGACCCCTGATCTTGTGTCTGAGCGAAGGGCAGATGAGCGACCATATCGGGGCAAAGCTGACATACCCGGCACTTCCGGATCATGCCGCCTGCATGACCGGTGATAAAGGCTATGACAGCGATGAGTATCGAGCGGCATTAAAAGCAAAGCGCATCACGCCATGTATCCCGCCGCGCAAAGGGCGGCGGCTGCCAGCCAGCTTCGATAAAAGCCTCTGCCGCCAACGCCACAAAATCGAGAATATGTTCGGAAAACTCAAGGACTGGAGGCGCATCCATACCCGCTATGATCGCTGCGCTCACACCTTCTTGTCTGCCATCGCTATCGCAGCTACCGTCATCTTCTGGCTTAGTTAATAAGTCCTGAGCCTAGGCTCTGAAAATACTGGTTTTCTGTAACACAGGATGAGCGGCATGCACGTTTCGATATGGTGCACTTTCGCCACAATATTGACTATCCCGGAAAAGATCACAGAATCGTGAAGGCGCCTGATCCGTTGATTGTGGGTGATACGTCTCACATATTGCACACTGCAGATCATATTCTTGGAACATCACTCCATCCCAATCCCCGTCACAAAGTAAAATAGTTTCGGCTACATCAGCCCTTTGGATCGAAAGCTCGTGTGGCCATCCTTGCCGATGATGATGTGATCATGCACCGCAATGCCCAATTTTCGTCCGGCGTCGCAAATATCCTTGGTGATCGCGATATCCTGACGACTGGGCGTTGAATCGCCGCTGGGATGATTGTGGACAATGATGATCGCCGCTGAGCCAAGTTCGAGCGAACGTTTTATCACTTCGCGAGTGTAGATGGCGGATTGATCGATCGAGCCCTCACTCACCAGTTCGTCGCGGATCAGCTGGTTCTTGCTATCCAGATGCAGAACGCGAACGCGTTCGTTGATCAGATGCGCCATATCGGCACGGAGATAATCCAGTAGGGCCTGCCAGCTGGTCAGGATCGGCTTGTCTCGCATTGGCTCGGAAATGAGACGCAGCGCTGCGACCTGTACGATTTTCAAGGCCGCTACGCTGGTTTCGCCCAGACCCGGGAACTTCTGCAGACTGTCTCCATCCGCGGTCAAAACAGCAGAAAGTCCGCCGAATTGATCAATTAGATCCTTTGCCAGCGGTTTGGTGTCTTTGCGAGGAATCGCGAGTGCTAGCAAATATTCAACTAATTCATGATCATGCAAGCCATCGCCTTTGCCAGCAAGCAGCCGCTGGCGAAGGCGCGCACGATGCCCTTTTCCATGATGTGGCGCCGGAAGCTGAATCTCGTGCAATTTGGACATCGGTTCAAACTAGCGAAGCCTGAACGATGTTGCCGGTAAAAATTGGAAATAGGCCGCAATTGTCCAATCAACTTCTCGGCGCAAAAACTAGTCCGCCCAGGCACTTGTACATTGCAACTTAAGAGAGACTTCTGCATTTGACCGGAAATGGATGAAGAAGCCGATTTTGAGCCAATAGGCAGCCGATTTCGCAAGCGGACGGCAATTTACATCATTCTTTTCCTGTTTCTGGTCGGATTTCTGGTTATTTGGTTCAGCCGCATCAGTATAGCGGAAAATCTAGTCGAAACCGAATTGGCTGCGCTTGATGTCGAAGCCGATTATGAAATTGCCGACATCGGATTTAATAAACAGGTCATTCGCAATTTGGTGCTTGGTGATCCAGAAAACCCTGATCTGACCGCTGAACTGGTTGAGGTCGGGAACTCAGTTACATCAAGCGGTCCGGGAATAGACTGGGTAACGGCAAAAAATGTAAAGCTGTACGGAATTTTCATTGACGGGAAACTCTCTTTTGGTGAACTTGATAAGTTCACCGACCCGGAAGATGATAGTCCGCTCCAGCTCCCGGCGATCTGGTTGACGGTTGACGGTGGCAAGGCTCAAATCACTAGTGAATATGGGGTATTTGGTATCGCGCTAAATGGCACAGGCCATCTTCTCGACGGTTTTGAGGGTGAAATCGCGGTAATCAGCGAAGAATCAACTTTTAGCGGCTGCGATCTCAAGAAGCCGACATTTTTCGGCACGATCGCGATTGAAGACAAGGAACCTAGGTTCGAGGGACCACTGCGTATGCCGTCGCTCAAATGTCCAGAGATGCAGTTTTCTTCCGAGGATATGGCGGCACAAATTAATATCACGCTGGGTGAAAAATTCACCAATTGGCGCGGTGACGTTGGCCTGATCGGCGGCCCTGTCAAATATGCCGCCTATTCTGCACAGGAAGTCAAGACTTCCTTCGATGTTACTGGTGATTTGGAGCAAAGCAGCGGTGAAATAGAACTAACTGCGAGCGGGTTGCTGTCCCCCTATGCCGGCGCAAAAAAGGCGAGGGTCAGCGGACCGCTAAAACTATCCTTTGGTGAGGCTGGGTTTGGGGTGCAATTTGAAGGTCAGCCTGTTGTTCGTTCCGCACGACTGTCTGCCGGATTTGTGAAGCAAATCAATTTCGCGACTAGCGCAACGCGCGACACGCCGGTTGGCCCCATTGCCAGCAAACTGGTCGCCGCGATCAACCGTGCCAGCAACAATCTGGATATCCGATCGGACATGAAGTTCGAATTGGGACAGGGGGCTAGCAACATCCTGCTGGAGACTTTGGAAGCCTCATCGCAATCTGGCGCGTCGGCACGGCTCAGCGATCCGTTGGCACTGATTTTCGATGATAATGGCTTTGCCATGGGCGGCAATGGCAATTTTATGCTCTCCGGCGGCGGATTTCCGCAGGCGCGCATCGCGCTGAATAGCGGAAGTCTCGCTGGCGGATTGTCTGGACGGCTGGACATGGCGGCCTATCAAGCTGGTTCTGCCAAGCTGGCAATTCCATCGCTTCGATTTTCACCAGCGCGCTCCGGCGGAATCGATATCGATGGCCGGATCATGTTATCCGGACCATTACCCGACGGACAGATTACAGGCCTCCAATTACCGGTCAATGGCCGGATTGAAGCATTGGGTGACTTTGCCCTGTTCCGGCAATGTGTCCCGGTTCAGTTTGCCAGTCTGCGGCTATCAACCCTCACGGCAGGACCAACACGGACGCAATTGTGCCCGCAAGGTAGCAGTATGATCTCAGGCAATAAGCGCGGCGTAGATATAGCAGCACGATCAAGCGGTCTTGATCTCAACGGAGCAATTGGCGGCACGCCGCTTACTATCGCATCCAGTGGATTTGGTTTTTCTCTCCGAAATGGCTTGCAGGCGCGCAATGTTGCCATCCGGCTGGGCGCGGGTGATGATCAAACAATTTTAGACATGGCCTTGCTGACGGCTGCTTTTGGGCGACAGATTTCAGGCAGAATCGAAGGTGCGAATGGCAAAGTCGCCAATGTGCCGTTGTTAATGGAACAAGTGGAAGCGGACTGGCGTTATGTTAACGGCGCATTTCTGGCAGATGCCATGTTGCGGGTACGCGACGAGCAGGCGGTTGAGCGCTTTCGGCCTTTGATCAGTAAAGATGTCACGCTGAAATTTGCTGATGGAAACATCACGGCAAGCGGAAATTTGCTTGAGCCGACAACCGAAACTCAGGTGGCCTTGGTTGATATTCTGCACCGTTTGGAAAACACAACCGGTAATGCTCTGCTGAATGTAAGTGGCATCCGGTTTACTGATAGATTCCAGCCAGAATTGCTGACTCCTCTTACCCTGGGTGTTGTTGCCAATCTGGATGGCAGCATAAATGGCCAAGGACAGATTAATTGGGACAATTCAGAAGATGGCATCAAAAGTTCAGGCACCTTCCGCTCGGACGGGCTTAACCTTGCTGCAGCCTTTGGCCCGGTTACCGGGTTGTCCGGGGAAATAACCTTTTCCGACCTACTGGAACTGACAACGACACCGGGGCAGTCTGTGCTTATGGCGGAGGTTAATCCCGGCGTCGCAGTGTTCAATGGCAACCTGAATTATCGTCTGTTGCCAGACTATAAAATGGAAATCGAAGGCGGAAAATGGCCGTTTGCGGGTGGCGAGCTTATCCTCGAACCAACAATCCTTGATCTCGGCGAAGAAGCAAGCCGGCGTCTTGAATTTACTGTGGTCGGAGTTGATGCGGCGCAATTCCTGACTCAATTTGATTTTGAGAATATGACTGCAACGGGCGTGTTCGATGGCAAACTGCCCATGGTGTTCGATCAAGATGGCGGCCGTATTGTCGGGGGATATCTGGCTGCCCGCAAAGGGGGAGGCTCGCTGTCCTATATCGGCGAATTGACCTATGAGGACATGGGAACCTTCGCCAATTTTGCCTTTAATGTACTCAAATCTGTAAAATATCGTAACCTTACAATCGGTATGGAAGGTGAGATTGATGGGGAAATTATCACAGAGGTGAAATTTGCCGGCCTTCAACAAGGCGATACTGCCAGCAAAAACTTCATTACAAAACAATTGGCGAAGATACCGATTGAGTTCAACGTGAGGATTCAGGCGCCTTTCATGCAATTGATGAGCAGTGCAAAAGCCTATTATGAACCGGAAATACTGGTCGGCCAGAACTTACCGGCGCTGATCCGAGCCAAGGAAGCGAGAGCTGAGGAAGCCATTGAAGAATTTACGAAAGTCGATGAATAGTCCATTCAGCGAGGGGAAAGCGAACGTGTACTATAAGACAATCCAATTGACGGATCGTGTGAACAATGCGATTCGCCTTAATATGAGGGGTTTAGCAGCTACAAGCCTGTTTTCAGGTATTGCATTGGGAGCGCTGGGGGGATTGGCCGCATGTGTGCAGGTTGCCGCTCCGGACAAACCCATCGTAATCAACCTGAATATCAATATTAAACAGGAAGTGGTTTATCGGCTTGATGGCGATGCGAAGGACTTAATCAACGAGGAAGCGGATATTTTCTGATGTTTGAGTATATGAAAAATAACAAGGCTTTGACAGCAATCGGCGCAGTTGCACTTACGGCAGTTGTGGCAGCACCAGTTTTGGCACAGCGCGATCCTGCTTACGCAGCCGCGCGTTCTTCCGGCGCTGTTGGTGAAAAGCCTGATGGTTATCTTGGTTTTCCAACTGCTCCTTCGGCTGCAACAAAAGCATTGGTCGAAGATTTAAATATCAAACGCAAGGCCGCCTATACCCGCAAGGCGCAAGCTACCAATTCCACCGTAGAGCAGTTCGCTTTCACCTCGGGCTGCAATCTCATCATGCGGACCACACCTGGCGAGAAATATCAGGCTCCCGATGGTAGCTGGCAGACCCGCACATCGGCGGCACCTCAGCGGGATTCGCGTTGTCCGTGAGATAATATCATATCGAATTTTGAAAAGGCGTCGGGTCTCCAGCGCCTTTTTTGTGAAGATAAGATTAGACAACAGCTTCATCCTGAAAGCAGATGTTGGAAAACCAAATAGCAAATCGGTTTAACAAGCTATACCTATGTATCAGATAACTAAAAGTTATGAATCCACTATGTAAAAGAAGAAGGTCATAGCAGGCTTTTTAAATCCCTAACCCGCTGTTAACCATATTTCGGTAGCCCTTACCCTCAGGGCGCGAGGCCTATTGCCAAAGCGCGTATAAGGGGCATCACAATGAAGCAATGGGGCCATTTACCTTCACAGTTGGGAATGGAAAACGCGGATTCAAGCCATTGGACGGGCGGTTACGTCGCGGACGGCTTTGAACCAGTGGCGAATGCTTTTCAGGCATCGATATTGTCGGGTGAAGCGCTTGGTGCGGCATGTACAATCATACATCGCGGTGAAACGTTGGTGGACCTGTATGGCGGCTGGAAAGAAAGCGCGTGCACGCAGGTATGGGGCGAAGATGATATCGCATTAGTCTATTCGCTGACCAAGGGTTTGACCGGGATGGCCGCAGCAGTTGCTGTCTCTCGTGGGCTTTTCGCCTATGACAAATTTGTGCGGATATCTGGCCCGAGTTTGCCGCGCATGGCAAAGAGGCAGTTACTGTTGGCGAGGCGCTATCTGAACAAGCGGGTCTTGCAGCGATTGATTTCAAGTTTAGCCTAGAGAATATCGGTGATGAAGCAACGATCTGCGCTGCTATCGGTGGCCAGAAACCTAATTGGGCACCAGGCGACTATTCCGGGAATCATGCGTATACACTTGGCTGGATAGCCAGCGAGTTGATCCACCGCCGTGATCCCGAAGGACGGCGCTTGCCCCAGTTCTTCGCCGAGGAAATTGCCGTACCGCTTGGAGCAGACGTCTTTGTGGGCCTGCCAGATAGCTTCGATCGCAATCGCATTGCGCGGATCGAAGGGTTCGGGATGCAGGATCTTTTCATCCATCATACCACCATGCCCTCGCCGCTCACTTTCGAGATGTGCCTGCCGGGTACACTTGCGTTTCGCACTTTGAACAACCCCTTGATCCTTGAAGGTCCGGGAGCGGTCGATTGTGAAGCGTTTTGGCGCGTGGGGCAGGGTGCTGCCGGCGGCATGGCCTCGGCGCGCGGATTGGCTACGCTTTATAACGCCTTTGCGGAAGGTGGCGAAAAGCTGGGCGTCACGCCTGAGGTTATGGATTTGTTGATCAAGGGGCATCCTTTCCCAAGCAAAGGACTGAAAGATCAGGTCCTGACCGCCGATATGTATTATTCTTACGGTTTCGAAAAACCTTTCGACCAATGGGAATATGCCCGTACCCAAAGTGCTTTTGGCAGCTTTGCCGTGGGTGGTTCACTCGCGTTTTGCGATCCCGATGATGGCGTCGCTTATGCCTGGATCACCAATAAACTCGGCACCGGCAAGTGGGATGACCCACGCGAAAAGATAGTCCGGGATGCCTTCTACACCTGTCTGGAGAACTACTCATGAGCATTAGCCATATAGTCTTGTCCGATCTTCACCTTGGCGCGCGCGATAGCCTGTTGACGCATGTACACGGTAGCGGAGCCATAGCTGAAGGCCCGTCAGAAGTTATGACCGCCTTTGCCAATGGCTTGCGGGAGACGCTGGGTGATCAGAAGAAGCCGCAGCTTGTTCTGCTGGGAGATGCGCTTGATCTCGGCCTGTCACCTTTTGGGGATGTTTCGAAGAGTTTTCTGCAGCTTTTGGACGCATTCTTTCCTTCAAACGGATCCGATCTGTTTGATCGCGAGATTATCTATATAGCGGGCAATCATGATCATCACCTGTGGCGTATTGCACAAGACAATGGGTTTCTTTCGGCGCTAGAAAGTGGCCAGATTCCTAGCGATCTGGAATCGGTTACAAACATCTTCGGCACGCCGTCGCATCGTTGCCGTTTGATGGAATCACTGTTCGCTCACCGGCCACATTTAACCGATGCATCGGTCAAGATCGCCTATCCCAATTGGGGACTTTCGGATAGCGGAACCGGACGCGCTGTGGTTATGCATCACGGGCATTATCTCGATGGAATGTATCGCGCACTTTCAAATGCGCGGGGCTTTCTTAGCGATAGCGAGCCGCGACCTGCGACCATGCGTCAGCTCGAGCAGGAGAATGGTCCGTGGATTGATTTCCTTTGGTCCGACCTTGGCAGTGCAGGCGATATCGGCACCGAGGTGGGCTCACTTTACGAAACGATGCTGAGTGCAGGCGCGAGCCATGACTTCGCCGAAAGTCTCGCCCGGCGGATCACCGGCGGTTTGCACGCCAAGATGGGTATCAATCCAAAGATGGAACTCAAATATGGAGTGACGCTGGATAATCTGATCCGCGCTGTGATTGACCTGACCGCAGGCCGGTCGGCTGAACGCCAGCCTGATGGTTACGGACATGTTCTAGGCGAAGATGAAGTTGAGGACATCGGCTGGTATCTCGGTACGCCAATGGCGAGTGAAATCCGCCACGAGCTGACAGATCTGCCGCGCGAGTTGTCATTCATTTTCGGACACACACACACACACACACACACACACACACACACACAAGCCGTTCCAAGATGAATTGCAAGTCGATGGTTACCAAGTACCTGTCGGTATTTTCAATACCGGCGGCTGGGTTTTGGATGAGCCAACTTTGATACCGGTGCAGGGTTGTGCCGCAATGCTCGTATCCGATGAGCTGGAAGTGGCTTCACTGCGGCTATTTAACGATCCAACCAACGGCAAAATGGCGCCGGTTCGCGTTGAAGGCAGCGGACGCTTGAACCGATTGGTCGATCAAACTTCCGAAGCGGTAGAGCGCGCTTCCGCGCACTGGGCCGATTTCTCGCGCATCGTCCACGCTCGCATCATTGAGGAGGCTGACAAACGCGTCCGTCAATTGCTTGAGCAGTCAGATGAAGAATTTTTGGAGGCAGCAGAATGACCTTACAGAAACGTATCGCACGTGGCCTCGACAAGGCGAAATCACACTATACCGTGCTCGTCATCGGTTCAGGCTATGCGCAGGTGTTGCTGCCTCACGCTTGGCGCGCGCGGGACAGGACGTGTGCATTCTGGAGCGCGGCAAGGAAATGTTGCCGGGTGAATATCCTAACAAGATTGCCGATGCGCAAGGAGCCATGCAATTCAACGTCAAAGGCGGCCGGATCGGATCGCCCGACGCGCTGTTTGAAGTGCATGTGAATGACGATCAATATGCACTTGTTGGATGCGGTCTTGGCGGTACATCGTTGATAAACGCGAACGTATCGCTCGAGCTGGACAAACGCCTGCTCGATCAGGAACATTGGCCGGCTGTCTTCCGGGACGATCCTCATTTGATCGACCCTTATTACGAGCGCGCGCGTGAGATGCTCTCTCCCAATGCTTATCCTGATACCCACCCGACATTGGGCAAACTGGAAGCGCTTGAGCATTCAGCAAGCACCATGGGCAAGCAGTTCTACAAGACACCGATCAATGTGAATTTTGAAGATAAAACCAATAAGTTCGGTATGCCTCAGCCAGCCTGCACCAATTGCGGTGACTGCGTTTCGGGCTGCAATGTGGGTGCAAAAAACACCACGTTGATGAACTATCTTCCCGATGCCGCCAATCATGGCGCAGAGATTTTTACGCAAGCCAAAGTTCTGTGGATTGAGCGTGATGGAGATACTTGGCGCGTCCACGTTGAACATAATGGCGAAGGAGCATCAGATACTCTGGTAACGATTTCCGCCGACTATGTGATTCTGGGTGCAGGTGCGCTGGGTTCAACCGAAATTCTATTGCGATCCCGCGAAAAAGGCCTGTCTCTGTCCGACCAGCTGGGAACAAGTTTCTCGGGCAATGGTGATGCGCTTGGCTTCGCTTATGATAGTTATTTTAAGTCGGAAAAGAAAGGCGACGTCGTCACCGCCAATCCGATCTACGCCATGGGCATCGGCACGTCGGATATTGGCCAAGAAGCCTATCCCGGTCCCTGCATCACCGGCGTTATCGATATGCGTGACAATGATGATCCGGCCAAAGGCCTGGTGATCGAAGAAGGTGTGGCTCCCGGTATTCTTGCCGCTGGATTGGGCCCGGCTTTCTTCTTCGGTGAAGCGCTGGCTGACGGTTTTACGCGTTTTGGCCTAGATCAGGTCAAACCGCGCCTGCTTGATGCCAAGGCAATGGGCGAAGCCGTGCAGACCGATCCGGGAAGCATCGCTGAATGGGCTTACAGATGCCTCTTCGGGCGTTGTTGATAACAGCTGCCGGGTTTTTGCCCGTAATAGCGGAACCGATGTTCATCCGGGCCTTTATGTGTGCGACGGATCTGCAATTCCCGGTGCAGTTGGTGTTAATCCGCTGCTGACGATCACCGCCGTTGCTGAACGTGCAGTGGAAAAACTGGCCCAGCGCGAAGATTGGACCATCGATTATTCACTTGGCGAGGAAAGCTCGCTGCTACAAGAAACGCATTCGGAAGATGAAAGCGTTGAAGAGAAGCAGTCGGTTCCGCACGGCGATCATCTGAAGCTGTCGATTGCCAAATGGGTCGGTGGCCATGCCATTGGGCCATGTGTGGACGGCACTCCTTTGGCAAGGGTTTTTTTGGTGTTGAGCTTTCTACTGGTTGGGCGGCCATGTGTCCGGCCTTTCGTTGCGGCCTTGTCATGCGCCGCTGGCCATGATGCCTTTCGCGCGAACCGGGTCCCGACCTATTGCACGCGCTCGAAGCGCCACGGCCCAAAATGGGTTTTCCCGATCCGGCAGTTTCAACCTGCTTGGTGCATCAACAAACTCTGACATATGCGCTCTGATCGCATTCGAGATCTGTGTACGTTGGCGGTTCAGCATGAGCCTCACTCGGTGAAGCATCATCAAGCTCTGTTGTTCTGGCGACTTTACCGCAACGAAGCGCATGGTGGGCCTGGTAACGGCCTCGCAGATCGCCTCGGCATCGGCAGCATCATTCTTCCCGCGTTTGACATAGGGTTTCACATATTGCGCTGGCATGAGCTTCACATCATGACCCAGTGCGGTCAGCTCACGCGCCCAGTAGTGTGAGTTATTGCAGGCTTCGATCCCGATCAGGCATCGCGGCAGCTTGGCAAAGAACGGCAGCATTCTAGTACGTTTCAGTTTACGACGCAGCACAGCATCTCCCGCCCTGTTGACTCCGTGCACCTGAAACACTGACTTTGCGATATCCAGACCAATCGTTACTTTCCATCATAGTTCTCCTTCCAGCTCAATCATGCGGTATATACCGCAGGTTGGTGGAGAGCCGTCCACAGCATCAGTTGCCGAAGCTGTTACCAATGCAGCCAAACATTTCGAAAGCGGTGCCATCGATGAAGGCAAGACCGCTATCCGTAATCTAGTGAAAGAGCATCCCGAAGCGATGAGTCCGGGATTGGCCTTTACCGAGACTATGGCTGGCCATATCAGCGCCACCGGTTGTCATCATCACCCCTGCGGCCATGTCGAGCGCATTCGCGATGACTATGTCAACGGCGCGGCCTGGGGACAATTGGAAGATAGTGCGTGCAGTTTCAAACTGACGGTCACAACCGATAATCTTCACCGCATGATTGAGGAACCGCAGCATCGTTCGCACATAACCGGCGAGGTGCTGGTCAGTTCGATCTCGGCGGAACCTATGCGCGTGCAGGAAGGTACGTTCTGCCTGCTGGTTGCTGATCCCGATAAAGCAGAGAGCTGGAAAATGCTCTATGATATGGTGCTCGAAGGGCCGGATGGTCCAATCCATTTCCACGGTTTCAAAACCTTGGAACAGCGTGGCCAAGGGAGCGGAAAGTCTGATCCGTGGACCGATCTAACGACATTGTTTGTCACACTGCGTCATGGTGAAGATGCTAATGGCGAGTTGATCGGACGCGGCGTGCTGAAGCTTGGAATTGATGAGTTCATGCGGCAGCTGACCACTATCACTGTTCATGACTCGGATACGCTGGTGGGTCATGTGATCAATCTAATCCCCAAAGCTCGAAAAGCCATCGAGACGTATTTCCAGGCCAAATATGCAGGCTTTTTCGCGATGACCGTGTTCCGTGCCTATGGCGGGATGCTGGCGACGCTCAATGATTTTCCTGCCAAGGACGCTGCGTTATTGTCAGCTCGCGAAATGCACCTTCCACCGTCCGAGCGTCATATCGTTCCGACCGGTGACGGCGTGAATATCGGCCTTATCCGCTATCGTGGCGGGGCACGCGGGCCGCTTGTGTTGGCACCGGGCTTCTCCGTACGCGCTTCAAGCTTCGCCACGCCTACAGTGGATGAGAATCTTACCGAGAGCCTTGTTGCACAAAGCTATGATGTCTGGCTGTTCGACTATCGCGCCAGCGCGGACTCGGGCAATGATACCGAACATCCGCCCGAGTTCACTATCGATGATATTGCCCGCCACGACTGGCCTGCTGCGATAACGAAAATTCGCGCGGTGACCGGGGCCGATAGTGTTCAGGCACTGGCGCATTGTGTTGGCTCCATGAGCCTGCTGATGGGTATCGGTGCAGGCTGGATAACGAACGTCCGTTCGCTGATCAGTTCACAGCTCACGCTTCATCCTGTTACTGATTGGCTCAATTATATGAAGGCTGACCTTGGTGTGGCTGACATGCTGGGTCAGATTTCGCTGCTCGGCGGGCATATCGATTTCGTAAGCGAAGGTACTGAAACTGATAACGAAATCGATGCCGTAGCTTACCAAATTCCGGTCCCAGAAGGTCAGTCATGTAAGAACCCTACTTGCCGGCGTGTATTCGGTGTCTTTGGCCCCAGCTGGGATCATCGTCAGCTCGGCCATGATACGCATCTGGCACTTGGTAGCATGTTCAGTCGCGTCTCGCTCTCGCCGTTCAAGCAGTTGCAGGAAATCATGCGCACGGGCTTGGCCGTCGATGTCGATGGCAAGCCGGTCTATACCGATGAGAATGCCGCTCAGCGTTTGGCCTTGCCCATAAGTTTCCTCTCGGGGGCTACCAACCAAATATTCTATCCTGAAAGCGGGCAGCGTACACGCGTCTGGCTTTCGGAACACAATGGCAGTTCCTTGTACCGCCAACGGATCATCCCTGATTACGGTCACATGGATCTGTTCATCGGTCGGAACGCGCACCGCGAAGTGACACCATTGATTCTGGAAGAACTGGAAAGGCTTGATCAACAGGCTGGAACCGGAGCAGATCGAAAGACTGGCTGACATGATTTCTCTTTGGTCGTGACACCTTAAACTTAATCCTGCGGTAGCGCATCGCCTTCCGGAGCTTCGTCAGCAACTTGCTCGAGCGCATAGACTCCTCTTGGACCTAGCGTAAGTTGGATCTGATTGGTGAAAGGAAGCGATCGGGCAATCTGTGTGAGGACATATTGTTTTGCCCGCAGCACACCGAGATAAGCGTCTAGCAGTGTCGAACCAGCTAACCCGTAGCGGCGAGTTTAAATTCGATCATCTCTGCATCTGATTTGGGCGTCGCCTCTTTTTCCAGTAGCAGTTCCTCGGCATTCTCGACGCGGTTTCGACCATTCGACTTAGCCTTGTAGAGCGCAGCATCCGCTCTTGCGAATAAATCCTCATAGGTCTCGCCGTCGTGCGCTGTAGCCACACCAAAACTTGCAGTCAGGCGGATATCGTCGCTTAGTCCAGAATGCTCGAGACGAGAAAAAGCATGCCTGATTCGGTCGGCCAACCGATATGCCGGGTCATTTGGGCAATTCCAGACCGCGATACAGAATTCCTCCCCGCCGATCCGTCCCGCAGTGTCACATCCGCGAATCGTCTTTGCAATCAGTTCGCCAATGCCTGAAATCGCTTGGTCGCCCGCCTGGGGCCCCCAAATATCATTTACCTTCTTAAAGTGGTCGATATCGGCCACAACCAGGCTGAGCTGACGTCCCTCGGCCTGCGCGCGCGGGAGTAATTTTCGCATCGCTTCTTCAAACGAACCCCGGTTGCGCAATCCGCTCAGGGCATCACGTTCACTGCTTTCACGTAGTGCTGTCGTCCACTCGGCGATCGTTGCACCGATCAAAACCATCGCCATGGATACTCCTTTTATCCCAAGTACCAGACCGATCAGGGAATAGTAGATCGAGTCCCGATATACTTCCGCCGGGATCGACTTCTCGAACAGCAAGGTCAAACTCGGCCTGATGAAGAAATCCGCGGCCTGAAAAGCCATTACCGCGATAATCGCGATATCGACCGCGTCGCGACGCTTTGCTGTAAGCAGCGTCGTCACACCCATAGCGAACATAACACCGTAGCCCATGTTAACGATGACAAGCCGCGGGCCCACGTCATCGGATAGGTTCACCATCAGTCCCATGACCAAAGCAGTAATCAGGTAAACAACTGCAAAGCTGACCAAATGAAGCCGCTGTCCGGCGCGCTCACAGACTGCAGCCAGAATTAAGGTTGAACTAAGAGCATAGAAAAATTGCGTCGTGTGAAAAAGGTAGAACGCGTCAGCATCCCAGGGCAATTGACTGAATAAGCAGCTGACATGGAGTAATTTTTCTGAATCAAGGGAGTGGAATGCTCACTTTTTTGGAGATTTTGCATGTCACAAGCCCCACCGGACCCTGCCACCCCCCGTTTTCTGACGCATTTCGGCGGCGTCAAAGACCCGCGCCAGCAAGCGAAGGTCACCTGCCCACCGAACGAGATTTTTCTTCTGGTCCTATGCGCCGTAATTGCGCCGTAATTTCAGGCGCCGGGGGCTGGACGTCAATCGCACTCTACGGTGAAAAGCAGCTGGAATTCCTGCGTCGCTTTTTGCCGTTCAAGGACGGAACGCCAGGCCATGATCAGTCGGGGATCTTGTTTTCCCGTCTGGATATGGAAGCCTTCCAACGCTGCTTCATAGCCTGGGTGGCGAGTTTGCATGAAACGCCTGAAGGTGTCGTCGCCATCGATGGTAAAACCCTTCGGCGGTCATTTGATACCAGGTCCCCTGAAGCACCCATTCATATGATTTCGGCCTGGGCGTGTGATCACCAACTCGTTCCCGGGCAACGCAAGATTGACGACAGGTCCAATGAGATAACAGCGATCCCCGAGCTACTGGCCCTGTTGGCACTCAAGGGCGCTATCGTGACTATTGACGCGATAGGATGTCAGCGCAAGATTTGCCAACAAATCATGGACCAAGAGGCCGGTTATGTGATCGGCCTGAAGGGCAACCAGGGAAGCTTGCGCGAGGATGTCGAATTGTTTTTCGATGAACATCCGGAGCGTGATACAGGCGCGAAATTCATTGAAAAAAGCGAAGCCGCTGATGCAGGTCATGGGCGCATTGAAACGCGGTGCTGCACAGTTTGTTCAAATACAGAACCGAACGCCACAAATGGCCGGGCCTGAAGGCCGTGATCATGACAGGGTACACTCGTGAAATCAGAGGCCAGGCCAAAACGGTCAGGCAATTTTACATCTCATCCGTCCTTGATGTGCCCGAGAAAATGGCGCGTCACATCCGCAATCACTGGCAGGTGGAAAACTGTTTGCATCGGGTGCTCGATGTTACCTGCCGCCAGGATGACTGCCGCATCAGAACCGGAAATGCCGCAGCCAATTTTGCCACAATCAATCACGCAGCAATGAACCTGCTACGTCGCGCACCAGGCAAAATCAGCCTGCCGCAAAAACGACGTTCCGCTGCATGCGATGACGCCTGCATGAAAGCCGCAATCCGACAGTGAACATTCAGTCGATTGCCCTGCCTTGCCCATGCTTTGTTCGCCGCGGAAGGGGCTTCCTTTCCCCAATGCTTCATCCAGCGCGCGCGGGTTTCACCGGGAATGGCTGGATATTTGGGAAGTTCGACTTCGCCTTTCTCAAGACCGCGCATCAGAGTGGAGAAAACCCCATGCACCAATCGTCTTGGCCCGCCCTGAACGAGCGGCAGAGCGGTTGAAATCGCGGCATGTTGAGGGGTTTCGAGGACCAGTACCTGCGCCAGTGCAATCCTGAGCGCCATCCGCGCTTTCGCATCTTCGGCTAGCGGGTTTTTGGTTGTGCTGTCGATCATCGCATCCAGCGCCGTCATCCAGCGCAGTACATTGGCGGCGATATTATGGGCGAGCGATTTGTCGGAAGGGTTTTTAAGCTTTCCTGTCGCTGATGGCATCGCCTGATCAAGCGTTTCTCCGCGACGGCACACCGAGTCGAGCAGGCGTAAAGCTGAGAGGCGAGCGGGAAACCCTGGGACTGGTTTGCTGGACTGGGACATTGGCAGCGGCCTTAGCCGTTATGATCGAACAAACGAAGGGCTTAATGACGCGTTACCGCGGATTGAGTGCGCTTCTTTTACGGAGCCGGCTCATATCGCCGACTTCGGCCGAATTGTTTGACATATGGTCTGATCCACCGCCGCCGCGATTGGCGATTTCGTGGAGCGCAGCGATCCGATCTTCGGTTGCGGGATGGGTCGAGAACATCTGCCGCACACCGGCTGGCACAATGTAAAGCTGCGCCGCTGCCGGATTGCGTTCTGCCACCGGGTTCGGCGTACGCTCTGCCGCACCTGAAATTTTCGCTAGCGCCGAAGCCAGCGCCAGCGGCTTGCCGCTAATCTGCGCCGCCGAAGCATCGGCACCAAATTCGCGTGTCCGGCTGATCGCCATTTGTACGATCATCGCGGCAAAGGGTGCGATCAATACTGCCATCAACCCGGCAATGCCATTGCGTCCGTGGAAAAACATGCCGAAATTGGCGAGCATTGACACCGCACCGGCAATCGTCGCGACCATGGTCATGATCAGCGTATCCCGGTTTATCACATGGCCCAACTCGTGTGCCATCACCGCTTCGACTTCTTCGTGAGAGAGCATATTGAGCAGTCCGGTGGTCGCCGCCACCGCGCTGTTCTCCGGATTGCGGCCAGTGGCAAAGGCGTTGGGCTGCGCCTGTTCGACTATATAGACTTTCGGCATCGGCAGCTGCGCATTTTGTGCCAGGTTCTGCACCATTGTGTAGAATTCAGGGTGACTTCCGGCATCAACCTCAACGGCATTGTGCATTTTCAGCACAATTTTATCGGCATTCCAGTAAGTGAACAGGTTCATGCCCGCCGCGAAAATCAGAGCCATCATTGCGCCGCCACCACCGCCCAGCGAATAGCCCAAAACCATGAAGAGCGCCGTTAGCGCCGCCAGTAACATGGTCGTTTTCATCATGTTCATATCGCAAAAACTCGCTTGATTATGCCTGTTTCCCCCTCAATATAGGAATTGAGGCGGGGTTTTTCAATTTTAGGGCCGATGAAATATGACCGAAAAGACCAGAAAACCGGGAGAACGCCCCGCAGGCGTCAAACTGCCTAAGCATCTTTCGAAAAGCAAACCGGTGCCGGAACCGGATGCGCGGGACAAAGCCAATGCGGAAGAGGAAAAAGACGGGCCTACCCGCTACGGTGACTGGGAGCATAAGGGCATTGCGGTAGACTTTTGATTATAAAATTGCGCACCAAGACACAAAGGCACTAAGAATCATCGCTGCTAAACCGACTTGGTGGCTTCGTGTCTTTGTGCGAGTAGATTCTTGATGAAATATATCGTTGGCCTGTTCGCAATCCTCGCCATTCTCGGCGCAATCTTCTGGATGCCGCGTCCTGACAGCCCAGCCCGCGATGCCGTTGGCATGGAGAAATCCATCAACCGCGATGGCCGCGCGCTTGCCTATTATGTCAGCGGACAAGGCAAGCCGGTCATATTGCTTGCCAGCGCGGGTCGCGAAGCCAGCGATTTCAATGAGCTCGCGATATCGCTAAATGACGCGGGCTATCGCACCATCGCCTTTGAAGCGCACGGTATCAAAGGCTCCGACCTGCCTGAAGGTGAATTCGACCTGTTCGATATCGCCGATGACATAAAGGCGGTGGCCAAAGAAGAACTCAAACCGCAAGAGCAGGTCGCTGTCATTGGCCATGCGTTTGGCAACCGAGCCGCCCGCGCCTTTGCCAGCCGCTTTGATGACCGGATTAGCGCAGTCGTCCTGATTGCGTCGGGTGGTGCCAAACCGATTCCGCCCAAGGCCGACAAGGCGCTAAAAGCGATTTTCGATCCCCGCCGAACCATCAATCAACGCAGTGAAGACATAGACTATGGCTTCTTCGCCGAGGGCAATGATATTCCGGATCACTGGATTACTGGCTGGTACCGCCATTCCGCAACGCTGCAAGGCAAAGCCAAAGGCACCGATCACTATGAAGAATGGGGCGCAGGCGGCACCAAGCCGTTGCTGGTCCTACAAGCCGCCGAGGACACGATCGCTCCACCACAGGACGCCGGCATCCCATTAGCACAACAGTATCCGGAGCGGGTCAAACTGGTGATGGTGGCGAAGGCCGGTCATGCGCTATTACCGGAACAGCCTGAGGTAATCGCGGAGGAAGTGACGGCTTATTTGGATGAGATCATGAAGAACTGAATAAGTGAAACTGATTTGCTGGATTACATGACCGCTGAGGACGCAAAAGCGGGCGGAAAACTAACCGACCATTTGGCGTTCGCTGTTCATACATGCCACGACGGTTCAATTTTGCTAGAACCATGGCGAGAGGGGATTTAGATTGCATTTCGGAACAAAATTTGGCGGACTTCTTGCTGCCATTATCGCCCTAGGTTTGAGCTTGTTTCCTACCTCATCAACGGGAGGCCCGGTCAAAGCTGCCAATGTTGCGATCCCGGCGATGCTTCTTCAAACAGTCGGTGAGGCGGAAAACCAATGCAGGATTGATCGCGAAGCCTGTCTCATCAGTGCTAGCCGGTGCAAGTCCAACTATGACTACGAAGATAGGCTAACCCAACAATGCAGAACTAACGTCCGGAACCGATACAAGCGCTGTGAAAGTCGCCGCCTCCAAACTTTACCTCGAACCCGGAGCCACCCCGGCGCCGACCAACTACAACGAACAATTAATGCAGATCGCGCAAAACGTGAGGCGGTCTTAAAGGCATGTGGCCGACAGCCGGGCGGAATTGATCTGCAGGAGGCTTGTCCAGCCCGCCAGGGAAGCTGCAAATCGCCGGGTTATTGTACTCAGCAATACCAATATTGTTCAAGCAGTGCTTACTCTAAAGATCGGTCAAATGCCCTCCAACCCGAAACACAAAGACACGCGGCGCCGCCTCCTCCGCCCGTAAGGCGGGGGGCCAATTCGGTACCTGATCCAGACGGGTCATTAGAAGGACTTCTAAAAAGTGGCAAAAAGATCATCGTTCGCAAGGAAAACAGGCCCATTACTTACAAGGTGAGTATCGAAAACACATGCAAGAAGCCTATCCCGGTCGCATATGGCATTCGCACTTATGGTGAAAAGCAGACAAAATTACGAAGTTGGGGATGGAAATCGCTGAAGCCCGGAATGAACATCATCGACTTCCCGAAAACGAGAGGTACGTTTACATTATATCTTAAACGTGGAGAGCTATTCAGAATAATGAAAAATCGGAGCCTGCAAGCTCGTGAGCACCGTAGCAGAGAACTTTATTCTCTTGTAGAAAATCAAGATTTTGATGTTGCCCACGTCTATAGAGATTCACCTAGCATTCCGAATTTACGGAAAGCCCGTTTCGCTATGATTACACAAGCTTTCAAGAAAGACATGTACCGATTTAAGATCAGAAAATGCAATAAGAAACGGAAAGTGGAATCAGACTGATTGAAAAGTCCGCTTCTCTAATTGGCTGATGTCAAGTTCGTTAACGGCAGCGTCAATATTGTCAGTGAGAAAATAGGGTCTGGTGCACGGATCCTCATCATCGCGCATCGGTGCACGGACTCCCAATATGCTACCGTCGGGCAATTCAGCAGTGCGGGCATTTCCCAGCTCCGGGACGGTTGAGCCAAAGCTCACACCATGAACAGACTCCAGCGTTGCAACTTGCGCTTCCATTTCAGTGGATACAAATTCCAGATAGTGGATTTTCATTTGCATTTCCTCCTTTTGTCAAATCTCCTCGGGCACCTGAAATACATCGCGGTAGGATGTGAATAGCCCGTCCTTCACCCTGTACAACCCAACACCCTCGACATCGCCCTGCGGGCGTTTCCAGACCCAGCGCGACCAAGCCGCCTCGTCACCACCAGCAATTTCCAAAACTTCAAACTGTGGCGGGTTGTCGCCGAACAATTTGTCCAGATGGTGGAGCAATTTCTCAATGGCTGGCTTGCCCTCGACACGGCCAATGGTGGGATTCTCGAACACAGCGTCTTCTGCAAAAAGCGGCAGCAACTCGGCATGGCTACCGTTGATCTGGATATCCCAGAATTTTTCCGCCAGTTCTTTCGCAGCGCCCATCGCTATTTCTCCATAATCGCGGACTGTTTGATCAATGCCTTTTCAAAAGCCGCTTCGAGTTTGGCAATCGCTTTCGAAAATTCATCGGGATTTGAGAAAGCCAATCTGTCGCCAGCCAGTTGTCGCTCCTGCTTCTCGGCCATGCCGAAAAACTCGGGATGATTGGATAGAAAGATGGTCGGGTTCCAGTTTCGGGTCATTGCAAAGGTCCGGTGATAGTCTTCGACAATTCCGGGATATTGCGGCGGTGCAAAGAGCCGGTTTGCGGCCACCGATGCCGAACAGAAAAACAGGATATCGGCTTGTACCTCGGCGTTTTTCATTTCCATCACCCAGCTGGTGCAACCGCGCGTATGGCCTGGGGTAATGAACGCGCGGAGCACTGAATTTCCCAGCTTGATCTCTTCTTCATGGCCGATCACCTAATCGACTTTCACCGGATGCGAATTGAACCAGGGCTTATCCTCAAACCCGAGATAGAAACCGCTTTCCAACTCCGGTTTATCGCCCGCGCTGGCAATCAGTTTTGCACCAGTTTGGCGTTTGATTGCGGCAAGCCCGCCACTGTGATCCATATGGGCATGGCTGTTGAGCAGGATCTTGATGTCTTTCGGATCGAAACCCAGTTTTCGCACCGAAGCCAGCATCTGCTCCCCCTGGTCGGGCATGCCTCCGTCTAGAAGGATCAACCCGTCAATGGTCTGGATCAAATAAACCGCAAGGCCCTTGGAACCAACATAGTAGACGGCGTTTTTATCGCTGCCCGTAATGCGGAAAGGCTCCACCATCTCAAACCAGTGCGGCATGTTCTTGCGCCATGTAGCATTATGTTCATCGCTGACCTGGGCTATGGCGACAGGCGGTTTGCTGTTGTCCGGCGCAGCATCGACCGGCGCACAGGCACTCAGTGCAACGGATGCCAAAACAACTAAATATCTGATTGCCATATTTGTCATCCTGCCTCCTTGCTTTGCACAGGATTAGCAGGGTCTGATGCAATTTGCAGCCCTAGCGCAAGAAAAACTCAGCGGTCTCTTCATCCAGAGTTATTGTCAAAAGTAGTGTCTGGCAAGTTAGTCATGCGGCTGGGATGTCGTCCTCGTTCACCTCGCTTCCATCTTTAGACTTCACGCCTTCAATCACCTTCGCCAGGTGTCTGAAGCCTCTCAATTTGCGCCAGGAATCTTCTGCGCATAATCCCATCTTGCAGACCATCGTCAACATCGTATTGCGCGTGACACAACCTTTGGCTTGGCGTGTTCCATGCCGGAACGTCGCAAAACTCGACTCAATGACATTGGTTGTCCTGATACGGGTCCAGTGTTCCGCTGGAAAGTCATGAAATGCCGGCAACGCGTCACGGTCTTTCGATAAGCATTCCACCGCCTCGGGGTACTTTGCACCGAAACGTTCCTCAAAATTATCGAACGCCTTTGCTGCATCAGCTCGATCTTCTGCCATCCGGATATCATGCAGACCCTGCTTCGCTTTCTCCTGGACAGACTTCGGCAGATAGTTCAGCACATTGCCGGTCTTGTGCATCCAGCAACGTTGCCAGCAACGTTGAACGCCCGTCTCCGGATACACTTCCTCCACTGCGGCCCGGAAGCCCGGGGCGCCGTCTCCAATTGCCAACTTCGGGGGTTGGTCCAGACCCCGTTGTTTCAGGGACAGCAACACCTCACGCCAGCTCTGTTTTGACTGCCTGACACCATCTTCGATTGCCAGGAAGTGCTTGTGACCCCGGCTGTTCACGCCGATGATAACCAGGCAGCACAATCGGCCATCGTCGCCTCTGAGACCACTGTAGATGCCATCAGCCCGGATATGGACCCATTCATCAGACACCGCTCGAGTACACCATTGCTTGTATTCAGCTTCCCATTGCCGCTTCAAACGCCCCGCGACATTGGCCGGCAGCCCTTTAGCCTCGGGGCCGGCAATAGCTTCCGGTGCGCTCTGCATCTGGCCACTCGAAACACCCTTCAAATAAAGCCAGGGGTTCGCCGCGTCCAGCGTCGCCGTTCGCCGGATGCAGGGCGGTACAACCAGAGATTGAAAACATTCCGGCGTACCTTCACGGCTACGGATCTTCGGCACCTCGACGCTGACCTTGCCAACCCCTGTAATCACCTCTCGTTCGCGATGATGGCCACTGCGGACAACGCGCTGTCGTCCGTCAGCCGTTTTGTGACCATCAAACTTTGTCATCAACTCATCCGGCTCTGCCTGGACCGCTTCGGCGATTAACTGCTTCGCACCCGATCCGAGTAGTTCTGTCAGTGGTTCAATTCCCTCCGGTCTACCCGGATCAATCACAGTATCTTTTGCCATGTGTGGCGGGCTCCTCTTGCTTCTTTCGATTTCCAGACAAAAACGATTTCAGCAAGGCACGCCCCATACTTCAAATTCTTCCAGACACCAGATCCGGTTATAACTCCCAAGTATGTAATGCCCATTTCAAAGATTTTGACCTGCCCCAATGAGGTGGTCCAGTTATTAAGTTAGAGCACGGCGGTTAAAGCCGTCCATCTGGACTGACCGGAGCGGAGCGCAGGGCAGTTCAGATGGATAAGGCAAGGTTGTTGTTGGTGCTGGTGGTTTGTAGCCCAGTGAGCTATGTGATCGCACTGTATTGTAATGCTGCCTCCAGCGTTCGATCAAGATAGTCGCCTCCTTCAGATGATAGAAGATTTCTCCGTTGAGCAGTTCGTCTCTGAGCTTGCCGTTGAAGCTCTCGTTATAGCCGTTCTCCCATGGTGACCCTGGCTCGATGCAGAGCGTCTTCACGCCGATCCGGCCCAACCAATCCCGGGCCGCATGGGCAGTAAACTCAGCGCCATTGTCACTGCGGATATGTACTGGAGGCCCATGCTTGGTGAACAGCATCCAGATCTGCAAAAGGTGATGAGCCGATGACTGATGGAGTATTTATCCATGAGAGCGCCTGGATTGATCAACCAGCAGAAATTGGCGCAGGTACAAAAATTTGGCATTTTGTCCATGTTTTGGAAGGCACGAAAATTGGGACAGATTGCGTTTTGGGTCAAAATGTTATGGCTGGCCCCAATGTGACCATCGGCAACGGTTGCAAGATCCAGAACAATGTCGCGCTTTATAAGGGAGTGCGGTTGGATGATGATGTGTTCTGCGGCCCGTCTTGTGTGTTTACCAATGTTCTCACGCCGAGAGCCAATGTGGAACGCAAGGAAGAATTTGGAGACACCTGGGTAAAACGCGGAGCTACGATTGGGGCAAACGCTACCATCATTTGTGGCAATACGCTTGGCTCTTATTGCATGATCGCGGCTGGGGCTGTTGTTACGAAGAACGTACCCGACTATGCCTTGATGGTTGGTAATCCAGCAAAGCAGGTTGGTTGGGTCAGCCGTGCAGGCGAAAGGCTGGATGACGATTTGATATGCTCGCGAACCGGTGAGCGCTATGTTGAGAAAGACGGTCAGCTGATGCTACAGGAGGCCTGAGAATTGCATTTTATCGACCTCAAGGCGCAACAGGATATAATCCGCGGCAACATTGAAAAACGCATTGCGACCGTGCTTGACCATGGTGCATATATTATGGGTCCCGAAGTCTCTCAACTTGAGCGAGCACTTACTGATTTTTGCGGCGCAAAACATTGTATTAGCTGCGCCAATGGGACAGACGCATTACAGCTTGCGCTAATGGCCCTTGACGTGGGCGTAGGTGATGCAGTCTTTGTTCCATCCTTCACTTTTGCGGCAACCGCAGAGGCTGTATGTCTGGTTGGCGCTACTCCGTTTTTTGTCGATATCGATCCGCAAACGTTCAATATGGATCCTAAAAGCCTAGAAGGGTCTATAAAACATGCGCTCGAACTGGACCTGCAAGCTCGTATATTGATCCCCGTTGACCTTTTTGGTCTGCCAGCCGACTATCTCCAAATCCAGTCTGTTGCTGATGCGGAAAAACTGGATATCGTGTGCGACAGCGCCCAAGGGTTTGGCGGACAAATTAACGGTATGATGACTGGGAATTTTGGCAGGATCACGACCACATCGTTTTTTCCGGCCAAACCATTGGGCTGCTATGGTGATGGCGGCGCGCTTTTCACCAATGACGCCGATTTGGCAGTCAGACTGGATTCGCTGCGCGTTCATGGGAAAGGGCAGGAAAAATATGACAATATACATATAGGGATGAATTCACGACTGGACACCCTTCAAGCCGCCATCCTGCTGGAAAAACTGGCCATCTACGCAAATGAGATCGAAAATCGTCAAAAAATAGCCGAACGATATACCGCTACACTGCATAATCATTTTGCCACACCATATGTCACCGATGGCTATCGCTCAATTTGGGCGCAATATACGTTGCGTACAAAAGACAAGCATGAACGGAACGGAGTCATGGCGCTGCTAAAGGAAAAAGCTATTCCCGCAGCTATTTACTATCCTATACCTTTGCATCTGCAACGGGCCTACCGAGAATTCCCGTGCGATCCCAAGGCTTGAAGGAAAGTGAGGAAGCCGCAAGTTGTGTTTTCAGTCTACCCATAATCCCTGAGTTATAACCGGATCTGGTGTCTGGAAGAATTTGAAGTATGGGGCGTGCCTTGCTGAAATCGTTTTTGTCTGGAAATCGAAAGTAGCAAGAGGAGCCCGCCACACATGGCAAAAGATACTGTGATTGATCCGGGTAGACCGGAGGGAATTGAACCACTGACAGAACTACTCAGACCGGGTGCGAAGCAGTTAATCGCCGAAGCGGTCCAGGCAGAGCCGGATGAGTTGATGACAAAGTTTGATGGTCACAAAACGGCTGACGGACGACAGCGCGTTGTCCGCAGTGGCCATCATCGCGAACGAGAGGTGATTACAGGGGTTGGCAAGGTCAGCGTCGAGGTGCCGAAGATCCGTAGCCGTGAAGGTACGCCGGAATGTTTTCAATCTCTGGTTGTACCGCCCTGCATCCGGCGAACGGCGACGCTGGACGCGGCGAACCCCTGGCTTTATTTGAAGGGTGTTTCGAGTGGCCAGATGCAGAGCGCACCGGAAGCTATTGCCGGCCCCGAGGCTAAAGGGCTGCCGGCCAATGTCGCGGGGCGTTTGAAGCGGCAATGGGAAGCTGAATACAAGCAATGGTGTACTCGAGCGGTGTCTGATGAATGGGTCCATATCCGGGCTGATGGCATCTACAGTGGTCTCAGAGGCGACGATGGCCGATTGTGCTGCCTGGTTATCATCGGCGTGAACAGCCGGGGTCACAAGCACTTCCTGGCAATCGAAGATGGTGTCAGGCAGTCAAAACAGAGCTGGCGTGAGGTGTTGCTGTCTCTGAAACAACGGGGTCTGGACCAACCCCCGAAGTTGGCAATTGGAGACGGCGCCCCGGGCTTCCGGGCCGCAGTGGAGGAAGTGTATCCGGAGACGGGCGTTCAACGTTGCTGGCAACGTTGCTGGATGCACAAGACCGGCAATGTGCTGAACTATCTGCCGAAGTCTGTCCAGGAGAAAGCGAAGCAGGGTCTGCATGATATCCGGATGGCAGAAGATCGAGCTGATGCAGCAAAGGCGTTCGATAATTTTGAGGAACGTTTCGGTGCAAAGTACCCCGAGGCGGTGGAATGCTTATCGAAAGACCGTGACGCGTTGCTGGCATTTCATGACTTTCCAGCGGAACACTGGACCCGTATCAGGACAACCAATGTCATTGAGTCGAGTTTTGCGACGTTCCGGCATGGAACACGCCAAGCCAAAGGTTGTGTCACGCGCAATGCGATGTTGACGATGGTCTGCAAGATGGGATTATGCGCAGAAGATTCCTGGCGCAAATTGAGAGGCTTCAGACACCTCGCGAAGGTGATTGAAGGCGTGAAGTCTAAAGATGGAAGCGAGGTGAACAAGGACGACATGCCAGCCGCATGACTAACTTGCCAGACACTACTTTTGACAATAACTCATGATGCTATGGTGACGGCGCTATTGGAAGGTGATGAAGGGAAATGCCGCGAGATGATCCTCGAACTCGATCGCGGTGCGGCCTATCGCTACACCACACATGCGCTTGCCCGAGCCATTCGCCGCCGCGCCGTCGAATGGGGACCGCTGGGTGTTCGGATTTGCGGGATCGTTCCCGGTGTAACTGACACGCCAATGGTCAAGGCCATACAGGATGATCCAGAACTGGGCGGTGCTGTGGATATGGTGCCGCGCCCGCTTGGCAGAAACGCTTCCGCAGAAGAAGTGGCCGGCGTGATCGCTTTCATGTTGAGCGATGCTGCAGCGTATATTTCCGGTTCGATGCTGTGGGTCGATGGTGGCACCGATGCTGCTGTTCGTCCTGACCGATTTTAGGCGCGTGATGTGGGAACAGCTCCATGACATCTGAGATTGACCTTTTTCGACCCATGACCGACGCCGATTGGCACGGATCCCTACACCATGTACAAAACACTGCGTGAAGAGGCTCCTGTCTACCGCGTACCAGACAATGGCGAAGGCGAGGATTATTATGTTTTCTCCCGCCATGAAGATGTGTTTGCCGCTTCCGTAGACGGCGCAACCTACACCTCGACCAAGGGCATCACCCACAGCTACAAGGACATGGAACTACATCAGGGCCGCGATTTGCCGATCGTGAATATGGATGGTCCAGAACATATCGAACTACGCCGCATATCGCTCGAACGGTTCAAACCCCATCACATGGCTGCTGTCGAGAACAAAATTCGTGCATTTGTTGTCCAGCAACTCGATGAAATGATCTTACCACCCTTCAAAATTCCACGTCTGATTTGACATCTCGCTGATCTGTGTGATTCAAGGAGTCTCCACTATTGATATTGGAGGTTGTTTTGGCGGGAAGTGATTGTTTTTCAGAGCTTTATTCGAGGATAGAGGCTGATTTTCGGGATCGTCTTCCCGGGTATCACAAGTCTCGGCGGGAGGGCCTGTCGGTGCTGGCAAGCGTGGTTTTGAACACGCGGAGTGTCAATCTGATGGAAAATGCAGCAGCTTTGCCGCGTGAGATTGGGTCGGTGGACCACCGGTATCAGTACATTTCGCGCCTTTTGGGCAATTCCCATATCGATACTGACGAGGTCATGCAGGCCTATGTAGGGGAGATTTTCCGCCGCCAGATTGAGGCCGGAGAAACGACTGTACTGGCCCTTGATCAAAGCAAGCTCAACGAGGGTCACGAGGTCTTGATGCTGTCGGTGCGGATGAGGGATCGAGCCCTTCCGGTCGCCTGGCGTGTGCGCCAGACCAAGGGGCCGATTGGATGGCACGTGCAACACGAGCTTCTGGGAGCTGTGCGGCCCTGGCTTCCAGAAAACGCGCGCGTATTGCTGGCCGGAGACCGGTTCTATGGGACCGCCCGCTTGATCGAATGGTGCCAGAAGGCGGGCTGGGACTATCGGCTCCGCTTGAAAAGCAACCTTACCCTGCAGCATCAGGGAGGTGAGGTGGTAACCCGTGAGATCGCAGAATTGATGCCCGAAGGCATTGTAAAGGCAGAGCTTAATGAAACAGGCGTCCTCACCAACATCGGTGTGCTCCACGAAGACGGACACAAAGAGCCGTGGATCATCGCAATGAGCGTGACCCCATCCGAGTACAAGATACTCGATTACGGCATGCGATGGAGTATTGAGGCCATGTTCTCCGACTTCAAAACCCGAGGCTTCGGCATCACCCAAAGTCAGATCAGAAGACCAGATCGACTGGCGCGCCTCATCCTGGTTCTGGCAATCGCCATGTACTGGGCTGTTTCTACCGGAGCAAACGAAGAATACCACGTCGCGCAACGCGGCGAAAAAAGGGGATCCGAAAAGCCCGACGATCCCTGTGTTCACTCTTCAAAGCAGGTCTGCGCGCCATCAGAAGAGCCATCGCCGGTTACGCAAAAATCCCCAAACTCTGGCAGGTTTGGATAAATTGAAGGGTGGTAAGATGAAATGATTAAGGCTGGTGGCGGTGATATCATAGAGAAGCTTTGCAAGCCGCTGCCATCTCTGTTCGTTTGCTTGTCTCTAGGTGTGCCGCTGTCGGATCGAAAATTGTTCGATGACTGGGCCTGGAAAGTCGCATCCGCCAGTGCCTCCGGCAATGTCATGGCGGCGTCCGACGCGGTGATGGAAATGGTTGCTTATTTTAGCCAGATGATCGCTGATCGCCGTGCCAACCCCAGGGATGATATGATATCAGCACTCGTCCATGCCGAATTGGAAGACGGCGGCCGGCTGTCCGATGAAAAAATATTCGGCATGGGTTTCACCATGGTACTAGGCGGCAATGATACGACAACAGGCCTGCTTGGGAGTTCGCTGGAATATCTCACCCGCTATCCGGAACAGCGCGAAAAACTAAAGGCTGAACCTACACTTCGAAAAAACGCGGTGAACGAGTTTCTGCGCCTCAGCACTCCAGTCCAGGGGCTGGCACGAACGGTCACCAGAGATGTTGTCCGGCACGGCGTCGACATTCCGGAAGGTCGAAAAATACTATTGCTCTATGCATCGGCCAATCGAGATGAGCTGGTATTTGGAACCAATTCAGAAAAATGCGACGTGGCCCGAAACATCAAACAACATCTTGCGTTCAGCGCTGGAGCGCACATGTGTATCGGTGCGGCGGCAGCGAGAATGCAAGGTGAGATATTTCTCGAAGAAATTATCAACCAATGTCCGGATTTTTCGGTCGATTATCAGGCAGGCACCTTTGCTGAAGGTCATTTTGTGCGGAGATATGACCTGCTCCCATTTAATGTGAACCGGTCGGGGTAACCTCAAAAAATTTCACTTGAACTCTGTTTGACTAAAGTCCGCTAATGGGTGCGTTTTCAGGCGGTGGGGGGGTCGGAGGCTCGAAACCTTCGTTCCGGCCAATTTTCCTCAGTAGAAAATTGTCACCCGGCGTTCAAAGACCATTTATGTTGGCTTCAAGAATGTCTTGCTTGTCGGTAGTCGAAGCATTTTGCTAGACGGCCTTTCAAAGGCGAAAACATCATGCAGAAATCCCTGACCCACCTCGAGCGCCTGGAAGCTGAAGCGATCCAGATTATCCGCGAGGTTGTTGCTGAAGCGGAGAAACCGGTTATGCTCTATAGCGTCGGGAAAGACAGCGCTGTGATGCTGCACCTCGCACGAAAGGCATTTTATCCATCCCCACCGCCGTTCCCGATGTTGCATATCGCTTCAGGTTGGGATTTTCAGGACTTGTTGAACCACCGCGATCAAACAGTAGCAGAATATGGTTTGGAGTTGATTGTCGAACACAATAAGCAAGCGGCTGATAGCGGTATAAACCCATTCGACACCCGCGCCGGCGTCTACTCGCAGGAAATGCTGATTGATCCGCTGAAAAACGCACTAACCAAGCACGGCTTCGATGCGGCTTTTGGGGGCGGGCGCCGTGATGAAGAGAAAAGCCGGGCCAAAGAACGTATTTTTTCCTTTCGTTCAGCCAGCCATCGCTGGGATCCGAAAAACCAGCGGCCGGAGCTCTGGAAGCTCTATAATATGCACAAAGCCAAGGGCGAGAGCATTCGCGTCTTCCCGCTGAGCAATTGGACCGAGCTCGACGTCTGGCAATATATTCATCTGGAAAAAATCGATATTGTTCCGCTCTATTACTCGGCAAAGCGACCAACCGTAGAACGCGATGGCCTTCCGCTGGTTGTCGACGACGAAAGAATGCGACTAAACGACGGCGAAGTCCCGGAAGAAAAGGTTGTCCGCTTCCGTACATTGGGCTGCTACCCCTTGACCGGGGCAGTTGAGAGCGATGCCGAGACACTGCCTGAAATCATTCAGGAAATGCTGCTTGCCACTACGTCGGAGCGTCAGGGTCGAGCCGTTGATCACGATCAATCCGCGACGATGGAGAAGAAAAAGCAGGAGGGCTATTTCTGATGGAAAGGTCCGAAACCATATGCGAAAAAACCGATGCACTGATTGCCGATGATATCGACGCGTATCTGGAAACGCATCAGCATAAATCTATGCTGCGCTTCATCACTTGTGGCAGCGTGGATGACGGCAAGTCTACGCTGATCGGGCGGTTGCTCTATGATAGCAAAATGATCTTCGAAGATCAGCTTTCCTCTCTTGAATCCGATTCAAAAAAGGTTGGTACACAGGGTCAGGATATTGACTTTGCTCTTCTCGTGGATGGCCTCTCGGCTGAACGTGAACAGGGTATCACCATCGATGTCGCCTACCGTTTTTTCGCAACAGAAAAGCGCAAGTTTATCGTTGCGGACTGCCCGGGTCATGAACAATATACCCGAAATATGGTCACGGGAGCTTCAACCGCTGATCTTGCAATTATCCTGATCGACGCCCGGCAAGGGATTCTGACTCAGACCCGGCGTCACAGTTATCTGGTTCATTTGCTGGGTATCAAAAATATCGTGGTGGCTGTGAACAAGATGGATCTGGTTGATTATGACCAAGCCACATATGATCAAATCATCACCGATTATCAGATCTTTGCCGATGAAATTGGTGTTGAAACGTTCACGCCCTTCCCGATTTCAGGACTTGCTGGTGACAACATCACGCAATCCTCCGAAAACACGCCCTGGTATAAAGGCACGGCACTGGTCGATCATCTGGAAACGGTTGAAGTGTCAGTTACTGAAAACCAGAACAAACCTTTCCGGATGGCCGTACAATGGGTGAACCGGCCAAATCTCGATTTCCGGGGTTTCAGCGGCCAAGTTGCTAGCGGCATGGTCAAACCCGGTGACAACGTTCGCGTCGTACCTTCAGGCAAGAATTCTACAGTCAAATCCATCACGACCATGGCCAGCGACGGAGGTCTGTTGGAACTCGATCAGGCAGTAGCCGGGCAATCTGTAACACTCACGTTCACTGACGAGATAGATTGTTCCCGCGGAGATGTGATCGCTACCGCTGATGATCCACCAGCTGCTGCCGATCAGTTTGAAGCGACGGTCGTGTGGATGGATGAAGAAGAATTGCTACCTGGCCGCAGCTACTGGATGAAGATTGGTGCGCAGATGGTTTCCGCGCATGTTCAGCAACCCAAATACCGGGTTGATGTGAACGATATGCAGCAACTCGCCGCCAAGACGCTTGGATTGAACGACATTGGCGTCGCGGAGGTCGCAACAGACAAGCCCATCACATTTGAGGCATATACCGATAATCGCGACATGGGTAGCTTCATCCTGATCGACAAAATCAGCAACGCAACAGCCGCTGCTGGAATGCTACACTTCAGCTTGCGTCGCAGCCAGAATGTCCATTGGCAACAAACCGATATTGATCGCAACGCTCATGCTAACCTGAAGAATCAGAAGCCCTTGCTGCTCTGGTTCACTGGACTGTCCGGCTCAGGCAAGTCGACGATCGCCAATGAAGTTGAAAAACTTTTGCATTCGATGAACCGCCATACATTCCTGCTCGATGGGGACAATGTCCGACACGGGTTGAACAAGGATTTGGGTTTCACTGATGCCGACCGGGTGGAAAATATCCGCCGCATCGGTGAGGTTTCCAAGCTGATGGTGGATGCCGGGCTCATTGTCCTGACCGCCTTTATCTCGCCATTTCGGGCCGAACGCCAAATGGTTCGCTCCATGTTACCTGAAAGGGAATTTGTCGAGATTTTCGTCGATACACCGCTGGAAGTAGCGGAAGAACGGGATGTGAAGGGGCTCTATAAAAAGGCGCGGTCTGGCGAGCTCAAGAACTTTACTGGCATTGATAGCCCCTATGAAGAACCGCGCAATGCCGAAATTCGAGTGAATACTGTTGAGATGAACCCGAAAGAAGCCGCCCGCCACATTATTGATTGGCTTTTTGAGGCAGGCAGTTCGTCGTGAGCGATCCAAATTCGATGTCAGACTCCGAACTGGCAGCACATCTGGCAACCGCCGCCGGTAAAATCCTTCTTGATCTGCGTGCAAAAGGAGAATTTTCCGGCAAGGCGCTTGGTAAGGCGGGTGATGAAATTGCCAACCACTATCTGGTCAATGCCCTTCGTCAATACCGTCCTGAAGACGGGCTTTTATCAGAAGAAAGCAAAGACACAGAAGAACGGCTAAGCAAAGACCGGGTTTGGATCATTGATCCTGTTGATGGGACCCGAGAATTTGGCGAGGGCCGTAAGGATTGGGCTGTCCATGTCGGGCTTGCGGTTGAAGGCCGCGCTGAAACGGGAGCTGTTGCGCTTCCCGCGCTCGAACTAACCCTAAGAACTGACCAACCGAATGCAGTTGCAGGCTCGGCCGCCAAGCCCCGGATGGTGGTGAGTCGAACACGCCCGGCCAAGGAAGCAGTAGAAGTCGCAAAGAAACTGGATGCGGAACTTGTCCCCATGGGTTCGGCGGGTGCAAAGGCTATGGCTGTGGTTCGCGGAGAGGCTGAAATCTACTTGCACAGCGGCGGTCAATTTGAATGGGATAACTGCGCTCCCATTGCTGTGGCGCAGGCATATGGCCTGCATTGCTCCCGCATTGATGGATCGGACATGCGCTACAACAACATCGACACCTATGTTCCCGACCTGCTGATTTGCAGGAAGGAACTGGCCGATCAGGTGCTTGAGCTTGTGGCTGAAATCAGCGCGTGAAGAAATTTTTTACGGCGTTGTTGATCCTGCTGGCGCTGGTCGCCGTTGGATTATTCTCGCTGCGCCAGTTCTCCGGCTGGAATGATGGCATGTCCAACGCTCGATCAGAAATTCACGCAGCGGTTCTGGGCCAAAAATTATATGTTGCAGGCGGCATTGGGCTGTTTCGAGTGCTGGACAGTTGTGAGGTTTTTGATCTGACAACCCGGGAATGGGATGCCTGCGAGACTTTGCCCCGGCCGCTACACCATGTAGCGATGGCCGCCGACAACAAACGGGTTTATGCTTCCGGCGGCTATGTTGCCCTGCCTTTTGAACAGGATCAGGACGCCGCATTAATCGCACTGGATCCGGAATCGAACGGCTGGAACGAAGTTTCAAAGTTGCCGCATCCCGTTGGTCAGCATGCGATGGTGTATAGGCACGGAAAACTATATTTGATTGGTGGTCAGAACGGGTTCGAAGATCTGGCAACGCTCTGGAGCTATGATCTGGAACTGAATCAATGGAACGAAATGGCATCTATGCCAACACCGCACCATTCTCATGCTATCGCGATTGAAGGCAGCAAGCTTTACGTTACTGGTGGTCGTAGCGCTGCTCTCGGCACCGAGATCACAATTGTTGAAGCCTATGATTTTGCGACTGGCAGGTGGGATACACTACCCGAAATGCCGACACGACGGGCTGGGCACGGTGCCTTTATTCGCGCCGGGAATCTCTTAGCGAAAGCAAGTTGTTTTCCGGACATGATATACTCGATCTGAAAACCGGAAAATGGTCAAAGGGTACAGAAATGGAATTCCCCCGTCATGGCTTCGCAATCGGTGATGATGGAAAAAGCAATAACATCACCATTGTCGGTGGCGGCGCACATCCCGGTTTCCAGACAATCTATTCGGTCACCGGGACGACGCAGATATTGGGAAAATAGTCCGAATTATTGCAGATGCGCCTTCTTGATCTTCTTGGCCAATGACCATTTGTGCACCTCGGTTGGACCATCATAGACGCGGAAAGCCCTGACCTCGCGAAAGACCTGTTCGACAACCGTGTCACGGCTGACACCGGTTCCACCCATTACCTGAACGCAGCGGTCAGCGATGCGGAACAAGGCTTCTGAAACAGCAACCTTGGTCATCGAGCTTTCAGCGCCGCCATGTGCACCGCTATCCAGCACGTTTGCGCACCAGTCGATCATCAGTTCCGACTGTTTCAAATCGATCTGATTTTCCGCGAGCATGAAACCGACGCCTTCATGATCCACAAGCAGCTTACCAAAGGCATGGCGGCGGCAAGCATAGTCACTGGCAATTTCATGTGCACGGTCACAAGAGCCAAGCCAGCGCATACAGTGGGTCAGCCTCGCGGGAGCAAGACGTACCTGCGCATATTTAAAACCTTCACCGCTCTCTCCCAACATCTGATCCGCGGGTACGCGCAAATTGTCGATGGTGATCACCGAATGACTGCCCGACATTGAGCTGTCGATTGTATCCAGTACGCGATCAATCTTGATCGCCGGATTGGGCAAATCGACAAGGAACATGCAGGCGCCATCATCGGATTTGGCCATGACAATGCCTATCTTCGCCCCCTTTGCGCCGGTTATAAAAGTCTTTCGTCCGTTGATGACCCAGTGATTGCCATCAAGTTTCGCCGTCGTCTGCATCATCATCGGATCGGAACCCGCCCCATTTTCGTCGGCTGGTTCAGTCATGAAAAAGGCCGAGCGCGCTTCGCCCGAAACCAGCGGCGCAAGAAATCGTTCTTTCTGTTCCGGTGATGCACATTTTCCAAGCAGGAACATATTGCCTTCATCCGGTGCAAAGACATTCACCGCCAACGGTCCCAGCGGAGAAATGCCGGATTTGCGGAGAATTTGCGCCGTATCGAGATGGGAAACGTGGCTTCCGTCCTCACGAATATGCGGCGTTAAGATTCCTTCCTCTTTGGCCAGCGCGCGCATTTCCTGTACCAGATCATCGGTGGGGCCATGATCTTCACAACGCGGATCGCGTTCAAAGGGAATGATTTTTTCCCGAACGAATGCCTCTACCTTGTCGGCCAGTTGCTTACCTTCTTCACTTACCTGGTTATTCATAATTATCCTTTGATGCACTGCTTCACGGGTTCCAACCGATTCTGATTCACTCCCGTTGACCTAGCCTGATTTTTACCCGACGTAACCTGCCAATTGCATCGAATTATTCTTGGCTTTCCTACAGATAACCAAATAGGTTATTTGATATAATTCCCGTCTTAACCAAGGCACCGATTATGAATATCGACAATCTAATTGAAAGTGTCATCGCCACAGACCGGGACTATTCCAATCATCACCGCGCTGATCGTATCGGACAGAACGTCACCAGAATTTTCACTTCTTAACCCTGTGCACATTGTAAACTTCGTGCGCGAAGCAACAAAAGGATCCTCCATGTCGCTAATCTCAACCCTCATCGGCCCTGTTACCAAAATCATCGATAAAGTCATCCCGGACAAACAAGCACGTGATCGCGCAAAACTGGAACTGCTCAAACTGGAGGGCAGCCAAGAACTGGAAGAAGTCCGCGTTCAGATTTCCGCGATTCTTGCTGAAGCACAATCAAATGACCCTTGGACCAGTCGTGCCCGTCCCAGCTTTCTTTACGTCATGTATCTCTTGCTGCTCTGGTCTATCCCGATGGGGTTGACCGCAGCGTTTCGCCCCGACGCAGCGCGCGACATTGCTGGCGGAATGAACGCTTATCTTGCCGGCATCCCTGAGCCGCTCTATGCCTTGTTTGGTACCGGTTATCTTGGATATACCGTGGCCAGGCAGTGGGGAAAGATTCGCGGTGTCGAGAAATAATTTGATAAAAACCAATACGCGAAACAAAATTACAATTTATGGCCTGACCAGCCACTCTCGCAACCAAGGTTTTCATCGGATTAACGCAATATTTACGAAATAAGCTTGCCTTGGCCACCCGTTTGCGAATAAAGGGGCAAGTCTAGTTCATCCAAAGGGGATATGATTAATGACTACCGAAACAAATTTTCGCAAAATGCTGGCTGTAGCTGGCGGTCTTGCGCTTGCTGTTCCTGCTCTTTCTGCATGTGCTGAGCAAGCTGAAGATGCTGCTGAAGAAGCTACATGTGCCGCTGAATGTGCTGCATGTGCTGCTGAAGATGCTGGCTGTGCTGCCGCTGGTGATGCTGCATGTGCCGCTGGTGATGCTGCATGTGCCGCTGGTGATGCTGCATGTGCCGCTGGCTGTGCTGCTTGTGCCGCTGCAGACGCAGTAACCGAGTAAGCTAGCTTACTCAGGCATTGGAAAATGCATTAGAAAGGCTGTTTGAGCTTACGAGCCAAATAGCTAAAGAGGGCGTCTCGCTAGTACCCAGAGTGGTACCGGCAGACGCCCCTTTCGTTCAATATGAACATTATCCCAAAGGGGATTGTATCGCGCCAGGCAACAGGTCGCGCTGGTTTTACCACGCGCACAAGCCGGAAGAACGCGAAGAAGGCGAACATGGCCATTTTCACATGTTCCTACCGCTTGAGATGTTTGAGGGTGCAGAACCCTATTATCATCCGCCGGCCAAATTACCCAACGGCAAGAAAACCCAGGGGGTTGTCCATTTTGGTGCGCTGAGTTTTGGTACCGATGGGATGCCAATGACTTGGTTCACAACCAATTACTGGGTGACCTACGAGTTCATGATGCCAGCAAAAGCCATTGCTTCGCAGCTCAAAAATTATGACATGACCGATGCTCCGGGTGATCCGCTGGTCAATGACTGGCTAACTGCCGCAGTCCACCAGTTCCATGATCCGATCATCGAAATGCTGCACGAACGCGATGCTTTGATGATGGAAAAGAAGCACGAGCTCGGCAGCGCTGTCTTTGAGAACAAGACGGTCGAAATAACATCTCGCAAGCCCTTTGATCTCTGAATCAACAGAAAGCACCGGGGTATCCTAGCGTTGGGGTTGAAACCCGCCTAAAGCCCTATCATTCGGAAAATAACTGCTCATCCGAATCGCTCGTTTTCTGGAGAACATGGTAAGGTAACAATGGCCCATCTGTTCGTTGGTGGCTTATGTTCCAGAGGGTTTTTCGACCATCAGACCCCCGCAACCGGCGTCACTTCGAAGCGGTGGCCAAAGCTTTCGATCATCGATCGACCCTTGCCAATCGCCACCTGGACCGATTCCAGCTCCAGTGATGCAGCATGTGCCTCTTTCGACTCCCAATATTCGGTGATCCAGATCGCGTTTTCGTCACTCTGGTCCTTTGAGATCGCGTAGCTGATGCTCCCCGGCATATCCCGCGTTCCTTCTGCCAGGATTGCGATCAATTCATCTCGCTTGCCCGCTACAACGTTCATCTGACCGATAATGCCGTATGCCAAAACTTCTTCCACACCCATCTCCTCCCTCATCGTCATGCAGCCAGTCAGGGTCGCGGCACCCATCCATGCCAGTATCTCCCGCCGCCGGATCAAACCCCCTCCAACAGGCGATCTGCCTGCGCTCTCGCCTCGTCGGTGACATCGGCACCGGACAACATTCGGGCAATCTCCTGCCGTCGACCCTCCTCATCCAGTGCCTGCACATCAGTGCGCGATACCGTTCCATCGGAAGATTTATTGATCAGTAGATGGCCATTGCCTTTCGACGCCACCTGCGGGCTGTGGGTAACCACCAGCAATTGCGCCTGCTCTGAGAGCCGCGCTAAGCGGTCACCAATGGCCGAAGCCACCGCCCCGCCAACACCGCGGTCGACCTCGTCGAAGATAATTGTCTTCGCCCCGCCCTCCTCCGCCAGCGCCACTTTCAGCACGAGTATGAAGCGCGATAACTCACCGCCCGACGCTATCTTGCCCAACGGAGCCAATGGCGCACCGGGATTAGTGGAAATCAGGAACTCGATCCGGTCCATCCCGTTTGCACCCCAGCGGTCTTCTGGCAATTCCTCCAGCAACGTCTCAAACCGGGCTGCATCAAGTTTAAGCGGCACCAGTTCTCCCGCAACTGCCTTGTCAAGCGACTTCGCTGCCCGCTCCCGCTTCTTTCGCAAAGTCTGAGCCGCATCGATATAGTCTTGCCGCACCCCAGTTAGCTTTTCTTCCAGTTCGCCAAGCGATTTCCCACCATCGCTAATCGCCGCTAGCTTCGTGTTTAACTTGGCCAGCAATTCAGAAAGCTTGTCCGGTTCCTCCCGGTGCTTGCGCGCCAGTCCGCGTAGATCGAACAGGCGCGTTTCAATATCATCCAGCCGCTGCGGATCGAATGTCAGTGCATTGGCGGCGTCATTGAGCTTATCCTCAGCATCACTGGCTTCGATCACCGCCCGGTCAAGCGCATCCAGTGCCTCCTTGAGTAGCGGATGATCTTCTTGAATCCGATCCAGCCGTCGCGCCGCGGCCCGGAGCGATGCTAGGCTGCCCTCCGAGCCGTCAAACGCCGACCGGATCGACTCCAGATCACCGGTAAGTTTTTCGCCCTTCATCATAGTCGCGCGGCCAAGAGCCAGTTCTTGCTCTTCGCCGGGTTGCGGAGCAAACTTGCTCAGTTCTTCAACGCTATGCTCGAGATACTCACGATCCGCTTCCGCCGTTTCCTGATCGGCTTTCGCCTGTTCCAGAGCCGCTTTCGCCAACTGCCAGGCTTCATATGCCTTCGCGACTTTTGCACCATCGACACCGGCAAAGACATCGAGTAACTGTCGGTGTCCTTTGGGATTAATCAATCCGCGATCATCATGCTGGCCGTGAATTTCAATCAACTGCCCGCCGATGGATCGTAGCATCGCCGCCGAACAGGGCTGATCGTTGATAAACGCCTTGCTACCACCATCGGCCTTTAAAGAACGTTTGATGATCAGCGGCTCACCCGGTTCAATCTCGATATCATTATCATCCAGGGCGGTGGCCAGTTTGGATTTCGGGTCAGGCGCATCGAAACTGGCTGTTACCTGCGCTTTGTCAGCCCCCTTGCGCATCAGCCCACTGTCTGCCCGATTGCCCAATGTCAGCCCCAAGGAATCCAGCAGGATCGATTTACCCGCGCCGGTTTCTCCGGTCAGCACAGACAGGCCCGATCCGAATTCCAGATCGAGTGCCTCGATAAGCACGATATTGCGGATGGAAAGCGACTGTAGCACAGCCTCTTCTTAGTTGCTGTTGCTTAGGCCTGCAATGATAAGCGGATTAGAATTATGCGCCAGATGCACCGTGCTTTTCAACCAGTTCATAGGCCCGTTCATACCATTTCGAACCGGGATAGTTTGCACCCAAAACAGCGGCTGATTTCTTCGCCTCTGTTGGAATACCCAGCGCCAAATAGGATTCGGTCAACCGCATCAAAGCTTCCGCAGCGTGAGTTGTCGTTTCATATTTCTCGATCACTGTGCGAAAACGAATGGTCGCGGCCAGCCATTTTCCGCGGCGTTGATAGAATCGACCAATTTCCATTTCCTTACCAGCCAGATGGTCGTTCACCAGATCCATTTTCAGTTTGGCATCAGCGGCATAACGCGAATTGGGATAACGCCGCGCCACTTCGCCCAATGTAGAAAGTGCCTGCTCGGTAATTTTCTGATCCCGCGTCACATCACTAATCTGCTCATAGTAGCTGAGTGCGATCAGGTAATAGGCATAAGGCGCGTCCTTGTTGCCCGGATGGATCGACAGAAACCGGCGCGATGATTCAATCGCCTTGTTATAGTCATTGGCGAGATAATAGCTGAAAGCACTCATCTGCTGTGCACGGCGAGCCCAAGGTGAATAGGGGTGCTGACGCTCAACTTCATCAAATAGGGCTGCTGCGATCTTATACTGACCGCGATCAAGGCGCTCTTTGGCCGCATTGTAGAGCGTATCCACATCGCGAGCGACGTAACGTGTATCGGCACCGTTATTGCCGCCGCCGCCAAAGGCTGCACAGCCGGAGAGAACCGTTACCGAAAGGCCCAGAACGGCCGCTTTGATCATCAGATTTTTCATATCGATGTCCTCTTAGACATTTGACGCGATAGAGCCAAGAATAATCAGATAATTGTGCGTTGGCAGCTTTATGGGAGCTTAATCGAGCTATTGATTTTCGGAATTGAGCAGAAAAATGACATAGCCTTTGAAGTTGGGGTTTTTGGAAAGGATGTCCGGCTCCAGCCACTCGCCGCCTTGCACCAGACCGATACGAAATGGCATGGGCAGGTCATCCAGATTGCGGAGCCATTTTTCATAGCCGGGGATCGTGTCTCGGTCTTGGTATGTCTGAAAAACGGCTTCATCGACCACCCCCGCCAATTCTTGTAGATGCTGTGAGTTACCATTGGCGCTCCAGTCCATCAGACCGGTGATGCTCAGCCGGTATTTCTTCGGTAAGCGCTGGCGAAGATCGCCAAGAAATGTGGCATAGATATCCAATCCGCGTGTGTTGGCATCAAAATCTATTTGCACGCCAGCAAGTTTGTTCCCCACTAACGACCAGCGAGTGGCAAGATCCAGTATCGCCGCAAAGTCGCTTTCGCTCAATTCCAGCGTCTCCAATCTCACTACCAGCCAGATATCTACTTTCTCGCTATCGGGCGGGAAAGGTCTCAAAACCTGTAAACCGCCGCGGTCGGGCGCTCTGATTTCAGCACCGAGAATATAAATCGCTTTTGCCTCATCCAGCACCGGTTGTGGCTTCACACCAGCCCACAACCAGAAAGCCTCATACTGGTTGGCATCCACCGGCGGCAGTTTTTGCTCGCTTTGATCTCCACATCCCGCAGCAACAAGACACAGAATCAAAACAAACCGGGCGAACACTGTCTTACCAGTAATATTTCAATTCCTTGGCCCAGCGCGTTCCAGCATGATTGCGCTTTAGATCGCGGAACCATGAGGCACGCTGGCTAACCGGTACTTCTTTGCCGCTACAGCTGTTTCTGCCGCTTGATCCGTAGCACCAGATTGCGCGAAACAGTGCATAGGCACGGACATCGCCGCGTGTTTTGCGATCGCCGATAATTTCCTTGTAAATCTCCAGACGTGAAAGCGGTTCACCTGGAAAGAGGGATTTGGTTCCACCAAGTTCATCTGCATCGGCGGGTTCATCCAGCCAGTAATTGTCGAAGCCTGATAACCGCAGGTAGTCAGCGAGGCACAGCTGCGCTTCACGGTTTTTACTGTTTAACGCTAGCTTTGAAACAGTTTGTCGCAGTTGCGGGCAGTTATAATCATCATATTCCATTTCCCGTCCGAACATGCCGACCGGGATGTTCACATCGTCCTCATATCCATAATCATATTCATACTGGAAACCGTAATAAGGTCCGATTTTTTCCGCATCAGAAGATACTTTTCCGATGTCGCTCAAAAAGTCCGAATAGCGACCCCGAGTCAGGTTTTTGTATAGCAAAGTGTAAAGAGCCAAATTGCGCTCATGCGCCTTTAGTGACCGATTGCCAGCCTGCGCCCGCAGCAAGTCTGGTCCAGCCGTGCGAAGTAGAAGGATATCCCTGATCTCCTGTTGCCGGATCGGTGTATCATCGACAAAAACCTGCCCGACTTTGTCATCTCGCTCCCAATTCATCGCCAGTGCCAGCTCCAAAGCCGCTCTTTGATGATGGGACTGGGCACCAGCGAGCATCTGTTGCCAAAACCCTCGCGCATTTCGATCATCGACAGCCTCCAGCGCCATACCGCGCAGAGCTTGTCTGCTAAATTGTAGATAGGAGAAATTGGTTTGCCGGGCCGCATCAGGAATGAGCTGCAATACTTTTGCGGGTTCCTTTGTGATGTAAAAGGCATGCGCGGCTTTCAAATAATCAAACAATTCTGGCTGGTCGGCAAAAACCTGCTGGTGTTTCTCAATGTCAGAAAATGACAGCTTTTCGAGCTTCCCGCGCGCAAAATAGTCATAGTCCGTATCGCGCATCCGATAGAGCAGCGCCATCGCCAGAAACATCGGATCGTCAGTGGCCTGTGTCCGGACCAGTCCGGGCAACATCTTGTCATCGATTTCTGCGATCAATCTCAACAGCTTGTTGCCAGAAACACGTTCATCCAGAACCCGCGCATACTCCGCCGTCAGCATCTGACTATCTTGAGAAAGCCAATAGACCCGCCGTAGCAAGCCCTTTGCTGATCCGGCATATTGGCCTTTCGGATATTTTTTTAGATACAGATTGAACCCGCGCGCGGCATTGGCAATTGCAGTAGCATCAACATCCGCAATTTCGAAAAAACCGTAACTGCTAAAACTTCCCGCCTGCGAACGATTCAGTTCAGAACGCGCGATCATATAGAGCGCCGTTTCACGCAACCACTTGTCTTTCGCCTTGATCAGCGAACTAAAACCAATGGTCGCGGCATCAAAGTCGCCGTGATAAAAAGATAGCGCGCTCACCAGATAGGTTTTGAACGCCTTGCCGGTCTTAGAAGCAACTGCGGGCACTTTAGCGCGATTGTCCAAATCATCATCTTTGCTATCACAAGTCGGGGAAACCAGCTTCCGGGCTTCGATTAACGCATCGCGTTCCACCTCCGGCAATCGTCGGGCTTTTTTTATTGCCTCGACAAAGGCATCACGTCCTAAATCATTGGTTTGGCACCGCGAATGACCCCAGCGGCTATAGGTAGAATTAGCATCCTTGCTTAGCTCTGGGTAAAATGTACGTCCCATTTCTCCCCAGTGGAAAAGCGCATCTCCACCTCCGCTATTTTCTTGTATCGGCAATCGATCGCGCAGCATCAGCATCAGGTTGACCCGGGTGTCATTGCCCGGATGCATGATCGCCATATTGTTGCAGCTGGACCGATTGCGGTGGTCAAGCTTCCATTGCAACGGACAGCCGCCATCCGCGCTGGCTTCTGCAGGTTCAGTGCTGCCAATCCATGCCAGTGCCAAAATCGCAATCAAAACCGAAAGCCGCATGTTCATTCCCTCAATCAGCCTGCGGACCCTGTATTCAGACTAAAGCCAACGAGAAAATGTGCAACCATACAAAAAGGGCCCGGATCGCTCCGAGCCCTTGTTTGTTTCGTTACGCGAAGATTTAGTCTTCGGTAATTGAACTTGGCAATGGGATGTCTCCGCCGCCTTCATCCTTTGGACCGTCATTGCTGCGACCCCGTCCACGACCACCGCCATCACGGCCCCCATCACGACCACGTCCGCCGCCGTCACGACCGCGTCCACGACCACCGCCTCCGCGAGGGCCTTTACCACGAGGTTCGCGTGGAGGAGGGCCTTTACCACGAGGTTCGCGTGGAGGACGTGTGTCTTCCAGCTCTTCGCCGGTTTCCTGGTCAACAACCCGCATTGACAGGCGAACCTTGCCGCGCTGGTCGATCTCGAGGACTTTGACCTTCACTTCCTGACCTTCGCTGAGTTCATCGGAAACTTTCTCGACGCGCTCATTCTTGATCTCGGACACGTGAACCAGACCGTCTTTGCCGCCCATGAAGTTCACGAATGCGCCAAAGTCGACCAGATTGACGACCTTGCCTTCGTAGATTTTGCCGACTTCGGCTTCTTCCACAATGCCTTCGATCCATTTCATCGCCGCTGCGATTTGTGATTTGTCGGACGAAGAAACCTTGATCAGGCCTTCATCGTCAATATCCACTTTCGCGCCGGTTTCGGCAACGATTTCGCGGATCACTTTACCGCCGGTACCGATAACGTCACGGATCTTCTCTTTGTTAATCTGAATCGTTTCGATGCGCGGAGCGTGCTCGGACATTTCGGTACGTGTGGTATCAAGCGCCTTGGCCATTTCGCCCAAGATATGCGCACGGCCACCACTTGCCTGCTCGAAAGCGGCCTTCATGATTTCCTGCGTAATGCCGGCCACCTTGATGTCCATCTGCAGCGAGGTGATACCTTTCTCGGTACCAGCAACCTTGAAGTCCATATCGCCGAGATGATCCTCGTCACCGAGAATGTCGGAGAGAACAGCGAAATCTTCGCCTTCAAGGATCAGACCCATCGCAATACCGGAAACCGGACGCGCCAGAGGCACACCGGCATCCATCATCGCTAACGAGCCACCACAGACGGTTGCCATTGAGGACGAACCATTGGACTCGGTGATGTCAGACAAGACGCGGATGGTGTATGGAAAATCCTCAACCGTCGGCAGAACCGGGCGCAGTGCGCGGAATGCGAGTTTACCGTGACCTGTTTCGCGGCGGCTGGTGAAACCAAAGCGTCCAACTTCGCCAACCGAATAAGGCGGGAAGTTATAGTGGAGCATGAAATTGCTGTAGCTCAACCCTTCCAGGCCATCGATCATCTGTTCAGCATCTTTGGTACCCAGCGTCGTGGTGACAATCGCCTGCGTTTCACCGCGAGTGAAGAGCGCCGAACCGTGGGTTCGTGGCAACAAGCCAACCATTGCTTCAATCGGGCGAACCTGATCGAGCTTACGACCGTCAATACGGGTGCCATCCTTGATGATCGAACCACGAACGATGTTGGATTCCAGTTTTTTGACGAGCTTCAGCTTGCCAAGATATTCACCGGGATCTTCGGAATCGAGCGCTTCATAATGCTCGCGCGCCTTGTCACGGGCCGCGTTCAACGCATCCTGACGCTGCTGCTTGTCGGCCAGCTTGTAGGCTGCCTCCAGATCGGCACCGATAATGCCGCGCAGTTCGTCAAGCGTCGCGCTCTTGTCTTCAACCGGATCGAGTTCCCAAGGATCTTTCGCAGCCTGTTCAGCCAGATCGATGATCAGGTTCGCAACATCCTTACAGGCGTCATGCGCAAACATGACCGCACCGAGCATTTCGTCTTCGGTCAGCTCTTTCGCTTCCGATTCGACCATCATCACCGCACCGGGTGTAGCCGCGACAACCAGATCAAGGTCGCCATCTTCGTCAATCGACGAAAGCGTCGGGTTGAGCTGATATTCGCCATCCTTGAAGCCAACGCGCGCTGCGCCGATTGGACCCATGAACGGCAGACCGGATATGGTCAGCGCCGCAGATGCAGCCACCATTGCCAGAATATCCGGTTCGTTCTCGCCATCAAAGCTGAGAACCTGACAGATTACGTTGATTTCGTTGTAGAAACCTTCGGGGAACAGCGGACGGCACGGACGATCAATCAAACGCGATGTTAGCGTTTCTTTCTCCGTCGCGCGGCCTTCGCGCTTAAAAAAGCCGCCCGGAATACGTCCGGCAGCCGAGAATTTTTCCTGATAGTGTACGGTGAGCGGGAAGAAATCCTGTCCTTCGCGTACCGATTTAGCGGCGGTCACTGCGCACAGCACAACCGTTTCGCCGAGGGTCGCGAGTACCGCACCGTCAGCTTGTCGGGCAATCCGGCCCGTTTCCAAAGTGAGGGTTTGTCCGCCCCACTCCATTTCTACTTTTTTTACATCAAACATTCTTGTTTTCCTTTGTCCCGTCTGCCCTATGCAGCGCGGGGGCTTTCATTTGCCGGAGAAATCGTCCGGCGGCGGTTCAGGGTCATTTGTGCCCCATTCGAAAGATATCGCCGCCTTATTGCCGCAATATCCAATGCGAAAACGGCCTCACTCAGGAGGCCGCCTTCAAAACTCTTATTTACGAAGACCAAGATCCTTGATGAGCTTGGCATAGCGTTCCACGTCTTTCTTGCGGAGATAGTCCAGCAAGCTGCGACGCTTGTTCACCATCATCAACAGCCCGCGACGCGAGTGGTGATCTTTGTGATGGCCTTTAAAATGTTCAGTCAGGTTAACGATGCGCTCTGTAAGCACGGCAACCTGAACTTCCGGGGAACCGGTATCGCCATCATTCTGGGCGAATTTTTTGATCAATTCCTGTTTTTTCTCTGCAGTAATAGTCATTTAAATCAATTTCCTTCGAACATCTTTTACATATTGAACCCGCGAACAACCTTTACGGTCCCATCAACAATCTCTGCCAGCGCAACCGGAAAACCATGGTTCTCTGTCGCTAGAAAAGTCCCGTTGATTGCGGGGTTCCTGACCATTTCCTTTGGCAAATTCTCCACGTCCAGTGTCAAACCTTGCCGAAGCATTCTTGCCTGATCAGGAGTGAGGTCAAAAGCCGGGATGTCGTCCAGCCCCGCCTCAAGCGGCAAGAGGTATTCTGTAATGTCCGCGCCCTTACCAATTTCATTGAGTTTGTCCAGTGAAATCGCCTGTTTTAGGGAGAAAGGCCCCGCTTTGATTCGCCTTAGCATGGTGACATGGCCAACTGTGCCGAGTGCGCGCGCAATATCACGGGCCAGAGAGCGAATATAGGTGCCTTTGGAGACAGTGGCTGTGGAGGTGTCAGGATGACTGATTTCTAAGGAATGGATGGTAACGCGACGAACCTTCATCTCCACCTCGACACCGGCCCGCGCCAGATCATAAGCCCGCTTGCCATCAATCTTCAGCGCAGAATATTTGGGTGGAATCTGCCCAATAGGCCCAGTAAAATCCGGCAAAATGGCTTCAATATCCGCCAAAGTCGGCCGATGATCCGAAGTCGCGATCACCTCCCCCTCAACATCCAGCGTCTCGGTCTCAACCCCAAACCCAATCGTAAACTCATAAATCTTCGACGCATCCAGCATCCGCCCACACAGCTTCGTCGCCTCCCCCAGCGCAATCGGCAAAACCCCCGTCGCCAGCGGGTCCAGGGTCCCGCCATGCCCCACTTTCAGCTTATCCTTGCCCTTGCCGAGCAACCCAGCCTTCCGCAAATTCCGCTTCACAGCTCCAACGGCCTGTGTCGAACCCAGTTCCAGCGGTTTATCGAGAATGATCCAGCCATGGGGCTTCAAGCGGGTTTCTCCCACTCCATCACCACAAAGCCCGGCACGCGGATGTAACGGTCATTCTTTGGATTATTTGAAAATGGCGGCGTTGGTTCCTCGAAATGTTTCAAAATCAGACCATTGCCCAGAAACGCCTCCATATAGGCGCTCATCGGGCGATGCCAGTTCAGGATATCAATCCCCTGCCACTGCTCCCGCGTGGCGCGTTCTTCGGAATAATTGTCCATTTCGAACCGCCTGCCTGCACCCATCAGCCCACGTTCCCATTTCCCGGCCGTGAAATGCCCCAGCAAGTTGGCGATCAATATGGTTCCGCCGGGCTTTGTCACGCGGGTCATCTCTTTGATGGCGGAACGAAAGTCTTCGATATCGATCAGAGACAGATAGCTGACCGTCAGATCAAAGCTGGCATCATCAAAACCTAGTTTCTCACCAAAGCCAATGCGATAATCGCCCTCAGGATCGCGTTCTTTTGCCGTTGCGATCAGCTTTTCGACCGGATCGATACCGACACCACTGAAGCCCAGTTCCTGAAGCTTTCGAACAAAACGCCCTTCCCCACAGCCAATATCGAGAAACCTTCCTTTATGCGCGCCTTCACACGCTCCAGCATAGCGGCATCGAGAAAGGTTTTGCGGGTCCAGTCGCCCTCTTCGCCAATGGATGCAATCCAGGCGTCAGCTGAGCTCACCCAGCCATTCACATCATCAGTCATGATCAGCCGGTCCATTCTTCTTTGAGCAAGCCAAAAACAAAGGTATCGCGCTGATATCCGGTCCAGGTTTTCCGGTTCTTGCGCAGCGTTCCCTCATGCTTCGCACCCAGCTTCAATACCGCTGCCTGCGAGCGCTTGTTACGGCCATCAACGCGGAACTCGACTTTGTGAAAACCGTTGGCAAACGCGTGGTCGAGCAGCAATTTTTTCATGATGTCGTTAAATCCAACACCGCGAACGGACGGTGCAATGTAGGTTCCACCAATTTCGACGACGCCATGTTGGTCGGGATTGATATAGTTGGTCATGCCAACGACTTTACTGGTTTCGGTATTGATTACAGCAAACGGAACCCATGATGTCATGCTGTGGAAAGCCTGCATCGCCTTATCAAAATCATCGCCGAGCATATTGACCGGATAGATCTCCCAAATCTCCTGATCCTCGGCGCAGGCTGTGCGCAGGGGTTCGATATGGTGGTCAGCCAGCGGTTCTAACCGAACCGCACCTTCTTCCAGTGTCGCGGCAAGATCAGCCATGCGCTGACCCTTTTAGGCGCTCCATGAAATGCTTGCGACACAGCGCAATATAGCTTTCATTGCCACCAATCTCGGTCTGTTCACCCTCGCCAATCGTCTTGCCGCTTTCGTCAATGCGCAGGTTCATCGTCGCCTTGCGCCCGCACTTGCAGACGGCTTTGAGTTCAACCAGACTATCCGCAATACCCAATAATTTCGATGATCCCGGGAACAGGTTCCCCTGAAAATCGGTGCGCAGGCCATAGCAGAGCACCGGAATGCCCACTTCATCCGCAATACGGGCGCAGTGTAGGACTTGCTTTTCCGTCAAAAATTGCGCCTCGTCGATCAGTACACAGGAAAGCTTTTCCTCTTTCAATTCCTCCGCCACAGCGACAAACAAGTCCGTCTCATCATGAAAGCGGTGGGCATCGGCATTGAGGCCAATCCGCGAGCTAATCGCGCCAAACCCGGGGCGATTGTCTATCGCGGCGGTCCACAGCATGACCTCCATCCCCCGCTCGCCATAATTGAACGCCGCCTGCAGCAGATTGCTCGACTTTCCGGCATTCATTGAAGCGTAGTAGAAATAGAGTTTGGCCATAATTCCCATCGCTCGTCATCCTGAACTTGTTTCAGAATCTCCGGAGGTCCTGAAACAAGTTCAGGATGACGACAAGTGGAAATTAGGAATCGCGCTCCAAATCCTGAGCCACTTTGGGATCGCTGAGCAGGCTCTCGATATGCGCCGCCTCATCAAAACTCTCGTCTGCAAGAAACTTTAGCCGCGCGGCATATTTCATCTTCACTCGTTTCGCGACTTCCTTCTGGAAAAAGGCGGTGTTTGTTTTCAGCGCCTGCAGCACCTCCGCCTCATCCGCACCGAGCAGCGGTTTCACAAACACGGTCGCATGGCGCAAATCGGGTGACATCCGTACTTCAGTGACGCTAACACTGGTCGCGGTAAGCAATTCATCATGCACCTCTCCGCGCATCAGCAATTCCGACAATATATGTCGCACCTGCTCACCCACACGGAGAAGGCGAACGGAGCGACCTTCAGGAGATGTGTCGTTATATTTTGCCATCAGCCATTCTCATTTTTCCGCAATTCTGACACCTGTTGCTCAACAACATAAATATCCAAGGCATCCATTTCGGAAGAAACAACATCTTGTGCATATATGTTGAATAGAACAAATTAGCTCCACATTGGCATCGCAAAAATAGAACCGCGAACATCCCGCAAATCGCAGAGCCAACTAGCAAATTTGTGTGCCAAAGGCCGGCCGGAATAAAATTAACGCCGAAAGCAACAAGAAGAACGAGGAAAAACCAAATCAAAAGGTAGTGTCTCAGTTTGAAAACAAGGCGAAGCGCACTGATCTTGCGGAACTCGCATATTTGGTGCAAAAGTTTGATCCAGCACTGCTTTTCCACATTGGGCAAGGTATCGAGCACGGTATTTCTCTCATTACTGAATGGCTGCCAAAATACAAATTCAAGGACTGGAAAAAAACGGCAACCCAGGGCAAGGACGTAACCGACACGATGAAAAAGAACCAGGCAGAAAAGATCGCCGCAACGCTGGGAGACGCCTCGAAGTGGCATTCGCACGGTCGGGGTATTCCAATGAATGATCTCTCTGGCTCTGACATCAGGCTTCTGATCGATGATTTTGGCACGGATGATGACTTGAGCGATAAAATTAAAAACTATCACGGCCTAGCAGTTGATTATTTCTCAAACAAATTGGGGTGGCGGGCTACATCCATTCCAAATTGGGAATGCGGAGGGCGCTATGAGTGTTGTTCCGAAAACGGACACAAAAGAAAACAGGTTCAAGAAAATACTGGATGACGCTGGGCGGACTTTAGAAGATATCGGAGGCTACCGGTTTCCTGAAGGAGTTCCGAAGGAGCTGACGACGACAAGCCCGGTATTCCGTTCCCTTACGGCCCTCAACCGGACAACAAAACTGGCTGGAAGTGAAATTTATGCTTGCTAAGCTTACCACCCTTCAATTTATCCAAACCTGCCAGAGTTTGGGGATTTTTGCGTAACCGGCGATGGCTCTTCTGATGGCGCGCAGACCTGCTTTGAAGAGTGAACACAGGGATCGTCGGGCTTTTCGGATCCCCTTTTTTCGCCGCGTTGCGCGACGTGGTATTCTTCGTTTGCTCCGGTAGAAACAGCCCAGTACATGGCGATTGCCAGAACCAGGATGAGGCGCGCCAGTCGATCTGGTCTTCTGATCTGACTTTGGGTGATGCCGAAGCCTCGGGTTTTGAAGTCGGAGAACATGGCCTCAATACTCCATCGCATGCCGTAATCGAGTATCTTGTACTCGGATGGGGTCACGCTCATTGCGATGATCCACGGCTCTTTGTGTCCGTCTTCGTGGAGCACACCGATGTTGGTGAGGACGCCTGTTTCATTAAGCTCTGCCTTTACAATGCCTTCGGGCATCAATTCTGCGATCTCACGGGTTACCACCTCACCTCCCTGATGCTGCAGGGTAAGGTTGCTTTTCAAGCGGAGCCGATAGTCCCAGCCCGCCTTCTGGCACCATTCGATCAAGCGGGCGGTCCCATAGAACCGGTCTCCGGCCAGCAATACGCGCGCGTTTTCTGGAAGCCAGGGCCGCACAGCTCCCAGAAGCTCGTGTTGCACGTGCCATCCAATCGGCCCCTTGGTCTGGCGCACACGCCAGGCGACCGGAAGGGCTCGATCCCTCATCCGCACCGACAGCATCAAGACCTCGTTACCCTCGTTGAGCTTGCTTTGATCAAGGGCCAGTACAGTCGTTTCTCCGGCCTCAATCTGGCGGCGGAAAATCTCCCCTACATAGGCCTGCATGACCTCGTCAGTATCGATATGGGAATTGCCCAAAAGGCGCGAAATGTACTGATACCGGTGGTCCACCGACCCAATCTCACGCGGCAAAGCTGCTGCATTTTCCATCAGATTGACACTCCGCGTGTTCAAAACCACGCTTGCCAGCACCGACAGGCCCTCCCGCCGAGACTTGTGATACCCGGGAAGACGATCCCGAAAATCAGCCTCTATCCTCGAATAAAGCTCTGAAAAATAATCACTTCCCGCCAAAACAACCTCCAATATCAATAGTGGAGACTCCTTGAATCACACAGATCAGCGAGATGTCAAATCAGACGTGGAATTTTGAAGGGTGGTAAGGCTTGCTAAGTGAGTTTGTTCATCCTACATTGAAGCCATGAACAAACTTGACATAAAAATCCGCGCAATGATCCTGAACATAATGGTAGAGGGCAATTCCATGCGCTCCATCAGCCGCGTTGCAGGTGTGTCGATCAACATAGTGACCAAGCTGCTTGTTGAAGCGCTGGTGAGGCTTGCGCGGCGTACCACGATGAGACGGTGCGCAACGAACGTAGGCTCAACCCTCGTTGAGTGTGATGAAATCTGGCCATTCGTCTATGCAAAGGACAAGAACGTAACGACAGCCGCCGCCCCTGATGGCGTTGGTGACGTGTGGACGTGGACCGCAATCGACGCAGAGCAAAATGATCCTGTCCTATGAGGTAGGCGACCGCTCAGCGACAACAGCGCACGAGTTCATGTTTGACCTGCGCGACCGTCTGTCAAACCGTGTCCAGCTTATCACAGACGGCCACAAGGCGTATCTCAGTGCTGTTGAGGATGCTTTCGCTGTACTTCGTGCACTACAATTTTGTACGCATCCACAAGAGCCTGAAAATGACACCTGCGATGGCTGCTGGCGTTTCCGACACGGCTTGGATTGTTGGCCTGATCGACGCCCGTGCGCCTGCCCCGAATATCAAACCGCCCGGAGGCGCCATGGGTTAATTTCCACCACTTTCGCGATACAACCTGGGTATATAGGCGGCAAATGTGGAGACGGATTATGTTGGTCGAAGATACTGGCGCCAATCAAACCCCGGATCAGGATCAAGCCCCGGATCAGGATTCAGTCAAAAAACTCCCTTCTGACTTGAAGAAGGATGACGTTCTCAGTTTTCGCTGCGTGGGCAGGATTCTGACGGAGGACAATGTCGAGGCGGAGTTCGCGCGGATGCTTCAAATGCTAAAAAAGCCGGAAAAGCCGGCGCCCACCCCGGACGACTTCCGTCGCGTCGGTATGGGGAGCGGTTCTCATCTCTTGAAGATCATTCAGAAAAACGCGGACAGAAACCAGTGCGTGCTCCGCTTTGCACGATCCGGTTCAAATGATCTACCGGTCTTCGTGCCTTCGCTGAACGCGGGTAACATCCCTTATGCGAAAATCGTCTATCGCCCTCTGGAGATCCGGGGCCGCGCCCCGAAGTCGGTTGTCGATCATATCCGGCAGCCCGACGATATCTCCGAAGCGATCCTCACCGCTTTCGCCGGGATTTTCGGTGGCGATTGCCTCGATGCGCTGCGGGATGCCCTTCTCGGCGAAGGTCAGCGGATCACCAGCCTCCCCGCTGGAGAGTTCCCAACCATCTTTCTTCCTCGGCCGGGCGGCGGTGACATCCAGGCAACGCCGGTATCACCCGCCGGGACCTTTACGGGTTTCAGAAAAATGTCAGGGCCATGGTTCCTAAAGCAGGACAAGAATGCGCCGCCGGTGCCCCGTGGCCGCTGGATCAAGCAATTGATCAGCGCAAAACCCCAGAACATCTCGGGCATGATTGACGGGCGCCGGCAGCGATTTCTCGCCGAGATGCCGTCCATTATGCGGGACCATGACGCCGCAATCAGGCGTTACGCCCTTGGGGGAAACTTCCCGTTTTGGAATGATGACAGTGTAGAGGCCGCGGTCTTGCATTACGCGGGACGGCTCGGGATGGAATACACCAACCGCGACATCCGTACCGGCACAGACCGGTATGCGGACCGGCTGATCAGGGGCGCACTCGACTTCATCGCAGAGGTCCGGGACGATGCGCGAGAGCTCCTCGAAAACGACGGAAAGGGTGAGAGCGCACTTCCACGTCCACCGGACCCATCCGCTCTCATCCTGCGACGCCGCTGGAAAAAAGGCGACCGTGAAAAAGCCACGAAGGCCCTGACCTCCCCGCATTTTTGCGATCGTGAACGAATCACGCTTGAGAAACCGGGGGCCTGAGATGCGCTTCGCGATCCACAACTTACGCGCCAGCCGCGTCAACCTCTTGATGAACGACTACGTCGCGGGGCTGCCAAGCCCAATGGCCTTCCTTGGCCTCGCGGAGTCGATCGGACGCGACCTCGGTGTCAAGCCCTGGGGCGCCCGCGTCCTGCCGGTTCTGCATGCTGTCCATGTTTCCGAGGGTCGCACCAGGCCGGAGATGAAACGAAAGAGCGGCGCCTTCACACCGGACGAAATCGTGGAAGATCTCGTGGGAACTGTCGATGTCTCGATCATCTTTGATCTCCCCGGATACGAAAATGCCGATGCAGTCCGTTCCCTGATCCTGTGCAAGCGCATCGCCGGAGGGACAATAGATAACCGGGATGCCCGGGTCGATGTCGTGTCTAACGATGGAAACTGTCTCAAGGGACTGCGCCGGGGCTACGTCATGGTGCGACCCGACCAGCAGGAGCGCCGCCTCATATCATCCGGAGATCTTGGTCAGATGGAGCGGATCGCGCGGATCCTTTTCCCCGATGTCCGGGAACCCGGGCGCGGTTGGATCGTCCCGGTAGCTGTTGGTCATCGAATGCTCGAGGACCCCGATACAGTTCCAAAGCGCATTTGCGCCCGCGCAGCTGACATTCCCCATGTATTTGTCGAGCCCTGCGTCGGCATCGCCGAACTGATTTCAGTAAGAAACGTGCGACTGACCGGTCTCGATGATGACGGCATGGCTGACCGTTTCTGGCAGTGGATGGCTGAAGGCAGCCACGTTGTCGCCCACCCCGCCTATCACCCTCACAACGCCTGATCTGGAAAGGAAAAATCCAATGGCAAAGAAAAACACCGATAACGCTGCCTCTTTCGAGACCGGAATGCTTGCCTACGCCCGCTCCCTGCAAATCTCCGAAGGTTTATTTTTCGGTCTCGATGGCGATAGGCGAATTCCAGTGGAGATCCTCGAAAAGGGTGTTCGGGGCCAGTCGTCCGAGGACAAGGCCAAGAATCCCGGCCTCAGCAACCCCCAGACCGTAGAGTTTGCCGTTTTGCCACAAGGGTGCAACGCGATGGAACTCCGCTTCTCGGTCAGAGTCTTGCCAAAAGCAATGGCGCCACACGCTTGTGGCAACACAATGGTCCATGAAACCTACACCGAACTGGCTGCGCAATATGCGCGGGCAGGCGGTTTTACCATCCTTGCCGCACTCTACACTTGGAACATTGCAAATGCGCGCTTCGCGTGGCGCAACCGCTTCCAGGTCGACACTTCAAGGGTCAAGGTCAACTTCTCAGGTGAGACCATCGTCTTCGACCCCTTCTGCCTCTCACTCGAACAGGTGGCTGATCGCGATGAACTGCACGATGAACTGGCGGCTGCGCTCACTGAAGGGGACCGCGCCGCTCTTGATCGTTTCCTGGACAGCATGGCCGGGGGCCTGACCAAGAAGCCCTTCACCTTCGACGTGACCTGGACGGGTAAGATGGATGCAGGCCAGGAATTATTCCCCTCGCAGGAATACATCCGCGAAGCGAAAGCCGAAAAAGACCTGAGCCGTATCTATGCGAAGCTGCCGGCTTTCCTTTCCGGGCGCCGGATCAACCAGGCCTCAATGCACTCTCAGAAAATCGGGGCCGCCTTGCGCCATATCGACATCTGGCATGGTGACGAGGCGTACGGCCCGATCGCGGTTAACCCCTATGGCGGTGTTCAGGAAACGTCAGCGGTTCTGCGCGAGCCGTCGAACAGGAACAGCTTCTACGATATCCGCAAGAAGGCCGATGACGTCCTTGAAGCCGCTCGTGGTGCGCAGTCGGCCGCGGCCATCCCGGGGTCCATCCATTTCATGATGGCGAACCTCGTGCGCGGTGGTGTCTTCGGGTCCTCTAAGGCCAACTCGTGACGGGTGCGCTGAATACCGGAAAGGGGCGCTGCCGGGGCACTGCCCGCCTGCTTGTCAAGCCCGTGCGGGCCGTGATTGAGTTAGGGGCCCTGCAGGATGTTATCACCTCTACGCTGAACTGTGTTCACCATGCCAACAGGACGGGGGACACAGACGATTTCATCGCGGTGGCCCTGCCCCAAATGCATAAGGGGCGTGATGCCATGCGCCTCGGCCACGAGATCGAGTTAATTGGGTCTGATGCTTCGTTGACACGTCTGGATACCATGGATGGCATCGCTACCTTGCGCCGCCGCGGTATGATCGAAGCAATCGGGATCGGCGAAACCTGGGCCGACCCGGGCACCGACGGAGCGGCCTATGTGCGCGATCGCTCAGGTGAAAAATACACCGCCGGTTGGCTTCGCCGAAGCGCCGCCCGCGCAGAGCGCCGCGGGAAACCCCTGGGCAAGCGACTGAAGCACGCGCAGGGCCATGATCAAGGCTCCCTGGCGCTCTTTTACGGAAATGTTGTCATCCATGTCCGGGAAGTGGTGGCTGAACTTACTGACGCGTCTCTCCTGGTCTCGACCTATGGTTTCTCGGGTACGGCCTCGCCGGCCGTCCTGCCTGTTCGGCCGGATTCAGCCCGGGAGGCATTCGATGCAGCCTAAAGGTGGCCCACGTCTTCTGGTCACAGACCGGGAGGGCGCGCTCTATCTTGAACGCGCCCGCATCCATGTCGAAGGAGGGCGGATTGTCTACCATATCACCGACGACGAGTATCGGCGTGAGTATAATATTCCCCACGTTAATCTCGCTGTCCTCTTCATCGGCCAGGGCACCTCGATCACCCAAGACGCCATGCGCCTTCTCGGGGAAGAAGGTGTATATCTAGCGGTCACGGGAACCGGCGGCACGCCGCTCCATATGGGCGCATTGACCGCCTACACGGCAACCCGGCATTTTCGGGACATGCTACCCATCTACCTCGACGAAAAGCTCTCGTTATTAGCCGCGAAAACCGTCATGCGTGATCGGGCAGAACGGATGCGCAAGACAGGCAGCGCCCTTGCGGCGCGTCATCTTGCATTGCGGGATCCGACACCACTGACCAGGATCTGCAGGGATTTCGATGACAGGATCGGATCTGTTGCCTCGATCCAGGAGCTGTTGGGCGTCGAGGGACAATTCTCAAAGGCCTGCTACAGGTTCTTTGCCGGGGCGTCCGGTCTGTCCAGAAAAAGCGAATTTCGGCGTGATGCAGGAGCCGGTGCATCGGGCGAGGTGCTTCCGAAAGATCCCATCCAGCTGGTCAATCGCTTCATCGATCATGGCAACTACCTTGCCTATGGCATGGCCGGCAGCGCCCTCTGGGCACTGGGTATTCCGCCCCATATGTCAATCTTCCATGGAAAGACCAGAGCCGGTGGTCTTGTCTTTGACATCGCAGATTCTTTCAAGGATGCTGTCGTGCTCCCAATCGCCTTCGGCATGGCCCGCAAACGCTCTGCAGAGGACCTTGGGCAGGTCTTTCGCGGCCGCCTAATCGCTGCTGTTGATGACCGAAAAATTCTCGCCTGTGCGATTGCAACCGTCGAAAACATGATCGCAACCGCTCAGAGGCCCATCCAAACTCAAACAGCGACAGAAGTCGGATCCGATGCGTGAAGTGATCGCGGTTTGCCGCTCCAGGAAAAAGGCGCGAAAAGATGTGGCGCGCGTTCTTGATCGCTACTTTTGGAGGATTGGGAACCGCACCTGGCGGGGGAAGGCGTCGAATGCTTGTCTCGACCGGGTGTCCCGGGAACTTCGCAGGAAAGCCACCCGCGCAACAGCAGTTTCAATTCAGGAGGTCCGGAGCTCGATTGAAAGCCGGATGCCTCTCGTCCGGATAGGATCTCGTGCGATGTTCTCGGAACATGGCCTGGCACCTGTCGCCTCCCATCCTTCCGCCTTTGCTCGTGCATTGGGCACACCAGTGGAGCGAAACGGCCTTGCTGTGGTCCGCATCGCCGCCCTCTTCCATGACCTCGGAAAAGCCACCGTTCTCTTTCAGGAGATGATCTCCGGCGCTCTTCAGGGAGCCAAGCCAGAGGCGTCTTTTATCCGACACGAGCTTTTCTCGGCCGCCGTCTGGGATCGGTTGTTCGGTGGTCTTGACGACCGGGCGCTCAAGACTGCACTCACCGGCATCTCTCCATGCAAAATTGATGGGGCCTGCGCTTCAGCCGTCGACTGGCTCTTGCAAGACGGATCCCCGGCTGATCGGCCGTTGCATTTCGATTTCCTTAGCGACGAGAAACGTCTCACCTTCGCAATCGGCATGCTGATCCTTACCCATCATCGTCTTCCCGAGGGCGCATCGGATCACGCCGGGCTGCGTGGCGGGGCACATGCACAGCCGATGATCGATGGTGGCCGTAAGACGCTCCGGGTCGCGCCGGGAAAGCCTTTCTGGCATGAAGACTGGTGGCTCCGGCGACTTGGCAAGGACACCGCCAGGCTCTTTCCCGGCATTGGCGTGGAGGGCCTTGATATCGCCTTGCGCGGCTCCCTGATATTCGCGGACCATGTCGGATCCTCCGAGAAACAGCCTTCTGCAGTGATGCCCGAATTCCTAGCCAACACAACAAAGGATTCCGATGGTCATTTGCAACCCGCGGACAGCCTCGCAACACATGTCCGCCGAGTCTATCTGAATAGCCGTTCCGCCTTCGACCTGCTGCACCGCCTCCGTGGACGTATGCCTGCCCTTTCAGAAGAGCAGATGCCGCTTGATCTCGTTAGACCGGATGTGCAGGATCCTCGCTTTTCCTGGCAGATGGAGGCGGCTATTGCGGCGCGGGATCTTGCCGCGTCGCGGGAAGGTGGCTTCTTCGCCTGCCTGCTCTCGGGCACGGGCACAGGCAAAACACGCGGTGCGCCAACCATCCTGGCCGGCGCTGCTTTCGGGGATGTCTGTCCGGAGCGTCGTTATTTCAGAATGACACTTGGCGTCGGGTTGCGTGTTCTCGCAAGCCAGTCCGCCAAGGAATATGTTGATGACCTGCGCCTCCAATCCCAAGACATCCGTGTCCTCATCGGAACGCCCCCTATCGACTTTGCTACGTGCAGGATGGACGAACCGGAAGACGCGAGCGGATCGGAAAGTCTCTCAGCTCTACCGGAATGGCTTCGTATTGAGAAGGTAGAAGGAAAAGTTCCGGCTTCCAACGATCCCGGAGAGGCGGAATGGCTTTGTGGCCTGAGCCTGGACACAGAGCGTGGCATTCCTGCGATCCTTGATAAACTGATAGACATCTCGGGCAAGAAGGCCGGCGTGCTACGTGAACTTGCTACGGCCCCGGTTATCATCGGAACGGTGGATCACCTCATGGACATTGCGGCCCCTGGCAGATCCAGGTTCCTGCCAGCCGCAATCCGAAGCCTGTCCTCCGACCTGATTCTTGACGAGATCGACCAGTATAACCCCGAAGATATCGCAGCACTTGGCCGTCTCGTTTTCCAAACGGCTGCGGGTGGTCGCCGGGTGATCATCATGTCGGCGACGCTGACGCAGGATGTCGGCGCGGCGCTTCATACGCTCTACAAGGCTGGCTGGGCCCAACATGCTGCAGCTTCCGGCATAGAAGACCACGTCAACCTGCTACTGACCGGCGATGCACCCGGATCTGTAGTCACGAACGCTGATGGTGCCGGGTTCGGCGCAATCTACAAGACCTGCCGGGACCGGGTGCTCAGGGCCCTCAAGGCTGCGCCGGTTTTGCGCCGCGGCGAGATCCAGGCACCAGGCACGGGGTGGGAGGATCTCTGTGACCAGGTGCATGCCGGCTGCAGTCGGATGCATGATCTGAACGCATCCGGGATTGAAGACTTCAGGATTTCCGTCGGTCTTGTACGGATGACGCGGATATCCCATACTGCCGGGTTATTTCACCAGCTTGATGCCGGCGACCTCGGTGGCCGGCTCCGGGTGAAACTCTGTCTGCACTCGAACTTTCCGCGATTGCACCGGGCCTGGGTTGAAGACCGCTTGAAATGCGCTCTCACACGGAATCGATCCGACCCACATGCGGGCCTGCGCAGTCTTTGCCGTGCGGAAAACCTCTTTGAGAGGGCCGATGCCATAGGTGCGCGGGATATCGAGATCCTGTGCGTGACCTCACCGGTCATCGAGACGGGCAACGACCTTGATTTCGACTACGCCATCCTCGACCCGATCTCGATGCGTTCGATCATTCAGGCGGCAGGTCGCGTGCGCCGTCATCGCCCCGGTGAGTGGTCAAGAACCAATACACTGATTCTGGGACGGAGCCCCATTTCCATGCAAGGCGGGAAACTTGCGATGCCCGGCGTAGAGACGAATCTCCCATGTGAGACAGGTGTTTCTCGTGGAAACCTCTCCGCCTTTCCGGACCGGAATTTTCGCGATCTCGCTGGCGATCTGAACTTCGACAGGATCAACGCGGCTCCGGTTTTATCGGATACGGAGGCGTGTCCACTACGGGATGAGGAGACCCGTCTGAGCAGAGATATGTTGGCCCTGTCGGGCAAACACGCGCCTCTTGCTCGCTATCGCGATCACACCGTCTCGCGCATGAACACAAGGTTCATGCTTACGCGTAAGTTCAGGAGGTCCACGGCGCACCGCCTGCGCTACGCCATGTCAGGGAATAGCCTTGAGGACGCCACATGGTCGGCCGATGCCAACTTTGGACGTGGCCAGCCAATCTGGCGCCACGGGAAACAGCTCAATCTCAACATGATACCGGCAGAAACACACGATAATAAAATGTATCTGTTTGTAGACATTCTTCAACGCGCCTGGCGAGATCTCTCTCCGGAGGGTGACCCGATTACGGATGCAGAAATGCGAAAACTTGTAACCCTGGACGTTCCCTGTTATGATGCCAGTAACACAATTTTTCCTGTCATGACCTATGGGGAACAGACTGGTTTCACGAGGGGGGGGTCCGAAGGGTCTTTCTGGACCCTTCGGATTTGCTTAGTAAAATCAATAGCTTGGCCCGCTCTTTGAAAAGATGGTAAATATGAAGGTCTTCTTTTAAGGCCTTGTTTTGTATCATTTTCCTCCAGGAATGGGAGACCTCCCCGCCGGATAGGCGGCTGAGAGACAACTCCGCTGGAAAAATAATTTGCCGCTGTCCCTCCCCGCCGGATAGGCGGCTGAGAGATGATCTGCTTATAGTTATTATCTTATACATTTCCTCCCCGCCGGATAGGCGGCTGAGAGATGTTCTGCCTTGAAATCTTCATAATCATAAATCCTCCCCGCCGGATAGGCGGCTGAGAGAAAACTAAGGAGAAGTTAAGTGACTGTTTACAACCTCCCCGCCGGATAGGCGGCTGAGAGAAATTACAGCTTGAGCACGGTACATCACGACAGCCTCCCCGCCGGATAGGCGGCTGAGAGAGAGAACAAAAAGAGAACCACCTACATGCGTCACCTCCCCGCCGGATAGGCGGCTGAGAGAATGCTAATCACTGTTGTCGCTCGTCCGAGGCCCCTCCCCGCCGGATAGGCGGCTGAGAGATGGACACGCACAGAGATCCTCCGATCTGACGACCTCCCCGCCGGATAGGCGGCTGAGAGAAGATCGTTAATCGCGTAGCAAGTCGCGATGTCCCTCCCCGCCGGATAGGCGGCTGAGAGACTGCGCGATACTCGAGCTACTGCATTGTGTAGCCTCCCCGCCGGATAGGCGGCTGAGAGAGCCCGCGACGTGCAGGGACGGACGCCCTCCGACCTCCCCGCCGGATAGGCGGCTGAGAGAGGCTGCATTTGGTTTATTAGCTACATAGTTGTCCTCCCCGCCGGATAGGCGGCTGAGAGACCAGAAAATCGATGGCTTTTGGGATGCAGAACCTCCCCGCCGGATAGGCGGCTGAGAGATCAAAGCCAGTTGTCAAACTTTAAGCGCGATTGCCCTGACTCATGTATATAATGCCCCTTTTTATGCTCGCGCGCGGTAATGTTGCCGTTTTCTAAATCCTCGTCGAGAGCCTCTTTTTCTTTCTGTATGGCTTTAAGCTGTTTCTCGCTTTCGGCGTGATCTTCGGGGTTGATATCGTTCATAGCTTCGCCCTGTCTCGAAAAGTCACTATTTGCCCCATCGCCGTGTAAAGCGTGCTACGCGCCACACCCAAATCCTTCGCCACTTGTGCAACGGCCTCCCCTGCCTCGATACGGTCAATCGCATACTGCAATTTCATATCAGCAAGCTTTTTCGGTCTGCCCTTCTGCGCTCCACGTTTCCACGCCGCCTCTTGTCCGGCCTTGGTGCGCTCGCAAATCGTCATGTGTTCGAATTCAGCAAAGGCATTGCGTATGTGATACATGAGCTTTCCGGTCGCCGTGCTGGTGTCGATCCGCTCGGAGATCGCGTGAAACTCTGCCCCGCGTTCTTCCAGTAGCCCCAATACCTCAAGCGAATGCGCCAGGGATCGGAACGCACGATCAAATTTCCAAATAACGAGCGTGTCGCCCTCTCCGACCACTGCCAGGGCCTTGTCCCACTCTGGGCGGCTTCTCCTCGTACCTGATACGCCGTGATCGCAATAAATTTCATCGCAGCCCGCCGCCTCTAAAGCGTCTCGCTGTAAATCGGTGTTTTGGTCTGCGGTACTGATGCGCATATAGCCTATTTTCGCCATTTATTTTCCGTACATACTTACCGGACAAGTCGCCCGTTGATTTCAAAGGGTTTTTTCCAAGCCGTTCCCTGTGTCCGAAAAGTATTCACATTCTGGACATTACTGGACATTATGAGTCAAAATGGAAAGCTGTCAATTTTAGGGCGTGAGAAATTAGAACAAGCGATCCTGGAACTGCTCGAAACCCGTACTCCGGCAGAGCTGGAACAGGAAATCAGCAAAGAAATGCCGCCATTCCGTGAGCAACGCCAACGGACACGGCGCATTTTGGCGGAGCTTGAACAGGATCAAGCCGGAAAGTGGAGCTTTCGCCCGTCATGAGAGCCGCCGAATAGCGAACTGCCCGAAGTCACCCGTTACCATTTCTATTATGACGGTATCGAGTACCCCATAGCCGAAAACGTCTATCAGTCCGGCAATCAATATCTGGTGTATTTGCCCGAATTGAAGGCGGGGCAACTGGTGGAATTTTCGATAGGTCTGGCCAATCTCAACTTTGCAAAGTCCGGTGCTATCGCCCTGCTCACGTATGACGATGGACAAAAATCGGCTGTCTGGAATGGGTCAAAGCGTTGAAAATCAGCAAGGCGTTATGGGCGCGGCTCGATGAGATTGACGGGCAAACCCTCGTTGCAGGTGCAGAGCTTGAAAACTGGCGTTATGAGGCTCGATGGCAAGCGCAAAATCATCCTGACAGTGAGATACGCGCCATGTGGGAAACGGCATCGACGAAAAATAACTCAAAGTGAGACACTGCCAATCAAAATCAGAATTTGACTGCCTTTGGCTAGGAGTATCCTACGTTCTGAGCTCAAAGAACCCGCTCTTTCTCTTCGACTTCAAAGACCTCCAGCATATCGCCCGGCTGGATATCGTTGGTATCCTCCAGCACGGCACCGCATTCCATGCCGGCGCGGACTTCTTCGACGTCGTCCTTGAAGCGGCGGAGTGAAGCGATGGTTGTCTTGCTGACAATCACATCCTCGCGGGTCAGGCGGGCAAACAGGCCTTTGCGCAGGGCACCTTCGGTGACCAGCAGACCAGCGGCCTTGTCCTTCTTGCCGGACTTGAACACTTCCTTGACTTCGGCGCGGCCCTGAACATTCTCGATCTTCTCCGGACCCAGTTCACCGGCCATTTCCGCACGAATTTCATCGGTCAGATCATAGATGATATCGAAATATTTCAGGCGGACATTGTCGCGTTTGGCGATCTCACGCGCTTTGGCATTGGGACGCACGTTAAAGCCGATAATCGGAGCGTTGCTCGCCGCAGCGAGCGTCACGTCACTCTCGGTTATCGCACCCACTCCGCTGTGCAGGATGCGCACCTTGATATAGTCGTTGGAAATCTTGTTCAGCGCCTGCACAATCGCCTCGGCAGAACCCTGCACATCAGCTTTGACGAGCAACGGATATTCCATCGCGCTATCTGCCGCCGCAGAGAACATATTCTCAAGGCTGGTCGGCGTCTGTGTTGTACGCTTCAATTTGTCCTGCTCAGCGCGATATTCGGCAACTTCGCGGGCACGGCCTTCATCCTCGACCACGGCGAGCTGATCACCTGCAGACGGAACGCCAGACAGACCAAGCACTTCAACCGGCGCGGACGGGCCAGCTTCTTTCACCTGCTTGCCCTTGTCATCGATCATCGCGCGGACTTTACCGGTATGTGGGCCGACTACAAAGATATCGCCGCGTTTCAACGTTCCGCGCTTGACTAGCACAGTTGCGACCGGGCCGCGACCCTTGTCGAGCTGTGCCTCGACCACAATACCTTCGGCAGCACGGTCCGGACGGGCCTTGAGTTCGAGCAATTCTGCCTGAACGTGGATTTTCTCCATCAATTCTTCGAGGTTCGTCTTCTTGAGCGCAGAAACCTCTGCATCGAGCACATCACCCGACATTTCCTCAACCATCACCTCATGCTCGAGCAGGCGCGCACGCACATTTTGCGGGTTTGCGCCTTCCTTGTCGATCTTGTTGATCGCGACAATCATCGGCACTTCAGCCGCCTTGGTGTGATTAATCGCCTCAATCGTCTGCGGCATCAGGCCATCATCCGCCGCGACCACCAGGATCACGATATCGGTGGCATTGGCACCGCGCATCCGCATTTCAGTGAATGCTTCATGGCCCGGCGTATCAAGGAAGGTGACCTTGTCGCCGTTCTTCATTTTCACCTGATAGGCACCGATATGCTGGGTAATTCCGCCCGCTTCACCGGCAACCACATCGGTTCCGCGCAAGGCATCGAGCAGCGAGGTCTTGCCATGATCGACATGGCCCATGATCGTAACTACCGGAGGACGCGGTTTCAGCGTATCTTCCGGATCGACATCAGCCTCGGTATCAATCTCCACATCGGCTTCGGAAACACGCTGGATATTGTGGCCAAATTCTTCGACAAGAAGTTCAGCCGTATCCTGATCAATCGTCTGGTTGACCGTAACCATCGAGCCCATGTTGAACAGCGGTTTCACCAGATCCGTACCTTTTTCACCCATACGCTTGGCGAGTTCGCCAACAGTAATGGCTTCCGGCACGACCACATCGCGAACCTGTTTTTCGCGCGGTTCGTTGGGTTGGCCCGCCATTTGCGCACGTTTTTCTTTTTCGCGGGCGCGTTTTAGGGCTGCGAGTGATCGGGCACGTGCGGCACCATCTTCACCGCGCAGCGCGCGATTGACAGTCAATTTGCCCTGCTGGCGGCGATCTTTGCGATCACTGCCACGGTTTTGCTTCTGTTTGTCCGGCTTGGCACGCTTCGGCGATTCCACAGGAGTAAATTTGCGCGGCGCCGGGCGACTATCGGTCTTCGCGGCCGGCTTGACCGCGCCATCCTCTGCAGCGGCAGACGCATCAGCTGCTTCAGCAGCAGCAATTTCTTCCTGCGCCTTCTTGGCGGCTTCTTCTTCGGCTTTGCGCTTCTCTTCAGCGCGCTTTTTCTCTTCCTCGGTCTGGTCTTTTTTCTCTTTGGCGTCGCGTTTGCGCGCTTCTTCCACCGCCACCAGACGGGCTTCTTCGGCCTCACGCAGCAATTTCGCCTGCTTCTCCTGACGGGTCAGCGTGTCATCCGGTGCAGGCGCGGGAGCAGGTTTTTCAGCTACCGGAGCGGGAGCCGGTTCCGCTACTTGCTTGACGGCTTCTTTCGCCGCCTCCTGAGCGCCGGGTTTACCGACCAGCTTCTTGCGCTTGACCTCGACCACGACCTTGTTGGTGCGTCCGTGGCTGAACGTCTGTTTGACTTCGCCAGGCTCGACCGAACGCTTCAGCCCCAAGGGCTTGCGTGCAGGTTTGGCGGTATCTTTGTTATCTTCACTCATCGAACAGACTTAATCCTTAAATATGTATAACTTCAAATGTTTACCCAGATAACTTAACTGAGCTACGCAACTTTTTCCCCCGCATCGCCGGTCACCTTACCAGAACCGATAAAGTGGAGCCATCTATCCAGCATATGCGATATCCGCCCCGCTGCGCGCTTATCGGTTATCCCGATATGCACCACATTCTGGCGGCCCAATGCCACAGAAAGCCCCTGTCGGTCCACTGGCAAAGTGATTCCGCGCAAATCCTGTCCCTCTTTGTCAGAACCCACACGCCATGCCTGATCCAGCTTGGAAGAACCATCAATACCCGCATCGGACGCATGATAGAGCATGGCCAGTTTTCCCTGCCGCGCCTCGGTTTCGATTTTTTCTGAACCGGACACCAGCGTTCCGCCTCGTGATTCCAGACCCAACCGGTCTAATGTTGCCTGTTTCAGCGCATTTTCAAGCTGGTCTGCCAGATCATCCGGAATATCCAGCGCGCCAGTTTTGAAAGCGCGCGACAATGCACTTTTGAGCTGACCTTTAGCCTGTGCCGTTTCCAACGCATCGCGATCCACCGAAATCCATGCGCCGCGTCCCGGAGCCTTTGCTCGTATATCGGCTGCAATCTGACCTTCAGGCCCCATCGCCAAACGCACCAACCCGTTCTGGGGAAGACTTTCCCCAGTGAGTATGCATTTTCGGTGTGGTACGCGCTCTAAAGGATTAGAAGGCGTCTCATTGGGGAGCTTCCGCATCTGCGTCCTCCCCATTTTCGGCTTCAGCAGCTGGTGCCGCTTCAGGCTCGTCTTCGTCCTCGAACCAGTGCGCACGCGCAGCCATGATGATCTCGTTGCCCTGCTCTTCGGTAAAACCATATTGGGCCAATACACCATCGGGATCGGGCTTGCGATTGTCATTGCGGCGGCGCGGTTCGGACTTGCGCTTGAGGATAAGCTCGTCTGTTGCGAGATCGGCCACATCATCAAGCGTTTTCAGGCCTGCTTCACCTAGCGTCACCAGCATCGCTTCAGTCAGATGCGGTAGCTCGGCGACAGCGTCTTCAACGCCAAGCTCGGTACGTTTGGCTTTGGCTTCTGCTTCGCGGCGCTCGAGCGCTTCAACCGCACGGCTTTGCAGCTCGGCGGCCAGCTCTTCATCAAAACCTTCAATATTCGCGATTTCTTCAGGCACCACATAAGCAACCTCTTCCATCTCGCTAAAACCCTCAGCAACAAGAAGCTGCGACAGCGTCTCATCAACATCCAGATCTTCCTGGAACATCAATGTACGCGCTGCGAATTCTGCCTGACGTTTCTCGGATGAATCTGCCTCGGTCATGATATCGATCGCCAGACCCGTCAGCTGCGACGCCAGACGGACATTCTGGCCGCGGCGGCCAATAGCAAGGCTAAGCTGATCATCAGGAACAACCACCTCGATCCGGCCTTCTTCCTCGTCAATCACAACGCGGGCAACCGTAGCGGGCTGGAGCGCGTTCACGACGAAGGTCGCGATATCTTCCGACCATGGAATGATGTCGATTTTCTCGCCCTGCATTTCCTGCACAACGGCCTGAACACGGCTACCCTTCATACCCACGCAGGCACCGACCGGGTCAATCGAGCTGTCATGGCTGATCACACCGATTTTGGCGCGGCTTCCCGGATCACGGGCGGCGGCTTTAATTTCGATAATGCCGTCGTATATTTCCGGCACTTCCTGAGCGAACAATAGACGCATGAAATCAGGATGGGCACGGGAAAGGAAAATCTGTGGCCCGCGGTTTTCGCGGCGCACGTCCAAAATCAGGCTGCGCACGCGGCCACCAACACGGGCGGCTTCGCGCGGAATTTGCTGGTCGCGGCAAATAACGCCTTCGGCGCGGCCCAGATCGACCACGACATGACCAAATTCGACCGATTTGACCACACCGGTGATGATTTCACCGCCGCGATCCTTGAATTCTTCAAACTGACGTTCTCGCTCTGCGTCGCGGACTTTCTGGAAGATCACCTGCTTGGCGGATTGCGCATCGATACGGCCCAGATCAACTTCAGGCAGCGGATCAACGATAAAGTCGCCAATTGCTGAACCTTTTTCCAGCTTCTCGGCCTGCTTCAGGTCAACCTGCTTGAAATAGTCTTCGACTTCTTCAACGACTTCCACAACACGCCATAGACGCAGGCCGCCGGTTTGCACGTCGAGCTTCGCACGGATGTCATTTTCCGCACCATAGCGGGCACGCGCCGCTTTCTGGATTGCTTCTTCCAATGCCTCGATCACAATCGATTTATCGATCATTTTCTCGGTCGCAACCGCGTTGGCAATCGCCAGCAATTCGGCCTTGTTTGCAGAAATAGCACTGCTCATCGTTAGTCTTCCTGTTCTTCCAAAAGTTCTTCAATTTCATCGGCGCCTTCGGCTGAAACCGGCACGGTCGCAGCGATCAGGGCGTCGGTGAGAATCAATTTCGCACTATGGACGTTCTCTAGCGGCGTCTCCTGACTGCCTACCTTGCGATCGTCAATCTTTATTATGTCGCCATCAATGCCTTCGAGGTTTCCGCGCAACTGTTTCTTGCCCGCAACCGCCTCTTTCAGGTTGATCCGCGCCTCATGGCCGGACCAGTTTTGATAGTCTTTCGCACGGGTTAGCGGACGATCAATGCCGGGCGAACTGATTTCCAGCCGGTAGGCATGATCGATCGGGTCCTTGCCCTGCTCTTCCAGCGCGTCGAGTTTTTCCGACACACGCCGCGATAGCGCCGCGCAGTCGTCGATATTGAGTTGCCCGGTTTCGGGACGTTCCACCATGACCTGCAGCGTAGGCTCATCCGCCCCCGCCACAAACTGCACGCGCACCAGCTCAAAACCGAGCGCTTCCGCTTCCGGTTCAATCAGCTTGGTAATGACGTTCATATCGGTCAAAATGGGTCCTTAAAATCCAATGGCTTTTGTCGCCGGCCCCGTCTGGCGTCAGCCCCTTCAAATCTCACAATGTTGGGATAGGGGCTATGTAGGGCGTGATTCCCTACAATGCAACGATTGAATTATGTTGGCACACTCGTCTTTTGACATAACTCGTCATTGCGAGCGCAGCGAAGCAATCCAGAGCGGCATTCACAGATGCTCTGGATAGCCGCGCCACCTTCGGCTCCTCTCAGTTACGGAGCTATATCGAAGGAAAAATTGCCGATCCTATTCAGGAGCCTTCGCTTCAAACAACCACCCCGCCAGCAACCAGGCCAACACCGCGCCCGCAAACTGCGCCACCACAAAAGCCAGCACATTTTCCGGAGCAATGCCCGCAAAACTATTGGAAAAAGCCCGACCCACAGTAATCGCGGGATTGGCGAAGCTTGTAGAACTGGTAAACCAGTAGCCAGCCGAGATATAAAGCCCGACGGCCGGCGCCACCCATTCGGGACGGAATTTCACTGTGCCGAGGATCGTGAAAAGCAATCCGAAGGTCGCGATCATCTCTCCCAGCCACTGGCCGTTACCTGTGCGAATTTTCTCGCTAAACTGGAATATGGGCGCTTCGAACATATAATGTGCCATCCAAACGCCGATGATCCCGCCGATCAGTTGCGCCGCGACGAAGAGCACGCCCTCACCTGCGCTCAATTCCTTGCGAAGGGCCATAACCAAGGTCACCGCAGGATTGAAATGTGCACCCGAAATCGGCGCAAGGATCGCGATCAACACGAACAGGATCGCACCGGTTGCCAACGTGTTACCGAGCAAGGCAATTGCCACATTCCCATCAGACAGGCTTTCAGCCATAATCCCGGAACCGACCACCGTTACGAACAGGAAAAACGATCCGACTGCCTCCGCGCCCAGCCGCTGCGCCCGTGAAAATTCAGGCATCGGCGGTCAACCGAGTTGCGCTTGGCATCCGACCGATGATGGTCAGGTTGTTTTGCAGATCGCCGGGGTCCAGTTTTTCGAAATTTAGCGCCAGCAGCGCTTTGATCCGATCTTCAAGCCGGTCATAGGCTACGCGGAACGCTTCATTCTGGCCTTCGCCTTCGACCGCAGCGGGATCGGGAATTCCCCAATGCCCCTTGATCATACGCCCCGGAAATATCGGACAAGTTTCACCGGCGGCATTGTCGCAAACGGTGATCACGATATCGATGCGCGGCGCATCCGGACCGGTAAACTCGTCCCAGCTTTTTGAGCGGAACTGGCTGATTTCATATTCCTTCACTTCCAGAAGCGCCATTGCGGCGGGATGCGGTGTATCCTTGGGATGTGATCCCGCCGAATATGTGGTTAGCCGTCCATCGCCGAGCCTGTTCGCAATAGCTTCGCCCATAATCGAACGCGCCGAATTGCCGGTGCAAAGGATCAGTAAATTTGTCATGAACTGCCCCTATTCCCGGTGTGTTGCAGTTTTATTTCAAGCAGCAGGCCGCTGAGTCACCGCCGTCGCTGATGACAGCACCATCGAGTTCCGGCAGCTTGCCATAATGGGTAACCTGCCCCTCGGTATAGAAGGCTTCCCAGATCAGGCCATCGGGGTCGGCAGTCCAATTCTTCTCAGACGAGGCATAACAACAAGTGGTTTCGCCTTCCTCGAATTTCGGCCCAGCCGCTGCAGTAACACGTTCGTAGACCTCCTTTAGCTCTTCGGGCTGCTCCGCCTGAATCCCGACATGGGCTATGCCGGTGTGGCCATTCGCAGGCTCAATCGAGAAATTGATGAACGGGTCATCGACCATCCATTTTATATAGTCGTCTTTCTCAACCGCTGGTTCCGCTGCAAAAAGCTGCGAATAGAAGGCTCTGGATTTCTCCATATCCGATACTTTGACGTTCAAATGCATGCGTTTCATTGCGTTTCTCCAGTGGTCATAAGTTCTCTGACAGCGGGTCCGGCACAATCAGATCCGGCACAGCAGTTTTCGAGTAGGTAAGTGATTAACCGGTTCATTGCGGCAAAGTCTGCGCGGTAGATTTGCGACCGCCCCTGTCGCTCGACATCAACAATCCCGCCTTGTTTCAGGTGAGACAAGTGGAAGGATAGCGAACTGGAGGGAATATCCAGTTTCTCGGCAATATCTCCCGCGGGTAGCCCATCTGGCCCAGTCTGCACCAGCAAGCGGAACACCGCGAGACGATGCTCCTGTGCCAGTGCTGACAGGGCCGATAGAGTGTCAACAGATTGCTGATTCGTTTCCATATTTCCAGAATTATCGAATTCTAGAATTTCAGTCAACCCCGATGAGGCCTCCATCTTTTCCAATTCGGCTAAACCGCGACGACGTTGTAAGTCAGTTGGGCGAAATAGATTATGAGCAGCAAAGCCCCTTCCCAGCGAGAAATTAGTCGCCCGGTCACGGCGAAAATCATCAGCACCACCGAAACTACAATCAGCAGTGGCAAGCCATAACTGGCGATCTCAATTGGGATGGTTCCCGGCGCAATCATTGCTGTCACTCCGCCAATGAGCAGAAGGTTAAATATATTCGAACCCAAAACATTGCCCAGCGCCACTGCGCTAGCGCCTTTGTAAGCAGCAATTACAGAAGTCACTAGCTCTGGCAGCGAAGTGCCAATAGCAATCACTGTCAAGCCAATCACTGCCTCACTCATGCCGATAAATCTCGCCAGATCAACCGCGCCTTCTACCAGCCAGCGACCGCCGAGTACGATCATCACGATCCCCGCTATCAAGACCAGAAACGAGCGCCACAAGGGCTGTTCATCATGCAAATGCGTATCGGTCACTTCCAGTGCTTCCGCCTTTTCATGCACGGCCGTGGCACCAACAGGCTGCGTCCGCTCGGCCCAATAGGCGTAACTAAGATATCCCGCCAGAAGCACCAGAAAGGCAGCGCCAATCGCAATGGTGATAACTGTCGTTGTGGCCACCCACCAAAGGGCAATGGTAACCGCCAGCGCCAATCCACCATCACGCCAAAGCGGCCCGCGCGGAACGACCATCGGTAAAATCACCGAAGCCGCTCCAAGAATAAGCAGACTGTTCGCAAGGTTCGACCCCACCACATTGCCCCATGCAATCCCCGGAGAACCTGCCCTGGCAGCCTCAACGCTGGCGACCAATTCTGGTGCAGACGTGCCAAAACCAACGATGGTAAGGCCAATTAGCAATTGCGACATACCGGCACGTTCCGCGACACGCACCGCACCGCGCACAAGCAGTTCGCCACCGACTATGAGAACGACGAAACCCAGTGACAAAATGAGAAGTGAATTCAGCACGAGATGCTAGCCATTCCGCTTGCCGAGCAACCTTAACCGCAATGCATTCAGCTTGATAAAGCCTTCGGCATCTTTCTGATCATAAGCGCCCTGATCATCCTCAAAAGTCACCACATCTTGGCTATACAGGTTGAAATCGACATCCGCCTTGCGACCAACAACATTCACGCTGCCTTTGTAGAGCTTCAAACGCACGGTCCCGGTGACACGCTCCTGCGATTTATCAATTGCCGCCTGAAGCATCTCCCGCTCGGGCGCGAACCAGAAGCCGTTGTAGACCAGCTCGGCATAGCGCGGCATGATCTCGTCTTTCATATGCATCGCGCCGCTGTCGAGCGTTAGCTGCTCAATACCCCGATGGGCTTCGAGATAAATTGTGCCGCCCGGCGTTTCATACATGCCGCGCGACTTCATGCCGACAAAGCGATTTTCAACGAGATCCAATCGCCCGATGCCATGCTCTCGCCCATAGTCGTTAAGCTTTTCAAGCAAGGTCGCAGGCGAAATTGCTTCGCCATTGATTGTCACGCCATCGCCGCGTTCAAAATCAATCGTGATATATTCGGGCGTATCGGGTGCATCTTCGGGATTGTTGGTCCGCGAATAGACGTAATCCGGCACTTCTTCCCATGGATCCTCCAGCACTTTGCCTTCGGACGAAGTATGAAGCATGTTCGCATCGGTCGAAAATGGCGCTTCGCCTCTTTTGTCCTTTGGCACTGGAATCTGGTGCTTTTCGGCAAACTCAATGAGCCGCGTCCGGCTAGTCAAATCCCACTCGCGCCACGGAGCGATCACTTTCACATCGGGATTGAGACCATAATAGCCCAGTTCAAAACGGATCTGGTCATTGCCTTTACCGGTGGCGCCATGCGCTACAGCATCGGCATCGGTCAGCTTGGCAATTTCAATTTGGCGTTTCGATATAAGCGGCCGCGCAATGGATGTACCGAGCAGATACTGACCCTCATAAAGGGCATTGGCCCGCATCATCGGAAAGACAAAATCGCGCACAAATTCTTCGCGCAAATCATCGATAAAGATATGCTCGGGCTTCACGCCAAGTGTTTCGGCAACACGGCGTGCTGGTCCCAACTCTTCACCCTGCCCTAGATCAGCTGTAAAGGTCACCACTTCGCACTGATATTCCTGCTGCAGCCATTTCAAAATGACACTGGTATCGAGGCCGCCGGAGAAGGCCAGAACCACCCGTTTGACAGAATCGCTCATATCCATATCTTTCCTGTTGAAGCTGCGCGCCTATCAGGCTGTTCTTTTTGGTGCAATGCTAGCGTTTTGAGGAAAGAAAATATGGCTCAGGCACAGAACAAGACGGTGGAGAATGATGGCGATGTGATGGCGTTTATCGAGAGCGTCGATCACAAAGTCCGGAAGGAAGATGCCAAGACTTTGCTGGAAATGTTCACGCGCATTACCGGCCACAAGCCAAAAATGTGGGGTGGCAGCATAATTGGCTTTGGCAGCTATCATTACAAATATGAAACAGGCCGCGAAGGCGATATGTGTCGCTCTGGTTTCAGCCCGCGCAAAGCGAATATGAGCCTTTATGTGCTAAGTTGCACCAGCGAGGCGAAGAACAAAGCAAAGCAAACAAAATTGCTTGATAAGCTTGGACCTCACAAACGCGGCGCGGCCTGTCTTTATGTGACACAGCTCAAAAAAATCGATCTTGATGTGCTGGAGGAACTAATCGCATTCGACAAGGAAGCGATGGACGAGAAATACCCCGAAGGCGCTAGCTGAGCAGATTTTTCTCTGTCTCGCCAATATAGTCACGGCTGAGCGGCAAGGTCCGGCGATTGCGGCTGAACTGGATCTGATAATTGCACATCCCGCCGCTCTCAAAGGCAGCCGTCGCACCCGCGAGATAGAATGTCCACATGCGGAAGAAGCGTTCGTCATAGAGGTCGATGATCGCGTCTTTGTTCGCAACTGTGCGTTTATACCATTCGCGCAAGGTCTTGGCGTAATGCAGCCGCAAAGTCTCAATATCAGTGACCATCAAACGGTAATGTTCGCTCGCCGCCAGAGTTTCGCTGAGCGCCGGAATATAACCGCCGGAGAATATATACTTGCGTGTAAAAGCATCGGTTTTGCTTGGACGCCCAAAACGACCAATCGTGTGAAGGAGCATCACGCCGTCATCTTTCATCAGGTTCGCACAGCAGCGGAAGAATGTCTTGAACTGCGGCGTCCCTACTGCCTCGAACATCCCAACCGAAACGATCCGGTCAAACTGCCCGGCATCTCGCTCGGCTAGATCGCGATAGTCGATCAGTTCAAATTTCACACGGTCCGCAACGCCTGCTTTCTCCGCACGTTCCACGGCAAACGCCAGTTGCTCTTCACTCAGCGTGATCCCTAGAACATCAACATCGGCAACCTTGTTCAAATACAGCGCCAGCCCGCCCCAGCCGCATCCTATGTCGACCACTCGCTGTCCCGGCTCCAACGCCAGTTTGGCCGCGACATGCGCCTTCTTTGCAAGCTGGGCCTCTTCGAGCGTCATATCGTCGCGCGGATAGTAGGCACATGTATATTGGAGGTCTTCGTCGAGGAACAGCCGATAGAGGTCATTGCCCAGGTCATAGTGATGCGCAACGTTATCTTTCGAACGCCCCAAACCATTTATCTGGTCAAATTTGCCGATCACCGCATTCAGCATTTTATTCGGGGCGGAGGTTTCTTTCAAAACACCGCCGCGCTCCCAGGGTTTGTTGCTGCGTGCAAGCTGGATCAACTCCATGACGTCGCCCTGCTCCAGAACTAGCCGACCATCCATAACGCTTCTGCCGCACCCAGACACGGATCGAGCAAAACATCTCGGACAACTTTGTTATCGGTTAGCCGAAGCGTAACATTGGGATGGCCTTCCGTCGGTGTTCCAAATGTTTCCGTCGCGCCATCGGCGTGTATTAATGTGAGCTCTCCCTTCTTGACCAATGGGTCAAGAAACCTTCCAATCATCGACATTCATACCCCCGTCGGCGCGACCCTGCCTGTTCTTATCAATTCCCTAGCAGGCTATCATATCCCAGCATACCATTCGTAATTGGCGACGTCCTGCCAGTAGCCGCCTTTTCCCTCACCAATTCCCCCAAGCGATGCAACAGCCTCAACGCCAGTCACATATTTAGCATGTTTATAGCCTAGTTGACGCTCCACCCTTAGACGCAGTGGTGCGCCGTTTTCTATGGGTAAGGCCTCTCCATTGAGGCGATGCGCCATGATTGTTTGCGGGTGATAGCCATCAAGCAGATCGATACTCTCATAGTAAGCGCGACCACCCAGCTTATCGGCGCAGTAAAACACAAGATATCTCGCGCTATCTTTCAGGTCAGCAAGGTCGAGGAGCATTTTGAGTGGCACACCAGTCCACTGACCAATTGCGCTCCATCCTTCGACACAATCGTGGCGCGTAATCTGGGTTCGTTGCGGCATCGATTGCAGCGCTGACAGTGAGAAATTTTGCGGCTTGTTAAAAAGTCCCGTGAACCGAAGCTGCCAGTTCGCAAAATCCTGTGCTGCGCTGGCCGCATAACTAGGCGTGCCCGGATCACGGGTGCCATTGGCGCGGAAGGTTGGGGACCGGTCGGCAACATTGTATTCTGTTGCCAGTTCCATTCTGTCGCCAAGTGCGCGCTGCACGGCGAAATTGGCGGTCTCTACGCTGGACAAAACATCCTGAAAGGCGGAGTTGCGGCTTAGTGAATCGCAGCCTGATAAGAGGCCTCCAGCGGAGCCAATGAGAATATTGCGCCGGGTAATCAGCTTATTCCTCACGCTTCTCCCCTCCCGCAATCATACTCCAGATCGACCGGAACGGCCCAGACAAAAGCACCATTAGCAGATGGCCGATGAAAAACAGAACCAATAGAAACGCCGCGATGAAATGAATCGAACGCGCCGATTGGCGCCCACCAAACATATCGGTCAGGATCGGCCAGTTGGCATCCATCGCGGGAGACATGGCGAGGCCAGTGAAAATCATGAGCGGCAACAGAACAAAAATCACGCCAACATAGGCAACTTTCTGGATGCTGTTATAGGGTTCGTTCACCGAATTTCGAATAACTCTGAATTTGCTATGCTCTCGAAAACTCCGCCAAAGGTTGAGCGGGTTCCATTCACGGCGTCCAATATGCAAATCACGCTGGACATGCCGGCTCCAAAAAGAACGCACCATAAAAAGCGTCAATCCGATACTAAAAATCCAGGCAAAGAAAAAGTGCCAGCGCCGTCCGTCCGCAAGGCTATAGTAAGATGGAATGGTCGCCCATCCGGGAAAGGCCCAGGTCTGTGTCTGGCCTTCGTCGTCCTTCCAGTTACCGAGTATCCCGGTAGTCTCAATCCGTGTTTCACCAAACCGCAAATATCCGAACGTCTCACCCGATCCTACTGCCATCCAAGCATAGTCATCGTTCGAACCATATTCGCCCCAGTAGAGCCGCGGATGGGCGTTGAAGATCGTAAGTCCGCTCATCAGGAGTACCAGCAGACACAGCGCGTTTATCCAGTGCCACAGGCGCGTGGTCAGGCCGTGTCGACGGCGTTTTGCAGACTTGATGTCAGTCATTTCTCAAAACCACCATAAACTGCTATTCAGCAAAGGGAAGGTTATCGTTACACAAAGCGAAATTGGAGAGCGACTATGAGCACCCATAAGGAGGTGATCCGATTGCATCCGGATCCGTTGGCCCCTTTTGCCATTGCGCCGGGCTGGCGAGTGGGAGATTTGCTCTTCCTATCCGGGCAGGCAGCGATTGATGAGAATGGATCGATTGTGGGTGATAAAAACTTCGATGCCCAGCTAGAACAGAACATCGCCAATATTGATCGCGTTTTAACTGCCGGTGGCAGCAGCCGGGATCAGATTGTCAAAGTCACGATATATCTGACCGATATGGCGAATTTCCCGAAAATCGTTGAAGCGCGAAAAAAGTTTTTCGTGCCGCCTTACCCGGCTGACACCATTGTTGAAGTGAAAGCTCTCGCCCTGCCTGAACTGATGGTTGAAATCGATGTAATCGCGGCGGCTTAACCGAGCGCAGCCTGCTTCTCTTCCGCGAGCCGGTCCAGTTCCGCACGCGATTTCTTCTCGCTGGAGGATTTCAATTGGCCGCATGCCGCCATAATATCCTGTCCACGCGGGGTTCGGACTGGTGCGCTGATCCCTGAATCGAAGATGATTTTCGAAAATGCCTTGATCCGCTCCGGCGTCGAACATTCATAATCTGATCCCGGCCACGGATTAAACGGGATCAGGTTGACCTTTGCCGGGAGATCATAGTTACGCAGCAAATTGACCAATTCTCGCGCATCCTGATCACTGTCATTCTTGTCCTTAAGCATAACATATTCAAAGGTTATCCGCCGAGCATTGCTGGCGCCCGGATAATCAGCACAGGCCTGCAGCAATTCCTCAATCGAATATTTGCGGTTGAGCGGGACGATTTCGTCACGTGTTTCCTTGTTCACCGCATGCAGGGAAATGGCGAGATTGACGTTGATCTCCTCCCCTGCCCGCGCAATCATTGGTACAACGCCGCTGGTTGATAATGTTATCCGGCGACGGGAAAGTGCCAGTCCGGCGCCATCCATCACCACTTTCATGGCGTCGCGGACGTTATCGAAATTGTAAAGCGGCTCACCCATGCCCATCAGGACGATATTAGTCAGCAAACGTCCGTCAGACTTATAGGCCTGATTATATTCCTTTGCGTTCTCCGCAGCTTCATCGTCAGCAAAATCCATCACGCCCTTGGGCCATTCACCCGGATCATCCCGCGCCAGCATCACTTGTCCAACAATTTCTCCGGGCGTCAAATTGCGCACTAGCCGCATCGTGCCTGTGTGGCAGAACCGGCAATTTAACGTACAACCGACCTGCGACGAAATACACAACGTCCCGCGATCATCATCTGGGATGAAAACCATCTCATATTCCTGCCCATCGGCGGATCGAAGTAACCATTTGCGTGTACCATCTTCCGACAGATGCGCTTCAACAATTTCCGGGCGACCAACAACGAAACGCTCAGCCATCCAGGGGCGCAACTGCTTGCCCAGATCGGTCATCTGGTCAAATTCCATCACACCGCGATGATACATCCAGTGAAAAACCTGCTTCGAACGCAATTTGGCCTGTTTTGCATCCAGACCTGCTTCAACCATCAAATCGCGTATTTCAGGCTGGCTGAGGCCGATAATATCCACCTTGCCATCTTCTCGCGGTGTCACTTTGGCGGGCAAGGGAACGGGGTCAATATGGCCGGGAATCTGCATAAGCGCGGATATAGTGCTGGTTCTGATCAAATGCCAGCTTTGTGGCTAATGTCGAATTCTTAGCATTTTGGTAATCATCTATGGGAACGGATAAATGATTGTTGGGAGATAGTGTCTCTGTGGTCAGGAGACAACAAGATGAAATTCATTCTACTCGAATCCCGTGGCGGCGATTATATGGTGGCCGTGCAAAATATCGCATGGCTTCGAACCGGCGAAAATGGCCAGACCAACGTCGGAATGGTTGGCGGATCACCGCTTCTGGTTGTCGGATCGATTGAGGAAGTGGCTGCTAAAATCACCACCGAATAGCGCCCGCTAAACCCCTATACTTGTTAACAGGCCGAAGACCTCCTAGCGTCCTCGGCTAGTCACGGACGGATGGGGCGCAATAAGATGACGCAAAAAACGGGTTCCGAAATCTACGACAAGCTGAAGAAAGCCATGCTTCCGGCATTGGGAATTCTGCTGGCTTCCTGTATGCCTCAGCAACAGGCGCCGCAGTCAGTACCTAGCGCCTCAGTTGAAACGCAGGTAGAAAAGGCACAGCGCGTTCACGAGGATGTGCTGGTACTGGATGCTCACGCAGACATCGTCCTACCTGAAACATCAAAAACCTATCTGGCCTCCGACGGCCTTTCAAAAGTGCATCCAGATAAGTTGCGCGCTGGCAAAGTCGATGCCGTGGTCATGGCAATCGCGGTCGATCCCGGCCCACGAACAAAAGGAGGCGATGCTGCTGCCAAAGCGGAAGCCAATGCCAAACTGGCGAAAGCGTTGAAGATTGCCAATCTGAATGAAGATATTGTGATTGAAACGGATGCGACGGAAATCAGGGCTGCGACTAGTACTGGAAAAAACCGTCCTCATCCTCGGTTTTCAAAATGCCCGAGCGCTGGGTGGCAATGTCAATGAAATCGATCGTTACCATAAATCCGGCGTTCGCGTTTTTGGGCTCAACCATATGGGGCATAATGATTTTTCGGACAGCTCGCGGCCTTTGTATATTGCCGAAAAGAAGGACTACGAGGTTGCAGAAGAGCATGGAGGTCTCTCAGAACTTGGCATTACCGCAATCAGAAGATTAAATACTCTCGGAGCCTTGATTGACATCTCACAAATGTCAAAGGCCGCAACGCTCCAAACCATCAAACTGTCCGACGCGCCGGTGATTGCAAGCCATTCCAATGTGCGGGCGTTGTCCAACGTCTCTCGCAATCTATCGGATGAGGAAATTGACGCGATTGGCAAAAATGGTGGCGTGATACACGTTGCGTCATTCGGCGCTTATCTGGTGGATCTTTCTGATCCCGCATTGCTCACCGCAATCAAAAAAGTGCGGCTCGGTCATGACCTACCCGAAGCCTATTCTTATCCCTATGAGCTTTATTGGGAGATTCCTGATCTCAAAAAACGCACATCCTTCCTGATGTCGATGCGCGCAACTACGGGCCAAGTTCGGTTGACCGGATGATCGATCATATCGACTATATCGTAAAGCGCATCGGTATAGACCATGTCGGCATTGGAACGGACTTCAATCATGGTGGCGGTATGGGAGGATTTGTTGATGCCAGCGAGGCAGCCAATGTGACGGCCGGGCTGCTGAAACGCGGCTATAGCGAGAATCAGATCGCCAAAATCTGGAGTGGCAATTTTCTGCGTGCCTTGGCGAAAGCCGACCGGATTGGTCAGATTGTTGGCGAAGCAGTGAACAGCCAGTAGACAAATTTCAAAAGCTACTTCTGAATGCGCCGCTTTCTCAGCCAGCCGCCAAAAAAAGCACCGAGAAGAAGCGCAAAACCGTCCGCGGCTATTCTGATAACACTATCCACCAGCGAATAGTCGCCATCGGAAAAAACCCAAATCCATATCTGGGGCAGCAGTATCAAAAGCATGAGCGGCAGCAGGCGCTGAGTAAAATTCTGACCAAATTTCGCTCGATCTCTAAACACCAGATAAGCGATGGACGCCGTGACCATAAAAATGCCAGTAATGCGCACAGGCAGGTACCAGAAGAAATAGTTGATCGACTGACTGTCCGGAAAGCTGTCGCGCAGGCCGATCATTATCGGCCTTGTCACATAGGCACCCCAGAGGATCAGTATCAGATAAGCCGCAATTGTGATTAAGCCGGTCAGGCCAATGGAGTGGAAATTCACTTTGCGAAGACGGAGTAGCAGCAGCCCCGGAATGGCAGCAAAAACTTCGCGCCATAGCCACCATTGTGCATTTTCTTCACTGGAACGCGCGCCATATTCTTCCTGAAGATCGCCCAGCACAAATTCCCGGGATTCCGCACCTGCAATCCACCCTATCAGAGACTGGAGGATACGAGGTAAAGTGGTGGACGAATTCGAATTCACTTCGCGATCCTCCAGGAAACCAGCCCTTCGGTCATGTTGCGCATCGAGCGGATCGATTGTTCAAGCTGCTGTTGGCCAAGTGGTTCGATGGAATAATATCGCTTCGCCCTGCCCCCGCGTTGCGCCGTGGCTTCCCCCACTTTGGATCGGACATATTTCTTGTCCTCCATTCTTGTCAGCGTTGCGTAAAGCGCACCCAATGATGTTGACCGTCCGGTCCGTTGTTCGATGTCCGTCTTGATGGTCGTGCCATAGGCACCCTCGCCCAATCGAAGGATCGCAGCGAGCACAAGAATTTCAAACTCTCCCAGATTCTTGTTGGCTTTTTGAGACACTATATATATCTACTACATTGTATGAAATTAAACCAGCCCTTTTCTAACAGGGCCTATTCGGGAGAAGATCCATGAAAGCGTCGACCAATCTGCTAGCTGCAGCAACCGCGTTGGCAACAACGACTGCCGTTTCCGCGAAGGACCATGAAGACGAAAGTGCTTCGACAGAAGCCAAGATGGTCGAACTGAGCGTTGATGAGCTCGTCACCGCACGGCGCTCAGCCTACTGGATGTCTGCCGGATTGTTTGGCGGAATGTTCGGCATCGCTAACAATGGCGGCGACGTAAAGGGACTGGCTTTCACGGCACAGGCTCTAGCCGGGTGGGCCAAAGCGCTACCTGGAATGTTTCCTGACGGTTCGGTGAATGCAAAATCCAATGCATTGCCAACTGTCTGGAGCGACCGAGAAGACTTTAATAATCTCGCCAGCCTCTATGCGGAACGTGCGAACAAATTATCTGAAACAGCCAAAACGGGCGACAAGGAACTATTCAAAACCCAATTGATGGAATTGCGGCAAACCTGTTTGTCATGTCATGACAAATATCGCCGGGATCGCTCCAAAAAATCGAGCTGATCAGACAACTCTATCGATTTAACCGAGAGCAACCCAGAGATGCGGCATCGATGGCCGTTGCTGCCCCACGAAGCAAATAAGCATCCACAATCGGCCTTCCATCTCGTCCAATGCTTTCTATCGTCATGCTTTTAGCTGAGTGGATCGCCGCGACCAGCGCCGCATCCATACGCTTATCCTGGGACCATGCGTCGGTGGCATTGGCAGTCAGGCGAAAACGACGGCCCGCTATGCTGACGATCACCCGGCTATTGCTGGACCGCTCGCGACTCAGGCGAGCATGGAATTGACGGCGAATTTTGCGGTTCGGCCAAAAACCGATAGTGGCGTAGCTTTTACGCTCTGCTTTGCCGGTGATTTCTTCTGACTCCGCAATGGCATAGCAGCGCGGGATTTCGGTATCGCGAAACGCACCCCAGCTGCTGAAGGTGCCAAGCGAGTCTTTTGCGTAGACGGGAACCGGCAACAGCAGAATTGGAAGGATCAAGAGCAAAAAGCGATTCAAGCCTTCTCTCCATCACCGCTGCCAAGATGGACCACCTCTTCCACGCCATCGCATATCTGCACAACTGAACCCTGCGGCAGGCTCCGCGCAATCGGCGCTTCGAATTTTTCATGGCCCTCGATTCCTGTCATAATACCACGCAAGACGCGGCTGGTCATCCCGTGACTAATTAACACGGTATCCCGCTCAAATTTCTGCTCATCCAACCAACCATGCAAACGCGCGACGATATCCTGATAGTTCTCACCGCCCGGCGCAACTGTTGCGAACAGCATCTCGCTTGTGTCTATTTCCAACTGTCCATCCAGATCGCGATAATACGCGCCGGTCCAGGCACCCATTTCAATTTCGCCAAGCCGCTTATCCGGTTTTGCCTGATGCCAATCCACTCCGATATGTTCGGCAATAACCGACAGCGTTTGCAGCGCGCGGTCGGTATCGGAGGCAACCAGATCAACCGATGGTTCTTCCCCCAGATGCAGCGCGAGGGCGCGGCCCATCTCATCCGCTTGCGCAAATCCGTTCAGGGTCAGCGGTGTATAGGCTTCATTGCCTTGAATCCGGGCCGCCTTGTTAAAAATCGTCTCGCCATGGCGGGCGATGAACAGGCGTTTTCCGCCAGTGCTTGTAAACTTGCTTAAACCGCTCATTTGATTATGTTTTCTAACCCTATATTGGCCGCAAATGTGCAACTTCACAGCCGCTTTACTCGGCTATCCGAATTTTTCCACAGTTTTCCACAGGAATATCCCCTACTGAGCCTGTATCGGGCTTGCCCTGCGGCGCTTTATTGTTAATGAAGCGATGAACTATCCGTGAATTGCGGGAAGTCTTCGTTGACTCCAATCACGGCCATCGGGGAAGAAGAGGATAATTTATGAAAGCGACCATCGAACGCGCTGCACTGCTCAAAAGCCTGGGCCACGTCCAGTCCGTCGTCGAGCGCCGCAACACCATCCCGATCCTGTCCAATGTCTTGATCGAAGTTAGCGATGATGGCAGCATCAAGCTGATGGCAACCGATCTCGACCTGCAAGTCGTCGAAACCGTCGAAGCGCAGGTTGAAACAGCCGGTTCGATTACCGTTTCCGCGCATACCTTATTCGACATTGCCCGCAAGCTACCCGATGGCTCGCAGGTTCAAATGGACGCCGCCGATGGCAAGATGAAGGTCAATGCCGGTCGTGCGCGGTTCAACCTGCAAACCCTGCCCCGCGATGATTTTCCGATCATTGCCGAAGGCGACCTGCCTACGTCATTCGAATTGCCTGCAGCCTCACTGATTCAGATTGTCGACAAAACCAAATTCGCGATCTCGACCGAGGAGACGCGCTATTATCTAAACGGTATTTTCCTGCACGTGCAGGATGAGGATGAGCCGGTGCTGAAAGCTGCAGCGACCGACGGCCACCGCCTCGCCCGCGTGACCTTGCCTCGCCCCGCGGGCGCGGAAGGGATGCCTGACGTCATCGTCCCGCGTAAATGCGTCAATGAACTGCGCAAACTGCTCGATGAAAGCGGCAATAACAATGTCCAGATCGACCTGTCCACAAGCAAAATCCGCTTCACGCTCGGCACTGCGATCCTGACGTCTAAATTGATCGATGGCACCTTCCCCGACTACAGCCGCGTCATCCCGACCGGCAATGACAAGCTGCTCAAAATCGATCCAAAGAGCTTTGCCCAAGGCGTTGACCGCGTGTCCACTATTGCAACCGAAAAAACCCGTGCCGTCAAGATGGCACTAGGCGATGACAAGATTACGCTGTCCGTGACGTCGCCAGAGAACGGTAAGGCCGAAGAAGAAGTGCCGGGAGCGTACAAGGAAGATACGTTCGAGATCGGCTTTAACTCCCGCTATCTAATGGATATCCTGAGCGAGATTGAGGGTGACACGGTGGAATTGCATTTGGCCGGCGCAAGCGCGCCGACCCTGATCCGCGAGAATGACAAGTCGCCTGCGCTTTATGTGCTGATGCCGATGCGGGTTTAAATACCAAAACAGATTTATTATTGCCGGGCAATGCGCAATTTTGCCGTTGAAATAAGAGATTCAAACAAAGGCGGCTATGGCGTCTATGCTTTGCAAAAGTTCGATTCTGGAATGCAAATTCGCGAACGAAATATTGTTCGCGAAATAACTGCTGAGGCTCCAGTTATCGATGGAGAACAGGCCGACCATGTTTGCACAGTGGGCGCCAAGCAATTTCTTGTCGGCGAACCGGATTGTTTCATCAATCACTCGTGCGATCCGAACGCATATTTATTATACAAACATGATAGAATCTACCTCATCGCTTTAAGAAATATTGAGGCGGAAGACGAAATCACGCTCGATTACCTGATTAACAATGCTGGAGGCGATAGCTGGTTCTGCAATTGCGGTACTTCTCGCTGCCGAGGCAACACCGGAACCAGTTTCTTTGATCTGCCAATCGAGTTGCAAAAGGAGTACGCCCCGTATCTGGCTGACTGGTTCAAACTATCATATTCTACTGAACTCAAGCATTTGATTTAACAGCCATTCGACATTGGATGGATTGCCCTCTCCTTCAACGGAGAGGGTTGTTCAGACTAGGCTCAGGACTCATTAACTAAGCCAGAAGATGACGGTAGCTGCGATAGCGATGGCAGACAAGAAGGTGTGAGCGCAGCGATCATAGCGGGTATGGATGCGCCTCCAGTCCTTGAGTTTTCCGAACATATTCTCGATTTTGTGGCGTTGGCGGCAGAGGCTTTTATCGAAGCTGGCTGGCAGCCGCCGCCCTTTGCGCGGCGGGATACATGGCGTGATGCGCTTTGCTTTTAATGCCGCTCGATACTCATCGCTGTCATAGCCTTTATCACCGGTCATGCAGGCGGCATGATCCGGAAGTGCCGGGTATGTCAGCTTTGCCCCGATATGGTCGCTCATCTGCCCTTCGCTCAGACACAAGATCAGGGGTCTCCCGTTGCCATCGCACACGGCATGCAACCTGGGAGTTCAGGCCGCCTTTAGTTCGCCCGATATATCTGGAAACAGATCGTTTTATGCGGCCCGTAACCAGCAGGGGCATCACGCCAGCGAAGACCGTTCCTGATCACAAAAACAATCCCGCTCGGAGCCTTGCGGTCATCAACCCCGGGAACCCCGTGCGACAACGGAAAATACGGCTCTATCCGGCGCATCTGCGCTTCGCTTAACATAAAACAGATCACTCATCAACAGCACCTCCTTCAGTGCCGCCTTTGAATCAGCCTTCTCACCGTAATGCAAGCTATCTAACAGGTCCTGACCCTAGGTAGCTTGCTGCCTATTCAGAGCTGGGTGAGGGTTTACTTCGTTTCAAATTGCATCCTCCCTCAACCAACTGCAGCTAGACACCTTCGGCGCTTAGCCAAGGTATCCTTCTCCCTAAAGAGAAAAGGATTTGGGTGGAAACTTGTAAAGGACAGGTGACTGGATCCTAATTCTGGGTTGCAGACGCTGTTCTAAACTAACGGTTCCAAAAGGCTCCGGTGCTGAAAATGTTTTTACACCGGAACCTGTTGGTCATCCTTCCAATGCTTTCCAGGTTTTGGCTCCGACAATCCCATCTATCGTCAACTTCTTGTTTTTTTGAAATTGCCGGACGATGGTTTCCGTTGCTGGACCAAAATCACCGTCAATCGCCAGCAGAAAGCCTTTTTTACGAAGCAATTCCTGTAGGTCTGCGACCTAGCTTCCTGTCAGACCGCGTCGAAGAACCGGGCGGGCTTTCGGTTTGGGACTGGCTCCAAGACCAAGTGCTTCAACACGGGCCAGCGCTGTCTTCGCCTTGCCGAGATATTTTCGGCGATCATCAAGGCCGTTCAAACCGCCATTGACCGCCTTGGTAACCTTGATCAGGTCGTCGCGGTCACAATGCCGATTGATCCGGCGACTTTGCCAATATTCGCATGCAATCACCAACGAAGTGACCGGCTCGGCCGCGAGTTCAGGTTCATTTTCTAGGTCCAGACCAATTTTTTTTACCAAGTTCCCGGTAATTGGCTCGGCCCGTAAACTGCAGAAGGCCGCGGCCCTTGTACCGCTTGCCATCTCCAGGCTCCGTATTACCGAGGTCGCGTCTGCCTTCATAGGCAGCACCGGAGGCAAATTCTTCCGTGGTTCGGAAGCCGGCCGATTCATGGGCGATCTGCGCCAAGAAATGAGCCACCCGAAGTGCCGTGTTGATTTCATAACGCGCCAAAGTTTCCTGCATGACGCTCGAAATGGCTTCCACAATACGAGCCTGTTTCGAATGATTGGCACCCGAAAAAAGCGGCATCACACTACGCAACACATTTAGATTTAATGCAATCATCACATTTTCTCCTACTGAAAATGCGACCCATATTACGGGCGGAATTATAGCGATTCCGTTCCCATGTAGGAAAGAGCTATATCAAATACTGTAGCTCTCTATAGGATCAAATAGACTCCTATTCGGCCGCTTCCAGCATCTCTATCGCTTGCGGACCGAGGATTAATCCTCTTGGACGTTTGTCGGTCACATCACCGCCGTTGAACGTAATCTCGCCGGATTTAATCGTGTAGTCATAACCTTCCGCCTTCTGAAGCAAACGTTTGCCGCCAGCCGGAAGGTCAAAAGCCAACCAAGGCTTGCCCAGCTTAAGTCGATCCATATCAATCACATTCAAATCGGCCAGATAGCCGGGTTTCAACACGCCGCGATCATTGAGGCCATAGAGCCGCGCCGTATCAAGACATTGTCGCTTAATCGCATTCTCAAGGCTAATCGTGCCGCGCTCGCGATTCTTCACCCAGTGCTCAAGCATGAAGGTCGGGCTAGCCGCGTCGCAGATTGTACCGCAATGCGCGCCGCCATCGCTTAGTGAGTTTACCGTGTCATCAGCATGCTGCAAAGGGTGGAGGAAATCGAGATTGCCGTCGATATAGTTCAAGATCGGCAGGTAAACCATCCCCTTGCCATCGTCTTGCATCAGCAGGTCATAAGCATATTCCGCTGCTGAAACGCCTTTCTCATCGGCGCGTAGAGCAATGCTTTCCTCGCGAGTTGGTTCGTAGTTGATGCCATCGTCCATCTGGAACTGCATCGCCCAGCCATCAGTTACGATGAACTGCACGGGTGCCATGTCGACATTTTCCGCCGGCAGGCTGGCTTCCTCAATCAATTGCTTTTTGAACGCGGGATCCTTGAGCTTCACGTATTGCTCTTCCCAGGGCAGCTCAGCAATGGCCTCCCAACTTGGTTTGCGGACAAACGGATGCACTGTCCCCTGCCACGCCATGATGATGCCATTGCCTCGCAATGCGATCTGCGCAACAATATTCGCGCCATTGTCATTCTCGGCACGCATCGTTGAAATCTGTTCTTCTAGCGGTAGGTCCTTGGCGATTGATTGCAGCGCAGCAAAGGTCACAGGCAGGCCGGTTTCGCGACTGAGGTCACCCATCCAGCTAAATTCGTTCCATTCCTTGTTGAGATCGGATGCCATTTCGAACACGCCGTAGCCAACACGGCCCATCGCGCGGCCCAATTCCAGCTCATCCCCTCGGCGAGCGCTGTGCCGGGAATATCCTCGACTCCTTCCATCAAGCCGATCAGCCAGTCGTGGCGATCAGGCTTGGCTGGGGCAAAACCAACACCGCAATTGCCCATAATGACCGTAGTTACACCATGCCAACTGGAGGGCGCCATTTCATCATCCCAGGTCGCTTGCCCATCATAGTGAGTGTGCACATCGACGAAGCCGGGTGTGACAACCTTACCAGTCGCATCGATCTCCTCGCGACCTTGCGCGCTGACTTCGCCAACCAGAGTGATTGTTCCGCCATCAATAGCAACATCACCAACAAAAGACTCCTCGCCGGTTCCGTCAACAATCGTTCCACTGCGAATGACCAGATCATGCATGATTCTCTCCTTATCTTTGCGGAGGCCAATAGCAGAATTAACTGGATGATTAAAGTCTAAGGCTGCTATGAGTCTATCTATGAATCGCACACCATCATGGCAGCCGAATGCCGACAGCGGCATCGCAATTGAGTGGGTTGAAGCGAATGGCCAGACTTTCGAGGTCGCAACTGCTGGTTTGGGCAAAAAACTTGCGCTTTGCCTACATGGCTTCCCGGAATTGCATTACAGTTGGCGACACCAGATTCCGGTTCTGGCGGAGTTAGGCTATCGCGTCTGGGCACCTAATATGCGCGGCTATGGTGGCAGCAGCCGGCCGGATGGAATCGAAAGCTATCGACTCGACACGCTGTTGCACGATGTCGCCGCTTTAATTGATGTTAGCGGCGCAGATGAAGTCACGTTGATCGCCCATGACTGGGGCGGGCTGGTCGCCTGGCCGTTTGCAGTCAAAAAAATTCGCCCGCTCACCCGATTAATCATAATGAATTGCCCGCACCCAAAACGCTTGCGGCAAGAACTGCACCGCTGGAGCCAGTTGAAAAAAAGCTGGTACATTTTCTTCTTCCAGCTTCCCTGGCTACCCGAGCGCTTTTTCATGCGAAACAACGGCCAGCCGATCCGTGACATTTTCCGTGACTCAGCAGTTCACAAGAAGCGGTTCGACGACCCTGCGCTCGAACCGTATCGAAAAGCGGCGCTTCAACCTCGCGCCCTGACCGCGATGATCAACTACTATCGAGCGCTGGTCCGCAAGCCCGATGCGCGAAATATCGGTGACAGGATAGTGGACGTTCCAACGTTAGTAATCTGGGGCGAACAGGATGTGGCGATCGACATAAAGCTGCTCGATGATATGGAAGAACTTGTATCAGACCTGAGCATAAAACGCTTTCCCGAGGCGTCACACTGGGTACAACAGGATGTGCCGGAAAAAGTGAACGCAGTTTTGCGCGAGTGGCTTCCCTGCTAATCTCGCGCCGAGATCATCGCCTCAATATCGGTAAATTTTTCACGTGGAGCCCCTTCCCGCGCATTGGCAATCTCGGCTTTCTCAATCTTTTTCCAGTCACGGAAGGTCACGGCCTGGACATCTCGGCTGGCCAGCAGGTTATCTAGGGCTGGACGGCCTTCCTTGACCGAACTCGCACCAATATCCTCATCAATCGCCTCAACCACCGCAAAGCCATCCGGTTTGTTCGTGCCAATTGTTCCCGATGGCCCACGCTTCGCCCAGCCGACGCAATAAAGTCCCGGCAAAATCCGGCCTTCGTTATTGGCAAACCGGCCGCGCCCATGTTCATAGGGCACGCCTTCAATCGATGGAGTCCGATAACCGATGCAGGTTATCAGCAGCTGGCAATCAATTTCGTAAAGCTCGCCCGTTCCGATGGAACGCAAGCCCTTGTCTAACTTTGTCTTTTCGACCACGATCTGCTCAACCCGGCAATCGCCCTTGATCTCGACTGGCATGGCAAAGAAATCGAAATCAATCGTGACGGGCTTGTGTTTCGGATCATCGGCCTGGCGGTAAATCTCTCGCAGATGGGTAACCGATTTGCGCATGCCTGGTTCGAGCATTGCATCGTCGCCTTCATCCGGGAAGTCATCCGGATCCACAAGTGGCTTGGCTCTTTCCAGACGCATCAACTCACCTAATTCTTTAGGCGTCATTGCTATCTGGTGTGGCCCCCTGCGACCGAGGAAAATAATCCGCTCGACGCTGCTCCCTTTCAATAAATCCAGTGCATGGCCGACAATATCGCTGCCAATAAATTCGGTTTCGGTTTTCGATAATATGCGCGCAACGTCCAGCGCCACATTGCCGTTGCCGATAATCGCAACAGTCTTGGCATCCAGCGGCGGATTGAGATCCTTGAAATCCGGATGGCCATTGTACCAGCCAACAAAGGCGGCACTTCCAATCACACCGTCCAGATCGCTTCCGGGAATTTCTAACAAGCGATCATGCGGCGCACCAGTCGCCAACACCACTGCATCGTAGAGCTCTTGCAACTCGGCAATGCTGATATCTTCGCCAACAGTTACATTGCCTGCGAAGCGCACATTCTCATTCAATGCGGTTTTTTCGTAACGCCGCGATACCGCTTTGATCGATTGATGGTCGGGCGCAACGCCGGTGCGGATCAAGCCGAAAGGGACCGGCAACCGGTCGATAATGTCGATGCGAACATCATCGCCATATTTTTTCTGTGCAGCCTCAGCCGTATAGTAGCCCGCTGGCCCCGATCCGATGATCGCAATATGCCGCATGTAACCGCCTCCCCGATAACCACAGATGATATGCTAACGCCATAATTTGAAAAGGGAAGAGCATGATTTCTCTTATAAATTCAACGGTCTAGTTGGCGATCAAAAAATAAATGTCCAAATTATGCTATTGATCACAGCCAATGTGGGTTATCCGGCATATATCATTTTGTAAATTCGGGGTCGCAAACCAAACAACCGGAGGAACATATATTAAAGAAATTCATCACGGCTGTCGCAATCGCATCGGTTGCATTGACCAGTGGAACCGCGATGGCGGCTGGCCGGTCAAAGGGCCAGAAGGCACAGGATCGGGCGAAGGATCAAATACCGGTCTGTACAGTCAAACTTGGCACTATCGCAGTTGTTGAACCCGAAGTGAAATGGTGGCGCAGCTATAAAATCGGATCTCCTGAAGCCTTGATCAAAACCTTTGTTCAGCGCTCCGGCTGTTTCGGTTTGGTGGATCGCGGATCAGGGCTTGCCGCTCGTGCGGTTGAACGCGCCTTGGCTGATGATGGCGAACTGCAACGCGGTTCCAATATCGGTAGGCGGCAAGTGAAAGCCGCCGACTATGTGATCGTACCGGATATTATCTCGGCCAATGCCCGTTCCGGCGGTGGTGGATTAGGCGGCGCTATTGCGGGGGGGGGGCTAGGTCGACGCGCATTTGGTGGCCTGTTTGGCGGTCTAAAGGTCAACAAGAAGGAAGCGAACGTAACGTTGGCTCTGGTCAACGTAAGAACAACTGAGATCGAGCGGACTACGGAGGGATATAGACGCACGTCCGACGTCAGATTCGGCGGAGGTTTCTTCGGCGGCGCACTCGCAGGCGCAGCCGGCGGCGGTTATACTGACACCCAGATCGGCCGTGTTATGGCGCTCGCATATCTCGATGCTTATACGGAGCTGGTTACGCAACTTGGCGGTCTTCCTCAAGACCCCAGCGCAGCGGCGCCGCAGGCCGAGTAAAAGGCCGATAAATAGACAATAGACAATGAACCCAGCGATTTGCATAAGATCGCTGGGTTTTATTTTACGGAGAAGATTGAGGTGCAAGGATTTTTTGGTGCGATAGTCAGAATCGGTGTTGGCGCACTGTTGTTGGCTTCATGTTCAGCATCTGCCGAACATGTGCGCCCCGACAGCGAAAATCTAACTGGCACATTGCTCATTGGAAACAAGGGCGAAGATACGCTCAGCTTCATTGACCTTAAATCGGGCCGGGAAATCGCTCGCCGAGAAACTGGACCCAATCCCCATGAAATTGCAATCTCACCTGATGGGTTTCTGGCTGCAGTGGTCAATTATGGTGGCGATACAGTTGATATATTTGAAGTGGCTTCACACTCAAAAATTGAAACCATCTCCCTCGCGCCCAACAAGCGGCCGCATGGCATAGTCTGGTTGGATGACGGGCGAATTATAGCGACGACCGAGGGCAGCGATAGTCTGACCATCATTTCGCCGCCGATTAATGATACGCTGGATCGCAATCTCTGCCATCGCGACGGGTCAAAAGGGCAGCCATATGGTCGCTATATCACCTGACAAGAAACGCGCTTTTGTTACCAACATGGGATCTGGCACCGTCAGTGTGCTCGATCTGGTAGCAATGAACAAGATTACGGATATGCCAGCTGGAGCAGAACCCGAAGGTCTGGCGATCACACCGGATGGAAAGACGCCTGCAAAATGCACGGACCGATTTTTTCCAGGATATCGCCCGCACCCGTTCCGTGATGATGGCGGGTTATTATGGACATTGGGAAAAAGGCGATGAGGAGACCAATTTCGACAATCCTGTCTACCAGCGGATGAATTATCAACTCCCTGCTCAACGGGATCGCTCGGATACCGGAGAACTACCGATCAAACGCGAACCGCATCGCGACTTAAAAGCAAATGTGTTTATTGGTCATGATGCGATTCCGGAAGAAACCGACGTTATCGTGATTGGATCGGGTGCAGGCGGCGCCGTGGCGGCCTCTGCGGTGGCGGATGAAGGCAATGAAGCACTGATCATTGAAGCGGGTAGTCATTATCCCTCCGCGCGAATCACACACGAAGAAGCCCGTATGACAGCGCGGCTATTCAAGGATGGCGGCCTGCAAACCACGAGCGATCGGGACATTGTCGTATTTCAGGGACGCACGGTTGGCGGTTCGACCGTCATTAACAACGGCATCTGCCTTCGGATGAAGCATGAGGGGCTAGTCCATCCGGAGGCCGAAGATGTGTTTGATACCTGGAAAAAAATAGGCGCACCGATAAGCGAGGCGGAACTGGTCAAGAGCTATGAAGCCATTGAGGATGCGCTTCAGGTTTCGGAAATCAATCCGATTTCCGGTCGCAATAATGGGCCGCATTTGATTGAGGGCTGGAAAAAATATGCGGCCCAATCCGGTGACCCGATGGACAAGCAGGCAATCGCAACCTGGTTCCGTAAAAATTACGGTCCAAAAACACCCGACAGCGAATGTGTCTATTGTGGGTATTGCAATACCGGTTGTCCTTACGGCCGCAAGAAAGCAATGCCCGAAAGCTACCTCACGCACGCAACGAGCGAGGAACGTCAAAAACCGGGCCGAATACTGGATCGCGCGGAGGCGCAGGAAATCATTTGGGGAGAAGGTGCAAATGGCAAACGGGTTGCAGAAGCCGTCAGAATCAAATTAAAAGACGGCCGCGAACGTACCATCCGTTGCCGCAAGGGCGTGGTGGTCGCCGCTGGTGCAATTGCTTCCAGCAACCTCCTGAGGGAAAGCGGAGTGTTGCAGTCCGGAACCAATATCTCGCTAAACATCGCCTGCCCTGTCGTGGCACTAATGCCCGAGGATAAACCGATGAACGTCTGGAATGAAGACCAGATGGCGACCTATGTTGATCGCGGTGACTATCTGATCGAAAGCCATTTTCAGCCCCCGATGAGCATGGCGATGCTGGTTCCTGGCTGGTTTGATGAACACTACCGGCGGATGAGAAACTATAACAGGCTGGTATCAGCCGGGGTTCTTTTTCCGGCAGACCGCTTGGGCCATATTGAGAATGGCAAACTGAAATTGCAGATTGGTGAACCCGAACTGGCGCTGCTGCGCCGTGCACTTTCCGCCATGACCAAAGTGCATTTTCTAAACGGCGCGGTAGAAGTTTACCCCGCACTGCTCAAAGGTCAGACGTTGCGCAAGGGTATGAGTGATGCGGACATTGATCAATTTTACGAAGACAACATCAAGGAACCGGATGATGTGGTCCTGTCCAGTTCGCATCCGCATGGCGGCAATGCGATTAACGAAGACCCGGACAAAGGCGTGGTTGACCTCAACCAGCGGGTCCACAACACAACCAATTGCTACGTCGCCGATGCCAGCGTGATGCCGAGCTGCATTCGCGTGAACGCACAGCTGACCACCATGGCCATGGCGCACCGAGCGATGGCCGGGAAAAGGCGCTTTGGGTAGCTGTTTTTGCTATGGAGAAAAAAGGTGCTTTCGCTAGTCGCGATCTTCCATAACACCCTAGTTAATTCAATTGGTCCGGGCAAAAACAACCTTGTTTCTATTCTGGTGCAACAACCAATCGGTTGTTGACGGCACGAAGCGGACGTGAATTAGTACCCATCAATGCCTCAAACTGTTCGATCTGAGTCTTGCTGGCGGTTATTGGCTTGCTTAGCACGTGCCAGTTTACACCTTCGCTGCACGGCGGAGTGGTCAGTGATCCCATGTAGCGATAGATCGAACGATCTGCCGGTAACACAGGGCAATCGACTGAATGTTCACTGTCGGATTGCGGCTTTCATGCAGGCGTCATCGCATGCAGCGGAACGTCGTTTTTGCGGCAGGCTGATTTTGCCTGGTGCGCGACGTAGCAGGTTCATTGCTGCGTGATTGATTGTGGCAAAATTGGCTGCGGCATTTCCGGTTCTGATGCGGCAGTCATCCTGGCGGCAGGTAACATCGAGCACCCGATGCAAACAGTTTTCCACCTGCCAGTGATTGCGGATGTGACGCGCCATTTTCTCGGGCACATCAAGGACGGATGAGATGTAAAATTGCCTGACCGTTTTGGCCTGGCCTCTGATTTCACGAGTGTACCCTGTCATGATCACGGCCTTCAGGCCCGGCCATTTGTGGCGTTCGGTTCTGTATTTGAACAAACTGTGCAGCACCGCGTTTCAATGCGCCCATGACCTGCATCAGCGGCTTCGCTTTTTTCAATGAATTTCGCGCCTGTATCACGCTCCGGATGTTCATCGAAAAACAATTCGACATCCTCGCGCAAGCTTCCCTGGTTGCCCTTCAGGCCGATCACATAACCGGCCTCTTGGTCCATGATTTGTTGGCAAATCTTGCGCTGACATCCTATCGCGTCAATAGTCACGATAGCGCCCTTGAGTGCCAACAGGGCCAGTAGCTCGGGGATCGCTGTTATCTCATTGGACCTGTCGTCAATCTTGCGTTGCCCGGGAACGAGTTGGTGATCACACGGCCAGGCCGAAATCATATGAATGGGTGCTTCAGGGGACCTGGTATCAAATGACCGCCGAAGGGTTTTACCATCGATGGCGACGACACCTTCAGGCGTTTCATGCAAACTCGCCACCCAGGCTATGAAGCAGCGTTGGAAGGCTTCCATATCCAGACGGGAAAACAAGATCCCCGACTGATCATGGCCTGGCGTTCCGTCCTTGAACGGCAAAAAGCGACGCAGGAATTCCAGCTGCTTTTCACCGTAGAGTGCGATTGACGTCCAGCCCCCGGCGCCTGAAATTACGGCGCAATTACGGCGCATAGGACCAGAAGAAAAATCTCGTTCGGTGGGCAGGTGACCTTCGCTTGCTGGCGCGGGTCTTTGACGCCGCCGAAATGCGTCAGAAAACGGGGGGTGGCAGGGTCCGGTGGGGCTTGTGACATGCAAAATCTCCAAAAAAGTGAGCATTCCACTTCCTTGATTCAGAAAAATTACTCCATGTCAGCTGCTTATTCAGTCAATTGCCCTGGCATCGGGCCATTCTCCCGTTGCAGCGCGTCCTCAACCGCATTAGGCAGCGATCTTGATTCCTTGAAACAGGATGTAGTCATGACCAACCTCTCCCAATCGATCCAGCGCATCAAACCTTCCGCCACCATGGCGATGTCGGGGCGTGTAACCGAACTCAAGGCCGAGGGCGTCGATGTTATCGGCCTGTCCGCTGGTGAGCCCGATTTTGATACGCCGGATTTTGTGAAAGAAGCCGCGATCCAAGCGATCCGCGATGGTGATACCAATTACACGCCGGTTGATGGCACGATGGCTTTGAAGGAAGCGGTGGTCGCCAAGTTCGCGCGTGACAATGATCTGACCTACACGCCGAAGCAGATTTCGGTGAACAGCGGCGGCAAGCAGAGTCTGTTCAACGCGCTTGTTGCGACGATTGATCCAGAGGATGAGGTTATCATCCCTGCGCCTTATTGGGTGAGCTATCCGGATATTGTGAATTTCGCGGGCGGCACACCGGTGATCGTCGAAGGCGGTACGGATCAGGGTTACAAGATTACGCCGGAGCAGCTGGAAGCGGCTATTACACCGAAGACACGCTGGCTGATTTTGAATTCGCCCTCCAACCCGTCGGGCGCAGCCTATTCGGGCGAGGAGCTGAAAGCACTCGCGGACGTTATCCTGCCGCATCAGGACATGATGGTGATGACCGACGATATGTACGAGCATATTTGGTATGCCGATTTCCCCTTCACGACGATCGCGCTGGTTTGTCCGGAGCTGTATGACCGCACACTAACGGTGAATGGCTGTTCCAAGGCCTATGCGATGACAGGATGGCGGATTGGCTTTGCTGGCGGTCCGGAATGGCTGATCGGAGCGATGCGGAAATTACAGTCGCAGTCGACGAGCAACCCCTGTTCGATATCGCAGGCAGCGGCAGTGGCGGCGCTGAACGGACCGCAGGATTTTCTGGCGGAGCGCAACGCCGCCTTCCAGAAACGCCGTGATCTGGTGGTGTCGATGATCAATGATACGCCGGGGTTGAGCTGTCCGACGCCGGAAGGGGCTTTCTATGTCTATCCTGATGCGAGCGCGCTGATGGGCAAGACGACGCCAAAAGGTGCAGTGATTGAAAGCGATGAGGCGCTGATCGGATATTTCCTCGACGAGGCGCAGGTTGCCGCAGTGCATGGAGGGGCCTTCGGTCTGTCGCCTGCTTTTCGGATTAGTTATGCGACGTCGGAAGAAATCTTGGTCGAGGCATGTACTAGGATACAGAGGGCTTGTTCTGCTTTAACATAAAGCTTTCCTACTCCCGCCTAAATGAATAGCTCCCTGTGACCATGTTCACAGTGGCGTCAGAAAAACTATATTAAAGGCTGTAACCAACAGGCGGGTCGCCGCGAACATTGTTCATACCCCCCAAGGAACAGACCATGACGAAAATATTGAAATCAGATTTGACCCACAGTTTAGGCTTCGGCTTTTTGGCCAGGGCATTAGCATTGTTTTTCATGCAGCCGGTCGACCAGCGTGCAGAGATGCAACAGAACCTTTCTGCAACCGTTAGCTCAGCAACGCAGCTGTTTGGCTAATGGGACCCTTTGCTTCCAAAGTCGTTGTTTTTGGCGCCAGCATTGCGGCATTTGGCGCGGTCTGGGCTGGCATGCAAAGCGTAACCCCTTCCGGGCCTCACCAATCCCCCTTTGTTGGAGAGGCCCACGCCGCCGAAAAAGCAAAAATCATCCCTGGGCCTCGGATTGATGCCAATGAAAAAGGTACGCGCGCCGTGGCGATTTTCGCTGGTGGTTGTTTTTGGGGTGTGGAGGGCGTTTTTGAACATACCAAAGGCGTGATCAGTGCGGCCTCCGGATATCATGGCGGAACGAAGCGCAGTGCGTCCTACAAACTGGTGAGTGCCGGTCTGACCAATCATGCCGAGGCCGTCCGGGTGGTCTATAACCCGCAACAGATTTCCTATGGCCAGTTACTGCAGATATTCTTCTCAGTGGTGGCAGACCCAACAACGCTCAATCGCCAGGGGCCTGATCGCGGTAAACATTATCGTACAGCGCTGGTACCGCTGAATAACGCACAGCAAAAGGCGGCTAAGGCCTATATCGCGCAGCTCAATAAAGGCAGGTATTGGAAACGTCCGATCGTTACGAAGATCGAACCTTATAAAGCGTTCTACAATGCTGAGAAATATCACCAGAATTTCATGCAGAAAAACCCGCGCCAGGGTTATATTGTCCGCTGGGACAAGCCAAAGGTCGCCAACCTGAAACGGCACTTTCCAAAGCAATATCGCGCTCAGCCCGTCACATAAGAAGAACATTTCAAAGTTGCGCAAAAAGTTGCGCCGCTTAACCGCATGTTAGTTTTGCTCTGCTATTGGCATTTTATCAGATCAGAAACTTGGCACGAAAAATGGTATCGGAAAATTTTGAGATATTTATCGCTATCGCAACAATCGTTGTGGGTGTCGGCCTGTTCTGGATCGCCAAAACTACACCTGAATAACTATTTCGGACTCAGCACCATCAGCATCTGGCGGCCTTCCAGCTTTGGATAGGCTTCCACTTTCGCGGTTTCCTTCATGTCTTCCTGCACACGTTGCAGTAGTTCCATGCCAAGCTGCTGGTGCGACATTTCGCGACCTCTGAACCGAAGCGTCACCTTCACCTTATCGCCATTGTCGATGAACTTGTTCACGTTGCGCATCTTCACGTCATAGTCGTGATTGTCGATATTCGGACGCATCTTGATTTCTTTGACGTCCTGCACCTTTTGCGTCTTGCGCGCAGCATTGGCCTTTTTCTGGGCTTCGTACCTGAACTTGCCGACATCGAGAAATTTGGCAACGGGAGGGTTGGCGTTGGGAGAGACCTCGACCAGATCGAGACCGACATCCTTAGCCCGCTCAATAGCTTCATCGGTGTTTAACACACCGAGATTCTCACCTCTGTCGTCAATGACCCGAACTTGATCGGCCATGATAGTATTGTTGAAACGCGGGCCGCCTTTTACGGGCGGTGTGGGACGGCGAGGTGGTGCAGCTATTTTAATTACTCCTGAATCGTTGGTTCAGCGGCTCAATAGCGGCAAAAAACCGCCGCCGCAAATGATATGGTAATTTAATGATTGATGGCAATAGGATCAACCATTTGCTTCTGTGCAGACTACAAATTCAAGCAGGATCACTGACCGGCGGTTCGGCATAGCTGGCGGTCTGCCAGATCACCTCGTCCGGAGCGGCAATAATCTGTTTGTACAATTCTTCCGGCATAACAGCATGCGGTTTGTCCGGATCATAAGGTGGCTGTGCTACTTCGCCGCCTTCACCCGCATAGTCATCGGGAGCCATGTAGGTGGCGAGATCATCGGCGCTGATACCGACTTTTTCAGCAGCAGCTGGATCGACCCAGTATTTCTGATCAATCGCCTCATCTGACCAAGCTACTTCCAGCGCGAGGTTTTCTGGGCCAGCGAAATAGATCGACTGGCACATTCCATGATTGATCGGGCCGAAAATATTCACACCCTTCTTGCGGATGCGATCACGCATGGAGAGCAGTGCTTCGCGGCTATCCACTTTGAAGGCAAGATGCTGCATGGTGCCACCAGCAGAAACTCCCGAACCGGAGCCCGCATGAGTTTTTCCAATTTCAATTGGAATATCCTCTGTGCCGGGGAGTTGCACCAGACTGAAAGAACAATCATCATCGAGATGCAAGAATGCGTGGATACCACCGGGAACGCCGTGCATGTCGAATATTCCAACCAGCTGGCAGCCGAGCACGTCCGAGAAAAAATCGATCTGTGTTTTTATGTTGCCAGTCATCACCGCGAGATGATGAATGCCCGTTGGCTTGATGCGGTCCGTCAAATTGCCTCTCCTTCGCCTGTTTAATCGAGCGATCCAAAACCATTTGCCAGAATCCTCAAAGCTGGTCCATGCTCTTTCTTTCGATTGAGCAAGAGGGATGGGTGAAATGGCAAAAGTGATCCGCGAGCCTTATGTTGTCGTTTACAAGGAAGAATCCGGGTTCAAGGATGTTTATGGCGGCGCTGGGGGTATGGTTCTTGTCGAGTGTATGAAGGTTGCTCCAGCGGGTTCCAAATCCGACCGCGCGATTGTCTTTACTCATCCGATTGGCGGCGGGTCATTTCTACCGATGGTGACGGCGCTGGCTGCCGCCGGCCATGATGTACTCTATGTAAACCCGCGCTATCGCGGCAATGACACCGCGCTGATCATGGAAAAATGCATCGCCGATCTGGGCGCGGCGCTGAAAGATGCAAAAACGCGTTTTGGCTATGAGCAGTTTATCATGGGTGGCTGGTCGGGTGGAGGCTCAGTAATGACGGTATGGAGCTACTAATCAGCGCAAATCCGGTGCCTGCGCTTCTTCCTTCAGCAACGCCACGGCCTCATCAAGCGTCAGGAACTTCTGTTCCTTCGTTCCCAATTGGCGCAGCGCGACCTTGCCCTCCTCGGCCTCACGCATACCGACGACGAGGATGTTCGGAATCTTGCCAACGCTGTGTTCGCGCACTTTGTAGTTGATCTTCTCGTTGCGCAGATCAGCCTCAACGCGAATACCTTCTGAGCGGAGCTGCTCGGCCACCTTCTCGGCATAGTCATTTGCGTCGGTGACAATCGTCGCGACCACGGCCTGTGTCGGGGCCAGCCATAGCGGCAGTTTGCCAGCAAAATGCTCGATCAATATGCCGATAAACCGCTCGTAGCTTCCGAATATTGCCCTGTGCAGCATGACCGGGCGGTGACGGTCACCGTCTTCTCCGATATATGTTGCATCCAGTCGCTCGGGCAGCACCCGGTCACCCTGGATTGTGCCGACTTGCCACGTCCGGCCAATTGCATCGGTTAGGTGCCATTCCAATTTCGGCGCATAGAATGCACCTTCGCCGGGCAGTTCTTCCCAGCCATATTCGTCATTATCCGTACCGGCCTCGGCCACTGCATCGCGTAGTTCCTGTTCGGCCTTGTCCCAGTCTGCATCCGAACCAAACCGTTGTTCGGGGCGCGTCGCGAGCTTGACGCGATAGGAAAATCCGAAATCCTTGTAGACGCTGTCCGCCAGTTTACAGAAGGCGCGCACTTCCTCAACCACCTGCTCCTCTGTACAGAAGATATGCGCATCATCCTGCGTGAACTGCCGAACCCGCATCAGCCCGTGGAGCGCACCATGCGGTTCGTTGCGGTGGCAGCAGCCCATCTCACCCAATCGGATCGGAAGATCGCGATAGGAAGTGACGCCTTGTTTGAACACCAGCACATGGGCCGGACAGTTCATTGGCTTGATTGCCATCCAGTCTGCTTCATCGGCGACAGTCGGCGCAGCCACGCCCGCATCTTCTTCGACATCCGGGACCATATCGGGCACGGCAAACATATTCTCGGCATATTTGCCCCAGTGGCCGGATTGCTCCCACTGGCGGATATCCATGAGTTGCGGCGTCTTGATTTCTCGATAACCGCCGCCGTCCATTTTGCGACGCATATAAGCTTCGAGTTCGCGCCAGATCATATAGCCTTTGGGATGCCAGAAGACACTGCCATGTGCTTCTTCCTGCAAGTGGAACAGATCCATTTCCCGCCCAAGCTTGCGGTGGTCACGTTTGGCCGCTTCTTCAAGGCGATGCAGATGCGCATTGAGCTGCTTCTTGTTGAGCCAGCCAGTGCCGTAAATCCGCGTCAGTTGCTCGTTGCGCTGATCACCGCGCCAATAGGCACCGGCGACGCGCATCAGCTTAAACGCCTTGGGGTCAAGTTTTCCGGTTGAGGCCAGATGCGGCCCGCGGCACATGTCCATCCAGTCATCACCCGACCAATAGACGCTCAGCTCTTCGCCTTCGGGCAATTCCGCCGCCCACTCGGCCATAAACTTCTCGCCTTCGCTTTCCCATTTCTTGATCAGATCCGCACGGCTCCAAACCTCACGGCGTAGCGGTTTGTCCGCCTTGATAATCTCGCGCATCTTATCCTCAATCGCGGGCAGGTCATCCATGGAGAATGGCTCGCGGTCTTCTGGCGCCATCACGTCGTAATAGAATCCATCATCGGTCGAGGGACCAAAGGTAATCTGCGTTCCCGGCCAGAGCGCCTGTACAGCTTCGGCCAGCACATGGGCATAATCATGCCGCACCAGTTCCAGTGCCTCGTCCTCATCGCGAGAAGTGATGAGTGCCAGCTCGGTGTCTTGCTCGAGTGGCCGCATGATATCACGCACTTCGCCTTCGATGCGCGCCGCTAATGCGGTCATGGCGAGACCGGGGCCGATATCGGCGGCGATATCCGCCGGCGTAGTGCCCAAAGCCACTTCACGCGCGCTACCGTCGGGAAGGGTGATCGTAATTTGGTCCGTCATCGCTTTTTCTCAATCTTTGTTGCGAAGCGCCATTGCATAGAAAATGACGCACCGAAAGATGGTGTCTATTGTTTTTTCAGCGATTTCGGGAAGAGACGCCATCCACCCGAAACCGGGTGGCGGTGGATGCGATCAGCGCAAGACCATCCGTCCCCCGATATTGGAGGTGGTAGTGCTTGTGGTTGAAATCAGCATTTTTGCCATGGGAAACATATAGCGGCGATCGGTTTCGATTTCAATAATGCGCAGAATCCCGGTAGATATGTCAATGAACATACCCACTATGTATAGGAAGCTTGATATTTCAACGAATTTTGGCCATATAAGTCAAGGAAACATGACATAATGTCTAAACTACTTGATGGAGAATATGATGTTGAAAAAACTTTATGCCTGCGAACTGAGGATGGTGAAGAACAATCCCTGGATACTGGAGTTATTGTCAAAAGTAGTGTCTGGCAAGTTAGTCATGCGGCTGGCATGTCGTCCTCGTTCACCTCGCTTCCATCTTTAGACTTCACGCCTTCAATCACCTTCGCCAGGTGTCTGAAGCCTCTCAATTTGCGCCAGGAATCTTCTGCGCATAATCCCATCTTGCAGACCATCGTCAACATCGTATTGCGCGTGACACAACCTTTGGCTTGGCGTGTTCCATGCCGGAACGTCGCAAAACTCGACTCAATGACATTGGTTGTCCTGATACGGGTCCAGTGTTCCGCTGGAAAGTCATGAAATGCCGGCAACGCGTCACGGTCTTTCGATAAGCATTCCACCGCCTCGGGGTACTTTGCACCGAAACGTTCCTCAAAATTATCGAACGCCTTTTCTGCATCAGCTCGATCTTCTGCCATCCGGATATCATGCAGACCCTGCTTCGCTTTCTCCTGGACAGACTTCGGCAGATAGTTCAGCACATTGCCGGTCTTGTGCATCCAGCAACGTTGAACGCCCGTCTCCGGATACACTTCCTCCACTGCGGCCCGGAAGCCCGGGGCGCCGTCTCCAATTGCCAACTTCGGGGGTTGGTCCAGACCCCGTTGTTTCAGGGACAGCAACACCTCACGCCAGCTCTGTTTTGACTGCCTGACACCATCTTCGATTGCCAGGAAGTGCTTGTGACCCCGGCTGTTCACGCCGATGATAACCAGGCAGCACAATCGGCCATCGTCGCCTCTGAGACCACTGTAGATGCCATCAGCCCGGATATGGACCCATTCATCAGACACCGCTCGAGTACACCATTGCTTGTATTCAGCTTCCCATTGCCGCTTCAAACGCCCCGCGACATTGGCCGGCAGCCCTTTAGCCTCGGGGCCGGCAATAGCTTCCGGTGCGCTCTGCATCTGGCCACTCGAAACACCCTTCAAATAAAGCCAGGGGTTCGCCGCGTCCAGCGTCGCCGTTCGCCGGATGCAGGGCGGTACAACCAGAGATTGAAAACATTCCGGCGTACCTTCACGGCTACGGATCTTCGCCACCTCGACGCTGACCTTGCCAACCCCTGTAATCACCTCTCGTTCGCGATGATGGCCACTGCGGACAACGCGCTGTCGTCCGTCAGCCGTTTTGTGACCATCAAACTTTGTCATCAACTCATCCGGCTCTGCCTGGACCGCTTCGGCGATTAACTGCTTCGCACCCGGTCTGAGTAGTTCTGTCAGTGGTTCAATTCCCTCCGGTCTACCCGGATCAATCACAGTATCTTTTGCCATGTGTGGCGGGCTCCTCTTGCTACTTTCGATTTCCAGACAAAAACGATTTCAGCAAGGCACGCCCCATACTTCAAATTCTTCCAGACACCAGATCCGGTTATAACTCTAGTGGCCCTGTGACATCCTCTGTTTGCCCCAATGTCAGTGCCAGAATTGGGGTGGTGGCACAAATCACTATGAATGCGAGAAAGCCGAGCCAAGGCCATTCCAGATAATAGCGCGTGCTGGTCACGAAATACGAAAAGGCCAACAGGACAACTAGAAAAATTACTGTAATGTTGTAGAAAATTAGCACTTCGCCCGGGAAAAATATCGGATTCAGGGTGCTAAAGCCGAGATAGATTGCCATCGAAATGACAACCAATATGCGCGTGGTTTTCAGGCGGATCGCTCGCTCACCTTGAACATAAGCGCGCTCTTCTGCCGGATCGGCAAACCGATTGATCAATGCCATTGTTTGTTTGCCCCCAAGCTTCCGATCAAGCGGTATTTATATAGTCCCGCATCGCGGCGGCTTCACTCTCTATTTTATCAATCCGGTATTTCACTAGGTCACCGATCGAAACAAATCCAACCAGCTTGTCGTCATCTACAACCGGTAAATGCCTGATCCGACGTTTGGTCATCAGGGATAGAGAACCTATCGCACTCTTGTCGGAACCAACCGAAATTACATCGGCGGTCATGACCTTTGCGACCTTTTTATCCATCGCATCATGACCAAATTCTCTTATACAATGTAGCACATCGCGTTCTGAAAAAATCCCGACAACCTTGTCGCCATCCAAAACCGGTAAAGCGCCGATGCGCTTTTCTGCCAAGATTTCAACAGCCTGTGTGACCGTCATATCGCTGCTACAGCTGTATATATTACCGCTTCTTGTACCCAAGATTGTCTGGATGGTCATCGCCTGTTCCCTCTCTCCGATTCTGTTTATTGCAACTCTATAGCATATTATTGGAAAGCTTTGGACTTGATGGCTAAATCTTTGTGGTCCAAAGTGGCTGCTAACAACGGAGTTCCCCTAATGCCGCAGCCATCCCAACTGGACGATCCGATATATGCAGAGGTCGCATGGGCGCGCTATTGGCAGTTGATGCGCTGGATGGGCTGGTTCACGGCATTTTGCATCACCATTACGCTTGCCATCCTTTTTTACCTCCACGGACTGGTGTCTATCCATATGTATATTGCCACAGCGGGCGGCGTGGGCTTTGCGGTCATGTTAATGGCCGCGCTCATGGGCTTGGTATTCCTGTCAAGCGGTACTGGGCATGATGAATGCATTGATGATCCCGTGACAAAAAGCATTTCCCCCGATGAGTGAAGATGATCTGAAAGAACTGGAGAAACTTCAGCCAGTCCTGCGTGTGGCCCCGCAACCGCGAGATCTGAACAACAATGGTCACATATTCGGCGGCTGGGTTCTTTCGCAAATGGATATTGCCGGTGGGATCATGGCTGCCCGCGTAGCGAAGGGATCAACTGCGACAGTAGCGATTGAAGCCATGGAATTTATCGCACCAATTCTTACGCGCGATCTGATCTCGGTCTACGCGCGAGTGGAACGGATTGGCAGGACGTCGGTCGCGATCCGGCTGGACGTGATAGCGTCGCGCAATCTGGGTGAAGAGTTGGTGTCGGTGACCAGCGGTCTGTTTACCTTTGTCGCGCTGGATGAAAATCACCAACCACGGCCAATTCCGGAAGAATCGAAAGCGAAATATCAGTCCTGACGCTGGACGTGATAGCGCAGCACTCGCTCACCATTGGCTGGCACTGTAACTTTTCAGAGCGGCT
>CATOTQ010000003.1:0-417895 GCA_951813595.1 uncultured Parasphingorhabdus sp. | reverse complement strand
CCTTGTCGGCGAGATCGCCTTTGGGCCATATTCCGCCGACCAGGCCCTGGGCCATTTCGCAGCTGTTGATATTGAGATTGTTCATGAGCTGCGCTTTTTGCGAAAATTCCTGCATGATTTTCGAGCATTCCGGGCACACCGTATCGATGGCGAGGCTGAAGGCAAAGCCGACCGCGTTATTGGCAACCGCTTTAAGCATCGCGACAATTTCGCTGGCATTGATGAAAGAAAAACTGCCCGCAAATATATCAATGCCGCCGCAGCCTGCCTTGGCAGAGGGTAGTTGCAGGTTTGCGATATTGGTCGTCTTCTGGGGAAAGCGCGTCCAGACATTGCCCAGGCTATAATAGCCGGCTGACTGGCCTTCAAAAGCAGTGGGCCCGGTGACATTGGCCGCGCCGCCCATGTCATCCATGAACCGGTCCATGCTGTCACCAACATTGGCGGAAACGGGTGTTATCATTAGACTTGCTGCTGCCAAGGCTGCGATAGTTTTTCTAAAAATCATGTCCGGCTTCCTTTGATGTGAGTAAATAAATGCGGTCCTGCAATTCATCGGCCGAGAGTATGCCGTAGCCTATCGGGATTGGCCGGTTTTTGAGTGCATCCCAGAGGACCAGCGCAGGCGTGATCTTCGGCTCCAGTCCCATTTTTGTGCGCTGGCCAGTCTCGACCGAATATTTTGGGAAATGCCGCGATGGACCGCCATCGGTTGAAATCGCGCGCACCGTCAGTTTCCAGCGCTTCGATACCGATTTGACAATCGGCGACATGACCTCGCAGGCGCCGCAGCTCTGCGCAAAAAAGTAAAAAAGCCCGTAGCGCTTTCCGAGATTTGCCATGACGGAATCGCGCGCGCCGTTGCGGCTGTCCTGCCATTGCCGTTTCGCCAGCGTCGATACCGGGCGCTGTAATGTATAATCCAGATCCGGTTGTTGCCAGATCGCGCGCTGCCAGACATCGGAGAATAATGACGCGCGGTCGAGCTGCTCGCGCTGGAAGCGGATATAGGCCGTGACATTTTCTTCGCTTGGCTCCAGTATCGCCCTGGCCTTGAGTTCGCGCAGCTGTCTGGTTACGGCGTCAAGCCGCTCAGCAGCACTCGGGGGAGGCGCACTCGGGGCCGTTTCAGTTTTTTCGTTTTCTGGCGGCCCAGGCCTGCTGCAATAGAACCAGTAGCCGAGCTTTCGCTTCTGGCAGTATAGCGCGTCGGCACTGTTTGTAGACTCAATCCCTTGGGCATGGGCTGGGCTTATTGCGGCTTCGAGCAGCAGCATCATCGCCAGAACCAGCAAAGCCAAAAACTTGATGGCATGAGCTGTGGGGAGAACAGTATCTTTCATGGTCCTGAATTCTCATAGAAGGCTTGTATTTTTTGCTGGATGTCATTGGCTGCTTCGAGTTCGTCGGGCAACTGTGCCGCTTCGGTAAATTCCGAATAGATTTCCGAAAAGTCCATTTGTGACAGATCAAGCCGGGCAAATTCGTCAATGGTGAAACCCGCGCATTGTTCGTCCTTCGCCCGCGCCCACGGTTTTGGCAGCTGCGCGCGACCTTGTTCCTGCAGGATGCGCGACAGTTTTGACTCGAAGCAGCAATAGGCTTTGCGTTTGGTGATGCAGATACCGAGTATTTTCTTCGAGCAATAGCTGCCGACATAGGCGCACAGACCTTGCGCATCGCGCTGGTGGAGCAGGATTTCTTCAGTATTGCATCCCAGCGCTACCAGCAGGCTTATCCCCGGTATCAGAGGAACCCCTTTTCCCTTGCAGCAGTTCAGCACGCCAAAGACTTTGGAGCCGCAGGTTTCCCGTTCGCCTTTGAACAGTGTCAATGTATCAGGATCAAATTGTCCGCGCGCATCGTCCATTGCATGAAGCGCAACAGCTGCATCCTTAAACTCGTCATTGGGCGTACGTTCGATTGTCTCGCATGATCCATCGATGCAATAGACATCGCCGTCACAAATATACTGGCTGCCAGAACCTTGCGTATCTGGAAGGGGGCAATCGTACACCCGTTCGGTGGTCGAGCAGGGATTGTCTTCGCTCAGACAATCCTCGCGCAGCAATTGGCATGCCTGATCATTATCCAACTCCTCGCAATCATTGGCAGCGCGCCGGGCATTGCATTGATAGGTTCGCTCCCATGCCCAACAGGGTTTTGTGACCTGTACGCCGTCAATGATGCGGGTTTCGGGATCGCTGTCGCTGCACGTCTCGGCTGTTTGTTCGCAGTCTGCATCTTCGGTGAAAGTTCGGCAGGCGGCATCATTTTGGTTCGCCTGAATAATGTTTTCAGATGACGTTGCGTAAGGCGTTTCTCCTGCAACAGCAGAAGAGCAGCTCATCTCGACATAAGGCTCGCCGGGTTCAACGCAATATCGATCCTGTTCACGGTTTCCGCCCCATTGCAAACATGGGCCTGGACGTATTCCCGTCGCCCGGCATCCATTAGCGTTAAATATCTCGCAAGACGGGACGCCGCCAAAACCGTACGGACTGATGTAGCTGCAGAGATAATGATATTGGGTCCGCGCTTCGACGCTCACATCTAGATAGATGCTGCAACTCTCGTTTGTTTCTTCCAGTGCCACCCCGCTGTTGCAAGTAGCAGTATAACGACCCGGCGATCGGGGCGAGGGTGGTAGCGGCACGCAGCTTCCCTCCGCCCCGCCAATTTCCATTCCGCTGGTATAGGCAAGTGGATCTTCGTTGATAGTTTTGGAACGCGCCGTGACTGCTTTGATTTCATCTATCTCAAACTTTGCGCGCCGGGCATTGGAATCCTTTATCGCTTTCAAGCCTTCGTGGCTGCGCGCTGCAGCCCTTGCATCGCCTTCAATGCGTTCCGGATTATCAGCATAACCCGCCTCAGCAGGATTTGAGGTGTAGCCTGGAATACGAGCCGCATCAGGCCGCGTGCTTGCATTTGAGCGCGCACGTCGTTGTTGTTCGCTAGCAAAAGTTTTGCCATCTTCTCTCGCAGCCTCACGGTCCTGTGCCGCCAGAGGTGATCCGGCGGAGAAACGGATGACCGTCACAGCGAGCAGCATTGTGTTCAAAAACTTCATTGCTCAGCGCCATCTTTTAGACGCGCAAGGTGAAGCTTAGCGAGACGCGATCCTGGGCCAGCGCCGCCCGCAAATGTTTCTAGAGCAAATTCTACGCTAACGTTGCCAGTCATCCGGTCATGGGGCGGGACAGCGCCTTTGCAATCAAAGCCGTCGCAAAGGGTAAAATCGGAGGAGGCCATGACAAAACTGGGCGCAGCCTTGATATCGAACGCACGGAATAGTCTGGGATCAATACCCAGCGCGGATAATTGTTGGCCGTCGGAGGCCATAGCGGTGAGCATTTTAGTAAGCTGTTTGGCGCTGCCTCCGGGAAAGCCGCGAAGCACTGTCACGCCGCCCGCTGCCGCTGTGTCGCGAACGAGTGTTTTCAAGGATTGCGGCGGCATCGACAGGCTTGCAAAGGCAATGAAGCGCGGCGCCTCGCCGAGATTGGCCTGCGCCATTTTTGCATGATCCGTAATCATCCGGTCGAAATCGAAGACTTCGTCCTTTTTGATGTCATTGTTTGTGTGTTTCCGCTCGACAGTCTTCGTATATCGTTGGTGATTGGCCCGTGCCTGTTCTTGTGTCTGGCGCGCGTCATCTCGCAAACCTTCGCTGCGCATGCGGACGTTTTCAGCCAGCGCTTCTGCCTCGGCGGAATAGGTTTTGGCGGACGCCCTAATGGCGTCAATGTCGAGCGCGTCCGGGTCCATGCTTTGCGCGGCGGCAAATCCAGTGGATGCGGAGAACGTGAACAAAAACGAAAAGAGAATGAAGTTCTTCACAGGGCGCAGCAGTTTCGTTTGCGCCAGACAAGATAGCCCATGTCCTCGCCAATGGCGGGAATGACCTGTCCGGCCGATTGAAAAGTGGTCGAGGCGCCAATCGGCGGGCAGGCAAAGCGGCCCTTGGTCGCCGGGTTGGGATTGGTCGCCTGAATTCGGTATTGTTGTTTGCGCATGACCGGCATCAGATATTTGCCGCACAGGCCTTTTTTGCCCATTGTCCCCCAGGACACGAGCTGGCGGTGGAGTTTATAGGCAAAGCGCGACAGCACCAGTCTGGATGCCTGGACATGACCGATGCTGGCAGACACATTGCCGTTCATCGGATACATGCTGCCCTGACAGCCCGCGCACCAAAAGAGCTCATCGCGCGGCAAGTTGATTGTGGCGCTAACACAATCGGCAGCACAAGCAGCAAGCGCCAGCGGATTGGCAAACAGCACGGCTTCCGGATTGATGATCGCGGTAAGTTCGCTGTCTTGCCACAGCGGATCAATTTCGGAGATGTAAAGGATATCGATTGAACCTGCTTCCAGACAGAGGAAGTCTGTGACGATCTCCATCCAGTAGATCAGCGGATAGGCATACCAGTGGACATGCCAGCTGGAATAATATTGGCTGGCGCCGCCGATCGCGGATGGCCCTGAGATCGAGCGATAACCGATGTCAAATCCCGGATCGATCTTGAGCCCGCCGAGATTGACAAAACACCAGGGTTTCATGCTGACATCAGCAAGACGTACCGGCTCCCAGAACCCCATCGCGATACCGGGGCGGATACCGCACAGGCAAACGGGCAGTGCGGGGTTTTTGGGATCAGGCCGGCTCGACGGCCAGATTTCCAGCGCGCCTATCGACAGCGGAAACAGACATGACCAGCAGATATCAGTGATCGGATTGACAAATTTACCGGTGCACCGGCCCGGTCCCGCATCCGCGCGCGCTGGCGCCGAGAGAAGCAGACTGATTGCGAGCAGAGACAACAGCAATACGGACTTTATTGCGCACAATTTAAAAAAACACTTCGTCATTGATTTTGCTCCCCGTCTTTGGGAAGCGCAAATTCGCGGATGCGCAGCATCCGGCCTTGCTGATCGACCATCGCGGGCAGCGCGCCTATTGCAAAATGCTTGACCAGCTTGCCGTCCTGATCAAAATAGAAGCGCCGTTGGCGTGCTTTCATCAGTTTTAGCGGTGCGCCGTTGGTCAGAATGAGTTTCGCAGTCCTTGGTTTTTGCGCAAAAGCCCATTCGAGCTGCGCCGGATCATCGCCGTCGAGGAAAATGAGCGCAGATCGCAGCAGAACGGTATCAAGCGGATTGACCCTGGTTCCGCGCGCCCAGATTTTGCGGTTCTCATGGTCAAATATGTCGGCCTGCAAAGTGATGGTCGGATCGAACAGCCGCGTGATGGTTTTATCGGCTCTGATCAATCCCGCAACGGGTTTGGGCCGGTTCACCCGCGCAATAGTCTGCGCTTTGAGTTTCTGATTCAGCCGGTCAATTTCGCCGCTCGCCTCCATCGCATGGAGTTTGCTCTTGATCTGATCCAGCAGATCAATCTCGATAATTGGAAAATGCGTACCCTGCTGACCATAGTCTCGGGCGAGAAGCGGTGATGGCATCGCTGCCAGCGCCAGAAACAGGGCAAGCCGCGCACTCACAATATTGCCTTTCCGGTACCGATAATTTGGCCGATGCAGACCCAGCCAATCGCTGCATAGCGGCTATCAAAGCCATCAATATGATCCGTGCCGACATAATAGCAGTTTTCAGGAATAATCCCGTCCGGGCCTGACAAGAGTTCAAGGCCCAAACGTGAACGCGGTTTAGTCCGCGCGATCCTGCGGTGGTTTATAAAGACTTCACTGCCAACATGGCGGACTTCATCGCCCGGAAAACCCAATGCGCGCTTGCCAAAAATCAGCGGTTTCTCGCCAAAGTGATGCACGAGAAGCGGCGACACCGGCGGCTCGAAAAAGACTAAACTGCCGCGCTCGATGGTACCTTTTTTTGTGAGCCAGAACGCCCAGTGGGGCAGGCTGGGCGAGGCATTGATCAGCAGTGCATGATCGTCGCTGAATTTTGCGATTGGCGCGTAAACAAGCGGTAGCGAAACCAGCGCTGCCAACAGAAGCGGTCTTTTAAGGCGCGTCAGGAATCCGCGGGTCATTGGAATAACAGCGCTCATTTGCGTTTCTCACTGGGCGCTTGCGCCAGTTTTTGTGCAATCCGCTGCTTGAGCAGCAGTGTTGCATCGGGCGTGTTTTGGGAAACTACTGCTTCGGATACGATAATGATGCGGCCCTCGCGGCTTAAATCTGCAACCGCGTCCTCCATGGTCTTCAAATAGCGCGCGATGGTTTCGCGTGTGACTTCAGGATCGCCGTCTTTGCGCGCTTCGGCATCGACAAATTCATTCATGATTTCCGAGAGGCGCACCTGCATAATCTCGGGTTTTTGGTCGCGGGCAATATTGATACTCACCCAGCTAATCCAGAGAATAGCAGCGACGATCATCAGCACTGCGCCAATCGATCTGATGCCCGGGATCAAGCGGCTTTCGGGTGCCCCCCTATTCATCGCCGTCTCCGCCTGGAAAATTTATGATAATTCGCTTGAAGAATGCCGGAAAACGGATCGCAGCAATCAGCGCGGTTGCGGTGAAAAACACCCATTTAAGATCGGAGGAGAAGGTCAATCGCCGCACCGCATCGGCTTCGAGATAGCGCGAGGACAGATTGTCGAGATGCGCGAACAGTCCGCCCAGATCCCAGCCTGAAATGGCAAGGAAGAAAAACAATGGCAGGCCAAGCGTGATCATCACGGTGCTGAAGGCAAAGCCGCTCGCCAGCAGCGCTATCTCACAGGCATGCTCAAAGTAGGTTCGCCACGGAAGGCGAGCATTGCCAGTTTTACGCTGATAGGGATCATCGAGCGCGAGATATTGGTCGAACAACGTATCGGATTGGCCGGGCATCAACTGTTCCTCCCGACATTGTCCCGGTCGCCCGAAACGCCAGAGACAATCGCAATGGCCTCGGAAAGGCTGGCGCCTGCATTCTGCTCGTCTTCAATCGCGGCATAGACATCGGGTGAGGAAGAAAAGACGCAGGCCGAATAGGGATCGAGCACAAGCCTGCCGACCGCCTGGGTGTCGGGGCCCTTTATGAAGATTTCACTATATTCGGTGCCCGAGCGTTTGAGATTGCGGATCAGTGTCTCGGTGCGGTCGTCCATATCGAGCCGGTCGTTCTTCTTGAAGTCGGCAATGGTCTCCGGCTTTTGCTGGAGCACCAGCATCCAGTCGCTGTTTTCCAGGGCAGCGGTCGCACCGTCGGATTTATAATAGTCATTCAAGGATTGCGTCGCGGTTGCGAGCGCGCCGCCATATTTACGCGCTGTACGCGCATAGGTTTCAACAAATTCGCCCATCGATCCGCCCTTGAGCATCGACCAGGCTTCATCAATCAGTAGCAGCTTCTTGGTGCTGCGCGGCGTTCTCGTCATCGCCTGGCTGGTCATGAACATGATCGCCGACAAGATAACGCTTCTCAGTTCCTCACGGCTTGCAAGGTCGGACATTTCAAAAACGGTAAAATCATCGTCGAGCGCAAAGCTGGCTTGGCCGGCAAAGAACCCGCCATAGCTGCCCTTGGCGGTATAGGGCGCAAGCGCCTGGGCAAGCTCCTGTCCCTGAGGCGCATCATGTTCTTTTAGCAGCCCAGCGACATTATCGATGGAACCACCGCTGCCCAAACCTTCCCAAGTTGCGGTTACCGCTTCATCAATAAGCCCGCGCTCGGTATCGCTGAGTTTTTCACTGTGCCGCGCCATCTGGCCGACAATTGCCTTGATCATTGCAAAGCAGTCGAGCTTGTAATCATCGTCTAATTCGGCCCGCGCATCATCCACCATCGAAAAGGGGTTGAGCGAGAAACCGGATTTGAGGGTAAATTCCACGAACCTCCCGCCCTGCAACCGCGCTGAATGTTCAAACGAACGGCCATCGTCGATGACCACGACTTTTGCGCCCGCACCGCGCAGGCTGGCGCACATTTCCTGCAAGAGCACCGACTTGCCCGATCCTGATTTGCCGCAGATCGCGACATTATGATTGCCCGCATCATTTTCAAATGGGGACCAGTAAAAAGGCTGCCCGCGGCGACCGACGAGCAAAAGATGCGGCAACGGCCCGCCCAGAAATTCGCCCTGCATCGGCGCGATATGGGCCGCGCTGGTCGAGAGCATGGTTTTAAGACGTTTCAGACGCTTCAGATCATGGGCAAGTCCGTCGCCAAGCGTCAGCGGCATCGCCGTGATAAGCCCATGCAATTGAAGAAAACGCTCGTCCGCCAGATCCCAACCAGCAGCTTTATAGATCGCCTTGATCGACCGCTCATGCGCATCGCCCATGCCGAGCGGCGAGTAGCTGGTAATCCCGTAAAACAGCTGCACCAGTCTTTTGCCTGCCTGCAACTCTGCCTGAACATGGTTCCATTCGGCCGATTGTTCGGCGAGCTTGGGAAGAAAACGTGCGCTTTTGGATTGACTGAGGCTGGTCGTGCGCATGAATTTGAATCCGGCCTTGGCAGAAGCCGACTCCCGGTCGGGATAGACCAGACACAGCATGGTGGCAGCCGGGCAGGGGAAGCGCAGCTTGTCGGTGAACATGTCGCCGATCAGCCGCGCGCATTCCCAGGGCGCCCAGCGCTCGGGCATCTGGCGAATACCAAAATGGCGCAGATCAAAACTGTCTGGATATATGGCGCCGATTTCTGGCGTGCCATCTGCGCTGCGACCAATTTCGCGGAACCGCTCGGTGCGCAGGATCATCCGGTCATCTTCAACCTCCAATTCGATATCACGGCGAATGGCCTGCGACGCGATATCATCAAGCGCGTTATAGTTGATCCGGTCTTCCTGGTTTGCCGTCGTTGGCGAAGTCAGATCATCGATTAATCCGATCAGCTCTTCGGGCATCATTTCACTTGCATCAATGCCAAGCGAGGTCAGCATGCCGGTCAATCCTTCACGGCATTGCAGAAGCTCACTGTCATCGACGTTCGATGATGTGGGAACGCCCAAGGAAATCACCAGATTATGAGAGCGCGCATGGAAGGGACCGTGGTCCGAGCCGCTATGCCAGACAAGATCATAGAGTTTTTTCGCGCGGTGCCGCGCCATGGCCTCATAGACCCCGCCCTGTTTGTAGCGCGCGGCAAACCAGGGCGCGACCACCTTGCCGATGCGAGGGCTGGCAAAATGAAGAATTTGCAGACACGCGCCTTCGGGCATGCCTTCGGAGAAAAACTGACCCAGTATTTAGCCGGTGCGTTCATCTGCGCCAATTAGCGGGGCAGCGGTGAGAATAAACCCTTTAGAGTGAGCGTTACGATAAAGCCGCGGTCCAGGATCAAAAACCCGATAGGGAAGCCAGTCGGACAGCATATCGAGCGCCATGCTTGGTCTCTGATGATCGGGCCTTTGGCTATCACCAAATAGCCCCGCCAGCACCCGGTCGCGCGCATTGCCAAGAGAAAAGTCCATTATTTCTTCTCCTGCGGGGATTGTGTTTTCGCGCTTCGTGTTTTGGCAGCTTCTATCGCTTCAATGCTTGGAAAATTCCGTGCCGATGAAGCGGAATCAGGGTGAGGGGTCCGATTTTCTGGGGGAGGGAACCAATCGAACCCCTCGGTCACCGGGGCTTTGGCTCCGGCAATGGCCTCTCGCACCGAGAAGGGAGTGACAAGGCGCGAAGGCAATTCATATGAACTTTTGAGAAATGGATCAGTATCGCTGGCAGCTTCCCGAGAAAGCTCTGACTCTAAAGAATGCGGCGAAATTTTAGCGCCCGAACTTTGAGGCGTTGTATTTCTCGATTGCCTCGCGATGGCGCGTGACAGTGATTTTGCGATATTGGATGTGTCCCGCCCAATAACCACCGATTCCCAGTCCGGCGATCTCGCAACCACATGAACCGCGCGCGCATCGTGCAGATTGCCATTTGTATCCACAAATGCCGGAAAGACGATTTTGAGGACCCGCTCGCCGGTACGCGCGGCGTCAGCCGATATCGCTCGTCTGCGGCCCCCATTTGAAGATGCTTCTTCGATCAGGCCTGCGCTTGCCGCCGCGTCAATTTCGGAAGTCGGTGCGCAACTGCCGCCCGGCGCCTTGCAGTCAAAACTGCCGCTCACATTGGTGCCGAGGCTGGCGCAGGCCGAGAGCGCGATGCTGGAAATAAGTAGCGCCGCTGTTTGATGAAACCGGATCATTTCACGGCTTCTTTGGTTTGACCTGCAAACACGCGGATATCAGATGCGCTGCGATAACCTTCGATCACCGCGCCGTCGCTTGCGCGGACGATAACCGGCGTTCCGCCAAAACCATGTTTGCGGGCAAAAGCTTCATTCGCATCGAGCCCGGTTGTGTCGCAAGGTTTATTGGTTTTGACCGGCTTTCCGGCATAGGCATCATGCAATGATTTTGCAGGATCGCGCGCACAGATTACTGCTTCGGCAAGTTTGCGGCTTTTTGCGCCAAAGATCGAGATGGGCCGTTCCTCGACATGGACGCGGGCCTTCAAAAGTTCTCCGGTTAGCTGCTTGCAATAGCCGCAGCCAAAATCGGAAAACACAACCAGCTTTGGTCCGGCCTTGTTGCCCCAATGGATCGCGCCTGATGCGGGAAGGTCGCCTACGGCAACATGGGAAACTGAAGCTTTCGAAGCGCCATTTGCTCCCGCCTGCTTGCCGACGTCACGGCGCGCGGCATTTGCGACCAGCAATTCCGGATTGATCTCGAGCAGTTTGGCCGCTGTCAGATCCGCGCGGCTTTCCATATCATAGAGCCGGCCCACAAACAGATAACGTGCGCGTTCGTCGATATAGAATAATGTCTTTTTGGAGACCACTTCGCACGACCGCCAAAGCCTTCGCAATTCAGGCTCGATATCGGCGTTTTGGGAAGGTGCAGTTCAATTGCTGTGCGCACGTCGCGAAGCATTTCTTTTGCGGTAACGGGCGCGGCTATTGCGCTGGCGATGGTGAGACCCGAGATCGCTCCTGCACCAATGGTAGCGAGCGCGATTGTCGCGAGTTTGGCTTTGATTGGGGTTTTTGTATTGATAAAATTCACTTGGTTTCACTCCTTACATGGACGCCATCGAGAAAGACGATCTCGACACTGATGCCGGTCGGCATTTCGATGACGGGTTGATATTGTTCTGCGCGTTCAATGAGGTATTTGCTGACGGTTTCGGCGGCATCGCCTGCGCCTTGACCCAGGCCTCCGGTGATGATGTCCGCGCCGGAGAGATTTTTGCGATTCCCATCCTCTCCGAGATTGCCGGTAAATATGCTGTTGGCATTGGCGGAAAAACCGCGACCAAAGCCGCCGACAATTCCTGCGAGCAATGCCTGGCTCACAAGAGAGCCCTCGCGGCTGACAACGCGGCCGCGGACACCTGATTTGCCGGCAAAGCTGATAAAGCCTTTGACCTCGCTCACCGCAACGCGCCCGCCGGGCTGATTGCAAGTCATCCGGGCGAGTTTCACATAGACTTTCTCGCTCGAGAGATCGCCGCGCGCCGCGCCGTTGACAATGCAGCCGGTAATATTGGTGGTTAAGAGCTTGCCGTTCTTGACAACCGAACGCGCAGGCCCGGTGATACGCAGCACCACCGGCAGCGGATCGCTCTGGCTTGCAACACCGACCGAGGCATCAACGCCGACGATGACTTTGGCCGGTGCATAGCTGTTGGGCGGCAAATATTCCGGGCTGTCTTCCAGCAGCAGTGGTGAAATATCAGCGCCGCGAGATTTCGTCTTCTTGTCCGAAGATTTAGTGCTGTCAAAACTGAGGGTTTTGACAGCACCTGATGGCGAACCGCCCGCACTGACAGATGTACCATCCGGATTGCCAAGCGAGCTGGATTGCCGTTCAAAATCTCCAGCCTTCGGACCGTAGGCCGGTGGTAGCGCTGGCGGCGGCGCGGTTTCTGCTTCTGCTATCTGCGTTTTAAGTGCGGCATTTTCTGCCGAGATCGCGTCGATGGCCGCCTGGCCGTTGGCGCGCATTTCTTCATTTTCCTGCCGCAGCGCTTCAATTTGTTCTTCTACCTTCTCCTGCGGCAGCTGCGCTTCCGTTAGCTTTTTCTGCTCGCGCGCCAGTTTATCGAGGCGATTGCCATAGCTTGCGACAAATTCACGCTCGGACATATTGCGGTTGACGATGCTGCCGGTGTCGATGTCCACGATCCCGCTTCCATCATCAAGCTCATCATCATTCTCGCCAGAAAAAAGGAACCATGCGCCCGCGATGAGTGCGACGCTGCCAATCCCGACGAGTAGCATATTTTGCCGCTTGGCGATATGCTTGTTGAGGCCTGCGCGCGCCTGACCGTTCCGCCCATCAGAATCTTGTGCGGCAGCTTGTTCAGCGGCGTTTTTGCGTTCACCAATCACCGCATCTCTCCCCGCGTCGAGGTGACCACAAAGGCGAATGTGCTTTGGCCGGGATCGAGAATATTCTGTCCCAAGGAAATCGCCCGCGCGGTTTTGGGGGCGAGCACCGTTTCATCGAGCGTGATCGCTGATCTGCCGCGATTGGTGAGTAGAAGCTCTTGGCCTTTCAGGAATACGCCTTGATATTCGGCGATCAGCTGGACTTCTACCGCGCCCGTGCGAACAGGCCGCGCCATCTTCTGGCGCACAGCATATCCATCTGGTGCGATGCGCTCTGCCATCGCCTTGATAAGCGCAATGGCTGTGTCATTGGGATTTGATCTGTTTTCCCATTCCGCCGCCTTGGGTTTGGCGAGCGCGGGATTGGTAATAAACAGCTGATGCGCTTCGATCGCTTCCGTACGGCAGGCGAACTTGTAGACAAAGCCATGTTTGCTGGTGGCAAAAAAGCTGAGCGAGTTTGCCGCGAAACTGGGCGGTACCGAAATATAGATATCGCCGCGCAGCGGCTCGTGGGTTACGCCAAAATCATTATAGGGATAGCCGGTGGCGATTTTGGAAACGCTGGAAAATTCATCGCCAACCAAGGCGATCCGGGAGAGCTCATCGCGGGACAATGTGCAGTCAACACGCGCATTATCAGCCGCTTCGACAAACTGGTCGGCCAGGGCAGGGGAGGCTGTCAGGGTTGCGGCTGTAACCAGCAATGCTGCACCAAGGGTTTTGAAACCCGTGTCGGGTTGTCGGCTCGCGCCCCAGCCAAGACTGGCGAGACCGGTTCCGAACAGGCAGGCCGGTGTGATTAGACTGCTCATTGCGAGGCATCCTTTTGACTGGCGTTTTTGTCGGCATCAGCCGCGAGCTGCGAAAAGCCGCTGAGCGAAAGCCTGAGGCCCGCATAAGTCCACCGAAACTGAAACCGTCGTTCTTCGCTGGCGATCACCTGCGCACCGACGAACGTCTTGAGTGTGCCGGACACTTCTGATGTAAGCGCGGTTGGATCGACTTTGAGTGAGCGGATGACAAAAGCTTGGGCAATATCCGATCCGCGCTGTTCGGTGACGATTTTGACCAGTTCTGCCTTGAGGCGCCCGTGTGCTTTTGGATCGGCGATCTTGAGGATCTGCTCCATCCAGTAGTCCAGGCTTTCCGGGCTTCTATTGAGTAGCATCAGCGCGGTATCGCGGGTGATGAACTCCATATACTCTTGGGTTACGCCCGCGCTGGATATGGTCAGCGACTGCCCGGTGATTGGGACAAGAATTAGTTCGCGTTCCCGTGTTGCGGCGCTGGAAATCGCAATCAGGCCGGTGATCGCGAGGCCGCCTGCGATGAGTGCAAGCCAGTTGCGCTGGCGCAGCAGTCTTTGGGCTGTTTCATGAGCAATTTGAGCATCCATCTTTTCCTCCTTCAGCCGGCCAGCAGTCGGCAGTGGGAGGGCGGCGTGGCTTTGAGCCCCAGAAAGGAGCCGGGCAGATACCATTAGGCAGCATGGAGCAAACGGGAGCTTGCGCGTCCTGCTTTTTGCCTTTCGCAGGGCAAACCAGACGATGAACGCAAAAAAAATTCCTACCAAAATATGCTGGGCTAATATGCCCCAGGCAAATGGTATGACCATTCCGAGAAACTCGTCGATCGTCCAGAACCCGATCAGTTCCGGATCATCGAGCCGTCGGGGCAAAAGATATCTGTCAGCCATGTTTCGCCGCCCTCCTTGCCGCTTGCGATCAGATGACCGCGGTGACAACTGAGGTGACGATGGGAACGCCGGTCCCGACTCCGACTGGGACGGCGATTTGCCCCAACGAAAAGCGCCCTGATGCAAGGCCGATCAGACCGGCAGCGAGACTAAGCACGGTGATTATCTTGCCGCCTGAACCTTCCAGAAAATCAGTAAATTTGGTGAGTGCTGGATCAAATGTATTGTCCGCGCCGGCATAGGCAGCGCCGGCGCAGGCGAGCGCAATCGCGGCAGGGAGAATATAGTCGGTAGCGCGGCTGCGTTTTGTCTGGGTGTTTGTGGTCATGAAAATCACTTTCGCTTGAGAAATATGGAACAGCTTGTGTTCGCTGTATGTTCTCTATGCGAAAGCGAACGGCCTGTAGGAAAACAGGAAATAGCTTTGAATGTGTTCTACCAAGCGAAAAACGACAAATTTGCATGCGCTGAACGGAATCTGCGCGGCTTCTGCTGCTACTCGCGCTGATTAGGCCGGAATGTGCGCAGTGCCTGCCGGATATTGCGCAGCACTGACCAGATTCAGCGCGAATCAATGAGAAACACCGATTCGGATTTTCCTATTTGTTCTATTTATGTTCTTTTCATTTTCCTACAGGCATGTGGGCAGGCTAGCAGGTGAGTCGTTCCCAGGAATCCGATGGAAGGCTGACATGACAGACAAATTTGAAATTTCCGAACAACATATAAGGGCTGGGCTATCAACCTTGCTGAATTCAGCTGCGCAATCATCCGGTCGGCCGCGCTGCTCGATTGCGCGCGAGGCTAATCTGCATCGTGATGCACTCAGACGCGTTCTTAAAGGCGAGCGCAACCCAACGGTCAGTGAAGTCTTGCGGATATTGAGCGCATCCGGCGCCGCACCGCACGCGCATATGACTTTATATATTGCTGGTGACGGGAACCGAGCGGCAGAATGGTTGCAGACCGATCTGGCGTTATTCTTCGATGCCTTTGTACGCGAGCTACCTGCTGCGCTGGAACAACAATTGGGTAACCAGCTACACGACATCAAACCGCGATGGGCAAAGGGTACTGCGCAGCGGGTCGCACGGTTGCTTGGTTGGAGGCTGATATTGATAGTTGGATTCATAGCCAGATTATAGACTGATCGCTTAATGTTTATACTACTGCAAAATTTTTCTGACGCATGAAGCTGCCCTTCCGCTACCGCCCCATTAGCAGTCATTTAGTTCAGCCGCATTCTATGTCCGCTTCGCGCCCCAAAATTAGTCCTTACGATCTGATTTCTTAGCCCCCAATAGCGGACATTCCCTTGGGCCATCCTGGCTAGGGAGAATTGCAATGACTTACTCACAATTTGATTCTGTTGCGCATAACCGAATGCCCTGGAGTTTCGGAGCGGAGATCGGTCCCAAGCGACCTTTCAATCAGAAGCAGTCTGGGCGATCCGCTTTTTCTTCGATCGCGACGAGCACTATGTCCATAATTAGTTAATCCTGCTCGATTGGGTGCATCAAAGCTGTTGCGCTACATTGTTGCTCGTTAGCTCGTTGATTTCCTTGTCGCTGTAGTTGAGCTCGTCCAATATCTGACGCGTATGCTGCCCGGTATGAACCGGTGGGCTTTGAACCACACTTGGCGTGCGCGAAAACTTGGGCGCAGGGGCCGGCTGCTTTACACCACAGACCTCAATAAAGTTTTTGCGAGCAACGTTGTGCGGATGATCTGCCGCTTCGCTCATGGGAAGGACTGGTGCAAGACACGCATCTTTGTCTGCCAAGATTTCCTCCCACTCGTCGCGAGTCTTAGTTTTGAAGATCACCGCAAGCTGTTCTTTGTATTTGCGCCAATTGTCTTGGTTAGCTTGGTCAAAGTCTGACGTTTCAAGATTGAGCTCGCGCATCAAGTTGGCGAAGAATTTTGGCTCTGTTGGAGCAACGCTTACGAAATTCTGATCGCTGGTCTCATACACGTTGTAGAAATGACTTCCGCCATCAAGTCGGTTGCTTGCCCGTGTCTCTTCATGCTTCCCAGCAGCGAGCATACCAAAGAAAGCGGTCATCAGGGATGCGGAACCGTCGACAACGGCAGCATCGACCACTTGTCCTTGGCCCGTTCTCTGGGCTGAAATGTAGGCACCTAAGACGCCAAGCGCCAAGTACATACCGCCACCCCCAAAATCTCCTGCAAGGACCAAGGGTGGAATCGGTCTCTCTCTTATGCCGATCGCGTGCAATGCGCCGGTCAATGCGATGTAATTTAAGTCGTGACCTGGTTGATCAGCTAGAGGGCCTTCCTGCCCCCATCCGGTCATCCGGCCATAAACAAGCCCAGAGTTGCGCTTCGAGACGACATCTGGCCCCAGGCCCAATCTCTCCATGACGCCCGGCCGGAAACACTCAATCAAGATATCTGCGCGATCACAAAGCTTCAGTGCCACTTCGACGCCGCGTTCATCTTTAAGATCAAGCGCTATGCTCTTGCGCCCTCTTAACATCGGATCGAACTTCGGATCTTGAGTTTGGCGGCCTACCAATGCGCTGCGATCAATCCGAATGACTTCTGCTCCCATGTCCGACAGCAACATACAGCAAAAAGGTCCCGGACCGATTCCAGCAAATTCTACAATCCGGATTCCAGAAAGCGCGCCCATTTGATATTCCTTCTGACCGTAAAGTTAGCGTTCAACTCAAGAGGTGGTCGCCGATCAGCTTGCGCGGCGCAAAGATCAATTTGTTTGAAAAGAATAACGATTTGCAATGTGCAGGCCGCGCTGGATCTTCTTGCGGAGACTGTTGTTACGGCAGATCGGCAGGGAATCTTGCCGCATTCCTGCGCTACAAGCTTTCTCACATGTTGGGGTGTGGGCGCCGGAGCGTGACGTTGATTGAGCTGATCGGCCGGCCAAAGGGAACTTCAAAATGAAAAAGCGTGCCACCTTTTACAAGGTACCACGCTTTCTTGGAGAGAGGAAAAGTCGCTTAGAAGTTGAACTTAGCGGTGGCCCCAATGTGGCGTTGGCGCCCGACGGCTGCAGCTTGTGCAAGACCGCCGGCTGCAGCGACGCCACCCGCATAGTAAACTTCATCAAACAGGTTGCGAACGTAGAGCGACAATTCAAACGTAGAGCTTGGGTCGACATAGCGTACGCTCGCATTGACAACGGCGAATGAGTCATTCTCGTCACCGCCCGAGCCGAACAGGTTGTCCTGATCGACCCAAGCCTGAGTTGTACCGCACGTTCGCCCCGATGAAGACTGACCCGGAGTTTCCAAGGGGAATCTCCTGATCGATAGAAGCGGTGCCAACGAAATCTGCCGTCATTGGAAGATCATTACCATTGATTGGCGCAAGAATTTCTGACGTCGTATTAGTTGCCGGAATTAGACCATCTGATTTGAACTCATGGTCGAGCAAAGTTCCGCCAAGCGAGATACGTGTTGTGTCCGTTGGCGACCAATCAAATGACAATTCAGCGCCAAGGACCTCAGCTTCCACACCGTCGACAAGGAACGTTGCGCTGTTTACGGGGTTCAGGATGTTGAGCTGAAGGTTCTGATAGTCGTAATAGAAACCCGCACCAGAAACAGACAGTCTGCCATCTGGTGTCGTACCTTTAAAACCAATCTCAAACGAACCGATTTCTTCAGGAGCGACACTGCCAGCGCTTGGGTTTGGTGGATTGAGCGAACCGCTCTTAAACCCAGTGCTATAGCCACCATAGAACAACCAATCACCGATGTCATAGGCCAGCTGCACACTGTAGGTGAACTGACCATCATTGCGCGATATCATTCCAACATTTGCAGCAGTGCCCGGCGCAAACAAATCTTCGATTTCGTATGTTTCGTCAGTGTATCGACCGCCAACTTTCACGGAAAGTGCATCGGTAATAGGAAAAGAGACCTCACCATATGCGGCAATTGATTCCACGTCCCAATTGTTGTCAGCAACAAGCGCATCAAATTCGAATGCGCCAGCGGATAGAGTCGAGCGACCATTTTCGGCGAAGTAATACACCCCGGCAATCCAATCGATGTCGCCGCTGGTTGAAACGGCGTAGACGTCACCCGAGTAAGCTTCAGATGGGAATAAGCCAGAGAAACTGACGTTGAGGCTGTTGATTAGACCCAATGCAGGATCAATTACCGATAGGTCTGGCTGGGACGCAGGATCGGCTTGGAAGATATCAGTGGAAGAGGAGTTAGTGTGATCATTATATGAACCAATCGCAACGACATCAAACGCGTCAAAAGAATAACGCAGGTTCAAAGCCACATTTGTATCAGCGAAAAATCCGCCATTGGTCCGACCGTCAAGAAGACTGCCACCGGGAACAATTCCTTGCAATTGGTCAGGAATATTGTTCGAAAACGATGCGCGAGGATCATCTGAAAAGGTGATCCCGGACGCGGCATTAATAATGCCGCCGACAATCGCAGGATCGGTAACATCGACACCAGAAACACCGGCGAATTGCAGAACGGTGGCTGCGTAAAGCGCTTGAGGATTGTTTAGCCCGACAGGCCCAAAAGCTGCTACAGCGGCTTCGTTGTCGAACTGGCCAACTTGTTGCGTGGGAAGATTGTTCGTAGCCTCTTCAACGCGGCTCGCAGAAAGCGTTGCGCTAAACCGGCTGCTCGGTTCCCAAACGATTTTGCCACCAACTCGGAAACCTTCTCCGTCGTCGAGGCCTAGCCCGCCGCTAAGGTTCTCGACAAAGCCATCGCTGCTTGCATAGGAACCATTTATCGTGGCTGCCAAAGTGTCGCTCAGACCACCGCTAAGACGGCCAGAAATCCGGCGAACGCCAAAGTCACCTATGGTGCCAGAAAGCGAGCCGCTGAAGTCATCGCCAGGGCTTGGCGATGCTGTTTCGATCAGAATAGCGCCACCTGTCGCGTTACGGCCGTAGATCGTGCCTTGCGGGCCTTTAAGAACCTGAACGCTCTCGACATCATCAAGGTTACCCGCTCCGGCGGCCAAACCATAAGGGCGAGGAGCGTAAACGCCATCGATGTAAGTGGCCACGCTAGCATAGGTACCAGCCCCGTTTACCAGCGATCCAATTCCGCGGATAAAGGGTTGGGCCTGGCCGCCGCCTGAATTCAGGCTCAGGCTAGTGGTAACCTGAGCCAAATCGGTGAGGTCATCGACACCAGACGCAGCAAGCGTATCTCCTTCAAAAACGTCAATAGCAATAGTCGCATCATTCAGATCAACTTGACGTTTGCCAGCCGTGACAATGATGACATTTTGCTCGTCAGCGCTTTCAGAGTTTTCCTCTTGATCCTGTGCGAATGCGACCGTTGGCATCGCAGTGGACACAAGCAACATCGCAGTCAAAGACCTGTAATTGAACGCCAAATCTGCCTCCCCTAATATCCTAATCCTATTTGTCGGCCCTGGCCTCTAGACCTCTGGACCGTTGGGGCGTTGTTCTATATCTCCCCATCTTCAGTTAAGTCTCAAATCCAACCTCTCGCAAATGGGAATTTGATATGAACTAATAGGCATTTGGAATGTGACGGTGCTTCAACCAAGGCATGACGCATATATAGCATAGGAAAAAGTGATGTTGGGAATGCGAAAATGTCTTTGTCGTTTGGACTGATCAAGGGATACCGATTAAAGGAAACAAGCCAATTTGAAAAAGGGGAGAAAGCGTGAAAATCGGAGTCTTTGGGACGCTAACCGATGCAGGCATCAGGATCGACGAGCTGGCAAAGGCGGTCGAAGATCGTGGCTTCGAATCCCTTTGGATTGGTGAGCACACTCACGTACCTGTGGCGGTCGCTTCGCATCCTAAGGAGAGCTCGGAGCCGCTCCCAGAGTTCTACAAGCGTCTGCCGGACCCTTTCATCCAACTGGGCGCGGCTGCTGCGGTCACGAGCAATATCCGTCTTGGGACATCTGTTTGTATCGTCCCGGAGCATGACCCGATCATCCTAGCTAAGAAAGTGGCCACCCTTGACTACCTGTCGGACGGCAGGTTTGAATTTGGTGTCGGCTATGGTTGGAATGAGTTGGAGCTCAAGCATCATGGTGTCGTTGCCAAAGAGCGGCGAGTCGTATTCGCTGAAAAAGTAAAGGCGATGCAAGAGATTTGGTCGAAGGATGTTGCCGAGTTTTCCGGTGACTATGTGAACTTCGAGGCAAGCTATTCGTGGCCAAAGCCTGTCCAAAGGGAACTTCCAATCCTGATTGGCGCAGAAGCTGGACCTAAGACCGCTCACGATATTGTACATGTTGCCAATGGATGGTTGCCAATGGCGTTTCGTGGCGGCGGTGAGCGCCTTCCGAAGCAGCTTGAGGTAATCGGGAAGACGGCGGAGGACGCTGGTCAATCGCTGAGCGATCTCAACCTAACGCTTATGGACCCATTTTTGGCCTTTGAGAACTATAGCCCAGAAGATTTCCAGTCTGGACTATTGGATTGCGAAGGAACAACGCTCGCCGAAAGACACGGCTTTGAGCGTCTGGTGGTGGGCATCCCGTTTTTCGACCGGGATAGGGCGCTCGCGCATCTGGATGCTGCTGCAGAGCATCACTTTGGCAAGTGATGTGGCGGGATTTTGGAATTTGGTTGACAGAGTGAGGGAAGAGAAAAATGTCTAACGGCCAAGAGCAAACCATCGAATTTCCGGTGGATAGGCCAAGTATTTTCGAGTTTCCGGAAATCTATCAAGAGCTGCAAGAGAACCAACCTTTTGCAAAGGTTAAGTTGAAACTCGATGGCAGTGAAGCTTGGTTGCTGACCCGCTATGACGACGTTCGGACGGTATTGGTTGATCCCGATGTTAGTGCTGACCCCACTTCGGAGGGCTATCCGCAGATAACCGCCGGTCACCGAGAAACCGCTAAGCGGCCAGGCGATTTCGTTTACATGGATGACCCTGAACATCACAAGTTCCGGTCCTTGTTGACGAGTGAGTTCCTAGTGAAGAACCTTCGCGGGATGGCAGATGATATCGCCGATATCGTCGATGGTTTGGCACAGGATCTGTTGAAAGCAGAATCTGTCATGGAATTGGTGGATGACTTCGCTCTTCCTGTGCCTTCGATGGTGATTTGCCGAATGCTGGGTGTCAGCTACGACGACCATGATTTTATTCAGGAAGTTACGAAACCGCGCCTCAAGATCAACAATACTGCAGAAGAGAGTGTCGCGGCGATGACGGCACTTATCGAGTATCTCGACAAGGTCGTGACCGACAAAGAAAAGAACCCTACCGACGATATTCTGAGTCGTTTGGCAGCCAAAGTGGAAACTGGCGAAATCACGTATGACGAGGTTGTAAATATATCGCGTTTGCTGGTGTCGGCTGGTCATGAAACTACGGCAAATCTGATCTCGCTGGCAACTGTTCTGCTGCTCCAGCACCCTGATCAAATGGCCGCGCTTCTGGCAGATCCGGACTTGGCGCCAAGCGCGACAGAAGAAGTGCTTCGATATACCTCAATTGTGCACACGACACCTCGGCGAACGGCACTGAAAGATATCGAAGTTAATGGCCACAAAATTGCAAAGGGTGAAGGCATCATCCCGCTGACTGCCATGGCTAATAGGGATGCTAGTGTTTTCCCGGATCCCGACCAGTTTGATATCACCAGGGGCGCGCGTAATCATCTCGCTTTCAATTATGGCCCGCACCATTGTTTGGGAGCAAATCTGGCGCGGTTGGAAATGCAGATTGTTATGCAGCGCTTCTACCAACACTTCCCCGGACTGCGTTTTGCCAAGCCGTTTGATGAGATAAATTTCAAAATGGATTCCCTCATGCTTGGTGCTTATGAGCTTCCGGTAACCTGGGACCAATGACAATGGCGCGATATCGCATCAAAATTGATCGCGAAAAATGCATGGGCATGGGTGTGTGCGTGCTATCCGCGTCAGAAATTTTTGATCAGGATGAAGACTGCAAGGCAATAGCCCTTACCGCTGAGTTTGATGAAATAACGGACGCGCTGGACGAGGCAGTTCATAGCTGCCCCACTCGGTCGATTGAACTGGTCGAAAAGACGGACTGAACCAAGGTGAGGTCTCTGAGGTTCAAGCATGGCAACATGCGATATCCATTAAACATATTGAAAGGATGGGAGTATGAATCTGAACGAGTTGGATAGTCCTATTCAAGAGGGCTTTGGAACCGAACAGGCGCCGCTTTATGATGATATTATCAGTCAGGATGCGGTGCCACCGTCGGATTATCTGAAGGCACGTGGAAATTATCTGCCTAAGGCCCGGTCCGTGCCCTTTAATGTCTATACCGATCCGGCCTATGCGGAGCTTGAGAAAGAGCATATCTGGAAGAAGTCTTGGCAATTTGCTTGTAGGGAGGAAGAGATCCCAGAGGTTGGCGACCGGATCCCCTATGACGTAGGCTCATTGTCATTCATGATCATTAGGACTGCACCCGATACCATCAAGGCCTTTGACAATTTCTGCTTGCATCGTGGCACTCGGCTTTGCAGTGGACCATCCCGGGTGCAATCCATCCGCTGTCCTTTCCATGGCTGGGAATGGGAGACAGATGGTGAGCTTAAGAACATTCCGGCCCAGTGGGACTTTCCAGCGCTGAACAAATCGACCTGCAGCTTGAAGCAAGCAAAGGTTGACGCTTGGGAAGGCTGTGTCTTTATCAATCCTGATCCAGACTGTGGCCCCCTGTCGGATGCACTGGGTATCCTACCCGAGCATTTTTCCAACTTCAGTCTGAAAAATCGCTTCACGGCCCTTCACACGCGCAAAAAGGTTCGGGCAAATTGGAAAATCCTGTTTGAAGGGTTTCTTGAATCCTATCATGTGATTGAAACACACCCACAGATCTCCGGCTATATCGGCGATATCAAATCGCGTTACGATATTTTCGACGACGGAAATGCGAAAATCGGTCGTTTCATGTCACCCATTGGCGTGCCAAGCCCGCTTCGGGAAGATAACATCACCGAACGTGATGCCTCTATCACTCTTATGGAATCATTCCTAGGCACCTTGACAGACGACTCCGTTCCCTTCCCTGACTATGAAAATATGGAAGATTTTGGTCGTAAGGACGTTGCTGCCTGGAAACGCGAAATGCTCCTGAAAACTCTGGGCGCGGATTGTTCGCATTTGTCGGACGCGGAAATGCTCGATGGGATCCAATATGAGATGTTCCCGAATTTCTCCCCATGGTTGGGTGAAGGTTTTGCCGTCATGTATCAGTTCCTGCCTTATCGGGATAATCCCAACGAATCGGTATTTTGTATCCGGATGATGATGCCAATTCCCGAAGGCGCTCCGCGACCGCCAGCGGCTGAAATTGTCGAACTGGATTTCGACCAACCTTATTCATCGCTGCCCGAATGGGGGGCAATGTGTGAAGTGTACGATCAGGACATGTCGAACCTGCCGCTGATGCATCGAGGCATCGAGGGTGCCTTGGCTCGCGATCCCGATGCATGCTCTAAACTTGCGACCTATCAGGAGCAGCGCTGCGCAGCCCTATTCGAATTTGTCGAAGAGAAGATCGCTCAAGGCGAGGCTGCTACAGCTGCGAGGGGCTAGACAACCACAGGCCCGCGTAAGGGCTTTCCTGTCGAGTGCACGAACCAGCGATAACAAAACGGCCCCTTTAAAAGCGGTCGAAGGCGCCTCCTAATGTTTGACATGAGTAAATCGTTGGGAGTAAAGGTCGTATGCGTTGCGCCAGCATACAATGATGGAAGAGAATGAAGATGCGATGCGGTTTGCCGCGCATGATGCGCTTCTACAATTAAGAAATGACGCTCACCTTGCCCGGCGAATCTGCAATCATACAATAAGAAGCCCTCCCATCCGGCACCGGATAGGAGGGCTTCCTTGGCAGTCTAAAAAACGCCTAGTCAGGCACGCTGTGACGGAAAATCACTCTTGTTGAGGTCTCTGAAGACCTTGAACGCGGTCAGCCAATAAATGCCGAACATTATGACAACCAACCACCAGGCAAGTAACCCGTTCCAGGCAAACGGTCCTTCAAAGAAGAACAGCGAGATGCCCCCCGGACACATGGCCACCGCGACCCAGAGGGTAAAAAAGGCGAACCAGCGCGGAATTACAGGCTCCTTGGCCGTCGAGTTCAGTCCGGCAATGCCAAGCGCGACAAGAAAGAGCACAAATGGCGGGAACATCATTACGAATTCCAGCCAAGTGATGTCATTAATCATCTGAACCATCGCTGGATCCCTCTCTGCGCGGTAGAATGCGCCCGCCCACAGCGTGAAAGGATAGAGTGTGAAGATCGCATTTCCCAGCATGCCGCAAAATGCAATAACCGCGAGGATTGGCGGGTGCCCGGCCTCTGTTCGGGAGATATGGTAGCAAACCATTGTTCCCCAAGGCATCAACAGGCCGCCACTAATGATGCAAAGTACGATCCCTCCCTTAAAAAGCAATGGGTTAGGCTTCAAGTAATTTGCGATCAATTCTTCCCCGGTTAAGGTTGGTGGTGGCGGCGGAATAAATCCCATCATCAGCCAAAGACCGACAAAAAAGAAAATAAAAGAAAAAATCCCTGACCACCAACCCAGTGACAAGACTCGTTGGTGGATCTGATCAACCTTTTTCATATCTCTCTCCTTTAAGGTACGTGTTTACTTCTCTTTGAAATGCTCAATGCAAAAGCGAACAAAATCGGCACGCCTTTGATCCAATTTGGCAAACGGCTGGTGCACCAAAGCGAGTCTTACGGAAGGCAAATTGCCTGCAATTGGTCGAACACAAAGCGCCGCCCCATCGTAAGTCATATTGCTCGCAGGTTTTGTGAAAGTGACGGCAAAGCCGAGACCATTACCGACCATCCCCCGCATCACTTCAAAAGACGGCGCGGTGAATACCTGTGTGGGCCTATGTTCGGCTGCCTCTAGTATTTCATCAATCGTGCTCTGATCACCAGACGGATCGGTTAGCGAGATCAGCGGCATATCCGCCAACTCACCAAGCGAAACTTCAGCTTCACCTTCTAAAGGATGACCACCTGGCAGAAGGACGTGAGGTCTGGCATCAAACAGGAACTCTGCACCCAAACCGTCTGGCGCCTCGTCACAATACATAACTGCCAGATCAATATCACCACCGCTCAGCATAGCTGTCAGCTGCGCCTGATTGCCTTCGGCAATGGTAATGTCGGATGGGCCGAATTCTTGTGTATATGCCGCAACCAATCGAGGGATAAAGAACGCATTGATGGTATGGTAGCCGCCAATTTTCAAAGGCTTTGCCTGGCCAGGAGTTGAAACTCCACCCGTGCGTTTTTGAAACGCTGCTGTACGGCCATAGGCGCGGTTTGCGTAAATGAGGGGGTTGCCAGATTCTCTCGACGCAATGCGCTTAACTTCCCCAATCAAGATATAGTGCGAACCCCATTTGAAACTCTTTTTGAGTTCGCAATCGAAATTCACCAGGGCATCGGACAGTGCGGGTGATCCTGTATGAATGTCGTTCCAATCTGCCGCAGCGAATTTTTCATCTACCGAACCCGGCTTCGAAAAAGTATCGGATATATGCGATTGCCCTTCGCTGAGAACGTTGACACAAAACACCCCGTTGCGGCTGATAATGTCACAGCTTCGGCTTTGTTCATTCACGCATATCAATAGTGAGGCTGGGTCTGCAGAAACGGAACTCATCGCGCTGACGGTTAGCCCGGCACGTCCAGCTTCACCATCAGTCGTCACAACGTTGACGGTACAGGCTGCCTTGCTCATCCCGTCAATGAACTGATCGCGATGCTCTGCCGGATTAGCGCTCGTCAATGCTTGCTCCCATTACACTACTCCTCGTTGTCTCTCCGTGATCAGGACCATGGAGGGATAGGCAGCGCGTCAATGTCAGTGACGACATCGATGACGACCGGCCGGTTGGCGGCCAAAGCTTTTTGGAAAGCCGCCTGCAATTCTCCAGGATCCTCCACTCGAATGCCCATGCAACCGAAGCTTTCAGCAACAGCTGCAAAATCGGTGGGCTGGAACGTGAACATTTCGCGACCTTTCCCACGCAGATTCTGCTCGTATGCACGAATGACGCCAGGCATTTCCTGGCTGAGTGCGCTGTTGTTGTTCACCACCGTAATAAGATTGACATTGTACCGCGCTGCGGTCTCCAATTCCGGCAAATGGTAATAAAATGCGCCATCACCGGTGAAGCAGAAAACCGGACGATCGGGCATCGCAACCTTGACACCAATGGCACCAGGGAAACCCCAACCCATTGAGCCTGCACAACGGACATAGCGCTGCGTGGCGTGTTTGATCTCGATCATCGTGCCGCTCCAGATGCCGGCATGACCGGTATCGGAGACAACCACCGCGTCCTCTGGCAAACAGGCAGACAGGTCTGCACATAGTCTTTCTGGCCGCATCGGCACAGCACCAGAAGTTCGATGTTCCTCGATCAACGCATGCCATTCTTTTATCAGCTCTTCTGTCTCCGTCCGCCAAGACGCGAATTGCTCTGATAGCTTATTGTCAGAGTTCTCAAGCTCTTCGCTGAGGGCGCGCAGAGATATCTTGGCATCTCCCAAAATTGAGACCTCGTTGGGATAATTGCGGCCCAGCTCATTGGGATCGATATCAAGCTGGATCACAGTCGAGCCGGGGCGCGGTATCTGCCAGTTGAAGGTCACCTGTCCGCCGGTATGGCTACCGATGAAAAAGACGAGATCGGCGCTGGCAACGGATTTGTTCGCGCAACTGCGGGAATAAGTGCCGACCACGCCAAGATTGAGCGGATGGGCATCGGGCATGATATGTTTGGCGTTAAGCGAGGTGGCCACCGGAATTCCGATCTGCTCCACAAATTTCCTGAGTTCTTCTCCGGCATCTGATGTAACAACACCCCCGCCGACAACTATCACCGGTTTTTTTGCTTTGGCCAGTTCGGCAATGGCCTCGGCCACATCATCCGGCTCGGGATGCGGACGGAATGGTGGAACCTGACTGAACCGGCTTTCGGTGAGGGTGATATCGTCGACCTCTTCCTCAACTACCTGTGCGATACGCCCACGAAAACCCAAATGCACCGGCCCAGGGGCACCGCTTGTTGCCACCCGGAAAGATTGACGCAGTAGATCAGGCAAGCGATCTGCAGTATCGACAAAGCTGGTCGATTTCGTGACACAGTCGAATTGGTCCAAATCCTCCATGTCCTGATAACCATGGCGGTAGCGAGTAGACGGCTCTGGCCCTCCACAAAGTGCTATGACAGGCGAACCGGCGAGCTTTGCATCACGCAATCCTGCAGCCAGATTGGATGCGCCGATATGCTGTGACAAACAGATACCGGGCCGACCACTGGCGCGTGCAAAACCATCTGCCATATAAACGGCCGCTTTTTCGGAGTGCGTTACGACCCGGCGGATGCCCAGATCCTCCATTTCGGCCAGCGCTTTGACGGCGAAGCAAGGCATATAGAACACATGGCTCACATCATACTCGTGCAGCATCTTTGCCAATACCTTGAATCCGGTCGTCTTCTTCGTTTTAGTCATAGTTTCCTCCCCTTGGCCTTACTCGCCGCTCAAAATCGCCGCGCTGGTCGTTGTTCCCAGCGCGCCCGTTACGAGAACATTCTTCGGATTTTCGATCTGATTGATTGCGCACCCTCTCAATTGGCGCACTGCTTCGGTGATCCCGTTCATGCCATGCATGTAAGCCTCGCCGAGCTGCCCCCCGTGGGTGTTTACGGGGAGAATGCCGCCCACTTCGATATTGCCTCCACAGACAAAATCCTTGCCTTCACCGCGTTTGCAAAAACCGTACCGTTCCAGTTGCGGAAGCACCGTTGGGCCAAAATGATCATAAACCATCGCCGCATCGATATCCGACGGGCGTAGCCCGGAAGACCTGTGCAAAGTCTCTGCAACCGCGGTGGATTCGGCGAATGCCGTAATGTCGTCCACATAATAGTTGGTCATTGGGACCATTCGTCCTGCGACCGCCTGTGATGCGGCGCTAATCCAAACCGGTGTGTGTGGTGTGTCGCTGACTCGATCTGCTGACACAACGACGAAGGCCACTCCTCCATCGCTTTCCAAGCAGCAATCCAGCAAGCGGAATGGCTCTGCGATCAGTTTAGAATTCTGATGATCTTCGATGCTTATTGGCTTCTTGAAGAAGAAAGCTTTTGGATTGGTCGCCGCATGTTTTCGAGCCGCTACAGATACGTTTGCAAAGTCCCGGCTAGTTGCGCCGGTTTCATGGCAATAGCGCTGCATCGTCATGCCCAGCATGGCCGCGGCCGTTCGAAGACCATGAACGCTGTGAAGTGATTTCAGCGCGGCATCCGAAGTTGGAAAACTGGTGCCCCATTGAGCTGAGCCATATCCCTTGCCGAAGCGGTATTGCGAGTATTCGTTCATCGCGCGATAGCAAACGACAACACTCGCCTCTCCCGCGATAAGGGCCATCTTGGCCAATTGCAGCGGGGCACACGCACCGCCACCACCGGGATGAGCCCGCGCCCAGAAATCAACCTGCTCAATCCCAAGATTGCGGACGATTTCGTATTCGGCATTATTGTCTGACGTGAATGTGCATAGACCATTCACATCATCGACGGACAGTCCGGCATCTTTGAGAGCAGCCGTTATGGCCTGCACAGCTAGCGACATTTCGCTGCAGCCGGAATTGCGCGAAAAGGGGGTAGCGCCAATGCCCGCGATCGCGGCAGCCTTGGTGTGACTTACGCTCATCGCGCGGAGCCTTCTCCGTTAGCAATCGCTTCGAACACTGGTAGAGTAAGCTCATCATCAAGCTGCACAAATTTCATCGAGACTCGCATGCCAATAGAGATTGCCTTCATTTCACCAGCATACGCCGCCAAAAACCGAAAACCCTCATCCATATCAACAAGCAGCAGAGCGTGAGGAGTGGGGTAGGGGACAATCGGCGGGTGATGCTGAACGGTGTAACTGTGCACGCTCCCAAGTCCTTCGGACTTTTGAGCGCTCCAATCCAGTGAACCACAATTTGGACACATCGGCGTAGGTGGAAAACGCCTTGTGTTGCAGGTCGAGCATTCCTGAAACAAGAGCTCATGATGATCGAAACCTTCGTACAAAAAGGCCACATCGTCATTTATCGACGGCTTTGGAAAAGAGAGGACCGCTTCGGGCTTTGCGGGATCACTCATAGAATTTTACCACTTCCGATATCTCGGCTCGCTTCGTTCTAAACGAGTTGGCAGGATGACTGAGATCGGCATAACCAAACGACATGCCGCAAATTATCCGCTGGTCTACGGGAATGTCGAAATGGCTTCTCACGAACCTGCCGTATACGGCCAGAGCGGCTTGGGCGATGGAGGCAAGGCCATGACTTTCAAGTGTTAGCATGACGTTCGCCAGATACCCGCCCGTATCAAGCACGCCGTAAACACCCAGCTCTTCGGGCACCGTAAAGATCGCAATATGAGGCGCACCGAAAAACGCGAAGTTTTGAAGAGAGCATTCGTGCGACGCCTTGCGATCGCCAAGTACACCTAAGCTTTCGAAGAGCTGCCGCCCGGCTTCGCGGCGGCGTTCTTTCCTCAATCCGCTATATCCGAGCGGCATCGCAAAATCGGATTGCCTCTTGTCAGAGGAGCGAATTTCAGGCTGGTTCGCGGCGAGCCCATCCTGTGACGCGAGACCATAGAGCCCTTGGCGAAACTTCTCAGTGCTCTCTCCCGAGGTGACTATCACCTGCCATGGCTGCACATTGCACCATGATGCCGCGTTTTGCGCTTCGCTGAATATCGCATCAATTACGCTCCGTTCGATCGCGTTTGGCAAAAACTTTCGACAACTGCGACGGCGGGCTTGCAGTGCAGCCAATATCGTGGCTTCAGGTGCCGCCGTCTGAGTTTGTTGAGTATGTTGCCCTTCCATCTTCAGACCCAAAGCCCCAATTGAAAAATTTGCTGTTGCTTCAATACAACGAACGACGATGGAAGTTTGCGTTTCGCGACAGCCGCCGGCTCTTATGGCAAGCGGCATATCCATCACCTATGCAACCTTGCTGGGATTTGATTCGCTTACGTCGGCGCCGAGCACTCCTTTTTCACGCAAATGTTCAATCTTGTTATCGTCGTAGCCAGCGACATCACGCAGAATCTCTTCATTGTGCTCACCAAGCGCTGGAGCCACACGTGGATCGACTGCCGGAGTCAACGTCATATGCCGGAACACTGAAGAGATATTGGGAATACGTTCAAATTCTGGATGCGGAAGATCGCTCATTATCCCACGCTCATTTGTCTCGTCTGCATGGAATGCCTCCTTAACAGTGCGCACCGAACCGGCGGGAATTACCGCCTTCCGCATGAGCCCGACCCAATAGTCGCGCGAGTGCGGACGCAGCAACTCGCCCACGGTCTCATTGATCGCATTGAGATTCTCCCTTCTTGCAACCTGCGTTGCAAACCGCTCATCTTCGAGCAAATGGGGGGCGTCCATCACCCGCAGGCACAGACGGCGGAACATCTTGTCGCTAGTAATCATGATCCAGATCGATCCGTCGGTCACATCGAACTCACCACCTGGAGCTGACGTTTTTGAAACCCGTCCAGTGGGGATGGGGTTTTTTCCCTCGGCAAAGTAGTCAGTTCCACGATAAGCCAAACACGCCATCGCGGAATCGAACATGGCGATGTCAATGAACTGCCCTTTACCGTGGGTGTCTCGGGCACGCAGTGCGGCTAAAATCCCGATCGTCGCATTTTTCGACGCCATAAAGTCGATAACTGGAACGCTGTTGACGACTGGTCGCTCACCCGGATTGCAGTTGAACGAGATTTGCCCGCTCTCTGCGGCAATCATTGAGTCATAGGCTGGAACCTCTGCTAGCGGGCTGGTTCGCCCGTATCCAGACACAGAGCAGTAAATCAGCTTTGGAAATTGCTCCGCTATTGATTGATAGTCTAGATCGAACGCTTTCATTACGCGAGCGGTGTAGTTTTCGACCAGAACGTCAGCGTTAGCCAACAAGTCCAGCACGACCCGCCGCCCTTCTTTCTTGTTGAGGTCAAGCGTTAAGCTACGCTTGTTGCGATTGAGCGACCAAAAGTATGTGCTGGCATAACCGATAGACGGCTCTAGATTTCTAATTTGGTCGCCGCCATCAGGCTGTTCGATCTTGATGACGTCAGCCCCAAGGTCCGCCAAGACTTGGGTGCAGAATGGTCCTGCAAGAACTCGACTGAAATCAACGACGCGCACCCCTTCAAGGGCAAGCGGCGCGCCTTCCGGGCGGGCACGATAAGCTGGGAAATTGGGCTGACTACCGTTCTGTTCGCTCATATGATTTTCAAACCTGAAACTTCTTGGGAATTTCGATATTGAAGAAGCGCGCGGCGTTGAGACCAAGCAGGTTTGCTCGCTCGACATCGCTTAGGTCGCTCATCTGACGCTCGATCGCTTCAGCGGAGTGCGGGAAGCTTCCCTCATTATGCGGATAATCCGATCCCCAGAAGAAATTCTCAAGCAGATCGCACTGACGACCAACCGAAAGTCCCAGCGGGTCTTCGCAGAACGTCGAAGCACCATGCGCTCGATAATATTCGCTCGGCAAGCCGTGCTTAAGCTTTGGGCTCACCCAGAAATGATGCTTCTTGTACGCTTCGTCCATCGCTGCAAGGAACCAGGGCACCCAGCCAACGCCAGACTCAGTCGTTACAAATCGTAGCTTCGGGAAGCGGTCCAAAACGCCGGAAGCGCATAGATTTGCGATCGGCTCAGCTGCCGGCACAAGCGCGTGCACTGCGTAGTTGACGACCGCTCCACCAGGACCCTTTGCGATCCTTGGGTCAGATCCGGAACCGACATACATTGTAATCGCGAGGCTGGCTTCCTCGATTGCAGCCCACATCGAGTCGAACTGAGATAGGTTGTAATTTATGTGCTCGCGTTTGTGCGGACCGAACACAGGTTTCGGAGGGATATTGATCGCCTTGAAGCCTTTTTTGGCAACCCGCTTAATCTCCTCAACCGCCAAGTCCGGCTGAGCGGCAAAAATGACGGCAACAGGCGTGAACCTGTCCGGCCGAGTGCTGTACGTCTCCCAGACCCAATCATTGTACACCCCCATTTGCGCCATCGCGAAATCGGCATCGTGCGTCGCGTACATGATAGAGCCACGATTTGGGAAAAGCACTTCGTGGTCGATGCCATCTGCCTCAATGTCAGCAAGGCGTTTGTCCACGTCAATAGGCGGCTTCTGACGATACGCGTCTTCACCTTCCAATTCGGCATCAGTTATCGGGAAAGGCTTTGCGCCGTCCTGAATCAACCATTTCTTGCCATCGATAATCTCTTGCCGGGGCAGTCTTGATTTGAACTTTTCATCGATCCGCTCCAGCCAAAGGGGGAATGGCTCGACCGCATGTGTATCGGCCGAAACGATGAAGTATTTGTTGTCCGCTCCAGCACGGGGGCTGCGCTCCCAACTTCCAGAACCGGGAGTATCTAGGCTCAGGATTCATTAATTGATCCAGAAGGCGCAGATAGCAGCGATGGTTATGGCGGCCATGAAGGTATCTGCCCTTCGATCATAGCGCGTGTGTATACGCCGCCAGTCTTTGAGTTTTCCAAACATGTTCTCGACCTTGTGGCGTTGCCGGTAGAGCTGTTTGTCGAAGTGCGCGGGCATTGTGCGCCCCTTTCGCGGCGGGATGCACGGTGTGATGCCCTTGGCCTTGAGGGCGGCGCGGTATTCATCGCTGTCATAGCCTTTGTCACCGGTCATCACGCAGGCGCGTTCAGGCAGCGCCGGATAGAGCAGCTTTGCGCCCTTGTGGTCGCTCATCTGGCCTTCGGTCAGACACAGCGCAACAGGCCTGCCTTCGCCATCACAAACGGCGTGTAGTTTGGAGTTCAGGCCGCCTTTGGTGCGCCCGATACATCTGGGTAGAGCCCCTTTTTGAACAGGCTGGAAGCTGTCCTGTGCGCCTTGAGGTGCGTCGCGTCGATCATCAGCACATCGGATTCACCAGCCTGTTTTACCAGCGCTGCAAATATCTGACTGAAGACCCCCAGCTTACTCCACCGGACAAACCGGCTATAGAGCGTCTTGTGAGGACCATAACCCGCTGGAGCATCACACCAGCGAAGGCCGTTCTTGATGACATAGATTATCCCGGAGAGCACCCGTCGGTCATCAACTCCGGGGACACCGTGAGACAGCGGGAAATATGGCTTGATACGGCGTATCTGTGCCTCGCTCAACATCGGTAAATCATTCATGCAAACATCTCCTTTGTGTGAAGCATGTTGAATCAACAACTTTAACGATATGCAAGCAATTTAATGCATCCTGAGCCTAGCCTCCATTCGTTCTCCGCGTTTACTTCAATATCTAACGAACTCATCTTTATCTCCGTATCAATCACGTGCCGCCGACCGGCACCCTAGCTATCCGGTCAAACTTCTTCCTTCCGACTTAGCCCTTCGCCAAATTCGAACCCGATGGACTCTAGATTGGAGATCATATCCGCGCCATACTCAGCCGAAATTTCGTCTGCCAAGCGCGCGCCTAGGTCAACATCGTCCTTTTGTTCTTCTGTCGGAATCTGGATCAAAACGAGCAACCACGCCGGCTTGTCGGTCACATTCTTAAATGTGCGAAAAATGCCCGGTGGAACTGAAACAAAATCATACTTGTTTAGGATTTGCTTCTTTTCACCGCTTTCACCCCAAATGATCTCAAATTGCCCTTCGAGGCACATGAAGTTTTCGGTCGTGTCATGGTGACGATGCAAAACAGGCCCATCGTTGGGAGGGCAGACTGTCAAATCAACAACCAACCCGGGCAATCCAACCATTGCCGCACCTTCAGACCGGCCTGTATACCCTTCTGGTACGACCAAGGGGAACACTCGGTTGGGTGCAAATTTGTCGAATACCTTGGCGGGAATACCCGACACATCTTCGTGATTGGCGTGGAAATCACCCAGATCATTTGAAAAGCGCACCGTGCGCTCCTCCATTTCGGATTCGGTTGGCAAAGTCCTGTCCATCGCAATATTGCCCATCTACTTTCTGCGGAGATACGTTCTATGCTATGGATTTTGAGCGCCGCGCTTTGCTTTAGCCAATACAAAAATCTGCAGGCGGCATAAGGGAAGCCCTATGGCCCAGTTGATAGGGCTAGTTCTGCCATGAAATTCGATACCAACCCATGCGGAAAACCTATATGATGGCATCAAATTGGTATTTGAATATTGCGAGTTTGCCTAGCAGCAATCGAGATTAGTGTGGCCAGGCTCGCGGTCTGTGCGAGCAGTCCGTCTTGTTAACAATGAGGCCAGAGTTGAAGGAAGGTCATGAGAAATTTTCCAAAGCCATCGGCTAAAGAGCTGCTGAAAATTTACCGGACAGCTTCTTTAATCAAGCTCCACGATGATCGTGTGATCTCCGTGTTAAAGGCTGACAAGCTGACGATGCCATATTACTCGGTTAGAGGGCAGGAAATTATCCCAGCGGCTATATCAATTCATCTGCGCGACGATGATTTTGTGTCGACGATCTATCGCGGCACTCACGATATGATTGCGAAAGGATTTCCATTAGATGCGATGTGGGCTGAGTTGGCCGGACGAGTGGACGGCGCTTGCAAAGGCAAGGGCGGACCGATGCACCTCACCTACCCGGACAAGGGCATAATGCTGACCACCGGGATTGTCGGCTCGTCCCTGCCAATCGCAAATGGTCTTGCCTGGTCCGCGTTGCTTGACGAAAGCGATAAGGTGACAATCGCCAATTTTGGTGATGGTGCCGCGAACATAGGAGCATTTCATGAGTCACTAAATATGGCAGGACTATGGAAGCTGCCGGTGGTGTTTGTTTGCCAGAACAATCTCTATGCAGAACACACCAGTTTTAAGAAGTCGACAGCTGTCGAGCAGATCTCATGCCACGCAGCCAGCTATGGTTTTGAAGGCATTACGGTCAATGGCAACGATGCTAATGAAATGTACGGCGCTGCAAAAATTGGGATAGATCGGGCAAGGAAAGGCGAAGGGCCAACGCTTATCGAGGCGATGACCTATCGGTTTAACGGCCACTTTGTCGGCGACAGCGGACCATACATGGACAAAGAAGAGTATGCGTCCGCTGTTGCCAATGACCCTATCGTTGCGCTGCGGGAAGAGGTTCTTAGCCGTGGCGTTGCAACCGAGCCTGAACTGGCAGAGATCGAGGCGCAGCATGCTGAAGCGATTGAAGCAGCCATGACAAAGGCGCTCGAGAGTGAATTCCCCAATACAGGCGAGCTGCTCAACGATGTGTTTTCAATCGAACAGCAAGGTGCGAGCTAAGATGGGTGAGATCAAAAAATTGAACTTCGTCCAAGCAGTCAATCTCGCCCTTGATGAGGCAATGACTGCAGATCCCAAAGTGATCGTCATTGGCGAGGACGTGGCTGATCCAGAGGGCGGTGGCGTTATGGGTGTGACGAGCGGGCTGTCGACCAAGTTTGGCGAAAACAGGGTCCGTTCCTCTCCAATCTCCGAGCAAGCCATTGTTGGTGCAGCAATTGGCGCGGCTTTGGGAGGCTATCGTCCGATGGCAGAAGTCATGCTCATGAACTTTGTGTCGGTGGCCATGGACATGATCGTCAATCATGCGGCGAAACTTCGCTTCATGTCTGGCGGCCAGACGAGCGTTCCGATTGTTATCCGAACTATGACTGGAACAGGCATCCAATCGGGCGGTCAACATAGCGACTACTTGGAGGCATGGTTCGCTCACACTCCGGGTATCAAGGTTGTTGCGGCATCAAACCCCGCCGATGCCTACGGATTGATGCACTCTGCGATACGAGATGACGATCCGGTTCTGTTTATCGAGAATATTCCTGGGTATTGGGCGCCGGGGTCAGTGGAGTCGGGTAAAGTAGTGCCCATAGGAAAGGCCGCTGTCTCTCGCGAGGGTAAAGACGTCACTGTTGTCGCTCATAGCCGTATGGTGTCAGAGGCTTTGGCCGCAGCTCAAGAGCTCGAAGCTGATGGAGTCGAGGCAGAGGTCGTAGATATGCGGACGATTTCTCCCTGGGATCGTGAAACCATCTTGGGCTCAGTTGCCAAAACCGGCCGACTGTTGGTGGTTCATGAGGCAGTGAAACAATTCGGGATCGGCGCTGAGATCTCTGCTGTCGCCAGCGAAGAGTTGCCGGACAAGCTAAAGGTGTCGCCCAAACGTCTCGGTGCTCCTTTCGCCCCCGTTCCTTTCTCACTGCCACTGGAACAGGCCTACGCGCCGAACCGCGCGAGCATTTCAGCAGCCATTCACGAATTAATGAACTAGATCTCGGGATTAAGTTATTATGAGTATCGAAACTATACTGCCAAAAATTGGGTTCTCCGTGACTGAGGCGAACCTCACGGAGTGGTTGTTCCAGGATGGCGATGATGTCAAAGAAGGCCAACCGTTGTTCGCGATGGAAATGGACAAATCCACCCAAGAGGTCGAGGCGCCTGCATCAGGCAAACTAAAAATACTCAAAGAGGTCGGCGAGACTTACGACGTTGGGACGGTGTTAGGCGTACTCGAGTAGCTCATCAATGCGAAACACGTCCCTATCCGAGAATTTGTGGGCCTGTCTGACAAGTATCTCACAAAAGCCTGGACCAATTTCGGACTTCTTTCGGCAGTCATTTGGCGTTAGATTGGACACATGGAAAAATCTCAGACTTAGCACGCAGTAGCGTCGGGCATGAACAACCGCAGGAAAAAATTCTGATGGATTTTAAGATTCGCGTTTTGAGATACTTTGTGACCGTTGCCGAACATAGCTCAGTGACGAAAGCCTCAGAAATATTGTTTGTTGCTCAGCCATCGTTGTCGCAGCGGATTAGGGCGTTTGAAGAGCAGCTAGGATTTCCGCTATTTGAGCGTTCGCATGGAACGATAACTTTGTCTTCTCAAGGGAAGCTGTTCTATCTGGTTGCGAAGAAGTTGGTAAATTCGGCAGATTCGGCTGGTACTATTGTGCGGAATCTTCGCAGCGGCGACGTGGGCTCGCTCAGGATAGGCGGCTCGTGGTTTAATCTAGAGCGCTATGTGTGCTCGACAATAATTGACACGTTTACAGACAAATTTCTCGATGTCGATGTCATTGTCGAAAGAGGGATCTACAGCCCCAACATTCTTGAGCGGCTTAGACAGAATGAGTTGGATGTTGCTTTCGTAGTCGGCCCGACAGATGAACGTGAATTCGAGGCGCTTTCGCTGCCGCCTATCGACTTTGACTTTCTCGTTCCAAATGAGTCGCCTCTTTCGAAGCTCGACTCAGTTCCTCTTGAAGGTTTGGCTGGGACACGATTGGCTTGGTATCGCCGGGAAAATAATCCATACATCTATGATGCCGTCGCTGTGCTCCTGTCGGAGCATGGAGTAACTGTCTTCTCGCCGCCAGACACGCATTTAAACGCTCTAGTCCATTACGCTCAGCGCAACCGTGTCTCCACCCTAATTGGTCGCGAAACAGAAGGCAGGCCCGAAGATATGACAGCATTGTCGTTCGAAGATCGCGACATGAGCTTCGTATCGTCTCTTGTTCGCCTCAAGGCGAACAAGAGCGCGATAGTTGACAAGTTCATTTCTCATGCAAGTGAAAGTCTGCATTTGCAGACAGAACAGGACGAACATTGAGTGCAAAGCAAAAGTCCATTCTGGTCAATGGCGCCAACGGAGAATTAGGAATTGCAGGCGTCGAGCAACTGGCGCAGTCAGGATTCATTGTCTATGCGGGCGTCCGAAGTCAGGTCAATGCGGATAAGCTCTCGGCAGTTCACCCAAATGTTCGTCCCGTAATATTTGACGCGACAGATCAACAATCGATCGAAGCTTGTGTCGGTGATTTGAAGGAGCAACTGGGACCTGGAGGGCTCTTCGGGCTCTGGAGCAATGCGGGCATCAGCAAGGTCATTCCATTCCAACTTATGGAATGGGAAGAGATCGAGCAGGTTGTAGATGTCAATCTGTTCGGAACCTTTCGGATTATTCGGGCCGTATTGCCGCTCCTGACGAAGGGGGATTCGCGAGTGGTCATTACTGGCTCAGCAACCGGGATGCTCGCTGGCCCAGCAGTCAGCATTTACTCGACTACCAAATGGGGCCTTGAGGGGTTCTGCGATGCATTGCGTATTGAGTTTAATGCAATGGGAACGCACCTTATACTGCTAGAGCCGGGCCTCATTAAGTCCAACATGTCCGATCAGGTCGAAGACAATGTGAAACGCTCGATGGACGGTGTTTCCGACGAAGATCTCAAGAACAATGAGGCTTTTGTCAGCACTATTGCCAAAGCCGCGGCTGGCGCCAAGCCGATTGCGCACAAAGTAGGCGCAGCTGTGCTCCGTGCATTTACCGACCGCAATCCCAAGCGACGATATCGCATCGGGGCTGATGCCAAAGCCGCTGCGATAGTCAGGCATCTGCCCGACAGCGTTATCGATGGCATCCAACGCAGCTTGTTTAAGGTTAAGAACAAAGCAACCAAATGAATCACGACATCTGAAAAGTTGTCGCCAACGCATGAGGACCAAAACGTCATGACGGATTTTCAGACCCAGATTAATCTTCGCCATCAAAATCATTTCTTCGTTAACGGTGAGTGGCGCAAGGCAGATGGTGCTCGACCGCTAGACTTGGTTTCTCCGGTGACCGAGCAAGTGTTTGCCTCTGTCCCGGAGGCAGACGAAGCTGTTATGAAAAGCGCAGTCGACGCTGCACGAAATGCGTTCGATAACGGGATATGGCCGCAATTCACCCCTCATGAGCGGGCGAAATACATTAAGCGACTAGCCGAAGAACTTCGGAAGCGTTCGGATGACCTGAGTTTGGCGTGGACCGAGCAAATTGGTGCTCCCATCAATTATGCAAAAGCGATGACACCGCCGCTTGTCGATTTTTTTGATTACTACGCCAGTTTCGCAGAAACATATCCTTGGGTCGAAAAGAAACCGACGGTCCACAAAGGCCACACAGGTCTTTTGGTGCGCGAACCAGCTGGTGTAGTGGCCGCCATTATACCTTGGAATGGACCCTTTTTTACTTTGACGATCAAGGTCGCGCCTGCACTCATTGCGGGCTGCACCGTGATCATTAAGCCGTCACCAGAAACACCATTGGAGGCGCAGATTTTTGCCGAGTGTACAGAAGTAGTCGGTTTCCCGCCAGGAGTGGTTAATGTTGTGCCAGCGGACAGGGAAATGTCCGAATGTCTCATTCGCCAGCCAGGGATTGATAAAGTCAGCATCACCGGCAGCACGGCGGCCGGAAAACAAGTGGCGTCGATCTGTGCTGACCGTGTGGCGAGGGTTACTCTGGAGCTTGGAGGTAAATCCGCCGCGCTGATCCTCAAAGATTATGACGTCAAGAAAGCGGCTGAAATTCTCGCCTCTTCATCCTGCCGGATGACCGGACAGGTCTGTTCCAATCTCACCCGCTTTCTGGTCAGAGAAAACAAGCACGATGAGTTTGTCGAAGCTCTTGCGAAGGAAATGAGGGCAATCAAGTTAGGTGACCCCAGGGACGATGAAACGATTATGGGGCCACTTGCGATGAGCCGGCAACTCGAACGGGTGGAAAACTATGTCAGCATTGGCTTAGAGGAGGGTGCCGACTTGGTCGTTGGGGGAAAGCGTCCCGATGGATTTGAAAAAGGATACTATTTCGAGCCTACTCTGTTCGCCAATGTCGACAACAATTCGCGGCTCGCACGAGAAGAGATTTTCGGGCCTGTTGTTGCTGTTATCCCTTATCGTTCGCTCGATCATGCCATTGAAATGGCGAATGATTCAGACTTCGGTTTGAACGGGGCAGTTTTCACTGACGATGCGAAACTCGCTTATCAAGTCGCAAGGCAAATCCGAACCGGAACCGTCGGTCATAACGGCTCGAAATCAGACTTCACCATCGGCTTCGGGGGCTTCAAGCAGTCTGGCATCGGACGTGAAGGTGGCATCGTTGCAATTGAGCCATATGTCGAAGAGAAAACAGTCGTCCTTGAGGGCGATTTTGACGTGCAAGCATTGGGAGGCATATGAACATGGAAATCAAGGCAGCTTTGGCCCTTGAAGGTGGGGCGAAACTCACGGAAGAGACTGTCACTCTCGACAAATTTGGCGAGGATGATATCCTCATTGAAAATCGGGCTGCAGGCCTTTGTGCCTCCGATGCGGGACAACTCTCTGGAGCAAAGCCTGGTGTGCTATTCCCGTTATTGTCTGGTCACGAGGGAAGCGGCGTTGTTGTTGAGGTTGGCAGCAACATCACGCATTTGAAACGGGGGGATCATGTTGCCACATGTGCAGTTGGCGAGTGCTGCGAATGCCCGACATGTAAATCTGACCTGACCAATATGTGTCCAGTTTCTGCAAAACCCGGCCTCGCCGCTGCATATAGGCTGTCGGACCATTTCACCTTCAATGGCGAGCCTGTTGCGGTAACAGCACCGGGGGCAACATTCGCAACGCATACAATTTGTGACTCGTCCTACGTTACCAAGATCGACGAGGATATTTCGTTCGAGGTGGCCGCGCTCTTGGGCTGTGCAGTGATGACCGGTGTCGGGTCGGTTCTTAACACCGCAAAGGTGCGTCCCGGATCGACCGTTGTCGTATTCGGCTTAGGCGGAGTGGGGCTGAATGTCGTCGATGGCGCCCAACTGGCTGGGGCCGAGCGCATCATTGGTATCGATGTGAATCCAAACAAGGATGCCGTTGGTCGCCAGTTCGGCATGACAGACTTCCTGTGTGCTCCCGATCACGACAACATCGTCGAGGCGATCCACGAGATCACCGGCGGTGGAGCAGACTATGCGTTTGAATGCAGCGGAGTTAAGCCTCTCGTTCAGCAAGCTGTTGATTCAACTCAGCCTGATTGGGGAATTGTGACACTGGTTGGGATTCCGTCGGATCCACAGTTGGACATGAGTTTGCGTGATATTCTGTCTGGCCGGACGATTACCGGATTTTACTTCGGTAAAATGAGTGGGCGCAGCGGGATGGCCCATCTCGCCGAATTGTACCTTGATGGCAAGTTGCATTGTGACAAACTCGTCAGTGATCGGTACTCTCTGGAGCAAATCAATAGCGGTTTTGATGCGATGAACGCGGGGGACGCGATCAGGGGAGTCGTGAACTACTGATACGGCCATCCCGACACGGAAAATGCAATGCCACCATCACTAATTGATATTGGTTGGCCAGACTTTTTCAAAATAACCTGCTACCAAAATGATGGTGCGCCGGGTTTTGTTGAGCGCATCACACCAATGCAGGGAGGCGATTTTGGTTGATATTGGCAGGGCCAACCCCAAGGTGTTGAGCGGCTTGTGGTGGTGCGGTGTTGTATCCATTATTACTTTCTTTTTGGCATTGTGGCCGATGATGGGGTTTATTCCTCCCCCAGCGCCAACGCTTACTCCACAAGAATTCTACAATTTGATCTTTGATAACGTGCTTATGTTCCGGGCGGGCGTGATTGTGGTGATGATCAGCGCCGCACTGTTGCTGCCCATAACCGCTTTGATGACATACTTTATCGCGAGGATGGAGCGTGGTCACACGCCGATGTTGGCGCTCACATCATTCTCTGCGGGCATCATCAATGCGCTTTTGACCCTACTGCCAGCGGTGGTGTGGGCCGCGATAGCCTATCGTGAAGACCGTGACGTGATGGATATGCAGCTGATGAATGACATTATGTGGCTTTGCTACATGATGTATTGGCAACCATTCGTTATTCAGATTGTCGCGATGGGGGTGACGACACTGAAGGCCCGGACACCAGAGACGCAAATCTTCCCGCGTTGGTATGGTTACTATGTCCTTTGGACAGCGGTCGCAGTTTGTGGCGGTGGCCTCTCGGTATTCTTCCTAGACGGCCCGTTTGCGTGGAACGGCCTGGTTGGTTGGTGGCTCGTTGTGGTCATGTTCGCTCTATATTGGATCGTATCTTTCGTGGTTTGGCGCAAAGCTATCAATCGCGAGGCCTTGGAGCTCGGATCTGGGTGAACTGGGCTCGATCCACATTTTGAGTGCGATTGGACACAATAAGGACCTGATTGATGACAATGAGAGATGCAGCGCTGGAAGCCCCTTCCTCGGATCGCAACAGGAACCCAGGCGAAGATGGAATTTGGATATTTGTGGGTGGCGATCTGTCGATCTTCGCGTTGTTCTTTGTGGTTTTCCTCTACTATCGCGGCCTCGACCTGGAGCTGTTTAATCAGTCTAGAGAGGCGCTTTCCATTCCGCTGGGCTTGCTAAACACATTGATCCTACTCACTAGTTCATGGTTTCTGGCGAGTGCAATCGAAGACATGAGAGAAGGCCATTTCGAACGCGCGCCAAAACTCCTAGTGGGCTCGATCGTCCTCGGGCTTGGGTTCGTGCTGGTTAAGTATTTCGAATACAGCGAAAAAATCTCAAATGGCATCACTTTGGTGACCAATGACTTTTACATGTATTATTACATTCTGACCGGCATTCACTTGTTTCACCTTATCATCGGCTTGGGCGTCTTGTTGTTCCTGCTAAAGAAATCACGAGATCTGAGTGCGTGGGGCAGGAACTCGGCCACTCTGTTCGAATCAGGTGCGATATATTGGCACATGGTTGATCTGTTATGGATCTTCATTTTCCCGCTCCTCTATCTTTTGCGTTGAAGCATTGAACCAAATTTAGGACTGTCTAAATGTCTACAATCATAAAACGCCATGTAACGCTCGTGTGGTTTTCGCTTGTACTGCTTACCTTTGTCGCGTGGTTTACCGCCGATACGGTGACTATAACTGACGTGGACACCAAGCGGTGGGCAACTGTCGCAATCCTCGTTTTGGCCTACTTCAAGGTTCGGTTGGTGATTCAGCACTTTATGGAAGCGAAGCATGCTCAATTACCGTTGCGGGTTCTTATGGAAATCTGGCCGCTCGCAACTTTGATTCTGATGCTCACGCTCTACCTATTGCCTCTTTTCACTTAGTTCAGGGATGAAAGCCGCGATTAAAACCGCCCTTGTAGTGGGTTCTGGTATTGCGGGATTGACTGCAGCCTATCGACTAAAACAGGCTGGCTATAAAGTTTGCGTCCTAGAGAGTGAGAGACAGCTTGGGGGACGGATGTCGTGTTGTCGCGTTGGTGGCTTTACGTTCAATCGAGGTGCGACTGCCCTGGGTGGCGGCTACGACTATTTAAAGCAGCTCATTACAAAGGTGGGTTTGGGAGATGTCTTGCAGTACAAGGACATTACGATTGGGACATTTCGTGGTGATCGCGTGTATCCGATCCGTACCAATCGAATGTTCACCGATAGCCTGCTCTCAGGGTCGCTGAGCTGGCGCAGCAAGCTTCTGATGGCCCGCCTTTTGAGCGACACCAAAAGAGCGGAACCATATCTCGACTTTGCCGACCTAAGTAGTGCGGCTCCGATAGACACTGAGACCGTGGCCGAATACGCTGAAAGGCGACTCAACGACGAGCTCTTAAAATATGTGGTTGATCCCGCGATGGCTGCTGTCCTGGCGACAACACCAGAGAAGGCATCCGTTGTTGATCTTCTTTTCTCAATCTCGCAGTTTATTGGGATGGGAGTTTACAGTTTTGAGGGCGGGATTGATTTCCTTGTGCAGGAATTGGCGCGCCAAACCCAAGTTGAAACAGGTGCCCGGGTCAACAACGTCGAAGAAACACAAGCCGGGGTTGAGGCAAATTGGGAACAGGGAGGAGAAGAGTTTAGTGCGACATTCGATGCCTGCGTCATTTCTACTAGCGCACATGACGCAACAAAAATCTGTTCGTCGTTGCCGAAGGACGCAAGAGATATCCTACAAGGCTATGAGTATTCCAACATCATAAATTGCCAGTTTGGTGTTGACTATGATCCTGATGTAAAGGCGGATTACATCCAGATTCCTCAATGCGAGATACCTGGCATGATCATCCTGCTATTTCCCCACAGGTTATCGTCAGGTGTTGCCCCGGCAGGTAAGGGAATTGTTACGGCTTGCTCGATCCATGACTGGAGCAATGAACACCTGAATGATGATGATGATGCAATTATCGAAGCTATGCTTCCGAATGTTGAGAGGGTTGTCCCAGACATTCGGTCCCACATCGAGGTGACTAATGTCACTCGCTGGACGCCTGCTCTTTTTGCCAGCAGAGCAGGGTCTTACAAGGATATGAAACGCTTAATTGACTCTATTGATCCAAGGTCGAAGATCCAATTGGCCGGTGACTACTTCTCTTTCTCGAGCACAAATGCATCAGCAATATCAGGCGATAGAGCAGTGAAACGAATTATCGACGCGGACCAGGGTACTTCTTGATCAGCCAGCGTTATTTTCGGGTGATAGAGATAGTTGTCACCGATTGATGAATGGATCGACCATGGCGAAGCGCTCCAATTCTCCGGGAATGTCTAGTCCGGCGATTTGATAAATAACTTCTGTTACTCAGCTTGCTGCTTGTTCGTGGAGGCGCCTGTGCAACTCCTCAGCAGGGACTGTGAAGGTCGATTGGCAAACGCTCGCCGCAGTCATGACGCTGGCCTCTTCGTTTGTTATTCCGGTGAAGTGCTTGGACCATGTGTTCTAGTGACTTCGGTCAGCGTCATATTCTTCCGTCAGGCATTTGAACTCTTCCCCTCATGGCAGATGCAACGCTGCATCGACCCAAATAGTTATTTGTTATGCCGCCGAGTAGAAAGACGATTTCACAGTCAGCTTGCCCTGCCTTAATGTGCCCGAAACGTACCTACATTGGATCAGTGTAACTGGGACAATATCAGGCTGAGATTGAGGAGAGTGCCAATGGACGCTAAAGTTGACGGTCAGGATTCCAACGAGTTTGGCCAAATGCTGTGCTGGTGGTCGGTTGTAGGCTTTTTCGTTCTTTTTTTGATTGGCACAATACCCATGATGCAGTTCGTGCCGCCCCCTTCGCCGCAGTTGGATGGCGCCGAGTTGCTGGCAAGGTATGAAGATAACCTCTTGGTACTCCGAGCGGGGATCCTTGTATGTATCATCGCTGCTATTCTGTATGTCCCATGGTCGACGATGATCGGCTTTCAACTGGCTCGGCTGGAAGGAAAGTCTGCCGTTCTTTCGGTCACCTCCGTCGGGGCCGGGGTCGTGAATAGCGTAGCATTTTTGATTCCCTACATTATTTGGGCGGCAGCGTTCTATCGCCCTGAACGCGATTCAGATCTGATATTGCTTCTCAACGATGTGACTTGGTTGGAATTCGTTATCGCGTTTTCGCCATTCATGCTTCAATTGATTTGCGTCGGCCTCGTGGGTCTGCGGTACAATGAGAAACAGCAGGTTATTCCACGTTGGTTTTCCTTCTTTAGTCTGTGGGTGGCAATCCTCGTCACACCAGGTGGATTGGCTTTGTTCTTTTATGACGGACCTTTCGCGTGGAATGGCATCTTGGGTTTCTATTTAGTGCTGGTTGCGTTCGGAGCGTATATGTTGGCGGCCTTCTCTGTGTTCAGAAAGGCTATCCTCAATCACAAGTTCGCAATTGCTTCAGGCAGCAATTGAATCCCCGCTTTGATTGAGCATAATTTCAAAGGAAACTGACTTGCCCACCGATATCATCCAATATTTGGAGCAACTCCCCTCCTTTCAGCCGGCTGAAGAGGATGCATTTGGGGATGTTGAGACAGTCAAACTATCGCGATTTCAGTCCATTGGCGGAAAATTTCTGGCGCGCAACTGGGTGAGTATTCCGCATGTGACACATCACGATGATGTTGACGTCACAGCACTGGAGGCGAGCCGAAAGAAATGGAATGCTGGCAATCCGGATGATCGGTACACGGTCCTGCTTCCAGTAATAAGCGCATTGGCCGAAGCTCTCAAAGAGTTTCCCATATTCAACAGTTCGCTGTTAGCCGATGGCTCGTCAATCATACTGAAGAAGTACTTCAATGTGGGGGTTGCGGTGAACACGCCTAAGGGCCTATTGGTTCCGGTCTTGAAGGGATGCGATGCAAGGGATATGGCTGATTTGCGAGATGAACTCGCGATGCTGTCCGAGAAGGCGTCAACAAAAGGCCTGACCATGGACGAGATGTCCGGCAGCTCCATCACGGTGTCTTCGCTGGGGCATATTGGAGGCACTGCTTTCAGCCCGATCGTTAACGCGCCCAACGTGGCGATATTGGGGATGACAAAGCTTCGCGAGGTTGCGGTTCGTGGCACCGACAATGCGGTAAAATGGAAGACCGTCTTGCCGCTCTCATTGAGTTATGATCACAGGGTGATCAACGGGGCGGATGCGGCAAGATTCATCGTTCGTTTGGGAGAGTTGCTTGGCAGCGCAAGGTTGTAATTTCGTCAATCGGGGAGTGAACTCGGCTCCCTCTGCTATCAAGCGATCGGAGCTCATCGATAATTCGGAAAGGCAAAGTATGGCTAGAATTGGAGTTGTTGGTGGCACCGGAAAGCTCGGCGGCGCATTGGCCGCGCGTTGGGCACGTGCTGGTCTTGAAGTTTTTGTGGGCTCTCGTGATGCAGCGCGGGGAAGGGAATTTGGTGAAGCGATGGAGGCAATGGGCGGAAGCAATGTCGATGCTGCCAGTTTCGGTGACATTGTTGTGGTCACTGTGCCTTTCGAAAGTCAGCAAGCTACGTATGAGCAAATCGCTAGCGCTTGTCCGGGAAAAATCGTCGTCGATACCACAGTGCCGCTCGTTCCGCCCAAAGTTATGCGCGCTCAGCTCCCGCCGGAAGGGTCAGCGGCAAAATGTGCGCTTAAGGTACTACCTGACGAAGCCGAACTTGTTTCGGCCTTTCATAACGTTGCCGCACACAAGCTGGCCGACGCGGATTGGCAACCCAATTGTGACATTTTGGTTTTTGGCGAAAAGAAAGCGGCACGCGCTGAGGTCGTCAAGTTGGCTGAGATCGCAGGCCTCCGCGGCATCCATGCAGGGTCGCTCGACAATAGCTGTGCTGGCGAGGCTTTGACCTCGCTTCTCATCTTCATCAACAAATTCTATTCAGTTAATGGTGCTGGCATCCAGATCACAGGTAATTTCGAAGGAGGCGGTTAGATCCGGGTGTCCGATTAAATCTTCGCATGCTAAAGCCATATTAGGCTCATTGGCCCGCAAAGATTGGAGTGTTGGGATCAGTTCAAATTATGCTTGGAGCTTTTCCATTCTTGAAAAGGGAACTTAAGTTCAACCTCTGTCTGGATAAGTCGGGGGCGATGATTGCTGGTTCGATCGTACTTGATCCGGTCAAGGGTCTACCCGAAGTTCGCCCTGGCGACAGTTTGTCGCAGCTGTTGGCCGAAAATCTAAAGCAAATGGGGCCATGCAATGGCGACATTCTTGTCGTGGCGCAGAAAGTTGTTTCCAAAGCCGAAGGACGGGTTTGCAAGATTGCCGATGTTTCGGTGTCGGAAGAAGCTAACCGGCTCGCGCGGCAGACTGGCAAGATTCCTGAATTGGTCGAGTTAATTCTCCAGGAGAGCCATCACGTTGTCAAATCCTGGGAAGGCACGATAATTGTTCAGGATAAGCGTGGGCTTGTGATGGCAAATGCGGGAATTGATCAGTCAAACGCCAACGGTGACGATGAAGCCATTCTTTTACCCGAAGATCCTGATGCTTCCGCGACCAACTTGCGACGGGATCTCAGGCGACAGCTTGAGGTCGATCTGGGCGTCATCATCTCGGACAGTTTCGGTCGACCGTGGCGTCGCGGGGTCGTAGGGTTTGCGATCGGTGCTAGCGGCGTCGAAATGCTGCATGATGCTAGTGGTCGAAAGGACAGACGCGGGCGAGAGCTTATGTCCACGGAGGTCGGCGTTGGTGATGCGTTAACAGCTGCTGCGGTCTTGGCAATGGGCGAAGCCGATGAAGGACATGCTGCGGTGCTCATACGCGGCTGGGCTTCTCAAGAAGACCAACAAGGTGCTTCTGTATTGCAACGTCCACCTGCATCGGATCAATTCCTATGAACTCAGTGCGAACCCTTGTTCTTTCCGGTGGCGTCGGAGGCGCCAAGCTGGTGCATGGCCTCTATAAGCAACTGCCTAAGGGAACGCTTGGTGTAGTGGTCAACACCGGTGACGATTTTGAGCATATGGGCCTTCCGATTTCACCGGATATCGACACGATCTTGTACACTCTTGCAGGGTTGGCCGACAACAAACGGGGGTGGGGCCGAAAGGAAGAGAGCTTCCATTTTATGGAGGCGGTCAGAGAGCTCGGCGGAGAAGATTGGTTCGCGCTCGGCGACCGCGATCTTGCGACACATATGTATCGGCGAAATCAAATGGAGAAGGGACAAAGCCCTACCCAGATTGTGAATTCGTTGGTTGCGATTTGGAAATTGGGCGTCAAAATCTGGCCGATGGCGGACCAACCGGTTCGAACCATGCTCCACACAGATGAAGGTGTGCTTGGATTTCAGGATTATTTTGTGCGCCGAAGGTGTGAACCCACGATTGCAAAGATCGAGTTTGCTGGAGCAAAGGATGCGCAGCTTTCTGGCGAATTGGTTGCCGTCCTTAAGAGCGCGGCACTTGAACGTGTAATTATCGCTCCGTCCAATCCATGGCTTAGCATAGATCCAGTCCTGACGGTGCCTGGCATTCGTGATTTGCTTCAGAACTGCGGTGCGCCCGTAATTGCTGTGAGCCCGATCGTGAAAGGCAAAGCCGTGAAAGGTCCCACGGCAAAAATCATGAGCGAGCTGGGACTGTCAGTTTCATCTGCCTCAATTGAAAAACACTATGGCGATCTGCTCGACGCGATAATTGTTGATGAAGAAAAGGACGCATCCTCAGCCAACATTCGCTATCTCGTGACGGACCTTATGATGTCGGATGTTGCTGATCGAGAACGTCTGGCAGCAGAGACACTGCAGTTCGCCGATGAGGTGCGTGGGCGAAAGCGCATCGCGGTGTCTCAGTGATTTCCGTAGTCATCGCTTATCGTACGGGAACGAGTGCCAAAACGAGGTTGGCACCGATCCTCTCACCGTCGCAGCGACAGCGGATTGCAGATGATATGTTCCAAGATCTGTTGTGTCTGACTCGCGAAGCTTTGCCTGAAGCGAAATTGTTCGTGCTTGCCCCCGAAGAACCCCCCAAGGGGGATCACAAATGGATACGCGATGGTGGAGTTAGTCTGAACAGGGCGATCTTCTCAGCAATGAACGCGCTGCCTGAACAGCCAGTGATGATTTTGCCGGCCGACCTTCCAATTGTTTCATCTAAGACTCTAAAAAGCTTAGCTGAACTTGCACTAGAGCACGATGTCGTAATTGCGCCTGACCGTCATAGTCTCGGCACGAATGCGCTTTGCATGTCAAGAACCCATTTGATTAATACGGTATTCGGGCGGGACAGCTTCGAACAGCATCGGCTCGCCAGCAAAGCGATCGGTATTGAGCCACATGTCTTTCGATCAAACGACATAGCGCTCGATCTTGATACTCCAGACGATCTTGCACTTTGCCAGAAACAGCGAGAACTACCCAAGTATGCTTAAGACCGACCGCCCGGTTTCAACAGCAAGTGTGGAAAGCCACGCCAGCGTTGACCTTTCCAGCCCTTCGAACACTGACGATGTTCTGCGCCGCGAGCTGCTATACACACCGCTTAGTCAGTTAATGAAACGGGCAGGCGACATAGCTGTCGATGCATTTGGCTCGGTCCTTACATATTCTCCCAAGGTATTCATCCCGACTACTAAACTGTGTCGAAACGTCTGCCACTATTGCACCTTTGCCCAGACACCCAAGAAGCTTGATACGCCGTACCTTTCCGTGGATGAAATGCTGGCCATCGCAAACGAAGGCCGAAAAGCAGGCTGTTTGGAGGCCTTGTTTACTTTGGGGGACAAGCCGGAAAGCCGATATCGTGTGGCGGCCGAGTGGCTCCGGGATAGCGGCTACTCTTCGACTGTCGATTATGTTGCGGATGCCGCTAAACACGTGCATCGAGATACTGGCCTTCTACCGCACCTAAACCTAGGGATTGCGAGCGAGGACGAGCTCGTAAGGCTTCGTGAAGTGAGCGGCTCGATGGGGCTGATGCTGGAGACTGTTTCCGATCGATTGAGCAAAAGAGGTGGCCCCCACTTTGGCTCTCCGGACAAAGAGCCAAGTGTCCGACTGGCGATGATTGAAGCGGCTGGGAAGCTCAGCATTCCTTTCACGACCGGCATCTTGATTGGGATTGGTGAATCCCGGAGTGAGCGGCTGGACGCTCTATTCGCCATCCGCGATCTCCACCTTCGCTACGACCATATTCAAGAAGTGATTGTTCAGAATTTCAGAGCCAAAGCTGATACAAAAATGGCGACAACTCCTGAGCCAAGCTTGGATGAGCACCTTTGGTCAATCGCAGCGGCGCGGTTGATACTTCCCGAGACCGTTTCCGTTCAGGCCCCGCCGAATCTGCAGCCATCTGCTTTGAGGAAGCTCGTCGAAGCTGGAGTAAATGATTGGGGTGGTGTCAGCCCTGTTACGGTCGATCACGTCAATCCCGAAGCTGCTTGGCCGAGCCTCAAAAATCTGGCGGATCAATCCTCAGGAGCTGGACGGACATTGGTTCCGCGTTTGACCCTCGGGCCGCGTTACGCTCGATCGCCGGCGAAGTGGTGTGGAACCGCGATGTCGAAGTCCGTTCGGCGATTCAGTCAGGCATCGGGCTTGGCCCGTACGGATGATTGGTATGCTGGCCTTAGCAATGATGTGCCAACGCTATTAAGCGGTCGTTCGACCGGTCAAGCCTTCCAGGATGCAATGGAAATGGCGGAACAGGAGGAGCTTGATCACCGGGCGACCACTCGCCTGTTTGCGGCGCAAGGCGACGAGATATGCACCATCGTGGAGCTTGCCGACAAGAAACGAATTGAGCAGGTCGGTGATGCTGTGACCTATGTCGTCAATCAAAACATAAACTACGCCAATATCTGTTTGTATAGCTGCGGCTTTTGCGCATTCTCAAAAAGCCGAGCGGGTGGCGGGTATCGGGATACTCCTTATGTTCTCAAACTTGACGAGATAGCGGAGCGTGCAGTGGATGCGACCAATCGCGGGGCCACTGAAGTCTGTCTACAAGGGGGTATCCATCCAGACTTCAATGGGGATACCTACCTTTCCATCGTTCGCACAGTGCGCGAAGTTGCTCCGCAATTGCACATCCATGCTTTCTCACCGCTTGAAGTGACCCATGGTGCACAAAGTCTTGGCAAGAGCCTGTACGAATACCTTAGCCTGCTCGCTGATGCTGGGCTCAAGTCACTTCCAGGTACGGCGGCGGAAATACTCGACGATACAGTTCGAGAAGAGCTGAGTGCCTCGAAGATCTCTGTCGCGGGATGGTCGGATGTCATGCGTACGGCACATGCAATTGGTCTCAAATCGACTGCAACCATCATGTTTGGCCATGTCGATACTCATGCGGATTGGGCAACTCACCTGTTGTGTCTACGGACAATACAAAGAGAGACGCGTGGTTTCACAGAGTTTGTGCCGCTCCCATTTGTGCATCAACGTGCGCCGATCTGGGTCAAAGGCAACGCTCGGAGCGGGCCAGGTTACTCCGAAGCTTTGCTGATGCATGCAATTGCCCGACTGGCCTTGGGGCCGGACTTTCGCAATATCCAGACCAGCTGGACCAAGATGGGCTTGAAGTGCGCTTCACAATGCCTGATGGCCGGGGCGAACGATCTGGGTGGCACACTTATGCGTGAATCAATCACCCGCGCTGCAGGCGGCATGCACGGGCAAGAAATGACCGGTAACAAGCTCGCCGAAGTTGCCGAGCAGGCTGGTCGACCAATTTACCAGCGGAACACTCTATACGAACAAGCGATGCCTGTTTAACGCCTACGATTGCCTGTGAGAACAAGGCTATCCAATCTAAGCGGTTTCACTTTTCCCAATCGAGCGCGCGGCAAACAAATAGGCCGGAACCGCTGGGACCAATGTGAGCGCCAAGATTGCAAAAACAGCATAATTCAGCGCTAGACTACCATAGTCTTGGGAAAGAGTGTCGCTCATATAGCCCACAAGAGGTGTTGCAAGAGCGTAACCGATGATCGTTGCGAAGACGTTCGCAAAAGACACAGCGAGCGCGCGTTCCGTCGGTTTGACGGACAACTGCACCAAAGACAGAATCGGGCCCTGCGTAGAGACGATCAAGCCGTACCCGATTGCAAACAGGACAAACAGTAATCCTAGGTTGCTGGTGAAAAGCGCTCCGTACACCGCCGGGATTGCAAGAAATGTCACTAGGGCAGGGAGCCAGGCTCGCCAACGCGGATCACGCAATGCCAGTTTGTCACCCAGATAACCGCTTACTAACATTCCCGGCACACCACCGGCCGCAAAGCAAATTCCCAGGTAAATACCGACTTGCGAGACCGATACGTCGAAATTTCGCAACAGGATCGGCGCGAACCAAAGCGAAAGTGCATATGTCGCCGCAATAATAAAGGCGTTTGGCAGAACAATGCGAATGTAGATTGAATTTCTAATCAACGAACGAAGTGTGGGCCATACCGGCTGCTGTTCGTGCTTAACTTCGCCTACGACAAACCGACCGCGCTCTGGCTCGCGGACTGTTAGGAACATCAGGATGCCCAGAACAACACCGGGAAGCCCAAGCATAATGAACGTTGAGCGCCAGCCAAAGTTTTCCGCCAGTATGCCGCCCAAGGCAAAACCACCAGCGGTACCCAGAATTGCTCCGCTGATATAGATGCCCATCGCTTTCGACAATTCATGCTTGTCGAAGTAGTCGGAGATCATCGAGATAGCTGGCGGCTGGCCACCAGCCTCACCAACGCCTACACCAACCCTTGCAAGAAACAGGCTCCAAAACCCTGTTGCTAGTCCACAAAGAGCCGTCATTGCGCTCCATAAGGCCACGGCTGCTGATATGATGTTCTTGCGATTGGGCCGATCTGCAAAGCGGGCGATCGGTATGCCTAGAACAACATAGAATAGGGTAAAAGCAAAGCCAGCGAGTAAGCCAATTTGCAGATCGCTCAATGCGAAATCCATTTTAATCGGCTCAATCAGTATGGACATGATCATGCGATCTGTGATGCTGAGCAAGTAGCTGAACATCAACATGATCAGAACATAATAGCGATAAGAATTACTCATACTATTCTCAATCTCCCCATTCTGAATCAGATTAAAGGCGGGATTCGTTTTAGTTCGTCGAACCTCTAGGCTCAGGACTTATTAACTAAGCCAGAAGATGACGGTAGCTGCGATAGCGATGGCAGACAAGAAGGTGTGAGCGCAGCGATCATAGCGGGTATGGATGCGCCTCCAGTCCTTGAGTTTTCCGAACATATTCTCGATTTTGTGGCGTTGGCGGCAGAGGCTTTTATCGAAGCTGGCTGGCAGCCGCCGCCCTTTGCGCGGCGGGATACATGGCGTGATGCGCTTTGCTTTTAATGCCGCTCGATACTCATCGCTGTCATAGCCTTTATCACCGGTCATGCAGGCGGCATGATCCGGAAGTGCCGGGTATGTCAGCTTTGCCCCGATATGGTCGCTCATCTGCCCTTCGCTCAGACACAAGATCAGGGGTCTCCCGTTGCCATCGCACACGGCATGCAACCTGGGAGTTCAGGCCGCCTTTAGTTCGCCCGGTATATCTGGAAACAGACCCTTTTTTAAAAGGCTGGCAGCGGTACGGCGGGCTTTTGGATGCGTGGCATCGATCATCAGCACATCACCGGCATCACTGGTAGCTGCAAGGCGCGCAAATATCTTGTTGAACACGCCCAGGCGGCTCCAGCGCACGAAGCGATTACAGATCGTTTTATGCGGCCCGTAACCAGCAGGGGCATCACGCCAGCGAAGACCGTTCCTGATCACAAAAACAATCCCGCTCGGAACCTTGCGGTCATCAACCCCGGGAACCCCGTGCGACAACGGAAAATACGGCTCTATCCGGCGCATCTGCGCTTCGCTTAACATAAACAGATCACTCATCAACAGCACCTCCTTGTGTGTCGCCGTTGAATCAGTCATTCCATCATCATGCAAGCAATTTAACAGGTCCTGAGCCTAGTCTCCCCCTATCAAAGAAAGTTGATATCCAGTCAGCAGTTAATTCTTCCGATTGAGCATCTTCATTTAGATGAGGTAAAGCGGCAATTGTAATATCTTCTATATTCTTTTGCCTGAGACCCTCTTCGCGAACCATTCGTTGCAAAGCTCTTCGTTCAATTTCAGATATTTTAATTTTCGCTTCCTGCGAAATAACCGCAGCATCCGCCTCCGCTTTTGCTATGCGACGTATTTGCCAAGGCTTTGCGATTCCACCAATAGCATCAGATATCTTCTCAACTAGAACAGTAGCTGGTTTCCCAAGATCTCCGAAATTTACCAGCCCGCCATCAGCCATCCCCTACTCCGCAGCAACTCCCGCTTCTTCGAACATATCCGGGCCTTCATCGACGGCCTCGTCCTCATTCGCGACCTTGCCCTTGCGTTGATCGAAGGAACTCCAGACATCGTTCCAGTCGCCTTTGGTCGCGCCTTTGGAATATTCGGTGGCGCGGGTTTCGAAGAAATTGGCGTGCTCTACGCCGTTGAGCAGCGGCGCGAGCCACGGCAGAGGGTGGTCTTCGATCATGTAGATGGGCTGGAAGCCCAGTTGCCCCAGACGCCAGTCGGCGATGTAGCGGATATATTTCTTGATTTCTTTCGCGGTCATGCCGGGCACGGGGCCGTCGCTGAACGCGAGGTCGATAAACGCATCTTCGAGGCGCACGGTTTTCTGGCAGCAGTCGATAATGTCTTCCTTGACCGATTTCGTCAGGCAGTCGCGTTCCTGCACAAAGGTGTGGAACATTTTGACAATGCCTTCGCAGTGCAGGCTTTCATCACGCACCGACCATGACACGATCTGTCCCATGCCCTTCATCTTGTTGAAACGCGGGAAGTTCATCAGCATGGCGAAGCTGGCGAACAGCTGCAGCCCTTCGGTAAAGCCGCCGAACATCGCCAGCGTCTTCGCGATATCCTCATCATTGTCGACGCCGAACGTGCCCATATAGTCGTGCTTGTCCTTCATCTCCTCATATTCGAGGAACATGGAATACTCGCTTTCCGGCATGCCGATGGTGTCGAGCAGGTGCGAGTACGCCGCGATGTGGACCGTTTCCATATTGGAGAAAGCGGTGAGCATCATCTTCACTTCGGTGGGTTTGAACACGCGGCCATATTTGTCGTGATAGCAATCCTGCACCTCGACATCGGCCTGGGTGAAGAAGCGGAAGATTTGGGTGAGCAGGTTGCGCTCGTGATCGGTCAGGCTCTGTGACCAGTCGCGGCAATCCTCACCCAGCGGCACTTCCTCCGGCATCCAGTGAATCTGCTGCTGGCGTTTCCAAAAGTCATAGGCCCAGGGATATTCAAAAGGCTTGTAGGTTTTCCGGGCTTCTAACAATGACATGTACGCATTCCTCTGTTTCTTGCCCGACACTTCCGGACGTTTGGTTTCAACTTCTAAACTTGCATCAATAATATGGCTGCGATCGCGGCGAAGCACAGGATGTAACCCGCTGCACCTCTGGCATTTGACAGGATCGGGGTAGCGGCGTTCCACTTCATCTATCTTGCGAGCATAGGTAAATCGCTCGGTCGGTTGAAGCACTAGCCAGGCACCGAAAAAGGCGACGGCTAGTAATAATAGTTGCACAATCATGGTTTGAACCTCCTTTAAGTCCTGCCCCCGGGCACGACCCTGTTTCAAACCCCCGATTAATCTGTTTTCATTCTCCTTCGTTTCCAATCCAGCATCGCAATCCCCGGCGGCACCGGCCAGCCATACTCCTTATGTAACACTATTTTCCGACCCTGGAAAACAGCCCCCTCCCTAAAAGGAGCAAAAGGGAGGGGCAGTGGGCAAACTTTATGCCGCGACTGCTATTGGCAGACGAGACACTCATCATAGTCGGTGCCGCCGGACGTCATCAGTTCAACCGTTTTCGGATCGAGCGTGTTGTCCGCCTCGACGCCCCCCGAAATATTGGCACCCGATGCTTCCGAAGCAACCTCGTCACCGCCAGCAAAACCGGCGCGTTGGATGGATTTACTGCGCAGATAATAGAGCGACTTGATACCCAGCTCCCAAGCGCGGAAGTGGAGCATCAAGAGGTCCCATTTGTCGACATCGGCCGGGATGAACAGGTTCAGCGACTGCGCCTGATCAATATAAGGCGTCCGGTCGGCTGCGAGTTCGAGCAACCAGCGCTGGTCAATCTCGAAGCTGGTCTTGTACGCATCTTTTTCTTCCGCACTGAGGAAGTCGAGATGCTGAACGCTACCACCTTTTTCGAGGATCGAATTCCAGATGTTGGTACTGTCCTTCGATTTTTCCTGCAGCAGCTTTTCCAGATGCGGGTTCTTGACCACGAAGCTGCCGGACAATGTTTTATGCGTGTAGATATTCGCCGGGATCGGTTCGATACAGGCTGATGCTCCGCCGCAGATAATGCTGATCGACGCGGTTGGCGCGATCGCCATCTTGCAGGAGAAGCGCTCCATAACGCCTTCATCAGCAGCATCAGGACATGGTCCGCGTTCCTTGGCGAGCATCATGCTCGCTTCAGAAGCCTTGCCCGAAATATGCTTGAAGATCTTCATATTCCACGATTTTGCTAACGCAGATTCAAAGCCAAGCCCCCTCGCCTGGAGGAAGCTGTGGAAACCCATGACGCCCAAACCAACGCTGCGCTCACGGCTCGCCGAATATTTCGCCCGCGCCATTTCATCAGGCGCACGGTCAATATAGTCCTGCAACACATTGTCGAGGAAACGCATGACATCCTCGATAAAGCCCTTATCCGCTGACCACTCATCCCATTTTTCGAGATTGAGTGAGGACAGGCAACACACTGCGGTCCTGTCCTCACCCAGATGATCGCGACCCGTAGGCAGTGTGATCTCTGAACAAAGATTGGAAGTAGATACTTTCAGACCCAGATCGCGGTGATGCTTTGGCATCATCCGGTTCACTGTGTCGTTGAAGATGATATATGGCTCGCCGGTGGCAAGACGCGTCTCGACCAGTTTCTGGAATAACGAACGCGCATCAACCTGTCCGCGCACCGAGCCGTCCTTGGGCGATTTCAGGTCAAACTCGGCCCCATCACGAACCGCTTCCATAAATTCGTCGGTTAGCAGAACGCCGTGATGCAGGTTTAGAGCTTTCCGGTTAAAGTCGCCGGAAGGCTTTCTGATTTCAAGAAATTCTTCGATTTCCGGATGATCGATATCGAGATAGCAAGCCGCCGAACCGCGACGCAGGGAACCTTGGGAAATTGCCAAGGTCAGGCTGTCCATCACGCGAACGAATGGAATGATTCCTGATGTCTTGCCGTTGAGGCCAACCGGCTCACCAATACCGCGGACGCTACCCCAATATGTGCCAATGCCGCCGCCCTTTGAGGCAAGCCAGACATTCTCGTTCCAGGTATTGACGATCCCGCCGAGGCTATCATCGACGCTATTCAGATAGCATGAAATAGGAAGCCCGCGTCCGGTGCCGCCGTTTGAAAGCACTGGCGTTGCCGGCATGAACCAGAGCCGCGAGATATAATCATAAAGCCGCTGCGCATGCTCCTGATCATCGGCATAGGCGTCCGCCACACGCGCGAACAGGTCCTGAAAAGTTTCATCAGGCAGCAGATAACGGTTTTTCAGCGTCTCTTTGCCAAATTCAGTGAGAAGGTCATCACGCGCATCATCGGTAACGATCTTGAAACGCCGCTTCTCGACACTGTGACTGTCGCGCTCGGCCTTCAATTCTTTCTCATCATTGGCCTTTTCGGCAGCCGCTTCAGCTTCAGCCTTTTTGCTGACTTCCGGTTCTTTTTTTGGAGCTTGCTTTTCCGTTTTACTCTTTGGCGTATCAATTACTTCCGCGCCCATATCCAATTCACCCATATCTCCGGTTTCATCCCGGTTATCTCTAAATTCCATTCAAACGGCCCCCTAATACTCAACAAGCAACAAACACAAAGCTGGCCAAATCAACCAGCACGACGGCTGATTTTCAGGATTTCTGCGATGGTTATTTGTTCACGCCTTGTTCGACTCGGACCGAAGCTTTGAGCCTAGCATTTTTGCAACCATTGGGGGTGATTATTTTTGCACCCCGAAAACCCTAAAAATCTCTCTCAGTTCAGGCCAAAAAGGGGGATTCGCCGAGTCGGCGTTAAATTCAATAAACACTAGCTGTTGGTATGCCCCTAAGGCCGAACCACAACCTATAGTGGCTGAATTGAAGTTTTATGCAAGAGGGTAAATGACATTTTAGGGACTCATCTCATCGTATAAATGAATCGCTTCGTCGATGGCTATTTTATGTTGCAGCGCAGCGACGCATGGACCTTCTAAGCACACACGATTGCGCAAGGGTTTATGTCAATATTTACAAAATTTTTTTCCACATTCCATCCACAGGACGGTGTGAACAAATTGTGACACCAGATGTGGTGTTCCAAAAGTCATTGGACGCAAATATATTGATTGCATCAATTGCAAAGCATCAGAAAATTTTGATCAATGGCGGTTGTTGAAGTCGAGCCCTGTTGTTTTGGAAATTTAGCTGATTGTGATCTGGCAAACGAATCAGAACGACCAATGCCCAATGACATTTTGATGCGGAAGGCTTGTGCGATTTCCAAAAAGTACCGTGAATACTGCAAGCAAATACAAAATATGCTATGACCTTTTAGCGGGGCACGGGTCGATAATTTGGACAACAGGAGATGCCCCATGCCAAATCAACTCGCAGTCGTACTTTCTGGTGGAGGCGCCAAGGGCGCTTTCCAAGTCGGTGTGCTTGATGAACTGATTTCCAACCGCGGTGTTCGTGTCGATATTTTTGCGGGTGTCTCCACCGGGGCCATCTAGGCGCTGGGCGGTGCAATGAACGACATGCCTGGCTTGCTCGACCAGTGGCTGGCGCGATATTTGGTGCGGATTCACTTTATGATGCCCGCGCTATAAAAGAGAAGATTATTGATTATGCCGAACCGGCAAAAATTAAAAAATCACGCAAGAAATTGCGTGTCGGCGTGGTTAGCCTGACGACAGGCAGATATGTCGATATTGATGAGAAAAACCCACGCATAGGCGATTGGGTTTATGCATCGAGTGCCCAGCCTCCTTTTTTCCAGCCGCTCAAATCTCGCGATAATGACGGCAGGATTGAACAATGGGTCGACGGCGGCGTTCGCAATATTACGCCGCTAAGCTCTGCCATGAAATTACGACCGCGCGCTTTATTGGTTGTACTGGCATCACCCCCAGCGCCGGTCCGCGAGCCTGGCAAAACCTACGATAATCTGGTCGATATTGGCCTGCGATCCGTTGGCATTCAAACCAGCGAGGTTGCCGCCAATGATGTTGGCAACGCCATGTTGATCAACGATCTGATCGCTGTACGGGAGGCGCAGTTTCGAAAACTGATGGATCTGGGGCTTACGTCTTCACAGATTTCTGATGCCTTGCTGCCGCTGGATACACAGCTGTCGCGCTATAGCTTTGCACCGGTGCGGATTATTGCACCCGATCCCGGATTTGAGGCCGCCGATACACTGGAATTTAACCCCAGCAAAATTCGCAAAGCGATTGATGCAGGACGACAGGCCGTTACCGATCAGTGGCCATCGCTAAAAATGTTTCTCGGGGTCTAGAAGAAGCAACGGGCGTACCCCTTTGTCCAACATCGGTCAGAAGCAGAAAAAACCTGCGGCCCACTTTAAGCGCGTGAAAGCTATATTAACCATTACAACCCTATAGCTTCTGCTTGCGCATCAGACTTTTCAGATGCCAAAGGTCAATGTCGGGGGCTAGTATTTCGTCTGTATCATCATCCGCACGTTCAGCTGCCGGATCAACCCATGCCTGGTACCGGTCAGATGTGGACGGGCTGCGCGCTCTGGCCGTGCTTCCGGTTCTGCTGTTCCATGCTGAGATTCCGGGATTTGATGCCGGATTTATCGGAGTTGACATTTTCTTCGTCATATCTGGTTATGTCATCACCGGAATGATCCTGCGGGAAATCAGTCGCGACCGCTTCTCGCTGGTCAATTTTTTCCAGCGCAGAATATACCGGCTCTTTCCTGCCCTGTTCCTGGTGATCATAGCGACCACCATCTTATGTGCATTGTTACTCGAGCCGGACAGCTATAGAGATTTTCAGAATAGCGCAGTCGCGGCCTATCTGTCTGTTGCCAACTTTTATTTCAACGCGCAGAGCGGATATTTCGCCACCGCGACAAAGGATATGCCGTTGCTGCATTTCTGGTCGCTGGCGGTTGAAGAGCAATTTTATCTGGTATGGCCGCTGGCGCTGCTAGTCATTGCCGGACGGAAATGGTTAGCCCACCTTCCAGCCATTATCATCGGCACGATACTGCTTTCCTTTGAATTATCAATCTCCCTGTTGCCCGACCGGCTTGACAGTGCATTCTATTTGCTACCGCCGCGCATGTGGGAACTGATGCTCGGTGCGTTGATTGCAGCTCTGCCAGCTCAGATACTGAGTACGAGTATCCGCAATGTAATCGCCGCACTCGGTCTGTCGGCAATAATCGTTGGTTATGTCTATATCGGTCCTGAACATCTGTTTCCTGGTTGGGTCGCGCTATGGCCAACGGTTGGCACTGCTTTGCTGATCTGGAGCGGGCACGGGATCATGACCGACCAATCAAACAACCTTTGGCTTAATCGGCTGCTTTCGTGGCGACCCCTGGTGGCTATCGGACTGATTTCTTATGGGCTGTATCTCTGGCATTTCCCGTTGCTGACCTTGGGTCGGCTCTATTATGTTCAGCCGGTTCCGGTCATCGTCAACATCAGTTTGCTGTTACTTTCCACAATGCTCGCCATCATCTCCTATCGCTATTATGAAGCCCCGATCCGCGTCCGTGGCAATGCCGGACAACTACCAGGTGCATTCAAGATATTGTTTCTCGGTATACTACTGGGCGGCGCGGTATTGTGGCTCGGGCAAATTTATGTCGAGCGCCAACAAACTGTGCCAATGGCAACGGCGGCTTTGAACGAGGCAAACAACGCTTCGCAGCTTTCCCATGGTTGCCACGTTTCACTCACGGGTTCTTATCTTGAGAAAGGACAAACCACCGGCGATTGCCGCCACGGAGAGATCGAGAGAGGAACAATTTTGATCTGGGGTGACAGTCACGCAGCTGCCATTGCACATGGCTTCGTCGAACCGATCGCCAAGCTGGGTCTGAATCTAGAGCACATTACAAAATCGTCCTGCCCGCCGATCCAAAATGTCGAGATGGTCAACGACAGTGTCTTTGGCAGCGGCAATTGCGCGGCGTTCAATAGCAATATGCTCGATCAAAGAGTCTCGGATTCTGATATAAAGGCGATCATATTGAATGGGCGCTGGTCACCGTTCACGATTGGCACCGGACAGCATGCGGATAAATTCACCACCTCAAGATTGATTGAAGCGGGTGGCAAAGCGGGATCGATTGAAAAAAGCCGGGTGTTAGCCGACAAAGGTTTGACGCAGACGATTTCCTCCATCCGAAAAATGCGCGGCGACGATTTTCCCGTTTTTCTGATCAAAGCCGTTCCGGAACCGGGCTTCCTCGTACCCCGCTGTGTCGATCGATATGGCAGGACCGGGCGCGATGTTTCGGAATGTTTGTCGATGCCGATTTTGGAGTTTCATCAACGAAGTGCTTCATCTTCGAAGATACTCCAGTCGGTAAGCAATCGCTTTGACAACGTAATTTTGCTCGAACCGGAATCCGCATTCTGTGATGACAAAATTTGCCGGTTCGAAAAAAATAATGCGCTGATATACCGGGATGGCAATCATCTAAGCAAGCATGGCGCAGAGCTTTTGGCCTCGAAATGGCAAATCATAATCCGGGATAATATCGGGAAACCTTGAGCCCAATCCGGAAACACCGCCAAAACAAGTAATCCATATTTCCAAAAACTGAAAACTTGCCCGTCTGACGTATATCGGCCAAAAGAAAATCCGGATCGCAATCGTCTGAACATCCGGAGTTTCTATGACCGTTACCATCAAGACCGCCGACCTGATTGAAAGCGTCGCCGACGCGTTGCAATTCATCTCTTATTATCATCCAATGGATTATATCCGCGCACTCGGTGATGCTTATGAAGCGGAGCAATCACCGGCAGCAAAAGACGCGATTGCGCAGATCCTGACCAATTCGAAAATGTGCGCAGAGGGGCATCGCCCGATTTGTCAGGATACCGGTATTGTAAATGTCTTTGTTAAATGGGGCATGGATTGCCGGTTGGATGATACGGCTCAATCAATGCAGGAAATTGTCGATGAGGGAGTCCGGCGCGCTTATTTGCATCCGGACAACAAGCTGCGCGCTTCGATTTTGGCCGACCCTGCATTCACTCGGCACAACACCAAGGACAACACACCCAGCGTGCTCCATGTTGAGATGGTTCCAGGCGACAAAGTATCAGTCGATGTGGCGGCCAAGGGTGGCGGCTCGGAAAATAAGTCCAAATTCAAGATGATGAACCCCAGCGACAATATTGTTGATTGGGTACTCGAAATGGTTCCGCTCATGGGTGCTGGCTGGTGTCCTCCCGGGATGCTGGGCATCGGCATTGGCGGCACAGCGGAACGGGCGGTGCTGCTTGCCAAACAATCGTTGATGGACCCGATTGATATGGGACAATTGAAAAAACGCGGCCCGCGCAATGATATTGAAGAGCTGCGCGTTGAAATTTTCGATAAGGTCAATGCGCTTGGCATTGGCGCACAGGGACTGGGTGGGCTTTCAACTATCCTCGACGTGAAGATCAACGATTTTCCCTGTCATGCCGCGGGGAAACCGGTTGCGATGATCCCCAATTGTGCCGCCACGCGCCATGCGCATTTCACTCTGGATGGCAGTGGCCCCGCCTATCTGGAAGCGCCCAAGCTTGATGAATGGCCGGATGTGAACTGGGCGCCCTCGTCTGAGGCGAAGCGCGTTCAACTGGACGAACTCACAACCGAAGAAGTGCAGAGCTGGACACATGGCCAGCGTCTATTGCTCAACGGCAAGATGCTGACCGGCCGGGATGCTGCGCACAAAAAGATCAAGGATATGCTGGCAGCCGGAGAAGAGCTTCCGGTCGAATTCAAAGGGCGTGTCATATATTATGTCGGCCCCGTTGATCCGGTTGGCGAGGAAGTGGTTGGTTCTGCTGGCCCAACTACAGCGACCCGGATGGATAAATTTACCGACATGATGCTTGAACAAGGCCTGCTCGCAATGGTTGGCAAGGCCGAACGCGGGCTCGATACGGTCGGTTCAATCAAGAAGCACAAAAGCGCCTATCTGATGGCCGTTGGCGGCAGCGCCTATCTGGTCAGCCGCGCAATCAAGGGCTCCAAAGTCGTTGGTTTCGAAGATCTGGGCATGGAAGCGATCTACGAGTTTGAAGTGCAGGACATGCCCGTTACTGTTGCGGTCGATGCCGAAGGACAAAGCGTGCACCACCTTGCCCCGCTGGTCTGGCAGGAGAAGATCGAGAAGGAAGGGTTGCTGGAGCCAGCTGAATAGGAAACACAAATGGCCCGCGAAGTCGTCCTGCATTCGATTTTCAAACCAGTACCTATCGCGCATTGCCTGAAGGATGAAATGACGCGCTCTTGGACTGCCGAAGAAAAGCGCGATGGTCGCGTTATCGGGAGCGGTACGGAGCGGGATATGCGGTTACGCATCGCATGGAAGGGCAAGCGCAAGCGGATCAGCATCCAGCTCAAAGCAAAGTTCGAAGAACAGGAGACCGGGACCAAAATCATTGGAAAATTTGGTTTGCCGCCGGGTGTTTTCTGGGTGGCCGTGATTGCCGCTGGAATCTTTGCGTTTAATGCGGCCGGCTTGCTAACAGACAGCGGTGAAGAATGGCAGTTCGTCGACTTATTTGCTGCAGCTATCCCCATGATTCTAATTGGCAGCATTGTAGCTTGGCTAGGCTCAGGACTCATTAACTAAGCCAGAAGATGACGGTAGCTGCGATAGCGATGGCAGACAGGAAGGTGTGAGCGCAGCGATCATAGCGGGTATGGATGCGCCTCCAGTCCTTGAGTTTTCCGAACATATTCTCGATTTTGTGGCGTTGGCGGCAGAGGCTTTTATCGAAGCTGGCTGGCAGCCGCCGCCCTTTGCGCGGCGGGATACATGGCGTGATGCGCTTTGCTTTTAATGCCGCTCGATACTCATCGCTGTCATAGCCTTTATCACCGGTCATGCAGGCGGCATGATCCGGAAGTGCCGGGTATGTCAGCTTTGCCCCGATATGGTCGCTCATCTGCCCTTCGCTCAGACACAAGATCAGGGGTCTCCCGTTGCCATCGCACACGGCATGCAACCTGGGAGTTCAGGCCGCCTTTAGTTCGCCCGGTATATCTGGAAACAGACCCTTTTTTAAAAGGCTGGCAGCGGTACGGCGGGCTTTTGGATGCGTGGCATCGATCATCAGCACATCATCGGCATCACTGGTAGCTGCAAGGCGCGCAAATATCTTGTTGAACACGCCCAGGCGGCTCCAGCGCACGAAGCGATTACAGATCGTTTTATGCGGCCCGTAACCAGCAGGCCAGCGAAGACCGTTCCTGATCACAAAAACAATCCCGCTCGGAACCTTGCGGTCATCAACCCCGGGAACCCCGTGCGACAACGGAAAATACGGCTCTATCCGGCGCATCTGCGCTTCGCTTAACATAAACAGATCACTCATCAACAGCACCTCCTTCAGTGCCGCCTTTGAATCAGCCTTCTCACCGTAATGCAAGCTATCTAACAGGTCCTGAGCCTAGGGGCTATTCATTTTCCAATTTTTGCTTTATGAAAAAATCATGCCGCCCCGTGACCCCTACTTTTCCTTAGACCGGTTTGATCAACGTCAAGAGGTGAAGACACAAGAGGAATTCTCGCAGCTCCTCAAATGCGGCGAAAGGAAATTTTCTGATTATCTGGTGAAACTTGATGTAATCGAGGCCTCAACAATAGCAACCAAAGCAGAGGGCATAGAATTTGAAAACGTAAGCTTTGCTCGTGTCAAAATGACCGGACTTGTGTTTTCAAATTGTATTTTCAAAAATTGCCGTTTTCATTTTGCCAAGTTTGAAAGCTGCCAATTTCACAAATGCAAGTTCGTTTCTACAAACATGCACAAAATTTCCATCAAGAATTCTTACATCGAACCCGACTCTTTTCTCGAAGCGATCCCTGACAAAATCGAGTATGCCAACATTGGCATACACCTCTTTCAAACCCTGATGCGAAATTCCCGTGATGAGGATCAACCAGAAAGGGAATCAAGGGCGCGATATCAGTTCAAACTGTGGCAAAGATACAAAGAAATTAAGGAGTTGAAGGACGGTTGGAAGGAACCCAAATCCCTTAGATTGCCGGAATCAATGGCACTTGTGGCCAAGATAATGGGCAATTTCTTTTGGGGTCTCTTTTTTGGGTACGGTGTTCGGCTCAGAAACTATGCGATGACCACAATTTTGATTGTGATAATTTTGACAATTATCAATCTCATATGCGCAAAAGAGTTCGGTTTGTTGATAGGGTCAAGAACCTTGAACAGCTTTTGGGAAGCACTTTATTTCACGATTATATCGCTCACTACGGTCGGGTATGGCGATATTACTCCCACTACATCTTTTGGTCGGGTGGCGGTGTCATTCCAAGGAATAGTGGGCTTTGGTTTATTCGGACTTCTGACTTCCATGCTCTATCGGAAAATATCGCCATGATAATTAATGATGAATCAATTTGTGTTTTTGGATCGGTAGCTCGAAGCACTCAGGATTCGAACAGTGATAAAGATGTTCTGGTCGTTTCAGGGTCACGACTAAGTTCAAGAAAAACAATATCTCAATGGGAAAAGAGAGGTTGGTCGGTTGCCTTCTACACTTGGAACAGACTTACTCAAATGGCGTCCAAAGGAAGTTTATTTGTCCAGCATTTGAAACAGGATGGGCAACACGTAAAAGATCGAAGTGGCAATCTGAAGTCGTTGCTTGAGAACTATCAACCAAAAAAGAGCTACCGGGCCGAGTTGGCTGAGTCCAAGTTGCTAACCCGAGCATTGGAAAGGCGTTGTGATTCAATTTGGTCGGCAATGTTTCAATGTGACGTTCTATATACATTCATTCGCAACGCAGGGATTCTTGAGCTAGCTTCACAAGGGGTGTACGAATTTGAATATCCAAGAATCATTGCAAAGATCGGTGAGATAAAAGGCCTTTCTTCGCATGAGGTTACGGCTCTTGAGCACCTCCGATTGCAAAAAGCGGCATATCGCGAAAGAAATTTCGGAGTACCCGACAGTCTAGAGACAGCGGAGAATGTGAAAGGCATTTCGCAATTGCATTTTGAAGTTGATTACCGACAGTTGAGGTCAACTGCAGATGCGAGAATTTTTGATCTCCCGTATGCCACTCTTAGAGACATTGAAGCTCGCCTATTAGCTTATGCAAGTCCAAAGTCATTTGATGCATTACCCATCAATTCTGCTATTCAACAGTTATGGGATTGGGTGGTAAACCCCAGAAATTACAGTTGGAATATTCGCTGTATCAATGATGCGCAGATGCAGGCTATAAATCGAACTATTTCAGCATGCATGGCTATGAATTCTTACGAAGAAAATTCACCCATTTCTCCATCAACAATCTTCGCTTATCCAGCCTGTCCGATCGCTGATAGGCACCAACTACACCTGTATCGACAACATGCCCCAAAGCCGTCTCTTTGACCTCAAAAGGCGTATCAGTCTGTTCCTCAACCCATGTTCGGAACGTCGCCCAAAAGCCATGTGGGCGTGCTTCATAGCCTTCACGTTTCATAAAACTGGACATCGACATATCAGATAGAGGCTTTTCCCGTAGACCAACGAAAAGAAACTCGTTCGGGGATTGATCTTTCGCCGCCTGAACGACCTTTTGGGCTTCATCAGTAAGCGGAATGCGATGCTCTTGGGCAGTCTTTGTTCGCTCCGGCGGTAGCGTCCATACATCGCCTTCAATCTCTGCGGCGGTTGCCAATCGCACTTCACTGGTTCGGGCAACGGTTAGGATGAGAAAACGCAATGCCAGCGGAACTGATCCCGGTAGGGTGGTAAGCCAGTGATAGAATTTTGGAGCGTCTTGGTAAGGCATCGAGGGAATATGCGTCACCTTATGGCGCTGTTTGCCAAGTAGTGCTCTTGCTTTCAACGTCGCCTGCATATCGACATCAAGGCCAAGCGCAGCGGTGGTTTCCAGTTGTCGAGGGATTGTGGCGACGCATCATCCATTGAATTTTTCGCCCGCTACCGCCTTGTTCTTCAGCAAATCGCACACCGGCAAACCGTGTTTTTCAAGGCCTGCAACCACCTTGTCGAGGCCAACCGTATCGGCCCGGAACATCGGACCGCCGGTAAAGAGTGGCCAGCCATAGCCGTTGATCCAGACCACATCAATATCGCTCGCGCGCTGCGCCATGCCCTCCTCCAAGATCATCGCGCCTTCGTTAACCATCGGATAGAGCATCCGCTCGCACATCTCGTCAGTGGAAATATCCCGCTGCTCCTTGCCCTCTTTAGCCGCCCATTCAGCGATCAGTTCTTTGACTTCATCGGACGGCGTGCGCTGGCGGGCTTCGTCATAATCATAAAAGCCTTTGCCGACTTTCTGACCCCAACGCCCTTTTGCACATAACGCATCACGCATCGTCTCAATCCGCGTTTCATCGCGGTGCCAGCCGATATCGATACCCGCGAGATCGCTCATCTGGAACGGGCCCATCGGGAAACCGAAGTCGAGCAGCACATCGTCGACCTCCCAGTAGTTCGCGCCCTCCATCAGCATCGCATTGGCCTGCTGCTGGCGCGGACTGAGCATACGGTTGCCAATGAAGCCGTCGCATACGCCCGACACTGCTGCTACCTTGCCGATTTTTTTGGAGAGCTTCATCGCTGTCACCAGAACATCATCTGCAGTCTTCTCACCGCGCACAACCTCGAGCAATTTCATAATATTGGCGGGGGAGAAGAAATGCATGCCGAGCACATATTCCGGACGCTTGGTTGCGGACGCAATCTCGTCAACATTCAGATAGCTGGTATTGGAGGCTAGGATCGCGCCTTGCTTGACCGTTTCATCCAGCTTGCCAAAGACTTCCTTTTTGACGTCCATATTTTCAAACACAGCCTCGATAACCAGATCGCAATCGGCCAGGTCATCATAACTCAGCGTAGGCGTGAGAATGCCCATGGCGCCTTCCACCTGCTCAGCGGTCATCCGGCCGCGCTTGGCAGTGTTTTCATAATTTTTGCGGATCGTCGCGATACCGCGATCCAAGGCTTCCTGCTTCATCTCAAGGATTGTCACAGGAATGCCAACGGATAGGAAATTCATCGAAATTCCGCCGCCCATGGTTCCCGCACCGATAACACCGACTTTCTTAATTGGGATAAGATCAATCTTCGGATCAACACCATCGACTTTGTTAGCCGCCCGTTCAGCAAAGAAATAATGTCGCATCGCTGCCGACTGTGTGCCGGACATCAACTTTCCAAAAAGCTCGCTCTCCTTCGCCACACCATCTTCATAAGACATTTCACCGGCCGCTTTGACAGCTTCGATACCAGCCTGGGGTGCATCAAAGCCGCGGATCTTGCGCGCCATTTTCTGACGGAATTCATCAAAGATCGCCGGGTTCTTCACACCATCCTCATTTGCGGTCCCTTCAGAAGAGCGAGGCACAGGTTTGCCGATCTGCTCCCGGGCAAAGGCGATGGCGTCATCAGCCAAGCTATCCTCACCGACAATCTTGTCCACCAAGCCGATGTTTTCAGCCTTCTTCGCCGAAATGGGATTGCCAACCACAACCATGGGCAGTGCATCCTCCGCTCCTACAACACGAGGCAAACGCTGGGTTCCCGCTGCACCCGGAATCAGTCCGAGTTTCACTTCGGGAAGACCAAGTTTCGCGGACGGCACAGCAACTCGATAATGACAAGCGAGCGCGACTTCACAGCCTCCGCCGAGAGCGGTTCCATGAATCGCCGCCACAACAGGCTTGTCGCTCGCTTCCATCCGGTCAATCGCTTCGCCAAGATTGGGGCCCTGCATTGGCTTGCCAAATTCGGTAATATCGGCACCTGCAAAGAACGTCCGTCCATCACATCGAATCACAACCGCTTTCACACTGTCATCGGACATGGCTTCATCAATTCCCGAAACCAGGCCTTGACGGACCGCCTGTCCCAAAGCGTTAACCGGCGGATTATTGGAAATGATGACAAGCACTTCGTCATGCTTTTCAGTGGTGATTACGGACATGGGCTTCTCCTGATCGGTTTATTTTTTTGATTCGCTCAATGCTATAGGATGAAATGGCAGGCACAAGAAACCAGAAGCTTGCCTGCAACCCAATATAGCGAAAGGTAATCGTCTTACCCAATCATGCATCTTGAATAACGGGTCCCAGAGGCTTTAAAATTGCAGGAACGGAAAATAGCGAACACGGAGGTTGCAAGGGGATCTTGTCAAGGTTGTAAAGTTGCTCATCTTTTCTTCGCTGCGATTAGGCTCTTTCTCACAGTTTACCCCGAAACAGATTCCGGTAGATCAGTCTGATGGAAATTGACTTTCCATTAGAAGTCCTCACTGATAACGAATGTTAACTGCGCCGCAATTCCGGAAAATATCGAGAATCTTTCATGAAAATGATTAATGAACTAATTCAGGACAAAACTGCTGTTGTTGGCATTATCGGCTTGGGATATGTCGGAATTCCTCTACGTTGTCGGTTGCAAATGCGGGCCTTCGAGTAGTTGGTTTGATGTCGCGCAAGAACGGGTTAACCAACTTAATGGCGGCAAGAGCCCCATAAAGCATATTACCGGCAACGAAATTCAAGGGCTTTTGGAATCCGGATTTGAAGCGACAGCAGATTTTTCAGCGTCTTCAAAATGTGATGCGCTTGTCATATGCGTCCCGACTCCGCTCAACCGGTATCGCGAACCAGATATTAGTTTCGTAACAGCAACCTTGGAAAGCTTGTCCTCTCACTTACGTGCTGGCCAGTTACTGAGCCTGGAAAGTACAACTTGGCCGGGAACGACAAAAGAAGTTCTGCTGCCATATGTTGAGAAAGCCGGGCTTACCGTTGGGGAAGACTTTTTTCTCGTTTATTCACCCGAACGCGAAGACCCTGGCAATGCCGAATTCAACACCCAGACTATACCAAAGATCGTCGGTGGTCATACGGCTACCTGCCGCTCGGCTGGCGAAGCTTTATATGGTGCCTTTATCGACACGGTCGTGCCTGTCAGCTCCACTGAAGCGGCAGAAATGGTTAAGCTTCTGGAAAATATTCATCGCTCGGTGAACATCGGCTTGATGAACGAGTTAAAGCTGGTGGCAGATGCCATGGAGCTGGATATTTTCGAGATTATCGATGCCGCCAAGACTAAACCGTTCGGCTTTACGGCCTTTTATCCTGGTCCCAGTATTGGCGGCCACTGCATTCCGGTTGACCCATTTTACCTGACATGGAAGGCCCGCGAATATGGACTCCACACACATTTTATCGAGCTTGCTGGAGAAATTAACGCCTCTATGCCGCAACATGTGGTGAACAAGACGATGCGCGCGCTCAGTGAGCAGCAAAAAAGCCTCAAAGGTGCTAAGGTACTCACATTAGGTGTAGAAGTGTTTGGTTCCGGCATTTGATGGTGCATTATTCAGTCCTGAATGGAAGGATGCACTATGGGACAAATATTGCACGGCAGCGCCACAACGACTGAGACGACCCGTCGAGCGATACAACATAGTCAAGAGAGCTTGAGGGCGCTTGCAAAGCGCTACAACATCAACCCGAAGACGGTTGCCAAATGGAAGAAGCGCAAGACAGTCGACGAGCTGCCCACCGGTCCTCGTAATGCCCGGTCAACATCGCTGAGCATCGAAGAGGAGGCGATCATCGTGACCTTTCGCAAGCATATATTGCTGCCGCTTGATGACTGCCTCTACGCCCTGCAAGCAACGATCCCGCATCTCACGCGCTCATCTGTGCATCGCTGTTTGCAGCGCCACGGAATATCCCGTCTGCCGGATGTCAAAGGAGACTCAAAGGAGACAAGGAACCCAAGAAGAAGTTCCAATACATATCCGATCGGCTACATCGACATTGCTGAAGTGCGCACTGCGCAGGGAAAACTCTGTCTCACCGTTGCCATAGACCGAACCAGTAAGTTCGTCTTTGTCCAGGTGACACAGAAAACCGGCAGGGTGACAGCATCAAACTTCCTGGAAGCCTTGATTGAAGCGGTGCCCTGCAAAATCCACACTGTGCTCACCGGCAATGGTGTCCAGTTCACTTTCCCGCCGCGCTATAAGGCCCGCCGCGCTATAAGGATGGTCCAACAGCCACCTATATGACCCATATGTTCGATATGCGGTGTCAGGAAAACGGCATTGAGCACCGTCTGACCAAAGGCAAACACCCTTGGACCAACGGGCAAGTGGAACGCATGAACCGGACCATCAAAGAAGCGACTGTCAAACGTTATCATTACGATGACAGCAAGCAGTTCGAAACGCACCTGTCCAACTTTATCGACGCATACAACTATGGACGCAGGCTCAAAACACTACGCGGCCTCACGCCCTATGAATTTATCTGTAAATGCTTCCAAAATGAACCCGAACGATTTATCAGAAATCCGCACCATCAAATGCCGGAACCAAACACCAGCATATTCCGGAGAAAAATGGAAGCTGGACACCCGCAATACCCTCTAGCTTTGGGGTTGCAGATATGATTCAAGGGTTGCATTGAAGGGAGTTCCTCGATGCATCCACCAAGCCTGTTTTCACTGTCGGAACATTTACAGCGTTTGAGCAAGGACGGTGATCCTCTGGAGGTTCTGCAAGGGACGGTAGATTTCGAGCGGTTTCGTCCGCTGTTGGTGAAGGGTCTTGGCTACAGTGATGGCAAGAAGGGCGGTAGGCCGCCGTTCGACCCCGTCTCAATGTTCAAGGTACGGGCTGTTTATCCGCACCATCGGCCTTGCCCGCGCCGAAGCCAAACTCACGCTTGCAAACCTCGCCTATAACTTCGACCGCCTGATCTTCCACGAACGACGACGCGCCCCGGGATAGGTGCGCCTGAAATCAGCCAAACAGGCTCAAAACGCGCCAAAAAGCCAAATATCAAAGCGAATTAGACATCAATCGCACCCATCACAATTCAAATGCTCAAATCTCACCAAATCGAACGGTTGTTGCGGGTGTCCATCTCGGTCGACAGTTTTCAAAGGAATTTTGTCCGCCTCTTTTCGAGCGTCTTGTAGTGGCAAAACAGGTGGCATTCATTCCGAGTGGGAAGTTAAGCCTTCACGAAGTCTCGTATTTAGATCAGGGCCGACTCTTCGAAATCCCAAAAGATGCGCGGCGGTTCGAACTAAATCATCATCATTGCCGCCTGCATTATCCTCTCGTGCAATTTTGAGAGCCTCTCGAATTTCAAGCAATGAAATATTCGATGCTTTCAGCACCGTTCCCTGTTCTGATGATCGATTGCGAACCGGTGGCCGCTTCAGTTGATCAACTGTATACCAAAAATCATCACTGTCTCTGAGGCTGTCAGAGTTTTGGCGAGCATTTCGGAGAGCTTTCAATGAAATTTTGTTAATTCTTGAACCGGAGCGTTCCTTTCCGAAAGCATCTGCAACCCTGCGAGCAACTTCGTCTTGATGAATCGGGCCTTCTTTTTCGACAATTTTTTCCACCAGTTCGGCTAAAACGCTGGGGTGGACCTGATGTGGTTCACGAATTTGAGATGCGAAGACATCAGCACGTTGATAGTCGGGCATTGGTCGTTCAACGATTTCCGGGATTTCAATTGTTGAAAGCCCTCGGTCAGGCTCAACTGCAGGATTGCATTCATTTGCACCGTTAATCTCAATTCCGGTTTCAGAATCGGATCGAGCTTTTTCCAAAGCAGTTTGCAAGCGTTGAATTTCACTGGCGCGATTGTAAAACCAATCGGTGCTCCAAATCCGGTGAAATCGCCATCCCTGATTTTCAAGCACTTCTTGCCTTGATCGATCTCTTTCTCTGGCCCAGAGGGCCGAATGATAAGTCGCGCCGTCACATTCGACGGCCAGAATGTACGTGCCGGGCCGCTCCGGATCACGTACACCCAGATCAATTAGAAATCCTGCTGATCCAACTTGATTGTCGGCAACAAACCCCAATTTCCTAATCTCATCTGCAACATCTTCTTCAAAAGGAGAATCTGCTGGCTCTCCTGAGATTTCGATATCCGAAAGTTGGCCGTTTTGTGCAAACTCAAGGAAGCGTTTTAGAACTCTCGGTCCCGTCCTTTCTCGGCTTAAATCCATGGCTGAGGGGTCAAAGGATGCAAAGATCTCACAACGTAGTCTGGAGCGGGTGAACAGCACATTCAACCGACGTTCCCCTCCATCTTTGTTCACTGGTCCAAATGACATGGTCAATGGCCCTCCCGGCGCAGTCGGTCCGTATCCAACACTCACTAGGATAACATCGCGTTCGTCACCTTGAACATTTTCGATATTTTTAACGAAAAAATCTTCCGGTTTTCCCTCTCGCAAAAACGCGTTCAACTGGCTGTCTTGTTGCCGCGCAAGTTCTAGTAGTTCGGTAATCAAGTTTCTCTGCGCTGAGGAGAATGTGACCACACCCAACGATACCTCAGGTGTTTGTCGAGCATGTTCACAAACGCGCTCGACAATAGCTTCGCCTTCTTTTCTATTGTCTCGCTTACCACCTCGATCATAAGCACCTTCGACTTTCGTGAAGCAAAGCCCATATTTTTGATTGTCCTGTAGAGGCGACGGCGGGAGGATGAGTTCTTCTTCATAAAATTCATGATTGGAAACCCTGATCAGGGATGGATCGCGAGATCGATAATGCCATTTCAACATCCGTGAACCTAGGCCTCTGGCTTCGCATAAGTTCAGGACGCTCTCGAGTTCTGCCACCTTGGCAGCTCCTCCTAGCAGTTCTTCGCTATCATCATCGTCCTCGTCGTCCTTTGCGTCAACGATGAGCCTATCAAAGAATGAAGTGGGAGGAAGCTGCTTTTGATCACCAACCACTACGATTTGCCGTGCACGGGCGATTGCACCAAGTGCGTCTTCTGGACGGATCTGGCTGGCTTCGTCCATTACCAACAAATCAAATGAATGGAGGCCTGGTTTCAGAAACTGTGCAACTGAGATTGGACTCATTAGCAACACCGGCTTCATTCTTCGGAGCGCATTAGGAGCAGAGCTAAAGAGTTTGCGTAGTGCTATATGTGAGCGCCGCTTTCCAAGTTCTCCCCTAATAACTCCCATTTCGCCTTGTGCACCTTGGGGTACTTGTCTCAGATGCTGGGCTAATATGGTGGAAATGTTGTCATTGAAATGTTTTTTCTCAAGGTTAGAGAATTCGGTAACAAGTTTGTGCCGGTCAATGTCCGACATTTCTTTCAAGGTGGGATATTGATCCAATGCACGATTCCAGAGTTGTTCAGATCGAGCAAACCGAAGTTCGATAGTGGCGTCTTCCCATGAAAGGCTGCCGTCGCTAATTTTGTCAGTTAGTTCTCCGATTCCAGCCGCTTCAAGCCTGTCTGATAGTCGACTGAACCGCGCCCATTTTTCATAGTCGTCAATGGCGTGGATCATATTCCCAATCCTCAAGCGGATTGTGTCCAACGGAACGCTTTCCAAATCAGAGGTGCCGAAATTGGCTGGATCAAAATCGACGATGCCAAAGGCTTCATGAATTTCCGATTTGGCTTTTTCGGCGCGTTCACCAAGCCTGTCTTTCCAATCGGCCAGTTTTTCCGGGTTCTTCGCTGTCTTGATAGCGGAACTGGCGGGGAATGGGATATTCGACTCTTCCAAGCGACTTGACCATTTTGTCACACTGGCGAGCAGGGAAAAATTAGTGCGGGGGCCTCTCCAGTCATCACCCAGGATATTGGCACAGAAGTTTTCGTCTTCATTCCACCTTGCGTGGCGTGTTTGCACATCCAGCAAATCATCAACTAGCGCGATTCTGTCCGTGGCTTTTTTCGGAAGTGAATCTCGAAGAAGATCTGCCAATTCGCGGGATGCGGTTCGATAGGCAGGCCCCAAACGGGCAAAAAAGGAGTTTTCACCGGCGACAAGTGGACCTCTAAGGTGAGCTATCGAAGCGTCAAAAGCCGCTTCGATGAATATTCCATCAAGGCTATCATGGCGCGTTCGCCATTCTTCGCCTTTCGATAGTGCTTCCAAAAGCCGAGGTTTGTCGTCTGCCGAAAAGACAGCTTCGGCGGATTGTGTTGAAATGTCAGGCAAGCCTTCCAACCGTGTCAGGCCATTCACAAGTGGTTCGACGAAAACAATGGAGCGCTCAAACTCCTCAAACTCGATGTCGAGGGTCTCCAGAACGGTATCCAAAACTTCGGCTAGCGCAGAAACCGATTCTTCGGCCTGTTCCAGCGTTTGTTCAAGGCGTCCAAGGTCTACTGGTTGAAGGTCAAACTTTCTGATGCCGTTGAACGGATGGTCTTTAACAGACCCCAAAACGGGTAGTAGCTCGCCAATCTGCCCGATTGCATCCACTAATTCATCTTCGTCTTCATTTGACAATGCACCAATCGTATCGGATTTTAAGCTGGATGGCTTGGCGCCCATCCCCAAATATCGGGATTGGCGCGAAAGAACCGAATATGGGGTTTGACCGGAGTCGTCAATGTTCGCATGAAGCGCCTCAGCAATTATGTTCAACCGGTTGCGGGTATCGGTCAAATCATCCGGTTGATCCGGCATATTTGGTGGTGCTGAGGCGGCAGCTAAAGTTCGCGCCAGCTCGGTTAATACCTTCTTCTTGTTTGATGCCTTGCTATGCAATTCCAAGCATATGTCTGCCAATCCAGTTTTGACAAGACGATCATGTACAACTGATAACGCAGCCATCTTCTCGGCTACGAACAATACCGACTTTCCTTCTCGCACAGCTGTCGCAATGATGTTCGTAATCGTCTGGGATTTTCCTGTGCCGGGTGGACCTTGGACAACTAGATTTCGACCGCGCCTGACTTCCTCAATAACACGGGCTTGCGAACTATCAGCATCCACTACGTGGAAAATTGAGCTCGGTGGTAGAACGTCGTCCAGACGGTCTTCGTCACTCAAGGCAGGCTCTTCTCCAGAGAACCCTTCGTACAGGAGGCCCTTTACCAAGTCATGCTCTTCAAGCGTGCCGTCTGGCCAGGCTTCCGGGTCAAGATCAAGAAACATCAGCTGTTTCGAAAAGGAGAAAAAACCCAGCTGCATACCGTCCCGGTCAATTTCCCAATTCGACCGCTCGGTAATTGCTTCCTGAACTTCATCAAAATAGTCGGAAGGCGCCCAGTCATCTTCAATTTCAATTTCCGGCAGCTCCAACCCGAAATCATCGCTTAACCGTCGCTCCAGTGGCAGGTTGGTGACAATATCTTCATCTCTCAACTGAACGTCGTAGGTGGATGTCCGTTGGTTTCGGACCAGTTCGACTGGCAACAGGATCAGCGGCGCTTCGTGAGGAATGGCGGAGGATTTGTCCTCGAACCAAGTCATGAAACCGAGCGCAAGATAGAGGATGTTGACGCCCTGCTCTTCTTCTGCCGTTCTTGCTTCCCGTGCAATTTTTAAAAGACGTTTTTGAAGGGCCTCCGGGCCAAGCTTGACCTCCAATTGGTTGTCCTCATACCGCGGCCCATCCGGTTTCGGGTCTTCCATGCTGAACAGTTGGACTTCGCCGGCGTCCTCATCGCCATCTCTGTTCTTGTCTTTTCCGATTGCAAGAAAGCGCATCTTCTTGCTCGACGACAATAGCTTGTAAATGTCGTCAGAGCGCTTGTTGATTATGTTCAGGACATTGCCGCGAATATTGGCGCGATTGACATGCACAAGCCGATTGCGCTTTCCGGTCGCAACCAGTCTTTTGCGGGTATCATCAAAAAGGCCACGCAGCCCAGATCGATCTTTCGTTTCGTTCAATTCTTCATCAATCATTTCTACCCCAGCTTGCTAAACTGCCAGTTTTTTGTTGGTTCCAATTGCCAGATCGGCTTTTTTCCATATGCTTTCAAAGGGAACTATATACTTGACCGAACATTGGTATCATTGATCTCCGCTCCGGATTTAGTTTCCCGCGATCCTTGGCTAGCATCGCGGCGCATAAGTGCGTGAGCCACCGTCTCCGGCGGCCCGCCCGCATAGCGCGGATTTGGAATTTCAGGTTCAGGTCGCTTAAGTTCCACGGCCATACGTTTCCTCCAATTAGCCCATAAGCCAATTAGCCCATAAGGTTGTCAATTCGCCCGAATAGGCCAGGCAAATCATATTCGTGAATCCTGAAACCTGTACCGTGATTACGCACGGGTTTGTCAGGCGACTGATTCATCCGAATATCAATAAATGCCTTTCCAGGGCCTTCGCTCGCCATAATTCGCTCCTTGTCTTAATTCACGTACCACAATAGAGCGTTTACCAGTGTTCGGCCAAGTATGTAATGCCCATTTCAAAGATTTTGACCTGCCCCAATGAGGTGGTCCAGTTATTAAGTTAGAGCACGGCGGTTAAAGCCGTCCATCTGGACTGACCGGAGCGGAGCGCAGGGCAGTTCAGATGGATAAGGCAAGGTTGTTGTTGGTGCTGGTGGTTTGTAGCCCAGTGAGCTATGTGATCGCACTGTATTGTAATGCTGCCTCCAGCGTTCGATCAAGATAGTCGCCTCCTTCAGATGATAGAAGATTTCTCCGTCCAGAATGTTTTCAATCTCTGGTTGTACCGCCCTGCATCCGGCGAACGGCGACGCTGGACGCGGCGAACCCCTGGCTTTATTTGAAGGGTGTTTCGAGTGGCCAGATGCAGAGCGCACCGGAAGCTATTGCCGGCCCCGAGGCTAAAGGGCTGCCGGCCAATGTCGCGGGGCGTTTGAAGCGGCAATGGGAAGCTGAATACAAGCAATGGTGTACTCGAGCGGTGTCTGATGAATGGGTCCATATCCGGGCTGATGGCATCTACAGTGGTCTCAGAGGCGACGATGGCCGATTGTGCTGCCTGGTTATCATCGGCGTGAACAGCCGGGGTCACAAGCACTTCCTGGCAATCGAAGATGGTGTCAGGCAGTCAAAACAGAGCTGGCGTGAGGTGTTGCTGTCCCTGAAACAACGGGGTCTGGACCAACCCCCGAAGTTGGCAATTGGAGACGGCGCCCCGGGCTTCCGGGCCGCAGTGGAGGAAGTGTATCCGGAGACGGGCGTTCAACGTTGCTGGATGCACAAGACCGGCAATGTGCTGAACTATCTGCCGAAGTCTGTCCAGGAGAAAGCGAAGCAGGGTCTGCATGATATCCGGATGGCAGAAGATCGAGCTGATGCAGAAAAGGCGTTCGATAATTTTGAGGAACGTTTCGGTGCAAAGTACCCCGAGGCGGTGGAATGCTTATCGAAAGACCGTGACGCGTTGCCGGCATTTCATGACTTTCCAGCGGAACACTGGACCCGTATCAGGACAACCAATGTCATTGAGTCGAGTTTTGCGACGTTCCGGCATGGAACACGCCAAGCCAAAGGTTGTGTCACGCGCAATACGATGTTGACGATGGTCTGCAGGATGGGATTATGCGCAGAAGATTCCTGGCGCAAATTGAGAGGCTTCAGACACCTGGCGAAGGTGATTGAAGGCGTGAAGTCTAAAGATGGAAGCGAGGTGAACGAGGACGACATGCCAGCCGCATGACTAACTTGCCAGACACTACTTTTGACAAAAACGGCCAAATTCCAGGGCTTTTGGGAAGTTTCCTTTTATTTCAGCACCTTAGGCTTTGGCGTGATTCGAAACTATTGCTGATCTTCCTTCGCCGCCTGACCACCCGCATAGTAGGACACCAAATAGGGCACGAGAAACGTCAACAAAATCTTCCAGACCGGGGGCATGTTTCCCGCCCAGATCTGATCACCCTGATTTATCAACGTCAAAATCGTTCCAACAACCAAAGCCACCTTAACTGCCCGGATCATATTGGTGCGATCAAACCATAACGATCGAAATGACCTATTGTTATTCAGGCTTCCATCCATTCCAAAGGCCTTGTGCCAAACGCTTCAAAATATCCAATTTCCTAACCGGGTTTGCGAAACCGCATCACCATCCGACTGGTTTTCCCGCGCACAGAAGGATCGAAAACGAGCTTGTTCACATCATCTGTCGTGTTTTTGAGCAAGTCACTCTCAGCCTCGAGGACAAATCCGGCGCCAAGCATGTCTGATTTCACGCGTTCAGGATCAATTCGGTGCAGCTTGGCTGCGACCTCACGGACATCTCCCGGTGGACCAACATGGTCCACAATGGCAACTACTCCGCCTGGTTTCATCGCATTGTGAAGCTGTGCAAGATAAACGGGGGCATCGACGCGCGGCAAGCCGAAGCGCTCACTCTCAAAGTAAATATCGTGGAAAACCAGATGCGACATGGCGAAATCATAGCTGTTCGCCTCGGGTCGCCATTCATTAAACCCTGCCCGCAACAATTCAAGATTGCCGTTGCGTTCTTGCAGCGCTTTCCATTTGGCCTTGCCCGCATCATCAGTCCCAAAGGTACCGGCATTGTGCGCCACAACTTTGCCGGTTGGCCCTACGGCACGCCTCGCTATAATATCCTCCACCTGCAAAGATATCGAGAACGGTGTGTCCTGACTTTAACTTCATGAAATTCAACACCAGCAACGGCTGTCTACTTTCGTCGAGTCTTATGTCGTCAGCTGAGCGTCCCGATTTTTCTAGCGCACCAACAATATCGGCCGCTGGCCTGGACAGGGAAATCGCGTTAGAACCGTCAGAGACTGATGCTGCATTCTGTTTATCATAAGCGCAGGATGTCAGGCTGAAAGCTGCAACTCCCATGGCGAGTTTTGCAATATACTTCATAATGTTCCCCTTCAAATATAGGTTGCATCATGATCCGGCGATGATCATCCGGCAACCCTTCAGAATGAAGTTTGCCTATCTTCATCGACCGTTGATCGAAAGCCTATCCCATTCGCCTTTTCGAAGTCCGTCCATATTTCCCCTTGCGCGTTCCTGGACGCCCCTCGGTTGAACGCCCCTTGGGTTGAGCAACCTTCAAATCATCAGGTAAACCCAATTCATCCGCCTCAAGCTTGCGAATCTCATCACGCAACCGGCCTGCTTCCTCAAACTCAAGGTCAGCTGCCGCATCGCGCATACGCTTTTCGAGACTTTCGATATGGCTTCGCAGATTATGCCCGACCAGATGCTCGGTTTCGTCATCAATCGGCACCGTGACCTGATCCTTGGACGCAACATGGGCGACAATATCGCCGATATTTTTCTTGATCGTTGTCGGCGTGATGCCGTGCTCCAGGTTATACGTTTCTTGTTTCTCACGGCGGCGACCGGTTTCATTGAGCGCGCGCTCCATCGAACCTGTCATTCGATCGGCATAGAGAATGACGCGGCCTTCCGCGTTACGCGCCGCGCGGCCGATTGTCTGGATCAACGATGTCTCGCTGCGAAGGAAACCTTCCTTGTCGGCATCAAGGATTGCAACCAACCCGCACTCGGGAATATCCAATCCTTCGCGGAGCAAATTTATTCCGACGAGTACATCATAAACGCCAAGTCGCAGATCGCGGATCAGCTCAATGCGTTCCAGCGTCTCTGTATCACTGTGCATATAGCGCACCTTGACCCCGGCCTCGTGCATGAACTCGGTAAGATCCTCGGCCATGCGTTTGGTTAGCGTGGTCACCAGCGTGCGATAGCCGTGCTTCGCCACATTGCGGCATTCGTTGATCAGGTCATCCACTTGGTCCTCAACCGGCTTGATCTCGACCGGTGGGTCAATCAGTCCGGTTGGGCGAATAACCTGCTCGCTGAATACACCACCAGTCCGCTCCATCTCCCACGGTCCCGGTGTTGCGGAGACCGAGACTGTCTGCGGGCGCATCGCATCCCACTCGTTGAACCGTAGGGGGCGGTTGTCTATACAGCTGGGCAGGCGGAACCCATATTCAACCAGTGTGATCTTCCGGCGATGATCGCCTTTCGACATCGCACCAATTTGCGGTACCGTCTGGTGGCTCTCATCAACGAACAGCAACGCATTTTCAGGGAGATATTCAAACAAAGTCGGCGGTGGCTCACCGGGCAGGCGTCCCGTCAGGAAGCGAGAATAGTTCTCAATCCCAGCACAGCTTCCCGTCGCTGCGATCATCTCCAAATCAAAATTGGTGCGCTGTTCGAGCCGTTGATGCTCAAGCAATTTTCCCTCGGTTTCGAGCTCTTTCAGCCGCACAGTAAGCTCTAGCTTGATCGCTTCCATCGCTTGTTTCATTGTCGGCCCCGGCGTCACATAGTGCGAGTTGGCAAAAATCCGGACACGGTTGAGGCTCGCACCCTTCTTGCCAGTAAGTGGATCAAATTCGACAATCTCTTCAATCTCGTCGCCGAAGAAGGATATTCGCCACGCCATATCTTCATAGTGCGAGGGAAAAATCTCCAGATTATCGCCGCGCACCCGGAAATTACCGCGCGCAAAGGCCTGGTCATTGCGCTTATATTGGAGAGATACCAATTTGCGGATGATATCACGCTGATCGACGGCCTGCTCTTTCTTCAGGTCAAAAATCATCGCCGAATAGGTTTCAACAGAGCCGATACCGTAAAGGCAGGACACCGACGCCACAATGATCACATCATCGCGTTCCAGCAATGACCGTGTCGCACTATGCCGCATCCGATCAATCGCCTCGTTTACCGAGCTCTCTTTCTCTATATAGGTGTCCGATCGCGCAACATAGGCCTCCGGTTGGTAATAGTCATAATAGGATACGAAATATTCGACCGCATTGTCGGGAAAGAAACTCTTGAACTCGCCATAAAGTTGCGCCGCCAAAATCTTGTTAGGCGCAAGGATTAAGGCCGGTCGCTGCAGTTCCTGAATCACCTTTGCCATAGTAAAGGTTTTGCCGGAGCCCGTTACACCAAGCAAAACCTGATCTTGCTCCTCCTGACGCATTCCTTCGACCAGTTCTCTGATCGCCTCCGGCTGATCACCCGATGGTTCAAAATCGCTGACCAGCTCAAAAGGCTTTCCGCCTTCAGATTTTTGGGGCCGCTTGGGCTTATGCGGGACAAAACTTTCGTCTGTATCGGGTTCTGCCAACCCTTCTCTGATAACCAGTTGCGCCATCAAACCGATATGGAACAAAGCAGGATCAATGTCATCCCCTATATATCTGTCGAATGTGATTCAAATCACATGGAGAGTTTTCATATTGTCTTAAATTTACAATTCTGATTATCGACGCTATGGCACTGGCAATGGAGCTACAAACAGAGGGAATATCACAATATCACGTGAAAAAACTACTTATATCGGTCGCATCATTGGCGCTGGTTACAGCCTGTTCTGACAATGGGGCAGACAAAGATGGCGACGGCAAAATTACCAGCGAAGAAGTTGCCGCTGAAATGAATGAAGTAAATCTCGAACCTGGTGAGTGGGAAAATACGTTCGAGATCGTAGACGTTAAGATTGAAGGCCGGCCAGAAGGTGCGCCCGCTGGCATGATGGACAGCATCAAGGGTCAGAAAACGACTAGCAAATCCTGCATTACCGAAGAGCAAGCCCAAAACCCGGGTGCCGAGTTTTTTGCTGTTCAGGAAAAAACTGTCTGCGAAGTCAAAAAATTTGACATGATCGCCGGCGCGATTTCGTCTGAAATGGCTTGCAGCAATATGGGTGCTCCCGGCAAAATGAACATGGCGATGGACGGCCAATATGGGCCGAGTAGCTATGACATGACCATGAAAATGGATGGTGATGCCGGCGGGAAGAAAATAAACATGGAAGCCAAAAGCAGCGGCAAACGCATCGGTGATTGCCCATCATAGGCAAATATCCATGCCGAAAACATTTTTAAGAAAGGCAGGAGCGTTATGCTCCTGCCTTTTTTTATGGAACTGTCAGCAGGTCCGGCACAGGCCAATACGGAAGATTTGCTTGACGGCCCACCCGCGACCATCCGCGTTAATTTTACCGCAGACACAATCTCGGTCAAAGCGATCCAGGGTTATTCGAATCGAACGACGGGACGCGCATTAATGCCAAATGACCCGGTGCGCATTGCCTCCATCTCCAAGCTTTTTGTAGCTTTTGGGGTCATGCGATTGGCCGAAGCGGGTCAGATCAATCTCGATGCAGATGTGAACGACTATCTGGACTGGAGTCTGCGCAACCCGGCTTTCCCGGATCAACCGATATCACTTTCTGATTTATTGTCTCATCAATCCGGTTTACGAGATGGTATCAACTACGCGCTGCCGATGGACGCACTGCTCGAGGAGGAATTGCGCGATCCAAAGGCATGGGATACGAACCATGCGCCGGGAGCTTACTTCGCTTATGCCAATTTGAACTCTCCGATCATTGCAGCGGTAATGGAGGCCGCAACCGGGAAACGGTTCGACCAGATTATGCAGGATGAGGTTTTCGGGCGACTTGGTCTTGATGCCTGTTTCAACTGGATAAACTGCAGTGGAGCAAAAATTTCAGGAGCGGTCACGCTCTATCGCCCCAATGGCGATGTTACCCGTGACGATCTGCGCGGCATTCGGGAGACTTGCCCTGTTGTTCCGGCGAAAGATGGCAGCTGTGATCTGGAAAATTATCAACTCGGAAAGACTGGAACGATATTCAGCCCGCAAGGCGGGCTACGCATATCAGCCATTGATCTGGCGAGGGTTGGACAAATGTTTTTGAGGGAAGGCGAAGGATTTCTGCAATCAAAAACACTGCAAGATATGGCTGATCCGCAATGGATATATGATGGCACCAATGGTGACAGTGAGGGCGGATATTTCTGTGCCTATGGCATGGGCGTGCATATTCTCGGCGATGGCCGCAACCAGTCGGATTGCAACAATGACCCGTTCGAGGATGGTAAGACCTACTGGGGGCATAGCGGTGAAGCCTATTCGCTAAAATCGGGTTTGTGGTTCACCGATGCTGGCTACAAGGGCACCGCCTTTTTCCGGACACAAGTTCCAGAAAATGACCCGACAGGTAATTGCATCTATTTCTGCGACTGATAGGTTTCACTCCGAAACCGAATCACCCCCGATTTCACAAGGAGAGAACATATGATCGGCTACACCATGCTTGGCACCAATGATGTCGAGAAAGCGACCGACTTTTACACCAAGCTGTTTGAAGGTACTGGCGTCAATCCGCTATTTAAATCACCAATTGGTGGACAGTTTTTCGGCAAATCCCCAAGTGATCCGATGATCTGCCTGACGCCGCCCTATGACGAGCAACAGGCCAGCTGCGGCAACGGCACTATGGTTGCGCTCAAATTTGATGACAAAGAGACCGTCGAAAAAATCCATGCCCGCGCACTGGAACTGGGCGGCAGTGACGAAGGCGAACCTGGCTGGCGAATGGAAGACGTCTTTTACGGCGCCTACTTCCGCGACCCGGACGGCAACAAAATCTGCGCCTGCAACTATAATTTCGGAGGATGAAGCAATGATCGGATATATTACACTGGGAACCAACGAGCTCGACAAGGCACGATCCTATTACGACGAATTGCTCGGAACATTGGGTGCCAAACGCCTAATGGAATTAGAAGAAAATGGCTCCACGCTTTACGGCGTAGATATGGCAACTCCCTCCATCGCCATCACAAAACCCGACAACCAGAAAGAAGCTTTTGCCGGCAACGGCAATATGGTTGCGCTCCAGATGCAGGAACGCGCCGAAGTCGATGCCTTCTACAACAAAGGACTTGAACTGGGTGGTAGCGATGAAGGCGGACCGGGTGTTCGCGGCGATGAAGGCCCAATGGCATTTTACGCCGCCTATTTCCGCGATCCCGAAGGCAATAAACTTTGCGCCTTCCGCCTAGGTCCGGCATAAGGGACAAAAACCTGTAGGGGAAAATCGTGAAACATCTTTCGGCACTGGTCGCCGCTTTGGCGGTCTCTCAATCGGCATTGGCTCAGAATGACAATCTCGGCGAAGCCATTGCAGCAGATTATGACAGCAAGCTGGAGGCGCTGTTTCTCGACTTTCACCAAAATCCCGAACTGTCCTACAAGGAAACCCGCACGGCCGCGATTATGGCCGAGGAATGGCGTAATTCAGGGTTTCAGGTAACCGAAAATGTTGGCGGCACTGGCGTTGTTGCGGTGATGGAAAATGGTGCTGGCCCAACCCTAATGCTCCGTGCAGATATGGACGGCCTACCGGTCAAGGAAGACAGTGGCCTATCCTATGCTTCCACCGCAACGCAGGTTAGCATTGACGGCCAGGAAAAGCCTGTCATGCATGCCTGTGGTCATGATGTGCACATCACGTCACTGATCGGTGCAGCGCGGCAACTGGTGACGATGAAAGACCAGTGGAAAGGCACTTTGGTGCTGATCGCACAGCCCGCCGAAGAACGCATCGGCGGCGCGCGGATGATGATGGAAGATGGCCTTTATACGCGTTTCCTCAAACCCGATTTCGCTGTTGCTTTTCATGTCAGTTCGGGAACCGCTACCGGCAAACTGGTGCTTGATGAGGGCATCAGCTATTCATCTGTCGATACCGTTGACATCATTGTCCACGGCATCGGTGCGCACGGTGCTTCGCCGCATCGCGGCAAGGATCCGATAGTCATGGGTTCCCAAATCGTGATGGCGCTGCAGACTATCGTAACGCGCGACATTGCGCCGTTGAAGCCCGCAATCATTACAGTTGGTTCGTTTCATGCCGGACTGAAGCATAATATCATTTCCGACAAGGCAACCCTGCAACTCACGGTGCGTTCGGACGACGCCGATACCCGCAAGAAGCTACTCGAAGGCATTGAACGAATCTCCAAAAACGTGGGTCGCTTGGCCGGTATGCCCGAAAACAAATTACCCGAGGTAATCGTCTCCAAGGAATCGACGCCAGCAGTTTATAACGATGCAAAGCTCACAAAACGCATCCAGGGTATTTTTAAGTCGCGCTTTGGCGATGATATTTTCGACAACCAGCCTCGCACCGGAATGGGTGGTGAAGATTTTGCCTATTTCGTTGCGCCAAATACCGATGTGCCCGGCGTCTATTTCGCTGTTGGCGGAACACCACAAGCCGATTTTGATGCAGAGAAAGCAGGCGGACCTGCCGTGCCATCGCATCACTCGCCATTCTTCAAAATCCAGCCACGTGAATCGGTGACGCTGGGAACCGAAGCGATGGTGGCGGCGACACTGGAGCTGCTGAAGCCTGGTTCCAACTAACCGCCTATGGCTAAAGAGCTATCCGATACTCAGATTGAAGCGTTAAACGCCCGTTTGCTGGAACGGCAAGCGGAACTGAAGGCTCTTGAAGAAGAGGGCGCAAGCTGGCGTTCCACCGTCGAACTCGATCAGCAAAGCGTCGGCCGTTTGTCTCGCATGGACGCGATGCAGCAGCAGGAAATGGCACAGGCCGAAGCCCGTCGCCGCACCAGCGATTTGGCGCGTATCGATCAGGCGCTCAAACCACTGGAAGAAGATGAATATGGCTGGTGCGCTGAATGCGGGGATCCTATAGCTTATGGTCGATTGGAGATCGATCCTATGGCAACACACTGCATTGGATGCGCATTATGACCACCTTCTCGAAAAAGTCGACGCCTCTGATCATCGGTCTAATTTTGAGTCTTGGGGCAGTCTCGCTCGGCTTCATAGTCGATGTAAATCACGAAGAAAGCGCAAAACTGGCGGCACGATGGACTTCCCGTGTTGGCGTTCCGGTCTTTCTGGTCGCTTATCTGGCCTCGACTTTGTTTCGTGTTTCAAAGAACAATCTGACCAAAACGATCATGCAAACCCGCCGACAATGGGGGCTGGCCTTTGCCTGGACCCACAGCGTACATTTGGTTGCCCTCACCTATTATTTGAACCTGATCAATTCCCCGCCTGACCTACTCACGATTCTGGGCGGCGGACTTGCCTATGTCATGATCTATGTGATGGCCGCCACTTCCAATGACTGGTCAGTGCGGAAACTCGGCAGGAACTGGAAAAGACTGCACCGATTCGGCATACATTATATCTGGTTCATTTATACGTTCACCTATGCTGGTCGATTTGTCGATCCTGATATGTTGACGACCGGGATTTTCGGCACCGGAATATTGTTGGCGGCCTTCATTTTCCGGATTGCCATAGCTTTTCGATCAAAATTGTCGAAATCGACGTCAGTCGCTCAAACAGGGCAATCGACTGAATGTTCACTGTCGGATTGCGGTTTTCATGCAGGCGTCATCGCATGCAGCGGAACGTCGTTTTTGCGGCAGGCTGATTTTGCCTGGTGCGCGACGTAGCAGGTTCATTGCTGCGTGATTGATTGTGGCAAAATTGGCTGCGGCATTTCCGGTTCTGATGCGGCAGTCATCCTGGCGGCAGGTAACATCGAGCACCCGATGCAAACAGTTTTCCACCTGCCAGTGATTGCGGATGTGACGCGCCATTTTCTCGGGCACATCAAGGACGGATGAGATGTAAAATTGCCTGACCGTTTTGGCCTGGCCTCTGATTTCACGAGTGTACCCTGTCATGATCACGGCCTTCAGGCCCGGCCATTTGTGGCGTTCGGTTCTGTATTTGAACAAACTGTGCAGCACCGCGTTTCAATGCGCCCATGACCTGCATCAGCGGCTTCGCTTTTTTCAATGAATTTCGCGCCTGTATCACGCTCCGGATGTTCATCGAAAAACAATTCGACATCCTCGCGCAAGCTTCCCTGGTTGCCCTTCAGGCCGATCACATAACCGGCCTCTTGGTCCATGATTTGTTGGCAAATCTTGCGCTGACATCCTATCGCGTCAATAGTCACGATAGCGCCCTTGAGTGCCAACAGGGCCAGTAGCTCGGGGATCGCTGTTATCTCATTGGACCTGTCGTCAATCTTGCGTTGCCCGGGAACGAGTTGGTGATCACACGGCCAGGCCGAAATCATATGAATGGGTGCTTCAGGGGACCTGGTATCAAATGACCGCCGAAGGGTTTTACCATCGATGGCGACGACACCTTCAGGCGTTTCATGCAAACTCGCCACCCAGGCTATGAAGCAGCGTTGGAAGGCTTCCATATCCAGACGGGAAAACAAGATCCCCGACTGATCATGGCCTGGCGTTCCGTCCTTGAACGGCAAAAAGCGACGCAGGAATTCCAGCTGCTTTTCACCGTAGAGTGCGATTGACGTCCAGCCCCCGGCGCCTGAAATTACGGCGCAATTACGGCGCATAGGACCAGAAGAAAAATCTCGTTCGGTGGGGCTTGTGACATGCAAAATCTCCAAAAAAGTGAGCATTCCACTTCCTTGATTCAGAAAAATTACTCCATGTCAGCTGCTTATTCAGTCAATTGCCCTGAGGACTGGCCGCTTTCGTGTTGTCCCAAAGCGCAGCTTCATATTCGCTTTCAGCCAGATTGATCAAATGCCGGTCATCCTCGTTCCAGGGATGAAATCTAGGCAGGAAGAATTTTATCCAGGGTACTATGATCTTGCGCGCAATGCCGGGTTTGCCGAGCAGGAACTTGGCGAGTGCGAGTCTCACGCGAATTCCCTTGATGCTATCTTGAGCCAGCAGGTCGAGTGTGTCTTTGGAACGATTGGTCCAGAAAACCTTGGTAATGATCATCATCATCAACGCCTTCACTTTCCAGCGCTGCCAACGGCTCCAGTCACGGGTGGCGTATAGCCAGGTGTCATAAGCGACACCCTTGTGCTCTATTTCTTCCAGAGCATGCCAGCGCCAGAGGTTGGCGGTTTCCGGATCGGCATTTTCGAAATGTTTTGGATTGGCGATAATTTGCTGCGCCATGATCGCGGTGAAATGCTCTAGGATCATTGTGGCGGCAAGGTTGGCAATCTTTGGCCGGTCCTTGGTCATTTCCAGCGATTCGGTGATACGTGCTTCGATACGGGTAGTGTCATAGCCGTCTTCCACGGCGCGCTGGTTGAGCGCGACATGTTCTCGACTGTGAATCACTTCCTGTTGAATGAATGCGCGGATTTCCCTCTGAAGTTTCGCCGGGGTACAGTCTCGAAATTCTTTCACGCTCTCGACAAAAAAAGCCTCGCCGCGAGGAAAGGTCAATGACAATGCATTATAGAAGGACGTGGCTATCGGATCACCGCCATGCCAATAGCGATTCAATTGTTTTTCGCGATCACGCCCGAAACGCCGGTCGCGCGGCTCAAAGCTGTGGTCTTTCGGCGTTGGGGTATCGATCGTTTCGCCTGGCAAGGGTGAATGTATGTTCATACTGTTTTTTCATCCAAACAGGCTTAGTGTTCATCAATGGTGCATTTAAAAATAGGGTTACTTACATAAATGTCAATAGTGAAAAGACGCCTTTCTCCTGAAGAAAGCCGAAATATGGCGTTGTCCGCGGCGCGTGATTTGCTGATTGAAGCGGGGCCGCAGGCAGTCACTCTTAAGGCCGTGGCGTCTCGCATCAGGCGCACCCATGCCAACTTGTTACACCATTTCGGTTCGGCCTCCGGCCTGCAAAAAGCGCTTGCGCAATATCTCGGCGAAAAAGTTTGCGGCACCATTGGTGATGCGATCCTCAAATCACGGACAGGCGAGGGGTCGGTAAGGGACATTGTTGACTTAACCTTTGATGCCTTTGACAAGGGCGGTGCTGGTGCGCTTTCGTCCTGGATGCAACTCACCGGCAATGAAGATGCGCTTGATCCGATTGTCGATGCGATCCACAAATTAGTCGATGATCTGGGTGAAGGCGGGCATGAAGAGCGCGAAATGCATGAGGACACGCTGACACTAGTACTTATGGCTTTGGGAGACGCCCTTATGGGTGAGCGCCTTGCAGACTCTCTTGAACTTCCCCGCCACGCGGCGCGCGATCTGGCGGAAAAACATCTCGAACATGCACTGGATCGCTGGCAGGCGGAGCATGAAACGAGCTAGTTTATCAGTTTTGCAATTAGCTGGTGTTGCGTTTCTGACCACCGGCCTGATTTTCCCCGCAATGGCTCAGGATGAGTCATTGCAGGTTGCCCCAGAACAGCAGCCACTATCTATTGATCAACTCGTTGCGCAGGTGACCGCAGCCTATCAGCGACGGGATTGGCTGGCGCTTGAAAAAGCGACCGCAATGATCGAGGATACGATCGACAAAAATAACTTCTGGGCGGAGATGACGCCGGAAGAGAAAAGCAATACCTATCTAAATCTGGCAATCTGGTATGGTGATGCCGCACGTGAAATGGCGCGCTATCCCAAGGCCATCTATGAATATCAGCAGGCTATCGAAATACTCGAGGAGCGTGGGAAGGTCACTGCCGAATATCCGGCAACGCTCGGAAAGCTGGCACTGGTTTACCGCGCGCAGGGCAAATTCGACCAAGCGCTGGAGTTTTTCAGAAAAGGACAAGCAATAGGCGAACCGGTTTTTGGTGCGGAATCGATTGATAATGCATCGGCTTTGGGCAATGTAGCGCTGACACTTCAGTCACTGGGCCGCTATGATGAAGCTGGCGAGATCATGAAGCGGGCTATCGCGATTTACGAAAAGGCCGCTGGTGCTGATCACCCATACACCGGCCTAGCTTACAACAATTACGCCCTGATCGCGCAGAGCAAGGGTGACTATGTGCTGGCCGAGCAAGAATTCCGCAAAGCCATCCCGGTTATCGAAAAATCCGTCGGACGGGACCATGAATATGCCGCTGCCGCTTATTCCGGACTGGCCGTCGTCATCAACGAAACCGGTCGACCCTATGAAGCGGAACCCCTGGCGCGGTTGGCGATCACGAGTTGGAACAACAGCAAGGGTCGTGAACACCCGCAAACCTTTACGGCAATGAGCAATCTAGCCTTCATTCTGACCACACAGAACCGGAATGAAGCGGCCATCGAGTATTTTGAACGGGCGCTTGCGGGTAACCGGAAGGTATATGGTGATGCCCATCCCTTCAGCGCGCTCTATGCATCCAATCTGGGCGGCGCTTATGGGCGGCTGCGGGAATATGAAAAAGCCATTCCCTATTTCCGAGATGCGCTGGACTGGGCAAGACAGGTTCTCGGGCCGGATCATCCCGAAATCGCGCTGTACGCTAATAATCTTGCCGCGGCACTGGGCAGTGTAAACAGGTTTGATGAAGCTAGGGTGCAGATCGAGAATGCGCTGCGAATCATGGAGCAGTCTTCCGGTTTGAAAACCACCAAATATGTCGAGGCGCTTGCGAATCTGGGATTGTTGCAATTCCGCACGAGTGGTCCGGAAGTCGCCTTGCCGACATTGCGCAAGGCGGTGAGCGCGGCCCGTGCGCTGCCTGGCAGACCGGGAGATTCTGCTCTCGTTGCACAGGGTTCGCTGTTGCTGGCGCTGGCTCCGGGAAACCCGGATAGCGACGAAGCGCTCGAACTGAGCCGCGAGGCTCTGCGGTTTATCGCGGATCGTCGGCAGCGTGGAAATCGGAAAACCGTGCAGCAGGGGGAAATCAATAATTTGCCACTTGTCGTTGGTGCTGACAACTTGTCCGGTAGTTATGATGATATCGGCTTTGGCTTTCATATGAAGATCCTGGCAGCTCGTGCCCAATCCATTCCGGCCGAGAACGATACTTTGACTAGAGAAATGTTTGTCACCGCGCAGGACAGCACGCTATCTTCATCGGCCAGAGCTATGGCGCAGAGCGCAGCCCGCACTGCAACCGGAGGCGGGCCGTTAGGCAGGCTTGTTCGCAAGCAACAGGACCTTCTAAAGGAAATTAGGGTCGTAGACGGTCAGGTTGAAAAGGCGTTGATCAAAGGCGACTTGGTCGAAACCCGAAAACTGCAGAACCAGCTGGATATGATTGCCGCCGATCTGGCTGAAACAGATGCGCAACTGGACAGGCAATTTCCCGAATATCGGGATTTGGTCAGCCCGAAAGCGCTATCGGTAGAAGAAGTGCAAGCCCGGCTGGGTGATAAAGATGGCCTGTGGCTCGTCATGCCCAGTATCGGGGATATTTTTATTCTCGCGGTGACCAGAGAGGACATCCAATGGTCGCGGCGTGCACGGCGACTGGAGTCTGCAGAGGCTTCGATCGCGCGCCTGCGCTGTCAGATTGATCCGCAAGGATGCCCCGAGGACTTATTCGCCGATGAAGAAATGAGTGATGCCGAGTTGGAAGGCTATCGGTCTTATGACAGGCTGGCCGCCTATCGCCTTTATCAGGAGCTGGTCGAACTGGTTGAAACAATATTTGACGGAAAGGATCACATTTACGCGGTTGCAAGCGGGGCTTTGGCCACCTTGCCTCTGGCGGCACTGGTCAATGAAAAGCCCGATTCCGGTGACAATGCCGATCCTGAAATACTTGGAAAAACCGGCTGGCTGGGTGAACGTTATGCCTTTACTTCGCTACCGGCCGTTTCGGCATTGGGCGGATTGGGCGGCGAATTGCCCCAAAATGGAGCGACCAGCAGTATTGAGAACTGGCGGTTTACAGGCTTCGGAGCGCCCTTGCTCGAAGGGCCTGATGGCGGCGAGAACCGGGCACGAGGAGCGGCGTCTTCCGGTTTTTCCGGGCGGCCGACGGCGCTGGTCTATCGATTGCCGATCCGGCGAGCTTAAGAAAACTGACCCCTTTACCTGGTTCTAGCCGCGAATTGGAAGCGATGGCCCAGGCGTTGAATGCTGGCAATCGGTCGATCATTGTCGGGGTGGCTGCGACGGAAACTGCGGTGCGGACAAATGACAGGCTGCAGGATAGCGAAGTGTTGATTTTTGCAACGCACGGATTGTTGCCCGAAGAGCTCGATGGGCTTGATGAACCGGGATTGGTTTTCACACCTCCCGAACGCGCCAGTGCACTGGACGACGGCGTTTTGTCAGCTTCAGAAGCAACCGATCTGAAATTGAATGCGCGGTGGGTGATCTTGTCAGCTTGTAACACGGCAACCGCCGACGGGCAGGGTGGTTGGCGACAGTCTTTCTAGCCTTTCACGGGCATTTCTCTATGCAGGAGCAAAATCACTGCTGGCAAGCAATTGGCGCGTCGGCGATGAAGAGACAGCAATTTTGACAGTTGGAACAATCAAGGCCAATCGCAATGCGCCGGGCCACGGCTGTGCCAAGGCGCTGCAACAGGCCATGCGAGTGGTTCGAACCGGTAAACGTACCGACAATTCCGCGCTACCCGAATGGAAACCGTAATGGGCTCACCCAGCTTCATGGGCACCATTCATTCATATATCCAACGCCCCCTAAATCCGATTTCTATGTCCAGAACGGACCAATTTCGACGCGCGCTTTCTCCTTTTGTTCCCATAATGCCGGCACCGCAGCCAATGGGGACAAAAATGCAGAGCGAAGACAACAAGCAAATCGAAGAACCATCTGTCATGCTAGTAGGAGAAAGCCGCGCCATCGAAGAAGTACGCGGGCTGATCCGTTATGCTGCGGTGACCCATATTCCCGTCATGATCACGGGTCCTTCCGGTTGCGGAAAGGAAGTGGTTGCCAAGACATTGCACGAAAGTTCTGCCCGCAGTCATGAAAAGTTCGTCGCGGTTAATTGCGGGGCGATCCCGCGCGACCTGCTTGAGTCCGAATTATTTGGTCACGAAAAGGGAAGCTTCACAGGCGCTATTGCCCAGCGCAAGGGACGCTTTGAGGAGGCTAGCGAGGGAACCCTGTTTCTGGATGAAATTGGCGACATGCCCTTTGATATGCAGGTGAAATTGCTGCGGGTGCTGGAGGAAAAACAGATTGAGCGGGTTGGAAACAGTAAATCGATCAGTATCGACACACGGATCATCTCCGCAACCCACCAGAATTTGGATCAGGCAATTGAGGAAAAGCGGTTCCGCGAAGATTTGTTTTTCCGGCTTTCCGTTTTCCCCATCGATATCCCACCGCTTTGTCAGCGCCGGGAGGATATCGCGCCGCTGATCCGGTATTTTCTGAAGCAAATCGGCCCGGATAGTGATGGAATAAGTTTTGCGCCGGATGCCATGCAGACACTGGAAGAATATGACTGGCCAGGCAATGCGAGGGAATTGCGCAATATTGTCGAACGCGCAGCGTTGCTATTTCCCGGAATCATCATATCGGCCGAACAGGTGTCCTCGCTGTTTCGCCGCCGTGCTTCTACGGCGCCCAGTCACATAGCCGATGCCCTGGCATCCAGATTTGCTGGACAATCGCTCCATCCTGCTACTCAAGAACAGTTTGAGGATGATGGATCTCTCGAGCCCGGCTTTGACCTGAAAGCCTATTTGATGGATGAAGAACGGCGTTACATGATGTCGGCTTTGCGTTTGACAGAGGGCGTTGTCGCCGAAGCTGCCAATCTGGTGAACCGGCGACGAACCACCTTTGTCGAGAAAATGAAGCGGCACAAGATTGAACGCAAAATGGTGATTGAACAGAAGGCGGAGCCTCAGTCTGTGGCAAATAGCTGACTGTCATCAGCAAATGCCTTGAAATCCAACGCATTGCCGCTGGGGTCTTGGAAAAACATGGTGGCCTGTTCACCGGTTTCGCCCTTGAAGCGGATTGTGGGTTCGATCGCAAAATCCATTTTATGAGATTTCAATTTGCCTGCCAGTGCTTCCCACTGATCCATCGTCAGAACAACACCGAAATGTGGCACAGGAACCTCTTCACCATCGACCGGATTGGTAGTTTGACGGTCTGATTTCCGATCATCCAGATGCGCAACGATCTGATGGCCATAGAGATTAAAATCAATCCAGTGATCATTGCTCCGACCTTCCGGGCATCCCAGCAGTTCACCATAAAATTGCCTTGTGGCCTCAAGATCTTGAACGGGGAAAGCCAGATGGAAAGGGCGCATCGGTTGATTTTCCTAATGTTGGGATGGCGGCGTTTTATCCTTGGGCGCAGCCAACGTGAAACAATGATCAAAATCAAGGTCTGAGCTTTGGCCAGCAGCTTCCTTGATCTTCGCTTCTGCAAGCATCTCTTCGCGGAGTTGGGTCAAAACAACGTCGCTCTCATTTCCCGAATAGCCTTTCGCCTTCAACGCTTCGCGCGCACGGCTATCGAGAACGAAAGCCAGCGTTTTCAAATCCTGCGCAGTTTTCGATAGGCCTTCGCGACTGTAGACCTCGCGGTAGGCCAGCTCCACCATTGCGGCGCATTGATTCACAGTCGGCTTCGGCTTTGGTGGAACCTCTTCCTCCAGCAGCGGCAGGCATTTGGCCATTTCCGCATCGACCACCTGCTGAGGTTCCGCGACATCTTTGACCTTGCGTTGCTGCTCCGCCACCGCCGCTAGAATTTGTTCGCGCACCTGTTCGCGGATCAGGCCGGTTTCTTGCATCACACGTTCGCCAACCAGCCCGGCATAGGTTCGGCCCCGTTCTTCAAGCAATGGATAGGCAAAGGAACTTTCAACACCGCGCTCCTGTTCGGATGCTACGATAGCCAATGCGGCGACGCAGGACAAATCGCGCTTGTGGATATCTGTTAGCGGCTTTGGCAGATCGCCGGTGGCACTTTGGGCCAGCGCGAGCGCGAAAAGTGAGTTTGCAATGGGAATTATATACTTTACTAACCCGTGTTGCTGTTGTATTATGCACCAAAGAGTAAACAAAGAGAGAGGATAGCACATGGCACCCAAAGCACCCGGCAAGCATCATCGCGAAGGTATCAGCCTACTTGAATTGACAGAAATGTTTCCTGATGACATATCAGCAGAACAATGGTTCGAAAACGTCAGATGGCCGAGCCCTGGTGACAGGTCTTGTCCAAAATGCGGAAGTCAGAATACCACGCCAAAGGCAAACCGTAAACCCCTTCCTTACCGGTGCAGGGATTGCCGAAAGTTTTTTTCAGTTCGCCATGGTTCTGCCATGGAAAAATCGAAGATACCCCTCCGTAAATGGGCTTTCGCGATCTACTTGAACGCTACAAGCCTAAAAGGTGTATCTAGCATGAAACTGCACCGCGATTTGGATATCACCCAGAAGTCCGCCTGGTTCATGGCGCATAGGCTAAGAGAAGCTTTTGCTAGCAAGGAAGGGTTGTTTGCTGGGCCTGTTGAAGTCGATGAGACTTACTTCGGCGGCAAACGCAAGAACATGTCAAAAACCAAGCGGAGTGTCTTGGTAGGTCGCGGCCCTTCAGGGAAGACGGCGGTGGTTGGGGCTAAAGATCGCAGCACGAAGCTCGTCAAAGCCAAGGTGATTGAGACAACAGACAGTGAGACCTTGCAAGGGTTCACCGAAGGTACAACTGAATCCAAGGCCAAGGTCTGCACAGACGACGCGAGAGCCTATGTCGGGATGGCCCGTGATCATGAAACTGTCAATCACTCTACCGGTGAATACGTAAGAGGTATGGCCCACGCCAATGGCATTGAATCTTTTTTGGAGTATGCTGAAACGGGCACACAAAGGAACTTTCCACAAGATCAGCCCCAAGCACCTCCAACGTTATATAAATGAATTCTCTGGCCGACATAATATCAGGGACAGAAACACTATCGATCAAATGCGTAGCGTTGTAGAGGGAATGGTTGGCAAGCGGCTCATGTACTGTGACCTGACCGAGGGGGAACCTGCACGATGAGTAATGTTGCTGTAATTCCCCCCGTGGTCAGTGACCCAACGGCACTTGCCCGTTCACTTTTTCAAAAAACTCCACGCAGTACTAAGCAGAATGGTTATTGCGATCCTGTATTGGCCTGCATTGATAACATGGAATTCTTGCGCTCGGTTCCAGACGATCACTGCAAGCTAATTGTCACATCACCACCCTGCAACTTGGGAAAAGATTATGAAACACGATCTTCTTTGGATGACTATCTGAATGCTCAAGCGCGAGTCATTGAAGAATGTGTTCGAATTTTACACCCACAGGGGTCTATCTGCTGGCAGGTTGGGAACTGCGTTCAAAACGGCGAGATAATGCCCCTCGATATTCTTACCTATCCCCTGTTCCAAGGTTGTGGCTTGAAGCTGCGTAACCGCATTGTCTGGCACTTTGGCCATGGATTGCACTGCACTCGCAGACTGTCTGGCCGGTATGAAACAATCGTCTGGTGGACACTCGACAATGATTATACATGGAACCTGGACCCTATCCGCGTTCCTTCAAAATACCCGGGCAAGAAGCACTTCAAAGGCCCGAATGCCGGGAAGCTGTCTGGCAACCCCAAAGGGAAAAACCCCTCCGATGTCTGGGAGTTTCCTAACGTCAAGAATAACCATCCTGAAAAAACAATCCATCCCTGCCAGTTTCCCGTAGAACTGGTCGAGCGGCTTGTTCTTTCAATGACGGATGAAGGGGACGTTGTGCTTGATCCGTACATGGGAGTCGGGACAACCATTATTGCCGCTCTGATGCATAACCGTAGCGGATATGGATGTGATGTTGTCCCTGAGTACGTCGAACTAGCACATCAGCGCGTAACTGCTTGGCGTGACGGCTCTTTGCGCACCCGCCCGATGGGTAAGCCCGTCTATAACCCCGCACTGCCTAATGGCGGACACTAATGCACATAGGAGCAAGATACTCTCATCTGAACGGTGAAGAGTATCTTCTTGTTCACCATTACGAACTGTGGTGTGAACTGCTGTCTGTGGTTGAAAGCGTTGATGCAGAGGCTTGTCGCACCAAGGTATCGAAAGAACGTACCCGAAAAGGGAGGCAGCTCTATTCACCGATTGACATGAACGCTGCTTTCAAGCTCGGCCTGGAAGCCTTGGGTTGGGAGGAAAGGAGGCATACATTCCGGGTAACAGACGATGAAGACTTGCTACGTTCCATTCAAGGCAAAAGCGAAGCAGAACAAAAGGCTTCCATCATCGCGACCGGACGCAAACCCGTCATGTCCTGCAATCAGACGGATTTTGTCAAGGATCGTGTTGCCGTAGAAGTCCAGTTCGGGAAATACGCTTTCGTCGCGCACGATTTGTTTGTCAAACACTTGAGCTTTTATGTCTCTGATATAATCGACGCGGGTATAGAGATACTACCCATGAAGAGCCTCGAATCAGAAATGTCCAGTGGTGTACCCTGTTATGAGAGGGACTTGCTCAATGTTATTCGCCAAGGGCGTGGTGTTCCTTCTGTTCCACTGGTGCTATTGGGCGCAGAACCATAAGTGGGTTGATCTAGGGTTAAAGTTAACCTACACTATCCCCGTCTCATGGCGATCAGGGGATAGTGTGATTCCCACCCTTACAACCCTTCCAGCATTACTGGACTAGTAGGTACCTTTAAGTTCACGTGGCGTCACCTCCTTTTCACCCTGAGATTTGCGCTTAGCGCAAGGGCTAGGCCGTACCAAGCGGCTTAGCCCTATTATATTCACGGTGACCTGTCCCCGGCAAGGTTAATTAACTATATAATCCCCATAATTTTCTCACCCTGCGCGGCGGAAAGTCGATCAGGCTTGATGCAGTCGCGGGCAATGTCAGCATCCTTGACGCAGGCGGCGCGCTGGCCGGTGAACTGCTAGTCCAGGCACCGACCATCATTGCAGCTACAGATTCTGCTGCCAATGATATTATCGGAGCCACCGTTGCAGATGCAGACACCCGCCTTGCCAATAACGACGGCATTGACCGCGATGACGGCTTCTTCCAGGCCAATGCCCTTGTCTTTGCGCCCGATGCTGGCCTGTTCATTCAGAACAGCGCTCCAGGAACCGACTTTGACCAGCGCCGCGGCTTTGTCTTTGGTAATGGCGGGCTGGCCATCTTTGGTCCACCATCGGGCACACCATTTGATGTTGTGGTCAACGGTATCCAGCGTACCAGTGCTGGGGCCACCACAACCGGTGTCCCTGTCATACCATTGACGAACTTTGATCTCAGCGTCCCTGCCGCTGCTTCCACCATCAACGGCTGCGTCATCGCCAATCCAGCTAGCTGTGCGCCTACGCCCGCTCCTACGCCGACACCTACTCCGACACCTACCCCTACGCCCCAGGGCAATCGACTGAATGTTCACTGTCGGATTGCGGCTTTCATGCAGGCGTCATCGCATGCAGCGGAACGTCGTTTTTGCGGCAGGCTGATTTTGCCTGGTGCGCGACGTAGCAGGTTCATTGCTGCGTGATTGATTGTGGCAAAATTGGCTGCGGCATTTCCGGTTCTGATGCGGCAGTCATCCTGGCGGCAGGTAACATCGAGCACCCGATGCAAACAGTTTTCCACCTGCCAGTGATTGCGGATGTGACGCGCCATTTTCTCGGGCACATCAAGGACGGATGAGATGTAAAATTGCCTGACCGTTTTGGCCTGGCCTCTGATTTCACGAGTGTACCCTGTCATGATCACGGCCTTCAGGCCCGGCCATTTGTGGCGTTCGGTTCTGTATTTGAACAAACTGTGCAGCACCGCGTTTCAATGCGCCCATGACCTGCATCAGCGGCTTCGCTTTTTTCAATGAATTTCGCGCCTGTATCACGCTCCGGATGTTCATCGAAAAACAATTCGACATCCTCGCGCAAGCTTCCCTGGTTGCCCTTCAGGCCGATCACATAACCGGCCTCTTGGTCCATGATTTGTTGGCAAATCTTGCGCTGACATCCTATCGCGTCAATAGTCACGATAGCGCCCTTGAGTGCCAACAGGGCCAGTAGCTCGGGGATCGCTGTTATCTCATTGGACCTGTCGTCAATCTTGCGTTGCCCGGGAACGAGTTGGTGATCACACGGCCAGGCCGAAATCATATGAATGGGTGCTTCAGGGGACCTGGTATCAAATGACCGCCGAAGGGTTTTACCATCGATGGCGACGACACCTTCAGGCGTTTCATGCAAACTCGCCACCCAGGTTATGAAGCAGCGTTGGAAGGCTTCCATATCCAGACGGGAAAACAAGATCCCCGACTGATCATGGCCTGGCGTTCCGTCCTTGAACGGCAAAAAGCGACGCAGGAATTCCAGCTGCTTTTCACCGTAGAGTGCGATTGACGTCCAGCCCCCGGCGCCTGAAATTACGGCGCAATTACGGCGCATAGGACCAGAAGAAAAATCTCGTTCGGTGGGCAGGTGACCTTCGCTTGCTGGCGCGGGTCTTTGACGCCGCCGAAATGCGTCAGAAAACGGGGGGTGGCAGGGTCCGGTGGGGCTTGTGACATGCAAAATCTCCAAAAAAGTGAGCATTCCACTCCCTTGATTCAGAAAAATTACTCCATGTCAGCTGCTTATTCAGTCAATTGCCCTGATTTGGAAGGCCTCAAGTCTTTACTTACCAAAAAACTGGCAATATAGCCGCCCAGCGCTGCCCCAAGGCCGCTTGCATATCGTAACTGGAATACCGCAAGGCAGCTCAATCGATCTTTATATTTTAGGGGGTCCCTTGAGTTGCACAACTTCCATAACGCTGGAGAGCTCTTAGAAGCGATCCAACCTGACATTCCCGTTCTGTTGAACCGCCCGCATGCAGCGCGGCGTGCAGCCCGTTATTTTGTCGATCAGTTTTCCGGGAAATCGCTCTATGCGGTGAAGGCTAACCCTTCGCCCACCTTGCTCAAGCTGCTCTGGGACGAAGGCGTAACCCACTATGATGTTGCGTCGATAGAGGAAGTGCGTCTGGTTCGTGCAACGCTTCCCGACGCGGAACTTTGCTATATAATCCAGTGAAACAGGCGTCATCCATCCGTGAAGTTTTTCATGATCACGGTACCCGCATTTTCTCTCTCGATAGTTTGGAAGAGTTGGAGAAAATCAAGACTGCTACCAACGGTGCAGACGATCTGACGCTCTGTGTAAGATTGAAAGTAGCTTCCGAGTTTGCAGAAATCAGTCTGGCCTCGAAATTCGGCGTCGATCTTGATGAAGCGACAGAATTACTCCAAGGCGCGCGACAATTGGCGGATCAACTGGGCATTTGTTTCCATGTTGGCAGTCAAGCGATGAGCCCGCTCGCCTTCGTCCATGCTTTGGAACGGGTTCGAACATCAATTGTGGAGGCTTCCGTTACGGTTGATATTGTCAATGTAGGCGGCGGATTTCCTTCAATCTACCCTAATCTGGAACCAATATCTCTCAATCACTATTTCAAAGCGATTGATCGTATATTCGAGGATCTGCCAATCAGCTATTCAGCAGAGCTCTGGTGCGAGCCTGGACGTGCATTATCGGCTGAATACAGTTCACTCATTGTCAAAGTGGAACGTCGCCGCGGTAATGAACTCTACATCAACGATGGTGCTTATGGCACGTTGTTCGACGCTGCTCATATTGGCTGGCGGTTCCCGGTTCGCAAAGTTGGGCAGAAAATCAACGAAGGCGCGACAACCGCTTATAGTTTTTACGGCCCAACCTGTGACGATATGGACTTCATGGCCGGTCCTTTTCTTATACCGAATGATATCAAAGCCGGCGATTTTATCGAAATCGGCATGCTGGGTGCCTATGGTTCCGCAACGCGTTCTAAATTTAACGGCTATGGATATCATGACGAATATGATGTCACAGATGAACCGATGGTCAGCCACTATATCGGCGATAATCTGGATCGATCAGATCGGGAAAATGTGATTTCTTTTTCGGGCAGCTAGGCGCGCGGATAAGTTGCATTTGACAATAAGTGAAGCAGATTCCCTTGAAATTGGGGGAATGATGATGAGCACGGCAATTTTGGCACCAGCAGCGGTTTTGGTACTATGGTCTTTGGTGATGCTATTCTGGATGGCCGGAACGCGGCTGCCAGCCATGAAATCAAGCGGATCAGACCTTAGCGAAGCGCCTCCAGGCGGCCGCGGGCAAGATCTGGAAGGAGTTTTACCAGACAAGATAAACTGGAAATCCCATAATTACGCTCATCTGATGGAACAGCCGACGATTTTTTACGCGACGGTTATGATTTTGGCGATGGCAGAGGCGGGACATGGTCTTAATCTCTATCTCGCCTGGATTTATGTCGGGCTTCGTGTGGTGCACAGTATTTGGCAGGCGACGGTTAATCTCGTCAAGGTGCGCTTCATGCTATTTGTGGCTTCAACTTTGTGTCTTGTGGTGATGGCGATAAACGCCATTTGGGCCACGCTTTTTTAATCGACCACTTCAATTTTGAGAAATTCCTGAATGGAAAATAGTCCACTATTACAACCTATTGTCGCGTTGCTTGTCTGGACGATGATTATGTGGGTCTGGATGTATGCAACACGTATTCCGGCAATCATGAAACTGCCCAAAGAACAAGCTGCAGAGGCGATGACTCCCGGTAAATTGGAAGAATATTTGCCAGCATCCATCCAGTGGAAAGCGCACAATTACAACCATTTACACGAGCAACCAACGCTTTTTTACGCCACGTGCATCGTGCTTGTTATCATCGGGCTAGATCAAGGTCTTAATCTTTGGCTAGCTTGGACCTACGTGATTTTGCGCGTGATACATTCGATTTTCCAGGCAACAATAAACACGACACCGCGATTTGTAATTTTCCTGTTGGCTAGTTTGTGCCTGTTTGCACTGATCGTCCACGCCTCTATTGCTGTGTTCCACTAAATGAGCGCCACTATCCGGGCAGCGATTGTACAGGCCGCTCCCATCCCAATATGTATCGACAAGGGGATAGAGCAAGTTGTCGACCTAACCGCCAAAGCTGCTGCAGATGGCGCGCGGGTCATTGCTTTTGGCGAAACGTTTCTGGGCGGTTATCCTATCTGGCTTGACGAAGCACCTGATGCTGCTTTGTGGGATCACCCCGGCAGCAAAGCCCTCCATGGATTATTGATGGAACAGGCGATCGTAGAAAACGATTTCCGATTGGGTCATTTACAGGATCTGGTCGACAAGCACGATTTGGTTGTTTCAATCGGTGCACATGAACGTATCCGGTCCAGCCTGTACAATAATCAAATGATTTTTCGGGCCGGTGCAAAACCGCTCAACCATCGCAAACTGGTTCCTACGCACGGCGAACGGCTAGTCTGGAATCGCGGAGATGGATCGACTTTGAATGTTCATCAGGCGGAATGGGGCAATGTCGGAAATTTGATTTGCTGGGAACACTGGATGCCACTCGCTCGTGCTGCAATGCATAACCTACAAGAAGCCGTGCATGTTTCGGCCTGGCCAACAGTAAGGGAAACCCTATGCAATTGCATCACGTCATTATGCTTTTGAGGGTGGCTACCACGTTCTGGCTGCCGGCACAGTTTTGCACCGTGACGATCTGTTAAATGGTCTAGATTCGGCTGGCGGCAATGATGCCGCATTCGAGCTGATCAAGCAAATCCCTGACCAGAAATTGCAATTCGGGGGAAGCATGATCATTTCTCCTGATGGCGAGATTGCAGTTGAAGCTGGGCGAGCAGAAACGATCCTGCACAGCGAGATCGACATCTCTCTAAATGATGAAGCTAAGACTGCCCTCGATACCGATGGGCATTATTCGCGAGCAGACGTGTTTGGGCTAAAAGTTAACACAGAACCAAAGCCTGGAGTGATATGGGGCAAGCGCTCCGAGGACTGAATCAATCCCGTTCAAAATGAGACGCCAGTTCTACATGAGTAGACCACAAAAACTGTCCCACAGGCCAAATTTGCTTGAGCTTGTAACCGGAAGAGCAGAGATTTTTAGCATCTCGTGCAAAACTGGCCGGATTACAGCTTATATAGCAGATTTTGGGCATATCTGATTGTGCAAGTTGCGCAATTTGATCCTTTGCTCCGGCACGGGGTGGATCAAGAATTACCGCCTGAAATCTGTTAAGTTCATCCGCCGACAAGGGCCTGCGAAACAAATCACGATGCTCTGTGAACATCTGGCGGCCGGATAGATTAGCCGCCAGCTTCAACGCACCGATGGCATCGCGCGATGCTTCGGCAGCGTAGATTTTCCGATCACTGCCAAGGCTCAACGCAAAAGTACCCAGACCAGCAAACAAATCTGCCACAAGTTTCGCATCTCCAACAACAGTGCACATGTGAGAAATTAGAGTATCTTTCCCATCAGCGGTAGGTTGAAAGAAACCGCCATGCGGAAACGATACCGAGACATTATCAAAAGTGGCCGTAACCGGCTCTGGCTCCCACTGAGTTTCCGGGCCATATCCGCTATCGATTGAAAGCCGAGCCAGTTTGGTATCTTGCGCAAATTTGGAAAGCCTTTCAAAGGTTTCCAAACCATCGGGTTCAAGGTTTTTAATCGTCAGATCAACCCCTTGATCAACCAGAGTCATTTCAATATTGAAGTCATGTTTCTTTCGAGCGACTGAACCTAGAAAATCCCGTGTCGGCGCAATCATGGCGAACAGATCGGGATGCAATATTTCACATTGCTGCATATCAACGATCCGGTGGCTGCCACTGCCGCTAAACCCAAATTTCAGCTCTTTTCCAATTTTGGTTGCACGAAAACTGGCTCTAATCCTGCTTTTGGGTGCGGAAACAAATGGAGCATAAACGTTTTCTGCTGAGACACCCTGCCCGTCAAGAGCATTAGTGACACGGTTTGTAACAAACTTCTCGAATGTCTCTTTATCGACATGCTGCAGACTGCATCCGCCGCATTGCTGGAAATGCTGACAAGGTGCATCGACGTGATGTGACCCCTTGATCAAACCACCATTGTCGCTGAGCCGATCTCCCGGTGCAGAAAACGCGACAAAGCGCCCATCCGATGTCACGCCATCCCCTTTAGCGGCAATTCGGATGATCAGATTTTCATCGTCCTGACCAGTCACAGACACTCAGTCATCGCAATTGGAATCTTTTCAATCAATTGTTCCGGAGAAAATGCAGGTCCGACCAATTGAGCAGCCCTTCCATGCAACCATTGGCCTTCTTGGGCCGCTTCAAATCCGGAAATGCTGTCATTTGCCAACCGTGCGGCAACGATTCCCGTTAGAATATCTCCCGTACCTGCCGTTGAAAGCCAGGAACAAGAAATATTGGATAACACGGAATTCCCAATGGGACCTGCTATTACGGTGTCAGATCCCTTGTGCAAAATCGTAGCATGTGAGGCTTTGGCAAGTGTTTGTGTGGCATCAATTTTGCTCGTACCAGCATCGTTATAAATCGCATAAAACTCGCCTGTATGGGGAGTAGCAATTACAGGTTGCTGGAGGTTCTTTAGCTTATCAACAAAGGCATCGCCGAGTACTGTTAATGCATCTGCGTCAATCACAAGTTTACGATTTCCATCCAACACCTGATCCACAATCTTTCCAACCTTGCTATCACGGCCCAGGCCCGGACCAATCGCAACCACGCTAATACGCTGATCGCTGAGTAGTTCGGCGAGTTCTTTTGGGCTTTCATAGCAGTTTACAACAATGCTGGCATGCGGCGCTTCAAAACCGGGAGATGCAAAGATTTTCACATAGCCTGCCCCAGAATATTGAGCGGCCAAGGCGGTAAGTTTGGCAGCTCCTGGCATCTCACCGGCAACTACAACAACCATCCCACGCGTATATTTGTGATCTGTCGCCTTGGGTCTGACAACTACTGGTTTCTTGAGTACACGCACGTCACTCTCGGCATCAATTCCGATATCGACAGCAACGATATGTCCCATTTTTGATCGCACCGGTTCAATAAAATGGGCCGGTTTGACCGCACCCAAAGCAATTGTCAGATCAAAATCAGGCACTTTATTAAGCAATTGTCCCGTGTCGGAATCAACCCCGCTTGGAACATCTATCGCAATACGTTTCCTTGCATTCTCGCAATAGTGTAAATATCGCTCAATCAAATTTCCGGCGACGGGTCGCTGGAGGCCAGTGCCAAAAAGGCAGTCGATGACTTGTGGTTTGGGTTCAGCATTATCGATTGTATAGGTTTTGCCTTGCCATAATGAGTGGGCATTTTTAGCTGCATCCGTTTTCGGTTCACAGGCAGCCGCGACTGAAACCGAAACACCCTTTTTGCGTAACCATTCAGCAACAACGTAACCATCGCCGCCATTATTTCCCGGACCGCATAGTACAAGTGTCGGCATATCATGGGATACCCGCCAGATTTGCTGCGCAGCGCCCTGCCCAGCTTGTTCCATCAGAATTTCGACGCTGGTTCCTTGGTTGATCAACTTCTCTTCTGCAGCCAGCATCTCCGCGGCTGTCAGCACATAACCGCTGTTGATCAATCGGATAGTTGCTCTCCGGAGCTAGTCGGTAGATCGACAGATTTTGTTGAAATATCAGCGGTTGCGGCCGGAGCGTTGTCGGATTTTACTCTTGCGGACATAATGTAGATATCAGAGCCAACGCTGATCCTGGTCTTACCGGCTTCAACAATCTCGATTTTTGCCTTTTCCGAGCCATCTGCCGCTTCCAGTCCGCGACCGTCGGTCAGAACATTAAACCAGCGAAATCCACCGTCAGGATGCCTGATTATCAGAGTGGTTCCGCTTTCTCCGGAGAGGCGCTCTGTTTTGCACCCGCGTGTGAAACTTGTATCGCCATTGACCGCACATTCGATCCTGCCGTCGTCGGGCGCATTCGCAGCAGCGCGTTCTTCGGCTTCAGCCAAAACTTCATTGTCCGGTTCGGTGCTGCAAGCTGTGACCAGCAATAGGGCCGTAAGCCCGCTAAATATCCGCATAGACATGCTTTTCCGCCTTTGCTCCAGGGTGGGTAGTAGCGCCTTTATAGGCCGGCCCAACATTTTGTGCATAACGCCACAATGCACCGGACCCATAGTCATTTTCTTTCTGTTCAAATGCACCGCGACGTTTTTCCAGAATTTCTTGGTCTACGTCCAGATCAATTGTTCCAGCTTGTGCATCAATATGGATCATGTCACCTTCTTCGATCAGTCCAATTGGGCCGCCGTCAGCCGCTTCCGGGCCAACATGACCGATACAGAACCCCCGGGTTGCACCGGAGAAACGGCCATCTGTTATCAACGCAACTTTTTCGCCCATTCCCTGCCCATAAAGGGCCGCAGTCGTAGCTAGCATCTCACGCATGCCGGGACCACCTTTTGGGCCTTCGTTGCGGATTACAATTACCGATCCTTCATTGATCGAACGTTTTTCAACTGCTGCAAATGCATCCTCTTCACATTCAAAAACCTGAGCCGGTCCGCTAAATTGCAAACGCTCCATTCCTGCCACTTTGACAATGGCACCTTCTGGAGCGAGCGAACCTTTCAGGCCTACGACGCCGCCGGTTTCCGTTATCGCATTGTCGACACTGTAAATGACTTTTTGATCAGGGTTCCAGTTGATCTCGTCAATATTTTCGCCAAGCGTTTTTCCGGATACCGTGATGCAGTCACCTTTCAGCAGACCGCCATCCATCATCGTTTTCATAAGCATGTAGACGCCGCCAGCATCATGCATATCTCTGGCGACATATTTCCCGCCTGGCTTCAAATCAGCGAGATAAGGTGTGGTTTTGAATATTTCCGCCACATCAAATAGATCAAAATCAATGCCAGCTTCGCTAGCCATGGCTGGAAGATGAAGTGCAGCGTTGGTCGATCCGCCGGTCGCCGCTACTACCCGGGCCGCATTGATGAAGGCATCCTTGGTGCAGACATCTCTAGGCCGTAAATTTTGTTCGATCAGGTCGACGATCTGCCGTCCGGCCGCCATCGCCATATCGTCCCGGCTTTCATAAGGCGCTGGGGCCATATTACTGTTCGGCAAGGAAAGCCCAATAGTTTCTGCCACACAGGCCATCGTGTTAGCCGTGAATTGACCACCGCACGCGCCATGCCCCGGGCAAGCGACTTTCTCAAGTTCAATCAATTCCTGTAGCGGACAGTTGCCTGAACTATGCTGACCAACAGCTTCAAAGACGTCAACAACGGTAACGTCTTCGTCATGATAGCGACCCGGCAGGATCGAGCCGCCGTAAACGAAGATAGATGGTATATTAAGGCGCAACATCGCCATCATCATACCGGGTAGGCTCTTGTCGCAACCAGCATAGCCGATCAACGCATCATAGCAGTGACCCCGGACGCTGAGTTCGACGGAATCGGCAATGACCTCACGCGAAACAAGCGATGATTTCATCCCCTGATGGCCCATCGCAATGCCATCGGTGACAGTTATGGTATTGAAACGTCGCGGTGTAGCACCCGCATCAATAACGCCCTGACGTGCAATATTTGCTTGAGCGTCGAGTAAAGTGTTGCATGGTGCGCTATCGTTCCCCGCTGAGGCAATGCCCACGAATGGTTTAGCGATATCCTCTTCGGTCATGCCCATCGCATAATAATAGCTGCGCTGCGGCGCACACTCCGGGCCAACACTGACGTGACGACTGGGCAGTTTGGATTTGTCAAAGGAGCGGGTCATGAAATCATCCGTTTCGGGTTAATACGGCTCATCCCTTCCAAATCTCGGCTGGTCACGCAAGCCCGGATAGCACTTTGTCACACGTCTGCTGTGAAATTTCTGCAAATCGCCGCTGACCGGTTTCAAAGGATATCAAATCCTGTCGAATTTCAACGCCAAAATAGGGTTGTCCTATGGCTTCGGCTTGAAGGTTCATTGTCGCATTTAGATCCTTGCCGGAATAAGGCAACTGATCACCGACGACCAATTCCTCGACTTCCAGATGCTGCAAAGCCAATTTCGAAGCATCCACATATTCATTGTAGAGAACTCCAATATCCCAGGGACGATCCACATCAGGATCGGTTCGCAAGTTCGCTGTGAAGCTATGGAGTGAGAGAAGTAACCGCGGCCTCAATTCTTCGATCAGTTTCTTCAATCGTTTATGATAAGGTAGAAAATAGTTTTGCAGCCGATCGAACCTCTGCTGTTCGTCAATAAGGTTGCCGGGAATGGCGATGCCGTCGCTGCTGTCGGGTATTACCCCAGGTTCCTCAAAATAACGGTTCAGGTCTACAACCAGTCTTGAAAAGCCACCGAGAAACGCCAGATAGTCTGAGTTCTCCGACATTATTTTGGCAATTTCTGTTGTTCCAATATCATAAGCGATGTGATCATTCATCAGTTCAGGTGATATGCCCAAGTCCACTCCGGCAGGGATCTTGTTTGAACCATGATCGACAACAATCAATATCCCATTCTCCTTGGGAACACCGTGAATTTCAAATGCTCTACTCATCTGATTTGCCCTGTCATTGTCCATATTTTCTCAACTGAAGATTCTACCGCCAGTTTGGCTTCTCTAACTTGTTCGAGGCTTTCATAAACGCCAAAACAAGTGGCACCGGAACCGGACATTTTTGTTGATATCGCATTGGTATTTCCAATAACCGTCAGTAGCGGTGCGATCGAGTCTTCCAAAGTTATCGCGATAGATTGCAAATCATTCCGGCCATCAACAAGCGCATCGAAAATATTTCCGGTGCCCAGTGGCCCCTTGTCGATACCGTTCCATTGAGAAAATATATCCTGGGTGGAAATTGCGACCAAAGGATTGGCCAGCAAAACATACATGCCCGAGAGATCATCATTGCACAGTGGTTGCAAATTTTGACCAATTCCTCTGCCAATAGCAGTTTTGCTCGCAACACAGGCAGGCACATCTGCGCCAAGTGGTTCCGCTACTCTCTCCAGCTCGACCTGCGACAAGTTCAGTTCCCAATATCTGTTAAGCAACCGCAAAGCGGCCGCAGCGTCAGCGGAACCGCCACCTATCCCGGATGCTACAGGGAGGTTTTTGACAAGATGCAACTTTGCTCCAGTCGAAACATCGTATTCCTTTTGCAACAGACTTGCTGCTTGCATTATCAAATTATCTTGGAGTCCAAGTCCATCGGCAAATGGGCCCGATATTGTGAGTGACAGTGCCTGATCGTCAGAAACAGAGACAAGGTCGCCTTGATCCACAAAGGCAAAAATCGTTTCAAGCTCATGATAACCATTTGGCAATCGACCGCGAATGTGGAGAGCCAGATTGAGTTTGGCATATCCGGTTTCTTGATTTTTGCCATTAAATTCCGTGCTCACGGTGAGATTAAAGCAGGCGAAAGACCCAAATCTATTTTTGCCAGCAAACGTTCTCGATCGACATCGTCTGCAAATAATTTGGCTGTTTTCCAGGCATAACGGGCCTCATACTTGCGACCGACCGTCCAGTAAGCATCGCCTAGATGTTCGTTAATAGTTGGATCCTGAGGTTGCCCCTCCAGGGCCTTTTCCAGATAGTTTACCGCTTTTGCATGTTCGCCGATGATGAAATAGGCCCATCCCAGCGAATCGGTTATCGCCGGAGAAGATGATCGGAGCTCATGTGCGCGGCGAATGGCCTTCATGGCCTCCTCCGCATTTTCGCGTCGCTCAAGTTGGGCGTATCCAAGATAATTCAATATATTGGGTGAATTGGGAAGCAATTCATTGGCTTTTTCGAGAGAGCGAAGTCCTGCGGGCCACAATCCAGCTTGTTCCTGTGCGCTGCCCAACGCCAAATAATAGCTGGCCAGTGCCGGCTTCGAATATTCTGCCTCTTCTGCCAGCGACACAGCGTGTTGATAGGCTTCCGCTGACGCCGCGTAGTTTTCTTGTCCCAGATAAACCTGACCCTTCAGGATATGGAGTTCGGGTAGAACAGGTAATTCTGTTATCTCATCTTCAATCCGTTCAAGCGCGTCTGCAAATTTTTCATCTTCAATGAAGCTACCTATTTCAGCGTTTCTAGCGATGATAAAATAGGGGCTCGATCGATCAATTTTCCTATAGGAGTTTCGAGCCTGCGCGCCGTTCTTGCTGGCAGCATAGGCTCTGCCTAAAACCAGTTGATCAAAATCACTCTTACCGACGATATTCGAAGCAATCTGGGCCATGACCAGCGCAAGAAAGTCTGCTCGCTGAGTTCCCAGGTCAGTCGATAATCGATGAAAAGTATAGGCTGCACCCAGGCGCGCAGTTACCCGCTGCGCGTTAGTCCGACCGTCTCCGGCTTCAATCGTGCTCAAAATTTGCCGCTCTGCAGAGGTTCTGCCGCTCGCCAAAATCTGTTTTGCCAGATCGATTTTGTTTTGGGCAAGAAAATGGCGAGCAGCGATCATGCGAACTGGCACCATGCGTACGTCATCTTGTTCGATCACATCGCGCAAGGCTCGTAGCACTGCTTCATCTTCACCGGATGCCAGCAACAGCAGAATGCGTTGTTCAACAAGATAATATCGAGCGGTGGGATTTTTCTCAAGAGCGGAAAAACTGACATCCCTCTTTCTGTTTTGCGCAATCGCGGTCCAGTTTATGAGCATCGGAGTGAGAAACCCAAAATTCCCCAGCTCTTCGAGTTCCATCAGTGCGGTTTTGGCGGAGTTCCAGTCTCTTTTATTGAAGGCATCCGCAAAAAGCAGCGCCGGCATTTCTTTTTCAAAGCTGCCACCAAGTTCAACAGATCTGACAGCTTTTAGTGCAAGCGACCAGTTTCCGGTTTCTACCGCTTTTACATAAGCCTTTCCTGCAATTAGGATATTGTTGGGCTGCTGTTTGAGGGCGTCCTGGTAAATGGAAATGGCTGTGTCTGGCTGCTCTCCGACCTCTGCTAGTCGCGCTTCTACAAATTGCTGAAGCAATTGTGTGCCATCATCGGTCCGCTTTGCTTGTGCAGGAACGGAAACTGCAATTGCTAATGTTGCTGCAATGGGCAGTAAACTACATATTCGGGTAATTGGGACCTCCTCCACCTTCTGGAACAACCCAGTTAATATTCTGGGCCGGATCCTTGATATCGCAAGTCTTACAGTGAACGCAATTTTGAGCGTTGATCTGAAATTTCTTGTCACCGTCTTCTTCGATGACTTCATAGACGCCTGCAGGACAATATCGCTGGGCCGGTTCATCAAATATGGGAAGATTGCTTTCAATCGGAATATCAGGATCTTTCAACTGAAGATGGACCGGTTGATCTTCCTCATGATTGGTATTGGATAGGAATACCGACGAAAGACGGTCAAATGTTATCACGCCATCCGGTTTTGGATATTCAATCGGCCGAGCATGATCCTTGCGGTTCAAAGCCTCATGATCGAGGTGATGCTTCATTGTGAACGGCATTTTCACTTTGAGATTTTCTGCCCACATGTTGATACCCGACAGGATAGTGCCCAAGAAATTGCCGTATTTTTCGACCGACGGCAGAACATTGCGGACCACTCGCAACTCTTCCTTCACCCAGCTATTGTCATAGGCGTCCTGATAGCCGGTCAGTTCATCACTCTGGCGATCAGCGATAATGGCTTCATGGGCTGCCTCAGCCGCCATCATGCCGGTTTTCATCGCAGTGTGTGTACCTTTAATCCTTGGCACATTCACAAAGCCCGCCGAACAACCAATTAGCGCGCCGCCTGGGAAAGCGAGTTTTGGAACAGACTGATAACCGCCATCATTAATCGCTCGGGCACCGTAAGAAACGCGCTTTCCACCTTCAAGGAATTGCTTGATCGCCGGATGCGTTTTCCAGCGCTGCATTTCTTCAAATGGCGACAGATATGGATTGGAATAGTTGAGCCAGGTCACAAAACCGAGCGCTACCTGGCCATTGGCTTGATGATAAAGAAAACCGCCACCATTAGCTTCGTCCAACGGCCAGCCTTGGGTATGGATCACCCTGCCTGGCTCATGGAGTTCGGGGTTAATGTCCCATAATTCCTTGACGCCAAGTCCATAAATCTGCGGTTCGCAGTCAGAATTCAGTGCAAATTTGGGTTTGAGTTGTTTGGTCAGATGCCCGCGTGCACCTTCCGCAAAGAAGGTATATTTGGCGTGTAGTTCCAGCCCGCGCTCAAATTCCGGTTTTTCGCTACCGTCACGAGCAATACCCATATCGCCCGTTGCCACACCTTTAACTGAGCCGTCATCATTATAGAGAATTTCCGCTGCGGCAAAGCCTGGAAAAATTTCGACTCCCATGTTCTCAGCACGCTCGCCGAGCCAGCGGCAAAGGCTGCCCAATGATCCAGTATATGTACCTTTGTTGTGCATGAATCCCGGTGTCATAAGATGCGGCATCGACAACTGCTTGTTCTTGGTCAGAATCCAGTGATGATTTTCCGTCACTGGCACTTCGGCAAGCGGGCAGTTTTCTTCGCGCCATTCTGGAATGAGCTCATCCAGTGCCTTCGGATCAATCACGGCACCGGACAGGATATGTGCCCCGATCTCAGACCCTTTTTCCAATATGCACACAGACAAATCTTTGCCCGCCTCATCAGCCAATTGCTTGAACCGGATCGCAGCACTTAATCCTGCTGGACCACCGCCGACGGTGACGACGTCATAAGGCATTGATTCACGTTCACTCATATTGATCTTCCTATGCTCAACTCTAGAATTTCTCATACATGCAGCTTGCCGCAAACCGCAACCCACTGAACACAAATATGCATGGCCAGCAATTGACCAATTCGTCAACACGTGACTCAGTGCAATTGTGAATTTTTCAGATCCCAATGGCTCCCAAATGCCGACGAAACAAATGATTGCCAGTTTGCAAGACTGGTGGGCGCTCGCCGGTGTTGATCTGGATTATGGCGAGGAGCCCGTAGCGTTGCTGGAAAAAGTTACTTCGCCAAAAGCGCCGGCCCCCGCAGCGCAATATGTTTCTGATCAGACAGAGCAAAAAAAGCCATCGGAATCTGCGGGTAAGCAAGACTATCCTTGCGAGATTGAAGCATTTCTGGATTGGCTCCGGAAGCCTGAAAACCTGATCGAGGCGAAATGGGCTCGGGAATTCGTGCTTCCAGAAGGCCGTGTCGAATCTGAAATCATGCTCATTTCGGCTATGCCAGAAGGAAAAAGCCAAGCCTCAATCGATCATTTTACGCCAAATTCACATCAACTTGTGCAAAATATGGTCAAAGCGCTCGGGAGTGAATTGGCACAGTGCTTTCATTCGCCATTGGCACTGGGGCGACCCGTCGATGGGCAGATCGCAGATCAATATATGGCGGCACTGCTTGATCGAGCGTTGCATTTAATCTCTTTGGTCAGGCCAAAGCGCATCATCCTGTTCGGCGACACGGTCAGCCGTGTGTTTTTCAAGGAAGATTTGCTGACTGCGCGCAAAAAGAAACAATTTATTAACCATGTTTCATCCAAAACGGAGGCAATCGTTACGTTTCATCCGCGGATCCTTCTGGAACGGCCAGAGTTAAAGGCCGAAGCTTGGAAGGATTTGCAGCTTTTGACAAGGATTGCGACCCAGTGAAATTAAGACTTGCTCTCACCACCGCTTTGATAAGCCTTCCATTCACTCCAGCGCTGGCGGATGATGGCACCATCATTTATAATAGCGCAGCAGTCGCTAAGGATATTCCATCCCAGATAAAGCGCAGTCATTCGCAACATTACCGATCGCTTTTTGGGGCGATGCAGGCAAATAATTGGAATGAAGCTAAAAAGCTTATCGACAACGCCCCAAGTAGCCCTTTGAAACCCATTGCTCAGGCGGAATATTTTTTGGATGTAAATTCACCGCGGGCAGAACTGGGACCGCTTCTTACACTAGTCAACGAAGCACCCCATATCCCGCAGGCCGCGCAGTTGGGCCGTCTTGCAACTAAGTGTGGCGCGCAAATCCTTCCTGCTTTACCGCAACGCCGCCGCCTTTCTTACATTCCGGGCACTCCTATTCGTTCCAAACCGAAATCGGTCGGTTCGGATAACATCGCCAACAATATTCGCGGACAGATCAATAGCTTTGTCAAAAACGACAATCCATCGGGAGCAGAGGGACTTTTAAACGAGAACCGCAGCAGCCTTTCGTCTGAAGCGCGCACCAAACTTGAGCAGCGAGTGGCTTGGTCCTATTGTATCGAGAATAATGACCACGCAGCTTTGCGCATGGCGCGTCAGGCTCAGCGGGGCAGCGGTACATGGGTTGTACATGCCGATTGGGTGGCAGGAGTGGCAGCCTGGCGGCTCAATGATTGCAAGACTGCAGCAGATGCTTTTGATAAAGTTTCGCGACGGGCCGATAATTCAGAGCTGGAAGCTGCCGGCCTTTATTGGGCTGCACGCGCTGACTTGAAATGCGGACAGCCACAAAAAGTTCAGGGTAAATTACAGACAGCTGCAAAGCAGGATGATAGCTTTTACGGTATTTTGGCAGCCCAGGCCTTGGGAATGGAAAATGCCAAAACCCGAACTGCAGAAGAATTCGAAAAATCCGATTGGCGCAAGCTGAAGCGACATGAAAATGTACGCGCTGCCATTGCACTGGTTGAAATTGGAGAAGAATCGCTAGCCGATGAAGTATTGAGGCATCAGGCAACAATCGGCGACAGTTCTGATCACCCCACTCTCTTGAAACTGGCGCGGGAACTTAGCTTACCACGAACGCAACTATGGTTGGCCCATCATGCTCCGCGTGGATTTAAACCTGATGCTCAAGCGCGTTTTCCCGCACCGAAATGGAAACCAGATGGCGGATGGCGTGTAGACCCTGCTTTGGTCTATGCTCACGCTCTCCAAGAGTCAGCATTTCGGGTCAAGGCCGTGAGCCCTGCTAATGCTATAGGCCTAATGCAGGTTCGCCCCGGGACAGCAGGTGATATTGCAAAGGCCAACCGCAAAAACTTTGAAAAATCTCAATTATTTAGGCTCAGGACTTATTAACTAAGCCAGAAGATGACGGTAGCTGCGATAGCGATGGCAGACAAGAAGGTGTGAGCGCAGCGATCATAGCGGTTATGGATGCGCCTCCAGTCCTTGAGTTTTCCGAACATATTCTCGATTTTGTGGCGTTGGCGGCAGAGGCTTTTATCGAAGCTGGCTGGCAGCCGCCGCCCTTTGCGCGGCGGGATACATGGCGTGATGCGCTTTGCTTTTAATGCCGCTCGATACTCATCGCTGTCATAGCCTTTATCACCGGTCATGCAGGCGGCATGATCCGGAAGTGCCGGGTATGTCAGCTTTGCCCCGATATGGTCGCTCATCTGCCCTTCGCTCAGACACAAGATCAGGGGTCTCCCGTTGCCATCGCACACGGCATGCAACCTGGGAGTTCAGGCCGCCTTTAGTTCGCCCGGTATATCTGGAAACAGACCCTTTTTTAAAAGGCTGGCAGCGGTACGGCGGGCTTTTGGATGCGTGGCATCGATCATCAGCACATCATCGGCATCACTGGTAGCTGCAAGGCGCGCAAATATCTTGTTGAACACGCCCAGGCGGCTCCAGCGCACGAAGCGATTACAGATCGTTTTATGCGGCCCGTAACCAGCAGGGGCATCACGCCAGCGAAGACCGTTCCTGATCACAAAAACAATCCCGCTCGGAACCTTGCGGTCATCAACCCCGGGAACCCCGTGCGACAACGGAAAATACGGCTCTATCCGGCGCATCTGCGCTTCGCTTAACATAAACAGATCACTCATCAACAGCACCTCCTTCAGTGCCGCCTTTGAATCAGCCTTCTCACCGTAATGCAAGCTATCTAACAGGTCCTGAGCCTAGGTCTTTTGATCGCGATACTGGCAAAGCAATGTTTCGAGGCTAGTCCTACCCTTTGGAGTAAGCTCTCAATAGCCACTCAATTGTCGCTCGTTGCAGGGTTGAGTCTTGGCGTTTGGATGCTTACGCTTTTCGTGAACCCCCGCCCTTTGGCTGAACAACCGACCGCATTTGTCGGTTACTTAGGATTTTTGACTGGGATACTAATCGCCGCGCCGCTCGAAGAAAGATTTGTCGGATACAGTCCGAAAGCTGTATCGATTCCGATCAAGATCGCGCGGTTCATTCTGATGCTGGCGCTATTAGTTGGCTCATTGATTGTGTTGGATGAACTGTTTGCTCTCATTGCCACTGAGGGTTCTCTGCAGGGATTCGCATTGCGCTTCATCCGTTACGCAATAGTTGGTGCAGGAGGCATATTTTGCTCAGCATGGCTTTTTGACCGCTTTGGGTGGATAAACAAAAGAAAAGTGGGTGATGTTTAATCTCCAATGTCCGCTTCAAGGAGAGGCTGTGTAAAAACGCATTGATTATCGCTATGGTCTGAGCGGCTTTGTTGGAGGCGGTTGCATGAAGCGTTTTGTGGTTGGATCGGATCGTGATCAGACGTTTTTATTGCCGCCATCGCTTGAGGATTATGTGGATGAAGATAATCCGGTCCGTGTGGTGGATGCGTTTACCGACGAACTGGATTTGCGGGAACTGGGATTTTCTGGTGTTGATCCGAAGGACACGGGTCGCCCGGCTTATCATCCAGCGGTGATGCTCAAAATCTATATTTACGGCTATCTCAATCAGGTACAGTCGAGCCGGAGACTGGAGCGCGAGGCGGGCCGCAATCTCGAGCTGATGTGGCTAACCGGCCATCTGGTCCCGGACTTCAAGACAATCGCCAACTTCAGGAAGGACAATGGCCCAGCGATCCAATCCGTTTGCAGTCAGTTTGTGGGGCTATGCCGGGAGCTCGGTCTGTTCGCCAAGGCTGTGGCTGCGATAGATGGGTCGAAGTTCAAGGCTGTGAACGCACGCGAACGCAATCATACACGAGGCAAGCTGAAACGCCGGATTGATCAGGTGGAAAAGAGCATAGCGCGCTATCTCCAGTCACTTGATGCAGCGGACATGCACGATAGCGACGTTGCTGAGGACCGGACGACACAGCTGCGCGAGAAGATCGTGTCCATGAAAGCCAAGCTCCACGAGCTTTGCGCCAAAGAAGCGGAGGTCATCGCTCATCCTGATAAGCAGATATCGCAGACTGATAGCGATGCCAGAGCCATGTCCACGAGCATGAAAGCCTCCGGCATGGTGGGATATAACGTACAAGCTGCTGTGGACACCGGGTACCATCTCATTGTGTCACATGAAGTGACCAATGCACCGCATGACCGGGCCTTCCTCGCTCCTATGACGGAGAAAGCCAAAGTGGCCATGGATGCGGAAGAGATAGAGGTGCTGGCTGATCGCGGTTACTTCAGCGGACCGCAGATCAAGGCATGTGAAGAACAGGGTGCGACGCCGCTTGTGCCAAAGCCCAATACATCAGGCTCTAGGGCAGCAGGCCGGTTCGATAGAAGTGATTTTATCTATGAAGCAGAGACAGACACTCTGCGCTGTCCTGCAGGTGAAGAACTCATCCACCGCTTCACGACAGAAGAAAAGGGGCTGACGCTGAACGCCTATTGGTCGAGCAAATGCCCAGACTGCAAAATCCGATCACAATGCACCACAGCCAAATACCGGCGCATCAAGCGCTGGGAGCACGAAGCCGTGGTCGATGATATGCTCGTACGCCTCAACAATCGCCCCGATGCCATGACCATCCGCAGACAAACGGCTGAACATGTCTTTGGAACACTCAAAAGCTGGATGGGACCGTGCCACTTCCTCACCAAAGGCATCAAAAACGTCGCCACAGAGATGAGCCTCTCGGTTCTCGCCTATAATATCAAACGCCTCATCACCATCATGGGCGTCAAACCGCTCATCAAAGCGATCCGGGCATGATGGTTCTGCGCGCCTGCTGAAATTATCGGCAAAAATCTGACCTAAACGAAAAAATACCCCACGACAGCGCATGACAAACGCGTTTTTACACAGCCTCGTGATGTAGCGGACAGCTTCTAATCGGAATTAGCTTACGACCACCAGCCGATACCCAGCGTCCAAACTTTCATCTTCCATCAAATGCTTATAGCGTTCTTCCCAAACGCCAGATGCCAGATCTTGCTCTAGCTGGGTCAGACTTTCCGGGACATCATCCAATTTGGCAAAGGTTGAAATCGACGCCCGTACCTAGGGGTCCAGATAGGCATGGGGCCGCCGCCAATAAGCGCCCAAAAAACCATCGGTGCAATCATACGGCACCGGGACATCCTCGATTTTCACATCGCCAAGGATGCGCCCATATTCGCTCATCTTCGGCATGATCGGTTGATCCAACTCGACAATCTCGGGAATATAATCCGCCAGCCAGAAATAATGCGCTTCCGGATCAAAGGTCAGAATGACAATCCGCCCCTTCGCCACCCGCTGCATTTCGCGTAAACCTTTCTCCAAATCTCTCCAATGATGGACGGTTAACACCGCCATCGCGGCATCAAACTGTTTGTCTTCGAACGGCATGTCCTCGGCCACGCCCTGATAGGCTTTGCCTGCCTCTTTCGGTCGCTGGCTATCATCTCTGCAGATGGTTCAAGCGCGGTGACTTCGCGGTCTGTCGGCTCGTAAGAACCCGTACCAGCGCCAACATTCAAAACCGTTTGCGCATCTCCCAGCGCGGCATGGATCGCTTTGGCAATCCTCGGATCGGGCTTGCGCAAGTTCGCATAACCGACACCGGTTTTGTCATAAAGTACGGTCATTACGCTTTCCTACATCACGTTGAATGAGTATCTAAACCTAGCTCTTTCTCAGTCATGAATCCATTTGCTGTCCGGTTTGTACACGGTAAAGCATTTTTCGCTTTAAGGAGTGTGACCCTGTGTGACCCATAGGCAAGCTCTTGAGCTGCAACGCCTTTGTGGCGGCGGTCCCGTTCACTCGCGCGGCGGCAAGCTATGTACCATAGTCAGAAATTTGAGTTCCGTACCTTCGCGGCGATGTTCGGAAATCGCCTGATATTCCGGATCATTATACCAGTTGGTCGCCGCTTCCTCGTTCGGGAATTTGAATATCACCATCCGGCCCTCGCGCGGTTCCGAACCTTCAAAAGTGACGCTGCTATCATCAAAGGTCAGAAACTCCCCGCCATGTTTTTTCAGGATCGGGAAAAAGCCTTTCTCATAAATGCGATATGTATCGGCATCATGGACCGTGAAATTGGCAACGACGTGTACGGGTTGGTCAGACATGCTTGGCTCCTATTGATCGTTTGCGGCCGCGCCGATGGCGCTGCGAATTTCTTCATTGTCCGCACCCAGTGTCGGTGGATCGGCGAAGATATTGGCCGGGCTGGCGGAATAGTGAACCGGGTGCTTGATCGTCCGGTATTTGCCGGTTTTCTCGCCTTCGCGTTCCTGCCAGAAACCAACTTGCTCCAGATGCGGGTCGGTCAGAACATCCTCCATCTTGTTATAGCGCATGGCCGGGATGTTATGCTCGTCGAGCAGCGTCAGCCATTCTTCGGAGGTCTTGGTAGCCGCAATTTCTTCAATGATACCGTATAGCGCGGTGATATTCTTAGTGCGTTCCGAATAGGTGGCAAATCGCGGTTCATCAAAGACGCCCGGACGTCCTCCGAGTTCAAAGAATTTCTGCCACTGTGCGTCATTGTAGGGCACCAGCCCGATATAGCCGTCCTTGGCCGGATAAGGCTTGCGGTTCTTGTTGATCGACCGCGTATAGGCGAGCCTGCCATTTCCCGGAATGAAAGTCTCACCCCAAAGATTTTCGACCATGTTGAACCAGGTAAAGGCTTCGAACATAGGCACTTGGACAAACTGTCCTTCGCCCGTCTTCTCCTTGTGATAGAGCGCCGCCAGCGTCGCATTGACCGCGAACAGTCCGACAGTTTTGTCAGCCACCAGCGACGGCATATAAAGCGGCCTGCCGCTATCGCCGCGTTTCTCAAACAGCGATGCAAATCCGGATACGCATTGGATCAGATCGTCATAAGCCTGCCGGTGCGAATATTCACCGCCCTGACCAAAGCCAGCACAATGCACATAAACAATGGCCGGATTAATCGCCTTCACGCTTTCATAATCAAGGCCTAGCCGCTCCATTCCTGCGAGACGCACATTGTGGAAAAACACATCGGCATGTTTGAGCAGTTCGAGCAGAGCGGCTTTCTCATCCGCATCCTTCGCGTTGATAGTGATCGATTTCTTGTTGCGGTTGAGCGCGGTGTAGATCGGTCCCAAGTCCCCGGTCGGGCTGTCCCCGGCATGGCGCATCATATCACCCGCAAATTTGCCTTCGCCGTTTTCAACCTTGATCACTTCCGCACCGAGATCGGCGAAATTGAGCGTTGCAAACGGCCCAAGCACCACCGTCGACATGTCTACAATCTTCAAGCCCTTTAGGGGGCCGGTAGGCTCGGTATCCCATTCCAGTTTTGGCCAGCCGGTCATCGCATTTCCTTCAAATAATTAGGTGCATGTGTTGGCATGTCTGTTATCAGTTTTAATCGATTGATGAACTGATTATTTTGAGGGACTTTTCATGGCAATAGCAGACCCGAAAGCGCCGGTATTGGTTGGCGTTGGAGAGACCAGTGGCAAGGCTTTGGGGCTGGAATGGCCGTCGACAGTTGATCTGGCTTCGGCGGCGGTGAAGGCTGCGCTGGCGGATAGTGGTGAGGCGGAGAAACTCGCGGCTTCTATCGACTGCCTGCTCTCGACCCGCCTGTTCCACGATAGCGGCCTACCTCATGATTGCGGTTCGCCGGAAAACCACCCCGAAGCCGTCGCGACAGCGTCCGGGTTAGACCCTGAAACACTGCTCTACGGTGATGTCGGTGGCCAGAGTCCGCAAAAGCATCTCAACAAGCTCGCCTGCGAAGTTCATGATGGGAAGTATAAGGCGGTGGTGATTGCCAGCGCCGAGAATGTCGGGACTGTGAAGCGCGCGAGGCGTAGCGGACAGGAACTGGACTGGAACCAGCCCGCAACCCGCGAAATGACCGACTTGCGCACCGACGAGGACAAAATACTTACACCCTATGAATGGCGGCAAGGGCTGATTAGCATGCCGATGTCCTATGGCATTGTGGAGAATGCGCGGCGAGCGCGCCTCGGTATGGACCGGAACAGCTATGCGCAAGATATGGCAGAACTCTGGTCGGCCTTTTCCAGTATTTCAGTAACCCGTGAGCATGCTCAATTTGCGCGTCAATGGACGCCGCAGGAGTTGCTTGAGGAAGAAAACAAGAATTTCCGCATCAACGATCCCTATCACCGCTGGATGGTGGCACAGGATGCGGTGGAACTAGGCGCGGCTGTAATCCTGACGACGGCTGGCCATGCGGCGGAACTGGGGATATCCGAAGGCAAGATGATCTACCTGCACAGCGGTGCCGATGCGAGTGTGCCGCTGATGAGCCTGCAGGATGATCTTGCGATTTCACCTGCCATGGAATCTGCTTTTCCAAAGGCACTGGAATTGGCAGAAGTGGGAGCAGATGATCTGGGTCCGATCGATATTTACAGTTGCTTCCCCGTTGCTGTGTCTCTCGGAATCGATGCACTGGGATCGCCAGATCGGCCGTTGTCTTCTTACACGCTAACCGGCGGCCTCACCTTTTTCGGCGGGCCGGGCAACAGCTATAGCACACACGGGATTGTCGCCCTGGTCGAAGCGCTCCGCAGGGATGGCAGCAAGCCGGGCATGATTTCGGCCAATGGAGGCGTGATCAACAAGGAGTCGGTCGGTATTTATGCAGCACAGCCAGTGGAAGGTGGATGGTCGCCAGACCGGGTTGCCGAACCGGTGCGGATTCCAAAGCCGGACCATGTGAAGGAAGATCATTTCTTCGAAGGTGCTGGCGTGATCCGAAGCTATTGCATGCCCTATGGCAAAGGCAGTCGCGGTGCGGCGAGCCTGTGGCTTGAAGACGAACTGGGGCTGCCTGCCATTGGGATGCTGCGGGACGCGCCAGAAGATACTGATTTGATCGGCTTGAAAGTCAAAGTGTCAACACATGACAACCGGAATATCGCTATCTTAGCCAGTTAAATTTAATTGGATTCGGCTTTTTGACGTGATAACTTTTGCTCTATGGCAAAAGAATCAAAAAAACTTGATGCAAATGACCGCAATATCCTGAACGCGTTGCAACAGGACGCGAGCCTTTCGTTGGAAAATCTAGCCGCAAAACTCAGCCTGTCTACCAATGCCTGCTGGCGGCGAATCAAACGAATGGAAGCGGATGGCGTTATTGATCGCCGGGTTGCAATTGTCGAGCCAGAAGCGGTTGGGCTCGGCATGACTGCCTTTGTCGCTGTGAAGACCAACGACCATAGCGACAAATGGCTCGAAAAATTTGCCGCCGCCGCTGCCTCAATTGAAGAAATTGTCGAATTCTATCGGATGGCGGGCGAGGTCGACTATATGATAAAGCTACTCGTGCGCGATATGTCCGACTATGACAGGGTTTACAAGAAACTGATCAAGGCAGTACCGCTATCAGACGTGTCTGCCAGCTTTGCCATGGAGCGGATTAAATATACAACGGCAGTGCCGGTTTAGACCTCAACCACTTCCTGTTTGATCGCACCAAAAATCGAATGGCCGTCTTCATCCTGCATATGGACCTTCACCGTATCGCCTGCTGACATGAAAGGCGTTTTCGGCTCGCCATGGTTGATCGTTTCAATCATCCGGATTTCCGCAATACAGGAATAGCCAAGCCCACCTTCGCTGCAGGGTTTGCCCGGTCCGCCGTTTTCATCCTGATTGGAAACCGTGCCAGAACCAATGATCGAACCCGCGCACAGTGGCCGCGTTTTGGCGGCATGCGAAACCAGCTTGGCCAGACTGAATGTCGCATCGACACCGGCATTGGCACGGCCAAATGGTTCGCGATTATAGTCGACCATGAGTGGCAAGTGTATGACACTGTCCTTCCATGCGTCCCCCAGTTCGTCGGGTGTTACGCATACAGGAGAAAAGGCAGATGGCGGCTTGGATTGGAAGAAACCAAAACCCTTGGCAAGTTCTCCGGGGATCAGGCCGCGTAGCGACACATCATTCACCAGCATGATCAGCTTAATATGATCGGCAGCCTCTTCTTCGCTAACACCCATTGGTACATCGCTGGTGATGACCGCGACCTCGCCTTCCATATCGCAACCCCATTTGGGATCGCCGAGAGGGATATCATCGCGCGGTCCGAGGAACGCATCGCTGCCGCCCTGATACATCAGCGGATCGGAATAAAAGCTCTCTGGCACCTCTGCGCCACGCGCTTTGCGAACCAGTTCGACATGATTGATATAGGCACTGCCATCGGCCCATTGATAGGCGCGAGGAAGCGGTGAATGAGCTTCGCGTTCGTGAAACCGCTCGCACGGTACAGCTTGATGCTCGACATCGCGATAGAGCGCTTCCAGCTTTGGCCCACAGTTTTCCCAATCATCCAGAGCGGCTTGTAAAGTCGGTGCAATATTTTCAGCGCCGCAACAACGGGTCAGGTCTTTCGACACAACGACCAGACGGCCATCGCGGGTGTCATTTTTAAGGGTGGCAAGTTTCATGAATGCTCCGAATTTTGATCGACTGTTTGTGCGCTTCAACGCCGTAACAATCAATGCTAAAGACTAATGCTCGTCGCGTGCCTTCTCATGTAACCAAGCGACATGCTGAGGCGCTTTTTTGGTCTGGCTCCACTCTTCGAGCATGTCGGGAGCAACACGTCGCAGCTCAGCCATTTCTTCCGGCGTCCCAATATCACAAGCAATCTCTAGGCGGTGGCCGTTGGGGTCAAAGAAATAGATGGATTTAAAAATGCCGTGATGGGTCGGACCCAATACATCCAGACCTTCAGCCTCTGCATTGGTCTTGGCCGCGAGCAATTCATCAAGTGTGTTCACCTTGAATGCGATATGTTGTACCCATTCAGGGGTGTTCTGATCGCGACCCATATCCGGCTGTTCAGGCAGTTCGAAGAAAGCAAGAATATTGCCGCCACCTGCATTCAGAAAGATATGCATGTAAGGATCATGCTCACCTGTTGACGGGACTTCATTCTCTGCGAAGGCAATATCGAAATCCATACCCATGACGCGTTGATAAAACTCGGTCGTTTCCTTGGCATCTCGGCAGCGATAGGCGACATGATGGATGCCGGAAAGATTGGGCGCGCTCATTCTGCTGGCTCTTTCACATCCAATACGCCGCGCGCAACCTGATCGCGTTCGATGCTTTCGAACAAGGCTTTAAAATTGCCTTCGCCAAAGCCGTCATCACCTTTGCGCTGGATGAATTCAAAGAATACAGGGCCAACTTGAGGTTCAGCAAATATTTGCAAGAGTAGCCGTGGCTCGCCACCTTCGGTCGTTCCATCTAACAAGATGCCCCGCGATTGGAGTGTATTTGCATCTTCGCCATGCCTAGGGAGACGCTCGTTCAACATCTCATAATAGGTGTTCGGTGGTGCCGTCATAAACGGTACGCCGAGCTTTTTGAGCCTGTCCCAGCATCCGACCAGATCTTCGCAGATTAGCGCGATATGCTGGATACCTTCACCGTTGAACTCACGCAGGAATTCTTCGATCTGCCCTTTTCCGCCTTCGCCCTCTTCATTCAAGGGGATGCGAATTTTGCCATCGGGTGCGGTCAGAGCTTTTGAGGTCAGGCCGGTATACTCGCCTTTGATATCGAAGAAGCGGATTTCCTGAAAGTTGAACAATGTCTCGTAGTAGTCCGCCCAATATTTCATCCGGCCGCCATAGACATTGTGCGTCAGGTGATCGATAGTGTGGAAACCGGCGCCTTCAGGATGGCGATCCACGCCCGGCAGATATTCAAAGTCGATATCGTAGATGGAAAGGTCTTCGCCGCGTTCGCCACCTTCGTAACGGTCAACGAGGTACAGGATTGCTCCGCCAATGCCGCGAATGGCTGGAATTTTCAATTCCATCGGGCCGGCCTCGACGTCTACTGGTTCTGCACCGTTGGCCATCAGGTGATCCCAGGCCTTGTGTGCATCGCGCACTCGAAAAGCCATGCCGCAGGCGCTTGGCCCATGCTCACGAGCGAAATACCAGGCGGCGGATTTGGGCTCGTAGTTGATGATCAGATTGATCCCGCCCTGCCGCCATAGATGCACGTCCTTGCTACGGTGCTCAGCAATTTTGGAGAAACCCATGACTTCGAATACCGGTTCGAGCACGCCTTTTTCGGGTGCGCAAAATTCAACAAATTCAAAGCCGTCCAGGCCAGCGGGGTTTTCAAACAGATCAGCCATGATTGTTCCTTAGCATGCTATGTCAGGAGATCGAAATATAGTTACAATTGAAACTATAAGGGAGGGAGAGCAAAATTGCAAGCTTCTTATAGCTCAATGGAAGTCGCGTGATTTCGGGAGAATTCTGACATTTCGCGGATGGCCATGGCGCGGATAGGCCGGCTGCGGAACAACCGTCCCTTCTTTTTCTCGCAGGGCCACCTGCTTGTCCTCGTTGCGATAGACCGGGCGTTTTACTTCGTCAGCATGGGCCATGACAATCGGTGTCTGCTCGCGCGGGTCGCCGCCGCTACGTGCACCATCGACATGGGCGGCGGGGATGGCTGGACGATCGCGGACAGCGATATAATCCAGCATATGAGTCGCGTCTTCAATGCGGCTGACCATCAGGTGGATCACGCCTTCACGGCTCTTCTGAACCTCGCCGCTCGCGATCATCAGCCGCGCAGCCATGACCGGACGGCGCATTTTCTCGAAACGACTCGCCCAGAGCAAAAGATTGGAAACGCCGGTTTCATCCTCCAGCGTAATGAAGATGGCATTGCCCTTGCCCGGTCGTTGGCGGATCAGGACAACGCCAGCAACACGCTGGAAGGAACCGTTCTTCGCCTCAGCTAGCTCTGCGCAACTCAGGATGCCATCGGCGCGCATCGCATCGCGCAAAAATTCCATCGGATGGCCTTTGAGGGAGAGTTTGAAGCTTTGATAGTCGGTAACGACATGCTCGCCCTTGGTCATGGCGGGGAGGTTCGTATCTTCTTCGGCAGCCAGTTCCTTCGCCTGCGCTGCTTCAAATAACGGTAGTGTATTTACCGGCGTGCGGCGGACTTCCCATAGGGCCTGCCGCCGGTCCAGTCCAAGTGACCGGCAAGCATCGGCATCGGCGAGCAGGCGCAAGGCGCGGGCCGGGAGGCTGGTCTTGTGAGCCAGCTCTTCGATGCTACGAAAAGGCCGGGCTTCCATGATTTGCTTCGCCCATTCTTCTCGGCAGCCGAGGCGGATTGACCTGCCCCTGGTTGTTGGTCCAGTTATTAAGTTAGAGCACGGCGGTTAAAGCCGTCCATCTGGACTGACCGGAGCGTAGCGCAGGGCAGTTCAGATGGATAAGGCAAGGCTGTTGTTGGTGCCGGTGGTTTGTAGCCCAGTGAGCTGTGCGGTCTGACAGTGTTATAGTGCCGCCTCCAGCGTTCGATCAGTATAGTTGCCTCCTTCATGCTGTAAAATATTTCTCCATTGAGTAGCTCATCGCGGAGTTTACCGTTGAAGCTCTCGTTATAGCCATTCTCCCATGGACTACCCGGTTCTATATAGAGCGTCTTCACACCGATACGTGACAGCCAGTCGCGTACCGCATGGGCAGTAAACTCAGCTCCATTGTCACTGCGGATATGGGCTGGCGGGCCATGTCTGGCAAATAGGCCGGTCAATACCACCAGTACATCATCGCTGTTCAGTTTACGTTGGACATGGAGCGCCAGGCACTCCCGGCTATGCTCATCAATGACGGTGAGCATCCTGAACGCCTTGCCATCATGGGTGCGCCATCATGGGTGCGCCATCACGGGTGCGATCCATAACCAAATCATAGCTCCAGACATGGCTCCAGACATGGCTCCGGACATGGCCGCGATATTGCGGTCTGAGCCTGACGCATGATCCATCGTTAAACCAGAGCCTTCCCCGCTTTGGCTGCTTCTTTGGTATCTTGAGCCCTTCACGCCTCCAGATACGCTCCACTCGCTTGGCATTCACATGCCAGCCGCTGTTACGCAGTAAGCTAGTGATCCGCCGATAGCCATATCTGCCATATATCTGTGCCAGCCGGATGATCTCAGCCGTTAGCGGCTGCTCATCCGGCTTGGTAATGGCTTGTCTGCGCTGAGTGGAACGATGCTGACCAATCACCCTGCAAGCGCGGCGTTCGGAACAACCCAGCGCCGCCTGCACATGATCGACCGCATCTTTGCGGCGCGAAGGGCTCAGTACTTTCCCTCAACGGCCTCCTTCAGGATCAATGCATCCAGTGTCAGATTGGATACTGCCTTGCGAAGCCGCTGATTCTCTTTCTCCAACGCCTTCAAGCGGCGTGCCTGACTTACCTTCAAACCGCCATACTCGCGGCGCCAGCGATAGTAACTCTGCTCTGATATGCCTGGCTCCCGGCATATCGCACCTGTCTTCTCTCCCCAGCAAGCCGAACCTCAGCCTCCCGGAGCATCCCGATTATCTGTTCTGGCGTATATCTTTTACGTGCCATCTATCTTTCCTTTCTCAAGATAAATAGCCGTATCTCTAACTCTCAAGCCGGAACACTTCTATGGGGGAAGGTCAGGCGCTTCACGACTCTACTTTCAAACAGCGGCACAAAATCGAGAATATGTTCGGCAAACTCAAAGACTGGAGGCGTGTACACACACGCTATGACAGGTGCGCCCACACCTTCATGTCAGCTATCGCTATAGCCGCTACAGTGATCTTCTGGCTCAATTAATGAGTCCTGAGCCTAAGTATAATATCTCGGGCGCCCGCACGAGGCACTTTTTTATTAAAGGCCCAGTTTACAAATCGTATGCGTGACCTGTCGATCGCAGCGACCCGGCAGCGGCGCCATTTCGGCAAGGTAAAGGTCAGGGTTCACGAATACACGGATGGAGAACGGGCCATCTTTCATGGTCCCATGTGCATTGGCCGGTACCAGTCTGACGGATCGCTGATCAAACAGGAGGACCACAAACAGGAAGCGGCGTGACTCGCTTCGACGTGGCGCGGACGTTGTGGTTCAAATCTACGGTATCAACTGAAGCGGACAATTGGCATGTTACCTGGACCGGACAACTCAGAATGTTTTTGACAGCAACTTGTTCTCGACCCCGGGGCAAGGCCGCTCAACAAAATCCTTGATCCAGCCGTAAAAGGCCGCCATCGTCACAAAGTGCCATCATCACAAAGGTCGCGGCCAGGGAGTCCCAGCCTGATTGATGCGCGACAGGAAGGGTGCGGCCGGGGGTGTTGACAAAGCTGCCTCCGGCTGTGAATGACCTGTTCAAATGCGGCGGTGACGTGCAGGTAATGAAGGCGGGTAATGAAGGCGGGTAATGAAGGAGAATATTGATGCGCCTGGATAAATTGTCGAAAATTACCTGTGTCTTTGTGCTGGCGCTCTGGGCCGGGCCCTCTGCCGCCCTTGCAGAGGCGGATTGTGCCACCTGGAATACCCGCCAATTCTTTGCCGTGGCGACGCCGGCCGATATGGCCCGCTGCCTGGAGGCCGGGGCGAACCTGGAGGCGCGGGGCAAGATTGGATGGACGCCGCTGCATGGGGCGGCACGGTACGGATCACCGGATCTGGTGCAGGCGCTGCTTGACGCTGGTGCCAACCCTGGCGCGCGAAGCAAGGCGGGCCGTCTTCCGTTCGACCTGATCGGCAAAGATTCCCGGCTGACCGGGACGGATGCCTACTGGCGTCTGCATGACGCGCGGTGGAAATGATTATCGCGGGTGGGACTGGCCCCGCCCGGGATCCTTGAGCGAGATTCTTGAGCGAGATCATTGAGCCGTCTTCCTGATTGACGGTTTTGCGTCGCTCAGCCGCTGCGGGAGCCTGTCGATGGCCCGGACCAGGTTTCGGGACCAGGTTTCGGGATCAGGTTTCGGCCCGCGCACTTTTGTGCTGCAATGTTAACCAAGGATCACGGGAAACGGAACCAGAAGTGGAAACTGATGATACCAGTGTTCGGCCAAATATGTAATGCCCAATGAAATCGTCGATTTTATTAATGGCACGCTTTCCTTCGGGAATAGGGATCAGCATCCAAACATGTTGCATCCGGTCATATTCATGGAACTGAATCGAAGTACCGGCCTCATCGCCCTTTTTTTTAAGGCGAAGAGCGTCAGAATAAAGCGTTTCAGCGGTGCCGGCAAATAACTGGATTGGCGGCAAGTCGTTGATCGGATGGAACAGCGGGCTGACCGGGAATGAAGCCGGATCCTCCCCCTTCCGCGCCCACCACAGACCGCCATCCCTGATTCCCTTTACGGTGATCAGCACATCGGTTTTTTCGAGCTCCAGCTGCATTGGATCGGCAGCAGTCAAATCGATATAGGGACTGAGCAACACAACTTTGCGTGGTAGCGGTTTGCCCTGATCGCGCAGCATTTGTGACAGACCCAGGGAATAACCACCGCCCGCGCTGTCGCCCATTACAACGATGTTTTCAGCGCCATATTTGGCAACTGCCTGCTCATAAGCGTTCACCACCATCGGGTAGCTCTGATCCCATTTATTTTCCGGCGAAAGTGGATAAATGGGAACCGACAGGCTTGCCCCGGTACGCTTGACTAGCTTTTTCAAAAACATCCAATGCGGCGGTGTGATGTCGATCGCATATCCCCCGCCATGCAGGTAGAATATGTGCAGTTTCGAGCCATTGTTCCTAGGAATGAGTTCAAAGTTCAGATGCCCGTCAATCTTGTGCTCAACAATATCACAATTCCGCCGCAACCAGCGTCCGGGAAGTGCCGGACCATTAGCCCTGTTCTTGGCAAGAAACCTGTCTACACGCTCCTGATTATCGCCAAACCCTTTCAGATTCAGTTTTCGCAATATCCAGAATATGAAGCGCGCCCTCAGGCTGATTTTTTCCATCTTGATCCTTCGCCAAGTTAAATGAGTTTAGCCTGGATTGCCTTCCATCTGGGGTATTTCAGCATCAACCTTAACCCAATCCTGCTTGCTGCCGGTCCAGAAATGCATTTGTGGCTGAAGGACACTGGTATCATCCAGCGTTCCGGCCTTGATGAAAGTTATGCCTGGCTGTGTAGGTACAGATGTCTTAACCGGCGAGCCACATTTGCCGCAGAAGTGGCGGTGCACGGCATTACCAGTATCGGAATGATCTTCATAAGTCGTCAAGTCGCCTGAGATATTGACCTGGTCGTCTCCGACAGCAAACAGCACGGAGTAGGCACTTCCAGCCTGTCGCTGGCAATTCTTGCAGTGGCAGACGCCGCACATCTGCATGTCGCCCTCGATCTTATAGCTTACAGAACCGCATAAGCATTGTCCGGTCATCGTCATCTCACTCTCCTATTCGTTCGACAATCGCCATGGCGGCGGCCGGTGCTCGCACTTTGGCACCATTGATGAAATAGGCGTACACATCACGGCCATCGTCACGCCACTGATCGAATTGATCAACCCATTTCGCGACTTTGTCCAGCGGGTAGCCAGTCTCTATTTCTTCTTGCGCGCCCAGTAGTCGGAGATAGGCGAAACTCGCGGTTTGTTCGGTAAATTGCGGGTATTTTTCGGAATCACTGTTTACCAATGCTATGTCATGCTCTCCCAAAATGCTGAAGAACTTGTCATCCCGAAAACTTTCATGGCGCGCTTCAATGGCGTGGCGGAGACGTATCCCATCAAGTTCAGCCGGAAATAACTTCACGTAATCGCTGATTTCGACGGAATCGAATTGCTTGGTTCCCATGAATTGCCAGAGGATTGGACCCAGCTTAAGTCCGAGATCGCCAATTTCTTGCGCAAAAAAACGCTCCATACTCTCGCTGGCATCAGGCAGAAACTTGCGGTTGGTACAATAGCGCGAAGCCTTGATCGCATATTGAAAATCATCTGGAGCAGCGCGGCCCCATTTTCCAAAACTGCCGGGTGATTGTGTTCGGTAATAAGTGCCGTTAATTTCAATGCTGGTCAGTTTGCTCGTCGCATATTCCAACTCGTCTTTCTGGCGCAGACCCTCTGGATAGAACGTCCCGCGCCACGGCTTGAAGGTCCAGCCGCCTATCCCACATCTGATTCGAGCTTCAGCCATGTTTGCGCACAAACACGGTCCCCGCGGAATAGCCTGCGCCAAAAGAGCAGATCAGACCTATGTCACCATCTTTCAAATCCTGACTATCTTTCAAATCCTGACTATGTTTGTGAAATGCGATGATCGAACCAGCCGATGACGTGTTGGCATAGGTATCCAGCACGGTTCGCTTTCATCATCATTGGCCTCATGGCCCAGCACACGTTGGGCAATCAGCCGATTCATGCCAGCATTGGCTTGGTGGAGCCACAGTCGGCGAATATCAGCACCTGCCAGGCCAAACCGGTCCGCTTGTTCGACGATCATATTCGCAACCATCGGCACCACTTCCTTGAACACCTTGCGCCCTTCTTGAATGAATAGCTTGTCCTTATCGTCCCGGCTTTCGGGGTGAGTACGATTCAAGAACCCAAAATTATTGCGGATATTATTGGAAAATTGCGTTTTCAGCTTCGTGCCAAGGATTTCCCAATGTTTGGCGGGAGCGATATCCTTGCTCTCAACGAGAATGGCTGTCGCTACGTCGCCAAAAATGAAATGACTGTCCCGGTCTCGCCAATTGAGGTGTCCTGAACAGATTTCCGGATTGATCACCAGCACTGACTTAGCGCTTCCAGAGCGGATGTAGTCAGCGGCTGTCTGCAAGCCGAATGTCGCCGAAGAACAGGCAACGTTCATATCGAAACCAAAGCCGTCGTCCATGCCAAGCGCATCCTGAATCTCAACCGCAATTGCCGGATAGGCACGCTGCAGGTTGAAACAGGCACACAGCACGGCGTCAACCTCTTTTGCTTTCCGACCTGCTGCCTCCAAAGCCTGTTGTGCAGCCTTCACTCCGATCTCAGCCAGTATCGATATTTCTTCATTTGAACGTTCCGGCATACGTGGGCACATAACCTCCGGATCGAGAATAGGTTCCTTGGACAGCACAAACCGCGACTTTATCCCCGATGCCTTTTCTATGAATTCCACCGAACTATGCTGCAATTCTTCAACCTGACCTGAGGCAATGGCTTCTGCATTTTCGCGGTTGTGGAGATCGACGTAGTTGTTGAAGCTCTCAACCAACTCTTCGTTTGAAATACTGTTTTCCGGCGTAAAAAGGCCGGTTGATGACATGACGGGTGTATGGGCATCGGTCATGGGGAGCGTATTTTCCTTCCGCAAATGCGCCTTATAAATGGCGCTTGCCTCTATAGTTAATGCTCTGCAGCCTAAGTGGCAAGCATGCATCAACATGGTTTGCGGTTCCGAACGATGTTGCTAACAAAGCCAGATGTCTGATCGCATCAAACTGCATGAAAGCTGGAAAGAGCCACTCTCAGGGGAATTCGCCAGCGATCGCATGGCCCAATTGAGAGAATTCCTGCTGGCAGAAAAGGCCGCTGGCAAACAGGTCTTCCCAAAAGGCAGCGAGTATTTTCGGGCTCTTGACCTGACAACATTGGACAAGGTGCGGGTCGTTATCCTGGGGCAAGACCCCTATCACGGACCGGGTCAGGCCCATGGTCTTTGTTTCAGTGTCAAACCCGGTGTCCGCCCGCCCCCATCGCTGGTCAATATCTACAAGGAGATGCATACCGACCTTGGTATCACCCAGCCCAATCACGGTTTTCTGGAACATTGGGCCCATCAGGGTGTTTTACTATTGAACAGCGTTCTCACCGTGCAAGCCCATCAGGTGGCATCGCATCGGGGTAAAGGCTGGGAACAGTTTACCGATGCAATTGTACAGCTGATTGCCGCTAAGAATGCACCCGTCGTGTTCCTGCTTTGGGGCGCTTATGCCCAGAAGAAGGCAGCCTTTGTACAGAGCTTCGAACAGGGTGGGAAACACCTTGTGCTAAAGGCACCGCACCCCTCCCCCCTCTCCGCGTATAATGGCTTTTTCGGCTGCGGGCATTTCAGCAAGACCAATGCCTTCCTCGAACAACAGGGCATGCAGCCGATTGATTGGCTTTTGCCCGAAATTTAAGTAGGATCATCCCATGACCAACCGACAAAAAGAACATCAGAGTTTTGAAACATTCTGGCCCTTTTACTTACAGGAACATAGCAAAGCTGCGACACGGAATCTTCACTATGTCGGCACCTCCCTAGTGGTTGCCATCGGCATCTATGCCATTGCGACAGCCAACTGGATGCTGATGCTCGCCATGCCGCTTGCTGGCTATTTCTTTGCCTGGCTCTCCCATTGGCGGATTGAAAAAAACCGGCCAGCAACATTCACTTACCCGCTTTGGTCCCTGATCGCGGATTTCAAGATGTGGGGCATGTGGCTTACCGGCAGACTAAAACCCGAACTGGAGCGTGCGGGCGTTGAGGAGCCAAAATAGCTAGGTCAATTGGCGGCCTCAACTTCATCTGATCCAGCCGGATTGGCCTCTAGGACATTGGTATTGACCCAAATTCGAATATCACGCGCAACCTGTTCCGGCGTTTCCTCCATAGGCAAATGGCCTGCATCAGGATAAATAATCAGCCTGCTGTTGGATATCGCTTGGTCAAAGGCCTTGCCGTGGGACAAAGGAACCACTTTATCCTGTTCCCCCCAAAGCAGAAGCACAGGCATATTCAGCTTCCCGATATCCTGCCATTTTTCCGGTTCCCGATTTACCCTAGCACGCTGAACAGCCGCCTCGCGGTTTCCCGGAAACCGGAGTGTTTCCCAATAGCGATCCACCAGCTCTTCCGATAACTTATTGGGTTCCGCATAATTTTCTTCGAGCGATGATTTCACCAGCAACCGGGGCGTGATTTCCGGAAGCAGCAACTGTCCGATAGATGACTGGGCAAGTCGCGCGCCCAGATATGGCTTCACCTTCTCTTCCACCTGCGCACCCGAAGCATCAATGAGGACCAGCCCCGAAACCCGCTCTGGCACCGCAAGGCCAGCCCGCCATGTCAGCCAGCCACCCATGCTGTTGCCCACCCAGACGGCTTTGTCGACGCCGGCCTGATCAAGCACCGCTGTAACCGCGCCAATCATCGCGTTGGCATCATATTGTCCATCGGGATTTGGTCCGGTAAGACCGTGCCCGTAGAAATCCAGCGAGATCAGGCGAAAATCGTCCTCCAGATAATCGATCATCTCATCCCAGGTCTGCACATGCCCATTGGAGCCGTGGATCAGGACCAGCACTGGCCCTTCCCTGTTCCCCTCATCACGATAGTGGATTTTACCGCCTGCTCCATCGTCGAGAAATTGCGAAGCCTCGCTGCCATATTTCGCGATCATCTCTGCGCGGTCTGTGTCGGGGGTGCGGAAGAAAAAGAAGGCCGCGACCAGGATGACCAGCAGGATAAGGATGATGCGGAATAGTTTTTTCATGGCTTAGCGGTCCCTTCACAAGTTGTGGCAGTGCTTATCCGAAAAGCGACCGAGTGCCAAATGCAACCCTTAGTTTGTCGAAGACCACGTGGTTGCATCAAAACCCGTCATTGCGAGGAACCGAAGGTGACGCGGCAATCCAGAGCCACACTCGCCGCTCTGGATTGCCGCGCTGCGCTCGCAATGACGATCTTTTTTCGTTCTTTACTGTACCCAAAGTTTGTCAAAGTTTGGGCCTAGAACGGCTTTGCGGCGCACCACTTTCAGGACGCCTCATCACCGGAAACATCTTTATTTTCAGTGATTTGTAGCTTGCTTGCAGTAAGCCGCCCTAACTTCGGCGCATAACTCTCCTCTTCCTCCGATCCAGAGGTTTTCATGCTGAAGCAGAACGCCGGGAGAGAAACGCGAATATTCCTCGTCAAATGCGGTTTTGAAGGAGAAGCTACCGGGAGCAGACAAAAAGTTCACCAGCATAGCCATCGGCTTGCCATCAAGCCGTACATCATGGCGTTCGAGTTGATCTGCCTTCGCCACACCGTGGAGCGTATAGCGGAAGAAATTGCGGGTCTCGTCGCTACAATCCAGTGCCGAGCCACTTTCGCCCTTCCAACCCTGTTTTTCAAGTGCGAGGAATTCGTCTATCCATTGTCTAAGACCTGCATCATCATTGATTTGCGTAAATTGAACATCACCCAGCTCGCTTAGCCGATTGGCCTGTCGCCGCAATTCCTTGCGCTTCTTGCCGCGCACTGTGGCACTATAATAAGCTTCCGGCTCCAGATCGCTTTTAAGCAGCGCCCTCGCCTCGCTATGGACCAAATCGCAGCGACGGCCTTGCGCCTGACAGACCTTGCGCAGGGAGAGGTCAAGGGTGCCACCAATGGTCAGGCCATAGATATGCAGAAAACCTGGCCAGTCGCCCCTTTCCATTGTGCCCATCAAAGCACTCCAGAACGCATCCTCATGCCCCTGACGCACCAAAGGCGTACCGAGGAAGCAATTATGGTGCATCCAATTCTGGATATGCGGCACTGGCCAGCGGCCAAATTTGCTGGCGGGGCCAATGGGCAGCAATCCAAGCAGATCTGAGAAAACTGGCTCGCCTGACCATAGCAGGAATAGCTTGAGCTGGGGGTTCGTGCTGAAATTGTTGAGTGAGGGTTCCAGAAACCAGGGCTCGTAGAAGATATTCGGCTCGCTGGCATTTTGTACCAGATCAGCCCATGCTGAACGGAAATTGGGATCGATTTTGTGTAGCGGCGCCAGTTGCGCATTGGGCACGCGATCCGCAGCCGAACCACGCCGGTCCCGACGCTTTATATCGCTGCCTGTCAGCTTGTGAGCCCCACTCAAATCCAATTTTTTTCCGCCTGTTTCTGCAAAATGCCTCGAATTCGCGAGGAAACTACCGGAAAAGAGGTAACAGTTGATTAACGGCGCGGCCAAATCGGTTAACTGTAAATGGTTGTAATTTGGAAAGAAAAAATCCCGCCGGAACTGCTTCCAGCGGGGTCTTGTTCAAACCAATATGGCGGATGGTTTACATCGCGCCGGGAGCGAAAACTGCGAGAAGCAGCAATGCCACGATATTGGTGATTTTGATCATCGGGTTCACGGCTGGACCTGCGGTATCCTTGTAAGGATCGCCCACTGTATCACCGGTCACTGCTGCTTTATGGGCTTCTGAACCCTTGCCGCCGTGATTGCCGTCTTCGATATATTTCTTGGCATTATCCCACGCGCCGCCGCCTGCTGTCATCGACAGGGCAACGAACAGACCGCCTACGATCACGCCGAGCAGCAATGCGCCGAGAGCCGCAAAGCCGTTTGCCTGACCAGCAACAAGAGTGATGCCGAAATAGACAACAATTGGCGCCAAAACCGGAAGCAATGAAGGAACAATCATTTCCTTGATCGCAGCCTTGGTTACCAAATCAACCGTACGGGCATAGTTTGGACGCGAAGTGCCATCCATAATGCCTTTGTCCTTAGCAAACTGATCACGCACATCGACAACCACATCGCCAGCCGCACGGCCAACAGCAGTCATGCCCATGGCTCCGAAGAGATATGGGAGAAGTGCACCCAGCAACAGACCAACAATCACATATGGATTTTCGAGGCTGAAGCTGACTTCCAGATCAGGGAAGAAGATTGCAAGGTCAGCGGTATAGGCACTAAACAGCACCAATGCCGCCAGGCCAGCAGAACCAATAGCATAGCCCTTGGTCACAGCCTTTGTGGTGTTACCCACAGCATCCAGTGCGTCTGTCTTGTTGCGAACGCTTTCGTCCAACCCAGCCATTTCAGCGATACCGCCTGCATTGTCTGTAACCGGACCATAAGCATCAAGCGCCACAACCATACCGGCCAAAGCCAACATGGAGGTTGCTGCAAATGCGAGACCGATCAGGCCAGCAAGCTGAAACGCCACGATGATTCCGACAACGATTACCAATGTTGGCAATGCAGTTGCTTCCATCGAAATCGCCAGACCCTGGATCACGTTCGTGCCGTGACCGGTTTCTGATGATTTGGCGATGGATTTAACCGGACGATATTCGGTACCGGTATAATATTCGGTAATCCAGATAATCAGCCCGGTAACTGCCAGACCAACCATCATGCACCAAAACAACGCCATGCCGGTAAATCCGCCAGAACCGTCCAATGCCTGACCGATAGGCGTATTCATGTCGCCCAGGGTCCGGTAAGTGACGTAATAGATTGCCGGGATCGACAATACCGCGGTGGTAATGAAGCCCTTGTACAAAGCGCCCATGATGTTGTTGCTGCTTCCCAAACGGACCATATAGGTGCCGATGATGGAACTGATAATGCATGCACCACCCACGATCAATGGCAATGCCATCAGATTGTTGAGCATATCGCTGCCAACCAGATCGCCGAATGTAAGCGCCAGAAGTACCATGGTCGCACCAACGGTCACCACATAGGTTTCGAACAAATCGGCAGCCATACCAGCACAGTCACCAACATTGTCGCCTACATTATCGGCAATAGTCGCTGGGTTACGTGGATCATCCTCAGGGATGCCTGCTTCAACCTTACCGACCAGATCGGCGCCAACGTCAGCTGCTTTGGTAAAGATACCGCCGCCCAGACGTGCAAAGATCGAAATCAGTGAAGCGCCAAATGCCAGAGCAACCAGCGCGTCGATTACGGTCCGGCTTTTTGGCTCCAGCCCCATTTGTGCAGTCAACACATAATAGAAGATAGCAATCGCGAGAAGGGCAAGACCAGCAACCAGCATTCCGGTTACTGCGCCGGCGCGGAACGCAACCGTCAGGCCAGTTTGAAGGCTTTCTTCGGCACCTGCCGCTGTACGGACATTGGCACGAACAGAAATGTTCATTCCAATATATCCTGCAACGCCCGAAAGCACTGCACCCAGCAGGAAGCCTACTGTAGATATGCCGCCAAGGAATAGAAATACCAGTACCGCTACTACAACGCCGACAACGGCGATGGCGCGATATTGGCGATTCAGATAGGCCTGTGCGCCTTCCTGAATTGCGCCGGAAATTTCCTGCATTTTTTCGTTACCGGCCGGTGCACCAAGCACCTGACGGCTGGTAATGAAGCCGTATAATACGGCGATAAAGCCGCATAAAATTGAAATGGTGACAACGTTCATCGCTGTGCTTCCCCCTGCTTTATTATGACAAACGCCCCGATTGGCCGGAGCGCTAAACGGGACGCCTATAGTGCGGGAAGCGGGAGCCGCGCAACCCCTGATTTAAGGGGGTGATTGATGGTTTTGCGATGCCATTAGAAATGAACGGGAAAATGATCCAGCTTTTGGAGGATTACGCGTGGATAAATCCCGTCTGCTCTGGTTTTTCAACCATTTCACCAGCGTTGACCAACGAGACGCCTGACCCTGCTTTGCAAACTCCGACACAGGTAACCTCAACCGGCAACACTGTCTCTGGACTTGCGGTCAAAAGCAGCTGATAATCATCTCCACCAGTGGCAGCCTTCGTCCTTGCATCCTGATCTGCGCCAAATATGCCGACAAACGTCTCGGAAAGCGGGATTCTGCCGATATCCAGTTCGATGGCAACATCGCTAGCGTCTGCGATCCGCGATGCATCAAGCACCAAACCATCGGAAATATCCATCATGCTGCTCACCAAAGCCGAAAGCAAACGCCCATCCTCCATTCTTGGTTGCGGACGGTTGAAGGCTTTGAGCAGCGGTGCCGTGCTTTCGGTTGCATTTTCCCCCTGTTTAGCAAGCTGCAATCCGGCCCAACCATCGCCAATCGTGCCGGTCACATAGACATTATGCCCTGCCAGCGCGCCGCCGCGTGACGGCACTATATGGCCTTTTACATCGCCAAATGCCGTTAATCCCAATACCCGCGACCCCGCGACCTTTGGTGTTACCGTGTCACCGCCCAGCAAAGGCACGCCAAAATGGTCGATCGCCTGTTTCAGGCCGAGCATGAATACCTCATCCCACTCATCCCCGGAACGGCTGTAACCCAGCAAGATTCCCAACGGTTTCGCACCTTTCGCCGCCAGATCAGACAGATTTACCGCCACCAGTTTCCACGCCACATCGGCGGGATTGGCATCCGGCAGATAATGCACCCCCTCAATCATCATGTCGTGGGTCAGAACGATTTTCTGTCGGCCAAATGGGATGACTGCCGCATCGTCGACCAGCCCGCGTGCGGCGGGATGGGTGGCGATTTCCTTTAACCGGTCGATAAAATCCAGTTCGTTCAATGACTTCCTATCGTTTAAGAGCATGCTCCAATGCCAATCTGATTGAGGCATTAGCGCGTTGACTGACTTTGGCCCCGGGTGCGAAACCATTAAATCCGTGCGGTGAACCGGGATAGATAGCAAGTTCTACCGGAACATCCGCTGAACGAAGACGGTTAGCAAAGTCTATATCCTCGTCGAGAAACAGGTCGAGATCGCCGCACATGATATAGGCTGGCGGTAGTCCGGAAAGGTCATCTGCTCGCGCGGCGGCGGCATAAGGGCTCGCACCATTTTCTTCCGCATAAACCGACCATGCGTACATCGATATATCTCGTGTCCACGTTGACGGAGGAATTTCCATATGGCCCGAAGGCGTGTCATGCTGGTCATCAAGCATCGGATAGATCAGCAGCTGAAAAGCCAGTTCCGGGCCGCCACGATCACGGTTTAACAATGCCGTGCTTGCCGCGAGGCCGCCACCGGCGCTGGCGCCGGCAATGATAATTTTGCGCGGATTCCGATTTTTGGCGATCCGTTCAATAGCGGCACAGGCATCTCTCGCTGCCGCAGGGGCACGATGTTCGGGTGCCATGCGGTAATCAACCGAGACCACCGGCGCGAGGTTGGAAAAACTCTGGGCGGTCAAGTCTTCAGCGCTGCCGATCAAATAGCCGCCGCCGTGCAGCCAGATAATCGTGCAATCGGGGTAAAGAACATCGCGGGCGCGATATTCGATCACCGCTACTTCGGGATCATCATCAAGACCGGGGATATGATATTCGTCTCTTTGCCCATCGTAAGGCGGCAAATCTTTAGACAATTCAGACATCACCGCTTCAAAAAAAGCGCGGCCCGCTTTTATATCCGATTTCAAGATGTCAAACATTGGCGGATTGTCGTTGACGATCAGATCATCAAATTCCGGATCGAGCCGTTTTAGAAAGTCGGACAGAATTTCCTCCCCTGATGTAGCGGGGGCTTAATCTATCCCCTCACCTGCTTCGCAATCCCGTCAAGCAGGCCATTTACAAAGCCCACATCGCGCTGATCGAAAAAAGCATGGGCCACATCGACATATTCGTCAATCACCACTGCGCTCGAAACATCTCCCTTTTCGAGCAATTCATAGCTTCCGGCACGCAGGATTTGCAGCATGGTCTTATCGAGACGCCCTAAAGTCCATCCCTCGGCCAGCTTTGCCGTAACCAGTTCATCAATTTCCACTAGGCGATTGGTGACGCCCATGACAATGGCATCAAAGAATTCACCCTCGGCAGGATGATATTGATCATCCTCGATTTCCTTGCCGAGGCGGTGATCGTGAAATTCCTTGATCAGCTTGGGTACCGGGGTCTGTTCCATCTGGTGCTGAAACAGCGCCTGAACGGCGGCAAGCCTTGCAGCGGAGCGTGATGTCGATTTTGCGGTCATGGAATTGCAATCCTCGGCCTGCCGATGAAACCCATCTTGCCAATTTGGAAACCGCGCTCCCGAAGCAGGTCATAGGCGGTTGTCGCGTGGAAATAGAAATTGGGCTGGGCAAAGCTGAACAGGAAATGCTCCGCGAGAAATGGCATCACTGTCTCTTTGAAACGAAACTCCATCGGTTTGCCGACGAAACTGGCCATTTCTTCTTCAGTGACTTTTCCAAGCTCGGTCGTCGCCTCATCCAGTTTTTCATAGAGACCGTTCCAACTATCCGGTGGAGCGGTCAGGCTGGGTGTAAAAACACCTTCCCTGACTGCTTCGATCGCACCAAGCGAATGTTCGCGGCAGCATTTCACCTGGTAAGAGAATGGCTGCATGTCCTCGATCAGGCGTGCCCCGATAATTTCAGCCGGATCGGTTCCGGTTTCTTCGCAATACGCTTTCGCCTTGTCGACTAGCGCGCGAACGGAAGCGATGATCTGGAGTTGAGCCGGAATGATGGCATCATAGAGGGAAACTGTCATATTGGTCCTTTTGCATTACTCAATTGTTCTGGACCTGTCGAAGCACATCTAAAGACTTAAATTGTGCTTCTACAAGCTCAGGCCGAACGGCATTCATTCAAGTCTTTTCTTTATGCTAACAGCATGGGCTGGCAAACCCTCGGCCTCGGCCAGCGTTACAGCAGCCGGGCCGATATTGCGAAGCGCCTGTTCATCACAGCTAATAAAGCTGGTACGTTTCATGAAATCGGTCACTGAAAGTCCTGATGAAAAGCGGGCACGACGTCCCGTAGGAAGCACGTGATTGGGGCCAGCGACATAGTCGCCTACCGCTTCCGGCGTATGCCTTCCCAGAAACACAGAGCCGGCGTGACGGATTTTCCGAAAAAATGCTTCCGGTTCATCAATTGCCAGCTCCAGATGTTCAGCAGCAAGCCGGTCGATTAAAGGAACAGCCTTGTCAAAACGGTCGACGACAATGATCGCACCATTGTAATCCCAGCTAGCGGTTGCAGTTTCCGCCGTGGCAAGCGATTTCAACTGTTCACTAATCTTTTCAAAGATATAATCCCCAAAGCTTGGATCATCGGTGAATAAAATAGATTGACTGGTGGGATCATGTTCCGCTTGCGATAGCAGGTCAGCAGCGATCCACTCCGGATCATTCTGAGCATCGGCAACCACAACGATTTCCGACGGCCCAGCCACCATATCAATGCCAACAACGCCGTAAACCTGCCGCTTGGCCTCAGCAACCCATGCGTTACCAGGACCAGTGATGACGTCAACGGGGGCAATTTTCTCAGTACCGTAAGCCAAAGCAGCAATCGCCTGTGCCCCGCCAATCCGCCAGACTTCGTCAACACCGGCCAGTTCTGCTGCCGCCAAAACCAACGGATTTATCTCACCATTCGGCGTCGGTGTGACCATTATTATCTTGTCCACACCTGCCACCTTGGCTGGAATAGCGTTCATCAATACCGATGAAGGGTAAGCCGCCCGGCCACCAGGAATATAGATGCCGGCGCGCTCCACGGCGTTCCAACGCGCTCCAATCGTTACCCCTGCATCATCTAAATATTCCTTGTTATCAGGGATTTGTCCCTCATGATAATCTCGAACTCTTAAGGCCGCGAGTTCCAGCGCAACCCGCAATGAGGCCTCCAGCCTCTCCAGCGCGGCTTCGCACTCTGCCTTCGAAACCCGCCATCCAGTCTGCTCCAGATCATGATTATCGAATTTGGAAGTCAGCGCCCGAACCGCCTCATCGCCGCGATCTCGAACATTGTTGATAATAGCTTTCACATCATATGAAACATCATCATCCGCCTCACGCCGTGCGTTTACCAGTGCATCAAACTGATCCTTAAAATCAGGATCCAAACTGGAAAGTCGAAGCGACATCAAACCTGCCCCACCAGCTCACGGAATTTCTGGACCATTGGCGTCAATTCGGAACTGCGCATCTTGAACGCCGCGCGGTTGACCACGAGCCGTCCGGAAATATCAAGTATGCGATCCGTTTCGATCAGATTATTTGCTTTCAGCGTACTGCCCGATTCCACGAGATCGACGATATGCCGTGATAGTCCTAGCGAAGGAGCCAATTCCATGGCCCCGTTTAGCTTCACGCATTCCGCCTGAATGCCTTTGCTTTCAAAATGCCTACTCGTCAAATTGGGGTATTTGGTCGCGACCCGCAGATGCGAAATATTGCCGATCTGCACTGCTTCATCTTTCGGCTGAGCCACCGACAACCGGCAGCGGCCAATACCGAGATCAACCGGCGCATACAGTTCCGAATAACCAAATTCCTCAATTACATCGGATCCGACAATTCCGATCTGTGCAGCGCCGTGCGCTACAAACGTCGCGACATCAAAGGCCCTTACCCGAATGATTGAGACATGCTCCTGATTGGTTGCAAATTTCAGGCTGCGGTTGGACTTGTCAAAAAAGCCATCCTCTGGCACGATGCCTACCTGCTTTAAAAGCGGCAAAGCATCGTCGAGTATCCTCCCTTTCGGAATAGCAAAGATCAGCGGTTCGACCATAAGGCCGCGCTTTAAGGGCTCGCAGATGAAAGGGCAATGACCAATGGACATACTGGATGTGGAAGATATTGCCGATGGGCTACGCGGTCAGGCGGAACATTGCTTGAATAACGACGCCCCGATTACAGCATCGATCATCATCGCCCAGATTGCCCTGATGGATAGCGACACCAAATGCGGCGCAAAAATCCGGCACTGGCCTGGAAAACCATTGGAAGACGCGATGCCGCTGCGATTGACCGGCGGGATGCATCATCTGCACTTGTCGGGCAAAGAGGCTGGGCTCTCCCCGATTTATGATGGCGAAGTTACCAATCAGGCAGAGATAGATACCGTCGTAGCTGAGGTGGTGACAGATCACGATGAGGCGCTGCTGCCCTGGTTTGATAGCCCGCCACAAACCAACGAAGCGGGCCGTTCATCCAGCTTCATGTCCGGTTTACTCTGGCTTTCCGGAAAAGTCGGTGCCAAATTCGAGCTTCTGGAAATAGGTGCCAGTGCCGGCGTCAATTCCATGATGGATCGCTATCATTACGATTTGAATGGCGTCGAAGTTGGTCCGGTCGACTCCCCGATGCGGATCAAGCCGGAATGGCGCGGAGCCCCTCCCCCGGATAATCCGGTAGACATAATTTCTGTAAAGGCTTGCGATCAAAATCCGATTGATCTGGCGGATGATGAGGTCGCGGAGCGCTTGAAGGGTTATATCTGGCCGGAAATGCCGGTGCGTTTTGGCCGGATGGAGGCTGCGATCGCGCTGGCAAACCAGAAAAAACCCGACCTGGTCAAGGCGGATGCAGCGGACTGGGTGGAGGCACAATTATTGGAACCTCAGGAAGAAGGTATTACCCGCGTCCTGATGCATTCCATCGTCTGGGAATATCTGCCGCCTGAGACGAAAGACCGAATTACCGTTGCGATGGAGAAAGCTGGATCACAAGCGACGCAGGAAAAACCGCTGGCGTGGATTTCATCCGAAACCAACCGGAAGACATTTCGGCACGAATTGATCGTGCGCTATTGGCCTGACGGGGAGGAGCCTATCAAGTTGGGCCACGCCCATGCGCACGGAATCTGGCTGAATTGGGACGGATAGCTTCTCATTTCCGAGAAAATATGTTAACTAACAGTCATGTCAGCAGAATATCCAAATCGCTCCCTCCGCGAAGCACTGCGCCAATTTCGAGATGCCGAAGGCCTGACCGAAAAATATGCCAATACCGGAGATCAATCCAGAACATTTCTCGACAGGCATGACACTATTCACATCCTCTTCGGAACGGACACGTCGTTCCAGCAGGAAGCAATGACCGACTATTTCACTATCTTCGCCAGTGATGCGGGATGGAGCGATTTGAAGCAATATTTCAACCTACCCGAACAAAAAGAGCTTTTTGAAGAGATTGGCTGGCCCAAAATGATTTGGGGCTCGATTCTTTCCCTGCCAAATGCGGTTCGCGTTGCGTTCCGCGCACGAAAAATGAAGCGTAAATGGGACTGGAATGGCTATGCCGAGTATCTTGACCGCCCGGTTGCAGAAATCCGCCGCGAATTCGGGATTGACCGGATCATGATGACAACGCCGCCCTCAACAAACACTGCAATCACAGCCGCTTAGGTTCTTTCACGGTCTTATCTGTGATGACATTGCCCGTATTGAGCGTGCTGTTCGGCTCCAGCATCAGCACATGACATTCATCGGTCAACGCTTCTGGGCAATGCTCAACCCCATGCGGCACCACGATCATCTCGCCCTCGTCCAGATCGACATCCCCGGTCCGTAATCCCATCCTCATCCGGCCTTTAACGACTAAAACAGCTCATCCTCTTTCTCGTGGTGATGCCAGTCAAATTTGCCTTGGAATTTCGCCAGTTTCACTTGAAAATCATTGATGTCGCCTGCGACCTTTGGTGACCAACAGTTAGAAATCTTGTCGAACGCCGCACTTAAGACGACTTTGGAAGGTGCGGTACTATCGCTCACTCCCCTGGCGCCTTAGCCTTGATTGCCAACGCATGCACCCGGTCGCCAGAAATATCGCCCAGCGCCTTGTTCACCATCCGTTGCCGATCGACGCGCGATTTGCCTTCAAAGGCTGCACTGACAATTTCCACCGTAAAATGCGACTCCCCACTTCCATCATCTCCGCTATGGCCGTGATGCTGGGCGCTGTCGTTTATAATATTGAGTGATATGGGAGAAAGCGAATTTCGAAGCAATTCTTCCATTTCCATGGCCACTGGCCCTTTTGAATCTGTTTCCATTTCTCCTATATAGAAGGTCTGCGCAATTTTGCGAATAGCCTGACGGAGCCATTTTGACTGATTCAAAATCCAGCCAGAAAAGAAACCGCTTTCATGGGCGCGTAGGATTTGATGACAAGCCTTGTTCTATTGAGGGTTGCGATGAACCTGGTGAATTCCGCGCGCCTCCTGTCTATGGCGCGCGGCACAGTTACGACGGACCGGGCGAATATCGCTGGCTGTGCCTCGATCATGTCCGTGAGTTCAACTCAGACTACGACTATTTTTCCGGTATGGACCAGGAGCAGATTTTTGAGGCACAGCACCCGATCCGAGGTTGGGATTCGGGGCGCAGAGTCTATGACGGCCCGATGGGTTCGCCGCCCGCCTGGGCTGATTTTACCGATCCATTGGATGCTATAGGCGCGCGGTTTGCAAACAATATGGCCGGCGCTAAAAAACATGGTCCGCCGATTTCCAGTGCGGATGAAAAAGCGCTCAAGACGCTAGGTCTTGATGGGGATGCTGGACGCAGCGACATTCGCCGTGCCTATTCCGCATTAGTGCGCAAATATCATCCTGACAGAAATGGCGGTGATCGTAGCCACGAGAAGCAGTTAGCAAAAGTGATCGATGCCTACACGCATCTAAAGACCGCGACTGACTTTCAATAGCTGCCCTTGGCGAACTATTGGCGAAACGCCCAGCGGAGGGTCTTTCCTGCCGCAAAAGCTGCCACGCGCGCAGGAAGCAGCGAGACACGCGGATAACGCAGTTCGAGCATCTCTTTTGCGAAGGGTGGCAACAGGTCGATAGCCGCTGCTCCCAATAGTTGTTGTGCGCCCGGTGGCGAACCTTTCGCGCGCTGGGTCAGGACGAAATTGGCGATTTCATGGGTATCGGGAGTTACCTGCAGATCCGCTCGCATTTCCCGGAACGCCGTTTCCGCCTCCAGCCGCGTTTCGGACACTGGATCGGCGTGGAGTTTCCGGGCGATTACCGCGAACTGGCGATAATATTCATCCTGCTCCGCCAGCGGCATGTCGGGCCGCACATAGCGCCGATAGGCGGCGAGGAAACTGGTCGCTTCGGCGACATGCACCCAGGCCAGCGTCTTTGGGTCTTGCGCTGAATAGAACGTTCCATCCGGTAATGTCCCGCTGATCTTTGCATGAATCTTGTTAACGCGATCAATGGTTGCGTTGGCCTCGTCACGATGGGCAAAGGTGGTCACTGCGATAAATCGCGCAGTCCGTCGTAGGCGGCCATGTGCATCGTTACGGAAATCGCTGTAATCCAGCACACCCTGCAGCGCATGCGGATGCAGCATCTGCAGCAACAGCCCGCGAATCCCGCCAATCATCATGGCGACCACATCGGCATGGACCAACCGGATGGGCGAATCCCGCTCGAACAGAGCTTCATCAGACGCAGGTGTCGGCGCTTCCCCCTCTCCCACATCGGTGAAAAAGTCCTTCACCTGCGTTACCAGCCGATGCCGGAACTTTTCGCTGGCGATATTGAGAGGGGAAATTTCAACCACGCTGTTGCAATAAGCCAAAAGCGTCGGCAAGGAAACAACGCGGTTCCGCCTTGCATCGCCGCGACCCTCCGACTAGTTACCCACGAAATAGTTTCCCATAGGACGATTGATGACCGATATACCGAACACCCATCCTACCGGCAGCGGCGAGACCGTGATGGACGCACCCGATCAGGAAGTTGATGCACGCGAGACGTTCGGCATTGATCTGGACATGAAAATCCCGGCGTTCAGCGAAAAAGATGAACGCGTTCCCGATCTTGATCCATCATATGTGTTTGATCAGGATACCACTGCGGCGATACTCGCCGGTTTTGCGTTTAATCGCCGCGTGATGGTGCAGGGTTGTCACGGCACGGGAAAGTCGACCCATATCGAACAAGTCGCCGCGCGCCTCAACTGGCCCTGTATCCGGATCAACCTCGATGCACACATCAGCCGTATTGATCTGGTTGGCCGCGATGCTATTGTCTTGAAAGACGGTCAGCAGGTCACCGAATTTCGCGAAGGCTTGCTTCCCTGGGCGCTACAAACACCGACCGCATTGGTGTTTGACGAATATGATGCGGGGCGTCCCGATGTCATGTTCGTGATCCAGCGCGTGCTGGAAACCGAAGGCAAATTGACCCTGCTCGACCAGAATCGCGTGATCCGCCCCAATCCAAATTTCCGGCTGTTCTCAACCGCAAATACCGTTGGCCTCGGCGATACCAGTGGATTGTACCATGGTACGCAACAGATCAACCAGGGTCAGATGGACCGCTGGAACATCGTGGTCACACTCAACTATCTGCCAGCTGCCACCGAAGCGAAGGTCATCCTGTCCAAAGTGCCCGACACCGATAACAGCACCGTCGAAAACATGATCAAGGTCGCCGACCTTTCTCGCGAAGGCTTTATCAACGGCGATATCTCGACCGTAATGAGCCCGCGTACGGTGATCAGCTGGGCCCAGAACGCCGCGATCTTCAATAACGTCGGTTTCGCCTTCCGCCTGAGCTTCCTCAACAAATGCGATGGGGCAGAGCGAATGCTGGTGGCTGAATATTACCAGCGCGTGTTCGGTGAGGATTTGCCGGAGAGTGTTGTTGGGGCTTAAGCTCGACCACACTCAACTAGCACATTTAATACAAAGCGGCGCTTCTGGCTGCACTTCCAGCCGCGTTGGTGCGATGTCTTCACCGCAATTGCCGCACTCACCGTAAGTTCCGGCATCAATACGTGCAATCGCAGCTTCGATCTGGGCAAGTTCCTATTCGAATACCACCTCTTCGCCCTCCAGCACCTCGTCCTGTTCGCGCTCAGTGGCCTGATCGGCGAAGTCATGGCTGTGGGAGCTATGCAGCGCTTCTTCTACCCGACCGAGGCGCTCTGAAAGCTCCTTGTGCCGGGTTTCCAGCCCGGCACGAATGGTAGCCAGATCCGTCGCCATCAGGCCGACTCCTTGATCATGTGACCAATTTCGTCCAGCAAAGACAGCCGTTGTTTTTTCAGATCCTCTGCACGTTCGTCGGAGGAAGCCTCCACACCGCTTTCGATGCGGTGAATTTCGCGGTTAATTGTATGATAGCGCTCCGACAACGTGTGGAAGTGGGCGTTTTCGACCTTTAACTTATGCAGGATGTCTGCGGCTTCCGGAAATTCATCATGCAGTTCGTGCGGTGTATGTGACATTTTCTTCCCCTTCTGTTGGCGAAACTATATTCGCGCATTCAGATAAGGTGCATTTGCCAGCGTGAAGAGATGCCGCCATTGATTTGAATCAAAGAGTCACATTTTGTACTCGCCAAAGCCGTGTTATTGAGGTAATACACTAAGATATGCTGGACCGGACTTCTCAATCCAAACTAAAGCGGCGCTGGTTTTGGCCGTTTGGCAAACGTGAAGAACCGGAAGAGAATTTCTACCAGCCGGTACCGAATAGCTGGCCGACGCATGATGAGCATGAACCGGTCACACCGCTCAAAAAACCACGCGGGAAATGGTGGTGGTTCAGTCGCGGGTTCGCGGCGATGCTATTGCTGTTCATCCTGATGGTCGCCTATCTTGCGATCACTGCACCGCTATCCAAATCGCTTGAACCTATTGCACCGCCCCAGATCACCTTGCTGACTTCCGATGGCGAACCTATTGCCCGAAACGGAGCAGTGGTCGACGAACCGGTGAAGATAGAGGACCTGCCGGACCATGTGCCGCAAGCATTCATGGCGATCGAAGACCGCCGTTTCTATTCGCATTGGGGCGTCGATCCACGCGGATTGGCGCGGGCGCTTTGGAACAATGTGACCGGCAGCAGCGGCATCCAGGGCGGCAGCACGATTACCCAGCAACTGGCCAAGCTGACTTTCCTGACACCCGAACGGAGCCTGACCCGCAAAGCCCGAAAAATGATGATTGCGTTCTGGCTGGAAACATGGCTCACCAAAGACGAGATTTTGGAGCGTTACCTTTCCAACGTCTATTTCGGTGATAATGTCTATGGCCTGCGCGCCGCCTCGCTGCATTATTATTATCGCAAGCCGGAAAACCTGAAGCCCGAACAGGCGATCATGCTCGCTGGGCTGGTGCAGGCGCCATCCCGGCTAGCTCCAACCAAGAACCCCGATCTCGCGGCCAAGCGCGCCAATCTGGTGCGCGGCGCAATGGTTGCTGCTGGCTTTATGACACAGGCGGAGGTGGACGCCCTGCCTAACCCGAGTCTCGACGTCCGCACACGCAACACTGTCCCCACCGGAACTTACTTCGCTGACTGGGCCATGCCTCAGGCGCGTGAATTGACGGACATGAGTTATGAAAAACTCACCCTGACCACGACGCTCGACTCCCGCTTGCAAAAAATCGCGCGCCGAGCGGTTGGCCGGGCACCGCTTGGTTCGGCACAGGTCGCATTGGTGGCCATGCGTCCCGACGGTGAAGTCGTCGCAATGATTGGCGGGAAGGACTATGGAAAGTCATCCTTCAATCGCGTGACACAAGCCAAGCGTCAGCCGGGGAGCACGTTCAAGCTTTTCGTCTGGCTCGCGGCGCTTCGCTCGGGAATGATGCCGGATGATATGGTTGATGACAGTCCGATTACCAAAGGCGGCTACCTCCCAAAGAATTACGGCGAGAAATATCGCGGTGACATTACGCTGAAGGAGGCCTTTGCGCGCTCCAGTAATGTTGCGTCGGTGCGACTGTTCAATCAGTTGGGCGACGATGCGGTGATCCGTGAAGCAAAAAATCTTGGTGTCCAATCGCCTCTGGCCAAAGACGACCCAAGCCTTGCGCTGGGCACATCGACTACTACTCTGCTGGAATTGACAGCCGCCTACGCGGGCGTGGCGGGCAATAGCTGGCCGGTTGAACCCTATGTCTTCAGGAAGGAAGAGCAGAGTTGGGGCGAATGGCTGTTCGATTGGCCTGGTCGCTATGGTACCAGCACCCATGGCCGAATGCAGGATATGATGCGCTATGCCGTGAACAATGGCACCGGTCGTGCCGCGCGTCTTTCGATCGCCAATTACGGCAAGACCGGCACAACCCAGAACAATCGTGATGCCGTGTTTGTCGGATATGCGGGTGATGGCGAGGATCGACTGGTCGTCGGTGTCTGGATTGGAAATGATGACAATACGCCTTTAAAGGGTATTAGCGGCGGCGGATTGCCAGCACGCATCTGGAAGGATTTCATGCGACAAGCGGTTCAGGGCAAGGGACCGGTCAAGCCAGCCAAACCAGTTAAAACGCCAAATCCGGATGGTCCGGTCAAACCGCTCGACCTGCCCGAGATTCCAGAAATACCCGAAATTGAGGGCCGGATCGGAGACAATGACATTGGCATCAGCGAAGACGGCCTGCGAATTGGAACCGAAATCGGCGGCCAACCGGTCGAACTTGAATTTGGGGAAGGCGGTGTGTCGATCCGGCAACGGGAAGACCAAGGCTAATAGACTGACCTTCACTCTCGAGGGAGAAGGTTTTAGATGGCAGCCCAATTGGACAATTGATTGTCGCGCAAAGCTTGGCTACGCAAACTTCTATGGCTGACCGTTCCAAACTGGATGACCTGAAAGATGTGCTGGGCGGCGCAGCGCGCGCTATGGCCAAGGACCCGGACGTGGAACTGGCCTATACCGCCGAAGCTCCCTCTCAATCCGGCCAGCATATGAAGGTTCCGATGCCAGCCCGCGATCTGCCAGACGAGCAAGTCGCGGAAGCGCGCGGTTTTGCGGACAGTTTTTCGCTTAAATTGCGCCATCATGATGAAGCGACGCACCGGAAAAATGCACCTGTGGAAGCCATCGCCCGCGCCTGTTTCGATGCGCTCGAACAGGTTCGCACCGATGCGCTGGGATCGCGAAATTTAGCCGGTGCTAAGGAAAATCTAGCGGCATCGCTGGAAATGCGGATGCGATCTGATCCTATTTCGCGGGCGCAAAACCGCGATGAGGTTCCTATTTCAACCGCCCTCGCCCTGCTGGCGCGCGAAAAACTGACTGGCGAAGCTCCGCCGGAACGCACGGTGAAAGGCCTCGATATGCTTCGCGAGTGGATAGAGGAAGGCGCTGGTGCTGATCTCGACGGCCTCAACCTGACACTCGACGATCAGGATAGTTTTGCGCAGCTTTCGACCCAGCTTCTCGAGCATCTCGACCTGATCAAGTCCGACGAGGAAACCGATGCTGATGACAGCGAGGATGATCAGGATGATGATGGCACCGATGACGAAGCCACTGGTGATCAGGGCGAGTCGGAAATGCGTTCCGAACAGAGCGAAGACGACGCGCAGGAATCCGAAAGCGAGATGAACGCCGAAGATTTGGAGGAAGGCGCCAAAGACGAGATGGGTGATACCGGCGACGATGGCATGATGCCGGTTCGTCCCAACCGCCCGATGTCCGACTTGCCGCCGAGCTTCAACTACACCGCGTGGTCCGACAAATATGACGAGATTATTGACGCAACCGAGCTGCGCGATGATGAAGAACTGACCCGGCTGCGTGCGTTCCTCGATCAGCAGCTGACCAATTTGCAGGGCGCGGTGACCAAGCTCGCCAACCGTCTTCAGCGCCGCCTGATGGCGCAGCAGAATCGCAGCTGGGACTTTGACCAGGAAGAGGGGATGCTCGACGCCGCCCGCCTAGCCCGCGTGGTCAGCAATCCGGCACATAGTCTTTCCTATAAGATCGAACGCGAAACCGATTTCCGCGATACGGTGGTGACGCTGCTGATCGACAATAGCGGCTCGATGCGCGGACGGCCGATCAGTATCGCCGCGATCAGCGCCGACATCATGGCGCGAACGCTCGAACGATGCGGCGTCAAAACCGAAATTCTCGGCTTCACGACCCGCGCCTGGAAAGGCGGCCAGACCCGCGAAGACTGGCTGGCAGCGGATCGCCCCGCCAATCCCGGACGCCTCAACGACCTGCGCCATATCGTCTACAAAAAAGCCGATGAGCCCTGGCGGCACGCAAAGAAAAATCTCGGCCTGATGATGCGCGAAGGGCTACTCAAGGAAAATATCGACGGCGAGGCCCTGCTGTGGGCGCATAACCGTCTGATCGGACGCCCCGAAGAACGCCGTATCATGATGGTCATCTCCGATGGTGCGCCGGTGGACGATAGCACCCTTTCCGTGAACCACGGCGCCTATCTCGAAAACCACCTGCGCAAGGTGATTGAATGGATCGAAAGTCGCTCGCCCGTGCAGTTGGTTGCGATTGGCATCGGCCATGATGTGACGCGTTATTACAAAAAGGCTGTGACGATCATGGATGCCGAACAGCTTGGCGGGACGATGGTGGAGCAGTTGGCCAGTCTGTTTGATGAGGATTGAATTGTCGGACAATGTAGCTCCTGTCTACATTCATTTGCCGCCAAGATCGGCTCCTCCATCAATGGAATCTTGTCCAACAAAAACTGTCTTGGTCATCGAGGAAACGGTCGCTGAAGAGTGGCAAGATCAAATCTGTAACTGGATTGTTGATAGTGGTTGTCTCTACATGTCGTCATGGGGCGAAAACTGCGAATTGTGGCATGACAAAGTGGATCAGACTAACCTGTCGCAACATGATTACGGTGACACCCCCGACGACAAATTTGTAATGACAACTTGGCATAATTCTGAACCGCTTGAAGAAGCGTTTTGGTTCAGCAAGTTTAGTGCAAAACATCCAACCATTGAGCTCGAACGAGCCATCATTATTCATATTTCCAATCAGAACAAAGAAGCTGAAATACTGAAATCGTATCAATGGGCAATCTCAGACGAATATCTTGAGGAAACAGAAAAATGAACGTAACCGAAGCCGTCACATCGCGCCGATCCGTGCGCCAGTTTCTCGACAAGCCGGTCGACAACGCCATCATCGAACGCGTGCTTGAGACTGCCCAACGCTCTCCTTCAGGCGGCAATACCCAGCCCTGGAACGCAGTCGTGGTTGGCGGCGATGCGCTGGTTGATCTGACCGCCAAAATCAAGGCAAAGGCCAAGGAAGCACCGATGGGCGAAGGCATGGAATATGCCATCTATCCACCCGAACTGGAAGGCCGTTATGAAGACCAGCGCCGCGGTGTTGGCAAGGCGATGTTTGATGCCGTTGATCTCAAGCGCGAAGATCAGGCCGGACGCATTGCACAGATGTTCAAAAACTGGGACAGTTTCGGCGCACCGATACAGCTGTTCACCTACACCAAGAAATATATGGGCCCGCCGCAATGGTCTGATATGGGCATGTGGTTACAAACAGTTATGCTGCTTTTGCGCGAGGAAGGCCTCGACAGTTGCTCTCAGGAAATCTGGGCGATGTATGGTACTTATATGCGTGAGTTATTGGGAATTGATGACGATCATATATTCTTCTGCGGCATGGCGATTGGCTATCGCGATCCAGACCATCCGATAAACAATTTCGAAGTTCCCCGCGTCGATTTGTCCCAGAATGTAAAATTTATAGGATTTGATTAACCATAACCTATTGAAAATAATACACTATAAATCGGCGCGTATCAAAAAGTGACAAATGTCACCATATTTGCGTATCAGAGTCGATAAATTACTATACCAGAATCGAAATCATTCGCTAAGAGTCGGTTTCGAGGGGATTTTTCGGGTCGCAAACAATTCGGTTCAGCCAGCTTTGGCGGAACTGACAAAAGTTTGTGTGGGAAAGATATGACCGGCCTGAAAAAGTATAGCCTACCACTAATTGCACTGGCGACCATTGCCAGTCCTTCAATCGCCCTAGCCCAAGGTACACCCGTTACCTTGCGAGACAGCTTTTCGATTGGGGAAGCGGATGGCATATTGTGCCAGGTTTAGGACCGCAGTCTGGAAAACAAAGCAAAGCAAGGAATTTTTGATCGTAGCTGGGCTGTTGTTTGCCGCGATTCGGCTTTGCCTGTCGGTTACGTCTATTCAGCGCGCGAACCATCTGGCAATCTGCTTGATCAGGTTTCAAAGCAACGAGCTGAAGATATTTCTTATCCGCAAGGACCAAATAGCGCCGTGGACGGCTTTCAGCATACAACCTGCCGATTAGCTGATGAACCTATTGCCTATTCCATTTATCAGGGACAGCAGGGCAATAATGCTTATCTGGCAGAGGGCCTAGCCGCCTATGACAGCGCCACCCTGCTGGCTTTGAAATCGATCGTCAATAATCAGATTGCCGAAGGAAAAATTGATGTCGCAACCACGTCAATTGAAGATCCGTTCGCATTTGCCCGGGTGCAGGCAGCAACTCTTAAACCAGAATTGGCGTTAGCAGAGGGCTATCGCCGTAATTTAAGTGGCAACTATGCCGAGGCCGCCGCCTTTTTCGAAACGCTACAACAGCGTACAACCGGCATAGAAGATGACGCAGTCAATCCCGAAGAGTATCTGATCAACCGGGCTCTTCAAAAATCAAATTTGGGCGAATTTGCCGAAGCGGATCGCCTGTTTGAGCAATCTTTGGAGATGAAATCCGGTAATCCCATTACACAAAGACTGCGCCGGAATTTCGAGGCCATGCATTTGTTGAACCAGGGGCGATTTGCGGACTCCGTGGAACGGATCAACAGGCCCGTCGAGTCGGATATTCTGGAGAAGACGGCACTGACCGAAAACCTGGAAATCACCGTGCCGATTTCTTCTCGGATCAATGCGGATGATAATACTGCCGGCTTGCTTGGTTTTACGGATGATCTGAAACTAACGCAGCAAGAACGGGCAGAGATTATAGATGCACAGTTGACCTTCCCCCATGTGCGGTAGCCAGCAGTATCGATATGAAATCGTGTCGCCTTATAGATTCCAAGTCCGACATTAAATTTCTTGCCTTCGTCGTTGTGGAAATCGCATAGCTTTTGGATAAGCTGGTCGCGACTCATTTCATTGTTAGGCCGCATGTCTATGGCGAAGAATCGCATGTGGTAGCTGCGAGTTGCACCACCGATACAATCGTTAATTTTGGGATTACGATAAACCGAAAGTCCCTCAACCGAACCTATGAGAGGTACAATTTTGTCTCTCACGACCCTAAGCGTGTTAACAATGTTACTCCAATGGTTTTCTGGAGGAATCATGTACGGCTCGGAATCGCAACTTTTCCAGCGAACATCACTGCGAAGTAATTGTTCGATCGGCAGTACATTTTCAACTGCATTTTCGGAGAGAAAATCCGAAAAGCTTGCGATTTCCTCACTATGGTTGCTACTCCACAGATTGAAACTTGATAGAGGCTCTGCGACATCCCTGTCTGAGCAACTTGCCAGAAATATTGTTACCACACAGAGTGTTAGCAGCTTGTCCATTCCGCCTTGTTGCTTGTCTAAATGCTTGCGTCAACCGGTTGGGTGAAGCAGTAACGGAAGTCGATGCAAACCGTCCGCCTGATCCTTGCTGACAAATTTATCTGGCTGCTCACCGGTGCGGTTTTGCTTGCGACTTTATTGCCGGTTCAAGGGCAGGCAGAGGAAATTGCCCGGGTTGCTTTCAACGCCGGCATATTTCTTATTTTTCTGCTCCATGGTATCCGATTGGAACGCAGCGAAGTACAGGCTGGTTTGCGCAATATCCGCTTGCAAGGTACGATTTTCGTCTGGGTGTTTGGCGTGATGCTGATCATCGGCTTGATACTATCCAAAACCGTTGTTCAGATGCTTCCATCCGATGTTGCGCTGGGTTTCCTGTTTTTGGGCGTGCTTCCAAGTACGGTACAATCAGCGACCAGCTATTGCGCAATTGCAAAGGGCAACGTCGCGGCTTCCGTCGTAGCCAGTGCATTTATCAACCTGATCGGTGTATTTCTCTCACCATTGTTGTTCGCTTTGATTGCAAGTGCAGTTGGTGTGGAAATCACAACCGACACGATCTTTAAAATTGCGGCAATATTGGTATTACCATTCATACTGGGGCAGCTGTTTCAAAGATTGCTTCGGCCATGGGTCATGCGGCACAAGGATTTTACGGGTTGGCTGGACAAAGGTGCGATTGCGCTTGCGGTCTATGTTTCCTTTTCCGCTGCGATCATTGCTGGGATGTGGACTAGGGTGAGCGGGCTGGAATTCGGTTGGCTGGCAGGCGCGCTGTCGCTTTGGCTGGTTTTGGCCTTTGCCGGAACCTGGATGTTGGGCGGATTGATGGGATTGCCGCGCAGTGATCGGAAAACATTGCTTTTTTCAGGTGCGCAGAAAAGTGTCGCAATAGGTGCGCCACTTGCTGCCATCATCTTTGCACCAGAGCGGGCAGGGTTGGTGATCCTGCCACTGATTTTCTACCATCTGGCACAGCTTTTCATGTCAGCGCCGATAGCCGTCAGGCTGGCCAAAGACTAGAGTTCGCGAAGCGCCCTAGCTGGTTTGGCTGAGAGAACCGGGATAGATCCGATCAATCCGATGCCCAGCGTCACAATAGCGCCGATTGCTAGTGTAAGCATGACGACGCCCCAATCCGGTTGCCAGGTAAACTCGAATATCTGTGTGATAACAAACCAGCCTGCAAACAGGCCTAATCCCAAAGCGACACCCGAAAGCAGGATCGCCAGCACTGCATATTCGATTGCCTGCGCTGACAATATTTGGGTGCGTGTCGCGCCGAGCAATTTTAGAATCACACTGTCGTAGATCCGCGACTGACGGGATGCAGCAATGGCTCCAATTAAAACGGCTATCCCTGAGAAGATGGCAATCGAAGCGGCTGAAGCAATCGCGGTTGCCATTTGGTTGAGGATAGTGCTGATCTGCGAGGTGATTTCCTTCACTTTCACCATCGAAATGGACGGGAATTCGCTTGGTAGAATCCCGAGCAAACTGTCTTCCTTCGCTTCCTCAACCTGGATGGTTGCCGCGACATTATGCGGTGTGTTGGCAAGAATATTTGGGGGAAAAACAAGTACATAATTGAACCCGAAATTGCGCCAATTCACAGCACGTAGCGAAGCGATAGTCGATTTTATTTCGACGCCGAGCAGACTTACGGTTAGGCTATCACCGACCTCAAGGCCGAGCACGCCAGCGACTTCTTCATCCATTGAAACTACCGGCGGTCCGCTATAGTCAGCATCCCACCATTCGCCGGAAGTCACTTCGCTGCCTTCCGGCACGGTTTCGCTGTAGGTTAATCCGCGATCACCCCGGAGTACCCATGCGCCTTCGGGAATCTCTTCCAGTTCCGAGACTATCTGTCCGCCATATTCGGTGATAATTCCGCGCAGGGTTGGGACGATGTTAATCTCAGCACTATTGCCCTCGGCATTTACTCTGGACGAGAATTCTTCGGAGCGCTCGACAGGGATATCAAGGACAAAGAAGCTTGGTGCTTCAGATAGCACTGTGTTGCGGATTTCATTGTTCAGGCTGGTTTGGATCGCGGCGAGAGTAGCGAATAGCGTGAGGCCCAGTCCCAAAGCCACGACCAATTGTCCGGTTTGCGCTCCCGGGCGATGTAGATTGGTTAGAGCAAGCCGGAACAACGGTTGTTTTGGTCGCGTTGCTTTGCTGGCCAACCACCGGATCAGAGTGCCAAGTAATGTAAGCAAGATCAGGATGCCTAGCGCTGAGCCAATAAACGCCAAGGTGAACGTCGGTTCCTTGGTGCTGCCAACCGCCAGTGCAATAATCCCGGCAATGGAGAGGCCAACCGCCAGCCATGTAAGGCGATCAATCGAACGCCAGCTATTGCCTTCGCCGCGGAACAAACCGGCAGCGGGAATAAGTTTAGCGCGTGCAAGCGGCGGCATGGCGAAAATGATCGCGATCAGAAAGCCATAGGCCGCGCTTACAAATAGAGGCAGCGGGTAGATGGCGAAATCCGGACGGATCGGAAGAACATCTCCGGCAAATTGCAGGATCAAATAGGGAATGAAAGCGCCTACAAAAAGCCCCGCGACAATGGCGGTCAGCGCGATTGCGAAAATCTGCAACATATAAATGCGAAAGATCATCGCGCTATCAGCGCCGAGGATTTTGAGTGTCGCAATCGCATTCTGCTTGCCGCGCAGATAGGATGCGACACCATTACCTACGCCGATGCCTGCAATAACCAGTGAGGCAAGGCCCACCAGTGTCAGAAACTGCCCCATCCGTTCGATGAAACGCCTCGTTCCGGGGGCACCGTTGTTCCGTGTATCAATTTCCCAAGCCTGATTCTTGAACTCTTCGCCAAGACGATCTGCCAGTTCACTTGGGTCGACTTCAGGAGGCAGTTTTATCCGGTATTTGCTTTCGAACAAGCTTCCGGGCTGGATTAGCTCGGTTGATTTCAATCCTTCCAGTGAGGTAATCGCCACCGGTCCTAGTGACAATCCTTCGCTCAATCGGTCAGGTTCATCGGCAATCACACCAGCGATGGTAAAGCTAGATTCACCGAAATTGATCGTATCACCGGTTTCCAAAGACAAGCGCTGCATAAGGGCAGGAGTGACGAAAATATCGGACGCACTAGGTTTTGCTGCAACGTCGCCATTTTCAAGGGTTAATTGCCCATAAAGCGGATACAGTTCGTCGACGCCTTTCAGCTCCACCATTTGCGTGTCACTCCGCTCGGGCAAGCGGGCCATGGCCTGCATGCGAATGGTTTCCGACATGTCGCCTTCATCGCGCAGAGCATCTAGTTCCTCGGATGTCGCCTCTCGTTGTGCGATGGATACTTCAATATCGCCGCCCAGAATGGACTGCCCGCGGTTGGCCAGCTCTTCAGTGATTGATACCGTCAAGCTGCCAATAGTTGCCAGCGTCGCCACGCCAAGAAACAGGCAGACGATCAACAGGCGCAAGCCTACAAAGCGCCCACGCAAATCGCGGCGCGCTATCGTCCATGCCTTGGCAAGATTGCCGCTCATGTAACGCTATCCCGTTCGATCAGACCATCGCGCAGCTCGATTATGCGATCACAACGTTTCGCCAGTTCCGGATCATGAGTGATCATCAGCAAAGTTGCCTGCGTTGCATTCTGGCGATCAAACAAAAGTTCGATAATAATGTCGCCCGTCGCCTGATCCAGATTGCCAGTAGGTTCATCGGCAAAGATAATCGTCGGCCGCGATGCCATGGCACGGGCAATGGCGACGCGCTGTTGTTCGCCGCCGGACAGTTGTGTTGGATAGTGACCCAGTCGATCACCGAGACCAACGGCTGTCAATTCCTCGGCCGCGATCGAAAACGGATCTTCCGAACCATCCAATTCAAGCGGAACGGCGACATTTTCATGCGCGGTCATGGTGGGCAGCAGGTGAAAGGCTTGGAGAACGATACCAACCCGACCACGCCTTGCTACAGCCAGTTCATCTTCATTCATTTTTCCGAAATTGGCACCTGCAATATTCACCGTGCCGCTTGTTGCGCGCTCCAAACCACTCAGAATAGCCATCAAAGATGATTTGCCGGAGCCGGAAGGCCCGAGTAATGCGACAGTGCTTCCTGTTTCGATCGAAAGGTCGATACCTTTTAAGATATCGACACGGGCTTCGCCATCACCCAAAGACAGGGTGACATTTTGCGCCTGAATCGCAATATTGGAATCAGCCTCTAAGGCATCGCTGGTTGCGGCGTTTGATTGTGACATAGTGGGAGAATTGATCCGATGTTAAAACGATTTGTGCAATATGGGTTGGGTATTGCGGTTATTCAACTGATTGCCGCCTGTTCTCCCGCTGAGCAAGCTGCACCAACGGACAGTGAGCAAGTCGAAGTCACTGCAAATGTCGAACCAGAAGCCATGGCTGAGGCCGATACTTTGGTCTTGGCATTTGGCGATAGTCTCTATGCTGGCTATGGTCTTCCCCAAAATGAAGGCTTTGTCCCGGAGTTGCAAAAATCTCTCCAGGAAGCTGGCAAGGATGTTAAGGTGCACAATGCGGGCGTATCAGGAGATACTACTGCGGCTGGTTTGCGGCGGATGGACTTTGTGCTTGATAGCTTGCCGAAAAAACCTGATTTGGTGATACTTGGGTTGGGTGGTAATGATTTGCTACGCGGTCTGAAACCATTGGAATCTCGCGCCAATCTGGAGGCCATGGTCAAAAAACTTAAAGATCGCGAAATTCCTGTGATGCTGACAGGAATGGTGGCGCCGATTAATCTGGGCAGGGAATATGGTGCGGAATTTAACGGCATTTATCCGGCCTTGGCAAAGCAATATGGTACAGAGCTTTATCCGTTTTTCATGGATGGCTTGATTGACCGCCCCGACCTGATTCTGGAGGATGGAATTCATCCCAACGACAAGGGAATCGACCTCATTGTCGAGAAGATAACGCCGACGGTCCTTGCAGCTATCGACAAGCTTTAACTCGAGTGGAGGCGGAGTTATTGTCAAAAGTAGTGTCTGGCAAGTTAGTCATGCGGCTGGCATGTCGTCCTTGTTCACCTCGCTTCCATCTTTAGACTTCACGCCTTCAATCACCTTCGCCAGGTGTCTGAAGCCTCTCAATTTGCGCCAGGAATCTTCTGCGCATAATCCCATCTTGCAGACCATCGTCAACATCGTATTGCGCGTGACACAACCTTTGGCTTGGCGTGTTCCATGCCGGAACGTCGCAAAACTCGACTCAATGACATTGGTTGTCCTGATACGGGTCCAGTGTTCCGCTGGAAAGTCATGAAATGCCGGCAACGCGTCACGGTCTTTCGATAAGCATTCCACCGCCTCGGGGTACTTTGCACCGAAACGTTCCTCAAAATTATCGAACGCCTTTGCTGCATCAGCTCGATCTTCTGCCATCCGGATATCATGCAGACCCTGCTTCGCTTTCTCCTGGACAGACTTCGGCAGATAGTTCAGCACATTGCCGGTCTTGTGCATCCAGCAACGTTGCCAGCAACGTTGAACGCCCGTCTCCGGATACACTTCCTCCACTGCGGCCCGGAAGCCCGGGGCGCCGTCTCCAATTGCCAACTTCGGGGGTTGGTCCAGACCCCGTTGTTTCAGAGACAGCAACACCTCACGCCAGCTCTGTTTTGACTGCCTGACACCATCTTCGATTGCCAGGAAGTGCTTGTGACCCCGGCTGTTCACGCCGATGATAACCAGGCAGCACAATCGGCCATCGTCGCCTCTGAGACCACTGTAGATGCCATCAGCCCGGATATGGACCCATTCATCAGACACCGCTCGAGTACACCATTGCTTGGGGGATTATATAGTTAATTAACCTTGCCGGGGACAGGTCACCGTGAATATAATAGGGCTAAGCCGCTTGGTACGGCCTAGCCCTTGCGCTAAGCGCAAATCTCAGGGTGAAAAGGAGGTGACGCCACGTGAACTTAAAGGTACCTACTAGTCCAGTAATGCTGGAAGGGTTGTAAGGGTGGGAATCACACTATCCCCTGATCGCCATGAGACGGGCCCCTGATCGCCATGAGACGGGCCCCTGATCGCCATGAGACGGGCCCCTGATCGCCATGAGACGGGCCCCTGATCGCCATGAGACGGGCCCCTGATCGCCATGAGACGGGCCCCTGATCGCCATGAGACGGGCCCCTGATCGCCATGAGACGGGCCCCTGATCGCCATGAGACGGGCCCCTGATCGCCATGAGACGGGGATAGTGTAGGTTAACTTTAACCCTAGATCAACCCACTTATGGTTCTGCGCCTTACCACCCTTCAATTTATCCAAACCTGCCAGAGTTTGGGGATTTTTGCGTAACCGGCGATGGCTCTTCTGATGGCGCGCAGACCTGCTTTGAAGAGTGAACACAGGGATCGTCGGGCTTTTCGGATCCCCTTTTTTCGCCGCGTTGCGCGACGTGGTATTCTTCGTTTGCTCCGGTAGAAACAGCCCAGTACATGGCGATTGCCAGAACCAGGATGAGGCGCGCCAGTCGATCTGGTCTTCTGATCTGACTTTGGGTGATGCCGAAGCCTCGGGTTTTGAAGTCGGAGAACATGGCCTCAATACTCCATCGCATGCCGTAATCGAGTATCTTGTACTCGGATGGGGTCACGCTCATTGCGATGATCCACGGCTCTTTGTGTCCGTCTTCGTGGAGCACACCGATGTTGGTGAGGACGCCTGTTTCATTAAGCTCTGCCTTTACAATGCCTTCGGGCATCAATTCTGCGATCTCACGGGTTACCACCTCACCTCCCTGATGCTGCAGGGTAAGGTTGCTTTTCAAGCGGAGCCGATAGTCCCAGCCCGCCTTCTGGCACCATTCGATCAAGCGGGCGGTCCCATAGAACCGGTCTCCGGCCAGCAATACGCGCGCGTTTTCTGGAAGCCAGGGCCGCACAGCTTCCAGAAGCTCGTGTTGCACGTGCCATCCAATCGGCCCCTTGGTCTGGCGCACACGCCAGGCGACCGGAAGGGCTCGATCCCTCATCCGCACCGACAGCATCAAGACCTCGTGACCCTCGTTGAGCTTGCTTTGATCAAGGGCCAGTACAGTCGTTTCTCCGGCCTCAATCTGGCGGCGGAAAATCTCCCCTACATAGGCCTGCATGACCTCGTCAGTATCGATATGGGAATTGCCCAGAAGGCGCGAAATGTACTGATATCGGTGGTCCACCGACCCAATCTCACGCGGCAAAGCTGCTGCATTTTCCATCAGATTGACACTCCGCGTGTTCAAAACCACGCTTGCCAGCACCGACAGGCCCTCCCGCCGAGACTTGTGATACCCGGGAAGACGATCCCGAAAATCAGCCTCTATCCTCGAATAAAGCTCTGAAAAATAATCACTTCCCGCCAAAACAACCTCCAATATCAATAGTGGAGACTCCTTGAATCACACAGATCAGCGAGATGTCAAATCAGACGTGGAATTTTGAAGGGTGGTAAGGGTTCTGCGCCCAATAGCACCAGTGGAACAGAAGGAACACCACGCCCTTGGCGAATAACATTGAGCAAGTCCCTCTCATAACAGGGTACACCACTGGACATTTCTGATTCGAGGCTCTTCATGGGTAGTATCTCTATACCCGCGTCGATTATATCAGAGACATAAAAGCTCAAGTGTTTGACAAACAAATCGTGCGCGACGAAAGCGTATTTCCCGAACTGGACTTCTACGGCAACACGATCCTTGACAAAATCCGTCTGATTGCAGGACATGACGGGTTTGCGTCCGGTCGCGATGATGGAAGCCTTTTGTTCTGCTTCGCTTTTGCCTTGAATGGAACGTAGCAAGTCTTCATCGTCTGTTACCCGGAATGTATGCCTCCTTTCCTCCCAACCCAAGGCTTCCAGGCCGAGCTTGAAAGCAGCGTTCATGTCAATCGGTGAATAGAGCTGCCTCCCTTTTCGGGTACGTTCTTTCGATACCTTGGTGCGACAAGCCTCTGCATCAACGCTTTCAACCACAGACAGCAGTTCACACCACAGTTCGTAATGGTGAACAAGAAGATACTCTTCACCGTTCAGATGAGAGTATCTTGCTCCTATGTGCATTAGTGTCCGCCATTAGGCAGTGCGGGGTTATAGACGGGCTTACCCATCGGGCGGGTGCGCAAAGAGCCGTCACGCCAAGCAGTTACGCGCTGATGTGCTAGTTCGACGTACTCAGGGACAACATCACATCCATATCCGCTACGGTTATGCATCAGAGCGGCAATAATGGTTGTCCCGACTCCCATGTACGGATCAAGCACAACGTCCCCTTCATCCGTCATTGAAAGAACAAGCCGCTCGACCAGTTCTACGGGAAACTGGCAGGGATGGATTGTTTTTTCAGGATGGTTATTCTTGACGTTAGGAAACTCCCAGACATCGGAGGGGTTTTTCCCTTTGGGGTTGCCAGACAGCTTCCCGGCATTCGGGCCTTTGAAGTGCTTCTTGCCCGGGTATTTTGAAGGAACGCGGATAGGGTCCAGGTTCCATGTATAATCATTGTCGAGTGTCCACCAGACGATTGTTTCATACCGGCCAGACAGTCTGCGAGTGCAGTGCAATCCATGGCCAAAGTGCCAGACAATGCGGTTACGCAGCTTCAAGCCACAACCTTGGAACAGGGGATAGGTAAGAATATCGAGGGGCATTATCTCGCCGTTTTGAACGCAGTTCCCAACCTGCCAGCAGATAGACCCCTGTGGGTGTAAAATTCGAACACATTCTTCAATGACTCGCGCTTGAGCATTCAGATAGTCATCCAAAGAAGATCGTGTTTCATAATCTTTTCCCAAGTTGCAGGGTGGTGATGTGACAATTAGCTTGCAGTGATCGTCTGGAACCGAGCGCAAGAATTCCATGTTATCAATGCAGGCCAATACAGGATCGCAATAACCATTCTGCTTAGTACTGCGTGGAGTTTTTTGAAAAAGTGAACGGGCAAGTGCCGTTGGGTCACTGACCACGGGGGGAATTACAGCAACATTACTCATCGTGCAGGTTCCCCCTCGGTCAGGTCACAGTACATGAGCCGCTTGCCAACCATTCCCTCTACAACGCTACGCATTTGATCGATAGTGTTTCTGTCCCTGATATTATGTCGGCCAGAGAATTCATTTATATAACGTTGGAGGTGCTTGGGGCTGATCTTGTGGAAAGTTCCTTTGTGTGCCCGTTTCAGCATACTCCAAAAAAGATTCAATGCCATTGGCGTGGGCCATACCTCTTACGTATTCACCGGTAGAGTGATTGACAGTTTCATGATCACGGGCCATCCCGACATAGGCTCTCGCGTCGTCTGTGCAGACCTTGGCCTTGGATTCAGTTGTACCTTCGGTGAACCCTTGCAAGGTCTCACTGTCTGTTGTCTCAATCACCTTGGCTTTGACGAGCTTCGTGCTGCGATCTTTAGCCCCAACCACCGCCGTCTTCCCTGAAGGGCCGCGACCTACCAAGACACTCCGCTTGGTTTTTGACATGTTCTTGCGTTTGCCGCCGAAGTAAGTCTCATCGACTTCAACAGGCCCAGCAAACAACCCTTCCTTGCTAGCAAAAGCTTCTCTTAGCCTATGCGCCATGAACCAGGCGGACTTCTGGGTGATATCCAAATCGCGGTGCAGTTTCATGCTAGATACACCTTTTAGGCTTGTAGCGTTCAAGTAGATCGCGAAAGCCCATTTACGGAGGGGTATCTTCGATTTTTCCATGGCAGAACCATGGCGAACTGAAAAAAACTTTCGGCAATCCCTGCACCGGTAAGGAAGGGGTTTACGGTTTGCCTTTGGCGTGGTATTCTGACTTCCGCATTTTGGACAAGACCTGTCACCAGGGCTCGGCCATCTGACGTTTTCGAACCATTGTTCTGCTGATATGTCATCAGGAAACATTTCTGTCAATTCAAGTAGGCTGATACCTTCGCGATGATGCTTGCCGGGTGCTTTGGGTGCCATGTGCTATCCTCTCTCTTTGTTTACTCTTTGGTGCATAATACAACAGCAACACGGGTTAGTAAAGTATATAATTCCCATTTTAATCGAATGATTAAGACAGATGTACTTTGGAACAGTTAAACCCGGTTCACAGCGCTGAGCAAGGCCTCGACAGAGGCGCGAGCGACGTCATTGTTGATACCAACGCCGTAGAATTCTTCACCGTCATCGACTCTGCATTCAACATAGGCGGCGGCGGTGGCGTCCTTGCCAGATCCCAGCGCATGTTCTGAATAGTCCCTAATCTCCAACGTGATGCCAAGCGCGGATGAAACCGCGTCAACAACGCTCGAAATCAGACCATTGCCGCGACCGCTGACAGAGAATTCTCCGTCCGGGCCTTTGATCTTGCCAACGAAAATACGGTCATTGCCGGTTTTCTGCTCTTCATAGTCGACCAGTGCATATTTCCCGCTGCCATCGAGATGATAGCGTTTCTGGAACGCCCCCCATATATCGTCCGAGGACAGTTCCCGGCTGGTCTCATCGGCCAGTTCCTGCACCGTGCGGCTGAAATTGGCTTGCAGTCGCTTGGGCAGTTTTAACCCGTAATCTTGTTGCAAGATCCAGGCGATGCCGCCTTTTCCGGACTGGCTGTTAACGCGGATAACTGCTTCATAATCCCGGCCCAGATCGCGCGGATCGATAGGCAGGTAGGGGACATTCCACATTTCATCGTTGCGCTGTTCCTGCGCGGCGAAGCCTTTCTTGATCGCGTCCTGATGCGAGCCTGAAAAGGCTGTGAAGACCAGTTCCCCGGCATAGGGATGTCGCTCTGGTACCGGCAGCTGGTTACAATATTCTACGGTGTTCTGAATTTCGTCCATGTCCGAAAAATCGAGCCCGGGATCAACCCCTTGTGTGTACATGTTGAGACCGACTGTAATCAGATCGACATTGCCCGTGCGCTCGCCATTACCGAACAGGCAGCCTTCTACACGGTCTGCACCAGCCATCATGCCAAGTTCGGTCGCAGCTACGCCGGTTCCGCGATCATTGTGGGTGTGCAGGCTGACGACAACATGCTCGCGTTTGCTTATGTTTTTGCAAATCCATTCGACTTGATCGGCGTAGATATTAGGTGTCGCAGCCTCAACGGTAGCCGGCAGGTTCAGGATCAAAGGCTTTTCGGTCGTCGGCTCAATAATATCCATCACCGCTTCAACCACTTCCAGACTGTAGTCGATTTCGGCCGTCGAGAATGTCTCAGGTGAATATTCAAAATGCCAGTCGGTATCGGGATACTTCTCCGCCTGTTCGCGTAAAATGGTCGCGCCTTCCTTAGCGATATCCTTCACGCCGTCCTTGCCTAGCTTGAACACCACATCGCGCCAAGCGGGAGAAACGGCATTATACAGGTGTACAATCGCCTGTTTCGCTCCTTCCAGGCTGGCAAAGCTGGTTTCGATCAAATCTCTTCGCGATTGGGTCAGTACCTGCACCATGACGTCATCCGGAATTTTTCCGGATTTCACGAGACCGCTGATAAAATCAAAATCGGTTGCACCCGCTGAAGGAAAACCGACCTCAATCTCTCTGATGCCAATCTTAACCAAAAGGTCGAAAAAGCGCTGCTTCTTTTCCGCATTCATGGGATCAATCAGCGCCTGATTGCCGTCGCGCAGGTCAGTGGAGAGCCAACGCGGCGCTTTGTCTATGGTCTTGGACGGCCATTCACGATCCGGCAGATCAATCTGCGGAAAAGGGCGGTATTTCTGAGATGGTATTGGATGCATGTCGCTTCTCTTATGCTGCTACCCGAGCGGCGCAAGGCCAAACTCGTTCGGTTTGATTTCAATTTTGAAATTTTTCCCTTAGGCGGGTTGCTGTCCTTTTGGACAGCTGACATCGCACGCCTAAGGGCGTGTAAGTCGTAGTAGCGAGAGAGCTTTTAGCCTCAACATGACATTGGTTCTATCCGCAGCGCCGCAGAAATCAAGCGTTCAAAAATATTTTTGCACCGCCATGTAATCTTTTTCGCACCGCACACGAACCCATTATGAGCTCAACGAAACATTGAAACATTTTTACGAAACAAAATTATCAGGATTTGAAGAAGGAATTTTGGAATGAAAAAGTTTATCGCAATCACCCTTTTGGCAACCACGGTCGCCACATGTTCAGCCGAACAGGCTCCGGCTTCCGAAACTACTGAAGTTGTTGGCGTTGCTACCCCAGCAGTACTTGCCGACCTTGGCGGTGAACCGCAGGGACTGGTTTACACGGAAAATGCGGGTGAAACGCTTGCTCTATCCGGCTATGACGCTGTCAGTTACTTCAGTGGCGATGCTCCGGTTGAAGGCAGTGACGAATTTCGTGTTCGCTATCAGGGTTTTGACTATCAATTCGCCAATGCAGAAAACGCAGCGACATTTCAGGCTGATCCCGCGAAATATGCACCGCAATATGGTGGGTATTGTGCCTGGGCGATTGGCGCCAATGACGCGCTCGCACCAGGAGATCCGAACGTTTACAAGATCGTCGACGGCAAGCTGTACCTGAATTTCAGCGAAGGTGTTGCTGAAAAATGGCGGGAAGATATTCCGGGCTTCATCGAGAGCGGTGACAAAAATTACCCGACCCATGATGCCAGCGAGCATTACACGACCGATTAATTTGAGAACGAACAAAAAAGGGCGGTGGAGAGCAATCTCAACCGCCTTTTTTGCAATTTATTGTTATTCCAGCGCAAGCTGGCATCTCAGGCCTCAATGAGTGTCTCCTGAGGTCCCAGTCTTCGCTGGGATGACAGTTAAATGTCAGTTCTTTTCTTTATCCACCAACTGGTTGGCACTAATCCAAGGCATCATGGCCCGCAATTGTGCGCCCGTTTCCTCAATCGGATGGGCCGCAGCGGCCTTGCGAGAAGCTTTCAATTCCGGCTGACCCGCGCGGTTGTCGAGAACGAAATCCTTCACGAAGCGGCCAGATTGAATATCGGCAAGAACACGTTTCATCTCAGCCTTGGTCTCATCGGTAATAATACGCGGACCAGTTTTGATATCGCCATATTCCGCGGTGTTCGAGATCGAATAGCGCATGTTCGCAATCCCACCTTCATAGAGAAGGTCAACGATTAACTTGGTTTCGTGTAGACACTCGAAATAGGCCATTTCTGGCGCATATCCGGCTTCAGTCAACGTTTCGAAACCAGCCTGGATCAGATGCGTAATACCGCCACAGAGCACAGCTTGTTCGCCGAACAGATCAGTTTCGCATTCCTCGCGGAAATTGGTTTCGATAATGCCTGAACGGCCACCACCAACGCCGGATGCATAGGCAAGGGCCATATCATGCGCATTTCCGAACGCATCGCGCTCAACAGCGATCAGGCAAGGCACACCGCCGCCGCGTTGATATTCGCTGCGCACGGTGTGGCCGGGGCCTTTGGGTGCAATCATGATGACGTCCAGATCTTCCCGCGCTTCGATAAGACCAAAATGGATATTCAGGCCATGCGCAAAGGCGAGGGCGGCGCCCTGTTTCATATTGTCGTGTAGGTCAGAGGCATAGATTGCAGCCTGATGCTCGTCCGGTGCAAGGATCATGACAATATCCGCCCAAGCCGCCGCTTCCGCATTGGTCATAACCTCAAACTTAGCGCCTTCTGCCTTTTTCGCAGTCGCTGAGCCGGCTCGTAAAGCTATGGCCACATCAGCGACACCGCTATCGCGCAAATTCTGTGCATGCGCATGTCCCTGACTGCCATAGCCAACAATTGCGATTTTTTTGTCTTTGATGAGATTTAGGTCTGCATCTGCGTCATAATAGACTTTCATTTTATTCCCTTCTTTCACGTCATGCTGAACTTGTTTCAGGATCTCCGAAGATGCTGAAACAAGTTCAGCATGACGATATTCATTTAAATTTATGCGGCTTCAGGCCCTCTTGAGATGCCAACAACGCCCGTGCGGCCAACCTCAACGAGGCCGATTTCACGCATCAGTGTTACGAAAGTCTCAATTTTTTCTGGCGAACCGGTGATTTCAAATACAAAACTCTCTGTAGAAGCATCGACCACTCGGGCACGATAAACATCGGCCAGGCGCATCGCTTCAATCCTGTTTTCGCCTTTTCCGGCGACTTTCACCAAAGCGAGTTCGCGCTGCACATGCGGACCAGCCTCGGTCAGATCAACAACGTTGTGAACAGGGACGAGCCGGTCCAGCTGTGCTTCGATCTGGTCAATAACATGCGGCGGTCCGTTGGTCACAATTGTGATCCGGCTAATCGCGTGATCTTCACTGATATCTGCCACAGTCAGAGAATCGATATTATATCCGCGCGCCGTGAAAAGGCCGGTAATTTTCGCCAATATGCCCGCTTCATTGTCCACAGTAACCGCCAGTACGTGGCGTTCGACGGCTTCGTCATGAATATGCATTACACCAGCGCCTTTGCTTGGTCATCCATTGTACCCTTGACATCCTTGGGCGTCAGCAGCATTTCGGTATGCGCCGCACCAGAAGGGATCATCGGGAAACAATTGGCGAGTTTGGCGACACGGCAATCAACAATTACCGGACCGTCAGATTCGATCATCTGCTTTACACCAGCTTCCAGATCACTGGGCTTTTCAATGCGAATTCCAGTCCAGCCATAGCTCTCACCCAACTTTACAAAGTCTGGAAGACTTTCACTATAACTGCTTGAATAACGGCTTTCATAAGTTAGTTCCTGCCATTGACGGACCATACCCATATATTCGTTGTTCAGAATGAAAATCTTGACTGGCAAGCGATACTGGCTCGCTGTGCCGAGTTCCTGGATATTCATCTGGATCGAGGCTTCGCCGGCAATATCGATTACCAACGCATCGGGATTGCCCAATTGCGCGCCAATGGCAGCGGGCAGGCCATAGCCCATTGTCCCCAAACCGCCGCTTGTCAGCCATTTATTGGGCTTGTCAAAGCCAAAGTGCTGTGCTGCCCACATCTGGTGCTGGCCCACTTCGGTTGTGATGATCGGTTCGAGTGCATGGGTGGCCTCCCAGAGCTTGGCGATCGCCTCCTGCGGCATGATTTCTTCTTTATTTTCAGGATATTCTAGGCAATTCGTTGCGCGCCAGCCCTTGATCCTCGCCCACCATTCCTCATATCCCGGTGCGGAAAAGCGGCGGCCTTTCAGAACGGCAATGATTTGCTCCATGATACGGCCGACGTCACCAACTATCGGGCGATCCACGCGGATGGTCTTGTTGATGGAACTGCGATCAATATCGACATGGATTTTCTTACTGTTCGGCGAAAACGCGTCGATGCGCCCGGTTATCCGATCATCAAATCGTGCGCCTAGACAAATCACTAGATCGGCCTTGTTCATTGCCATATTGGCTTCGAATGTTCCGTGCATGCCCAACATACCCAGCCATTGCTCGGAATCAGAAGGAAATGCGCCAAGACCCATTAGTGTTGAGGTAACCGGCGAACCTGTAATTTTCGCCAGTTCGCGAAGGGTTTCGCTGGCCTTTGGGCCGCTGTTGATGATCCCGCCGCCGGTGTAAAAAATCGGCGCTTTCGCACTCATGATCATTTCAGCGGCTTCGTTAACCGCCTTGAAATCACCCTCTGTCCGCGGTTGATAGCGATTATTGGGCTTTGCCGCGTGGCGGTTAAACTCCGCGGCGGCAACCTGTACGTTCTTTGGAATATCGATCACAACCGGACCAGGGCGGCCGTGCGTGGCAATATGAAAGGCCTCATTGACGACAGGAGCGAGATCGGATGGCTTTTTGACCAGATAGTTATGTTTGGTGCAATGCCGCGTTATTCCCACTGTATCGGCTTCCTGAAAGGCGTCTGTGCCGATCAGATTGGTTGCAACTTGTCCGGTGATGACTACCATCGGAATGCTATCCATTAGCGCATCAGTAATGCCCGTAACTGCGTTGGTTGCGCCAGGACCAGAGGTCACCAGAACAACACCGGGTTTGCCGGTGGAGCGCGCATAGCCCTCAGCTGCGTGTGTTGCAGCCTGTTCATGGCGAACCAGAATATGATTGATTTTGGGATGCTCATAAAGGGCATCATAAATGGGGAGCACAGCGCCGCCCGGATAACCGAATACGGTGTCTACATCGAGATCCAAAAGTGTCTCGACCAATATATCTGCGCCGCTTTTTTCGGCCACGTGATGCTCCTGTTTCGTGCAATCCCTCGCAGGACGGCGGTTTGATAGGCTATGCTGCAGTGCAACGCAATGTGCAAATTCGCCATAATCGGCGCGTCGGTACCTAGATGAATATGTTATGTCAACTACAATTATTGAAATAAAGTTACAATATCAGAGATATTTTCAACATTTACTTCTTTGTCAAACTGACGCCATGAAGTCGGCGATTGATTGCGGAACCACGTATACTGGCGTTTGGCATATTGGCGCGTTGCGGTTTGGGCAGAATCTATCGCGGCATCCTTGTCGATTTCACCTGCCAAAAAAGCGCGGATTTCCGGGACCCCAATAGCACTCATCACCGGTCGATCGTTGGGTAGTTTACGTTCAAGTAGCGCTTTCACTTCATCAATCGCACCTGCTTCCAGCATGATCGCGAAACGCCGGTCACACCTCTCGTACAACCATTCTCGTGGTGGCAGCAGGACAATGGCTTTCAGATTGATTTGGTCGGCAATCCCGCCAGTTTTGTGCTTATGCCAGTGATCAAGCGGTTTTCCTGTGGAACGGATCACTTCCAGCGCTCGTTGTATTCGCATTGTGTCTGCCGGATTCAACCTTGCGGCCGATTTTCGATCTTCGGTCAGAAGAGCATTATAGGCCTCCAGTGTTTCCAGGGTTCTGACTTCGCTACGGATTTGCGGATCAATTTCCGGAGTGGGGGAAATACCATCGAGCAGCGTTCGAACATACAAACCGGTGCCACCGACGAGTATGGGAAGCTTACCGCTGTCATGAGCTTCTGAAAACTGCGTTTTGGCATCCTCAGCCCATCGCGCTGCCGAACAAGCCTCCGCCCCGTCAATGTAACCATAGAGTCGGTGAGGAATTCCCGCCATTTCCTCTTCCAGCGGGCGTGCACTTAGCACCTGCAAATCTTCATATACTTGCACGCTATCAGCATTAATCACAACGGAGTCTTGCTTTTTGGCTAGCTCCAGTGCCAAGGCGGATTTACCGCTGGCCGTCGGGCCAACGATCAACGCTACATCCTGCTTTTCTTCCGGAGAAATCATGTTCATCGCCACGCTCATAGCAGCAGAAAGACTGGAAAAGGGAGAGCTAAGTTCAGCGGCTGACATGTTGCGGGAATCTGGCGGCGCAGTCCTGAATATCGGCGATATTCAGGACGGGAAAGCAGCGGATATATTGTTTGCGGGCGACTCCGAATCTGCCGACAAAGCTATGACGTCACTTCGGACGACCCATGACATCGGGATAGTGCCCGCAGAAAACCGCCGCAAAAAACTGCTGATTTCCGACATGGATAGCACGATGATCACGATTGAATGTATCGACGAACTGGCTGACTATGCCGGTATCAAGGATCAGATTGCCGAAATTACCGAACGCGCCATGCTGGGCGAACTGGATTTTGAAGAGGCTCTTTTGGGACGTATTGCTTTGCTGAAGGGACTTGAGAATGCGGCAATTGACCGCTGTCTAGAAGAACGCGTCCAGATCATGCCTGGGGCTGAGACATGTGTAAAAACAATGCGGAAACTGGGGGCTGCAACCGTACTTATATCTGGTGGTTTTACCAGATTCGCTAACCCGGTTGCCGACAAGATCGGCTTCGAACAAGTAGAAGCAAATATTCTACAAATCGCCGACGGCCAGCTAACCGGGCAATTGGATGGCCCGATTGTTGATTCCGGTCGAAAGGCGGAGCTACTGAAATCATCTGCCCATGATTACGGGTTGGATCTGGCCGATTGCCTTGGGGTTGGCGATGGAGCGAATGATATTCCGATGATTAAATTAGCTGGTTTGGGCGTGGCCTATCACGCAAAACCAAAGGCAGCCAAAGCCGCTAATGTTGCGATCAATCACAATGATTTGACGGCATTGCTGTATATCCAGGGAATCCCGTCGAGTGAATGGGCGGCGGACTAGGCTCAGGATTCATTAATTGATCCAGAAGGCGCAGATAGCAGCGATGGTTATGGCGGCCATGAAGGTATCTGCCCTTCGATCATAGCGCGTGTGTATACGCCGCCAGTCTTTGAGTTTTCCAAACATGTTCTCGACCTTGTGGCGTTGCCGGTAGAGCTGTTTGTCGAAGTGCGCGGGCATTGTGCGCCCCTTTCGCGGCGGGATGCACGGTGTGATGCCCTTGGCCTTGAGGGCGGCGCGGTATTCATCGCTGTCATAGCCTTTGTCACCGGTCATCACGCAGGCGCGTTCAGGCAGCGCCGGACAGAGCAGCTTTGCGCCCTTGTGGTCGCTCATCTGGCCTTCGGTCAGACACAGCGCAACAGGCCTGCCTTCGCCATCACAAACGGCGTGTAGTCTGGAGTTCAGGCCGCCTTTGGTGCGCCCGATACATCTGGGTAGAGCCCCTTTTTGAACAGGCTGGAAGCGGTACGGCGGGCTTTTGGATGCGTGGCATCGATCATCAGCACATCATCGGCATCACTGGTAGCTGCAAGGCGCGCAAATATCTTGTTGAACACGCCCAGGCGGCTCCAGCGCACGAAGCGATTACAGATCGTTTTATGCGGCCCGTAACCAGCAGGGGCATCACGCCAGCGAAGACCGTTCCTGATCACAAAAACAATCCCGCTCGGAACCTTGCGGTCATCAACCCCGGGAACCCCGTGCGACAACGGAAAATACGGCTCTATCCGGCGCATCTGCGCTTCGCTTAACATAAACAGATCACTCATCAACAGCACCTCCTTCAGTGCCGCCTTTGAATCAGCCTTCTCACCGTAATGCAAGCTATCTAACAGGTCCTGAGCCTAGCCTTAGTTATAATTAACGATTCCTTTCCTTTTTGACGATACGGTTTCAAGGGATTGGGAACCGTTATGGCGTTGAAATCGACACGATATCAAAAGGTAATGCCAGCGGCACTAAACCGCCGTGCTGTCACTCGCCGCAAAGTCAATATTTCCGGGGCATCGGTCGAACGTGGCACTAAAAACCGGATACAGGCTACTATCCTAGACGTTTCCATTTACGGTTGCCGATTGGAAATGGATGCCATTCTTCCGGAGGGCGAGAATGTTCAAATTCATCTTGCAGACAAGGATGCAGTTGATGCCGAGTTATAACCGGATCTGGTGTCTGGAAGAATTTGAAGTATGGGGCGTGCCTTGCTGAAATCGTTTTTGTCTGGAAATCGAAAGTAGCAAGAGGAGCCCGCCACACATGGCAAAAGATACTGTGATTGATCCGGGTAGACCGGAGGGAATTGAACCACTGACAGAACTACTCAGACCGGGTGCGAAGCAGTTAATCGCCGAAGCGGTCCAGGCAGAGCCGGATGAGTTGATGACAAAGTTTGATGGTCACAAAACGGCTGACGGACGACAGCGCGTTGTCCGCAGTGGCCATCATCGCGAACGAGAGGTGATTACAGGGGTTGGCAAGGTCAGCGTCGAGGTGCCGAAGATCCGTAGCCGTGAAGGTACGCCGGAATGTTTTCAATCTCTGGTTGTACCGCCCTGCATCCGGCGAACGGCGACGCTGGACGCGGCGAACCCCTGGCTTTATTTGAAGGGTGTTTCGAGTGGCCAGATGCAGAGCGCACCGGAAGCTATTGCCGGCCCCGAGGCTAAAGGGCTGCCGGCCAATGTCGCGGGGCGTTTGAAGCGGCAATGGGAAGCTGAATACAAGCAATGGTGTACTCGAGCGGTGTCTGATGAACGGGTCCGTATCCGGGCTGATGGCATCTACAGTGGTCTCAGAGGCGACGATGGCCGATTGTGCTGCCTGGTTATCATCGGCGTGAACAGCCGGGGTCACAAGCACTTCCTGGCAATCGAAGATGGTGTCAGGCAGTCAAAACAGAGCTGGCGTGAGGTGTTGCTGTCTCTGAAACAACGGGGTCTGGACCAACCCCCGAAGTTGGCAATTGGAGACGGCGCCCCGGGCTTCCGGGCCGCAGTGGAGGAAGTGTATCCGGAGACGGGCGTTCAATGTTGCTGGCAACGTTGCTGGATGCACAAGACCGGCAATGTGCTGAACTATCTGCCGAAGTCTGTCCAGGAGAAAGCGAAGCAGGGTCTGCATGATATCCGGATGGCAGAAGATCGAGCTGATGCAGAAAAGGCGTTCGATAATTTTGAGGAACGTTTCGGTGCAAAGTACCCCGAGGCGGTGGAATGCTTATCGAAAGACCGTGACGCGTTGCCGGCATTTCATGACTTTCCAGCGGAACACTGGACCCGTATCAGGACAACCAATGTCATTGAGTCGAGTTTTGCGACGTTCCGGCATGGAACACGCCAAGCCAAAGGTTGTGTCACGCGCAATACGATGTTGACGATGGTCTGCAGGATGGGATTATGCGCAGAAGATTCCTGGCGCAAATTGAGAGGCTTCAGACACCTGGCGAAGGTGATTGAAGGCGTGAAGTCTAAAGATGGAAGCGAGGTGAACGAGGACGACATGCCAGCCGCATGACTAACTTGCCAGACACTACTTTTGACAATAAATCCGCGTTCGGATACTGAAGACCGTTGAAATTTTCAGATTATCAGGCCGAAAACCGCAACCAGTATGCCGATTTGGCGAATACGGTTGCTGCAATTCTGCGTGTAGCGATTGAGCAAAGCACAGAACTTCGCCTTCAACAGATAAACGCAAGAGCAAAGACTGCTCATTCATTGAGAAAGAAGCTAGAAAATCGAAGGCTTCTTGATTCCGAACAGATCGCGGATGAGATCAAAGATTTGGCAGGATGTAGGGTGATTTTCTATACAGACTCGGATGTTACCCGGTTCTCTAATTCCGGCATTATTCACGCCAATTTTGAGGTTGTTGAGGTAAAACTCCATTACCCCCAACCTGATGCTGAAAATACCAGCGAACTTTTCATATCCAATAATTACACAGTCATGTTGAAGCCGGAGCGTACTGGTCTGCCAGAATATGCACGGTTTAAGGATATGAAATGTGAGATTCAAATTCAGACTATTCTCAATCATGCATGGTCGGAAATGGCGCATGATACAATCTACAAAAAGCCGACACTGGACGGGTTCGGGGTTCAAGCACTTGAAGGTATTGAGCGGCGCATGCAGCGCGTAATGCGCGGTCATCTCATTCCGGCTGGACATGATTTCCAGAAAATTGCATCTGATTTTGAACGACTGCTGGATGGTAAGGAGCTATTTGATAGCAAACCGTTGGATGCCATCGTTGAAGCGATTGACAATAATGAACGGTATGATGCGCTTGAGCGCTTTGTCGAGCATGTGATGCCAAATTTTGATGATATTGGCTCTGAATATCCGGATATTGTTAAAAAGCTAGTTCAGTCAATTGATCAAGCACGTCAAATGGAAACCAAGTCGGTCGAGACATCTTTCGGGACTTATCCCGGCAAAACGCCCGACGACATTTTACAAAAAACAGCGGAGATAATCGAGCAACACCGGTATGTTGACGTTAAGCTGACATTTGCCACTTTGCTAAAATTATACACAGGCGCTCGTTCTTCCGAAGAGCGTAAAATCATCGAACAGCTGGCCGAGAAGCTGGCCTCTCATGAACTGGCTGTCTGGAAAGCTTATGGCCCAGCAATTCAAGCTGTCTTATTGGATGAAATCGAGCAATTGCCATCAGATTCTTTCTCATCCGCATTGCCGTTGCTTGCATCAGTTCTGGGAGAAGTGCTCAAATCCGAGGTCGGCGGAACTACACGCGGCGACTTTAATTCCATTGTTATACATAGAGGCGCAGTATTAGCTTCGGATAAGCTTGGCGATATTCGAAATCGAGCGATCAAGACGCTTGTGGAGATGCTGTCAGCGTCAACCAACGAAACCGATCAACGTGTCATCTTTAACGCCCTTAAGAATGCTGGCGATTTGCCGCGCGGTGCGACGACAAGTGAAGAATTGGCGCTATTGGCGGTGAATGATGTATCCACGATCACGCAATCGTTGATTGAATTAGCACCAAGTTGGTCATTGGAAATGCGGCAGTTTCTGGAAGGCACGGCGCTACATTGGCATTACTGGTATCGGGATGTTCCCGAGTTCTTTGGTGACAATGAGGCGATCATTTCAGCGTATGCGAAAGCCGTGGCGCTGCTAATTCGACTGCGAGACCTACTCAATGAAGATCGAGAGTTTGTAGTATATAATATGCTGGTTGGTTATGACTCAGTCTTTCCAAGTGCATGGGACGGCGATCCTTATGACTACAAAGCACGAGATCAATGGCGAAAAGATAATATGCCGAGGCTGATTGAAGAAGTTACCGAAGGAAATGCCGCCGAGTGGTTCCAAAGATTAACGCGCTGTGCAGCAACTGAGTCCAATGATCTAGCGACGTTTCCTACCTTAGCTGAATTCCTGGTTCAGCTCTCCGAAAACAAACCAGATATTGTTCTTGCTCAGCTAGAATCTCTAGATGAGAAATTATCACCATTTCTATCTGGTATGATGCGAGGCCTTATTGCTGCTGGCAAACTTCCTGACATTCGCCAAGTAGTGCTTGGCTGGATTGAAAATGGGGAATATCTTTCTGATATCTCATATTTTTTCCGTTCTAATGCCGATCTGGAGCAGGATATTCTGGAACGGATATGCCAAAAAGCGATTGAGCTTAAAGATGGCGACGTTGTGCTTGGCACGTTGTTGGCGGCAGTCCGGTATTATGTGAAGAAGCCGGGAAGCGTTATTAAGCAAATTTTCTTTCCAGCCTTGGATTATCTATCCGAACATAATGATTGGCGCTGGGCGCAGGAAATCTGGTTCTCGTGGCGGGAATCCAGCATAACTGATGCGCTGACACCGAATGAAACAAAGAGAGTTCTTGATGCGATGGTTCCGGTGCCTAGATTGGACCACAACGCTACCGAAATTCTAGCCAGTTTTTCAGCAAAAAGCCCAGTTATGGTATTGAGCTTCTTAGGTGACCGGATTGATTATCGGTTGCAGGCACAGAATGAAGCTCACTACGAGCCGCTTCCTCACCATATTCACGGACTCAAAGAAAATATCGAAAAGGTTCCTGACAAGCTGGTTGTTGCTGCACAAAGTTGGTCAGAAAAGGATAGAGAGTGGTTCCATCATTTGGGCACTGACTTCATCATATCGGTGTTCCCAGATTTTCCGGAGCCGTTTCAACACGAACTTAGTATGCTTGTCGACACTCAAAATGCACAACATCTACGTTTTGTTACCAGCATCCTAAATGGCTACAACGGTGAGAATGTCATTCTGCCTATGTGCAAGAAAATCATCGAAACGTTTGGTCAGACTGGTGAAACTTGGCGGCTTGTTAGCAATACCATCCAAGCAACCGGCGTTGTTTCGGGCGAGTATGGTCTGGTTGAAGAATATAAGAAGAGAAAGGCGGCCATCAGTGCTTGGTTGAAAGATGGCGATCCGCAAGTTGCTGAGTTTGCAGAGCATTTTGTCCAGATGATTGATCAATACATTGCCGCAGAACAACAACGAGCGGAACAGTCCGTAGAGTTCAGACGACGTGATTGGAGTGACGACGATGACAGTCCCGATGGACCAGAAAACTAGTATGAAATCTTGTCGCTAGGACAAAATATTGGTGGTTGCGCGATTGAGCTCAAAGGGTCGGGAAGGAGGTCACCATGCTAGGGCCTGTTGACATTCGGGGTTTCCAAACTTGCTGAACTCTGCTTCAAGCTTCCCAAATGGAGGTTTGAATGAACGAAGAGCGTTTTGTTATTTCGGATGAGCTTTGGAAAAAGATTGCGCCGCTCCTGCCAGGCAAGGCCGGGGACCCGGGCGCGACGGGTCGCGATAACCGGCGTTTCATGGAGGCGATACTATGGCGGGTCCGGACAGGGGCACCCTGGCGTGACCTGCCCGGTGAATTCGGGAAGTGGAATACGGTGTTCAAGCGGTTTCGCCGGTGGGCGGAAGCAGGCATTTTCGAGAGTCTTTTCAATGGCATGAATGGTGAGCCAGACCTCGAATATGTTCTCATCGACGGAACGATTGTCCAGGCCCATCAGAAGGCTTCGGGCGCAAAAGGGGGCTCAGCATCAGGCCATCGGGCGGTCTCGTGACGGGCTGACAACCAAAATCGTCGCACTGGTGGATGCGCTCGGGAATATGCTGCGGTTCCTGCTTCTGCCCGGACAGCCGCACGATATGAAGGGGGTGGCTCCGTTGATCCATGAGGTCTCATTTGGAGCGCTTCTGGCCGACAAGGCTTTCGACGCTGACTGGCTCCTGCAGGACCTCGACACGCGAGGCGCTGCTGCTGTCATCCCGCCCAAAGCAAACCGAAACGTGCAGCGAGACTACGATGCGCACATGTACAAGTGGCGTCATCTCATCGAAAACTACTTCGCAAAGATCAAGAAATTCAGAGGTATAGCAACCCGATACGACAAGACCGACACCAGCTATGCCGCCAACTGGTATCTCACCGCAACGCTCATTGCTAGGCGCGGATTGTCAACAGGCCCTAGTTTGCCCCGGTTAAAAATTCGTATTTGTAATTGACGGTACGAAGCACCGGATGTGCCAGTTTTTGATTGTGCAATCAGTTCAGTCACTTAGATAGTTAATGGAGTGTAAACCTTTGTTTTTCTGTAAATAAATCCGGCGAAAGTCGTTAGCAAACAGGGTTAATTTCTTATGGCAAATCGCGGCGGGACGTGAGTGGGATTAAGATTTGCAATTCACCCCAAAAGGCCTCGCGTCCCAATATTGCTGCGATGCATCAAACCTACCCGCCAGCTGCGTTAACCATAAGGTGAAACTAGACCTCTTCCACGTTAGCAAATCCGAAAGCTTTTTTCCTATGCCCCCGCTATGAAAAATAGAGCCAAATTGAACTTCACCAGGACCAGTATTCTTGCTATTGTTGCTAGCGCGGCACTAGCCGCATGTTCGGCTGGATCTGGAGATCCCATGCAGGATGCCGTAGCGGCGATTGAGCAGCAGGACTATCGGTCTGCGCGGATTCATTTGATGAGCGCACTGCGTGAGAATAGCTCTGACCCGGAAGCCAATTATCTATATGCCAAAACGCTGATCGAACTCGGCGACGGCGTGACGGCAAGGGCGTCATTGCAGAAAATAGCTGACAATCCGGAATTTAAAGAGCGCGTCATTCCGCTACAGGCACGGGCCCATATCTTCATGGGCGAACCCGACAAGGCGTTGGAATTGGCGGCCAATCCGTCGGGTGAGTATGTCGGTGAACTATATGCGGTAAAGACGCTCGCTCTTATAGGACTGGAACGCAAGGACGAGGCAGGTCAGGTTCTTGATCAAGGCCTACGGGCTGTGCCCGACAGCGTCGAACTTCGCTGGATCAAGGGCAATCGCGATCTGGAGATAGGGAATATCGATGGCGCGTTGCTAAGCGCGAAAAAAGCGCTCGATCTGGATTCTGACAGTGCTGAAGCATTGCTGTTATCCGGCCGAATCCATCTCGCCAAATCCAAAGGCGAAGAAGCTCTGGAATATTTTTCAAAAGTTCGGAAAATCAGACCTGATCTGACGACGGCAGAATTTCTGCGCGGCGCAGTCATGAAGGATTTGGGGAAACGCGAAGAGGCGCGGCACTGTTTCAAAACTGTTTTGACCGAATCTCCAAATCATCCCTGGGCGACGTTCTTCATGGCGGAAATGGACTTTGAGGATGGCAAGAGTTCAGAAGCTTTTGATCGTTTGCAGGGTACAAAAGCCGATCTGACTGTTGTTCCGCCAGCGCTCCGACTGGGCGGCATCCTTGAAATTCATAGGGGAAATCACGAGCAGGCGATCAGCAAGCTGAAAAAATATCTGGCGCAAAATCCTGCTGATGCGGAATCGATAATGGCTTTGGCTCGTGCCTATGCAAGCGCCGGAAATGACGGCCAAGCGTTTCGAACGATGGTTCCTCTGTTGCAGTCGGTAACCGCCCCTGCCGATGCGTTGAAGCTTGGCGCCGAACTGGCGCGCAAGGCGAATGATCCGGCCGCGACGGAATTGGCACAGCGGGCTGCGACACTGGAAAATGATCCGGCGAAGAACATGCTGTTCAAGGCCGAACATGCGATCATCAGTCAGGAATGGACCCAGGCGGAAAAAATCTATGCAAAGCTGCTCAGCAAGGACAGCGCACAAAAAGTGATGTTCCTGAACAATGCGGCGATGGTGCAATTGAACCTAGGTAAAGCCGAACAGGCAATCAAGCTGGCGCAGCAGGCCCACAAACTGGCGTCCGATAATCCACTGGTTCAAGATACGCTGGGCTGGGTTTTGTTGCAGACGCGCGCGAATCCCGCGAAAGCACTGGAATTGATCCAGCAAGCTGCGGCGACCATGCCGGATAATGGCGAAATTCATTGGCATCTGGCCAATGCGCTGGCGGTGAATGGTCGCAAGGATGATGCGCGCGAACTGGCTGGCAAGCTGGCGCAGGTTGCCGATCAGAATGAACGCGAGCAGTTGGCGAATTTGCTGGCGTGGATTTGATGAGGCTAAGCGCTTAATCTCACTAGACTCCAAACCGGCTGCGCCTTATGCGCTCCACCATGTCTATAGCCCATGAAGAAACCATCCTGATCGTCGATTTCGGCAGTCAGGTGACGCAGCTTATCGCCCGCCGTGTGCGTGAGGCCGGTGTGTACTCTGAGATCGCACCGTTCAATAGTGCGGAAGAGGCCTTTCATCGCCTGAAACCGAAAGGGGTCATCCTCTCCGGATCGCCTGCAGGCGTACCTGAAGAAGACAGTCCGCGCGCGCCGGATGTTATCTTTGAATCTGGCTTGCCGATCCTCGGTATTTGCTACGGTCAACAGGTAATGACGCATCAGCTGGGCGGCACGGTCGAAGCTGGCGATAGCGGCGAGTTCGGGCGGGCCTTCATCGAGATTTCCGAAGAATGTGTGTTGTTCGACGGTCTCTGGAAGGTCGGCGAGAAGCATCAGGTATGGATGAGCCACGGCGACAAGGTCACACAATTCGCAGACGGTTTCCGGATCGTCGCGACCACCGATGGCGCTCCCTTTGCGCTGATCGCGGATGACGAGCGGCGCTACTATGGCACGCAATTCCACCCCGAGGTCGTGCACACGCCCGATGGCGGCAAGATGATCGCCAATTTCGTTCGCCATGTCTGTGGCTGTGCGGGTGACTGGACGATGGCCGAATTCAAGGCCGCAAAGATCAAGGAAATCCGCGAACAAGTTGGCGACAAGAAAGTCATTTGCGGGCTCAGCGGCGGCGTCGATAGTGCAATTGCGGCGGTTCTGATCCATGAGGCGATTGGCGATCAGCTCACCTGCGTGTTTGTGGACCACGGCCTGATGCGCGCCAATGAGGCGGATCAGGTGGTGAGCCTGTTCCGTGAACATTACCATATGCCGCTGGTTCACCGCGATGTGGCGGAGATGTTCCTTGGCGGCCTCGCCGGTGTCACTGATCCTGAAAAGAAGCGCAAATTTATCGGATCGACCTTCATCGATGTATTCGACGAAGAAGCCAAAAAAGTCGGCGGTGCCGATTTCCTCGCGCAGGGGACGCTCTATCCCGATGTGATCGAGAGTGTGAGCTTTACCGGCGGGCCGAGCGTGACGATCAAGTCGCACCATAATGTTGGCGGCTTGCCCGAGCGCATGAATATGAAACTGGTCGAACCTCTGCGCGAACTGTTCAAGGATGAAGTTCGTGCTTTAGGCCGCGAACTGGGATTGCCGGAAATATTCGTTGGTCGGCATCCTTTTCCGGGACCGGGCCTCGCGATCCGTATTCCCGGCGAAGTCACAAAAGAACGCTGCGATATCCTCCGCAAGGCCGACGCGATCTATCTCGAAGAAATCCGCAATGCCGGTTTGTACGACGCGATCTGGCAGGCTTTTGCCGTGCTGCTCCCGGTCAAGACGGTTGGCGTGATGGGCGATGGGCGGACGTATGATTCAGTTTGCGGGCTTCGGGCTGTTACGAGCACCGACGGTATGACCGCCGATGTCTATCCCTTCGATGCGAGTTTCCTGACCCGCGTGGCGACGCGGATTGTGAACGAGGTGAAGGGGATTAACCGGGTGGTCTATGATTATACCAGCAAACCGCCGGGGACTATTGAGTGGGAGTGAATCGGCGAGAACAAACAGCCGTGGGCTGTTTGTCTGATTCACTCGGCGACGCAAGGAGCCGTTGAGCCAGTGGGAGAAGCCCGTCGACGAGCTCGAAGAGCTGCTGAATTCCTCAAAAGACACCCAGTTTGTTGCTTTTGTGGCGGAGAAAACGAAGCAACAACGATTGATCACGTACCAAGTAGGGCCTGTTTCAAGGGTCGCAGTGGCCCCGAGGGTTTCGAATTTCCAGCTTGCTCAGAGTGTCAAGTTAGACTGCGGCAAGAGGAGCAAGTCTTTGCCTATATCTGCCATCTATCCGAGCACGGCGATTCCAACTATGACCGTGAACAATCCAGAAAGCTACTAAGAGGCGTAGCGAATAATCGACCAAAGTTGTTACCTCAAATAATAGATAGTCATATCGACAAACGCCGCGGATTAAAGAGATTGGGGATGCCCAACCCTCCAAACAAGTCACTTGATTAAATTCCGCTTGTTACTCTGCCTTTGGAAATTGGGCTTGTTCTGAGGCAGGTTGTATCTAAGATTGGGCTCGCTCAGTTCTATCGGCACAAGCAAAAAATCGCACCTAAATCACATGGGGTTGCAAGTTACTGGGCCCAATCTGCAGACCGAAATCAAATGACCGGATTTTCAGAGATTTTGAAGGAACTGCAGTTTTTTTGTTCAAGGTGAAAGAAGAAACCTAAATTTTGGAAATCGGTTCTCATATTGGTGGAATGAGGAAGAAGAAGGTGAACCGGAGATATTTCTAGCCGTTTCAAAATTTGGAAACGGCTTGGTCATTTGTTCAATGGTTGTAGAGCGCTCGGTTTGGGCGGACGATCAGGATACCTCAGAGTGGATGAGCGTTGCAGATTTGTGTTCATAATTTGACGCTACCAAATCACCACTTGTGAGAACCGAGAAATGGACCCTGAAACGAGTTCAGGGTGACGAGTGTGGGATTGTTGGTTATTGGGTTGGAAAACCAACAGAGGAACCCAGACGCCATGAAAGCCATCCAACTCAAAGCCCCCGCATCGCTTGACAATCTCACGCTCGTCGATCTACCCGATCCCGCCGTACCCGGCCCCGGAGAAATCGCCGTCCGCTTGCGCGCTACGTCGCTCAACTATCATGACTATGCGGTGGTCAAGGGAATGATCCCGACCGAAGAAGATCGCATTCCGATGTCTGACGGTGCGGGTGAGGTGATCGCAGTGGGCGAGTTTGTGACCGAGTTCAAGGTTGGTGACGCGGTGGTTTCTACCTTCTTCCCCGAATGGATCGATGGCGAGCCTCCTGAAGGTGGATTTCAACGTGTTCCGGGTGACGGCATTGATGGCTATGCAGTTGAACAGGTTGTTGGTGCCGCCACCGCATGGACCCATGCACCGGATGGATACTCCGCCGCCGAAGCCGCGACTTTGACCTGCGCGGGTTTGACCGCATGGCGGGCCTTGTTTTTTGATGGCACGGTGAAACCCGGTGATACGGTACTGGTGCAGGGAACGGGCGGCGTTTCCATTTTCGCACTGCAATTTGCGACGGCGGCTGGTGCAAAGGTGATCGCGACGTCTTCGTCCAACGAGAAGCTGGAGCGGCTCAAGGAAATGGGCGCGGATGAACTGATCAATTACAAAGAGGTTGAGGCCTGGGGTCCGAAAGTGCTCGAACTCACCGGCGGTAAGGGCGTCGATTGCGTCGTTGAAATTGGTGGTGCAGGTACGCTCGACCAGTCGATGATGGCGACCCGGATTGGTGGACATATTGCCTTGATCGGAGTGCTTGCGGGCTTTGCTGGTCCAGTGCAGACGGCGATGCTGTTTGCCAAAAACCTGAGGGTACAAGGCCTTACCGTCGGTTCGCGCAAAATGCAGCAAGACATGATCGCCGCGATCAACGCCAATGGCATCAAGCCTGTACTCGACAAATCCTTCCCACTCGCTGATCTGGGCGACGCTTTCCGGCATCAGGAATCGGGCGCGCATTTCGGGAAGATAGTCGTAGACATCTGAATCGCCGCGCAGCCGTCATGCAACTCGACCTTGGTTCCGACCCGCGCACCGATATATTACGGCGATTACATAGCGCGCTGATTGAGCAGTTCGGCCGTATCGTTCGCCCACCCGAAAAGCGTCGCGACCCGGTTTGGGTGCTAGTGCAGGGCGTGGTGGGAGCGCGGACGAAAACGCTCGTATCGAATGAGAATACAGACCGCTTGCTGGCCGAATATGGTTCGTGGGATCGGGTTGGAGAAGCCTCGGTAAAGGAACTTGCCGCGAAGCTCAAAACAGCGACTTTCCCGGAACAATCAGCCAAGCGCCTCAAAGCCAGTATTCAGGAAATCGCCAGCCAGCGCGGGAGAGTGACGCTCGATCATTTGCATAATGTGCCGACTGAAGAGGCGATGGAATGGCTCGAAACGCTGCCCGGTATAGCACGCAAGATCAGCGCAGGCATAATGAACACCAGCACCTTCAACCGCAAGGCGATGGTGATCGAAACCGGTCATTGCCGAATCCTGCAGCGCATGGGTATCGTGCAGCCGAAGGCCGATATCGCGAAAGCCTATGATGAATTGATGCCGCTATTGCCCGAGGAATGGACCGCCGAAGATATGGATGAGCATCATCTGCTGGTAAAGCGACTGGGTCAGGTTATGTGTCGTCCCAAAAATCCGGACTGCGCGGAATGTCCCATGCGGGATGATTGCCAATGGTATAAAGTGCAGTTGAAATGACTGAAGCAATCCATACTGCCACCATAGCTGATAGCAATGCTGTGATCGCGATTTGGGAAAAGTGCGAGCTGACCAGACCGTGGAATAATGCCAGCAACGATTTCCGGCTGGCGATTGAGGGCAGCACATCGAATATTCTGATCCTAGGGTCGGGCGATGGAATAATCGCTACTGTCATGGTCGGTTTCGACGGTCATCGTGGTTGGGTCTATTATCTGGCCGTCGATCCAGACCATCAGCGCAAAGGGATGGGACGCATCATGATGGAGGCAGCCGAAAAGTGGTTGGAGGAACGGAGTGCGCCAAAAATTCAGTTGATGGTCCGGGAAGACAATCAACAGGCCATCGGTTTTTACAAGGCGCTCGGCTATGACGTGCAACCGGTTGTCACCATTGGCCGAAGATTGAATTCCGATTGAGGTCAAGCCTGAAATGGTGGGCGAACATTGACTTTGTCGCAATTATTCAGAAAAGAGAGATCGACTGTTCATGACCCGACTAGAATTCAATCAAATTGCTCCGGACGATATCGCGCTTTTTCGTGCACTGATGCAGCTTTTCAGCGATGCGTTTGATGAACCGGAAAACTATGCTGAAAAACCTCCTTCGGATGATTACGTGCGAACGCTATTGGCAAAAGACCACTTCATTGCGCTCGTCGCTCTGAAGGATGAGAAAGTGATCGGTGGGCTAGTTGCCTATGAACTGGAAAAATTCGAGCAGCAGCGATCAGAAATCTACATATATGATCTCGCGGTTTCAGAGCAGCAACGCCGAAAGAAAGTGGCCACGGGGTTGATCGAGCATCTTGAAGAGCTGGCGAAGATCCGCAGTGCCGGGGTTATATTTGTACAGGCCGGTCATGGCGATGATCCGGCCATAGCGCTTTATGAAAGTCAGGGCGAGCGGGAGCCTGTGTTGCATTTTGATATTCCCGTGCATTAGCGATAGAAGGTCCAGTTTAACAAAGAACTGTCCTACATTATTCGGACAGGTTAAGACCGCTGAATGAATTCCGACAAATTCCCAGTGATTTGCGCTTTGTTTTCTGGTTCTGGTACCGAATTGTATGAACCGAAGATTTTAACTTCTGTACCCTGCCCACATTGTAAACTTCGCCAGCAAATCGCGCTTGAACCTGAACAGCATGCTGATAGGGAAGCGCTATGAAAATTCTCTCGCTATTCCACGGCAATCGCCCGCCGGTCCTGAATGTTGTTGGCGCGCATCTGTTCGGGCTTTTACTTGCCGGCTATGTGCTGGCGCTGTCGGTGCAGGACCCGCCGCTATCCTTCATCCTGCTCTTCCTCGTCTGGAATTTGGGCGCAGGGTTGGTCTCGCACAGCACAGAGGCGACACGGGCAGCGTGGCGATCCATAGACAGCTGGATACCCAAACTGCTTTTTGTGGTGGCAAATCTTGTCATCTTTCCCTATCTCGCGCTCTGGTTGATCCCGGAAGATGTGACTTTGCTCATCTTCCTCCATGCCACTTTGCTGGCAAAGATCATCATGTTTTTGGGTGGCCAATTTGGCAAGGGTGCAAAGAGTTAGCGCCAGATAACAGGACGGGCATCATGAGTAACGAAACCAAAATGTACGGCATTTCCAATTGCGACACGATCAAGAAAGCGCGCAACTGGATGGAGAAAAACGGCCTCAACTATGTATTCCATGACTATAAGAAGTCCGGAATTACAAAGGAAAAGCTGGAGATGTGGGTGCTGCAGGTGGGTTGGGAAACCTTGCTCAACAAGCGCGGTACCACCTTTCGCAAACTACCCGACATGGTGAAAGAAAATGTCAGCGATGATACAGCGGTGATGCTGATGGTCGAGAATCCCAGCATGGTCAAACGCCCGGTTCTGGAGCATGGCGATGAGCTGGTCGTAGGCTTTAAGGCCGCGGATTACGAAGCGGCAGGCCTTGCGGCACGTAACAGCTAATGCCCACGGTCATGTCCCACATGGCGGTTCCGATAGCGGGGGCGTTGATTCTGGGACACAGCCGGATTTCGGTGCCTGTTCTTATTGCAGGAATAGCCTTTTCGATGTTGCCCGATGCCGATGTGGTCGGATTTTTCATTGGTGTGGATTATGCTGATAGCTGGGGCCATCGCGGCGCAACGCATAGCTTTGTTTTTGCCGCTGCCGCGGCGCTTCTCACTACTGCAATATTGCGACCGCACAAATATCTTGTGACTGCCACTTATCTTTTTATCGCAATGGCTTCGCATGGGCTGCTCGATACGCTGACCAATGGCGGACTTGGCGCAGCATTGTTCTGGCCTTTTGATAACAGCCGCATATTCGCGCCGCATACCCCGATTGCCGTATCGCCTATCGGCATTGCTAATTTTATCTCTGAACGCGGGATTCGGGTTTTAATATCCGAAGCAATATGGATTTGGACTCCGCTGACAGTGATAACGGGTGCGGTCCTGATCCTTCAGGGAAGGAGAAGAAATTGGCGACAGCAAAATGGAACGGAGCGGTAATTGCCGAGAGCGATGATACGGTTGTGGTTGAAGGCAATCACTATTTCCCGCGTGATGCGGTCTGGTCAAAATATCTGACGAGTAGTGAGACGACCAGCCACTGTCCTTGGAAAGGCGATGCGTCTTATCACACACTTGTAGTCAACGGCGAAACTAACGAGGACGCGGCTTGGTATTATCCGACACCTAAAGAGAAAGCGTCTGAAATCAAGGATCGCATCGCCTTCTGGAAAGGTGTAGACGTTAGCACATGATTCTTCGCCTCCTGCTTCTCGCCCTTGGAATATTTTCACTGGCGGGCTGCATGGGTGAGACGGAGCAGGGAGCGACTAACGTGCCGACGCTAACTGGCGAGCCACCGATTATCATTGCCCATCGCGGAGCTAGTGGTGAGCGACCGGAACACACGCTGGCAGCCTATGAACTGGCAATAGGACAGGGCGCGGATTTTATTGAACCCGATTTGGTGCTGACCAAAGATGGAGTGCTGGTCGCGCGGCACGAGAATGAGATCAGCGAAACCACCGATGTAGCTGACAAACCAGAATTCGCGGATCGTAAGACGACCAAGACCATCGATGATCGCGAATTTACCGGCTGGTTCACCGAGGATTTCACGCTGGCTGAGTTGAAAACATTGCGAGCAAAGGAACGGCTGCCAGACCTGCGAAAGGCCAATACCGAATATGATGGCCAGTTTGAAATCCCGACCTTTGAGGAAGTATTGCAACTGATCAAAGCGCATGAGGAAAAGACCGGAAAGCGCATTGGCGTCTATCCCGAAACCAAACATCCCAGCTATTTCAGTTCGATTGACCTGCCGCATGAGGGCTCGCTAATGGAACTGCTAACAAAATACGGCTTTGACGGAGCGGATGATCCGGTGTTCATCCAATCATTTGAAGTTGGCAACCTGAAAGCTTTGAGCGAAAAGACTGAAATACGGCTGGTTCAACTCATCGCCGGTGACTATGGACCCTATGATATTGATGACCTGAGCTATGCCGATATGGCGACGGTAGAAGGCCTCGCCGAGATCGCCAAATATGCTGACGGCCTCGGTCCATCGAAAGATATGGTGATCAGCCGCAACGCCGTTGGTCAGTTGGACAAGCCCACGGGATTGGTTGAGGCCGCCCATAAGGCAGGTCTGGTAGTTCATCCGTGGACTTTCCGCCGTGAAAATTACTTTCTGCCAACCGACCACAAAAGCGGCATCGACCCGCGCGATCATGGTGATCTGGAAGGCGAAGTGAAAGCGTTTATCACGGCAGGCGTCGATGGCCTGTTCAGCGACAATCCAGCTCAGGCGGTTGAAGCGGCCAGATAGTATCGCCGCACGGTGGCTGCGTAAATGAATACCGCACCGGTCATCATCACCGCCCCAACCACAAATGGTGCCGGGAAAATAGAAACCCTGCTTATCGGCATAGGCACCAAAAATAGACGTCATCATCACAGGACCGAATATCGAAGTAATGCTGATCGTGCTCGCAACGGCGCCCTGCAATTCGCCCTGTGCATCTTCAGCAATACGGTTGCTCATCATCTGTTGCATCGCCGGGAAGGCAAAGCCACTGGCAGCCCCGACCAGAATTCCGACATAGACAAACCAATCATTTGGCGCGAAGGCGAAGCAGAGATAGGCAGGTATACCGAACATCAACCCGAAATAGGCAGTGCGTCTTTCGCCTAGCCTGGCGATCAATGTGCCGGTCAACCCTCCTTGGACGATGGCCAGCAATATACCGTATAGCGCAATGCTGATACCAATCTCGAACACACTCCAGCCGAATCGTTCGATCAGCCAATAGGCCCAGACTGCTACCTGTGCCTGTGCAGCGAGTTGCAGTACGAATATTGTGAGGAGGAATCCGAGAACCAGCGGAGTTTTTGCCATTTGCAATATTGTTCCCAATGGATTGGCGCGGGCGATGGTGAAGCGGCGACGTTTTTCTGTTGGCAAGGTTTCCTTTAGGATCAAGATGCCAACAGCAGTGCCGATCAAAGCAAGAATTGATGCGGCAATAAAGGGTAGGCGTTCGCCATACTCGCCCAATATCCCGCCCAAGGCCGGACCGAGGACAAATCCCGAAGCGCCGGCTCCGCCTAATATTCCAAAAAACTTGCCGCGCTCTTCCGGTTTGGCCACATCTGCGACACAACTATTGGCCGCTGCCCAGCTCGCGCCCATGATTCCGGAGATAATCCGGCCGATGAACAACCAGACCAATGTCGGTGCCCAGGCCATGATCGCATAGTCGAGGCCGAGCAGGAACAACGTTGTAAGCAACACTGGTCTTCGTCCAAATCGATCGCTCAACCCGCCGATGATCGGTGCGAACAGGAACTGCATCATCGCATATGCAATAACGCCAACCGCCAATTTCCGCCGCCCGGTCAATACTGGCACCACTTATACCCTCGATCAGGGCCGGCATGACGGGCAATATCAGTCCAATGCCCACCATGTCGATAAACACGATGAACGCAACAAACAGCAATATGGACTGCGGCTGGCGGGCCGTAACATAATGAATCTCCAGAATTGGATGAAAATTAGCGCTGAGTCGTGAGAGATGCAGAAGCTGACGGAATTTCGAGGAAAACGCAAGGGGGACCTGTAAAAACACGATGCTGGCCTTATTTTGCGCCAGCGTCTAAATGGCTCTCATGTCTACAACTTACAAACTCGATACATTGACAAGCCGCGCCAATCCCAATCCGAAACCGCGCAAACGTCTTTCGGTACCTAGGATCCAGAACCACAAGGTTGATGGTGTCACTGAAGAACCGGTGGTGATGCTCACAGCCTATACCGCACGAACGGCCCAGTTACTGGATGCCCATTGCGACATGCTGCTAGTTGGAGATTCCTTGGCGCAGGTGATTTACGGGCTCGATTCCACTATCCCGGTAACGCTCGACATGATGTGCAATCATGGTGCGGCAGTGGTGAGAGGCAGCTATCATAGTGTTGTCGTCGTCGATATGCCATTCGGTTCTTATGAAGGATCGCCCGAACAAGCCTATGACAGTGCTGCTTATATCCTGAAGGAAACCGGTGCCGCTGCAGTGAAACTCGAAGGTGGCGAAGTCATGGCGGAAACCGTCGAGTTTCTGGTCAAGCGTGGTATCCCCGTGGTCGGTCATGTTGGGTTGACGCCGCAGGCAATCAATGTACTGGGTGGTTATGCCGCGCGGGGTCGCAGTGATGCGGAGGCAAAGAAAATTGTTGGTGATGCCAAAGCTTTGGATGACGCTGGTGCATTTGCGATTGTTTTGGAAGGTGTGCTGGAACCCATTGCCATAGATGCAACGAAAGCGGTTAAGGCGATCACAATCGGCATTGGCGCTTCCCCCCAATGTGATGGACAGGTGCTGGTAACGGAGGACATGCTCGGCATGTTTGATCGCACTGCACGGTTTGTAAAACGCTATTACAACATTTCTGAACAAATCGGAACTGCTGCCGCTCAATATGCCGAAGAAGTGCGAGAGCGCAGTTTTCCCGGACCAGACCAGCTCTATCAACCTAAAAAATAGAGCAAATTCTCGCGATCGACAATTCTCCCGTTCAGCATCCCGCAAGGCACGATAGACTTTTACATTTGGTTAAGTGGCCGCTAAAGAACGGCGCAAAAGGATCAGCTGCATGTTTCGCAATGATATGCAGGTTTTATAAGCATTGAAGGAGGCCGGATTTGGCCAAAGACGACGACAAGAAAAATCCAGAAGACAAGCCTGATCGCCAGGAGGAAGTCTTTATGCGAGAGGTGGATGAAGCCGTTCGCGAGGATGACTTGTGCGGGTTCATGCAAAAATACGGCCTGTGGGTTGCTGGTTTGCTGGTCATTGGCCTTAGCGGACTGGCGGGGTGGATTTTCTATAGCAATAGCCTGGAAGAAAAATCGGGCATTCGCAGCGAGGAATATGTCGCAGCGATTGATAGCGTCAAACAGAATAATCTGGATGGCGCTGCAACGGCGCTGGAACCACTTCAGGATGCCGAACAAAATGGTTATCGCGCTGCTGCGAAAATGATGAAAGCAAATATCGCTCTGGAAAAGCAAGATGTGAAAGCGGCTGTTGCCGGATATCAGGCAATTGTTGGTGATAGTGATTTGCCCCAGCCGTTTCGCGATCTGGCTCTGGTCCGGCAAACAGTTGCGGAATTTGATGAACTGGAACCACAAAAAGTTGTCGATCGCCTGAAACCACTCGCTGTCCCTGGTAACCCCTGGTTTGGCAGTGCCGGGGAAATGGTAGCGATTTCCTATCTGAACATGGGTAAAAATGATTTGGCGGGCCCGCTATTTGCGCAACTGGCCAAGGATGAGGCTGTTCCGCCGACTATCCGGTCACGAGCCTTGCAAATGGCTGGACAGCAGGGGATAGACGCGGTTGAATTGGAGAGCGATGAAGAGACGGACGCAAACCCGGTTGCGGTTGCTCCGGTCGAGGGAGATGCTCAGGAATGAATTACGGAAAATCAATTTTCGCCAAATTAACGATGACCGCCGTTGCTGTCATGCTGGTTTCCGCTTGCGGAATTCTGGGTGGCGATGATAAAAAAGCCACGCCGACGCTTGGCAAACGTACCAATATCCTGACCGGTGAGAGCGGTGCAGAGGTTGATCCGGCACTGGCGGGCATTTCAGTGATATTGCCAAGCCCAGTCACCAACTCCGAATGGGCTCAATCTGGTGGTAATGCTTCCAAATCCATCGGTCATCTTTCGCTCGGCGCGTCGCCTTCGCGGGTGTGGACGGCGCAGATTAACGGTACATCAAAACGTGCACGGCTCGCTGCATCTCCGGTTGTATCGGGGGGAAGGCTCTATGTTGTAGACACTGAGTCGGTGGTTCACAGTTTCGATGCGGCTACCGGTTCACGAGTCTGGTCGATGCGGATTGAAGTGGACAGCGACGGCAAACCATCCCGTTTTGGCGGTGGTGTCGCCGCTCAAGGCACGATGGTCTATGCTACAAATGGCATAGGCGATGTGGTTGCGCTTAACGCATCAGATGGCACTCAGGTCTGGAAAGTACGGCCGGCTGGCCCGCTGCGCGGTGCGCCGTCAATCTCGAACGGCAATGTCTATGTAATGACGCAGGATAACCAGATTTACGCGCTTGGTCAGACCGATGGGGCGGTTCAGTGGAATGAAGCCGGAACAGTTGGTTTGGCTGGCATTTTCGGTGTCGCAGCGCCAGCTGCGGGACAAGGTACTGTAATTGCGGGTTATTCGTCTGGTGAACTAACCGCATATCGCTATGAAAATGGCCGCAATCTTTGGAACGACGCTTTGGCGCGCACAAGCATCTCGACATCCGTAGCTACGCTTTCGGATATTGATGCGGATCCGGTCATCGATCGCGGCCGCGTGTTTGCCCTTGGTCAGGGCGGCCGTATGGCGGCCTATGAACTGGTTACTGGGCAGCGGATCTGGGAGTTAAATGTCGCCGGAATAGCAACACCCTATGTCGCGGGCGAGTGGGTTTTCGTCCTTACTGATGATGCAAAGCTGCTTTGCATCGCCCAACCTACCGGCAAAGTGCGCTGGATCAGCCAGCTAGCGGCATATCGCAATGAGGAAAAGAAAAAGGGTCCCGTAAATTGGACCGGACCCGTATTGGCTGGCAACCGACTGATTGTTGCCAGTACGGAAGGGGACGTTGTTTCCGTATCACCGGGAGAGGGATCGTCTTCGACCTTGTTCGAGTTGAACAATGGCGTTTCATTGCCTCCAATTGTGGCTAATAACACACTTTACATATTGGACGATAGCGGCCGGATTTCAGCGTTCCGCTAGAGGATATATTTTAGAGAACGGGATCAGGCAATATGCTGCCCAATATCGCAATTGTCGGGCGGCCCAATGTTGGCAAGTCCACCTTGTTCAACCGGTTGGTTGGCAAGAAACTGGCTTTGGTCGACGATCGACCTAGGGTGACCCGTGACCGCCGGGAAGCTCCCGCAAATCTGCTGGGTCTAGCATTTAACGTCGTCGATACGGCGGGCTATGAGGACGAAGACGCCAAAAGTCTGCCAGGCCGAATGCGCAAGCAGACGGAAACTGCCGTTGCCGATGCTGAAGCAGCCATATTTGTTATCGATGGCCGGGCCGGACTGACACCGCTGGATGAAGAAATTGCCCGTTGGCTGCGCGGGTCGAACAAGCCGGTGATCCTTCTGGTAAACAAGGCGGAAGGCAAAGCAGCGGAAGCAGGGATTTTGGAAAGCTATGCTTTGGGACTGGGAGACCCGATCCCGTTCAGCGCCGAACATGGCGAGGGGGTCGCCGATCTGTTTCAAGCGCTTCGTTCCCATATCGAGGGCTTTGAATCGGCGACGGAAGATGATCCGGCTGATGAAAAAGCACCCCTAAAGCTCGCCATTGTCGGTCGGCCTAATGCCGGCAAATCGACACTAATTAACAAAATGCTTGGTGAGGATCGGCTGATCACCGGGCCGGAGGCGGGAATTACCCGCGACAGTATCACAGTAAACTGGACCTGGCATGACGATACACTGACCGAAGAAGAGCTGGAAGAGGGCATTCAGCCTGACCGTCAGGTACGCCTGATTGATACCGCCGGAATGCGTAAGCGCGCAAAAGTGAATGACAAGCTTGAAAAACTCTCGGTTGCCGATGCCAAACGGGCGATTGATTTTGCTGAAGTGGTCGTTCTGCTTCTTGATGCCACCAAAGGGCTCGAAGCACAGGACCTGCGCATAGCCGATCAGGCTATTCAGGAAGGCCGCTGTATCGTTATCGCGATTAACAAATGGGACATTGCCGAAGGACCAAGCAAGCTGTTCAACGGCATCAGGGCAGCGCTAGATGATGGTCTCGCCCAAATTCGCGATGTGCCCATGGTGACGGTTTCCGCCTTTACCGGCAAGGGCATTGACCAGTTGATCAAGACCGCGTTCAATGTCCGCCGAACTTGGTCAAGGCGTGTGCCAACCGGTCAGCTTAATCGCTGGTTCGAAGATGCAATTGCCGAGAACCCGCCGCCAGCACCGGGCGGCAAAAGGATCAAGCTGCGTTATATTACGCAGGCCAAAACGCGCCCGCCCAGTTTTGTGATTTTCGGGACGCGAGTGGACGACCTACCGGAAAGCTATCGGAGATATCTGATTAATGGTATTCGCCGCGAACTTGGTTTTGGTGGTGTTTCTGTGCGCTTAATCATTCGTGCACCCGATAACCCATATCACGATAAGCAAGGTGGCTAAGTTAGCCTTCGGGCGGTGCTGATTGTAGTTGAATATAGTTTTCAATTCCCATGCGTTCGATCAGGTCAAACTGATCTTCCAGAGTGTTCACATGATCTTCTTCGCTGGTTAAAATAGCAGCGAACAGATCACGACTGACATAGTCACGCACTTTTTCGCAATGTTCGATTGCATCTTTGAGCAGCGGCAATGCTTCATGTTCCAGTTCGAGGTCAGCTTTCAGGATTTCCTCTACGGTCTCGCCAATTTTCAGACGTCCGAGCAGTTGGAAATTGGGCAGACCATCAAGGAAGAAAATCCGCTCTGCCAGTTGATCCGCATGTTTCATCTCGTCGATTGATTCATGCCGTTCAAACTCGGCAAGCTTGGATACACCCCAATTGTCGAGCATGCGGTAGTGTAGCCAATATTGGTTGATCGCCGTGAGTTCGTTTTTCAGCGCTTCGTTGAGAAATTCAATGACCTTGGTGTCACCCTTCATGGCAGTTTCCTTCCCGGTTGCCGTGGTTTGCGTTGGACAAGCCTATATAGTATTGCACCGTCGTAGGAAAGGGGGTGTGAACCAGAAAATCTAATTATTTCAATGATTTGCTAAAGCAAATGCTAAGCGGTCGCAACTTCCGATTTGATAATCGTTTCTGCAAATGCGAGGCATTGTCCGCACTTGGGCTTGCGACCGAGCTGCGCATAGACTTGGGAAGGCTTGTCGGCACCGCTCTGAACAGCAGCCCGCAGGTCTTTTTCCTTAATTGCGTTGCACACACAAACGACCATTTCGTCTCCAATCGCGACTCGTATAGCGCTAATGAGAATAGATCGCAATAGCAAAAATGCGATTAATTGACCTTATCGGATTTTCGCATGGGTTGAAGCTCCATCCTTGCAAGGCTACGCCACAACCACTCCAACGGCCCGTAGCGGTATCTCTTAAGCCATGGTTTTGACCAGAGTAGCATAAGTACCCACGCTCCTAAAACGAACAGATAGAGTTCGGCCCTGCCGACAGAGCCAAAAAGACCAAGCCCCCAACCATAGAAAATGAAGGTCATCAATATGCTGGTGCCGAGATAGTTGGTGAAGGCGGCCCGACCTGCTGCAGCCACGCGCTTCAGAAATGCGCTATCCGCCAGAGATTTGATCAGCAGCATCAGGGCAGCGATATAGCCCAGTGCCATGAACAGGCGCGGCGGCATGCTCCAGGCAATATTGGCGTTCATGACGATGATTTCATCAAAACCGCTACGATAATCTATCCATGCCAGAACAGCGAAAAGAGCGGCCCCGCTGCTGATCCCGACAATTGCCCATTTGCGATATCGCACCGTTTCCCATTGACCCAGTAAAAACCCGTTTTTGAAGCTTGCCATACCGGTCATCATGAAAGGCAGAGTTTCGAAAAACAGCATGGTCGGGTTTATCAGAGGGAAAAACCAGCGTTCCGAAATCTTGTTCTGGGTAACCTGCCAATAGCTGCCAAGGTAGAGCGCCACCTCTTCCTGCACTTCCGCGGGGGTCATGACAATATCGCCGACCGCTTCTTCATATTCTGCGATGGCTGCGGCTGTTGCATCGGGGGCAGATGCTGCGGCTTGCAGGAAGAACAGGCTTCCCATGCCCAGTGAGAATAAAAGCGCGCCGGTGAAATAGATGATGCACGCCCATTTGAGTAGACGCGGCGATTCCCAATCACGAAACAGAAATGCGACGCAACCGATGAGCGCATAAAGAAACAGGATGTCGCCCCACCAGATAAAGAAGAAGTGGAAAAGCCCAATCAGAGCCAGCCAAAGCATCCGGAAATAGTGAACTTTCTTCGGACTCTCTCCTTTCGCTTCCGCGCTGGCAACTATCAGGATCATGCTGGCACCAAACAGAAAGGTGAATATCGCGCGCACCTTGCCATCGACAAAGATGAACCCGAGGAACCAGGTGATCAGGTCAATCCCTTCCGACCCGCCATATACAGTGGGGTTGATATAGGCCATTTCCGGCATGGCGAAGGCCATGATGTTCATCAGCAAAATGCCCATGACAGCAAAGCCGCGGAGCGCATCCATTTCGATATATCGCTTAGACGCGCTCATCATATTTCTCCCGCTGTATTATAGAGATACTACAGCCAGCTGCTGATCTGGTCCAGCGGTTTCTTGATCGTGGCGTGAACGGGAATGGTCGCGTCCGGCGTGGGTTTGCCGACAACCAGCACCATCATCGGTTTTTCGTGAGATGGGCGATCACATAGCTCGTTCAGAAATTTCATCGGATTGGGCGTGTGGGTAAGAGTAGCCAGCCCCGCATCGTGCAGCGCGGTGATCAACATGCCTGTCGCGATACCTACGCTCTCGTTGACATAATAATTCTGCTTCATCTCACCGGGCAACATGCCGCCTTTTCGCTGGCCGAAAATAACGATCAAATAAGGTGCGGTTTCGAGAAACGGCTTGTCCGCATCGGTGCCAAGCGGTTCGAGTGCATCCAGCCACTCATCGCTAGCCTTGTTCTCATAGAAGGTGCGCTCCTCTTCCTCGGCAGTAGCGCGCAGTGCTTTCTTCTTTTCCGCCGATTCAATCACAGCGAAATGCCACGGTTGATGATTGGCTCCATTGGGCGCGGTCCCAGCGGCGAGAATCGCATTTTCAATGACTTCGCGCGGCACAGGCTCATGGCTGAAATAGCGGCAGGTCCGGCGGGTCCTGATCGCTTTATAGAATGCTTTGGAGCGACGTACGCGCTCTTCATCAGAATAGCCTGGCAATTCGGTATAAGGCACTGTTTCATGCGGTTTCATTAGAGAATTCTTCCTTGGGTCACACAGGGTCACACCCCCTAAAGCGATGTTTTCTTCCCATGCAGGATAGGTTTGTTGTTGGATCGGCATCTAACAGAGCAGCAAGCCGGTAGGAAAGCAATTTTCCCTATTGACACCAATGTAAGTAGTGTTTAATTCAAACTTATCGAAACGATTGTAGATGGCGAATCATTATGACGACGAAAATCTCTGAACTTCCCATTCTGGCCCCCGGAACAAAGTCTCCACGGAGAAATCCGCTTAAGGCTTGGCATCACTTCAAGAACCTGATTGCCGACAAGGAAGATACTGCGGAGGTGTTTCATATTGTCGAAGCGCTGGCTGGCAACGCCTTCGTTCGAAACGCCACCAATTTCCGCAATTCGCCTAAAGCGCAGGAAATAATGGATCGCAATGTCGATCTGCCGACGATGCTCGACAATCATGATGAACTCCGCAAGCTTCCTGCCAATAGTCTGGGTCAAGCCTATGTCCGTTTCATGGAAAAAGAAGGCCTGACCGCCGCTGGCCTGATTGCGGAATTCGAGGACTACGCCAAAGATTATGACAAGCGCAATGACCTGACCGAATGGTATGGCAACCGGATGCGCGACAGCCACGATTTGTTCCACATCCTCACCGGCTATGGCCGCGATGCGCTGGGCGAGCAATGTGTGCTGGCCTTTACCTACAGCCAGAACCCCAATCTTGGCATTCTCTTCATCGCCTTTGCCGGTGGGCTGGAAATCAAGAAAGGCGCTTCCAAAAACATTCCTGTGTTCAGCGCCATTCGACAGGCCCAGAAAATGGGCAAAACGGCGAAACGCATTCCCTATGAGAATATCGAAGATCTGCTTGCGATGCCGCTTGGTGAAGCGCGTGCCTATCTGAATATTGGGGAGCCGACGCTCTACAATCAGGCGCACGAGCTGTTTCGCGGGCAGGGAATCGATCCCTATGATCTGCTGGGACAGAATGCGGCGACGGCCTGAGCGGACTCTCTAAGTAATCGTCATGCTGAACTTGTTTCAGCATCTCCTCAGGAATGCGCACAACCGATGGAGATCCTGAAACAAGTTCAGGATGACGACATTTTGCCTATCATCGTAACTCTTTGCGAATCACGAATTTGAGGCCGGACCAGATTTCGTCCACCGCACATTTCTTGGTATCGGCAAAGCCGATTACAAGCCCCGCTTCCTGCACAGCCGCCTGATCTATTTCGGTTGGCATTTTTGATGCCTTTTTGGGCCAGCTGGCCCAGACCTGACCAGCGGGATCGATCAGAGTGCGGAGGACGGTGAGGTGTTTTTCCAAAGCTGTTTGCTCGGTGACAAAAAAATGGGCGGCGTTCAGGCCTTTTGTTGGTTTCGCCTCTTCGATCAGCGTGAGGCCGTAGTCATCGATCTCGGCGCGAATGGTATCGGGCATACTCGAAAACCAGACACGCATACCATCTTTGAGGGTAAGCTTCTTGGCAAGCGGTGTTCCGGAATATCCTGCGGGCATGACGCTCCATATCACCGTCATTGCGAGGAGCAAAGCGACGCGGCATTCCAGTGCGTATGCGCGTACCGCTCTGGATTGCCGCGCTACGCTCGCAATGACGAACGAATGTTAGTCCGCCATCCAGTCGCGGAAGAAACTTTCATGCGCTTCGCGGAGATCGTTCACTGTGATCGGTTTCTCGTTCAAAACCAGAGCATCGCCTTTGACACGTCCAATGTCGGTGAATGGAACTTCATCTCGGTCCAGATCACCTTCGTTACGGTAAGTCACAACATAATGGCCCTGTGCCTCGCTGAACGCAAAAGCACTGGTCATTTTTTGGATTTCCGCACCGATATTCCCGGCCAAAGCCATTTCGGCAAGTACAACCACAAGGCCTCCATCGCTGATGTCGTGAACAGCGGTGACTTTGCCTTCCGCGATCAGTTTTTGTATCACACGGCCAGCCAGGCTTTCGTCTTTTAGGTCGACCAGAGGCGGCTCGCCATTCTGTGAACCGTGAATTTCACGCATCCACAGCGACTGACCCAGCTCCTCATGATGGAATCCGATCGTCGCGATATAGTCGCCCTCATTCTTAAACCCAATCGTCATCATCTTGTCGAGATCATCAATCAACCCAACTCCGCCAATCGCTGGCGTCGGCAGCACCGCATGGCTCACGCCGTCGGCGCCCGTGGTTTCATTATACAGGCTGACATTGCCCGACACGATTGGCATATCGAGCGCTTCACAGGCCTCGGCCATACCTTCTATACAGCCAACAAATTGCGCCATGATATTCGGTTTTTCGGGATTGCCGAAATTCATACAGTCAGTGGTCGCGAGCGGTTTTGCGCCGACCGCGCACAAGTTTCGATACGCTTCTGCAATCGCCTGTTTGCCGCCTTCATAAGGATCGGCTTTGCAATAACGCGGCGTGCAATCGGTCGTGATCGCAAGCCCCTTGTTCGTGCCATGCACCCTTACTACCGCCGCATCACCGCCTGAGCGCTGCGCCGTATCCGCGCCGACTTGCGAGTCATATTGCTCCCAGAACCAGCGCCGTGAGGCTAGGGCGGGGCTGGCCATCATCTTGAGCAGATCCGCCCCGATATCGGTGCTTTCGGGAACATCATCCAGCGGCGCGATATTGACATGCGCCTTATATTCTTCGTGGCTCAGATGCGGGCGGTCATAGAGCGGCGCATCATCGGCCAGAGGCCCCAGCGGGATATCGCATACGGTCTCGCCGCCATGGGTCAGCACCATCCGGCGCGTATCGGTCACTTCGCCGATCACCGCGAAATCCAGCTCCCATTTGGTGAAGATCGCCTCGGACATTTCCTCGCGGCCTGGTTTCAGGACCATCAGCATGCGTTCCTGGCTTTCGCTCAGCATCATCTCGTAAGCGGTCATACCTTCCTCGCGGCACGGCACCTTGTCCATGTCCAGGATGATGCCAACCTCGCCATTGGTCGCCATTTCCACGCTGGAAGATGTCAGCCCCGCTGCACCCATATCCTGAATAGCGACAATCGCATCGCTGGCCATCAGCTCGAGGCAGGCCTCAATGAGAAGCTTCTCGGTAAACGGATCGCCGACCTGCACGGTGGGCCGTTTCTCATCGCTGTCATCGTCAAATTCCGCACTCGCCATGGTCGCGCCGTGAATACCGTCGCGTCCGGTTTTCGAACCAACATAGACAATCGGATTGCCAACACCGCTGGCAGCGGAATAAAAAATATTATCCGCATCTGCGACGCCCACAGTCATCGCGTTGACGAGGATATTGCCGTCATAGGCAGGATCGAAATTGGTCTCACCGCCAACAGTCGGCACACCAACACAATTGCCATAGCCGCCAATGCCAGCAACCACCCCTTTCACCAGATGCTTCATTTTCGGATGCTCGGGACGCCCGAAACGCAGCGCATTCAAATTCGCCACCGGCCGCGCGCCCATAGTGAATACGTCGCGAAGGATGCCGCCGACGCCCGTTGCCGCGCCCTGATAGGGTTCGATGTAGGAGGGATGGTTATGGCTCTCCATCTTGAAGATTGCTGCCTGACCATCACCGATATCAATCACACCCGCATTTTCGCCGGGCCCGCAAATCACCTGCGGTCCTTCGGTAGGAAGCTTTTTCAGATGCAATCGCGATGACTTATACGAACAATGCTCCGACCACATCACCGAGAAAATCCCAAGTTCGGTAATATTCGGTTCCCGCCCGAGAGCGTTCAATACCCGCTGATATTCTTCCTCGTTAAGTCCGTGCTCGCGGACGACTTCGGTGGAGATTTTGGGTTCGGCTACGGCCGTGTCTGTGGTCATGCAGACCCTTTAACGAGACACAGTGATTCCGCCCAGAAAAAATTACAGTAGGAATTGTGTATCAGTTGCACATTGCAATCCTCTTCGCGGCGTGTTTGAACACCAATAAAGGAGAATCGCCATGTCCAAAACCATCGAACTAATTTTCGATTTCGTCAGCCCCAATGCCTATCTGGTCTGGCAGCCGCTGAAGGATCTGGCTGATCGAACCGGCGCGACAATTGAAATCACACCGGCCTTTCTCGGCGGCATGCACAAACTGACCGGCAACGCGCCGCCCTTTGTTCGCGATGCTGAGGTGAAGGGCAAAAACGAATATGCAATGCTCGAGATGAATCGCTTTATCGCAAAACATGGTCTCACCAAGTTCAAGATGAACCCGAAATTCCCGTTCAATACCATAACGCTGCAACGCCTCCTGTTAACCCTCGAAACCGCTGAAAGACCAAAGCTGATTGATGCGCTCAACCCCGGCATCTGGGAAGACGGTCTGGACATGACTGACGTCGAAGAAGTTGCAAAGCTCCTAACCGGTGCGGGCTATGATGCGAAGGCAATGCTCGAAAAAACCCAGGATCCCGAGATCAAACAGACGCTGATGGACAATACCGAAAATGCAGTCGAGCGCGGTGCATTTGGCATTCCGACCTTTTATGTCGATGGCGAAATGTATTTCGGCAAGGAACGGCTCGGCCAGATTGAGGAGCAACTGACAGGTTGATCCTTGGCTGAGAGATTTCCAGCAACTTTCAAGTCAGCTATCATGCTGCTTATAAAACCAACCAAAAAATGGTTACTAGTGTTTTGGCGGCTACAGCATTCGCCAGAAAAATTTTGAGAGGATCATGACCATGTTTATCAAATGTGTATTGTCTGTTGCGGTGGTATTGGCATCCGTATCCGGAACCGCATCGGCGCAAACGGCGCCTGCAAGATCGCAGATTACCATGGGCAATGGCTCAGCCAACGCGATCAAAGTCGAGGGATTGACCCGGCAGGTAGAAAAATCGGTCACTTCGGAAGTTCGTGTCGATGGAATGGGCTTATCGACAATGCGTGCAAACACGACCGCGGTAACTTTTCCTGAAGTGATGATAGAAAAATCGGGCTGGCTGGTCCTTCACCCGGTTATCGATGGCCGTCCAGATGGCGACATTGTGTCCGGTTTCGCCTATTTAGATCAGGGTCAGAACGAGGATATTACAATTCAAATTCAGCATCCCGCCGGTGCTGGAGACAAATTCCTGGCCATGCTGCACAATGATATTGATGAAGATCGTGTGTTCGATTTTGTGTTTGTGGAAGATGGTATAAATGTTGAAGATACCGCCGTTTTCGAAGGCACTCGCATGATCGCCCACCTGATTGCGCTCCCCGAATAGGCGAACAAGCAAACACCACTAATCGTTCAAAATATCATTGAACGGATAGTCAGCAGCCAAATTCTTTCACGGAAAGTTGCTTTGGCACATTAAACGCTGGTCTTTCACCGCTTTGCAAAACGCAGCACAAGCGCTGCCGTCAGTGCAGATGTTACACCGGTCGCAAATGTGCCCCAGGCGATGTCGATAATGGATAACTTCCAGGTCCAGCCTCTGAACACTGCTTGGCTGGTGCAATCGAACGTCGCATAGGCGACGAATCCCAGAAATGCACCATTGAGTAGGGCGCTGGTCCACTGGCCGCTGATCAGGGCGGGACGGATCGCGAACCAGAGCATCCCGAATAGATAGATAACATAAAAGACAAGCGCAGGCGCCATGCGGAGTTGCTCGGCCATGATGTCGCCAACCGTGGATCGATACATGGTCACCGCGACGTTGTTCAGCCACAGTGCATCGAGGGTTCCGAAAATAATCGCAGCGATGATGAAGGCGGTTATATATCGCATCATGGTCTTTTCCCTGTTCAGGCAGCCTTTAATATTCTGGTGCGGCCCAGCCACCACGCCCCTAGAGCGGCCACCGAAAAGGCGAACAAACCGGTCAGTTTCATCGCCGTATCTGCCGCTTCCGGCTCCGGCCCAAACCAGTTAATCATTTGGAAGGCGAGCAGCAATACGGCCAAAAGACCAAAAGCATATCTGGATAGACTGGAGATGGCCTTGGTCCTGATCAGATAAAATCCAAGCGCGCCAAATGTGATCGCTAACTCCAGCGGCATTTCGATCATCGGATAATTCCAGAGGCCAAAGCCCAATTTGGGTGGTGAACCGGCCAGCGTTAAATCCGGCGCATGGACTAGCAGATCGAGAAACCAGTGAGATAATACCACGGCGCCACCGATAATCGCACCTGTCCGGTTTTAGTGAGCAGCCAGATCAGCAAGGCAAAACCTAGCGCCCAGACCGCGCTCCCGAGCAGGCTATGGGTATAGGGCATGTCATAGAGATCAAGCGGCACCATCTTTGTGATGCCCGGCGTGATCCGGAAATTCTCCACGCCAATAAGGGCCAATCCGAAAAACCCGAAATCCACCAGCTGACCAGCAACAAACAGGGTTCCCAGTCCAGGTGCTTTGGGATGGGTCGCCGCGACCATGGCCGGTGCAAAATGACCGATGAACATCTTTCACTCTCCTTTTTGCGAGAACGCTACACTTCGGGTTTGAATAAGTGAAGCTGTGCTCTTGACCGCGCTTCAATGCGCCGTCATTGAAAACCGCCATGAGTGAAACCGAAAAAGACACCGCAGATTTGAGTTTCGAAGAGGCGCTGAAACGGCTCGAAGATATCGTCCGCAAGCTTGAAAGCGGCGACGTGCCGCTGGATCAATCTATCGAACTATATAGCCAGGGCGAAAAGCTCCGCACTCTTTGCCAGAAACGGCTGGAAGCAGCGCAGGCGAAGATTGAAAAAATCACCTTGGACCGCGATGGCAAGCCGGCTGGCACAACCGCCTTTGATGAAGGCTGATTGCATTGTCCGCCAATAATGATCTTGATCTGATGACGGAAATGGAAAGCGTTACCGCTGATGTCGACCGGCAGTTCGACTTTCTGTTAAAGGTTCCCGACGATGCGCGGGCGGATTTGTACAGGGCGATGCGTCACTCGGCCATTGGCGGCGGCAAGAGGTTGCGTCCTTTGCTGGTCATGGCGACAGCACGTTTGTTCAATGTCGATGAATCCTGTGCGATCCGCGCGGCAACCGCAGTCGAAGCGCTGCATGTCTATTCGTTGATTCATGATGATCTGCCCTGCATGGATGATGATGACCTGCGGCGCGGGAAACCGACAGCGCATGTCAAATTTGGCGAAGCTACGGCCGTGCTGGCGGGCGACGCGCTGCACGCACTGGCCTTTGAATTGCTTGCTGATGAAGCAACCCATCCCGACCCGTTTGTACGAGCGGAAATGGCATCTTGTCTGGCAAAAGCGGCTGGCCCGTCGGGCATGGCTGGTGGTCAGATGATGGATCTGGCGGCTGAAGATACCAGTTTCGATTTGCAAACCGTAACGCGTTTGCAGCAACTCAAAACCGGTGCGCTTATTGCGGCCTGTGTCGAGATTGGCGCGATATTGGGCCGAATGGCTGAAGACGGTCGCAAGGGATTGCGCGGTTATGCCAATGATATGGGGTTAGCGTTCCAGATTGCCGACGATATTCTGGACGTTGAGGGTGACGAAGAAAAAGCCGGCAAGGCACTACAAAAGGATGCCGAGGCAGGTAAAGAGACTTTCTTGAGCCTGATGGGTGCTGAACAGGCTAAAGAACAGGCGCAAATGTTAGTGGATCAAGCCAAATCACATCTGCATGGCTTTGGCGAGGAAGCGGATTTGCTCCGCGCTATTGCGGAATTTTCGATCCAGCGGGATCGATAGGGGGACAATGACAAATAACAGCAAACTGCGTGTAGGCGTATATCCCGGGACTTTCGATCCTATCACTTTGGGTCATATGGATATTATCAAGCGCGGTGCAAAACTGGTCGACAAGCTGGTTATCGGTGTGACCACCAACCCGTCCAAATCGCCGATGTTTTCGGATGATGAGCGTCTCGAAATGGTGCGACGTGAAACGGCTGATCTGGGTGATGCCGTTGAAGTAGTCGGCTTCAATTCATTATTGATGAAATTTGCCGAAAAACAGGGCGCGAATGTGATCGTACGCGGTCTGCGGGCTGTGGCGGACTTTGAATATGAGTATCAGATGGCGGGCATGAACCAGCAGTTGAATGACAATATTGAAACTGTGTTCCTGATGGCTGATGTCTCTCTGCAGCCCATTGCATCGCGTCTGGTTAAGGAAATTGCGATGTTTGGTGGTGATATTCACAAATTCGTGACACCGCTAGTTGCCGATGAAATCATAGCACGAGTCGATAAAATCGGGCTGAAGGGCGACCTATAAAGCTATTTGCAATGAATTCATTGCAGCGAAAGGCGCTATCGTTCAAAAGCGCCAGCATATCTGCCCCCTATTGAAGAAATGATCGAGTTGTCCATGCTGCGTAAATTATGTTTGACCATTGCCACAATCTGTTTTGCCTCACAGCCTGCTTTTGCTCAGGAAGCTGCCGAAGAGGCGGCACCGACTGCTGTTTCAGTACCAGCTGAGGAAAATATTCTGCATTTGGACCTGTCGACGGGCGGCCGGGTTACGATCCAGCTTTTCCCTGCGGTTGCTCCCAATCATGTTGAACGGATAAAGACGCTTGCGCGGCAGGGTTTTTATGACGGGATTGTCTTTCACCGGGTGATTGACGGTTTCATGGCGCAAACCGGCGATCCCACTGGAACCGGCACTGGCAGTTCGTCATTGCCAGATTTGAAGGCGGAGTTTCATCGCTATCCGCATTTGCGCGGGGTTGTTTCCATGGCCCGTGCGGAGAGCGAAGACAGCGCCAACAGCCAGTTCTTTATCGTATTTTATCCACGCTTTTCACTCGACAATAAATATACGGTGTTTGGACGGGTAACTTCTGGGATGGGATTTGTTGATAGTATTCAGCGCGGCGAACCACCAGCCAATCCAAGCCGGATATTGCAGGCCTCTGTGGCAATAGACAATAAACCGCCGCCAGCGCCGCGTTCGACTTTTGGCACACAGGAAAAAGAAATCACGGTCGACGATTTGAACGCCCCGATTAATCCATAGGGAAAAATTGTGCGTGTTGATCTGTTCGACTTTGAACTGCCACAGGAAAATATTGCCCTAAGGCCTGCGGCACCACGTGACAGTGCGCGGTTATTATCTGCTTGCGGATCAAATCTGTCAGATCATCTTGTTAGTGATTTGCCGTCCATACTCAATCCAGGCGATGTGCTGGTCTTCAACGACACGAAGGTCATTCCGGCCCAGTTGCAAGGACGACGCGGAGATGTGAAAATCGGCGCGACCCTGCACAAGCGCATGGATTTGCGGCGCTGGCAGGCTTTTGTGCGCAATGCCAAGCGGTTGCGGGTTGGCGAAACAGTTGATTTTGGCAGCAGCGTTACAGCGATCGCTGAAGACAAGTTGGATGATGGCAGTTTCGTTTTGAATTTTCAGGGCGATGAGCCGGTTGAAGTGCTTCTGGCGCGCGCCGGAACCATGCCCTTGCCGCCCTATATCGCCAGCAAGCGGGACATCGACGAACGCGATGCTGATGATTATCAAACCATGTTTGCCGAGAAGGATGGCGCGGTTGCTGCGCCTACAGCAGCCCTGCATTTTACTGATCGGCTGATAGCGGCCCTGGACGATGCCGGTGTGGTTCGCGAAACCCTCACCCTCCATGTTGGTGCGGGCACGTTTCTGCCCGTGAAGGCCGATGACACCCAGGATCACCAGATGCACAGCGAATGGGGCCGGATTGATCAGCCTGTCGCTGATCGATTGAACAATGCGCGCCAAAATGGCGGCAGGGTCATATCTGTTGGCACTACAAGTCTGCGGCTATTGGAAAGCGCAACCGGCGAGGATGGGATTATTCGTCCCTTTGAAGGCGATACCGACATCTTCATCACGCCGGGTTACAAATTTCGTGCTATTGATGGCTTGATGACCAATTTTCACTTGCCGAAATCAACCTTGGTCATGCTGGTCAGCGCGCTAATGGGGTTGGAGACCATGCGTGCAGTTTATGCGCATGCTATCGTCGAAAATTATCGCTTTTACAGCTATGGCGATTCGTCCCTGCTTCTTCCGTAATGTAGATATTCTGCCAAATGACTCTGCCTTGGCTGGCGCGTCATGATTGCTGCTGAACGTGCTGCCTTTTCAATTTTCTTTAGCCATTTCGACCAGTTTTTCTCGGCAGCTCCTTTACGAACCGGCGCAAAAATATGGAAACGTGCAGGCTTGAAGCCGCAGAATCCCAAAATCTGTTTGCGCCAACGGTGCACGATCGCATTGTGATAGGCGAGGCGCAGGAAGATGCCGGGTGTATCCATCGTGACCAGCGCATCTGCCGAACGACCCTCGAGAAGCTTGTCCCACCAATCGTCATCATCATGATAGCGAAATGCAAAGTGCGGAAGAAGCAACCGATCCAGAAAACCCTTAACCAGTGCTGGTTCTGCGCCCCACCACATCGGAAAAGCGATGACAAGATGGTCGCATGCGTCGATCAATCTTGCCGCTTCTTCAAGACCGGGTTCTCATTTTTGTGGTTCCGTATAACCTTTGTGCAGAATCGGTTCGAAGCGCATATCGCGCAGGATCAATCGGTCAATTTGACAATCATCTGGAGCACTGGCCGCATAATGATTCAGCAAACCAGTCGTCAGCCGGTCGCCATCCGGATGGCCGTCAATCAATAAATAACGCATCTGCGCACAATCCTCTCAATGAAAAAGGGCGGCCCAATCGAACCGCCCTGTCAAATATTGGATTTGGAGCAATTAAGCAGGTTTGCCCTGATCATTATTACCCTGTTCGTTCAGCGTGCCGCCCGCCGTGTCGCAAGCTTCTTCACCATCCGTGTAGGTCCAAGCATTGCCCTGATAATCGACAACTGAGGTACCGGCACAGCTTGTACCTTCGCCAGCGGCGCAATCATTTTCACCAGCCAAAGCGATGCCGTAGCATTTCACTTTTTCAGCAGCTGCGGTTTCGGTCACTTCTTCGCTCGACGCTTCAGCGGTTTCGCTGGTTGCTTCGCTGGCACCGCCGGAACAGGCGGCCAGAGCAGCGGATGCAATCAACGCGGTTGCGGCAGAGGCCATTTTATTCGATTTTGTCATCATAAACTCCCGATTTGGACTTTGAAAAACTGTAACCATCCTGCACAGCTATTGAGGGATTCGTGCAGAATCGCCATTTGGTTACACTAGAAGTCGGATTTCTTAAACCCCTAAGCCAATTGTTGTTTTTTGGGTTTTGATCGGAAAGAATTTTATGCCCGAGCGCTTTTCCTTTTTAATTGCAGCGACAGACGGAAAAGCACGTACTGGAAAAATATCAATGATGCGCGGAGAAATTCGCACGCCTGCTTTCATGCCGGTGGGCACAGCAGCAACGGTGAAGGCAATGAAGCCGGAGACGGTGCGGGCGACTGGTGCCGATATCATTCTCGGCAACACTTATCATTTGATGTTGCGTCCGGGCGCGGAGCGGATGGCGAAGCTGGGCGGACTGCATAAATTCATGAATTGGGATCGTCCGATCCTGACCGATAGCGGCGGCTATCAGGTAATGAGCCTGTCCGAACTCACCAAGATGAGCGAAGACGGGGTTGAATTTCAAAGCCATCTGGATGGTTCTCGGCATATGCTCACGCCGGAGCGTTCTATGGAGATTCAGCGGTTGCTTGGCAGCGATATTGTGATGGCCTTTGATGAATGCACCAAAAATGGCGCAACCAAAAAGGAGGCGCTTGCTTCGATGGAGCGTTCGATGCGCTGGGCGAAGCGGTCGCGTGACGGATTTGATAGCGGCGGGGAGCATGCATCGAAGGCGGCGTTGTTCGGCATCCAGCAAGGATCGTTAGACAAGGAATTGCGCGCAGCTTCAGCCGAAGCGCTCAAGGACATTGGATTTGATGGTTATGCTATTGGTGGACTGGCAGTAGGCGAGGGTCAGGAGGCGATGTTTGATGTACTCGGTTTTGCGCCGGGTCAGTTGCCGGTGGACAAGCCACGCTATTTGATGGGTGTCGGCAAGCCGGATGATTTGGTTGACGCCGTCGAGCGCGGCATCGATATGTTTGATTGTGTCCTACCAAGTCGGTCGGGACGCAATGGGCAAGCGTTTACGGCGCATGGCCCGATCAATATTCGCAATGCAAAATTTGCCGAGGACCTCGAACCGCTCGATAGTGAATGTGGTTGTTTGGTGTGCCAGACCTATAGCCGGGCCTATTTGCACCATCTAATACGAGCGAAGGAAATTTTGGGCGCGATGCTGATGACCGAGCATAACATTGCGTTTTATCAGGCACTGATGGCGGGTATGCGCGAAGCGATTGAGGAAGGAAGCTTTGGACCCTTTGCCAGCCATTTTCGGTCGAAATATTTTGGATAAATCAGTCCAACAGCGCTCCTTATGCCAGCGGAAGCTGGTATCCAAACCAAAGTTGGGGCATCATAAATGAATAGGTTTAGACCCCAGCCTGCGCTGGGTGACGGATGGATTAATGAACGACCCAATCATGCAAACCAGCCTTAAAGACGCACTAGGCCGGGCAAAGGAAAACGCACCTTATCTGGCGATGAGCATAGCGCGTCAGCCAGAACTCACCGATCTGCTCGCTTCGGAAAACCTTATTGCGGCACAGGATTATGTTTCCGACGCAGGCGCAAAAGCAGAAAATGTCAGGCAAAAACTGCGCTGGGAAAAACGGGCTTTGGCGTTGACATTGGCTATTGGTGATCTGGCCGGGCAACTAAGCTTGACCCAAGTGATCGAAAACCTATCAGACTTTGCTGACCGCGCGCTGGATGAAGCGATTGCCGCGATTTACGCCGAACGCTACCCGGATGCGCCCGTAGAAGGATTCGCCGTTATCGGCCTCGGCAAACATGGCAGCAGGGAGCTGAACTACTCATCCGATATCGACCCGATTTTTATCTACGACCCGAGTAAAATCCCGACGAGAGGTCGTGAAGACCATGGCGATGCTTCTCGGCGCATTGGTCAGAAACTGTTGGAATATCTCGATGCCCGCGATGCCGACGGTTATGTTTTCAGGGTCGACATGCGGCTCCGCCCATCGCCCGAAGTAAGTCCGGTTGCTTTGCCGGTCGATGCCGCGATCAGCTACTACGAATCGAGTGCGCTGGCCTGGGAGCAGGCCGCTTTCATTCGATCACGCTTTGCCGCCGGCGATGCCGCACTTGGACAATATTTTCTCGAATCGATCAATCCGTTCATCTGGCGGCGCTCCATGGATTATGGCGCAATCCAAAATATTGGCGCGGTATCGGTGCAGATTCGTGATCATTATGTTGCTGGTCAGAAGTTCGGACCTGGCTATGATCTGAAGCGTGGACGCGGTGGCATCCGGGAGGCGGAATTTTTCGCACAGATGCACCAGCTCATTTTCGGCGGGCGTGAACCGGAATTGCGTGTGCCTGCTACGCGCGATGCTCTGGCAGCTTTGGTGAAGGCGAGGCGAATTGACGCCGATAAAGCCGCCACGTTATCCAAAGCCTATGAGCAATACCGCGTGATCGAACACCGGTTGCAGATGGTCAATGACCAGCAAACGCACAGCCTGCCGGAAGATCGTGAAGCGCTGGACCGGTTGGCGCGATTGCATGGGCTGGATCAAGGTCAGGCATTGCTGGCTACTCTGGAACCGCATGTCGAAGCGGTTGGCGCCATATATGATGATCTGATTGGCGATGACAATGACACCCGCCTGCCCAAGGACGAACAGACATTGCGGGATGCGCTAACTGAACAGAATATCCAGCAAACGGATAGTTTCATGGCTACGATTAATCGTTGGCGTAGCGGCAAGATTTCTGCGCTCCGAAGCTCTGCAGCGATTGAATCGTTTGAGAAAGTGTTGCCTGAGTTGATTGGCACCATAGCCGCTTCCCCCGATCCAGAGCGTGCGATCAAACGCCTTGATAGCCTGATCGAAAAACTGCCGACGGCGATTAATTTTTTCCGCCTGCTGGAAGCGCGACCAGGCTTGCTCAAGATGCTGGGCAGAATTCTCAGCTATGCCCCGGTTTTGGCGGATGCCTTGTCGCACCGGACTGAATTGCTGGAGGGGCTGATCGACGCAACTGCGCTGGTTCTACCGCCATCGCTTGATGATCTGGCGGTACAATTTTCGCACACAGAACCGGGCGATGATTACCAGATGCTGCTCGATCGTGTCCGCGCGCGGGTGGGAGAAAAGCGATTTGCATTGGGGACACAGCTTATTGAATCGGCACATGACCCGCTGGATATCGCCGCCGGCTATGCCCGGGTCGCTGAAGCGGCGATTCAAGTGCTGACCGATGCCGCGATTGCAGAGTTTGAAGCAGTTCATGGCAAGATTGCTGGCAGTGAGATGCTGATATTGGCGCTGGGACGTCTCGGCGGGGAAGCGCTGACCCATGCCTCCGACCTCGATCTGATCTTTCTATTCACCGGCGATCATAGTGCAGAATCCGACGGAGATCGCCCACTCGGCGGCACACAATATTTTAATCGTCTCGCTACGCGAATTGTATCGGCTTTGTCGGTGCAGACCGCCGCCGGACCGCTCTATGAAGTCGATACGCGGCTCCGACCATCCGGTGCGCAGGGCCCCATGGCGGTCAGTACCGAGAGCTTTCGCAAATATCAGGATGAAAGTGCCTGGACCTGGGAGCATATGGCGCTGACACGTGCACGCTCAGTTTACGGAAGCGCCGAGGCCCGTTTAGCGCTTCAGGATGATATGGAGGCAATCCTGAAAAAGAAACGCGAGCCGGAAAAACTTCGCAAGGCGGTTCGCAAGATGCGACTCGATATTGTCGAACATAAACCGCCAAAGGGGCCGCTTGATGCCAAGCTGATGGAAGGCGGTTTGGTAGACTGGGAATTTATCGTGCACTCTCTGCAACTCAAAACCGGAGAAGCGTTACATCCACAACTGGGCAAAGCAGCTGGTGCCCTAACCGAGGCGGGGCATTTTGAAAAAGATCTGGTTACGGCGCATGAGCTGATGACGCGGCTTTTGGTGGCCTTGCGCTTGATGTCACCCAATTGCGATTATCCGCCTGAAGCCAGCCGCGAATTAATCGCGCAAGCCGCGGGACAAAAAAATTGGAATGCCCTTTTGGACGGCTATGACAGCGCGCGGCAATGCGTTATTGACGAATGGAACCGGCACTTGCGACCGGACCCTGATGAAATTCTTGGAGATATAAAATGATTGATGTGGGTGACACCCTTCCCGATATGGACTTGACTGCGCCCGATGGCAGCACGGTGAAGCTGTCCGATTATCATGGCACAAAGTTGGTGCTGTTTTTCTATCCCAAGGCCAGCACGCCCGGTTGCACAACCGAATCGAAGGATTTTTCGTCATTATTGCCGGAGTTCAAAAAGGCTGGAGCAGCCGTGCTTGGCATGTCTGCAGACAGCCCGAAGCGGCAGCAGAATTTCATCAATAAACAGGAATTGACCGTCGATATCGCATCGGATGAAAGCACTGATTTTCTTGAGAAAATCGGTGTCTGGGCGGAAAAGAAAATGTACGGTAAAACCTATATGGGTATTATCCGTTCAACTTTCCTGATCGGTGAGGATGGTAAAGTGCTAAAGGCCTGGCCGAAAGTGAAGGTCAAGGGCCATGCAGAAGAAGTTCTGGCAGCGGTTCAGGCTGCCTGAGGTTTCTTTCTTTCGATGATCGATGTTAGCGAGGCGATTCTATCGGTTCTGAACGCGCCGGAACCGAATAAGAAAGTTATGGCTGCGCGCCATGCTGTCCGGCAATGGCGAAAGGGCAATCTGGCGCATGAATTTTCCGCCAGAATGCCGGACGCTCCCGCTCGCCCCGGTAAACCCGAGCTCCTCCGCCCCCGCGATATGCCGCGACGGGGCAAAGGCACTTCGGTCGCCAAACGCACCGCCTTAGTCCACGCACTCGCCCATATTGAATTTGTCGCGATCGATCTGGCTTTTGACATGATCGGGCGGTTTGGCTCGCAATTCCCGCGAGAATTTGTTGACGACTGGATGCGGGTTGGTGCGGAGGAAGCAATGCATTTCGCGCTTTTGGACCGCAGATTGCGAGAAATGGACAGTTTTTATGGTGCCATGCCTGCTCACGATGGTTTGTGGGACGCGGCGAAAGAAACCGCACATGATGCCGGTGCCCGTCTGGCGATTGTACCAATGGTACTTGAAGCCAGAGGGCTTGATATCACGCTGGAGACGGTTGAGCGATTCAAGCAGCAGGGGGATCCTCTCACCGCAAAGGTGTTAAACCGGATATATCATGATGAGATTGTGCATGTTTCGTTCGGCACAAAATGGTTCGAATCTGTCTGTGAATCGCAGAAAATTAACCATTATGAACAATGGCATCACCTTGTAAAAACCCATTTCAGAGGGGCCTTAAAGCCTCCGTTCAACGACTCAGCCCGCCATGCAGCCGGTTTAACCCAAGAATATTACCTTGGTATTGAATAATTAACCAATAGCATTTTACATCTGTCAATAGATCACCGGGGGTTATGTTCCGATCAATATATGAACCGTGAGGCTGCACGGGTCGCAAAACAGGAGTCGATCATTTGATGACCGGCATAGTAGTTAGTTTGTTTCAAAAGGCTGTGAGAAATGTCACGGCAATTGCATTTTTCGGATCAGTGGTCGCATTGACCCCTGCTGCAGCGGCTGAGGAAGCCGATGCCAGCATTCCTGTAGATGTGCTGAAATCCGATGCGCCTGAAAGTGCGCTTGGTAAAGCAGACCCCGCATTCAAGATGATTTTCAAAAACTGGTCGGGCCAAGGCAAGAAAGAACAGGTCAAGCTGACCATACCGTCGATGAAACCGGTCAAGAAATACCGTCTGACGAGTAGCTATGGTTTGCGTTCAGATCCTTTCCGCGGGGGCCGTCGCAGCCATAAAGGTATCGATATGGCTGGGCCTATTGGCACACCAATCTACGCCACAGCAGACGGAATTGTCGGTCGTTCACAATGGGTGCGCGGTTACGGCAAATATATCGAAATCAACCACGGCAACGAAATTCAGACACGCTATGGACATATGTCGCGCCTGAACGTGAAAGCCAATGCTCGCGTAAAAGCAGGCGATTTGATCGGTTTCATAGGTTCAACGGGCCGTTCGACCGGAAGTCACCTACATTATGAGGTCCGTATTGCTGGACAGGCGGTTAACCCGGTTCCATTCATGCAATCTAATGATTTCCTGATCGCTCAAAAACTGAACCCGCAAACAAATGGCGGGCTTGCATTGGGCGGCCCCGACGAATAGACAAGTTTTTCACCTTTGGGAGAGGGTGCAAAGGGGTGAGCTGGTCGTAAAGACTTGCCGCCCCTTTTGATTCTCCCTATCTAGAGAACATGACCCAATGGGCCGAAACTAGTGAACAGGACATCATCCTGACTCCCAACGCGGCGAAGCGTGTGGCTGCCATTGCTGAAAAGCAGGGCAAACCAGCGATGCTTCGATTAGCAGTGGAAGGTGGCGGTTGTTCGGGCTTTCAATATAAATTTGAACTGGCCGAAGCCGTTGAATCCGATGATGTCACAGCGGTGGAATCAGGCGTTACGCTTGTTGTCGACGAAATTAGTCTGGATCTGGTGCGTGGTAGCGCTGTCGATTTTGTCGAATCTCTTGGTGGAAGCGCGTTTCAGGTAACCAATCCCAACGCGGCGTCCGGCTGCGGCTGCGGCTCCAGCTTCTCCGTCTAAGTGAAAATAGCCAGTTACAACATAAACGGGATCAAGGCGCGTATGCCGCGGCTGCTCGAATGGTTGGAAGAAACCAAACCAGATGTTGCCTGCCTGCAGGAAATCAAGACTCAGGATGAGGGTTTCCCCGCGGATAAATTCGAAGAAATTGGTTACGGCGCTATCTGGCATGGGCAAAAGAGCTTTAATGGCGTGGCGATCCTGACAAAGAACCAGATGCCGCAAGAGACCAAACGTGGCCTAGACGGCGAACCGGAGGACGAGCATAGCCGCTATCTGGAAGCCAATGTGAAGAGCCCGAACGGCGAGACCGTGTGCGTGGCCAGCATCTATTTGCCCAACGGTAATCCGCATCCCGGACCGAAGTTTGATTTCAAGCTGCGCTGGATGAAGCGATTGCGTGATCGTGCGGCTGAAATCTGGGCAGAGGAAGTGCCTGCAGTGCTTGCGGGCGATTATAATGTTATTCCCCGCGACAATGATGTCTTTTTGGTGAAAGCGATGCAGAACGACGCGCTGATGCAACCGGAAAGCCGCGCTGGTTATCAGCGCATGCTTCATGACGGTTGGACCGACGCGCTGGGTGTGACCTATCCGGCCGGCAATATCTGGACATATTGGGATTATCGCAGCGGTGGCTGGCAGCGTGACCAGGGGTTCCGGATTGATCACCTGCTGCTCAGTCCACCCGCCGCCGATACGCTGCAAAGTTGCGGCGTTGACAAAGAGCATCGCGGGCGGGAAAAAGCCAGCGATCATACACCGGCCTGGGTGGAGCTCGATATTTGATGAAAACGCTGTTGGGCGGAATTGCCGTAACGGTTGGCATCTATCTGGTCCTGATGTTTCTTGCCTTCCTGTTCCAACGGCAATTGCTCTATTTCCCCGACCAGTCCGTGCCAGGCGAGCTTCACCTGAGCAAAATGGACTTCCCCGAAGTGGTGGTGCGATCTAGTCCTGATGGTGACCTGCGTTCGCTTTGGCGGGCAGCAAAAAGCAAAGATGATCCAATCATCCTGTTCTTCCACGGTAATGCCGGGTCGCATTATCAGCGTGTTCCTATTTATCAGGCTCTGGCCGAGCGCGGTGCTGGCATACTCGCGGCTGGTTATCCGGGATATGGCGGGAATGCCGGGAAGCCATCGGAAAATGCATTATATGCCGCCGCACAGGCCAACTATGACTGGCTGCTTGAACAGAATATTGCACCAAAGCGTATCGTGATTGCCGGTGAATCTCTTGGATCAGGTGTTGCCACACAACTTGCGGCGCAAAATGATGCCGCCGGTTTGATCCTGATCGCTGCCTATACTGGAATCGACGATATGGCACAGCGGCAATTCCCGATTTTCCCTGCAAAATTGCTGATAAAGGACAAATATCGTTCAATCGACCGGATTGACGAAATTAACATGCCGCTAGTCTGGATCCACGGAACCGCGGATGAATTGATTCCCTATACCATGGGAGAGAAACTTTTTGATGCTGCGAAGAAACCGAAAAGCCCTCGGGCGATTGAGGATGGCGGCCATAACAATCTCTGGATGAGGGGTGCCGATATCATTGTCCGGACCGAGGCAAACCGGTTGGTGAATATAGATACCGGCAATTAGAGGCCTTTCTCATAAACCAAATATTCGCGATTGACCTTCGCACCGATCGCATCAGCGATCGACACCATTCCTTGATTGTCATCAAGTATCCAGCCGATTTCTGCAAAACTGGTGCTAAAACGTGCGGTCGCATCGCGGCGGATATATTCAATCATCATGAAGGCCATCTGGCTTGCAAGGCGGCTGTTCTGCAGCTCTTTTTTCACGCCCATAAGCGGCACGCGCATGATTTCCGATTTAGGGAATTTCAGCCACCAGAGCAGCTTCGCCCAGCCAAAAGGTAATAAAGACCCCTTCATGTTCTTGATAACCTGATTGATATTGGGCAGCGCCATCATGAAGGCTACTGGCTCACCTTCAAGTTCCGCAATCTGAATTATATCCTCATGAACAATCGGTTTAAGGCTTTTGCCCGCATGCTCGATCTCGTGATCCGTCATTGGGACGAAACCCCAGTTGTCCGACCATGCATCGTTCAAGATACCCATGATAATCGCCGCATCGCGGTCGAAATGCTTTTTTTCGACCTTGCGGATTTTCAGTTTCTTGTTGCGCTCGCCGGATGCAACAATGCGATTGATCAGCTCCGGAAGTCCGTCGTCAACTTTCACGTCATATGTCACCAGCCGTTTGGCGGTCTTGTAGGACAGTGCTTCGATCCAGCCCTGGTAATCGGCTTTATGGTGCCCCATCAGGATCATCGGATTCTTATCATGTCCCTTGGTCAAAAGACCCGGTTCTTCCCAGACCGAGAGGCTGAGCGGTGCCAGAACACGGTTCATGCCCTTTTCCTTAAGCCAGTTTTCAGAAGTACCAATCAACGCATGCATGACCTGTTCGTTGGCTGCCTCCATGAAACCCCAATTTCCTGTTCCCGGGCCCATTCCCTGTTCCGGTGGCTGTTCCAGCGCAAGATGGTCAATATGGGCACTGATCCTGCCAACTGCCTTTCCGCCGCACTTAGCCAAGAAAAACTGCACATCTGCATGTTCAAAAAACGGGTTTTTGCCGGGCGTGATGATGTTCATCACCTCGGATTTCAGTGGCGGCACCCAATGCGGGTCATCGGCGTTTAACTGATAGGCGATATCGACAAATTGCTTGACCTGAGCCTTGGTTGAAACCGGTGTAACTACTATATCGGCTGACATCTGGCGATCGACCTTTCCCAATTGCTGGCTGCCAGTGGCTTGATTGCATCGGCAATGTCAAGGTTTGGTTCGAACGTTGAGATGGATCATTGTTGTTGGAATGAAACACAGTCAGGACATTTTTATGCCATGATGTTCTGGTCTTGGCGCGACTATGTTAAAGCAGGAACCTATGGAAAATTCGACTTTTCAGCATCTGGATACAGAAAAATTGGACGATAACAATTCCGATGGCGCAAACAGCGAGCCTGCGGTTGAAGATAATGACCTGATCCGAACTGCCGCAAAAGCGACGCGCGATTTGAACGCCGCATGCCCCAATGTGTATTGGTCAGATTTTCTGACTTCAATTGCTGTGGGATATGGCGCACTTTTCGGAGCAATCACGATTGCATCGACCGGTTTGGCGATTGTCGCTGGTGTAGTTGCGGTGCTTGCTCTCTACCGCGCGGGCAGTTTCATTCATGAGCTGACTCATGTTCGTCGCAATGCGCTGCCGGGATTTCATTTTGCCTGGAACGCGCTGTTTGGCGTGCCGATGTTGATCCCGTCCTTCATGTATGAGGGCGTGCATAGCATTCATCACCGGACCAAGAAATACGGAACGATTGAGGACCCGGAATATTTACCTCTGGCATTGATGAAGCCCTGGACTGTGCCGCTATTTGTTGTCGTCGCTTCGCTGGCACCCATTGCGTTGCTTTTCCGTTATGCTGTGCTAGCGCCGCTGTCCTTTCTCATCCCGCCGCTGCGTACCCTGGTGGTCGAGCGTTATTCGGGGTTGGTCATAAATCCGGAGTTTCGCCGCAAATTTCCCGAAGGTGATTTAAAACGCCGCTGGCTGGCTTCGGAGATTACCGCCAGCATCTGGGCGACTGCACTGCTGGTCATGGTCTGGACTGGCCTGATCCCGCTCAAGGCATTTCTGATTTTTTTGGCCGTGATGTCTGGCAGTGTGGTTTTGAACCAGATCCGCACTTTGGTTGCGCATCTCTGGGAAAATGACGGCAAGGAAATGACAGTCACACAGCAATATCTCGACAGTGTGAATGTCCCGCCGCCGGCGACACTGCCTGCGCTCTGGGCGCCTGTAGGCCTGCGTTATCATGGTCTGCACCATTTGCTGCCCGGGCTGCCCTATCATGCGCTTGGAGAAGCGCATCGCCGGATCAAGGAAGCGATGCCGGACAACGCAAATTTCGAACATTCCAACCACCGGAATCTGTCAGGATTGGTCATTCGGTTGGTGCGCAGCAGTGCCCGTCAAAAAGCCTGAGGCTATTCCTCGGTACGGATAAGCACGGTTTCGCCGATCAGGAAAAATAGCACAAAGGGCGCCCATGCCGCTAATAGCGGAGGATAGGTGCCAATATTACCCATGGCGAGGGCGAAATTCTCCGCGACGAAATAGGCAAAACCAAGCGCCATTCCGATCACAGCGCGGATGAAAAGCTGACCGGATCGGGCAAGGCCAAACGCCGCCACCGCGCCGAGCAAGGGCATCAGAACCGCTGACAGCGGCTTGGCTATCTTGTGCCAAAGTGCGCCCTCCAGGCTCATCGTCGGGCGTCCAGCCTGCTTAAGCTCTTCAATGGCTGATCGCAATTGCAGCCAGTTCAGGCCCTCTGCATTTACATCGGTAAGGGTAAACTGGTCCGGTTGCAGATTCTCGCCGAGTTTCACGCTCTCTTTTTCTTCTTGCGCACCGGTTCGAACATTAAATTCAGTTACCCCGGTGGCAACAAATTCATTGTCAACGAACCGTCCCTCTTTGGCCTGTAACAGGCTCTTCAAGCCATTTTCGGTTCTCGAAAAAACGGTGATATCACCCAGTATCACATTGCTGCTGCGCTCGGTTACGGTCTTGGCATTTACCAGATTATCGCCGTCTTTCACCCAGATGTTGGTGCGGACATTGGCCTCTTTGGGGATGGGACCAAATTCCACCTTTTCCCACGCAGACAGGCGCGCAGTCGAGGGAGCGACGACAATATCATTGAACAGAAACGAACCGATAGCCACCACCATGCTTGCAAGGATGAGTGGCGCCAAAATCTGATGGGCAGAAAGCCCGCCCGATTTCATCGAGATCACCTCGCTGTTCTGGTTGAGCGTCGCCAAAGTGACCAGAGATCCCAGCAGTACTGAAAAAGGCAGGGCAAAGGCGATAATTTGAGGGGCTCGGAGTGAAACATAGGTCCAAAGTTCGGCTTCGCCATTTTCCGGATAGGCCAATATTTTGCCGCTTTCACCGAGCAGATCAAGTGACATCAACACCAATACCAGAAGAGCTGCGACACTGAACACACGAATCAGGAACATTCTTGCCATGTAAATGGCCAAGGTGCGGGATGGGAAAAAATCCATCTTTAGACGAGCCCTCCAGCGAATATTTGCCTATGATCAATCCGTGACATTGGCCCGCTTTCGATTGAAATTTAGCAATCCCTTAAACACACCACCAAATTTCGAAAATGCTTTTTCGAGCGCACCGATAGGTTGTCCGCCCGGTACATGGGCTACCATATAGTACATCCAGACGATCAAGGCCGCGAAGAGGAAGAAGGGCACCCACAGAGCGATAATCGGATCGACAATACCCAATGTGCCGATATCTTCGCCATATTCATTTATCTTGTGATAAGTCACGACCATCACGATCGACAGAAATACACCGAGCGCTGAGGTTGATCTTTTGGGCGGTATCGCCAGGGCCAGGGCCAGTAACGGCATCAGGAGCATCATGACCACCTCCACCATTCGGAAGTGGAAATTGGCCCGGCTTTCATTTCGTTCGGCCACTGGTCTGTTTTTGTCCATCCCGACACGAACCAGTTCAGGGATGGTATACTCGAGATCTTTTCCACCCCTCGATCGAAAGGATGCGATATCCGGCAAATCAATGGGCAAGTCATGGCTGCTAAAGCTCAGAATGCGGGGTTTCTCATAACTGGGAGCATCGTGGATCAATACACCATCAGATAGCCGCAATATGATCGTGTCGGGATCATCGGTCGCAAGAAACTGACCGTTTTTGGCGGTAACTGACACCACCTGGCCTTTGGAATTCTCTGCGCGGACAAACATGCCGCTCAATTTTGTACCATTATCGCGGCTTTCTTCGATCCGCATTGTCATTCTTTTGCCCAGATTGTTAAATTCGCCCACTTTTATGGACGCGCCCAGTGCTCCTGAACGCAGTTCAAAGCGCAATTCTTCGTAATAATAACGGGATAAGGGCTGGATGAACCCTACCAGTACCAGAGTCACCATCATCAGCGCGATTGCATACATGAACGGTACTCGTAAAAGACGCCAATAACTCTGGCCAACCGATCGGAAAACATCCAGTTCTGAGCTGAGAGACAATTTTCGGAAAGCCAGCAAAATCCCCAGTAAGAGGCCGATTGGGATACCCAATGAGAGATATTCAGGGATCAAATTGGCCAGCATCCGCCACACCACGCTGACTGGACCGCCTTCGGCTGCGACAAAGTCAAACAGGCGTAGCATTTTTTCCAGCACCAAGAGCATGGCCGCTATGACCAGGGTACTGAATAGAGGCAGAGCTATGAGTTTTGCGATATATCGGTCAGCAGAGGTTAGGAATTTCAACTTCTTGTCGCCCTCTCACCCTAATTCTGCCGCAAAACTATTGCCATATTTCAATTAATCAGGGGGCTGATTCTACCCCCGTCAGAGTTTCGACGGGGTATAACGACTAGGAGTATAAACGTCATGTTGAAATTTGCGGCCATAACTGCCCTTTCAACCGCCATGTTGGCGGCCGCCACCCCTGCCTATGCCGGGGGCAAGAAAATCGGCAATGATCTGAGCAAATGCCGATCCGGGAACGGTCCCGCGGTGCTCGTTAGAGTAAATGGTCTGAAAGAAGTTGCCGGAAAGATCCGTGTCCAGAGTTATCGCGGCACGAAATCGGAATGGCTGAAAAAAGGCCGTTGGCTGCACCGCATCGACGTTCCTGTGACGGGCCGAAATATGACTTTCTGCATGCCGATTGATCATGCCGGTACTTACGGTATCGCCGTTCGCCACGATATTAACGGCAATGGCAAGACCGAGATTTCCAAAGATGGCGGCGGGATGTCGAATAATCCCAGCATCAATATCTTCAATCTGGGCAAGCCAAGTTACAAGAAAACAGCGATTTCCGTCGGTAATAGTGTGAAATCCATCAACATCAGAATGCGATATATGTAATCAATGGCCAATGTAGCGCTCCTTTCCAATCCCAATTCGACCGGAAACCGGGCGATATTGCCGCAGGTGCGCTCCTATTGTGTCAAGACGAGCGATGTATTCCATTATGAAGTGGATCATATTGACGAGATTGCGAAAGCGCTGGAAACCATAGCGCGGATCAAGCCAAAGGTGCTTGTGATTAATGGCGGTGACGGAACGGTGCAGGCGGCATTGACCGAATTATATCAAGGCGGCCATTTTGGTGACACGCCGCCGCCGGTGGCGGTGCTGCCAAATGGAAAAACCAATCTCATTGCTCTGGATTTGGGGGCTGAGGGCAACCCGCTCACGGCACTGGAGCGGATTGTCGAGATGGCCAAACATGACTTGCATGAGCATCTTGTTGACCGGGAGTTGATCGCGCTTTCCGACGGCGAAAAAGACAGCAAAGTCGTGCTGGGCATGTTCCTTGGTGGTGCCGGGTTGTCCGAGTTTATTCTCTATTGCCGTCACAAAATTTATCCGCTGGGACTGCCCAATGTTGCAGCACATATTATTACTGTTTTTGCGGCACTGGCATCGGTGCTTTTCGGTCTGCGCGCCAAATTTCTGCCCAACAAACCATCGCCGGTTAAAATATCGCTGATTCGCGAAGGTCAATATCAGGGTAATTTTGCTGTCCTAGTTGTCACCACCCTTGAAAAACTATTGCTGATGAAGCGTTTTGCGCGGAGCAAAGCCAGTGGTGGGCGGATGCAATTCATGGCAATTGACCAGCAAACCGGCGCTATCTTGCGGTTCCTGTTCGCAGCGATTTTCGGGCGTCTGGGGAACAAACGGCACAAGGGCATCCATTTTGAGCAGGGCGACACCATTCGCATTGAAGGCAAGAACAGCAATGTCCTGATGGATGGCGAGTTGTTTCAGGCGCAGGATGGCAAGCCGATTGTGCTCAAATCGACCAAGCCTGTATCCTTCCTAAAGCTGGCTGCTTAAGCTAAAGCCTCTCGCGTGAGCGAACTCAAATCCCTAGTAGCAGAAGAAATTGCAAAGCCGGTAGATCCGCGTGTGTCCGATTTCGCAGCATCGATCGCGGAGAGCTATGGCGAGGCGGCGCGGGCTGTGCTGTTCTATGGCTCCTGCCTGCGCACGACTGAACTAGAAGGGGAAATGCTGGATTTCTACCTGATCGTGTCCAGCTATGAAGACGCTTACGGGAAAAGCTGGCTGGTGCGCGCCAACAAGCTCTTGCCACCCAATGTGTTCCCTGCAGAACATGATGATCTGGTCGCCAAGGTGGCGGTGCTCAGCGAAGAGGACTTCATAAAACTCAATCAAATTGATGCCAGTTCGGTAAGTGTGTGGGCGCGATTTGCCCAGCCATCCCGGCTGGTTTGGCAAACGGATGAAGTTGCAAGTTCATCGGTGATCGAGGCCATAGCGCGCGCGCCCATAACTCTCTTCGACATGACGTTTCCGATGATGGAAACTGACAATCAACATACTATGCTTGATCTCTGGAAACGGGGATTTGAACTGACCTATGGAGCGGAACTCAGGGCAGAACGCAAAAACCGTCCCGGTTCAGTCGTGGACGCTGACCCCCAGCGCTATGCCAAATTTGCTCCCGCTGTCATGGCTGAAATAGCCGCGCGCCAGAAAAGCGATGAGGGAAAAGCGAAGACCGTCGCTACAAGAGACGAGATGGAAAAACGCTGGCAAAAGCTTCGGCGAAACGGAAAATTACTGACATTGGCGCGTCTTGCAAAGGCATCCGGCACCTATGCTGGCGGGATTGATTATCTGGCCTGGAAGATCAATCGCCACGCGGGGACAGATTATGAGATTAAACCCTGGCAAAGGAAATGGCCGATCTTGGGGGCATTAGTGATGCTGCCGCGCCTCATTACTGGCGGAGCGATTAAATAGTAATCTTTCTCGAAAGGATAGACCCATGGCAAGCAAGTTGACAAAAAATCCGATCCATCTTGGTTTGGGAGGGACTGCGTTAGAGCTCCCTGAATTTACCGGCGATATGAGCTGGTATGAAGTTACGGCAAACGCACCGCATCCGATGGGAAAGAGGGAAGGCTTGTCACCATCCACAGTTTTTCCGAACGCTGGGACGTGTGGGAAGTGCATCCGGTTGGCAGCGAAGTGGTGCTCTGTTTGGAAGGTGAAATCACGTTGATTCAGAAAGATGGGTCAGATGGCGAGGAATCCTTCGGTCCATCTTGCCGTGGGTGAATATGCGATCAATACGCCCGGTGTCTGGCATACGGCGGACGTCGATGCACCTGCAACCGCTTTGTTCATTACTGCGGGTGAAGGGACGGAGAACCATCCGCGCCAATAGGCTTTAACGATCTTTATAGTCCGGTTTACGTTTGGCAAAAAACGCCTTTGCGGCTTCGCGACTGTCTTCGGTCATCGAGAGCATGACCTGTTGGCGGTTTTCGATAGCCAACGCTGCCTCAAAGCTCTGTGCATCGATATTGCGATTCAGCGCATCCTTGGACAGCCGCAGTCCCATGGGCGCAGTTTCGAGCATTTCTTCCGCCAATGATAGTCCGGTGGACAGCAATTGATCTTCCTCGACCACTTCACTGATCAGACCATATTTTTCAGCGCGGTCGGCATGAATGAAGCGGCCGGTTAAGATAAGCTCGCTAGCGAGGCTGGAGCCGACCAATCGCGGCAGGAAATAGCTGGATCCCATATCGCAGCCACCAAGGCCGATCTTGATATAGGCCGCATTCATTTTGAGTGAGGGCGCACCATAGCGGACGTCGCTTGACAGCAAAAGCGAGAAACCGCCACCACAGGCCGCGCCTTGGGCCAATGCGATAATCGGCTGCGGGCATTGCCGCATGAGTTGCATCACTGTCGCAATCGCCCGCTGAGTCTGCCAACCCTGTTGTACTTTGCCCTGATCTTCGTCTCGCGGCCAGCCGCCGATATCAAGGCCAGCGCAAAAAGCGCGACCTTCTGCACGGAAAATGATGACGCGAACATCAAGGCGTTTCTGCAGATCTCGGAAATAGTCCTGAAGCGCAAAGATCATTTCCGCATTCATCGTGTTGAGTTTGTCACCACGATTGAGGGTCAGGATTTCAATCGCGCCGCGCTGTTCAATGAGGATGGGGCTGGTCATAAAATTTGCCTTTTTGTGTTCCGCACTTGATGCAGAACCGTGTCGTCAACAGGCAGGTCTATGGCATTCTCCAGAGCTCCGGATCAAGTCCGGAGAGCAAAATTATATTTCACCAACCGTGCCATAGGTGCCGAGCGCGACGATGGCGGCGAATAGCAATCCGATGACGAAAAATACGATATATAGCAATATCGTTATCATGAAAAAGGAACCGAGGTCATTATCAAAGCGCCAGGCTAGTCAGAGCGGCCAGAATAGTAACAGGATTACGCCCGCTCGCGTGCTCATAGCGATTGTCAGTAACAGCGAAGCAAAAGGAATGATGAATATTGCCACAATCCTGTGCCAGCGCTTTGGATTGAGATAATGTTTCACATTCTTAAAATGCCTCATACCGTTTGAACGGGATGAATGTGGTTCTCTGTTTCAATAAAGCTGTCTTAAAAATCTGAAATGACGTTTTCTTTCCCGTATTTCCCGAGTATATTTTGACCAAGCTTACAAAGAAATTTCCGTTCGACTTCAGTGATTTTCTTGTTTTCGGGCATTTCTTTCCAGACATTGGAGCCTGGTTCATCGGCGGCAATCCATTCTCCATCTGGATATTCGACAATATATCCATAAAGCATGTTATGCTGTCCCGCTTGATGGAAAAGACCAAATTTATCTATGCGCCACCCGGGTTTATGTCCCGAATTGTCATGTGATAGCTGGATCCCGGAAAGCTCCATATTGTCGGGAATCGCCTCTTCAAGAGGGAAAAGAATATATGCCCCGCCCGCCTGAGTGGCGTCTTCAACTTTTCCCATCTCGTGATAGGGCCCATAGGCTTCTTCACGTTGTGACACAGTCGCTCCAATATTTTGATAAATCATTCGGTAGCGGACCTTCGCATCGGTACCTGAATCATTACCTTTCTTGCTGGTGCGGATATATATTTTCCATATTGTCATTATTTTCCCTCCTGATTTACTCTTGTGTCAGATAACCCCAACCGCTTTGCCCGCTGCTTCAAACATGCCCAAAATCTGATCCACCTGCTCGCTGCTATGTTCCGCGCATAACGAACAGCGCAGCAGGGTCATATTTGCCGGAGTCGCTGGTGGTCGAGCCAAGTTCACATATAGCCCTTCCTCCAGCAGCGCCTGCCACATCATCGCGCCTTTCTCCAGATCGGGCATGATCACCGCGATAATCGCCGACTGTGCTTCAGGTGTACCCAGCTCAAAGCCGAGATCGCGAAGGCCCTTGTGCAGTTTTTTGCTATTTTCCCATAGATGTGCACGCTTGTTTCCGCTGTGCATCAGCTTGCGGATGCTGGTCGCGGCGGTGGCCATCACGCTTGGCGGCAGGCTGGCGGTGAACACATAGGGGCGGCAGACCAGCCGCATGATTTCAAATTTTGGATGGTTGGAGACGCAGAAGCCGCCGGCTGTCCCAACCGACTTGCTGAACGTACCAATGATGAAATCAATATCATCAATCACGCCTTGCTCTTCGCAAACACCGCGGCCATTTTCGCCGATAAAGCCCATGGAATGGGCTTCATCCACCAAAGTCATCGCACCATTTTTCTTGCAGATGCGAACCATTTCTTTGAGCGGCGCAGCGTCACCAAGCATCGAGTAGACGCCTTCGAGGACAACCAGCTTGCCAGCTTCAGGCGGCAGCCGTTTCAGCCGCTTTTCCAGCGCCTCGACATCATTGTGACGAAATGCGACGATCTCCGCGTTGCCCATCGCGCAGCCGTCATAAATTGACGCATGGCTGTCGATGTCCAAAATGACATAATCACCCTTGCCAGCAAGCGCAGAAATGGTCCCCAAGTTGGCCTGGTAACCGGTGGAGAAGACCATGGCATGGTCCATGCCGTAAAATTCTTTTAGCGCGTCTTCGCAATCACGATGCAGGCTATAGGTGCCATTGAGCACCCGGCTGCCCGTGGTGCCGGAGCCAAACTCCTTGAGCGCTTTTAGCCCGGCTTCGCGAACATCATCATCAAAGGTCATGCCCATATAATTATAGGTGCCGAGTAGAATGGTTTCCTTGCCATTGCAGATGGCGATGGTCGGTGATTTCACTTCTTCCATCACCAACGAAAACGGATCCTTGATGCCGGTGGCGAGCAAGGTTTCGCGTTCCTGGATAAGGGGGCCATATTTTGATAATAGGTCGGTCATATTCTTTCCCTAACCGTCATTCCCGCGACAGCGGGAACCTAGTGCAGAAAAAAGTCGCTTCGCGGCTTCCTTATCAACTGGATCCCGGATGACGAAATTCAATCATCCATCAACTTGGTAACAGCATCGGCGAGCTGGCCGACATTCTCAATCTCTGCCTGCATGTTCATGCTGATGATGATGTCATATTCATCTTCGACGGCAGCGACAAAATCCATCACGGTCAGGCTGTCCCATTCCAGATCGCCCTGAAATGTAGTTTCGGCTTTCAGCTCCACGCCCTTGTTGTTGAACGGCCCGATCAATTCGTTGACCTTGACCATGATTTCTTCGCGATTTGCCATATTCGAAATCCCTGTGTTGCAATCATTGGCCTTTGCCAACAGATGCGCCCCATTGGCAAGCGAATAAGGCGGAAAAGCGGCATTCACTTGCCCAATTGGGTAGTTTGTGTCACTCTTTTGGCAACTGACGGGGGAAGACCATGACCGACCAAAAAAATGGCCTAAAGAAGCGGTCCAGTTGCTGCGAACAACCCAGCAGCATCACGTGAAGCTCAGTATGATGGCCGATCATAAGGCCAATATGCTAATCGGTGCCACCTTTGTGGTTTTCACGCTTGCGATCGGGCAAAGCCATGCCAGCAGCTTTTCGCTTCCATTGATGATTTTGGCGATTTCTGCCTTCTGTTCGGCCGCTCTGGCTGCGCTGGCCGTTATGCCGGCTACAAAGACTGACCCCGGCAATGACCCCAACATGCTATTTTTCGGCGCTTTTTCGCAAATTCCCGAGGATGAGTTCAAAGAGCTGCTGCTGAAGGAAAGCTTGGGAACGCAGGAAGAGGTTTACCGTACCATGATGCGGGATATCTATCAGATGGGTTCCGTGCTGGAGCGCAAAAAATATCGCTACCTTGGCTTTGCCTACCGGATTTTCTTGATCGGGCTATCGGTAACCTTTGTCGCCTATGTATACGAAGTGTTTGCAGGCTCGATCCTTTAAAATTCGCGGTCCCAGCGCAGCCATAGTTCCTCAATCGCCCAGACAACACCGCCGCGCATTTTCCCCTTAGGTTTATCCTGATCCAGCTGGAACTTGCCGATTTCCCGGAACCAGGTTGCATAGAAAATATTGAGCTCCATCCTGGCGAGATGTAGGCCGATACAGGTGTGGATGCCCGAACCAAAAGCTCCATGGCGATAGGCTTTGCGATCTATCGAAACATCCATCGGATTATCATTTAGATTTTCCTGCCAACCGATCATGGCCAGCGGACAGATGATTTTCTCGCCTTTGGACAATTTGTACCCGCCCAGTTCAACATCTTCGGTGATCATGCGAGGCAGATTGACGAAGCTGTAGCGGCGTAGCAGTTCTTCGGTAACGTCGGGAATGCAATCGGAGTCATCCAAAATGCGCTGCTGCAAACCAGAATCACCGGCGATATGCTTCATTGCGAAACTGAGACCGTTCACCACCGTGTCGAGTCCAGCGAGAAACAGAAGATGCGCGATGGACAGCAATTCTTCAAATGACAATTTCCGGCCATCAATATCGGATTCGATGATGTAGCTCATCATGTCGTCCTTCGGTTCTGCTTGTCGCGCTTTTACAAACTCTGCCATCATTGCGACAATCTGTTGGCTGTACTGAGCCTGTTCAGCAGTGCCGGCATGGTTAAAATGATTGCTCACCAAAGTCCGGAATTCTTCAAACCGGTTAATCGGCAATCCAAGCATCTCCATGAAAACGGATACCGGAAAGCGGGAGCCTACTGCATCGATAAATTCACAGCCGCCGTCATCTTTTGCCGCACCGATCAAGCGGTCGGCCCACTCCTGAATGCACGCCTCCAACGGTGCAATAGCCTTTTTCTCGAAAAACGGTCGCATCATCTGGCGATAGGGGCGGTGTTCCGGTGGATCGAGTGACAGCGGAATGGTATTGGGGATGTTTTCGATATGCGGGATTGAGAAATTTTCGTTTGAGAAGATGTTCGGTTTCCGGAGCAGCTCCAGCATCAAATCACTGTCGAGACAGACCCAATGCCCGCCATTTTCAGGTGTCCAGAATAACGGCGGAGCCTTTTCCTTCAGGTCTAGAAATGCGTCATGGACATCCACCTTGATCGATGGTTCTTGATATATGTCGAACTTGTGGGTTGGCCGTTCTGTTATTGCAGCTTCCGTCATTCGCTCCTCCATTGGATGGAGTTATGGGCGTTAACTGGCCTTTTTGCAGCTAGCGAAAATAAGAAAGACTAGAGCCAGTCATTCTGGCGATACCATCTTCCCGTTTTCTGAAGCCCTTTTTTCGTATCGACTTTTGGTTTCCAAATCTGTTCAGGCAGCCGTTTTTTGGGGTCAATCGACCAGTCGTCGTGGCAAAAATAGCTGACCCTATCCTGCGTAAGCTTCGCTCGATTGCGGCGGAAAAGCCGGTCCAGTTTTGTGCCGATATCCAATATCGGCTTGGGGGTTCCAATTGGTTTGATCTGCTTGCCTAGCGCCGATCCGATGGCCTTGGCAAACTCACTTTGGGTCCAGGGTTGGGAAGCACCGTCGTCCACCTCAAAAATTTGTGCAGTCAGGTCTTCGTGAGACGGGATAACTGCGGCAATGGATGCGCAAAGGTCATCAACATGTATCACGGATAGTTTTCCATCCGTGTCAGGTGGGATGGGGACAAAGCCGAGTTTGGCCGACTTAAACAGATCCAATGTATCCTTGTCACCCGGACCAAAAACCCATGGCGGACGGATGGTGGTCCAGTCGAGGCCGCTGGAGGCAACGATTTTTTCAGCCCTCGATTTTGTATCTCCGTAAATTGAAAGATCGGGTTGGGTCGCAGCAAGGGAAGATATATGGATGAAACGCTGCACGCCAGCCAGTTTGGCAGCTTCGACTATCGACAGGGTGCCGGCAACATTTCCGCGTTCAAATCCTTCGCGGTCAGGCGCGTTTACCACGCCTGCAATGTGCACCACAATCTGCGCGCCATCGCACAGTTGATCCAGACTGTTGTGGTTGTCGAGCGCGCCTCGCACCCATGTTACATTGGGCCGATCATCCTGTTTCTGGCGAGTGAGCGCGCGAACGAAATAGCCCTTCTTGACCGCCAGATCGAGGAATCGACTGCCAACAAAACCGGTTGCACCGGTCATTGCTATGGTATTTTGTTTCGCCCCGGACATAGCAGACTAAACAAGCACCATCTGATCGCGGTGCACCACGGCACTGCGCGGTGCGTAGCCGAGCAGTGCTTCTAGTTCCGAACTGCGACGGCCAACGATTTTGGCGCATTCCATTGCGTCATATTCGGCAAGACCGCGACCGATTGAGTGGTCCTGCTCATTAGTGATCTCCACCACATCGCTGCGTTCAAACTGGCCATCGATGGCAATGATTCCGGCAGCGAGCAAACTGCCACCCTCTTTCAGCGCTGCTTCTGCACCCGCATCAATGGTAATCGCACCGGACGAGGTCAGCCGCCCGCCAAGCCAATGTTTGCGCGCATTTTTGCCGCTGCCAGCTTTGAACAGAGTTCCGACATTGGACAGTTCATAACGTTGTAGTGGGTGATCCTCACGGCCCGAAATAATAGACAATTCGATGCCCGTCAGATTGGCAATCCGCGCGGCCTCGAGCTTGGATGTCATCCCGCCGGAACCCATGCCGGAAGATGATGTACCGTCGGCCATCGCCATGATCCTGTCGTCGACATTATCAACCTGGCCGATAAATTGTCCCTCGGTCTCGCTGCCGGGAGTGCGATCGTAGAGACCATCGACATCAGAGAGTAGGATCACACGATTCGCTGACGCTGCTTGGGCAACGCGCGCGGCCAGCCGGTCGTTATCTCCAAAACGAATTTCGTCGGTAGCAACGCTGTCATTCTCATTAATCACTGGAATGGCGCGGTTTTCGAGTAATTTCTCCAAAGTTGCGGTGGCGTTGAGATACCGTTTGCGATCTTCCATATCATCCAGCGTCAACAGCATTTGTGCGGCGGTTATGCCATGTTTTTCAAGCAATCCTGACCATAAGCCAGCCAAGGCAATTTGTCCGACAGAAGCCGCAGCCTGTGCATCGGCCAGACTGGCGCGGCCTCCCTTGCTCAGGTTTAATTTTTGTGCGCCCAAAGCGATGGAACCCGAAGACACGATGATTACCGCAAGACCATCGTCGTGAAGTTTAGCGATATCTTCGACCAGCGTTCGCAACCATTCTTGGCGCGCCTCTCCATTCTCACCAATCAAAAGCGAAGACCCGATTTTGACGACCAGTTTTTCTATATTTTTGGTCTTCATTCTGGCTCCAGTCTGGTTGGCTGGGAAGCCAATAGCTTGCCAAACCAATAGATCGGAAACGCCATGAGCAGCAAATTTGGAATCCACCAGGATAGGTTAAATTCGGCTCTTATCGCCCAAAAACCAACCGCCATAAGGCCAGCACAGAATGTGAGGCTGAGAGACGCAATGGCCAGCGTCCGCCAGCGCTGATCGCCGCTATTTTCGAAATGGACTGCAGACAATCCCAAAATCGCGAAAAGCACGTCCAGTGGCGCAAAGGACCAGTTCCATGCATCAATTACGGGTGTTCCATATCCGTCATACATAAGCGATCCGGGTAAAGAGATTATTCTCATGGCAGCCAATGCAATGACCGACCAATAGATCAGCATGGACCAGTCTATGATGCGAAAAGTCCACCGTAATCCGGTTGGCATTTTTAGATTCCCGGCGGTCATAGCGGTGACCAGTCCTTGTCCTGTGCTTCCTCATCCAGATAGTCGCTATCGGCTTCCTGCTCTTTCTTCTCGATCGAGCTATTCTCGCCTATCGCTTCGAGCAACTTGTTGAGCACCGTCTCGAGACCATCACCTGTCGCACCGGAAATAGAATAGATTTCATCCACACCAGCAGCCTTCAGATCATCTGCCACCGACGCCATTAGCTCATCGTCGAGCAAATCGCCTTTGTTGAGAGCCAGAATTTGAGGCTTCTCTTCTAGTCCAGCCCCATATTCTTCCAGTTCCTGATTGATCGTCCGCCAGGCTTCAACCGGATCGTCACCGGTTGCATCAATCAGATGAAGAAGCACCTTGCAGCGTTCGATGTGGCCGAGGAACCGGTCGCCAATTCCTGCGCCTTCTGCGGCTCCGGCAATCAGTCCGGGAATATCCGCCAGCACAAACTCGCGGCCCTTATGCCGGACCACGCCTAGTTGGGGGTGTATGGTTGTAAAGGGATAGGCGCCGACCTTCGCTTTGGTGTTTGAAATCTTATTAATTAGCGTCGATTTGCCAGCGTTGGGCAGGCCGACCAGGCCCACATCAGCAATCAGTTTTAACCGCAGCCAGATCGCCGCTTCTTCGCCCGGTTCACCCGGCTGATGTTGGCGAGGGGCGCGGTTAGTGGAGCTTTTGTAGCTGGCGTTGCCGCGGCCGCCGATCCCACCTTCGAGGAACATTTTTGTCTGCCCCTCTTTGGTGAAGTCGAGCAGCACATGTTCCTTGTCTTCGGACAGGATCTGCGTGCCCACCGGCACCTTGATTATTAGATTATCGCCGCCAGCACCCGTACGGTCCTTACCCGCACCGCCCTTGCCGCGCAGGGCCTTGAAATGCTGGGCATAGCGAAAGTCGATTAGCGTGTTGAGACCATCGACCGCCTTGAAAACAATATCGCCGCCCTTGCCGCCATCGCCGCCATCGGGACCGCCATATTGAATATATTTCTCCCGCCGGAAACTGACAGCACCGGGCCCGCCCTGACCCGAGCTGACATAGATTTTGGCTTGATCCAAGAAATGCATGATGGTGCATTTAGGGAAGGGGAGCCGCGTTGGCTAGTAGAGATGGTAGAGTGATCAGGGCAATTGACTGAATAAGCAGCTGACATGGAGTAATTTTTCTGAATCAAGGGAGTGGAATGCTCACTTTTTTGGAGATTTTGCATGTCACAAGCCCCACCGGACCCTGCCACCCCCCGTTTTCTGACGCATTTCGGCGGCGTCAAAGACCCGCGCCAGCAAGCGAAGGTCACCTGCCCACCGAACGAGATTTTTCTTCTGGTCCTATGCGCCGTAATTGCGCCGTAATTTCAGGCGCCGGGGGCTGGACGTCAATCGCACTCTACGGTGAAAAGCAGCTGGAATTCCTGCGTCGCTTTTTGCCGTTCAAGGACGGAACGCCAGGCCATGATCAGTCGGGGATCTTGTTTTCCCGTCTGGATATGGAAGCCTTCCAACGCTGCTTCATAGCCTGGGTGGCGAGTTTGCATGAAACGCCTGAAGGTGTCGTCGCCATCGATGGTAAAACCCTTCGGCGGTCATTTGATACCAGGTCCCCTGAAGCACCCATTCATATGATTTCGGCCTGGCCGTGTGATCACCAACTCGTTCCCGGGCAACGCAAGATTGACGACAGGTCCAATGAGATAACAGCGATCCCCGAGCTACTGGCCCTGTTGGCACTCAAGGGCGCTATCGTGACTATTGACGCGATAGGATGTCAGCGCAAGATTTGCCAACAAATCATGGACCAAGAGGCCGGTTATGTGATCGGCCTGAAGGGCAACCAGGGAAGCTTGCGCGAGGATGTCGAATTGTTTTTCGATGAACATCCGGAGCGTGATACAGGCGCGAAATTCATTGAAAAAAGCGAAGCCGCTGATGCAGGTCATGGGCGCATTGAAACGCGGTGCTGCACAGTTTGTTCAAATACAGAACCGAACGCCACAAATGGCCGGGCCTGAAGGCCGTGATCATGACAGGGTACACTCGTGAAATCAGAGGCCAGGCCAAAACGGTCAGGCAATTTTACATCTCATCCGTCCTTGATGTGCCCGAGAAAATGGCGCGTCACATCCGCAATCACTGGCAGGTGGAAAACTGTTTGCATCGGGTGCTCGATGTTACCTGCCGCCAGGATGACTGCCGCATCAGAACCGGAAATGCCGCAGCCAATTTTGCCACAATCAATCACGCAGCAATGAACCTGCTACGTCGCGCACCAGGCAAAATCAGCCTGCCGCAAAAACGACGTTCCGCTGCATGCGATGACGCCTGCATGAAAGCCGCAATCCGACAGTGAACATTCAGTCGATTGCCCTGGATGGCCCGAATCAGGTTTCGGCCCGCGCACTTTTGTGCTACAATGTTAACCAAGGATTGCGGGAAATTGGAAACTCCAGTGTTCGGGCTATCCAATATTAGCGCCGGAACGCAGGTAATCATCATATTAAAAGGCGGTCTGATGCGTTTTTTTATACTGACTTTTATACTGATTTTGGCCGCCCTCCTGCCTTCGCCTGCTTTTGCCGGACTTAAGGTTTGCAACCAAACGGGCGAGCCCGTGAAAATCGCTATCGGCTACTACACGTACCATTACACGGCCCATGGACAGCCGCCGGTACGCGCGACGACGTCCGAGGGGTGGTGGACACTGCGGCGGAACAATGAGTGTGGCGTGCTCCTCTCCGAAGACTTAGATAAATCAGACTATTATTACCGGGCCGAGGCCGCTGGGGATGCTGAGGGCGAGGCCCCCGGGCGCATCGCCGTCATCGCGGATGGTGAGGAAGCGCCGGACGGGGAAGCCGGGCGTTACATGTTCTGCATCGGCACAACTCCATTTACCGTTACAGGCGATCGGGACTGCGAGGCCCAGCGCGGCGACCGACGGGCCTTCAACAAAATCCCGTTGCCCGACGGCACCAAAGATTTCACGCTTAGACTCACTCGCTTCGTCACCGATGACGACGATGCGCCGGCCGGCATCGCGCTGAGCCTTGCCCCGACAACCCTGGCCGAGGGGGCCGGTCAGACCGAGATCACGGTGACGGCGACGGTTTCAGGCGGCACCCGCTTCGCCACCGATCAGACCGTGACCGTCAGCGTTGCCGGCGACAGCGCTACGGAGACAGCGGATTTCGCCGCCGTGGCGGATTTCGACATCGCCATCCCGGCCGGCGCGGCCAGCGCCAGCGGCACCTTCGCGCTGACCCCGGTCGACGACACGCTCAACGAGGCCGACGAGACGGTCTCGGTCTCCGGCAGCGCCGCCAGCGGCGCGCCCGTCACCAGTACCAGTCTCACCATCCGCGATGACGACGATGCGCCGGCCGGCATCGCGCTGAGCCTTGCCCCGACAACCCTGGCCGAGGGGGCCGGTCAGACCGAGATCACGGTGACGGCGACGGTTTCAGGCGGCACCCGCTTCGCCACCGATCAGACCGTGACCGTCAGCGTTGCCGGCGACAGCGCTACGGAGACAGCGGATTTCGCCGCCGTGGCGGATTTCGACATCGCCATCCCGGCCGGCGCGGCCAGCGCCAGCGGCACCTTCGCGCTGACCCCGGTCGACGACACGCTCAACGAGGCCGACGAGACGGTCTCGGTCTCCGGCAGCGCCGCCAGCGGCGCGCCCGTCACCAGTACCAGTCTCACCATCCGCGATGACGACGATGCGCCGGCCGGCATCGCGCTGAGCCTTGCCCCGACAACCCTGGCCGAGGGGGCCGGTCAGACCGAGATCACGGTGACGGCGACGGTTTCAGGCGGCACCCGCTTCGCCACCGATCAGACCGTGACCGTCAGCGTTGCCGGCGACAGCGCTACGGAGACAGCGGATTTCGCCGCCGTGGCGGATTTCGACATCGCCATCCCGGCCGGCGCGGCCAGCGCCAGCGGCACCTTCGCGCTGACCCCGGTCGACGACACGCTCAACGAGGCCGACGAGACGGTCTCGGTCTCCGGCAGCGCCGCCAGCGGCGCGCCCGTCACCAGTACCAGTCTCACCATCCGCGATGACGACGATGCGCCGGCCGGCATCGCGCTGAGCCTTGCCCCGACAACCCTGGCCGAGGGGGCCGGTCAGACCGAGATCACGGTGACGGCGACGGTTTCAGGCGGCACCCGCTTCGCCACCGATCAGACCGTGACCGTCAGCGTTGCCGGCGACAGCGCTACGGAGACAGCGGATTTCGCCGCCGTGGCGGATTTCGACATCGCCATCCCGGCCGGCGCGGCCAGCGCCAGCGGCACCTTCGCGCTGACCCCGGTCGACGACACGCTCAACGAGGCCGACGAGACGGTCTCGGTCTCCGGCAGCGCCGCCAGCGGCGCGCCCGTCACCAGTACCAGTCTCACCATCCGCGATGACGACGATGCGCCGGCCGGCATCGCGCTGAGCCTTGCCCCGACAACCCTGGCCGAGGGGGCCGGTCAGACCGAGATCACGGTGACGGCGACGGTTTCAGGCGGCACCCGCTTCGCCACCGATCAGACCGTGACCGTCAGCGTTGCCGGCGACAGCGCTACGGAGACAGCGGATTTCGCCGCCGTGGCGGATTTCGACATCGCCATCCCGGCCGGCGCGGCCAGCGCCAGCGGCACCTTCGCGCTGACCCCGGTCGACGACACGCTCAACGAGGCCGACGAGACGGTCTCGGTCTCCGGCAGCGCCGCCAGCGGCGCGCCCGTCACCAGTACCAGTCTCACCATCCGCGATGACGACGATGCGCCGGCCGGCATCGCGCTGAGCCTTGCCCCGACAACCCTGGCCGAGGGGGCCGGTCAGACCGAGATCACGGTGACGGCGACGGTTTCAGGCGGCACCCGCTTCGCCACCGATCAGACCGTGACCGTCAGCGTTGCCGGCGACAGCGCTACGGAGACAGCGGATTTCGCCGCCGTGGCGGATTTCGACATCGCCATCCCGGCCGGCGCGGCCAGCGCCAGCGGCACCTTCGCGCTGACCCCGGTCGACGACACGCTCAACGAGGCCGACGAGACGGTCTCGGTCTCCGGCAGCGCCGCCAGCGGCGCGCCCGTCACCAGTACCAGTCTCACCATCCGCGATGACGACGATGCGCCGGCCGGCATCGCGCTGAGCCTTGCCCCGACAACCCTGGCCGAGGGGGCCGGTCAGACCGAGATCACGGTGACGGCGACGGTTTCAGGCGGCACCCGCTTCGCCACCGATCAGACCGTGACCGTCAGCGTTGCCGGCGACAGCGCTACGGAGACAGCGGATTTCGCCGCCGTGGCGGATTTCGACATCGCCATCCCGGCCGGCGCGGCCAGCGCCAGCGGCACCTTCGCGCTGACCCCGGTCGACGACACGCTCAACGAGGCCGACGAGACGGTCTCGGTCTCCGGCAGCGCCGCCAGCGGCGCGCCCGTCACCAGTACCAGTCTCACCATCCGCGATGACGACGATGCGCCGGCCGGCATCGCGCTGAGCCTTGCCCCGACAACCCTGGCCGAGGGGGCCGGTCAGACCGAGATCACGGTGACGGCGACGGTTTCAGGCGGCACCCGCTTCGCCACCGATCAGACCGTGACCGTCAGCGTTGCCGGCGACAGCGCTACGGAGACAGCGGATTTCGCCGCCGTGGCGGATTTCGACATCGCCATCCCGGCCGGCGCGGCCAGCGCCAGCGGCACCTTCGCGCTGACCCCGGTCGACGACACGCTCAACGAGGCCGACGAGACGGTCTCGGTCTCCGGCAGCGCCGCCAGCGGCGCGCCCGTCACCAGTACCAGTCTCACCATCCGCGATGACGACGATGCGCCGGCCGGCATCGCGCTGAGCCTTGCCCCGACAACCCTGGCCGAGGGGGCCGGTCAGACCGAGATCACGGTGACGGCGACGGTTTCAGGCGGCACCCGCTTCGCCACCGATCAGACCGTGACCGTCAGCGTTGCCGGCGACAGCGCTACGGAGACAGCGGATTTCGCCGCCGTGGCGGATTTCGACATCGCCATCCCGGCCGGCGCGGCCAGCGCCAGCGGCACCTTCGCGCTGACCCCGGTCGACGACACGCTCAACGAGGCCGACGAGACGGTCTCGGTCTCCGGCAGCGCCGCCAGCGGCGCGCCCGTCACCAGTACCAGTCTCACCATCCGCGATGACGACGATGCGCCGGCCGGCATCGCGCTGAGCCTTGCCCCGACAACCCTGGCCGAGGGGGCCGGTCAGACCGAGATCACGGTGACGGCGACGGTTTCAGGCGGCACCCGCTTCGCCACCGATCAGACCGTGACCGTCAGCGTTGCCGGCGACAGCGCTACGGAGACAGCGGATTTCGCCGCCGTGGCGGATTTCGACATCGCCATCCCGGCCGGCGCGGCCAGCGCCAGCGGCACCTTCGCGCTGACCCCGGTCGACGACACGCTCAACGAGGCCGACGAGACGGTCTCGGTCTCCGGCAGCGCCGCCAGCGGCGCGCCCGTCACCAGTACCAGTCTCACCATCCGCGATGACGACGATGCGCCGGCCGGCATCGCGCTGAGCCTTGCCCCGACAACCCTGGCCGAGGGGGCCGGTCAGACCGAGATCACGGTGACGGCGACGGTTTCAGGCGGCACCCGCTTCGCCACCGATCAGACCGTGACCGTCAGCGTTGCCGGCGACAGCGCTACGGAGACAGCGGATTTCGCCGCCGTGGCGGATTTCGACATCGCCATCCCGGCCGGCGCGGCCAGCGCCAGCGGCACCTTCGCGCTGACCCCGGTCGACGACACGCTCAACGAGGCCGACGAGACGGTCTCGGTCTCCGGCAGCGCCGCCAGCGGCGCGCCCGTCACCAGTACCAGTCTCACCATCCGCGATGACGACGATGCGCCGGCCGGCATCGCGCTGAGCCTTGCCCCGACAACCCTGGCCGAGGGGGCCGGTCAGACCGAGATCACGGTGACGGCGACGGTTTCAGGCGGCACCCGCTTCGCCACCGATCAGACCGTGACCGTCAGCGTTGCCGGCGACAGCGCTACGGAGACAGCGGATTTCGCCGCCGTGGCGGATTTCGACATCGCCATCCCGGCCGGCGCGGCGAGCGCCAGCGGCACCTTCGCGCTGACCCCGGTCGACGACACGCTCAACGAGGCCGACGAGACGGTCTCGGTCTCCGGCAGCGCCGCCAGCGGCGCGCCCGTCACCAGTACCAGTCTCACCATCCGCGATGACGACGATGCGCCGGCCGGCATCGCGCTGAGCCTTGCCCCGACAACCCTGGCCGAGGGGGCCGGTCAGACCGAGATCACGGTGACGGCGACGGTTTCAGGCGGCACCCGCTTCGCCACCGATCAGACCGTGACCGTCAGCGTTGCCGGCGACAGCGCTACGGAGACAGCGGATTTCGCCGCCGTGGCGGATTTCGACATCGCCATCCCGGCCGGCGCGGCCAGCGCCAGCGGCACCTTCGCGCTGACCCCGGTCGACGACACGCTCAACGAGGCCGACGAGACGGTCTCGGTCTCCGGCAGCGCCGCCAGCGGCGCGCCCGTCACCAGTACCAGTCTCACCATCCGCGATGACGACGATGCGCCGGCCGGCATCGCGCTGAGCCTTGCCCCGACAACCCTGGCCGAGGGGGCCGGTCAGACCGAGATCACGGTGACGGCGACGGTTTCAGGCGGCACCCGCTTCGCCACCGATCAGACCGTGACCGTCAGCGTTGCCGGCGACAGCGCTACGGAGACAGCGGATTTCGCCGCCGTGGCGGATTTCGACATCGCCATCCCGGCCGGCGCGGCCAGCGCCAGCGGCACCTTCGCGCTGACCCCGGTCGACGACACGCTCAACGAGGCCGACGAGACGGTCTCGGTCTCCGGCAGCGCCGCCAGCGGCGCGCCCGTCACCAGTACCAGTCTCACCATCCGCGATGACGACGATGCGCCGGCCGGCATCGCGCTGAGCCTTGCCCCGACAACCCTGGCCGAGGGGGCCGGTCAGACCGAGATCACGGTGACGGCGACGGTTTCAGGCGGCACCCGCTTCGCCACCGATCAGACCGTGACCGTCAGCGTTGCCGGCGACAGCGCTACGGAGACAGCGGATTTCGCCGCCGTGGCGGATTTCGACATCGCCATCCCGGCCGGCGCGGCCAGCGCCAGCGGCACCTTCGCGCTGACCCCGGTCGACGACACGCTCAACGAGGCCGACGAGACGGTCTCGGTCTCCGGCAGCGCCGCCAGCGGCGCGCCCGTCACCAGTACCAGTCTCACCATCCGCGATGACGACGATGCGCCGGCCGGCATCGCGCTGAGCCTTGCCCCGACAACCCTGGCCGAGGGGGCCGGTCAGACCGAGATCACGGTGACGGCGACGGTTTCAGGCGGCACCCGCTTCGCCACCGATCAGACCGTGACCGTCAGCGTTGCCGGCGACAGCGCTACGGAGACAGCGGATTTCGCCGCCGTGGCGGATTTCGACATCGCCATCCCGGCCGGCGCGGCCAGCGCCAGCGGCACCTTCGCGCTGACCCCGGTCGACGACACGCTCAACGAGGCCGACGAGACGGTCTCGGTCTCCGGCAGCGCCGCCAGCGGCGCGCCCGTCACCAGTACCAGTCTCACCATCCGCGATGACGACGATGCGCCGGCCGGCATCGCGCTGAGCCTTGCCCCGACAACCCTGGCCGAGGGGGCCGGTCAGACCGAGATCACGGTGACGGCGACGGTTTCAGGCGGCACCCGCTTCGCCACCGATCAGACCGTGACCGTCAGCGTTGCCGGCGACAGCGCTACGGAGACAGCGGATTTCGCCGCCGTGGCGGATTTCGACATCGCCATCCCGGCCGGCGCGGCCAGCGCCAGCGGCACCTTCGCGCTGACCCCGGTCGACGACACGCTCAACGAGGCCGACGAGACGGTCTCGGTCTCCGGCAGCGCCGCCAGCGGCGCGCCCGTCACCAGTACCAGTCTCACCATCCGCGATGACGACGATGCGCCGGCCGGCATCGCGCTGAGCCTTGCCCCGACAACCCTGGCCGAGGGGGCCGGTCAGACCGAGATCACGGTGACGGCGACGGTTTCAGGCGGCACCCGCTTCGCCACCGATCAGACCGTGACCGTCAGCGTTGCCGGCGACAGCGCTACGGAGACAGCGGATTTCGCCGCCGTGGCGGATTTCGACATCGCCATCCCGGCCGGCGCGGCCAGCGCCAGCGGCACCTTCGCGCTGACCCCGGTCGACGACACGCTCAACGAGGCCGACGAGACGGTCTCGGTCTCCGGCAGCGCCGCCAGCGGCGCGCCCGTCACCAGTACCAGTCTCACCATCCGCGATGACGACGATGCGCCGGCCGGCATCGCGCTGAGCCTTGCCCCGACAACCCTGGCCGAGGGGGCCGGTCAGACCGAGATCACGGTGACGGCGACGGTTTCAGGCGGCACCCGCTTCGCCACCGATCAGACCGTGACCGTCAGCGTTGCCGGCGACAGCGCTACGGAGACAGCGGATTTCGCCGCCGTGGCGGATTTCGACATCGCCATCCCGGCCGGCGCGGCCAGCGCCAGCGGCACCTTCGCGCTGACCCCGGTCGACGACACGCTCAACGAGGCCGACGAGACGGTCTCGGTCTCCGGCAGCGCCGCCAGCGGCGCGCCCGTCACCAGTACCAGTCTCACCATCCGCGATGACGACGATGCGCCGGCCGGCATCGCGCTGAGCCTTGCCCCGACAACCCTGGCCGAGGGGGCCGGTCAGACCGAGATCACGGTGACGGCGACGGTTTCAGGCGGCACCCGCTTCGCCACCGATCAGACCGTGACCGTCAGCGTTGCCGGCGACAGCGCTACGGAGACAGCGGATTTCGCCGCCGTGGCGGATTTCGACATCGCCATCCCGGCCGGCGCGGCCAGCGCCAGCGGCACCTTCGCGCTGACCCCGGTCGACGACACGCTCAACGAGGCCGACGAGACGGTCTCGGTCTCCGGCAGCGCCGCCAGCGGCGCGCCCGTCACCAGTACCAGTCTCACCATCCGCGATGACGACGATGCGCCGGCCGGCATCGCGCTGAGCCTTGCCCCGACAACCCTGGCCGAGGGGGCCGGTCAGACCGAGATCACGGTGACGGCGACGGTTTCAGGCGGCACCCGCTTCGCCACCGATCAGACCGTGACCGTCAGCGTTGCCGGCGACAGCGCTACGGAGACAGCGGATTTCGCCGCCGTGGCGGATTTCGACATCGCCATCCCGGCCGGCGCGGCCAGCGCCAGCGGCACCTTCGCGCTGACCCCGGTCGACGACACGCTCAACGAGGCCGACGAGACGGTCTCGGTCTCCGGCAGCGCCGCCAGCGGCGCGCCCGTCACCAGTACCAGTCTCACCATCCGCGATGACGACGATGCGCCGGCCGGCATCGCGCTGAGCCTTGCCCCGACAACCCTGGCCGAGGGGGCCGGTCAGACCGAGATCACGGTGACGGCGACGGTTTCAGGCGGCACCCGCTTCGCCACCGATCAGACCGTGACCGTCAGCGTTGCCGGCGACAGCGCTACGGAGACAGCGGATTTCGCCGCCGTGGCGGATTTCGACATCGCCATCCCGGCCGGCGCGGCCAGCGCCAGCGGCACCTTCGCGCTGACCCCGGTCGACGACACGCTCAACGAGGCCGACGAGACGGTCTCGGTCTCCGGCAGCGCCGCCAGCGGCGCGCCCGTCACCAGTACCAGTCTCACCATCCGCGATGACGACGATGCGCCGGCCGGCATCGCGCTGAGCCTTGCCCCGACAACCCTGGCCGAGGGGGCCGGTCAGACCGAGATCACGGTGACGGCGACGGTTTCAGGCGGCACCCGCTTCGCCACCGATCAGACCGTGACCGTCAGCGTTGCCGGCGACAGCGCTACGGAGACAGCGGATTTCGCCGCCGTGGCGGATTTCGACATCGCCATCCCGGCCGGCGCGGCCAGCGCCAGCGGCACCTTCGCGCTGACCCCGGTCGACGACACGCTCAACGAGGCCGACGAGACGGTCTCGGTCTCCGGCAGCGCCGCCAGCGGCGCGCCCGTCACCAGTACCAGTCTCACCATCCGCGATGACGACGATGCGCCGGCCGGCATCGCGCTGAGCCTTGCCCCGACAACCCTGGCCGAGGGGGCCGGTCAGACCGAGATCACGGTGACGGCGACGGTTTCAGGCGGCACCCGCTTCGCCACCGATCAGACCGTGACCGTCAGCGTTGCCGGCGACAGCGCTACGGAGACAGCGGATTTCGCCGCCGTGGCGGATTTCGACATCGCCATCCCGGCCGGCGCGGCGAGCGCCAGCGGCACCTTCGCGCTGACCCCGGTCGACGACACGCTCAACGAGGCCGACGAGACGGTCTCGGTCTCCGGCAGCGCCGCCAGCGGCGCGCCCGTCACCAGTACCAGTCTCACCATCCGCGATGACGACGATGCGCCGGCCGGCATCGCGCTGAGCCTTGCCCCGACAACCCTGGCCGAGGGGGCCGGTCAGACCGAGATCACGGTGACGGCGACGGTTTCAGGCGGCACCCGCTTCGCCACCGATCAGACCGTGACCGTCAGCGTTGCCGGCGACAGCGCTACGGAGACAGCGGATTTCGCCGCCGTGGCGGATTTCGACATCGCCATCCCGGCCGGCGCGGCCAGCGCCAGCGGCACCTTCGCGCTGACCCCGGTCGACGACACGCTCAACGAGGCCGACGAGACGGTCTCGGTCTCCGGCAGCGCCGCCAGCGGCGCGCCCGTCACCAGTACCAGTCTCACCATCCGCGATGACGACGATGCGCCGGCCGGCATCGCGCTGAGCCTTGTCAACGATGCGATCATCCCAGAGATGTTACGTGCGCTGACTGCGAATGTGACCAGAGCAGTGACAGGCCGCGTCGAGGCTGCGGTCTGCGGCATGCGAGGGAGGGCAACCCTGTCCATATCGGGAGAACCGACTATCCTGCGATTTCTCCAGGCAAACGAGAAGACGCTGAATCAGGACGGCCTGGATGTAGAGGAGACGCTTGGCAGCAGCTCCTTTGCCTTGCCTCTCGCGGCCGGTGACCTGATGTTCTGGGGGGCAGGGCAATACCGCAACCTCTCCGGAAGGAACGACGCGGTGAACTGGGCCGGTGATATCTTCGGGGCCCATGTCGGGGTCGATGAATGTATAACACCCGATGTTCTGGGCGGCCTGATGCTTTCGCGGTCAAAAAGCACATTCAGCTACACGGGCCAGCTTACCGGAGAACCGGCGGCACAAGGAACCCATAAAAGCCGGATGACCGGAATACATCCTTATGTCGACTGGGTCTTGCATGACAACCTGAACATATGGGCCACCGCAGGTTACAGCTGGGGAGACCTGGCAATTGACGATGAACAGGCAGGCCGGGCGCGCAGTGACATGCGGATGCTCATGCTGGCATTTGGAGGCAGTGGACAACTGGCGGCGACCGACGCCCTGTTCCCGGGCGGGGAGAGCAGGCTGCGGTTTAAAGAAGAGGCCATGTTTGGGCGTCTGGCCGTTTCGGGGGATGGCACTCTGATTGACCCCCGAAGGACGAATACCCACCGTCTGCGGTTTGTGCTCGAAGGGTCACATGAACAGACACTGTCCTCGACCGATTCGCTGGTTTTGTCTCTGGAACTGGGCGTGCGCCACGACGGTGGTGACGGTTCGACGGGTTTCGGGCTGGAACTGCGGGAAGGGATCAAATATGTGGACCGGTCCCGGGGCCTCACCGTAGCGGCCAATGCGCATCGTCTTGTGGCCCATCAGGCGGACCTTGGCGAATGGGGCGGGGATTTCTCCATCCTGCTTGATCCGCGGGTGGATGGAAGGGGACCCTTCTTCAGCATGGCTGCGGCTTATGGCGCAACATCCAGCGGTGTTTCGCAATTGTGGTCTCAGGGGATGACTGGCGCCATCGTTAACGATGGCGCACAGGCCGCGCGGATAGAGGCCGAGGTTGGCTATGGAGCAAGGTTGCGTGACGGTCTCCTGACGACCTATGGCGGGATTTCATTTATGGACGAAGGCGCACGGTATTATCGCCTAGGCAGCCGATTTACGGTCGCTCCGCCGCTGGATGCCAGCCTTGAAGTTACACAGCGGAAACCTGCGGGTGGCAAAGCCGAACTTGGTGTTGGGCTGGCACTTCAACTGCGTTGGTAATGCAGCAAAACCACAACCCGGGGGCGAGTCAGGGCAAACGCATGAACGTTATACCGGAGTTGATCTACTGCGCCATTACCGGATTTGGCCATGAAGGACCAATGGCCAATCGTCCCGCTTATGATCATGTTGTTCAAGCCATGGCTGGCTTCATGACTTTGCAGGGGCACCCCGATGGTTTCGCCTATGTCAAAACGCTCATCTGCGACAAGGTTACTGCCTATACCGCAGCACAGGCGATTACCGCCGCCCTGTTTGCACGCGAAAGGATCGGAGAAGGGCAGCATATTGACCTGTCGATGCTCGAAAGCTGTATCGCTTTTCTATGGCCTGATGGCGGAATGCATGTGACATTGCTTGACGAAGATGTTGCGCACGGCGCCCCCTTTGCGGATTACTATCAGTATCCCGTTCGAACCATTGATGGCGCGGTGGCCTTTGCTGCAATGACCGACGAACATTGGGACGTCGTGTTTGATGTATTGAAACGCCCCGACCTCAAGTCGGTTGAAAAATATAAAGGTCTCGCCAATCGCAGCGTTCATATGGCGGAGTTGGCGCAGATTGTGGCAAATGAGGAACCGGGATTGACTAACGATGAAATGGTTAGCCATTTCGCAAAACATGATGTGCCGGCGGCACCCTGTATTCCGTTGAAAGACTTGCCAAACAATGAACAGATTATTGCGCTCGCAGCCTTTGAAGATGATGATCACGCACTGCTCGGGAAGGTTCGCAATGTCGGTGCGCCGCAGCGTTTCGGTGGACAGAGATTGCCTCTCTCTGGAGGATCTCCAGCACTAGGCCAGCATACAGATGAAATTTTGGAATCACTCAAATAGGAATTGCCGATGATGCAGCAAGCACAAGACTTTCTCGATGAAAGCGAAGACATATACAACCTCGTCAAAGACCTGTCTGAAGAACAATTGGAAGCGGAAACCGGGTTCAAGCAGTGGACAATCAACGCGATCATTCGCCACTTACATTTGTGGAATATGGCCGCCTATTGGTCACTCACCGAACCGGAAAAATTTCATGCGTTCATGAAAGAAGCGATGGGAAGCCTAAAGCCCGGTGGCTCCATGCGACATTTCGAGAAGGACTATCTCGAAGGGCTTGAGGGACAAGCTCTGCTTAGAATTTGGCGTGATTTTTATCGGAACATGGCGCCGGAATTTGGTGCTGCGGATTCTTCAGCCCGCGTCGAATGGGCGGGTCCTTCGATGAGTGTCCGCAGTTCGATCACCGCGCGACTGATGGAAAACTGGTCGCATGCGCAGGCCATTTACGATGCGCTGGGCGTAGTGCGTGAGAATAAGGATCGCATTCGCAATATCGTCATGATCGGCCTGAACACCTATGGTTGGACGTTCAAAGTCAACAGTTTGGAAGCACCCGAACCTGTGCCCTTTATGAAATTGACCGCACCTTCCGGTGAGGTCTGGGAGCATGGAGATCCAAGTGACGAAGAACAGATTGAAGGCCTAGCCGAAGAGTTTTGCCAGGTCGTCACCCAGTGCCGCAATATTGCCGACACCAATCTCAAAGTAACCGGCCCTAACGCCACAAAATGGATGTCGATCGCACAATGCTTCGCCGGACCTCCGGAAACGCCGCCAGCACCGGGCACGCGTTCTATCGCCAAAGCCGCCTGACTTCTATCGGCTATCGCTTTGTGAATCTTCTCTTCCCCGTTATCATGCAAAGAAAATGGAGAGATTCGTATGACTTGGCACATGGCCGATATCTGGGAAAATATTGCCTAGGCTCAGGACTTATTAACTAAGCCAGAAGATGACGGTAGCTGCGATAGCGATGGCAGACAAGAAGGTGTGAGCGCAGCGATCATAGCGGTTATGGATGCGCCTCCAGTCCTTGAGTTTTCCGAACATATTCTCGATTTTGTGGCGTTGGCGGCAGAGGCTTTTATCGAAGCTGGCTGGCAGCCGCCGCCCTTTGCGCGGCGGGATACATGGCGTGATGCGCTTTGCTTTTAATGCCGCTCGATACTCATCGCTGTCATAGCCTTTATCACCGGTCATGCAGGCGGCATGATCCGGAAGTGCCGGGTATGTCAGCTTTGCCCCGATATGGTCGCTCATCTGCCCTTCGCTCAGACACAAGATCAGGGGTCTCCCGTTGCCATCGCACACGGCATGCAACCTGGGAGTTCAGGCCGCCTTTAGTTCGCCCGATATATCTGGAAACAGATCGTTTTATGCGGCCCGTAACCAGCAGGGGCATCACGCCAGCGAAGACCGTTCCTGATCACAAAAACAATCCCGCTCGGAACCTTGCGGTCATCAACCCCGGGAACCCCGTGCGACAACGGAAAATACGGCTCTATCCGGCGCATCTGCGCTTCGCTTAACATAAACAGATCACTCATCAACAGCACACCTCCTTTGAATCAACCTTCTCATCGTAATGCAAGCTATTTAACAGGTCCTGAGCCTAGATAATGGCTCGTGAAACTTTACCCATAAATCCAACGATCCTTGCATGGGCGCGGATCAGATCGGGATTAAGTCTTGATGATGTAGCCGAACGGTTACCAAGATATCCCGACTGGGAAAGTGGGGCTATCTTCCCCACATATCCGCAATTGGAGACGCTTGCAGATACCTTTAAAATCCCCATAGCAATATTCTTTTTCCCCGAGCCACCCGATTTACCGGCCATCGAGGAAACTTTTAGAACATTGCCCGGCGAAGAAATTGAGCAATTGCCGAGCCGCATTCGGCTTTTGTTGAGGAAGGGCAGGGCGTTCCAGCTCAACCTTGCTGAACTAACCAATGAACGCAATCCTGCTGAAAACTTGATCACAAAAGAATTGGCTTTCAGCTCCGATGTGGAAGACCTCGCCCACCGTGTGCGAACCTATCTTGACGTGAGTTTGGAAGAGCAGCGTTCTTGGGCAGATAGTGACACCGCTTTGAAAGCGTGGAGGCAAGCTCTTGTCGACGTGGGTGTGTTTGTCTTTAAGGACGTCTTTAAGATTCCGGAATATTCGGGTTTCTGTCTCTATGACGAAACTTTCCCGATCATCTACGTAAACAACAGCTCTACCAGGACCCGCCAGATGTTTACGCTCTTTCACGAGCTGGCTCATTTGCTGTTTTGAACCGCCCCGGGATTGCCGGAGGCTATTTGGTTTAAGTTACGCTGCCACGGGTGTTTCGTCCAGCGTAGCATGATAGTTTTTCTCAGCTTGTGCTGGCGGGATGTTTCCGGCTGGTTCAAGCAGCCTTTTATTGTTGAACCAGCCGACCCATTCCAGCGTAGCATATTCAACGGCTTCAAACGAGCGCCAAGGACCGCGCCTGTGGATGACCTCGGCTTTGTAAAGGCCATTGATTGTCTCGGCCAAAGCGTTGTCATAGCTGTCACCAACGCTACCGGCCGATGGTTCTATCCCTGCCTCCGCCAAGCGTTCTGTATATTTGATTGATACATATTGGCTGCCACGGTCACTGTGGCGGACAAGGCCGCTACGATGCGCTGGCTTGCGATCATGCAATGCTTGTTCCAGGGCATCCGGAACGAAGCCTGCATGGGCTGTTCTGCTAACCCGCCAGCCAGCGATAGCGCGGGCATAAACATCAATGGAGTTATTGTCAAAAGTAGTGTCTGGCAAGTTAGTCATGCGGCTGGCATGTCGTCCTTGTTCACCTCGCTTCCATCTTTAGACTTCACGCCTTCAACCACCTTCGCCAGGTGTCCGAAGCCTCTCAATTTGCGCCAGGAATCTTCTGCGCATAATCCCATCTTGCAGACCATCGTCAACATCGTATTGCGCGTGACACAACCTTTGGCTTGGCGTGTTCCATGCCGGAACGTCGCAAAACTCGACTCAATGACATTGGTTGTCCTGATACGGGTCCAGTGTTCCGCTGGAAAGTCATGAAATGCCGGCAACGCGTCACGGTCTTTCGATAAGCATTCCACCGCCTCGGGGTACTTTGCACCGAAACGTTCCTCAAAATTATCGAACGCCTTGTCTGCATCAGCTCGATCTTCTGCCATCCGGATATCATGCAGACCCTGCTTCGCTTTCTCCTGGACAGACTTCGGCAGATAGTTCAGCACATTGCCGGTCTTGTGCATCCAGCAACGTTGCCAGCAACGTTGCCAGCAACGTTGAACGCCCGTCTCCGGATACACTTCCTCCACTGCGGCCCGGAAGCCCGGGGCGCCGTCTCCAATTGCCAACTTCGGGGGTTGGTCCAGACCCCGTTGTTTCAGGGACAGCAACACCTCACGCCAGCTCTGTTTTGACTGCCTGACACCATCTTCGATTGCCAGGAAGTGCTTGTGACCCCGGCTGTTCACGCCGATGATAACCAGGCAGCACAATCGGCCATCGTCGCCTCTGAGACCACTGTAGATGCCATCAGCCCGGATACGGACCCATTCATCAGACACCGCTCGAGTACACCATTGCTTGTATTCAGCTTCCCATTGCCGCTTCAAACGCCCCGCGACATTGGCCGGCAGCCCTTTAGCCTCGGGGCCGGCAATAGCTTCCGGTGCGCTCTGCATCTGGCCACTCGAAACACCCTTCAAATAAAGCCAGGGGTTCGCCGCGTCCAGCGTCGCCGTTCGCCGGATGCAGGGCGGTACAACCAGAGATTGAAAACATTCCGGCGTACCTTCACGGCTACGGATCTTCGGCACCTCGACGCTGACCTTGCCAACCCCTGTAATCACCTCTCGTTCGCGATGATGGCCACTGCGGACAACGCGCTGTCGTCCGTCAGCCGTTTTGTGACCATCAAACTTTGTCATCAACTCATCCGGCTCTGCCTGGACCGCTTCGGCGATTAACTGCTTCGCACCCGGTCTGAGTAGTTCTGTCAGTGGTTCAATTCCCTCCGGTCTACCCGGATCAATCACAGTATCTTTTGCCATGTGTGGCGGGCTCCTCTTGCTACTTTCGATTTCCAGACAAAAACGATTTCAGCAAGGCACGCCCCATACTTCAAATTCTTCCAGACACCAGATCCGGTTATAACTCCAGCGCGGGGTGGTGCGGCGTTATGACAACCGCCTGCTCCTCGCCGCACTGGCTCGCGCCGATCGTCGGGCAGAGCGGATTGAAAGGGAGGCGCCTATTGCAAACAGATGATCGGCAAGCCCCAACGCTTCGTCCGAGTTTCGGGATTATATTGCGTCACCTCTGTCAACTTCGCATCACGCGTTTAATCGCCGGGAAATCGTAATGTAAATATATTTACATATTCACAACGTATCTATCCCGATTCCCGACATTCCGACTCGAAAATTGACAAAATAATCTCGCTTTCGGCCCTTCCTTAGCGCACAACGAGCATCAGACGCTGCAAATTTATTGACAGCTTTGAGGAAATACACTCCCCGGAAGGAAGAAATCATGTCTTATCAGGAATATAAAAGCGCCGCTGACAGCCTTATAGGCAGCAAGAATGGCACATGGAGCAGCATTGACGCCGAGTCTGTTGCGCGTATGCAATTGCAGAACCAGTTCAAAACCGGCCTCGATATCGCTAAATATACCGCGAAGATCATGCGCGAGGACATGGCGGCCTATGATGCCGATCCCGCGAAGTACACCCAGTCACTGGGTTGCTGGCACGGTTTTATCGCGCAGCAGAAAATGATCTCGATCAAGAAGCATTTTGGCGACACCAAGCGGCGCTACTTGTATCTCTCCGGCTGGATGGTTGCAGCACTGCGCAGCGAATTTGGCCCGCTCCCTGATCAATCCATGCATGAAAAAACCAGCGTGCCCGACCTGATCGAGGAACTCTACACATTCCTGCGTTAGGCGGATGCCCGCGAACTGGGCGGTTTGTTCCGCGCCATTGGTGCGGCGCACGATGCGGGCGATGACGCAAAAGAGCAGGAGCTGCTCGAACAAGTCGAGAATTTCCAGACGCATGTTGTTCCGATCATTGCCGATATTGACGCAGGCTTTGGCAACGCAGAAGCCACATACCTACTGGCCAAGAAGATGATCGAGGCCGGTGCCTGTGCATTGCAGATCGAAAACCAGGTTTCTGACGAAAAGCAATGCGGTCATCAGGACGGCAAGGTGACCGTGCCGCATGAGGACTTTCTCGCGAAAATCCGTGCCTGCCGCTATGCCTTCCTCGAGCTGGGTGTGGAAGATGGCATCATCGTGACGCGGACCGATTCGCTGGGTGCGGGTCTGACCAAGCAAATTGCTGTTTCCAATGAACCCGGAGATATTGGTGACCAGTATAATAGCTTCCTTGATTGCGAAGAGATTGATCCGGCCACTGCCCAAAATGGCGATGTCATTCTCAATCGCGACGGCAAGTTGCTGCGTCCGAAGCGCCTGCCTTCCAACCTCTTCCAGTTCAAGGAAAGAACCGGCGAGGACCGCTGTGTGCTCGACAGCATAACATCGCTGCAAAACGGCGCCGACTTGCTGTGGATTGAGACCGAAAAACCGCATGTCGAACAAATTGCCGGTATGATGGACCGCGTTCGCGAAGTTATTCCTAACGCCAAACTGGTCTATAACAACTCACCTTCCTTCAACTGGACGCTGAATTTCCGTCAACAGGTTTATGATGCGATGGTTGATCAGGGTCTTGACGTATCGGAATATGATCGCGCCGATTTGATGAACGTTAAATATGACGAAACCGAGTTGGGTCAAGCTGCCGACAAGAAAATCCGGACATTCCAGGCCGATGGTTCGAAGCGTGCCGGTATCTTCCACCACCTCATCACACTGCCGACCTATCATACCGCGGCGCTATCGACCGATAACCTCGCGAAGGAATATTTCGGCGATCAGGCCATGCTGGGTTACGTCAAAAACGTCCAGCGTGAAGAGATTCGCCAAGGTATTGCCTGCGTGAAGCACCAGAATATGGCCGGTAGTGACATGGGCGATGACCATAAGGAGTATTTTGCGGGTGATGCGGCGTTAAAAGCCGCCGGCGAAGATAATACAATGAACCAGTTCGGCTAAGGCCGGGCTTCAGGTGCCCAATACCCCCAAATCGGGGCACCTGATCCAACCAGTTTTCCTGGGGAGGAAAAGGCTATCCGTCGGTGGTAACACCGGCGGATATTTTTATGGTGTCAACTTCAATGTGTGTCGCGCTGGCAACCATTTACCACGCAGATCTAACAATTTTGCGGTGGTGGCCTAGACTATCAAGAATATGCAATTGCTCGATCAATCATAAAGATGTAAAAGAAAGAGAGGCAAAAGAAAATTCCGGGTTGCAAAAGAGCGCTATTTTGGTGCCATTGAAACATAAAGGAAAAATCCATGCCAAGTCATTCTCAATTGGAAATTCGACGCATCCAGCAAGCTTTGGCGCATAAAGGCTTTGATCCCGGAATAATTGATGGCGTTTGGGGACGTCGCACAGAAGGCGCGGTACGAGCGTTTCAGGCCGCCAACGGTTTGGCGGTTGACGGAATTGTCGGAAAGAATACCCGGCTTTCGTTGTTTGGAGCAGTGGATGAAGTTTCTTCAACCATCGATCCTGCACTCGTCTGGTTTCAGGAAGCACGCCGCCTGATCGGAGTTACAGAAAAACCCGGCTCTAAAAATAATCTTGAAATTCTAGATTGGGCTGATGATCTGGATATCGCTTATGGTGCGGATTCAATTCCGTGGTGCGGCCTTTATGTCGCACATTGTATTGGCAGCACACTGTCCCGTGAACCCCTGCCAACCAATCCGCTTGGTGCTCGAAACTGGATGCGGTTTGGCGCTCCCTGTGAACCGCAAATTGGCGCAGTGCTGGTTTTTTGGCGAGGAAGTAAAAACGGCTGGAAAGGTCATGTCGGATTTTATGCGGGCGAAGAGAAAGGCGGAATTTTCCAAGTTTTGGGCGGCAACCAATCCGAGAAGGTTTCTATCGCCAGGATTAAGTCAGATCGTTTGTTGGGCACCAGATGGCCCGCGACAGTGCCATTTATGGAAACTGGTCAACAGATAGTCAAAAAGGGATCGAGCGCAATTTCGGACAACGAAGCTTGATTATATTTTACTGACGACATTGCTTCATGCCTATCTTTCCTCTGACCAAGAGTTGATAAATCCCGCAAAGACTCAGGGCAATCGACTGAATGTTCACTGTCGGATTGCGGCTTTCATGCAGGCGTCATCGCATGCAGCGGAACGTCGTTTTTGCGGCAGGCTGATTTTGCCTGGTGCGCGACGTAGCAGGTTCATTGCTGCGTGATTGATTGTGGCAAAATTGGCTGCGGCATTTCCGGTTCTGATGCGGCAGTCATCCTGGCGGCAGGTAACATCGAGCACCCGATGCAAACAGTTTTCCACCTGCCAGTGATTGCGGATGTGACGCGCCATTTTCTCGGGCACATCAAGGACGGATGAGATGTAAAATTGCCTGACCGTTTTGGCCTGGCCTCTGATTTCACGAGTGTACCCTGTCATGATCACGGCCTTCAGGCCCGGCCATTTGTGGCGTTCGGTTCTGTATTTGAACAAACTGTGCAGCACCGCGTTTCAATGCGCCCATGACCTGCATCAGCGGCTTCGCTTTTTTCAATGAATTTCGCGCCTGTATCACGCTCCGGATGTTCATCGAAAAACAATTCGACATCCTCGCGCAAGCTTCCCTGGTTGCCCTTCAGGCCGATCACATAACCGGCCTCTTGGTCCATGATTTGTTGGCAAATCTTGCGCTGACATCCTATCGCGTCAATAGTCACGATAGCGCCCTTGAGTGCCAACAGGGCCAGTAGCTCGGGGATCGCTGTTATCTCATTGGACCTGTCGTCAATCTTGCGTTGCCCGGGAACGAGTTGGTGATCACACGGCCAGGCCGAAATCATATGAATGGGTGCTTCAGGGGACCTGGTATCAAATGACCGCCGAAGGGTTTTACCATCGATGGCGACGACACCTTCAGGCGTTTCATGCAAACTCGCCACCCAGGCTATGAAGCAGCGTTGGAAGGCTTCCATATCCAGACGGGAAAACAAGATCCCCGACTGATCATGGCCTGGCGTTCCGTCCTTGAACGGCAAAAAGCGACGCAGGAATTCCAGCTGCTTTTCACCGTAGAGTGCGATTGACGTCCAGCCCCCGGCGCCTGAAATTACGGCGCAATTACGGCGCATAGGACCAGAAGAAAAATCTCGTTCGGTGGGCAGGTGACCTTCGCTTGCTGGCGCGGGTCTTTGACGCCGCCGAAATGCGTCAGAAAACGGGGGGTGGCAGGGTCCGGTGGGGCTTGTGACATGCAAAATCTCCAAAAAAGTGAGCATTCCACTCCCTTGATTCAGAAAAATTACTCCATGTCAGCTGCTTATTCAGTCAATTGCCCTGAGCGGACGCCGAAGCAAGTCTATTGAACTTCGGATTAAAAAAGCCGAACCCGTTCGTGCTTTTGCACTTGATGGTGAAACAGTTGAACGGGTTTTTGCTAGGCTTTTGTCGGCCACTATCATTGCTTGTGATGAGGGCGAGGAATTAAATGCGGATTTGAGAACACGGATCGGTGTAAACCCGGTCAACCATTTCAGTATGTCGCGGCCAGAACGAATGAAGGGCGTATCCGAAAAACAATTGCTCGATCCATCGCAGGGAATCGAGGGAGATCCAAGCGACGCGCCACTTTTGGGCCTTGGTTTTTCTTTGCGTCTGGTTCGCAATTTGGCACAATCAGCTTCCGGTTCACTGACGATAGAAGAGGATAGGATAAGCTTGACCCTGCCAGCCGTGACGACTAGCGAAATGAACATTCGGGAAACAGAGATCGAATAGTAAATCGTTCGATTGTTCTTTAGAACGGGGCGGCAATGTTTTCAAAAGAGCAACAGCCATCAGTTGATAGCCAATTGCATCTGCCCGATACTTTCGGCCGTCGATTTCTTATCACCATTGATACAGAAGAAGAATTCGATTGGGATGGTCCATTTGAGCGGAGCGGTCATACGACTGTCACCGTGCCGATGCTGGTGCGCTATCAGAAATTTGTCGAAAAATACGGCATCAAACCAGTTTATTTTGTCGACTATTCGATCATCGATAATGATGAGGCTGCCTCTTTTCTAAAATCCACCGCAGAAAAGGGCCATGCGACAATTGGTGTTCATCTGCACCCCTGGGTCAATCCTCCGTTTGATGAGGAGGTTAACGATCATAATAGTTTTGCAGGGAATTTGCCCAAGGAACTGGAAGAAGCTAAAATTATAAAACTGCGGGACAGAATCGAAGAACGAACCGGCATAAAATCGAAAATCTATCGTGCCGGCAGATATGGTGTGGGTCCCAATACCGTCGATATATTGCTAAAGCTCGGGTTCCAAGTTGATAGCAGCGTTCGATCAAGATTCGATTATAAGGGGCAGGGTGGACCCGATTTCAATCACCTGGGTCCGGAACCTTTCTGGCTTGATGATAAGCAATCCTTGCTGGAACTTCCCTTGACCTCCATTTACTCGGGTCCTCTACGCCGGCAAGGTGATTCTATGTCAGGACTTTTATCTGGTAATTCGATTGCAAAATCAGTTTTGACGACAACAAAAATGCTGCAGCGCATTCCCCTTACTCCTGAAGGTATTTCCGCGCGGGAAGCGAAAGAAGCGATAGATGTGGCGCTGGATGACGATTTGCGACTACTGGTCTTTTCCTTTCACTCGCCATCATTGTCGCCGGGCCACGCCTTATGTTCAGACGGAAGATGATTTCCATCGTTTTTACGACTGGTGGCGTGATGTAATAACCCATCTGGACGTCATGAATGTCAAACCGCTAGATGTGATGGAACTTGTTGCAACTAAATGAGTAACTTTGCTTGCCAAATCGCGCAGGCTTCGGCTATCGCGGCGCTCTTATCGGCGCGCGATGCAAATTCGCTTTGCTTATAGGGCCTGTAGCTCAGTTGGTTAGAGCTGGCCGCTCATAACGGTCAGGTCGGGGGTTCGAGTCCCTCCGGGCCCACCATTTTTGCGAATTAGAGCCTGTTCGCGGAAAAGGCGCACGTAAATTCCACAGCGCAAGAAAGGGCTCGTTGGGCTGGCAGGCCAGCCAGAGTTTTTCAGCGAAGGCCGTCCGCCGAAGCCTTGGCAAAGGAGGGCGTTTAGCGCCTGAGCGCCATTACAACACAAAGGTACAAAAACCCTTTGCAATTCACAATAACCCCGCCTAGGGGAAGCGCGCGTCGGGGAGTGGCGCAGCCTGGTAGCGCACCTGTTTTGGGTACAGGGGGTCGCAGGTTCAAATCCTGTCTCCCCGACCATTTTCCTCATTTTTGGTGTTGTTGGAACTGAGGAATATATGCGGATCGTCTGGACCTTAGTGCGGCCAGTCAACAGCAATATTTCCAATCTCGTCTAACCCTTTGGCAGGGCGAACTGCCCAATCAGCTATTTGCGGCAAGCTTAGACATTAAACTTGAAATTAAAGATGTCGCCGTCGACCGCGACATAATCCTTTCCCTCCTGACGCAGTTTACCTGCCTCGCGGGCTGCACTTTCTCCGCCCAGGGATACAAAATCATCAAAGGCAATGGTCTCAGCACGAATGAAGCCGCGTTCAAAGTCGCTATGAATTTCGCCTGCTGCTTCAGGTGCTTTCGCGCCTTTGTGAACCGTCCATGCTCGCGCTTCCTTGAGCCCAGCTGTGAAGAAAGTCTGAAGGCTGAGTAACTGATAACCGGCGCGGATAACTCGGGTTAGGCCGGATTCTTCTAAACCCAGTTCAGCGAGATATTCGGTGCGATCTTCTTCATCCATGCCGACTAGTTCGGATTCGATAGCCGCGGAGACTATAACCGCTTCTGCTCCCTCGGCCTTTGCCTTCTCGAACACTTGCGCACTCAATTCGTTCCCGTTCGCGGCATCGGACTCATCAACATTACAGACATAAAGAACCGGTTTTGCAGTCAGCAGCTGTGATTGATCAAAAATCCGTTGCTCTTCTTCATCATTGGGTTCGGTGAGGCGGGCGGGCTTGCCATCACGGAGCAATTCCAGCGTCTGGCCCAGAACGCTGGCCGCAATCTTGGCTTCCTTGTCGCCGCTGGTAGCCTTCTTCTCAAAGGCAGGAACACGTTTCTCAAGGCTTTCGAGGTCGGAAAGCAGCAATTCTGTTTCCACTACCTCTGCATCCGAAATTGGATCAACCTTGTTGGAAACATGCTGAATATCATCATCTTCAAAACAACGAAGAACGTGCAGAATCGCATCGACTTCACGAATATTGCCTAGAAACTGATTGCCCAAACCTTCGCCCTGAGACGCGCCTTTGACGAGGCCGGCGATATCGACAAAGGCCAATTGCGTTTCAATTACCTTAGCGCTTTTTGCTATTTCCGCGATCTGTTGTAGGCGCGGGCCGGGCACTGCAACTTGGCCAACATTCGGCTCGATCGTGCAAAACGGATAGTTAGCCGCCTGCGCCGCCTGTGTCTCTGTGAGCGCATTGAAAAGCGTTGATTTTCCGACGTTGGGAAGTCCAACGATTCCGCATTTAAAACCCATTTGGAGACTCCTGAAGCCGATGGTGGCTTGATGGAACCGCGAATAGCCTTTTTGTTGGCTGAATCAAGTCAGAGATTGGCGAAGTCTAGCTATTGACCGTTTGTAGCTTTCGCTTCTCTGGCCTCTCGGGCTTCCTTCATCTGCCGGGTGACGTCATCGAGCCCCAGTGCAGCTTCACCAATTGCATTGTCGAGACTTTCTTTCTGCTTAGCGACGGCTTCATTGGCATTTGGTGCGACTTTTGATTCTGTTGGCGGAATCAATGTAAATCCTGCAAATGTTCCAGGTGGTTCATTTCCTTTCCCGTCATAAGAGAAATCCTTGGGAAACTGGAGCGACACCGTTGTGGAATCAGCAAAGTCCAGAACTTTTCGATAACGGTAGGTTGTGCCATCAACTTCATAGTTGACCCGCAGCCTTCCGGATTTGGAAGAGGTGTCGGCAAGAAGTTTCGCATCCCCGTTGTTTAGCAGTTCGGAATCGAGAATACCGGAACCATCATTATCAACACCAAGTTCGCTGATTGACACTTCCGCACCATTTATGCCTCGCCCTGTCTTTTGATCAACGACTTCAACTGCAATTTCGTGGCTGGGCGTCACGCCAAAATAGGGATCAAGAAATTTCGGAATAAGCCCTGTGAAATAACCCACTATGCCATTCCAAAGGCCGTTAGAGCGGCAAGGATGGATTTTTTCACCCAGGAACTACCAGATTTCGTTCCTGCAGCAGTATCAGTCGAATTTTCACTCGTCTCGGTCATTGCGATCTCCAGCGACCCCGGAACCGTCATGACAACCTTACAAGATACCGCCATTTATTCCAGTTTGACGTTCAACGCTGCATTCTGAGCGCCAATTCACTCAAAAAACGAGCATCATAATCATTCTTGGCAAGCCAGTCCGCTTCGGCAGCTATTGCTCCCAACATTTCGGCTAAACCGTCGATCTCTGCTTTTGCATAGTTGCCCAACACATGGCCATGCACACGGGATTTATGGCCCGGATGGCCAATTCCAATGCGGACGCGCCGAAATTCAGGTCCGATATGCGCAACGAGTGACTTGATTCCATTGTGACCCGCTGTGTCACCACCGCGTTTCACTTTGATCTTGAATGGTTCCAGATCAAGCTCATCACAGAAAACAGTGACGTCTTCCGGTTCAAGCTTATAGAAATCCAGTGCCGCACGGACGCTCCGACCGCTTTCGTTCATGAAGGTTGCTGGTTTGAGGAACAATATCTTCTCGCGGTCCAAACGGCCTTCCATCGCCCAACCCTGGAATTTCTGTTTTGGGGCAGGGAAGCGGTGCACTTCTTCCAGCGCGTCAATGACCATATAGCCGACATTGTGCCGATGCATCGCATATTGCGCGCCCGGATTGCCCAGGCCGACCCATAATTGCATTTATATCGCTCCGATTTGCGGCCCGATCAGGACACAGCCAATAAAAAACCGTCCATACCTGTATCTCAGCATGAACGGTTTTTCGTTACATTGAATTGGGTAGAAAGGTCTAGTCGTCAGAACCGCCTTCTTCGCCGCCTTCGCCTTCGGTGCCTTCACCATCAGCGCCCTCGGCACCTTCTTCACCCTCTTCGCCTTCACCGTCTTCGGCTTCAGAAGATTTGAGTGCAGATGGTGCGGCAACGCCAGCAATGGTAAAGTCACGATCGGTAATCGAGCTTTCCGAGCCGTCCGGAAGGGTAATGTCGGACAAGTGAACGCTGTCGCCAATTTCCAGACCCGTGACGTCGATTTCGATCTGATCAGGGATCAGGTCTGCATCACACATCAGGTCAAGTTCAAAGCGAACAACGTTAAGAACACCGCCACGTTTCAGGCCAGGCGATTCTTCTTCGTTTACGAAGACAACCGGAATATTGACCTGCACCTTGGCGCCTTTTGCCAGGCGGAAGAAGTCAACATGCAGTGGGCGATCCGATACGGGATCAAAAGCAACATCTTTGGGAAGTGTCCGCGTCTTTTCGCCGCCAACTTCAACCTGAACCAGTGAGTTCATGAAATGCCCAGCGCCGAGCAGCTTGTTCAAAGCTTTCTCTTCGACGTGGATGGGTTGTGCGTCCTTCTTGTCACCGTAAAGTACGGCAGGTATGCGGCCTTCGCGACGTAGTGCACGGGAGGCTCCCTTGCCAGCCCGCTCGCGAGGCTCTGCTGAAATGGTCAGCTGATCACTCATGTTGTTGCTCCAAAATTAGAATTTCATAGATTTTCGGCACGCCTCCAGGGTGGTCCGTGACCGGAAAGTGGGCACTATAGTGCGGGACTGTGCGGATGGCAAGAGCAAACCGCTGAATATTGGGGGTTAGCGAAAGAATCCGATCTGATTGCTTACAGCTAATAGAACGCCGTTTGCACACCATAGTTCGACACGGGAATCCGTGGCACTGTTTCTAACGGTCGCTCCATCTACGCGAAGCAACATATAGTCGGATTCGGCCGCAGCCAGATCTTCATCGCTTGCGTAAATATAGGTACCCATCGACACCGTAGATCCTGGCCGAAACTGCTCACTGAGGAAGAAAGAGCGCGGCATCGGGGTGTCGCAGATGGAAAACAGGTTGATCCGGTCCAGCGGACGGCCATCTGCTTCCTTGATCCAGACCAGCGCTTCCGGCGTGTCATTGACGGCAAATGGCACTCCTTTGGCAATCTTTTGATCAAAAGTAGTCACCCATTTTGGTGCCATCTCATTCCCGCGATGAAGGCTCTCCAGTCCTTCCGGCGGTCTCGCCTCTGGCATATCGATCTGATAGGTAATGTCCGTTGGTTTGCGATTGCTGGAAACGATATCGGCAACCAGTGCCGGATTGTCATTTTGCGAAAGTTCAACGCGCCAGAATTGTGTCGAACCGCCAGATCGTAAGAGATTAACGGAAACAAGTACTTCGCCCGGACCTATGCCGGCCAGGTAGGAGGCTTGCAGAGATACGATCAATGTTCGGCGCTCAGAATGCATTTCTACCGCTTTTGCGGCGATCCCTGCGCCCCATCCTCCGAAAGCCGTGCCGGTTGGATTGCGGTAAACTTCACTTGCTTCGATGGTGTATCTGTTTTCATCCAGCGGAAGGAGCGCGGTTTCCCGATCAAATGTAAATGTCATGAAATACCCTGAAAATGAATATTACTGGATTTTTTCGATTTTATAACCGCGAGTTTCCAGCATCGACTGAACCGAATGCGGGCCAACCAGATGAGCGGCGCCGACTGCTATAAAGGTCTTGCCGGGTTTTTGCATAATTTTGTCAATCTGATCCGCCCAGTCCTGATTGCGCGTTAAGAGCAGTTTCTCGCGTATTTGCGGGTCTTCCAAAATCCCGCCGTCGGACAACCGCGTCAGCTCTGCCTCATCGCCGGTGATCCAAGCGTTGAACAATTCCTCAAAAGCCGCTTTTGAATTATTCGCCTCTTCGACGACGGTTGAAAGCATTTCACGTTGCAGGTTTTCCGGCAATTGATCAAAATATCCCAATTGCTTTTCGATTGTTTCCAGTGCCTTGATCGGCTTTTTCTTGCCATGAAACTGCGCGGCCAGTTTTTTGTCCACGCCTTCGGCAGAGCTGAGACCCAAATTGGCCGTCTGCGCAGATGCGAGAGATAATGCCGCCGCCCAGCTTTCCATCCGGTTGAGCGCAAACTCGGGAATATCGGCTTTGTCGATAATCGCATCCAGTTCATCACGGAGAGACGGTTTGATGCGTTGCTCCACCTCTGGTTGTTTGGAAGAAATCGCTAATTTGGAGAAAATTTTCGCTGCGGCCTGGGCATCTTCCAAGCCAAGAACCTCGATAGTAAGATTGTCTGATTCAGCGATTGCTTCTTCTAGCAACGGCGTCCGCCATTTAACATTTTTCGGGAGTAAATGGATGGTACCAAACATATATGCAGAACCAGCCTGCTCAGGCTTTGTCCCAGAGACCTTCCATAGCGCAGGCTTGCCTTCCTTTACCGTATCAAGCTGTACGGGTTCCGACGTGCTGCAGGCCGACAACAAGGTTGCAGCTAATATGGTAAGGAATGTTCTAAAACGGTCCATTGGCTCTATCTGGGTATTATTGATCAGAAAATAAGGTGGAAAATCAATATTCTATTTGATCGGGCTCGAGGCCCTTACCAACGAGCAACTCCTGCAGGCTGCTTTCTCCCGCCAAATGCCCTGCGCCAACTGCCATGAACACCGTGCCCGGCTCATTCATTCGATCCTGCACCCATTCCGCCCAATTGGCATTACGCTTCACCAGCAGTGTATCATACAGGATTTTATCCTCCAGCCCGGCATTCATTAACTCGCCCAATGCTTCGGTATCGGCCAAGGCCCAACGCGCTACCATATTGTCCATGCCATCGACCATCTCACCCAGCGTATCGACAGTAAAATTCAAAAAACGAATTTGCGCTTCTTCGGGGAGATTGTCAAAAAATCCCAATTGCTGGCGCGGTGTTTCGAGCCCGACAATCTTCATGTCGCGGGATTTGGCCAGCGCGGTCAGATCTTTCTCGACGCCGCTATTTGTATCATAACCGTTTTGCATTAGTGGAACGAGGGAGATGTTGACGCTGGCAAACCAAAGTTCCAGCGGATCAAACGATGCTAAGGGAAGACCAAGGCTGGTTAGAGCCGCTTCATAGTCTTTACGGTCGTCCTCATTCAACTTGTCGCGAACAGACTTGCCTGTTTGATCAATTGCGAGTTCACGGACAATCTTGACCATTTCGGCGGGGTCGGGTTCGATCATTTCTACAACCAGTTCATCAGAAGCATTGAAGGCTTCCCTTACCGCTTCATCAAACCAGCTAAGGCCGGGTTTCAACAGATGAATGGTGCCAAACAGATAGATTGTGGTGTCTTCGTCTTTCAGAACCCAGATTGCCGGATCGGGATCGTCTGGAATCTGGGCGATTTCAGATTGTGCGACAGGCGCATCGGCTGGCGAGGCGACATCTCCGGCTTGAACTGCACAGGCGGCGAGAGCCATAAAAAGGGGAGCAATAGTCAGTTTCCTTATCCGCTTCAAATTCATTCGATGCTGCTCCTGTTGGGCCATATCGGCGTGTGCCTGTTCTTTCTAATCCAGTAAATGGCGATAATTGCCAGCAAATTTTGCAATTGAACGAATAGATGCTGGCTTCAAATCAGGCAAAATGTTAATTGCGTGATTAATTCAGGAGAATCTCGATGCCTCAAGTCCACGCCCGAACTTGCCATATATGTGAAGCAAACTGCGGTGTGCTTGTCGAGGTTGAGGGGGGCGAAATTCTTTCAATCAAGGGAAACCCGGACCATGTGCTCAGTCGTGGTCACATTTGCCCGAAGGCCACAGCCATAGCCGATTTGCAGGATGATCCCGATCGTTTGCACAAGCCTGTCAAAAAGGTGGATGGAGAATGGCAGGAAATTGGCTGGGAGCAGGCTTTTTCCGAAATCGCGGCGAAGCTGATCGATATTAAAGGCGAGGGCGGGAAACCGGCAATGTATCTCGGTAATCCCAGTGCGCATGATTACGGAATTACGACGCAGATCGGACAGTTGCGGCGGGCCGTTGGTGTGAGAAACCTCTATTCTGCCTCGACGCTCGACCAGATTCCACACCATGTTGTCCAATACCTTATGTATGGCCATGTTTCGCTTTGCCCCGTGCCGGATATTGACCGTTCGCAATATCTGGTGATTGTAGGCGGTAATCCGGTGGCTTCCAATGGCAGCATCTGGACTGTACCCGATTTCAAAAAGCGAGTGAAAGAGATGCAGACGCGGGATGGGAAGCTGGTGGTCGTTGATCCCCGGCGGACCGAGACGGCAAAACTTGCGGATGAACATCATTTTGTGAAGCCGGGGACCGATACGGCGCTCTTTATCGGGATATTGAGCCATGTTCTCGACATCAAGCCAGATTTGATTGAAGAATTGAATTCGCTCGTAGATGATAGTTGGACAAACATTGCGCCTGCTATTTTCGATTTCGATGTAGCGAAACTGTCGAATTATTGCGGGATCTCAGAAGCCGTGATGGAAGATATTGCCCAAAATCTTTGTAGCGGCAGGCCTGGTGACATCTATGGCCGCATGGGTGTTTCCGTCACTGAATATGGCACGCTTAACCAATGGCTGATCCAAGCCATCAATATTGCATCAGGCAATCTCAACCGTGAAGGTGGCACATTGGTGCCGGAGCCTGCGCTTGACACAATCAACCTGGTGGGCCGTGGTTTGGTAGATACCGTGGATACCGCTCGCGGTGAGATGCCGAGCATTATGGGGAGCTACCGACAATCACTTTCGCCGAAGAGATGCTGCGCGAGGACGAAGAGCGGATTAGGGCGCTCTTTGTTGTGACAGGCAATCCCGTGCTGTCAGCACCGGATGGAGTGCGACTAGGGCCTGTTGACAATCCGCGCCTAGCAATGAGCGTTGCGGTGAGATACCAGTTGGCGGCATAGCTGGTGTCGGTCTTGTCGTATCGGGTTGCTATACCTCTGAATTCCTTGATCTTTGCGAAGTAGTTTTCGATGAGATGACGCCACTTGTACATGTGCGCATCGTAGTCTCGCTGCACGTTTCGGTTTGCTTTGGGCGGGATGACAGCAGCAGCGCCTCGCGTGTCGAGGTCCTGCAGGAGCCAGTCAGCGTCGAAAGCCTTGTCGGCCAGAAGCGCTCCAAATGAGACCTCATGGATCAACGGAGCCACCCCCTTCATATCGTGCGGCTGTCCGGGCAGAAGCAGGAACCGCAGCATATTCCCGAGCGCATCCACCAGTGCGACGATTTTGGTTGTCAGCCCGTCACGAGACCGCCCGATGGCCTGATGCTGAGCCCCCTTTTGCGCCCGAAGCCTTCTGATGGGCCTGGACAATCGTTCCGTCGATGAGAACATATTCGAGGTCTGGCTCACCATTCATGCCATTGAAAAGACTCTCGAAAATGCCTGCTTCCGCCCACCGGCGAAACCGCTTGAACACCGTATTCCACTTCCCGAATTCACCGGGCAGGTCACGCCAGGGTGCCCCTGTCCGGACCCGCCATAGTATCGCCTCCATGAAACGCCGGTTATCGCGACCCGTCGCGCCCGGGTCCCCGGCCTTGCCTGGCAGGAGCGGCGCAATCTTTTTCCAAAGCTCATCCGAAATAACAAAACGCTCTTCATTCATTCATTCAAACCTCCATTTGGGAAGCTTGAAGCAGAGTTCAGCAAGTTTGGAAACCCCGAATGTCAACAGACCCTAGAACGGCAGCCAACGCTGCTTCTTGCTGAATTTCATATAACCGACATTGGCACCGAGCCGCAGGCCAGCGCCTAGTCGAACCGGAATCAGCACTTTGTCACCACTACGCAAATAGCTGACATGGAAACCGCCGATAAAATAGGCCGCGCCTTCGCCAGCAGGGAAACGTTGATAGAGTTCTTCGGTATCATAGAGATTGTAGACCAACACAAAACTCTTAGCCGCATTGCCACCCACATCGAACCCGAAGGACGGCCCGGTCCAGTAAACTTTACGTTCGCCTTCAATTTTATGGTGTAGCTGGCCAAATCCGTAGCGAAGGCCGACAACAAAAGCACCGCTTGCTTCACGCCCAACGATATACGCGTTGGGACTGCCCTGCTTTTTCAAAATGTCTTCAATCACCCCAGCCAAGCCTTTGGCGCCTTTACCGAAAACGCCTTCAGCTGCGCCAATCAGGTCATCCTCCTGATAGGTAGTTGCCTCATCAACATTGGCAACCGCATTGCCCGCAACAGCATCACCATTGACATAATCTGTGCCAATCGCCTGATCCGGCGGTGCAATATCTGAATTAATTGTGCTGTTCGATAGCGCATCATCGACCACGGTTGGACTGGATGGCGCCTCCAAAGTGCCATCATAATCCGGAGTTTCCAAATCTGAATCAATAGCATCATTGGGATCAATCGACTCAACCTGCCCATAAGCGGGAGAGACAGCTGGCGCGGCGATTAGCGCAAAAACTCCAATAACATTTAATAGGGTTCGTATCGGTTTTCCGAAACGACTGGTTCGCGCTTGTTTTTCTTTCGGGCACAGCTCGGCCATGGATAAACTCCTTACCACAACCAGCCGACACAAGCTTTCGGCTGTACCGAATGACTGCGCAATGAACCGACGACGAAGCGAGTCCTAATTGCGATATTATGAGTCTCAGGACCGGAAATCCGGAGTTTTGGCTGCAATTGCGTCTGGTTTGAGCGAGATTTTGAAGGAAATTTCACCGTTGCAGCCATAGGAAAGCACCGTTATAGCGCCTCTTCTAGCCAAACCAGTGCGGACACGTGGGTGAGCGGCTGAAACCACCTCCCTGCTAAGGAGGCAAGGGCCTCACGGTCCTTCGAGGGTTCGAATCCCTCCGTGTCCGCCATTAACCATTGATTATATTAGATATTTTCCCCGAAACGGGGCTTGTTCCCATAACGGTAACCAAAAAGAATTTTGGTAACCTCAATGCTGCAAATGCACAATGCGCCATCTTATTGCGAGAGAGTGCAATCCGCACTCTCTGCGAATGGCTAAATTCTGCCAATCTGAAAATCCTTATTGCGAGAGATGCTGATCGCACTCTCGAAACGTCGTAGAAAACCGTTAGTCACCCGTGCGTAGGGTGTGTATCTGTTTTGCTGCCCAATGCATTGCATTGCGGCATGGATTTGATCCCGTAAAAAATGTCCAATTGTCCGGCACGGAATTGAACCGTGTAAAGTCTATTCAAATTTGATATTGGTTTCCAATGACTGATCATTCCAAATCGCGCTTATCGAACCTGGGTGATAATGAAATTGCCGAAATATGGCTTGCGTCCGTTGATCCTGAAAATCCGACACCCGAAGAAATTTCCGCGCTGGAATTGATGGAAGAACGAAATATCGACTTTTAGACTTTCCTACTCGTTCGCCTTCTGTTCTCTTCTAGGGAATGGCAAAACCGATTCTTCCACGCGCTTATTCGACAGTTGGGCAAATGCGCCTGCATGGCGTTAATATTAAAGCCCATTGCGATAAATGCGGAAACTGGTTCCGGGTCGAATTGGTTGCGCTGGTTATGGTCAAAGGACCGGACTATTCACTACTTGGCCAGCATCCGCCCTGCCGGATTATTGATTGCGAAGGACGTTGTAATTTTCTGGTCTCTGCCGATTCTAACACGCCCATGATTACACTCAATCGCTGGGCAGATGATTGACAAAATGTCATTTCGTACAGGGCAATGAGCGTCGACACCTGAAAAACGAAACGGGCCTATAGATCAGCATGCGCATTGCTGGGTGTATGATTAGTTTGCCCAATTGGTTTCCCTAATTGGTAAAATCCGGGAGATGCCGATTATCCCCGTCAATTTCGACATCCTTGATTTCGAGATGCGACGCTTTACCGAGGCAATGCCAATCATTGGTGATCGGATTAGCTATCTTGTTTTCGTAGATTTTTACGATAGAAATTAGCTGCGCTCGATTTTGAATTTTGTTTTCCGTTAGCATCGGCAATTGTTTCGCGAGATCATGATAAATTTTTGTTTTTTGCCATATCATTCGGATTGAAGAGCCGAGCATCTTGGTAAATCCATCACCTAACCACACCACGCAACTTTTGCCCATTTTGGAATATGGATCGGGATTGGATCTGGCCCAAAGAGCAAAATAGTAAGTTTTGGGAGTTTTAACCTGCACAATGTAATTTCCAAAATCAGTGCGTTCGAGTTTTAGTTCAGATGGATTTTTACATGGACCATTTAAGTCAGATTTGTTCTCTAATCCGCAAAGCCTAGTCGTTTTCCCGACCTTGTCGGCATAATAGGCTTGGTTAGCAAATACCAATACGCCATCCATCCGTTCGACCAATTTCGCGTGGTTTTCAATAAGATCGAGTTCACTTTCGTAGCAACCTGACACCAAAAATATTGCTGCGAATAATCCTACAATTGCATTTTTCTTAATCAATTTCAGTCACCTTCGCCATCGCTTTCAAATAACGCATAGCTGCCATTGTCCCGGACGCAAACGACTGCGTCGCATCAGTCAGATAGACACTTGCGGACATATATTGGTTGTCTGTTCGAAGCTTAACAATTGGCGTATCCGAAATATCCAAATCCACGCCATCAATTATTCCTGTGACTTCTAAAAGCTTATCCCCATAAGTTTGTTGAGCGGCCATTTCGTTCGCTTCATAAGCGCGAAACAGCTCTTTCGCGGTGACTTTCACCGCACTATTCCGGCACCCTTCAGCCGCTTCTCGTTCTTTGGCTGCTTCTTCAATTTTGTCCTGTTCCCGTTTTTCTGCCATCTCGATTTTTTGCTCTTCAGTTGGCCCAAAAATGGTTCCGATAACTCCGAGCGCAATGATTATTCCAATTGCAACTAAAACCCAAAAACCACATCCACGTTTCTTTTTAGTTTCAGTCGGCGCATTAATTGGTTCCGGCATATTATTTCCCTATTTGTATATCCGTATTTGGCAATTTAATCATTTTGCTCTCGAGTTGCATAGTCTTTTTTATTCCGCACCGGCTGGGGACCGGGGACACCCGGCGCTCCGATTGCATGGGGTTGTTTCCCTGTTTTTGCATTTTGCCCCCCTGTCTGGACGCTATCGGCAATGACTGCCTGTCCGCCCCGGTTATCGACATGCACATGCTTTATAACTTGTTCGCCGCCCCTTGCCAAGCGGTCCAGTGCTTCAATGGTCGTTCTGCATTGCGCCTGCGCTTTCATGGCCATTCGCATGAACCGCTCAGAGGCTTCAAAATAATCTTTCAAGTTGTTTTCAGAACGTGATACCATGATGGTGAATATCGCATCTAACGCCATTGCCTGCGATGTCAGAATATCTCTTTGGTCGCTCAAATCATCATCGCGCACCTTTTTGCAAGCTTCTGCCATGATCTCGACAGTTTCAGTTATATCTGGTTGCTCGCTGCCAAAGTGCTTGCCACCAAGCGATCCCGCAATAAATCCATTGCGAACCATTGGCCGCATTGCGACTTCCGCTAATAGTCGACTTTTAGGCTCAGGACCTGTTAGATAGCTTGCATTACGGTGAGAAGGCTGATTCAAAGGCGGCACTGAAGGAGGTGCTGTTGATGAGTGATCTGTTTATGTTAAGCGAAGCGCAGATGCGCCGGATAGAGCCGTATTTTCCGTTGTCGCACGGGGTTCCCGGGGTTGATGACCGCAAGGTTCCGAGCGGGATTGTTTTTGTGATCAGGAACGGTCTTCGCTGGCGTGATGCCCCTGCTGGTTACGGGCCGCATAAAACGATCTGTAATCGCTTCGTGCGCTGGAGCCGCCTGGGCGTGTTCAACAAGATATTTGCGCGCCTTGCAGCTACCAGTGATGCCGATGATGTGCTGATGATCGATGCCACGCATCCAAAAGCCCGCCGTACCGCTGCCAGCCTTTTAAAAAAGGGTCTGTTTCCAGATATACCGGGCGAACTAAAGGCGGCCTGAACTCCCAGGTTGCATGCCGTGTGCGATGGCAACGGGAGACCCCTGATCTTGTGTCTGAGCGAAGGGCAGATGAGCGACCATATCGGGGCAAAGCTGACATACCCGGCACTTCCGGATCATGCCGCCTGCATGACCGGTGATAAAGGCTATGACAGCGATGAGTATCGAGCGGCATAAAAGCAAAGCGCATCACGCCATGTATCCCGCCGCGCAAAGGGCGGCGGCTGCCAGCCAGCTTCGATAAAAGCCTCTGCCGCCAACGCCACAAAATCGAGAATATGTTCGGAAAACTCAAGGACTGGAGGCGCATCCATACCCGCTATGATCGCTGCGCTCACACCTTCTTGTCTGCCATCGCTATCGCAGCTACCGTCATCTTCTGGCTTAGTTAATAAGTCCTGAGCCTAGTCCCGCAAACGATCTAAAATCTCCCGCATTTCTCGCAAAAGCGGGAGCATTTTTTGCATGTTCTTCTTTGGCAGCACCGCCTCTGCCTCTGCCATAGGTTCGGCCAGTCGCTTCAGGCAATCACTGCGCATTTTCTTCCCCTTTGCGGTCACCGACACCAGTTTCGCGCGTCCGTCCTTCGGATCGGCTTTGATTTTCACCAGTCCCGATTTCTCCATCCGCGACAAAGTGCTGGTCATGGTAGGTCGGGTTATTTGAAAAGCGCTGGCAAGGTCGGCGGGCGATTTTTCCGTCAATCCCAGCCGCTCAAAATGATTGAGCACGGTAAACTGCGCAATGGTCATCCCCTTGGGCAGGACAGCAGCAAAGGCGGCGCTGGTCAGCTGGTTGATGATCCCGATTTCGTTGAAGACTTCAAAAGCCAAAGGGTCATCATTTTTTTCGGTCAAAAATTAAGCCTCCAGATGCGCTTCCACCGGCCAGCGCGGGCTGGGACCGATTTTGGGACCATAACCGACCCGCGCGAGCATTTGAACCCGCTGATTGCCACTCGCTCCGAGCATTTGGTGCACAGCCTCATATTGCGGCCCGACCTCTTCATATTCCTGCAATGACTGGCTCATCGGATGCATCGCGAGGCCCAGTTTCGTCGCCTGCAAATTGGCACGGACATATTGGCGGCCCGCTTCAAGCTGATCGGCGCGTGTATTGGTCGGTGTCGTGATCCAGTAGAGCGCGCCAATCGAACCATAGGTCTCGGCCAGCTGGTCGCGGCCGAACTGGAAAGCATCGCTTTTGGGGTCGGCGAGAGTATCGCGATTTATTTGCCCCGTTGCTACACCCGCTTCAATCATTGGCCCGCCCAAATCGATACCATCGGGATTGGCGTCAATTTCATCATGACCAATGCGCATCAAATCGACGCTCTCCATATTCGCGGCGGGTGTCATATATTCCGTATCGATCGCGACCAGAATTTGCTTGCGGAGCTTTTCGACAAAGTCCGGATCGGCCGAGAATGAGCCACCACTAGCGGCGACCTGCTGTAATTTTGGATCCCCGACTGTGCGGCTGAGATCATAGACTTCCTTGTTCGACCGCCGCATCGGAATGGCATCGAATAGCGGATCTTTTTGGACGACGATATCCTTGACGAAGGTAAGCTGTGCGACAGGAACCTCTGTCAAACGGGGCTGCGCAGCTACTTCCGGTACAGCTTCGATATCCATCCGGTATCCACGCTGAGCCGCCGCCATGCGCGCCAGCTCAATAAATGCCCCGAAACCAATAGTAATCTGCCGGTCAAATGGATCGGTGATTGGGAGACGCTTTGCCAGATCGCAGTTAATCTCCGCCTTGTCCTCACCAACCAGGCGAATGACCCATGGCTGGCGATTGTGCGGATTGGGCGCGAGAATGGCGTGACGGAAAGCATCCAGCCGCACGTCTTCTGGTGGCGGCCCTGCAAGTTCCCACGGCTGATGCGCCGTCTGTGGCACCCGCGTCACCCGCCACACTCCGCCAGCGGCAACAAGCGCCACTCCGCCAAGTCCGGCACCTAAAATCATCCTGCGGTTCACCATTTTCGACTCTCCATCTAGTTAGGCTTCTAACTATATAGTTTGATATCAAATTATATGCAAGAAGCTGGTCTCCGAAAATAATCGCTTTTTATGAGTTTGAGCAATTATTCTTGGAGGGACAATTTTACGGAATAGCGGCTTTAGGCAGTAAATCCGAATATTGTGTCATGGCCAAAAATGGCATCACATCTATGCTTCATTCACCATTGGCTGTTCGTATTTCCGGACGAATTTGTGTGTCATTATAAGCATCAATGTGAGCCAGAAGTTCCAAAGCGCCCATTGGCATGCCAAAAAGATATCCCTGAACCGATTGAGCCCCCACACGCTTGGCCATCAAAAGTTCAAGTTCATTCTCAATACCTTCAAGAAGGCAATGTACGCCAAGCGTTCGAGCCATACCCGAAAGAGAATGAAGCATTTTTTCGGTCATTGGATCGGTCAGGTTTTCCATAAACGACCGATCGACCTTGAGTTTGTTGATGGGCAACGTGCGCAAATAGTTGAAATTGGAATAGCCGGTACCAAAATCATCAAGCGCCAAGGGATGGCCCAAATTGGCAAGCCGCAGCATATTTGCACTAGCTTTCCGGGTATCCACCATCATCGCTGTTTCGGTCACTTCAAATTCAATCAAGGTGGGCGCCAAGCCACTTAATTCGACTTGATCAATGATCTTATCAATAATCTGTTCCGACAGAAGATCATGTCCAGAAAGATTGATTGATAAGGGAATTTTATTCTCCCAACCTTGAAGAGCGGAAATTGCCTTTTCCAATACGGTCAGGGTGATACTCGCGATCAAACCACTTTCCTCAGCAATCTTGATAAAAAGATCGGGACCAATTTGTCCGACTATAGGACTGTTCCACCGCGCCAACGCTTCAGCACCAACTATCTTGTCTTTTCCCAAATCGAATTGAGGCTGAAACAACAATTCAATTTCTGAATCGAAATCAGCAACGCGCAGAGCTTGTTCTATCTTGTACCGTTCCGCAGCATCCTTCGCATGCTCTTCCTTGAAGACAACCACTCTGTTTTTGCCGTGTTTCTTGGCATGAAGAAGTGCGTAGTCGGCATGACGAATCAATTGTGTATCACTCTCGCCAGCGGAAATTCGATGGCAACCGATTGAGCACGAAATTTGAATGAGACGGTCGTCTATTTTGTAGACTTCCGCGATTTTCTCCAGCAATTTTTTACACCAAACTTCAACCTCATCTTCACCTTCTGTACTCGAAAAAATTATGTTGAACTCGTCTCCACCCATACGACTGACATGAGCATAAGTTCCACAAAAGTCGCGCATTCGGTTTGAAACAGCTTTTAGCAACTCATCGCTTGTAATATGCCCATAAACGTCGTTTACCGCCTTGAATCCATCCAGATCGAGCAAGATCAACCACATATCAATTTCCCCATTGATATTCGATTTGCTTGTTCTGAAACTTTCGAAAAAAGCACGGCGATTTGGTAGCTCCGTCAAACTGTCGGTCAGTGATTGTTGCCGCATCGTGTCACTCAGATTTTCGGTTTCCTTCAACCTAACTTCTGCTTCCCGGCGTGCCGTTACGGCTAGACCGATTGCCCGGCGCAGGAAAAACGTAATCGCAACAGCGCTCAATGCAGCCGCGAATGCAATGAAACCATAGATTGAAAGCTGATCTGGATCCTGCTTGATGAGCATGAAAAACAAGCCGCCAAGAGTAGCTGCAACAGAAATGAGCGCCTGCCGCATACTAACGCATGCAAACGCAAATATCATTGCCATCATCATGAAATAAACCAGCTTTGCCTGCGCATATTCCAGATGAAGCGCGACCAACACATTTGACAGAACGAGAAGATTAACAATGCTTGTTAGCGCCTCAAGTTTACCGATAGTTAGCGGCTTCCGCAATGCATGCCACGCGCCTAAAATGACAACCGAAGCAATTGTTGATGTTGTAGCCATAACAGCCAGATCTGCGCCGCTTAACGACCAGAAATGGGTGAGCGTCATGATCAGATAATAGGTAGCGGCGACGCCAAAATAGCCCCTGATAATCGGTCTATATATCTGCGCTACCGTAGAATCGGTACTAAGATCGCCACGAGCGGGCACATCATTGATCAGTTGCCGAAGCAATATATGTCCCCCAACCTGCATTCAGATCGGAATTCTCATAGCTATCAATGCTTAACATATAGTGTTTTTACAATATGTTATAAGTTCAGCGAAGGCCAATATGAGTCGTTAAGTTGGCCGCCAACTTGCGGACTAGCGAGTATTATTATCCAGCAACAAGCTTCACATAGGTACTCTCAACCCAGCCGCTCTTGCACGGCCCGTCATAATTGCGCTTGGAACGCACGGGCGACGATACGCCGCATTCTCCCGGGCCCGTTGTGGTTGGCTGCTTCTCCGCCCCCGCTTGCTCGCCAACCGCAGGTGCTGAAACACCATCATCGTAGACAATCCCGTGCCATTGCTGGTCATGGCTGCGGCTGCAGATCCAGACTTGTTGTCCCTGCTTGATACTGTCCTTTTTCTCGGCGGCGTCAAACGGGGCGATACGAACGTCCAGTTCGCCGCCACGCAACCCCTGAATACGCCCGACACCCTGACAGGCATCAAAGCGCGGTCCGCCAAGGCCGATGCGCACCGATTTTTCTGCTGGGTTGGATGCCTTGCGTTCTTCTCGCCCGGTCGGATTGGCGGCATTGGTTTGCGCACCGGCGAGATCGTCCTCCACTTTGGTGGTTTCGGAACAGCCGGTAGAAGCCAGAGAAATCAGGCTCAGTGCAAAAATGGTTCGGATCATGCTATCTATGTAGAACAAATTTTGTGCAATTCAAAAGAAACCGTAGGGAATTGCCTTTAAAGCACAATCTGGGTCTGGGTTACCACAGCAACCAGCGTGCCATCGTTGAGCGTTATCCGGGTTTGCCAAACCGATTGGCGTCGCCCAGTTTTCAGCGGTGTAGCCTCAGCGTAGACGGTCTCGCCTTCGGGTGCAGGGTTCAGGAAATTGGTTTTGCTTTCCGACGTGGTCGTACCGCCCGCGCCTTCCGGAAGCGCCGCCCAGCCACCAAAAGCACCCACCACATCAGCAAGCGTCATGACCGCGCCGCCATGAATAGAGGGCTTGTCCTGGCCATTGCCTGCTGTGCAGATCTCGGGCCGCACCAGCATCTCGGCGCGCGCCCGATCGGCGGTCATTTCGGTAATTTTAATACCCATTGTCCTGGCAAAGGGAACCATGTCTGCGGGGTTGGTCACTTGGCATTCTCCAGCATTTTTGGACCTTGTAGAGGGCAATCAGACTGGTGAAAATCTGTCAACCATTAGTTTTCAGTTCGAATCGATTTAAGGCATTGAATTTATTATGTTTTAATATGCAAAAAACCAACATTTTCCTTGGGTTTGATGGCTCCAGCGACTATCTTGTATCCATGAGTGAAAATACTGAAAATGAAACACCGGAAGAAGCCTCCATTTCTTCCAATCAGAACGAATATGGCGCCGATTCGATCAAGGTTCTGAAGGGCCTTGATGCGGTTCGGAAACGCCCCGGCATGTATATTGGCGACACCGATGATGGCAGCGGATTGCATCATATGGTGTTCGAAGTTTCGGACAATGCGATTGATGAAGCCTTAGCGGGTCACTGCGATTTGATCCTGATCACGCTCAATGCTGACGGCAGTGTTTCGGTCGAAGATAATGGCCGCGGTATTCCGGTTGGCATGCACAAGGAAGAGGGCGTCTCGGCGGCAGAAGTCATCATGACCCAGCTGCATGCCGGCGGCAAGTTCGACAATACCAATGACGAGAATGCCTATAAGGTCTCCGGCGGCCTCCACGGTGTTGGTGTTTCGGTTGTGAATGCACTTAGCGAGTGGCTTGAGCTCAACATATGGCGCGATGGCAAAGAGCATAATATGCGCTTTGAATTTGGCGATGCGGTGCGCTCGCTGGAGGTGATTGGCGATTCTCCAGCTGCCGATAATGAAACCGGTGTCAAAAAAGGCACGCGGGTTACCTTCTCCCCATCGCCAGACACGTTCAAGATTACTGAATTTGATTTTGAGAAACTGGAGCATCGCTACCGCGAGCTGGCCTTCCTCAACAGCGGCGTCCATATCCTGCTCAAGGACGAACGCGGTGAAGAGCCCAAGAAAGTCGATCTGTTTTACGAAGGCGGCATTGCAGCCTTTGTGCAATTTCTGGACCGCAACAAGACACCTCTGGTGCCCGATCCGATCGCCATCCACGGCGAACGCGATGATGTCACGATCGACGTCGCGCTCGAGTGGAATGATTCATACTATGAGAATGTCCTGTGCTTCACCAATAATATTCCGCAGCGTGACGGCGGGACACACCTCGCGGCGTTCCGGTCTGCGCTGACAAGGACGCTGAATAATTATGCGGAAAGTTCAGGCGCGCTGAAGAAAGAAAAGGTCAAGCTGACCGGCGATGATATGCGCGAAGGCCTTACCGCTATTGTATCGGTAAAACTCCCTGATCCCAAGTTCAGTTCACAAACCAAAGACAAGCTGGTTTCCTCCGAAGTGCGTCAACCGCTCGAAAGTCTGATGGCTGACAAGCTCGCAGAATGGCTCGAGGAAAACCCGCAAGATGCCGGTATGGTGATCCAGAAGGTGATAGACGCTGCCGCCGCTCGCGAAGCGGCAAAGAAGGCACGCGAACTTACCAGACGCAAAGGCGCGATGGATATCGCTTCACTGCCCGGAAAACTGGCCGACTGCCGCGAAAAAGATGCTAGCAAATGCGAACTCTTTCTGGTCGAGGGTGATTCTGCTGGCGGATCAGCGAAACAGGGCCGTGACAGCCATTTTCAGGCGATCCTGCCGCTCAAAGGCAAGATCCTCAATGTCGAACGCGCACGGTTTGACCGGATGCTGTCGAACAAGGAAGTTGGCACGCTGATCCAGGCGATGGGCACCGGAATTGGCCGCGAGGATTTTGATATCGAGAAACTGCGATATCACAAGATTGTGATCATGACAGATGCCGATGTTGATGGCGCGCATATCCGTACATTGCTGCTTACATTCTTCTATCGCCAGATGCCTGAAATTGTCGAAAACGGGCATCTCTACATCGCCCAGCCGCCACTCTATAAAGTCGGCAAAGGCAAGAGCGAGGTTTATCTCAAAGATGACAATGCGCTCGACCACTATCTGGTTGATGCCGGGCTTTCGGACATGATTTTGCAAACCACTGAAGGCGCACGTTCGGGTGAGGATCTGCGCAGCCTGATCGAACATGCGCGACGTATGCGTTCACTCATGGCCTATGTGCCGCGCCGCTATGACAGCACCATTGTCGAAGGCATGGCGCTAACCGGCGCACTCAATCCTGAATATGGCCAGCCCGAGCGGCAGGCAGCGGTAGAAGCCTGGATGGACAAGGTCGACGAAGAGGGCAAATGGTCCGGCAGCGTCTCCGAAGAAGGTGGCTATCTGTTCGCACGTCTATGGCGCGGCGTCACCGACCATCATATCATCGAAGCGAAATTCCTGGAAAGCGCGGAAGCCCGAAAACTGCACCGTCTGGCCAGCGAAGAAACCGCAACTTATGGCAGCGGCAGCCGCCTGACCAAAGGCGCAGGCGATGACAGCGAAGATGGTAATGAAGGCACATTGATCACCCGGCCATCCGAACTGCTCGACACGGTGCTGGCGGCCGGCCGCAAAGGTATTGCCATTTCGCGCTATAAAGGGCTGGGCGAAATGAATGCCGAACAATTATGGGAAACCACACTTGATCCGGAAGTACGCTCATTGCTGCAGGTAACTGTGGAGCAAGCCGATGTGACCGACGAGATTTTCACCAAGCTGATGGGCGATGTGGTTGAACCACGACGAGAGTTTATTGTCGACAATGCGCTGAATGTAGCGAATCTGGATGTTTGATTGAGGCGTTATTGCCCGCCGGCCTTAAGACCGGAGAACCAGTTTCGTATGAGCAAAATTTGCTTGCCAATCCGGCCATCGGTTTCGCCTCCCAAATCCTGCCCCGAAGTCCACACGTCGTTCTGACACGCAGCGAGAAAAGAATCGCTCAGCACGACCTGGCCCTTGCCATTTTGTTTAGCGGCATAGAGCGCCGCATCCGCTTCCTCAAGCGCATGCATAATGTTTTGCTGCCCTTCCAATGGGAAAGCTACACCGATACTCGCTCCAATTGTCAATTCGGTTTCGCGCCAGGAAATTGGTTTGGAAATCGCCGCAACAATGGTCTGTGCCAATTGCTCGACCTCGGCAGAAGATGCGCTTTGATTGCATATAATGATAAATTCATCGCCGCCATTGCGAAACGGCATGCCAAGCGGCATGGCATGCATTCTCAGTCGTGCTGCGACAACCTGAAGCACATGATCACCTGCTGCATGTCCATAAGTGTCGTTGATCGCCTTAAAGCCGTCGAGATCGACCTGCATCAGGCCAACTGACTGCCGCCGCGCAGGAACTCGGCTTGAAACTGATCGCTCAAAATGCAGCCTGTTAGGAAGGCCAGTCAGCTGGTCATGCACTGCTTTAATGGCGGTTAATACTTGTCCTAGCTGTTCCATCAATAAATCTCCTATGCGATGGAGACATTGTACATAACTTGTATAGAAAAAGCTAGGATGCAGACGGGACCAACGGAGTTACCAACCCGCCTGCACCTGTATAGCGTGTGTCGCGGGTACCACGCCGCGAGACGCAGCCGATTTTGTTTGAACCGGATGAAGGATGTATAGATTTATTAGTGCAATCGGTCAACGATTGTTTGACATCATACTCGGTCTCAGCATTTTGACGATGCAGCGCCTAGGTAAATGCGATTGCGGTCAGGGTGCATGTAACCGGCATGGTATAGTGATGGATATCCGAATAGGGTACCAGGTCGAGGCTTCTGAGATAGGTCCATATGATCCCGGCCTGATTGGGTATCCAGCTGAGTACAACCAATTGAGCACCCTTGACCTTTTTGACCGTCAGCCAAATCGACCCACTCAGAATCACCAATGGCCCAATTCCTGTAGATACCAGAAATGCAATGGTTAGCACCCAAAACGGCAGTGGCGTTGCCAAACAGGTCAAGAGAGAGAAACCCGCGATAACGTAGAGCAATTTGTGAAACAGGGGTGCGCGGGATCGGGTGTCGAGATAGTTCACCACAAACAATGCCGACGACCCCATTGCCAGACCCTCGAGTACGAACAGCAGGAACATGAGATCGACGGTTGCGCCTGGCCAGACATAGGCTTTTCCAACTCCTGAACTCAGGAAAATGTGGGCGGCGATCGATGCACAAAATGTGGCAAACCAGAAATAGGCCCATTTTCGGGAACCGGTAAAGAACAGATATCCCAAAGCGGCCATCGTTAGCAGGCAACCCACCAGAAGACTGTAAAGCATAATGTCGATAATTGCCGTTCGTTGTAGCTGTTCCATCGATTGAACCCGGATTGGCAATATTACAACGGTGTCCGACCTGATTCTAAGATAGATATCGCGTGTTTCTCCAGCTTCCAACGTAACGGGAAACAGAGGAAACCGACTTGGTGACAGATCAGGGTCAAGCGCAACAAGTTGGCCATTTTTATCGCCGTGGACGGAGCCATCAGGATTTTGGCTGTACCAATCAACATGGTCCATTACAGCATATTTCAGAACCAAACCGATGTCCCGTGCTTCGGCTTGGGGATTATAGATGCGAAGCCGCCCCCAGAAGGTTTTTCCATAGCCGGATCGCACTGGCACAGCCTTGTCTGGTGACGCAAAAGCGCTGTCAGATCTTCGGCGAGGTAGAAATGTTGCTCAGTCGGCACCCAGTGATTGGATTTGCTATCCAGGTGCAAGACAGATTGTTCGGCTGACACAGGCGCCGAAGCCAACAATAGGCTGCCCAATAGCATGAGCAGAAATCCCAGACGGGGAAAATAGAGTTTGTGGCAAAAAGTGCCCAATTCCGGACCTTTCTATGGTTTAGAAAAAGTTACCCGCATTAGGTTTAGAAATCGTTGCAGCATGGATTTTCCGCACATCAGTCTGACATAGATTTTTGTGGGCATTTGATCGGAACAGTCTTATCCCGCTGTTATGCACCAATCCAGCACCCTGACAATCGCCACCAATGGCCCTTCGCTCACTGAGTTCACGCACGACGCCGCCGATTGGGTCGCATCGCAATCCGTCACCACCGGCCTCCTCACTCTATTCTGCCAGCACACTTCGGCTTCGCTCCTCATTCAGGAAAATGCAGCTCCCGAAGTTCAAACCGATCTGCTCACTGCCTTTGACCGGTTCGCGCCGGAAGGCTCACATTATCTCCATGATAGCGAAGGACCGGACGACATGCCCGCCCATATCAAGGCGGCGCTGACGCAGACGCAATTGTCAATTCCCATTGTCGATGGCCGCCTTGCGATGGGGACATGGCAGGGCATCTACCTGTTCGAACATCGCCGCCCGCCGCATCAACGCAAGGTGGCAATGCATCTGGCCGGCGATTGATCCGTCATATTGTACTTTCCTACAGATATCGCGATCGTCTAGGTTAGCTGGATGATGATACTGCCTAAAAACCGCTATTTTTGCACAGCAGGCCCGCCGGATATTTTACTCTCTATAACCCTGTGCACATTGTAAACTTCGCCTTGGCAACAGGTTCCCCAAATCCCGTATTTGCTACTCGATCATGTGGCGCCAATATGCAGACAACAATAGTTCACCCCTGACAAAGGCTTTCCTTAATGGACTCCCTCGCCCCTAATCTCTTAGAAATGCAGCGCACACCGCTACATGATGACCATGTCGCCACGCTGCACGAAGTCGGTGTCGAACGTAGCTATGAAAAAGGCGCAATTGTCGTGGACGAAGGCGATCCGATGGACCGCTTCATCCACATTCTGGAAGGGGAAGCCGAAGTTCTGGACCCGTTTACCGGTGAAGGCTTCCTGCCTCACCATCTCGGCCCAACCCAGTTTATGGGTGAGATTGCTTTCCTGAATGGTGGCAACTTTCTGCTCCCGATGCGGGCCATGACCGACCTGCGCACATTGGAAGTTGAACGCGAAACCATGCTTCGGCTGATGTCCGAAAACCCGGAAATGTCGGACATCATTATCACCGTCTTTGCCGGACGGCGGCGCACGCAAGTGGATAATAATCGCAGCAGTCTGAAAATCATCGGCGCGGACATAGAACCGGAAGTTCAGCGTATTGCCTCCTTCGCCTCTCGTAACCGTATTCCATTTGAAAGCTATGATCTGGGCAGTGATGAAGCGGAAAAAGCGGCGACGGACTGTGATCTGACTTGCAAGGGTCCGGCGGTCATCTTTGGCAGAGACAATTATATCGAAGATCCGACACCGCTTAAGGTCGCCGAACAATTGGGGCTCAACCTTTGCATTGGCGATGAGGAAAAATTCGATGTCCTCATTGTCGGCGGCGGCCCAGCCGGAGTGGCGGCGGCGGTCTATGCCGGGTCAGAAGGACTGAAAGCACTGGTCGTCAGGACATCTCCATCGGCGGACCGGCGGGCACATCCAGCCGAATTGAAAACTATATGGGCTTCCCGACCGGAATTTCAGGTGCTGATCTGGTCTGGCGTGGCCATATTCAGGCGATGAAGTTCGGCACGCGCTTCGCCATGCCACGGCGCGTGACCAAGCTCGAAAAACGCGATGATGGCTTATTCTGTGTGACGCTTGATGATCAGCAAGTCGTCTGCGCCAAATCTGTGTTGGTCGCGACCGGTGTGCAATATCGCCGCCTGCCTTTGGACAGGCTGGAGGATTTTGAAGGCGCGGGATGCTATTATGCCGCTACCGAGATGGAAGCGCGTTTCTGCCGCAATACCGAGGCGGTAATTATCGGCGGGGGGAACAGTGCGGGACAGGCGGCGATGTTCCTGAGCCGCAGTGCGAAACATGTGCACCTTCTGGTGCGGGGCAAATCGCTAGCTGCCTCTATGTCTAGCTATCTTAGTCGGCGCCTCGAGGCCGATCCGCGCATCACCATTCACTATGAGACACAGGTTACGGCACTGGATGGCGATGATCGACTGCAAAAAATTTCGACAAATAGCCCCGAAGGAGAGCGGAACGTTGATACCTCTGCGCTGTTTATCATGGTTGGTGCTGCGCCCAATAGCGAATGGCTCTCGGGCCTTGCCCAAACCGATGAGAAAGGTTTCGTCATTTGCGGAACCGCGGCCGGTGCAGATAGTCCATTTGCCACATCTCATCCCGGCATATTCGCGGTCGGTGATATGTGTGCGCCGACTCAGTCAAACGCGTCGCATCAGCGGTTGGTGAGGGCTCTGTGGTGGTTTCCAAGATATGGGAATATGTGCGAGAATTTGATCAGAGCTAGCGCTTCTTGGCGATCATCAATTTGTCCTGCTTGGCGCGCTTTTTGATCGATTCTTCACTCCGGGTAAGCGCTTTTGAAATAGCCTTGAGCGTCATTCCCTTTTTTGCAAAGGCATGAAGTTTCTGGATTTCATCGGAATTCCAAGGCTGCTTGTGGCGTTCAAAATGTTCTTTCTTACTCATGCTTTCCAGCACCGCGCTAAATGATCGTCCACCATGCCAACGGCTTGCATATAGGCATAGATGATGGTGCTGCCGACAAAACTCATCCCGCGTTTCTTCAACGCTTTGGAAATAGTACCGCTGACAGGTGTGGTGGTGGCGATATCGGAAAAGCTCTTTGGTCTGTTAACCAGCGGTGGGCCGTCGAGATGATCCCAGAGCCAGCCATCGAAACTGCCAAACTCCTTTTGCATATCAAGGAACACCAAGGCGTTTTTGCGAACGGATTGTATCTTGAGCTTGTTGCGAATAATCGCTTCATCCTCACGGAGAGCCTCCAGTTCGTCATCGGTCATGACAGCGCATCGCTCGACATCGAAACCATGAAAAGCACGGCGATAGCCTTCGCGCTTTTTAAGAACCGTTTCCCAACTAAGCCCAGCCTGCGCACCTTCGAGGATCAGATTTTCGAAGAGCAATCGATCATCATGAACGGGCACACCCCACTCATCATCGTGATAGTCGCCGTAAAATTCCTTGCCCGCCTGCCCGCCAAAGCAGCGATGCTTTCCGTCTGTACCAATCGTTGTCATGACGGAGAGTCTACGTGGACCCGCCTGACATGGAAAGCTCTATTCCGCCGGATGCAACTCGGGTTCCTTGCCTTGCTCTGGAGTCCACCAACCAATTCGGCGCTTAACCCAATTGACCAAGCGAGGGACCGGTGCATTGCGATCCATCCATTCGGCATATTCCTTGTAGGCCGGGTCTGCGAGAAGGTGTTTTTCCTCGGTTTTGGCACGCCAGTAATATACGCCGCTAACACAAGCCATCAGCACTGCATTGCGGATCATGTCTACATAGTTTCCGCCCATGGTCAGGAACGGCAGTGATGCCAGCCACCAATAGGCGTTTTTGGCTACATAGGCCGGGTGTTTGGTCCAGCTATAGGGACCATGAGTTAGAATTCCGCGATGTGTGAGATTCGAAAAGCGCAGCCCAAAAGCCACCGTTGCCCACGCATAAATTGCGGTCAGGAAAACAAGAATGCCGCCCCATATCCACAGCAGCGTTTCGTACTCACGGAACCAGTAATCCCAACCGGCAATATCGACCTCATAATGCAGCGGCCCACCAGGATACATCAATGCGAAAGGGGGATAGCAAAGCAGAGCTGCCACCCAACCGCCAAGATAAGGATTAGCAGTGCGGATATGCGCATCGAGCGGCTTCATTGTGAGCAGATATCCGACTGTGGCAAACTGCACGTCCACCACAAACATCGCGACAATCAACCAGTGTGCAATGGCAACCGGATTGCCCGCAATCTCATTGAAATCCAGCCGGATGAAATCTCCAAATCCGCCCGGTACGATAGAGATCATGAAGGCAAGGAAAAATCCCTTCACCGCCCAGGCACGCAAGTGATGATAAAGCTGTTCAGGGTCGAATTCTCCTCCGCGCGAGTTAGGCTTGCCGCCCATCACAAACTGACCAAAATGCCAGGCACCGTCTTTTGGATCGACAAAATACCTGTCGAGAAACATCACATAGGGAATGGAAATCGCGAGCAACCAAGGTGCAACGGTTTCCATAATCTGCATCGAAAATTGATATTGGCCAGTCCAGTACCAGCGGCCGATGCAATAGATGACTGCGATCAGACCCCAGGTCGCCCACAGCCCTGCCAGCTTGACGATGCTAATATCCATCGTTTCCTTGAACAGTTTTGGATTTTTCCAATCGATGCCAGTGCTTTCGCGCAGGTGGACCTTGTCCTTGAGCAGCGACCAGATAACCATCGGCAGACCGCAAGCCGCGCAGGCGGCAAGCGCAGAATAAGGGCCGTCCATCCCGTATTGCCGAGCAATCATGATCCAGGCAGCCAGCCCTATCAGGCCAGCAACACCAACTCCGCCGGATACTGCCGATTGTGGGCGCGGGTCTGCCAAGTTTGATTTCCATCCAAACATGACCTTCGCTTTAACCAGAAATAGTAAGCAAGCCGTGAATATCCGGACAAATGCTCAAACCCGAGTTATTGTCAAAAGTAGTGTCTGGCAAGTTAATCATGCGGCTGCCTTGTCGTCCTCGTTCACCTCGCTTCCATCTTTAGACTTCACGCCTTCAATCACCTTCGCCAGGTGTCTGAAGCCTCTCAATTTGCGCCAGGAATCTTCTGCGCATAATCCCATCTTGCAGACCATCGTCAACATCGTATTGCGCGTGACACAACCTTTGGCTTGGCGTGTTCCATGCCGGAACGTCGCAAAACTCGACTCAATGACATTGGTTGTCCTGATACGGGTCCAGTGTTCCGCTGGAAAGTCATGAAATGCCGGCAACGCGTCACGGTCTTTCGATAAGCATTCCACCGCCTCGGGGTACTTTGCACCGAAACGTTCCTCAAAATTATCGAACGCCTTTTCTGCATCAGCTCGATCTTCTGCCATCCGGATATCATGCAGACCCTGCTTCGCTTTCTCCTGGACAGACTTCGGCAGATAGTTCAGCACATTGCCGGTCTTGTGCATCCAGCAACGTTGAACGCCCGTCTCCGGATACACTTCCTCCACTGCGGCCCGGAAGCCCGGGGCGCCGTCTCCAATTGCCAACTTCGGGGGTTGGTCCAGACCCCGTTGTTTCAGAGACAGCAACACCTCACGCCAGCTCTGTTTTGACTGCCTGACACCATCTTCGATTGCCAGGAAGTGCTTGTGACCCCGGCTGTTCACGCCGATGATAACCAGGCAGCACAATCGGCCATCGTCGCCTCTGAGACCACTGTAGATGCCATCAGCCCGGATACGGACCCGTTCATCAGACACCGCTCGAGTACACCATTGCTTGTATTCAGCTTCCCATTGCCGCTTCAAACGCCCCGCGACATTGGCCGGCAGCCCTTTGGCCTCGGGGCCGGCAATAGCTTCCGGTGCGCTCTGCATCTGGCCACTCGAAACACCCTTCAAATAAAGCCAGGGGATCGCCGCGTCCAGCGTCGCCGTTCGCCGGATGCAGGGCGGTACAACCAGAGATTGAAAACATTCCGGCGTACCTTCACGGCTACGGATCTTCGGCACCTCGACGCTGACCTTGCCAACCCCTGTAATCACCTCTCGTTCGCGATGATGGCCACTGCGGACAACGCGCTGTCGTCCGTCAGCCGTTTTGTGACCATCAAACTTTGTCATCAACTCATCCGGCTCTGCCTGGACCGCTTCGGCGATTAACTGCTTCGCACCCGGTCTGAGTAGTTCTGTCAGTGGTTCAATTCCCTCCGGTCTACCCGGATCAATCACAGTATCTTTTGCCATGTGTGGCGGGCTCCTCTTGCTACTTTCGATTTCCAGACAAAAACGATTTCAGCAAGGCACGCCCCATACTTCAAATTCTTCCAGACACCAGATCCGGTTATAACTCCTTGGAGCTATCAGCGACCCCAATTTGAGTCAAACGGAGCAGCTAGTTTGCGGAAAACAAAAAATCCCCTCGGCGTAAGGGGGCGCCGAGGGGTTCGGAGTTATATTGAACATTTGGCCACTTATTGGGGGATTGCGGCTCTCAGGTTAAGCTTAACGGCCCAAGGAAATTTTCGTTCCTTTCAAAGTGCCAGCTTCGGCAGCCGCCAGAATGGTCACAGTGGCACGACTGGCCGATTGCTGCGCTTCATCCATGCAATTGTTATGGTCGCGCTTATCAACCAGGCTCTTGGTATCAAAACCACCACAAACCTGACGCATTGCGCCTTTGATACGACCATTGAAAGAAGCCTTGCCGTCTTCGGTGGTCAGATCAAGATCTCCATATTCAACAACCGCCGTACGCTCTGTGCGACCGCCGGCACTGGCGCTGGTTGAAAACCCAACTGTGGTCACTGCAACTGCGGCGATGGCAAAAAGGGACTTACTAAAAATATTCGTTTTCATTTTAACACTCCTGAACTTCTCTGTAGAATGCACCGGTATAAAGGGGGCCGGCCCATCCCATTGGGGGAAGAGTGCAGGAGTTAAATCTGAAAACCGGGGAAGGCTGTTCAAATTTTTAAAAGGGGTTCGCTCCCGCCTCGCAATCTTAGGTAGGGGAAGCGATAGATTCGATCATCTCTACTTCGATAAACCACTATTGTAGTCGGCAAACCGACGACGACTTCGACAAACGACAATTCCCCGTCGATGAAAATGATACTAAATAACTTTTGTTACGAATCAGATGGTTACAGATGCAACTGAATCTTGGTGTATTAATACAGTATATCAGTTGTTGTGATCAACACTGCCAAGCCACATATAGGCGGCACCGCCATTTAGTTCTTTGAAAACCGCTGCCTGACAATGTTTCTCTGCCGCTTTCCAGGGTTTGAAATCTTTATGATCCCGATTGACACCAAAGGATCGATTAAGCCAAATTCCGGCATCAGCCATCCAATCAGGCCACCGCTCGGGATATTTCAAACCCATCAGGGCCAATGGTGCACCTCTGCGCATGGAACCTGCCGCTCGTTCAATCACCGATTCATATTCAGGAACGAATTCGAGCGAAAATGTGGAAATCAACCCATCAAGCTGCGCGGGAAATTCAAAGTCTCGCGAGTCGCATTCGACAAGCTCAACATTCATTAGACGTCTCGCTTTGGTGCGCGCCTTCGCAAGCATGCCCGGCGACAAATCAACACCAATAACCTTTCCCTCTTCGCCAACCGATTTGGAGAGCCGCTTCAGGTTAGTGCCTGTCCCGGTACCAATATCGACCACCGTCGCGCCTCTTGGAAGCCCCATTGCTTCGATTAACTGTTTGCGACGATATTCGATCCCGGAAAGTCGATAGAGAAAAGAGGTCGCGTCATAGTGTCGCGCGGTGCGATCATAGAGCGCACGCATTTCGTCCGGAGTTTGTATGCCGGTCAAATCAATCCCGAGAGCGGGCTGGAGGGATCAGCGTACATGCGTTTACCCATCCGGCCCGATAGATAGGCTTCTCGCCCTGCCTCAACAGCAAGCTTCATGGCGCTGGCCATTCGGACGGGTTCTTTGGCTTCTGCAATCGCAGTGTTCATCAACACGCCTTCGCAGCCAAGTTCCATCGCGACGGCAGCATCACTGGCCGTGCCCACACCGGCGTCGACCAGCACCGGTACTTTGGCACCTTCGACAATCAAACGGATCGTGACGCGATTTTGGATACCCAGTCCCGAACCTATTGGTGCACCCAATGGCATGATCGCGACAGCACCAGCATCTTCTAGTTGCTGCGCGGCGATGGGGTCATCGACGCAATACACCATCGGCTTGAAGCCCTCCTTGGCCAGCACCTCGGTCGCTTCGAGGGTTTCCTTCATATTGGGATAGAGCGTCTTCGCTTCGCCGAGCACTTCGAGCTTCACGAGCTCCCAACCGCCAGCCTCGCGCGCCAGCCGAAGGGTTCGGATGGCTTCGTCGGCATTGAAGCAGCCTGCGGTATTCGGAAGATAGGTAACTTTCTTCGGATCAATATAGTCCATCAGCACCGGTTGCTTTGGATCGGTGACATTGACGCGGCGGATCGCAACGGTGACAATCTCCGCACCAGCCGCTTCCACCGCTGCGGCGTTTTCTTCAAAGTCCTTATATTTGCCCGTGCCGACAATTAGCCGCGAGTTGAAGGTTTTGCCTGCAACTGTCCAACTATCGTCATGATCACCACCACCCACAAAATGCACGATCTCCAGTTCATCGCCTTCCGCAACCTGCACATCCGCCAAAGTCGAACGCGGGACAATCTCGCGATTGCGTTCCACCGCCACCTTTGCCGGATCGAGTTCGAGCGAAAGCACCAGATCAGCAATCGACATGCCAGCCTCTGCCTTGTGCGGATCACCGTTCAGCTGAATTGCAATTTCAATCATTTCTGCTGTCGCCATTTCAATAAATCTCGCTTTTCAGGAATGAGCCATATAAAGAGGTCGCCATTGTCGCAACCAAAAGCGCAAATGGGGAGCTATTTTGGCGGATCGCAAAACAATCTATGTTCTTAATGGCCCAAACCTCAATCTACTGGGCACACGAGAGCCCGAAATATACGGTTCAGACACGCTGGATGATATCGCGCAGGCTCTTAACGCTAAAGCCGATTCGATGGATTTCGACCTAGAAGTGCGACAGAGCAATCATGAAGGCCATTTGGTTGACTGGCTGCAGGAAGCGATGAACGAAAATGCGCGGGCTGTGATCCTCAACGCCGGTGCGCTCACGCATACATCGGTAGCGCTTCACGATGCGATCAAGGGCATCGATGTGCCTGTTATCGAGGTCCATATCTCGAACCCGGCGGCGCGCGAAGAATTTCGGCACAAAAGCCTGGTTGCGCCAGTTGCAAAAGGAACTATTTGCGGCCTCGGAGTAATGGGTTATCATCTGGCTCTTGATGCCGCTGCAACATTCTAAACTAAAGGAAACGCGATGCCTGCAAAAAAAGACAATGACGGCATGAATGTGGATATCAAACTGGTTCGCGATCTGGCGGGCATATTGGACAAGGCAGGTTTGAGCGAAATCGAAGTCGAAGACGGCGACCGCAAGATTAAAGTTGCTCGCGGAGGTGCTGGTGTTGTCATGTCAGCTCCTGCGCCAACAGCTCCAGCTCAAGCGCTCGCAACCGCTACCGAGGCACCTGCTGCTCCTACTGATGATCATGCGGGTGCTCAAAAATCACCAATGGTGGGTACCGCTTATCTGGCACCCGAACCGGATACTGCCAATTTTATCAGCGTTGGCGACAAAGTTGCCGAAGGCGATACATTGTTGATCATCGAAGCAATGAAGGTCATGAACCCAATTTCAGCAGAAAGTTCTGGCACAGTAAAATCGATCCTTGTCGAAAACGGACAGCCGGTAGAATTTGACCAACCTCTGGTTGTGATCGCTTGAGGGGTCACCCATGACCATTGAGAAAATCCTGATTGCCAATCGCGGGGAAATAGCGCTGCGCATTTTGCGCGCCGCTCGCGAGCTCGGTATTGAAACAGTTGCCGTACACAGCACGGCGGACGAAGATGCGATGCATGTGCGGCTGGCTCATGAGGCAATTTGTATTGGCCCGCCGCCTGCGACCGAGAGCTATCTGTCGATTCCGGCGATCATCTCTGCCGCCGAAATTAGCGGCGCGGATGCGATCCATCCCGGTTACGGCTTTCTATCCGAAAACGCGCATTTTGCCGAAGTGGTGGAAGCGCATGATATTAAATGGATCGGCCCGAAGCCGGAACATATTAAAGTCATGGGCGATAAGGTCGCGGCCAAAAAGACTGCTGGCGAACTTGGCATACCGCTTGTTCCCGGGTCAGACGGCGCGGTTGATGATGTCGAAGTCGCGAAAAAGATAGCCGATGACGTCGGCTATCCGGTGATCATCAAGGCAGCTTCCGGCGGCGGTGGTCGCGGGATGAAAGTGGTGAATAGCGAAGATGAGCTTGAAACCCAGATGAAGCAGGCAGGTACCGAAGCCGCTGCGGCCTTTGGCGATGCCACGGTCTATATCGAAAAATATCTCGGCGATCCGCGTCATATCGAATTTCAGGTTTTTGGCGATGGCCGCGGTGAAGCAATCCATCTCGGTGAGCGCGATTGTTCATTACAGCGCCGCCACCAGAAAGTGCTCGAAGAAGCGCCTTCTCCCGTAATCACCGCCGAGCAACGCGAAGAGATGGGCAAGGTCTGCGTCGATGCGATGAAGGGTATGGGCTATCGCGGCGCGGGAACCATCGAGTTCCTGTATGAGAATGGCGAATTCTATTTCATCGAAATGAACACGCGCTTGCAGGTCGAGCATCCGGTTACCGAGATGATCACAGGTTTCGACCTAGTCCGCGAACAGATCCGTATTGCCGATGGTCGTGATCTATCAGTCAAACAGGAAGATTTGGAGTTTCAAGGTCATAGTATCGAATGCCGGATCAATGCCGAAAATCCGAGAACCTGGGCGCCCTCACCCGGCAAAGTGACCAGCTATCACGCACCTGGCGGTATGCATGTCCGCGTCGATAGCGGCCTTTATGTCGGCTATTCAATCCCGCCCTATTATGACAGCATGATCGCCAAGCTGATTGTTTACGGCCGCACCCGCGATGGTGCTATGATGCGGCTCGCTCGAGCGCTTGATGAATTTGTGATAGAGGGTGTGGAGACCACAATCCCTCTGCACCAGAAGCTGGTCTATGATCAAGAATTCCAGTCAGGTGAATATACGATCAAATGGCTCGAACAGTGGTTAGAAAAGGACAATGAGTCATAAATTTTGTTCAGAAAAGTCGATTCTTTCCTAAATATTACAGCGAAGTTCAGGAGTCTGACAGGGTTAACAGACTATGACTTGTTTCACTGATGCGGCAAATGGAGTCGCAGAACACTCCCGCAAGGGAATAGTGGAACAGGGGTAAGCCCCATGCGTATTTTATTTGCCAGTGCATTAATGGCTACCACGATGTTGACGCCAAGTATTTTTGGCACGGCCGCATCTGCAGCTGAAATCGCACCCAACATCAATTCAGCCCCTAATCTGATCAATGTTGATCTGACCGATAGCGCGGCATTGCAACGCGAACGACGCGGGGAACGACGCGCCAATCGTGGCAATCGCGGTAATCGTGGTCAGGCCCGTGCGCAAAATCGAAACAATCGCGGCGACGTTCGCGGCAGCCGTGTGATGACAGAGGGCGACCGCGCAGAAAGGCGTCAGAACCGACGTGCTGCACGTGTAGATCGCAGCTTTGATCGCGGACAGGCCAGAGCCAATCGTCAGGAACGCCGGGCACAGGTCGCCCAAAATGATCGCCGCACTCAACGCAGAGCCGAACGCCGGGTAGATCGTCGGCAGGATCGGGTTCGGAACAATCGTTCCTATCGTGACGGCCGCAGAGATGGTTACAGAAGCAATCGCGGCTACAATAGAGGCTATCGTCAAGCCCGCCGAGACCAACGCCACTGGAACCGTAGCTGGCGGAATGATCGCCGCTACAACTGGCGGAACTATAGGAAGGCGAACCGCAACTATTACCGTCTGGGCCACTATTACTCGCCTTATCGGAGCCATAGCTACAGACGTTGAGGGATCGGTGTCTTCCTGAATTCTGGCTTCTACGGTTCACGTTACTGGATCAACGATCCATGGCGCTACCGTCTGCCGGCCACTTATGCCGGTACCCGCTGGGTTCGTTATTATGACGATGTCCTGCTGGTCGACACCTATACTGGCGAAGTCATCGATGTGATCTACGACTTCTTCTGGTAAGATAAATTTCACGCAAGAGAGACCCGTTGCCTGAAAAGGCAGCGGGTCTTTTTTATTGCAACACAGGCCCGCAAATAGCACAAGCTTTCACAGTAAATTTGGAGAATGATGATGGTGCGGTTTCTTGCGATAGTTTGTTCACTGTTTCTGGCAAGCGCAGCGACCGCGCAGGATCGCCAACATATTTTGGTGGGCAACCTGATTCCTGATGCTCAAACTGGACCAGTTGGTTCGCGCTATATCACGATCGAGAACGGCGAGATTGTGAGCATTGCTCCACCGCCAATTGTCATCGATGACAAGGTCATCAATCTCTCCGACAAAACCGTGATGCCCGGCATGATTGATCTCCATGTCCACATCACCGGCGATCCCGGCGGGGACTTTTGGAAACGGGCGACGGAACCAGCTGAATGGGGAGTGGTTGTCGGTGCAAAAAATGCCCGTATCACAGCTCTCGCTGGCTTCACCACGGTTCGCGAAGCCGGTTCTTCACAATATGGCGCCTTTTCGCTGCGGCGCGGTACTGCAGAGGGGAAAATTCCTGGACCGCGGATTGTCGCGGCTGGCCCTGCACTGGCTATTGTTGGCGGTCATGGTGACACGACTGGCTTTACCGAGGACATAAACGAAGCGCTCTCCAGCGGATATAGCTGCACGGGCGCTGTTGAGTGTGCGGAAAAAGTCCGCAAAGCATCACGCGCGGGAGCCGACATTATCAAGATTACGGCAACCGGCGGTGTGCTCTCGCAGCAAGGTCGCGGGCTGGAAGCCCATTTTACTAATGCGGAAATGAAATCCATCGCCGACACAGCGCATTCTCTAGGCCTGAAAGTCATGGCCCACGCCCACGGAGCGCGCGGAATCGAAGCGGCGGCAAGAGCGGGTATCGATTCAATCGAACATGGCACTTATCTTGATAAAGCCGCCGCCGATGCGATGAAGGCCAATGGTACGGCGCTGATACCGACGCTGATGGCCTTCAAAGGTGTAACCGAACGACTAGGCAAAGGCATCTATACGCCGGTGGTCGAAAATAAGATTGAAGCGGTTGCGGAAACAGCCAAGGTCTTCATGGGCCGTGCCTATCGCTGGGGTGTTCCCATCGCTTTTGGTACCGATGCCGGGGTGTTTGGTCATGGCCGCAACGCAGAAGAACTAGCGCTGATGGTCGGTCAGGGAATGAGCAACCGCGAAGCCATAGCCAGCGCCACTACCGGCGCTGCAAAAGTGCTGGGAATGGAAAATCAGATTGGCAAAATCGCGCCCGGCTTTTCGGCAGACCTGATCGCATTTGATGGCAATCCGCTCGAAGACGTTACGGTGCTGGAACAAGTCGATTGGGTCATGGTACGCGGCCGCGTTATCGATTGAGGTAAAAGTTATGGCTTTGGTTGGTCTGAAATATCGTGATCCGAAAAAAATTGCCAAATTGGGCAAGAAGGTCACTGAACGGCTGAACGCCAATCCGGGTGTGCAATGGCTGGAAAGCCCGCACGCACAGCTTTATGTCGCACAGAATTTTGTTTCCGATTCAGATTGCGATTATCTGATCAAGACAATTGATGCCAATGCCCGACCGTCAACACTTTATCATGGAACCGAACAGCCAGGCTATCGAACCAGTTCCAGTTGCGATGTCGATCCAGCTGATCCAAGAATTCAACGCATCGACAATGCGATTGGCGACCTACTGGGTATTCCACATAGTCATAGCGAAATCATACAGGGGCAACGCTACGAGGTTGGCCAAGAATTTAAGCAGCATCACGACTATTTCTTTGTCGAACAGGATTACTGGATACAGGAAGCCAAAAATGGCGGTCAGCGCACATGGACCGCAATGGCCTATCTTAATGTTCCGGAAGAGGGCGGTGCCACTCGTTTTCCCACGCTCGATTATCAGGTTGAACCGCGCAAGGGTATGGTGCTGATCTGGAACAATATGGGTGTCGATGGCAAACCCAATATCAATACATTGCACGCCGGAACTCCGGTTATAAAGGGCACAAAATATATTTTTACAAAGTGGTTCCGTGTGAACAAGTGGCGTTGAGTTCGGGGTTGCTGAACCGTGTCTCTACCGACCAACGACCGACTCGTTTCGACCAACAGCCTGTGCCATCGTTGCAGATGAAACCAAGCTGTGTTAGCTGGCCATTACAGCTTCAGATCAAGGAAACATTCTCATGAAAAAGTCTCTCATCCTGCTGGCCGGAGCCAGCATGCTTTTTGTAGCCCCGCCAGCCATGGCCGAAGTTGGCGCGGTGGCACTGGATGATCATGAAAAGGCGGAGATGACCGAAGGTGAAAAGCTGAAGGCGCTTTTCGCGAAAAGCAATGAAGACAATCTGAAACGCAATCCAATTGGTGCATTGTTCCGGGGTGACCAGCGCTATGCCGACCAGTTGGGTGATTTCATAACCGATGAATATTTCGCCAAAGAGGTTGCGGCCGAAGAGGCGGAGCTAGGGGCATTAGAAAAGATTGATCGGTCCAAACTGAGCCTGACCGACCAGATTGCCTATGATGTTTTTAAGCGAAACAAGAAGCGGGCGCTAAAAGGTTATAGTGACGAGATCATGGCCCTGACCGTGGTTCGTCCGGTCAACCATTTTAGCGGTTTCCACACTTTCTATCCGACATTTGCATCCGGCAAAGGCGCTGCGCCATTCAAGACGGTCAAAAATTACGACGATAATCTGAAACGCCACGCCGAGTTTATTGTGCTGGGCGACCGTTCGATCGAGCGCTTTCGCGAAGGCATGGCCAGCGGGGTGGTCGAGACAAAATTGACCATCACCAATGTGATTGAGCAGCTGGCCACCCAAATTGGTTTGGGTCTGGAAAACAGTCCCTTCATGGCGCCAACCAAACAATTTCCTGAAGATTTCAGCGAGGAAGACAAAACTCGCCTGACCGCAGAATATGAAAAAATGACACCGGAAATTTTCGCCGGTTACCAGCGTATGCATGATTTCTTGAAAACTGAATATCTGCCGGTTGCCCGTGAAGGCGTTGGGCTGTCCTATATGAAAGGCGGCGATGTGATGTACAAACATCTCATCGAAGGCACCACGACCCTGCCGCTGGAAGCAGACGAAATCCACGATCTCGGTTTGAGCGAAGTCGCACGGATCAAGGGTGAGATGGAAGAGATTAAAGACGAAGTAGGCTTTGAGGAAACACTGTCCGAATTTTTCGAATATCTCCGCACCGACTCCAAATTTCATCCGGAATCACGGGAAGCCTTGACCCAAGCCTATTATGATATGGGCAAGAAGGTCGATGCGGTGATTGATACTCAGTTCAAGGTATTGCCAAAAGCCCCGCTGGAAATTCGTCCCTATGATGAATCAATCGAAAAATTCCAGGCCGGTGGTTCTTACCAGCGCGGCACGCCCGATGGTTCTCGTCCCGGCGTCTTCTATTTCAACGCCTATGACCTGCCCTCGCGCAGCACATCGGGCATCACGACCCTATATCTACACGAAGGCGCGCCAGGCCATCACTTCCAGATTTCCCTCGCACAGGAAAACGAAGACCTGCCTGCCTTCATGCGTTTTGGCGGCAACACCGCCTATGTTGAAGGTTGGGCGCTATACTCAGAAAAACTCGGTTTCCCGATGGAGCTTTTCGACGATCCTTATCAACGCATGGGTCATCTCGACGACGAAATGCTGCGCGCGATGCGGCTGGTGGTCGACACCGGCCTGCACAGCAAAGGCTGGGGCCGCGATAAGGCGATACAGTATATGCTCGACAATAGTAGCATGGGCAAAACCGATGCTACGGCAGAAGTCGAACGCTATATCGCGATCCCGTCACAGGCTTTGGCCTACAAGATCGGCGCACTCACCATTCAGCGTCTGAAAGCTGAAGCGGAGGAAGCGCTGGGCGACAAGTTCGACCCGCGTGAATTCCATGATCAAGTGCTGAACACCGGCGCGTTGCCGATGACTGTGCTGGAGACGAAGATTCGCAACTGGATTGCAGCGCAGAAATAAATCAACTAGCCTGAGACATCGTAACCCTAAACTTGTTTCAACATCTCCGTTAGTATCGCTGGTGCTTTTGCGATCCTGAGGCAAGTTTGGGATAGCGATTATTCCCGTTGGATACGTTAGTCCGATTCGCGATCTACTAACTGCATGTTAAGCATTTTCCGTTAACGATTTCCCTGAATAACTGGGAATCTAGCGATGAAAATGAACGTTTCTGGCCTGATCGGCGACATCAAAGCAAAAAAGGAAATCAGCGCTGCTGATGTGTTATCCTTGCGCAAAACCGTTTGGCCTGACGGTATAATCGGCGTGGTTGAAGCTGATTTGCTGTTTGATATCAACGATCTCGACGCCAGTCGCAGCGACGAATGGCTCGAATTTTTCGTTAACGCAATCACCGAATATGTGGTGAATCAGGTTCATCCCAAAGGCTATGTCAGCGAAGACAATGCAGCCTGGTTGATGCAGCGCATTGATCATGATGGCAAAGTCGAATCTTCCGCCGAATTGGAAGTGCTTGTCCGTACCATGGAAAAAGCGACAGGCACCCCGGAATCGCTGCAGAATTATGTGCTGAAACAGGTTGAAGACGCCGTGATGACCGGCATAGGCCCGACCCGCGATGGCGGCGAGCTGAAACCCGGATGCATTACCGATGCCGAAGTTAAAATCCTCCGCCGTGTGCTCTTTGCCCCCGGTTCCAGCGGCCCCGCCCGCATTGATCGCGCTGAGGCCGACATGCTGTTTCGCATCAAGGACGCAACCCTGAACGGAGAGAATAGCGCTGAGTGGCCAAAACGCTTTGTCCAGATGGTGGGCAACTACCTATGGCCTATGGTGAATATGAAGCCTTCACCCGCGAAGAAGCGGCGCATTACGAAAGCTTCATGAACGACACCAAAGCCAGCATTGGTGGCTTTTTTGGGCGCATGGCTAAGTCAGATATTGCCGGCACGTTTAAGGAAGTGTTTGGCACCGATATCTTTGGTGAAAAGAACGCCGAATGCGGCCACATCAACGCAGTAGAAGCGGCGCGCAAGGTCGACACGACCGAAAACACCTGGCTCCACCAGCAAATCCAGCGCGATGAAATTCTGAATCCGCTGGAAAGCGCGTTGCTGGACTTTATTGCTGACGAGTTGGCGCAAACAGGCCTTTAGCGGAACATTTCACAGATTTGATTTCTGCCTGAAATATTGGGTTTCGAGTAGGCTGAGGCTTTCCTACATGATCCTGTGCCTCTATCGTCGCCCTCATGAGCAATATGCAAGCCAGCCTGACAAAAACCAACAATTTGTCATTGGTACATAGGGTTTGCTTTTCTTCCTTTAACCGTGTTGACTTTGTAAAATTCGCTGATCTTCCGCGTCTCGGGACAAGCTTAAAAGACAGATCATATAGCGTATTAAGGGGTGTGACCTGGTGCGACCCTGTGCCATTGTACTCGACATGACAGGCCTGACCACTTCCGCTCACGATATTCTTGCTAGATTGATCGCATTCGATACTACATCGCGAAACAGCAATCTCGATCTAATTGCATGGGTTGAGGATTATCTGTCGCAGCATGGCGTCGCCTCTACCCGCTTGGTCAATGCTGATGCCTCCAAGGCCAATCTCTACGCCAGCGTTGGTCCAATGCGAGAAGGCGGGATCATTCTTTCCGGACATAGCGATGTTGTGCCGGTTGATGGGCAGGATTGGGATAGTGATCCGTGGGTGGTTACCCAACGTGATGCACTGCTGCACGGACGCGGGACCTGCGATATGAAGGGGTTTATCGCGCTCGCACTGGCCGCTGTGCCACTGTTTAAGGACGCCGCGAAGCCGGTCCATCTGGCCTTCAGTTATGACGAAGAAGTGGGTTGCCTCGGTGCACCGGCGATGATCGAAGAAATGGCTGGGAAGCTTCCCGCTCCGGCGCTGGCGATCATCGGCGAGCCGACGATGATGAAACCGGTGACTGGGCACAAGGGCATCTGCGTGCATGAAGTTGAAGTTCTGGGCCATGAAGCGCATAGCAGCCTGACCCATCTCGGCATTTCCGCCAATATGGTCGCGGTTGAACTGATGCACGATCTGGCCGAACTGGCGCGCGAACTGTGGGAAGCCGCAGAGCCAGATTCACCATTCGTCCCGCCGCATGCGACGCTGACTATTGGCAAGATGGAAGGCGGGACCGCGCCCAATATTCTCGCCCGGCGTGCTTGGTTCACCTTTGATCTGCGCTGCCCGCCGGGTGTTGATCCGGAAGCGGTGCTAACCCCATTCAAGGAAAAATGCGCATCGCTCGACAAGGAAATGAAGGCAGCATTTCCAGAGGCTGGTATCTCAGTGACACGACAATCCAACGCGCCGCCAATGACCCATGCCGGATCGGAGAATGCCGAAGCCTTTATTCGCCGGCTGACCGGAGACAACACGCCAGCCGGAGTTGTGTCTTACGCCGCAGAGGCAGGGCAATTCCAGCAGGCAGGTTTTCCCACAGTGATCTGCGGACCGGGATCAATAGAACAGGCGCACCAGCCGAATGAGTATCTGTCGGTCGAGCAGTTTGAACGTGGAGCAGATTTCATGGTCCGGCTGGCCGAAGAATTGAAAGGATAGATGATGTCTGATTGGTCTCAATATGCAGACCGTACCGTCATGGTGACAGGCGCCGGTGATGGCATCGGAAAGATGCTCGCGATAAAACTGGCAGGCGCAGGGATGAAAGTCTGTGTGTAGGACATTCGTGAAGAAGCAGCGTGCACAGTCGCTGCAGAAATCGGTAACGCCGCTTTCCCGATAGCTTTTGACATTAGCGACCGAGATGCTGTTGCCGCAGCCGCCGATCAGTTCAGATCAGACCACGGCCCGCTGGCTATGCTCTGGGTAAACGCCGGAGTCGGTGTTGGTGCATCGATGCTGGAAGGCAATCCGAATCAAGTTCGCTGGACCTATGATGTCAATGTGCTGGGTACAATCTGGACCGCGCAATCTTTTGTGCCGGTGCTCGAAGGCGAGCCACGCCATGTCGGCATTACCGCTTCGACCGCAGCGTTGCGACCGCCCGAAGGCGACTTCCCTCTCTACGCCGCAACCAAACATGGCACGATGGCGGTGGCGGAAGCGTTACGCGGGGAATTGGCAACGCAGGATATCGAAACAACCATATTATGCCCCGGCTTGCTAAACACTGAAATCTGGGATGGAGCAAAGGCACGGCCAAAACGCTATGGCGGGGAACGGCGAATGGACCCGAAAATCGCTGGCCTGTGGCGGGAAGCGAAAACGCCCGATGCGATGTGGCCGCATATCGAGCGCGTCATATTGAAAGGTGGTGGCACTCTGATCTGTGCCACCGATGACGGTGATACTCAAAAGGCCATGCAGACTCGCACACAGGGGTTCGTTGATGGACTAGTCGAGATCTGACATGCGAAGGGCCTCAAAAACGTAACGTAAAGCCCAAAAAACCGCCATAAAGTTGATTTAATCGTTCAATTAAACTATAAAGTCAGAAAGAAAGGATGACTATGCCAGCCGTAAAGGCCGCCAAACCGAACGAGATTTTCTCGAAAGAGGAATGGGCCAATCTAACCCATATCTCTCCAGTGCACGGGTTGTGGCTGGCACTCCATGGTTGGGCGATCATAGCGCTAGTGACGGGTGGAACAGCATTGCTCTGGCAGTTGAACTGGGTTGCGGGATTGGTCGCTACGCCCTTGGCCATTGCACTGGTGGGCAGTCGTCAATTGGGATTGTCTATCCTAATGCATGAAGCGGCGCACGGACTGCTTCATCCCAATCGCAAGATCAACAATTTCGTCGGCGAATGGTTTGGCGGCGCGGCAACCGGCAGCGATCTGCAAGCCTATCGCGCCTATCACCTGACGCATCATCGCTTCACGCAGCAAGAGGAAGATCCGGACTTGAGCCTGTCTGCACCCTTCCCCACCAGCAAAGCCAGCATGAAACGCAAGATTATCCGAGACCTAACCGGTCAAACGTTTTTCAAGCAACGTAGCAGCCAGTTTGGAAAGGCTTGGCGGGGACTCAAGGCGATCTTGCGCGGTGAGCGGGACGAAGCCGGGACCAAGAAGGACACCAGTGCTGGACAAATACTTAACAACTCTGCGCGTGCCGGAATTGGAGCGGAGCCAGCGACGGTCGATGGCTCAATCACAACAGCCAAGACGGTTGGACGTTTCCTGATGGTGCATTTAATCGTTTTGGTAATCAGTCTGGCGACTCTCGGAATCATCCCCTTCCTAATCTGGATTGTAGCACTGATGACGAGTTTTCAGCTAATCCTGCGCATCCGCAATATCGCGGAGCATGCCTGCACCACCACAGGCAGCGAGGACCCGTTCAGCCATGCACGAACAACCTATGCGAACTGGTGGGAACGGATGACTCTGGCGCCTTATTGGGTTAACTACCATAGCGAGCATCACCTGTTCATGGGCGTGCCTTGCTATAATCTGGCGAAGGCGAATGAGCTATTGGTTGAAAAAGGCTATGGCCCACGAATGACGCTGGCAAAAGGCTATGGCGAGGTGATCAGGACGGTAATTCAGCCAGCGGCAGCCTGAACATATTTACCCAGTTTTGCGGGCGTGAGATAGCCCGTCTTCACCCATGCCAAACAACCTTCTTCAGTAAACGGCGTGTGGCTCCAGCCCGGCGGAGTGCGTTCCCAACTACCCATAGGATAGTGACCATGCTCATCCTTGAGGCTACCCTCCAGAATAAACGTCTCGCTGCCACCTTCATGGACATGCTGGGGATAGCGGCTTCCCGGCGCCCAACGAACGATCTTCACCGCCTCACCCTCAAACTGATGCAGCCAGGCAAACTCAACGCCTGGTGCACCGCCATCTTCGAACTTCAGGTCATCAAGTTGCACAGAGAAATGTGCTGTATCGTGTGGGTCAAACTGATGCAGCTTTACCAGAATGACGCAACCATCCTTGCTGAACGGCTTGTGCTTCGTACCAATCGGATTGCGCACATAGGTTCCAGCCGGAAAATCTCCATGTTCATCAGAGAACGTACCCTCAACAACAAGAAACTCTTCGCCGCCGCCATGGACATGCGGATCAAAATAGCTTCCCGGCGCATAGCGAACCAGCGAAGTCGCTCTCGCCACCTCACCACCAACACGATCGAGCATCTTGCGTTCCACTCCTGCGAGCGGCGATGGTACCCATTCCATATCTTCGGGCAACATGACGACTGGCTGGTTAAAATCGGCGTTAATTCTCATCTACCACAAATAGGGGCTAACAAGGTCATCAACAACCGTTTGAGAAAATTGACCATCGGACTTAAGGCAGCATAGTGCCGCAATATTTACTCATCCCGCTCGCTTTCCTACTCGGCTTTTCGCTGGGCCGGGTCGCCACCTGTACTGTTGCGGCGACTGATCGCTGGATAAACCAAGGCAGGCTTGATTGGCTCGGTGGACTTATTGTGGTTATGTCTTGGTCCGGACTTATACTATTCTTTCTGCTAATCTACTCCGGCCAGGTGCATATTCCCGTCGATATCAAGTTGCGGGCTTCGCTGTTTGTTGGGTCTATGCTGATGGGTGTTAGCGCCGTTATCAATCGCGCCTGTTTTGTCGGAACTGTTGGATATATCGGAACGGGACAGTTCAGCTATTTGCTCAGCTTCGTTGGCCTAGGGTTTGCGATGTGGCTGGCAAGCGATGCTGGTCTGGACCTGTTTGATCCGGTATCTCCTAAAGAACGTACGCTGGTTCCCGATGACCAAGCAAAGCAGATCGTCGTCATGGGTTTTGCCTTTATCTGCCTATTCAGCCTGTGGTTGCTCGCAATCAAACGTAACTGGGCGATGCTTGCACTTCTAACCATCGGGATATGCGCTGCGTTGATGTTCGGGACCCGGCCTGAATGGTCTTATGCCGCCGCTCTGAACAGCTTCTTAAGCGGTCAGGGATTGTCAGAGGGCATGACGATTGAAATTGCAATCATCGCCTTGTTCAACTGGCGCAATTGTATCCAACTGGCTCCAGAACCGCTTTAAGCCGACATTCGGGACATGGAAGCTTGCCGCTGGCAATCTGGTTGGTGGTTTCCTGATGGGAATTGGCGCATCCGGTGTACCGGGCGGCAACGATACCTTGTTGATGTGGACTATTCCCGGCCTCGCGCTGTACGGAGCCGTCGCCTATCTTGTGATGATCGCAACCATTGCGATTTCGTTCAAACTGATGCCGGTTTTGGAGAAACGATTCGGGAAACCGGCGATGGAGCTATGACCGCTCAGGTCCGCACAAAACGGTGCGCTGAACGATCCTTTTTGGAATGGCGCGGATCAAATAGCTCGCCGTTCATCGCGATATAAATACCGTAGGGAAGCGTCTGCGTAGCGGCTAACGCAAAGCCGACATTAAACGCTGCGTCGCTGTTGCGAAGGGTCGCTGGCTGCATCGAGCCGGTAAGAACGATGGTCTTTTCAGCGATACTGGCCAGCATGCAGGCGGTATTGATCATCGTGTCGGTGCCGTGCGTTACCAGCACTTTCTCGATATCGCTGGCAGCGACCGTATCGCGAATGGCTTCGCGGTCTTCATTGGTCAGTTCCAGACTGTCCTTGCGCATCAATTGCGTGACGCGGTGGGGCGCATGCACGTTATTCTCGGCGAGGATATCCGGTAGAGCGGTTGGTCCGATCTGATAATCGGACAGGGCATCAAAGTAGACTTTGTCAATCGTCCCGCCGGTGGTGAAAATATCGATCATTGGTCAGTCCTCCAGATCAGGTGGCGGGAATGATTTTGCAAAGGTGAAAGCCTTTAGTGACGGCCCTTTGGCCTTCAGAAACCGCAGCCTCGCCAGCGCTTCTGCCGGATCGGGTCGATACCCGGCTTTCACCCACCACAGCGCAAGACCCGAATCCTCCGGAACAAACCATTCCTCCCGCCGTTTCATGATCGCAATGTGATCAGTTTGACGATAGGCGAAGTCACGCAGCGATTGCACATCCTGCCAGACCGAGACATTGACGATCATATTGGCGTTGCCCGATGGCTTGAAGTTGATCGCGCTGCCGGTTTCGTCCTGCAAACGCCAAACAAAACCCGGAGCCTGCTCAGCTGCGGCATTCACGTCATCCAGTGCATTCACGAAATCGGCATTGGCCGGATCATCCTGCGGTCTGACAAACACCGCAACGTTGATCTGCGCCAGCTCGTAAACCTCAGCCACTCAAGGCCTCTGCGATCAGTTTGCGGCTATTCTCAATACCATAAAGCGCAATGAAGCTGCCCATACGCGGTCCCTGCGAACTGCCGAGAAGCGTCTCGTACAGAGCCTTGAACCAGCCGCGAAGGTTCTCGAACCCACCCTCTTTGCCAATGGTGTAGACAATCGTTTGGATATCTTCAGCCGCTGCATCTTCAGGCAGTCCGGCCAGTTCCGTGTCCAACCTTTCCAGCGCCGCCACTTCGATGCCCTCCGGCTTCCGGCGCTCCAAAGTCGGAGCGATGAAATCCTTGTGATAGGCCATCGCATTGCCGATCAGCTCATCCAGATCGGGATAGTTTTCGGCCGTTGCATCGGGTGCATATTGGCGCAAATAGCCCCAGATCTGTTCCCGGTCAGCATCACCCATAACACCAACGAGATTGAGCAGCAGCCCGAATGTCACCGGGATCGTGTCCTTTGGTACATCGCAGTTGTGAACGTGATGCACAGCATTGCCTAACTGCTTGTCCGGCGCCTGGTCGTGCCAATTTGACCGGAATTGGAAATACTCGTCCACCGCTTTCGGAATCACGCCCAAATGCAATTGTTTCGCCGACTTGGGTTCGCGGTAGATGTAGAATGCGAGACTGTTCTCACTGCCATAGCGCAGCCAATCATCGAGCGACAGACCATTGCCCTTAGACTTCGAAATCTTCTCTCCTTTTTCGTCAAGGAACATTTCATAGATCAGGCCTTCCGGTTTGCGCACACCCAGCACCTTGGCGATCTTGCCCGACTGAATCCCGCTTTCGGTGAGGTCCTTGCCGTACATTTCATAGTCGACACCTAGGGCAGTCCATCGCATCGCCCAGTCGACTTTCCATTGCAGTTTTGCACCGCCGGACAGGATGTTGTGCTCGATTACGTCACCATCATCCTCGAAGCGTACCGTTCCAGCTTCGGCATCCACAACCTCGCAAGGCACCTGCAACACATGACCGGTTTTCGGACTGATCGGTAGCACGGGTGAATAAGTGGTCTGCCGCTCTTTGCCCAGCGTCGGCAGCATGATGTCCATGATCTGGTCATAGTGCTGGAGAACCAGCTTCAACGTCTCATCAAACGCGCCAGAGGTATATTGATCGGTAGATGACATGAACTCATAATCAAAGCCAAAGCGATCCAGAAACTCGCGCAGCATCGCGTTGTTGTGATGTGCGAAGCTTTCATATTTCTCGAATGGATCCGGAACTTGCGTCAGCGGTTTGTGCAGGTGCTCGGCCAGCATATCCTGATTGGGAACATTGGTCGGAACCTTGCGGAAACCGTCCATGTCATCGCTGAACGCAATCAGACGCGTTGGTTCGCCGGTCAGCGTTTCATAGGCGCGCCGAACCATCGTTGTGCGCAGCACTTCATTAAACGTCCCGATATGCGGCAGGCCGGATGGACCATAGCCGGTTTCGAACAGCATCGGTGCACCACCCGGTTTCGGAGCCGGCGCACCGCGTTCGCCGCGATAGCGTTTGAGCAGCTTGCGGGCTTCCTCAAACGGCCATGCTTTCGATTTCATTGCGGCGTCACGATAATCGGTCACTGTTCGATCCTGTTTTTGCTTGTGTCTTGCGCAAATAGTAGCCTTTGGCGGTTTGGCAAGTTAGAACAGCGCAAAAGCAGGAGAATTGCCATGAATATGATAATCGCCGGGGTGCTGATCTGGAGCTTTGTTCATCTGATGAAATCGATGTCGCCGGGGCTGCGAGGGTCGATTCAGGGCGCAATAGGAGAAGGACCGCACAAGGGTCTGGTGGCATTGATACTGGTTGGCTCAGTTCTGCTGATGGTGTTTGGCTGGCGTTCGACAAACGCAGAATTCGTTTATGATGCGCCTACCTGGGGACGCCATCTGAACATGTTGCTGATGCTCATCGCAATCTATCTCATCGGCATTGCGCAAGGCAAATCGCGGGTGAAACAGTGGATCAGACACCCGATGCTAACAGGCGTGCTCATTTGGGCGATCGGTCATTTGCTGGCCAATGGCGACAGTAAGTCGCTGGTCCTCTTTGGCGGGCTGGGTCTTTGGGCATTGATCTCAATTTTCACCGTTTCGCGCAACGAAGGCGCCTGGGTCAAACCCACCGAAGTCGCAACCGCCGGCCACGAAGTTATTAGCGTGGTCATCGTGCTGGTGCTCTACACAGTCCTGTTCGGAGCGCACCGCTTCCTGTCCGGGGTCGCCTTAGTCGGACCAAACGCGCCCGGAGCATAGCTGGGCAGCCTTGACCAACAATATTCTCCCCTACCCCGCTCTCCATGCCAGTCATGGCGGCATCTGGATTTGCGATACCGACGGCAAATCGCGCTCAGTTGGCAAGAGAGAGGCAGTCGGCTGTGTCGCCGAGACACCGCATATCCTGCTAAACGCGCCACTAATGGGTCAGCGACTGGGCTATCCGGATCTTTCGGGACTGGACCTGCTGGAGCTGTTTGCTTTCATTCATCCCGCGCAGTTCATGGTGCCTACGGCGGCTGGTTTGGCGAAGGTTTTGGGGTTGGGAGTTCCGGAAAATGAGGCTGAAGTTGCCGGATTGTACCAGCGAGCAGCATCCTGTCTTTTGGAAGACATGGAAGGGTCTGATTGGCAGGAGCGCGAAGGCGCATGGTCCAGTGCACAGGCACTATACCGTCTGCGATGGCCTTGGGCAGGGGTTGTTGGAAATCGACTGAAAAAACTCGATAAATCAGAGCGTTGGCTGTTTTCGAAGCTGCAGGAATGGGAAGAAGAGCCGCCGCGCCCTGCCCCCAAATCGGTAATGTTGGACGGCGATGATACACTCACCATGCTCCAGCATTTGACCGGTGAAGGGGCGGAGGATCGGCAGGGTCAGAAGGACTATGCCGGAGCGGTCACCCAGATATTCAATCCGCGCAAGATCAAGGGCGCACCCAATATGCTGCTTGCCGAAGCGGGTACGGGAATCGGCAAAACCCTCGGCTATCTCGCTCCCGCATCCCTATGGTCGCATCAGGCAGGTGGTGCTGTCTGGATTTCCACCTTCACCAAGGCTTTGCAACGCCAGCTCGATCGCGAAACGCGCAAGATTTACAAAGATGAGGCGACATTTCGTAAAAAGGTCGTGGTGCGCAAGGGGCGCGAAAACTATCTCTGCCTGCTCAATCTGGAGGATGCTCTGCAGGGCGGTTTTAGCGGACGAGCCGCAATCCTCGCGCATCTGGTAACGCGCTGGGCAGCCTATTCCAAAGATGGCGATATGATTGGCGGCGACCTGCCGGGCTGGCTGACCACACTGTTCCGCCGCAACGGTACGACAGCATTGACCGATCGGCGCGGCGAGTGTGTCTACGCTGGCTGTGCACATTACCGAAAATGCTTCATCGAAAAGTCATCCCGTGCCAGCCAGCAGGCAGATTTGGTGATTGCCAATCATGCCCTCGTCATGGTCAATACAGCAAGAGGGCGCGAGCAGCAGAGTCGGCCAACACGCCTGATCTTTGATGAAGGTCATCATCTCTTCGATGCTGCCGACAGCATGTTCGCCGCGCGCCTGTCCGGTCAGGAAGCTATCGAAATCCGCCGCTGGGTCATCGGGCCAGAATCCAAAAACCGCGGCAGACGCAGAGGACTCTCTGCACGCCTGTCTGATCTGGCATCCTACGACGAAGAAGGCGGCCGTGCCATCGAAAGCGCCCGTCACGCCGCCGAAGCCTTGCCCAGCGACAGCTGGCTGGGCCGCTTGTCCGAAGGCGAGCCGTTCGGCCCGATTGAAGCGCTTCTCCACGAAGTCCGCGCCATGGTATTTGCCCGTGACGAAAGCCAGAGCGCCGACGCGGGCTATGGCCTGGAAACCGAACTCACCGATGTCGAAGGACCGTTGATTGATGCTGTCGCCAAAGCCGCAGAGGCTCTGGACGCGCTACTCAAACCGCTGGTTCGGCTTGGTCAGCGGATCGAACATCTGATCGAGGAAGGCCCCGACTGGATGGACGCCCCGGCCCGCGCCCGCATGGAAGGCGCGCTATCCAGCCTTGGCTGGCGCTGCGATACTCTATCCGGCTGGTTGTCGCTGCTGACGCGCATTGGCGGCCCCGCCGATCCTGACTTTGTCGACTGGCTGATGATCGACCGTTACGAAGGCCGCGAATATGATGTCGGCATCTGCCGTCACTGGCTCGACCCGACTATTCCAGTCACAGAAGTTGTTACCAAACCAGCGCACGGTGTGATGGTCACCTCAGCAACGCTGAAAGGCGGCGGCGGTTGGGAAACGGCGCGAGCGCGAAGTGGTGCGATCCATCTCGACCATGGCCCTCAGGAATTCGAAGTCGCCAGTCCCTTTAACTACACTGAACAGGCGAAGGTCATTATCGTCACGGATGTAAAACGTGGCGATATGGCGGGGTTGGCAGGAGCTTATGCGCAACTAATAGAAGCGTCGGGCGGTGGCACGTTAGGCCTCTTCACCGCGATCCGCCGCCTGCGAACTGTCTATGCCCGGATCGCAGACCGTATGGCGCAAAATGGCCTTCCTATTTACGCCCAGCATGTCGATCCCATCGATACGGGGACACTGGTCGATATTTTCCGCGATGATCCCAAAGCCAGTCTGCTCGGTACCGATGCCCTGCGTGATGGGGTCGATGTACCCGGCCAAAGCCTGCGCCTCGTCGTTATGGAATCGGTGCCCTGGCCACGCCCCGATATCCTGCACCGCGCCCGACGACTGGCAGGCGGCGGTACAGCCTATGATGATCGCATCATCCGCGCTCGCCTAGCACAGGCCTTTGGCCGGATCATCCGCAGCAAGGACGATCACGGACATTTTGTCATTCTCTCGCCGGCCTTCCCATCGCGCCTGTTCACGGCATTCCCTGAAGGCACACCGATCGAACGCATGCCGCTGGACCAGGCGTTGGCGGAGATAAAAGAAGCCGGGACTAACTTGAAGGATCAATTCACGGCGAAGGAGGAGTCCTTTTTTTAACCTCAAGCGCCGGGCGCGGACATCCGTCCGCTTGGCTATCCTCGCTACGCTGCGGACGCGCATTTGCGCTTGCGTTTTGAAGAGAAGTTACAACCGCAAGAGCACCGAGCGTTGGCGAGGCAAGGCCGACTGGCCGCCGCGCCTGGTGGCGCGAAAGCCAAGGGAGCGGATGCGACCGCCCGGCGCCTGAGGGGAAAACAAAGCGTCTTTCCCCTGAAACAATTTTCGGCCATGATAATCCGGTATGAAAAAATTGACCCTCCTTCGACACGCAAAATCCAGCTGGGACGACCCCGTCGAACGCGATTTTGACCGGCCGCTGAACAAGAAAGGCCAGAAAGCCTCCAAGGCGGTAGGAACGTTTATCAAGCGAGAAGGGTTGGAGTTTGACCTGGTGCTTGCATCACCGGCCGTCCGCGTGATTGAAACGCTTGAACATGTGGAGGAAGCTGCTGGCAGGAACTGGGAACCGGAATGGGAGCGGAAAATATACCTCGCTTCGTCTGTAACGCTGATGGATGTTGTTCGTGCCGTGGACAGTGATGTGGAACATATCCTGATGGCCGGCCACAATCCCGGGCTGGAAGATCTGGTCTTTGATCTGGTGCCAGATGACGGATCATCCAAAGCCCGTGATATGGTGGAAGAAAAATATCCAACCGCTGCACTGGCGGAAATGATGCTGAATATCGGCAGCTGGGCGGACATTAGCGAAAATATTGGTTCCTTGAACCGTTTCACCCGCCCACGTGATCTGGATCCTGAACTGGGACCGAAATACGATTAAGGCGCAGTTGGTGCTTGTGCTGCATTGATCAGTTGAAATTTTCATCGAAAAATGACGGCAGGTTTGTTTAGCTGCCGTTCGGTTTACTCCTCAAAAATTGCAGAAATACACGGTTTCGACACACCTTCCTGCAGATCGGTCAAAATATCGCTAGAACTACAACAAATGTCCAGTTATTGACTATATTTACAATAGTGTTGAGGGTAGCGGAGATGCGTATGTTCAAATCGTTCCATATCACCCGTGCAATCGGTGGATGCAAAATGTGTTATTCTTCCTTGCGGGCCATTGCGTTGCTTCTCGCAGGGTCATTCGTTTTGGCTGCATGCGGTCAGCCGGTTGACCCTGAACCCGACAACATCATTACTGGCGTCAACTATGTTGGCCTATCAGTAGCTGACCTGGACAGGTCACTCACCTTTTATGAAGGCCCGGCCCAACTCACAAGAGTCGGAGATGCGAAACTAGAAACTGACATGTTCCCGGCAGGCTTGGGAATTCAGCCCGAAGCGGTCGTCAACACCTATATGCTGCGAAGCGCCAATGCTCAGGTCAGGCTCATGCAATTCAAGCCATTGTCTGATGCGGCGAAGGGCTATAGTCCGATCGAAGTTTATGGTCCGGGCATTGCACATGTCTGTTACCAGGTTGCCAAAGACACCGGCGCTTATCAGAAATTTCTGGCGGCTGGCGCGCAGGTGATTGGCGACCCGAATATGGTGCGGCTCAGCGATCGTAATCCGGTTGAATATGCCTATACCCGCGATCTTGATGGCGCAATTTTCGAAGTTGAACATGTCGATGTTGCCGCCCTTGATCTGCCGGAGCCACCCAAAAACAGATATCGCATCCGTCATGTCTCGCTTGCGACACCCGACATGAACCGGGCGGTGGATTTCTATGAAGCTTTTCTAGGTGGACAGGAATCGCGCCGGGTTGGCCGATTTTGGAGCCTGTCGGGGGACAAACTGGATCAGGTGTCGGGAGAAAAAGATAGCGAGATTGAGATGGCCTGGTTCCAGATACGCAATCTGGAGCTGGAACTGATCCAGTATCATAGCCATTCACTCGACAGGAATCCTAAACCCCGACCAATTGATGCGCCGGGGTATAATATGATCATGTTCGATGTTGCCGATATCGATGGTGCAAAGGATCGATTGGTCAAAGCCGGCGGTACTATTGTGTCGAAAGTGATTGAGATGGATGGTGGCAAGGTCCTGTTTGGCCGCGATCCGGATGGCAACCTGTTGGGGCTCCAGAAGGTGCCAGCTGATGCCATGGCTTCATCGCAAAATTTTGCGAATAACGGTCTTTAGGACGAAAACGGAATGTCTCGGAAAATCCTCCATTGGGTCTTTGTCGGGCTGCTGGTCCTGATAGGGATTCTCCTTCTAATCCCTGGCGGTTTCCTGATCTACCTGGGCGGAAGTCCCTACTATTTGATCGCCGGAATCGTGACCCTCATAATCGCATTTGGTGTCATTCGTCGCAAGAGCTGGCCACCCAAACTCTATGGCTCTTTGCTTTTCGTAACACTCGTCTGGGGACTGTGGGAATCGGATGGAGCCTTGCTGTCGCTATTGCCTCGTGTTGCCGCCTGGATGGTGCTGGGCCTTTGGTTTCTCACCCCTTGGTATCGAAGCAATGCGTCTCCTTCAAAAGACGTCCATGCCAGCGCCTCCCGATGGTTGGTCGGAGCGCCAGTTGCGGCTGTATTGGTAACGTTGGCACTACTGGCGATTCCTGGATATCAACAAAATGGCACGGGCACCGTTAGGGAAACACGGGCTGGCGGCACGAGCGACTGGCGCCACTATGGCAATGATGCAGGCGGCACGCGTTTTGCTAGTCTCGATCAGATTGAGGCCGACAATGTGGGCGAGCTGGAAGAAGTCTGGCGCTATCGCACCGGCGTAGAAGATGATTTCAAGGCAACCCCGTTGAATGTGGACGGCGTGCTTTACATCTGTGCCGCCTTAAACGTCGTGGTCGCGATTGACAAAACGACCGGCGAAGAACTCTGGCGTTTCGATCCGAAGCTGTCCGCACCCGCCAAACATCAATATGCCAAGACTTGCCGTGGGGTTGCCTATCATGAAACCGCCGAAAGGACAGACGGGCAATGCGCAAAGCGCATTGTTACGGCAACGGCCAACGCCAGCATGATCGCGATGGATGCGAAAACCGGCGAGTTATGTGAAGAATTTGGTTCCAGCGGAATCGTTGATCTGCGCACGGGCCTGGGGGAACATTATGCGGACGAATATTATCTGACCTCGCCGCCGCTCGTCGCCGGAGACAAGCTTGTAGTTGGCGGTCTGGTCAATGACTCGCAGGATCTGGGCCTCCCATCCGGCGTGGTTCGTGCTTTTGACGCCATCACTGGTGATTTCGCCTGGGCCTGGGACCTGGGTCGTCCTGGGGAGCCTGGCGAAGGCGAAAGTTACACAGCTGGTACTCCCAATGTCTGGTCGATCATGAGCTATGATCCGGAGCTGAACCTGATCTACGCGCCGACCGGCAATGCTGGGCCAGACTATTTTGGCGGCGCGCGGCGGGAAATTGATGATGAATGGTCATCTGCCGTGGTAGCCATTGATGCAGCGACCGGTCAGCAGCGCTGGAAATACCAGACGGTGCATCACGATATCTGGGATTATGATTTGCCGTATCGAGTATCGCACCATGCGTTATGAAGGCATGTATACGCCGCCTTCGGTTCCGACGGGTCTGACAAACACTGGTACGATGCTGTATCCGGGCAACTTTGGTGGCTTCAACTGGGGTAGCGTATCGGTTGACGCCGACAATGGCCTGCTGGTCGCCGCACCGATGATGCTTGCCCACCGCCTGATACTTGTAACCCCGGAGCAGGTTGCAGAAGCCGGTCCCCAAGCCGCTTTGTTGCTCGGTAAAAAACATCCTGCCGTGCGCCTCGATCCTGATGACCCAATGCCCAAAATGGGAGAGCCGGATGCCGACGATCCTTTTGACCATCGCCAGATCAAATTTTTTGGCCTGCCGATGCCTTCATGTCCCGGCTGGGTACTGTGGTTCCCTGTTTCGAGCCGCCATGGTCGCGTATTGCAGTGATGGATTTGAATACCAAAGAATTGCTATGGAGCCGCCCTGCTAGGAACATGAGCTCTTCCGGCCCGTTCAACCTGCGCTCGGGCATCCCCTGTGATGTCGGTACAGCAATCCGGGCAGGAACGCTCACGACCCGCGGTGGTTTGACGTTCCTCAGTTCGACGATGGATGCCAATATACGCGCCTTTGATCTGCGCACGGGGGAAGTGAGATGGAAGGCCGACCTACCAGGCAATAGCCAGTCGACACCGATGAGTTATGTGTCGCCTAAAAACAACAGGCAGCACATAATCGTAACCGTTCCCAATCCAAGCTGGCGTTATCCGCGCGATCCCGCTACCGGCACCTACATCGATTCCAAAAGCGTGAAGGATGGTAAGGGCGGATATATCATTGCCTACGCATTGCCCGAATAGTCGCAACTGACTGGCTCATTGGCGCCTAGATGCGTTGCATAAATGCCATATTGCAGTTTTTGTATCTTGCCGCTATTGGAAAATTAGTCAATAAGGAAAACGGGAAGTCAGGGTGAACATTTCAAGATTTTTGGCGGCCACTGCAATCAGCAGCATGGCCCTAGCTACACCTGCATATGCGCAAGACACCCAAGATGACGGAGCAGCAGATGACAATGTCATCATTGTGACCGCCTCCAAACGGGAAACCACGCTGCAGGAAACCCCGATTGCGGTTTCAGTGACAAGTGCGGAGCAGATCGAAGACGCACAGGTTCGAGACCTTCTGGATATCCAGACACTGGTGCCGTCACTTCGCGTCAACCAGTTGCAGAGCTCAGCCAACACCAACTTCATTATTCGCGGTTTCGGCAACGGCGCGAACAATGCCGGTATCGAGCCATCGGTTGGTGTATTTATCGACGGTGTTTATCGCTCACGTTCGGCAGCACAAATTGGCGATCTTCCCAATCTGCAGCGTGTTGAAGTTCTGCGTGGACCTCAATCAACCCTTTTCGGCAAAAACGCATCTGCTGGTATCATCAGCATCGTTACGCGCAAACCGCAGTTTGAATTTGGAGGCAGTGCCGAACTTTCCTACGGCAATTTCAATGCCATTGTTGCGAAGGCAGACGTGACCGGCCCGATCAGTGATACGATAGCTTTCTCTCTGGCAGGAAACATCAACAAACGTGACGGCTATGCAACAGATCTTGCGCTTGGCTCCGAGACAAATGAACGCGATCGCTGGGGCGTCCGCGGGCAGTTGCTGTTTGAACCAAATGATGATCTGAGCTTCCGTCTTATTGGCGACTATGACAAGATTGACGAAGTCTGCTGTGCTGTCGTCAATATTGTAGATGGACCGACTGGCGGTGCTGTGCGGGTGCTTGGCGGCATAATTGACTCGAACAATCGTTTCGGACTTACAAATACAGCGAACTTTCCGTCGACGAACAAAATCGAAAATTACGGTGTCTCGCTTCAGACAGACTATAGCACCGGACCATTTGATATCACAGCAATCGGCGCCTATCGCGCTGTTCGCAGTGATACCAACGCGGATTCAGATTTCACCAGTGCTGATTTGATTGGCATAAATGACAATCAAGGAGCAATCGATACCTATACTGCGGAATTGCGGATAGCATCGGACTTTGACGGGCCGCTTAACTTCCTGGTCGGCGGTTACTATTTCAAAGAGGATATCGAAACCACCGGCTCTCTGCTTTTCGGCGCCCGACTTCAAGGGCTATGCCGACTTCCTCAGCGGCGGCGGTTATAGTGGCTCTGAAGCCATATTGCGCGCCTTGATTCCGACAATTCCCGCCGGAACCTTTGGTGGCCAGGGTCAGGGTCGCACAACGAATTTCACTCTCGACAATGATTCCTTCTCGATTTTTGGCCAGATCGATTTTGAGCCGCTGGACGGACTAGTATTTACAGCAGGCGGTAACTATACCGAGGATCGCAAACTTCAGACACATAACAGCATCTCAACCGATGTTTTCTCCGACATCGATCTGATTCAGGCTGGGTTTAACCTAGGTGTTGCCCCACCCGCCTTTGGCGGTCTTGGCTTGACGCCAGCTCAGGCAGGCGTTTTCGCATCTCTTGGAGGTGACAATCCATTTCTGGCGTTACAGCCTTTGCAGTTCATCCCGCCATATCTGCCATTCCCTAACGCCGTGGAAGATGGCAGAACCAAGGATGAAAATTTTTCATACACGTTCCGCGTTGCTTATGAAATTAGCCGCAACGTCAACATTTATGCGACCTACGCAACAGGCTTCAAAGCATCCTCTGTGAATCTTTCGGTCGATAGCGCACCTCCGCCAGCGCTCTTTACACCGGGATCGCCATTCCAAGTTCCACCTCCTGCTGCCTCTCCGATCAGAACGGCATTTGGTGCGAACCTTCCGAACAACGTCAGAGTTGGTTCGCGCTTTGCGGCTCCGGAGAAGGCCGAAGTTTATGAAGTTGGCATCAAGGCGAACTTTCCCGGACTTGCCTTCAATCTGTCAATATTCGACCAGACACTGGAAGATTTCCAGAGTAACATCTTTACCGGCACTGGCTTCGTTTTGGGTAACGCTCCGGAACAATCGGTTCGCGGTTTTAAATTTGATGCCTCGGTATCACCGATTCCGAACCTGACCTTCACAGGAGCATTGACCTATCTCGATGCTAAATATGACGACTTCCCGGGCGGCAGCGTGTTGAATCAAAACTTTGCGGTAGTTCCAACCGACTTGACCGGACTAACTCCTGCAGGAATTCCGGAATACTCGCTTAGCTTCGGTGGTACATACAAGGTGCCTGTTGGCATCAACACCCTGATCCTGCACGCCGATTTCCTAATGGAGAGCAACACCCAGATCGCGGAGGGCCTTCCGCAGTTCCGTCGCGCGGTTGAAGCATTGAACGCTTCGATCACTTACGAGATGGAAAATGGTCTGGAATTCACCCTCTGGGGTCGCAACCTGACCAATGATGTCTACAACACCACGGTATTCCCAACGGTGGCTCAGGCGGGGTCGCTATCCGGTTATCGCAACCAGCCACGCACCTATGGCGGAGCGGTCAAGTTTAAATTCTGATCCATTTCTCCCAATCTGGATCAAAATTGGGGCGGGTAACGAAAGTTACTCGCCCTTTTCTTTTAGAAATGCCCGTATGGCCGCATTGGTCTTTTCGGATTGTTCCATCGAGGTCCAGTGATTGATCCCGGGCAGATTGACGAATTCCAGCGTCGGTGATGAATTCGCGAGCTCATCAACCAGTTTCGGAACGGCAACCGTGTCTTTTTCAGCCCAGATAATCAAAGCTGGAACGTCAATTGTAGCATCGGGTGAAGGCCACATATCATCGTCTGTAATCTCATCCCAGGCCGGAATGTTGGCCCGATACCAATTCATCATTGCGTACATGGTATCGGCGTCCGACATGGCGTTGTGGAATAGTTTCCCCTCTTCGGGTTTCAGATCGCCGCGCTCAACCAAAGCACTATAGGCACGTTTCGATATGGAAAGGCCGGCACCAAATGCTCTAATCTGCCATGGCATGGATTGTTTGATCCGGATCATGTAGCTGGACCGTTCCTGCTGCTCCGCATCTGATTTCTGATATTTCATTAGCATGTTTAAGCGGTGGCGCGTTCATGCCAACCACCTTGTGCAACCGCTCCGGATAGGCCTGTGCGTAGGATAACGTTAAAACCGAACCCCAGTCATGGCCGATCAGGATGAACTTCTCCTCACCACCCAGATGCCGCGCCAGATCATCTAGCTGTTTAGCCAGCGCCGATAATTTATAAGGCTCCAGATCATGAGGTTTGGCCGAAAGACCGGACCCCAATCCATCGACCGCGACAACACGGTAATTCGATTTCAACATCTCCATCTGGTCAAACCAGCTATACCAGAACGACGGCCATCCATGATGTAATATGACCAGCGGACCCTCACCTGCCTCAACATAGTGGAGTCTGGTCTCGCCGCTTCCGAAATAACCTTGCTTATAGGCAATATCGCCATCGCGATTGGCATTCGCATAAGTAACAGCGGGATCAGTTTGTTCCTCCGGAATATCCGCAGCCGCAGAACATGCCATTAGCGCGATGCTCAGAATTGCAACCGGCAAGAGGTTATTAGTCATGGAACTTCCGATCATGGGCAAAAGAAGCAATTGATTTCCAATCTTACATCCTTATTGTAAATATAGTCAACAAAGGGGCGTGCATTTTGCATAGCTGTTTACGCATATATCAATTGCTGCTTGGGATAACCTGTTTGATACTGGTCAGCTGTACCCAAGCGCCTGTTGACCACGATAGGCCAGAATTGAAGGAAACAGCAACGGCGCTGGCAAGCGATCCCGGTGAAGCACTCTACCAGCAGCATTGCGCCGCTTGTCACGACAGCGATTCCGCCGTCGAAGCGCCCAAACGCGCTGCACTCAGCCTGCAATCGAGTGATGCGATTATCGCTTCGTTGACGACCGGTGTAATGAAGGAACAGGCTGCGATACTGACGCCGCTCGAAAAGCGGCTTGTGGCTGAATATGTCGGTAGCCCGACAGGGGAAGACGCTCTAATCAATGCAGAGGCTCATCGCTGCGAGGGGTCGCTCGTTCTAGGTTCGGCACCACTCTGGAATCGCTGGGGGAATAATCTACGCAATTCCAGGTTCCAGACAGCAGAACGCGCCGGGATAACGCATTCGGCTGCGTCTCGGCTTAAACTCAAATGGGCCTTTGGCATTCTTGGCGGGTCTCGTATTCGTTCGCAACCAGCGGTGACCGAAGAAGCGCTCTTTCTCGGTAGCCAGCCGGGCATACTCTACGCTCTCGATCGCAAAACCGGCTGTGTATGGTGGACCTTTTCCGCCGAGGCAGAAGTGCGCAATGCACCGACTATCGGGCCAGACGCACAGGGCAATCCAAGCACCCTATATTTTGGCGACTTCAACGCCAATGTTTATGCAATCAAGGCGAGGACGGGCGAGCTGATCTGGAAAAAGTCCGTCCGTGATCATCCGGTAGGTACGATTACTGGTTCCATCACCCACTATCAGGGGCGGCTTTATGTGCCAATGTCCTCAACAGAAGTCATCAGTGCGTTTAATCCTGAATATGAATGCTGTACGTTCCGGGGCGGCCTATTGGCTTTGGATGCGAAAAATGGAGAAAAGCTCTGGCGCTTTCATACCGTCGATGAACCGCAAAAAAATGGGATGAATAGTAAGGGCAAGGATCGCTTTGGACCATCGGGTGCTCCTATCTGGTCCACTCCAACTATCGATCGCAAACGCGGCCTCATCTATGTCGGTACAGGAGAAAATTACTCTTCGCCCGCCAATGACAAAAGCGATGCCATCATCGCGCTCGACCCCAAAACAGGCGACGTCCGCTGGGTACAGCAGACTATAGAAGGTGATGCCTGGAATGGAGCCTGCGGACGCTTTGGATCGCTGGTCAATTGTCCGGAAGAGAACGGTCCGGACTTTGATTTCGGTGCGCCACCGATCCTGACGACTTTGGCCAATGGCAAGGATATCATACTCGCCGGGCAGAAATCAGGTATGCTCTATGGCATGGATCCGGACAAAAATGGCAAGATCCTCTGGGAAATCCGTACCGGCATGGGCGGCTTTAATGGCGGAGTTCACTGGGGGATGGCGAGCGATGGCAAGACCCTGTTTGTCGGAATTGCCGATACGCCGGGGAATGAATTCGCCGTGGGTACTTCGCGGCAAGGCCTGCATGCGTATGACGCAGCGACAGGTAAACCCATATGGAGTCACTTTGAACCCAATGTCTGTGAAGAAGAAGAACATAAATGCCGCACGGCTTTGTCGGCGCCACCGACTATTGCTGCGGGGGTTATCTATGCAGGTGCGCTAAACGGAATTTTGCGCGCCTATTCCGCCGCAGATGGCATACCCCTTTGGAGCACCGATACCAGGCGCGATTATGCTACTGTCAACGGCTTAGATGCGCGTGGTGGATCAATCGACTCTTCCGGACCGGTGATCGCCGGCGGTATGCTGTTCGTTAATAGCGGCTATGACAAATTCCGCCAGATACCGGGCAACGTGCTGCTGGCCTACGGAATAGATTGAGGAGAAAACTGATCCTGAAGCAAATATTGGCAATTGCGGTTCTCAGTGTCTTTCTGGGTTCTTGTATGCAGTCCTTGCCAGCGCCCGAAAGCGCGAGCACATCTGACCGCAATGTAACACAATCCGGATTTTTCCGTCCAGCCAGTCTGAACGACACCCGGATCAAAGGCGTACGTTTTGTCGGCATGACCGTGTCTGATATTGATGACACCATTGCCTTCTATCAGCACGCGGTCCCGTTTGAAGTGGTCGAAAGATATCGCGCACCGGCCAGTTCTCTGTTTCATCCGGAAATGATGGCAACGGAGCAAGGCGAGGTTGAAATTGCACTAATCCGCACCACGACCGTCTTTGTCAAACTGATCGATTTCGATCCCGATGCCAAGGAACCTCCTTTTTCCAAACCAGTCTATGGCCCCGGCTACACCCATATCTGCTTTCAATCCCCGGCAGCCGATCCGGCTCTGGCAAAGTTTCAACAGGCTGGCCTGGATTTGGTATCACGCAATGCGCCTGTTGATCTTGGCGGCTATGGTGTCACCTATGCTTATGGCCGCGATCCCGATGGGACGATGATTGAAAATGAGACCGTCGATCGGCCGCGCCGAGCCGACCAAGCGTGGATCACGCATATCGGTGGGGCAACCTCTGATGTTGACCGCATGGTTGCATTTTACGCGAAACTTATCGGTTACGGTGCGCGGCGAAGGGGAGAATATTCCAACTTTCCGAAAATGGATGATGTAGCTGGAATTGATGGACTGGTATTACGTAGCAGCTGGTTTGTTGTCCGCAATCTCGAAATAGAATTCTGGGAATATATCAAGCCGGCCACGCCAGTCCGCGATGAGCCAGCCAATGTCGACCAGCTTGGTTATAATATGGCCGCCTTTGAAGTGACCGATGCTGATGCGGAAGCAAAGCGTCTGGCACAGCAGGGTATAAAAATGATTGGCTCCGCCAAAACGCACAGGGCTGGAAAATATATTATGCCTATGATCCCGATGGTAATGTCATCTCGATCCAGCAGAATGTTTCTGCACCAAAATCACAATCTATTGATGACATGATGTGGATTGACCCGACGACATTTTGAACAAGTCTCATGTTATACAATCGCCAATTTTGCCATTGGCCGACAATATGTTAGTTCAAGATTATGAATGATCCGACACCTGTTAAACGGCGGCGGCTAAGCCCGGAGAAGCGCAAGTCACTGATCCTTGACCATACCGCTGATATTATCGCGCGCGAGGGAGTTTCGGCGCTTTCCATGGACGGGATCGGCAAGGAAGCGGGGATCAGCAAGTCGCTGGTTTACACCTATTTCGACAATCTGACCGTGCTGTTGCGCATGCTGTTGAAGCGGGAGTTGACCAGATTGCGCAAACTGCAACAGCAGGAAGCCGAGGCTGCGGAAACTTTTGAAGAGTTGGTGCGCGGCGTCACGCATCAGTATCTTAAATATATCGAAGAACGGGGCCTCATCATCGAACGGCTACAAACCGAACCTAGCGTTGCGGGCGCCAATGATCCGACCGACTATAGTCGCGAGGAAGCTGTGGAATATCTGGCACAGCTGGTCACGCGCAATTTTGATGTTCCCTATGAAATCGCACACGCAGCAACAGATATATCATTTGGCTTGCCGGCAAACGCTGGCGCTTATTTCCTGCACAATGAAATGTCGCGCGCGGAAGTAGAAAACATCACAGTGACGATGATATTGGGCACGTTCAACGCGTTGCGGAACGATCATGGACTTCGGTTCGGGAAATTGGAGCGTCCAGCCACCTGAGCCAGCAGCGGGAAAGGGCCACAATCAGTTCAAGACATTCTACATCGGATGGATACTGTGACCGCCATCCAGCACTAGGCACTGGCCAGTCATAAACCTGCTTTCCGGTGACGCCAAAAAGACCGCAACACCTTCCATATCTTCCAAAGTGCCATGTTCTCCCGATGCTGATCGCCGCTTGCAGGCATCCTTGAAAGCCTGCGGGGTCTGTACCGACATTTCGGTTTCAATATAGCCCGGCAGGATCGCATTGGCCTGAATTCCTGCTCGTCCCAATTCGAGTGACAATGACCTGATCAAACCAACCACGGCAGCTTTGGTGGTTGCATATCCAGCGCTCATTGGTGTTCCCACCAGTGCGGCGGCAGAGGACATAACGATCAGTTTTCCGCCTTGCTGTCGTTCCAGCAAATGCGCGATAACCGGTCTATAGGTGTTCACAACGCTGTTCAAATTAAGGTCCAGCACCGATTGCCAGGCATCCTGATCTAGCTGATGCAGCATCCCCATCGGCCCTGATCCTCCGGCATTGGCAAAGCAGCTGTTCACCTTGCCAAATCGCTCCAGTGTTGCTGCGAATACCTGATTGCATTGGTCTGCATCAGTAACGTCGCAGACAAAGGCATCAGCGTCCGCGCCCATTTCTTTCAGTTCAGCAAGTGCCGAAGCATTCTTGTCTTGATCCCGGCCCCAGATCGCCACGCTAGCACCGGCTTTGACCAAACCCTTGGCCATCGCCAGACCAAGCCCCCCATTCCCGCCGGTGACAAGGGCAACATGATTGGAAAGATCGAACATTTATTATTTCCTGAAGATAGTGAAGAAATGGTCCCGTCACGCGGGGTCAACAATCATTGATTCAAGCTTATTGGAATAAAAGTCAATAGTGATATGCTGGATTTCTGCTGCAATATCGGTGGCATGCGCTAGACTTGCCATCTAATGCCGGGCACGCACGGCGAAAGGTTTTATGATGAAGAAACGCCATATATTTATCTCTATCCTTCTGGCCCTGGGGATCGGCGCCGGGGCGGTGACCTATGCGATTTCTCCGACCGGGCATGAGGGGAAGATAGGCGAAGCACCCGAACTGGGGCGACCGGGGAAATATCAGATCGGAACGACCGTTCGCGATTATGTCATGCCCGGTCGCTTTACCTTGACTACCTAGGGCGCTGTGTCCGGCAATCTTGAAAGCGGAAATCGAATCCTCTCGGTTCGTTTCTGGTATCCAGCGAAAACTACCAGTAAAGCCGCTTCGGAAAATTACCGCCACGAGATGAAACCATTCGGGCAGGAGCCTCTGATTATCAACTATCAGGGCCGCGCCATTGCGGACGCTGCACCGCTTTCCGGTCAGAAATTCCCGATCATTATCATGTCCCACGGGTTTGGTGGCTGGAATACCCAGTTCAGCGATCTCGGGGAACATCTTGCAACACACGGTTATGTCGTTGCTTCGATTGATCACGCCGATCAGCGCGTGGAAGGCGTACCATCGTTCCTGCTTTCCTTTGGCAACGTGCTGACAAGCCGGATGCTGGACCAACGGCAGATACTAAACAAAATACTGGGCCAGGCAGCATTAGAAACTGGTCCTTTTATTCAAATTGATCCTGAGCAGGTTGGCCTGATTGGCTATTCAATGGGCGGCTATGGCGCGCTGGCCGCGTCCGGGGCGCCCTATCAATTTGACGCAGACCCGATGGCGAATATTCCCGAAGCTGCAAAGACAGCAATGCAGAATGTGACGAAAAGGCCAAGCCCGATAGACGCCCTGGTCGCTATTTCTCCCTAGGGCGGGCAACCGGACAGTCGTGTTTGGACAAAAAATGCGTTGAAGCAAATTGATAAGCCTGTACTCCTGATTTCCGGTAGCGAAGATGATGTGGTCAACCACAAGGAAGGCGTTAGCTGGATTTTCGATACACTCACCAATTCTGAACGGCATATGCTGGTCTACCGGGAAGCACGACATAATATTGCCGGGAATGATTTTGATATCCCCAAAGATGCTCCGTTCCAGTACACCGAGTTTTTGAAAGAGCCGGTCTGGCGCACCGAACGGATCAACGCGATCAATCAGCATTTTGTGACTGCCTTTTTTGACTGGCGGCTCAAGGGGGAGGAATCCAAAGCTGATTATCTAAAATGTGCCAACTACCGATTCGAATGATGCAAACTGGGAAATTGGTGCCGGGGAACAACTTAACGGAGCGTTGGCCGGTAACGAGGAAACCGACTATTGGAAAGGCTTTCAGCGTCGCTGGATGACTGGACTGGAATTGCATCACGCAGGCGGTAACACTGAAACTACTGGAGAGTAGGACATTCCTGATTACACCATGATTGATCGCCTGTTTTGAATCAGACACAGCTCCTGATAACGGTTTTAAGCTGTGTGTTTTTCATGGCACTGGTCGCATTGATCAGTTGGTGGAAAACGCGCGGCACGGTCGACACCAGGGAAGACTATTTTCTCGCGGGGCGCGGGCTGGGTGCGTCTTTCATCACTGGATCGTTATTGCTCACCAACTTGTCGGCAGAGCAGCTGATCGGTCTCAACGGCTCGGCCTATGGCTTTAACCTTTCGAGCATGGCGTGGGAGGTAACCGCAGCTGTCGCAACCATCGCGATGGCGTTTGTCTTTTTGCCCCGTTATCTGGCTGGCGCTTTCACAACTTTGCCTGAATTCCCGAATGATCGTTTCGACCCCACGGTCCGGCGGATGTCAGTAATTCTGTTCATGTTGGGCTATGGTCTGGTGACCATTCCGTCCGTTCTTTACTCTGGATCGGTTGCCGTATTGCAGCTTTTCAATGTGCCTGAGTTGACCGGACTTGAATATTTTCCGGCGCTGGTCGCCACGGTTGTTACGATCGGCGTTGTTGGCTCCATTTACGCAATATTTGGCGGCCTAAAAGCTGTCGCGGTCTCCGATACAATCAACGGTATCGGCCTGTTAATCATTGGAATTCTGGTGCCGGTGCTCGGCATCATCGCTCTTGGCCAAGGCGATTTTGGTTTGGGCATGGACAAACTCGTCAATGACCATGCCGAAAAACTGAATGCTATTGGCGATGCGGATGACCCCACCCCCTTTGGTACGATTTTCACAGGCATGGTGTTCGCCAATCTGTTTTACTGGTGCACCAACCAATATGTCATCCAGCGTACACTGGGCGCTGCTTCACTGGCAGAAGGGCAGAAAGGTGTCCTGTTCTCCGGTTTCTTCAAGTTGCTGGTGCCATTCTTGATGATGATCCCGGGGGTCATTGCCTTTCACCTCTATGGCCCCGGACTGGGCTCCATCGATCAGGCCTATCCCCGATTGATCAAGGATGTGTTGCCAGTGTACCTGTCTGGCTTTTTCCTCGCCGTGCTATTGGGCGCGGTGTTCAGCCTTGATGTCTATGCCCCGGCGCGCAAAGGGGAACCAACGGATGCCGAGCTCGTGCGCGTCGCCAAGATTGCTAGTTTTATCATCGCGCTCTTCTCATTTGTCGTCGCGCCCTTGCTCTATTTCGCCGAAGCCGGACTATGGCAAGTCATCCGCATTTTCACCGGCTTCTATAATATCCCGACCGTGGTGATCGTTATTGTTGGCCTGTTCACGGCCCGCGTACCGGCTCTGGGCGCGAAGCTGGTGATTATCTTCCACGTCGCAACCTATGGTCTGTTGCGTTTTGTATTTGATGATATCGTTACGCTCCACTTCCTGCATCAATATGCGATCCTGTTCGTGATTGAGGTCGGGATCATGCTGGTGACCGGTTGGTGGCGCCCGAGATCAACATCATGGCAATTCACGCCAAATGAAAAGGTCGATATGACGCCCTGGCCTTTTGCAAGACCGCTCGCGATCACGCTGTTTAGCTGCGTCATTGGCCTCTATCTGCTGTTCTCGCCGATTGGATTGGCCGGAACCATAGGCGCAACATTTTATACGTTGATCGTCCTGCTATTGGTCGCCAATATTGGCATCTGAATCTGTACCAAATCAAAAATTGCTACAGTATAAGTGAAGCCAGTACCCGGCGTTTTCCCTCAAAGGGACGGCGACCGTGCATCACCAGAAAATTGTCCACTAGCGCCACGTCTCCTGCTTGCCATTTCAGATCATAGCTAAGCGCATCAGAAATCTCGATGGCAGCGGCCATGTCTACTCGGGTAATCGGTGTTCCATCGCCAAACGCGACTGATTTCGAAGCTTCGTTGCGCTTGTCTGACCAGCCTCGAAACGCAGCGATCAGCTGGTTGAAAAATACCTGCCGACCATCACCCAAAGTCCGCACGGCATCAAGCTTTGGCGAGGTCACGCGCAAGCTGCCCTTATCCATCCACTGCCAATCATAGCCGAGACTCTGCAACCGGACTTCCGCTGCATCACGCTCACCCACACTCAATGTACTCCGCCAGCTACGGCCCTGACCTGACCCGGCATCATCTTCGCCCGGCATGATATTGGTATAGCGGACACCTTTTACAGTGAAATCAGATACCAGTTCGGGCTGCTTTTGTTGCAACAGCTCGAACAAGATATCCGAACGGCAAAGCGGGGTCGCGCCGCCCTCTTCCGGCGCAATCTCGCAATAGAAGAAAAGTTTGGACGGATAGACCGGCGTCTGTGCCATTTCATGGTGCAGAAATATGCTGGTCGATGGCGGCGCTTCGTTGGCGGTGAATACGCGGTTAGTGACATTGACCCGAACGGCATTGGATAGCGATTCTGCATAGGGGAAGTTTGCTTCTCCATAAGCCGCAACCGCCGCGTCAAATTCCGGTGCACCCGGCACATCAAAACCGTGAAACAGAACCGCACCGTTTGTTTGCAGTTTTTCATCAACCGCAAGTTTATGGGCGGCCAGATAACCCGCAAGATCGCCATCACCAGATATGATGGTAGGGAAATCGTGTGGGTTCTTTATTGCCATGTCGTCAGTCATAGATCGGATAAAAGCTGTCAAAAGCTGCTTCACAAAAAACGCCCGGATCATTGAACCGGCGATTTGCGTTAAGCGCCGAAATTGCGGTCATCTCATCATCGCTCAGCACAAAATCGGTGATCGCGAGATTTTCACGCATGCGCTCGGGCCTGCTGGTTTTCGGGATTATCGAAGTGCCCCGCTGGGTTCCCCACCTCAGAACAATCTGCGCTGGTGTTTTATCATGGGTTTTTGCGGCATCCAGAACCGGGGATGCATTAAGAACGCTATCGCCCACGCCCGCCATATCCAACTCAACATAGGAAAGTGCACCCAGCGGCGAGAAGGCGGTTACATGTATATCGTATTGCCGCGCCAGCCGGACTAGTTTGCCCTGTATTAGATAGGGATGCGCTTCGATCTGTAGCGCGTAGGGTTTGATCCGGGCGTAACGCATTAAATCATGGATCAGAGGGCTATTGTAATTGCATATGCCGATGCGCCTGGTCAGGCCGTTGTCGGCCAGCGCTTCCATCGCAGCCCATGTTTCATGAAGCGGCACCTGCGCCAGTTTCATCGTTGGATTTTCCGCTTCAGGATCGAAAATCCATTCCGGTGGATAGCGTTTTTCAAATGGAACATATTCAAGCGCAATCGGAAAATGGATCAGATACAGATCAAACTGCTCTAGCCCCAGATCATCCAGCGATTTCCGGCACGCTGCCTCGACATGCCCGGGTGCATGATATGTGTTCCAGAGCTTTGAAGTAATCCATAATTCATCGCGGGAGCACAGCCCCTGTTCCATGGCTTTTGCAAGGCCTTCGCCAACAGCTGCCTCATTGCCATAATCCGCAGCACAGTCGAAATGCCGATAGCCTGCCCGTACTGCCTCGATCAAGACTTCGGGACAATCTTCGGGTGCGACTTTCCAGAAGCCAAAGCCGATTTGTGGAATATTCTGCAGCAAATTGCTCTCCATCAATCCTGAAAATTCAGCGCCACCGGCTTGCCCGTATCAATCGACTGATGCGCCGCCGCACCCATTGCTACCGCCCTAAAACCGTCCGTTGCTGTCACCTTTGCAGTCTTACCCTGCACTAGAGCGCAGTGAAAATCACGCAACTGAAAATAGGTTGCACCGTGATGGTCACCGGCTTTCAATGCATCGGCTGGTGTATCCACCGTTTCGACAACAAGACCACTACCATCGCGCGGCGACTAGGTCATATTGGCAGCCGGAATCTGCACTTCTAGCTTCCCTTTTGCGCCAAGCGCATAAATATCTTCCTGCTGCTCGAATCCTTCGGCAAACATGCACAGGTCGAGCATCGCCCTAGCGCCACCGGCGAAGTCGACCGTGACGAAAGCATTGTCAAGAATGTCCGGAACCTCGCCATTATACCGTTCATCCAGATGGTTTACATCCTGCCCGCCGCTGGCAAATATCCGCCTTGGTTCATCCTGCAAGGTAAAACGCATCAGATCGAAAAAATGGCAGCATTTCTCAACCAATGTCCCGCCGGTATTGCGGTTGAACCGGTTCCAGTCACCGACTTTCGGCAGGAATGGAAAGCGATGCTCGCGGATGGACAACATCTTGACTGGTCCGGTCTGCCCAGCATGAACGCGTTCGATAAATCGCGCTACCGGCGGCATATAGCGATACTCCATACCGACCCAGAATGGCGGTGTATAAGCTTTGTGTAGTTGGGCCAATGCCTGCGCATCTTCCAATGTCGTACACATTGGCTTTTCCAGCAAAATTGCCACTTCGCGATCCATTACCGGTTTTACAACCTCGAAATGGGTGAAATTGGGTGACGCAATAATTACGGCGTCAATATCGTCAAGAGTCAGCAGACCGTTGGCGTCTTCATAAATCTCCGGCTGTTGTCCCAATGCCGCCGCCAAGTCGCTAGCCGCTTCCCGTGATCCGGTGTCAGGGTCAGAAATGGCAATTAATTCGGCCTCATCGACCAGCGCGATATTGCGCATATGCTCACGGCCCATCATCCCGCATCCGATGATTGCATATTTGCGCAAATCTGACATGGCGAGAGCCATGCGAGTTCTAATAAAAAATAACAAGTATCAACTATTGCACATTAACCGGGCCAGCCAGTGAACTCGCTTATGGCCGACATAGGCTGCACCAGAACCTGTTTTCCATTGCCAGAAGCAATGGTAATGGGACTTTCAAACGAAGCGACTCTTTCGACCGCACTGTTCGTGAATTTGTCTCTTGAATTTATCCGATTGTCTGACGGCCTATCGACAATAGTGCAATGACCAGTTTCCCGAACAGGCTATCCTCGGCGTCGCAACTGCAATCGAACAAGACGAGATCATTTTTACCAATCAGGATTGGCAGTTTCGCTGTTCCCAAATCAGCTTACAGCTTGCAATGATCCATCTCGCTGGCCACAAGCGGTCTCATGAAAAAAGCCGATATTTTCGAATTCTATTCGCGCCTTGCTGCGGATAATCCTTCCCCGGAAACCGAGCTGAATTATGACAACACGTATCAGCTTGTTGTCGCGGTAGCTCTCTCGGCGCAATCAACCGATATCGGCGTGAACAAGGCGACGCGGGCGCTATTCACAAAGGTCAAAATGCCGCAGCAGATGGTCGATTTGGGTCTCGACGGGTTGAAGGAGCATATCAAGACGATCGGGCTCTACAACACGAAGGCCAAGAATGTGATCGCGCTATCGGAAATGCTGATCGCGGATTTTGGCGGGGAGGTTCCGGCGGATCGCGATGCGTTGGTCAAGCTGCCTGGTGTGGGGCGTAAGACCGCCAATGTGGTGATGAACTGTGCCTTTGGCGCGGAGACATTCGCGGTCGATACGCATATTTTCCGGGTCGGCAATCGCACTGGCCTCGCGCCCGGAAAAACCGTGCTGGCGGTAGAAAAGAAGCTGGAGAAGCAGACGCCGGCGCCGTTTCGTGTACATGCCCATCACTGGTTGATCCTGCATGGGCGTTATATCTGCAAGGCGCGCAAGCCGGAATGCTGGCGCTGCCCTGTCGCCGATCTGTGCCGGTTCAAGCAGAAAACGCCTGCTCCATAAACGCTAGTGGAACTGTTCAGCTTTGGGAAACCGGAGATCGGCTATGGATTGCGACTCTGATGGAGATTTGACCAACGAAGGAGAATGAGATGAAATTATTGGCTCCCGTACTCATCGCCTCTGCCTTAGCCGCAGGCGGCTTTGGCCTAACTCAGGTAGAAGCTGGCAAAAAATCTTCGAAAAGTGACAAATATGTCATCAAGACCATTGGCGAACCGAAAAGCTGCATCCGCCGCTCGCAAATCCGTTCCACGGATGTTATTGACGACAGCACCATCGATTTCAAAATGCGCGACGGCAAGATTTATCGTAACAAGCTCCCCCACCGATGCAGCGGACTGGCGTTTGAGGAAGCATTTTCCTATCGCACCTCTACCAATGACTTGTGCAGCGTCGATATCATCCGGGTGCTTGATCAAACGGCCGGGCGGATAGAAGAACGCGCCGCCTGCGGGTTCGGCAAGTTTCAGGAAATTGAAAAAACCCGCCGGGACAAGGCCGAAAGCTAGAACAAGCAAAGCGGGTGACGAGCAAATTCTGGTCAAAATATATTTGGCAAAGCGCAACCGACACTGCTAAGCGCTGACCGCTGCTCAGGCATATTGATGCTTGGCCTGGCACCCGTAGCTCAGCTGGATAGAGCGCTGCCCTCCGAAGGCAGAGGCCAGAGGTTCGAATCCTCTCGGGTGCGCCAGTTTTTCAATAACTTAGGAAAAAATTTTCTCCAAAAACTCAAAAGTACGGAAAAGATCGCGCAAGAATACCTGGGTCGTATCGGGAATTTCAACTGACAATGCGAACAGACTTTTAATCAGTAGGTCGCTGGTTCGAACCCAGCAGGGCTCACCATAATGTCTATATTTATCAGATATTTAGCTTAACCGATACTACTTGCCGTATTCTGAGATTCGTCATGTAGGTAACGCTCTAGGTAACATTTGTGAGAGATGGTGATTTGATTCACCGGCAGTCCGCTTCTGGGTCGTGTGTGGAATGTCTGGTTCTGACTGCTACGAGCGCAAAAGCAGATTTTTCCGATTTGTTGTTGTTTTGCTCATCGAGACTGATCAGGCGACCCTTCCGATAAGTACCGCCGGAATGGCGGCTTTGCTCTTGCTTCAGTCCGGCAGGGTACCGATTGACAAACTAATTGCTAGCAATACCAATTCGATCGAGGACGACCGGAGAGCATTGGAGGGTTTGTTGAAGATGGTTGATCGGGGCAATCCGGATTTCGAACTCGTTCTCCTTCCATGAGTCAAAGAAAACAGATTGGCTTGATAAACTGATTTCGCTGGCCAATACTCATTTGGTTGTTGATAGAAGTTAGGCATCGGTGATGAGGATATTGTCTTGAATATTGATTTTGGTTCTGAACTTGATGCCTTCCGCAATAAAGTTGCTGCGTTTCTGGACGAAGCGCCAACGCCTGCCATTCGCGAAGCAGGTCGGAAAACCACCAGCGCCTTTCCACCTTTCGAAGAGGCACAAGCCTGGCTAGCAATTCTCATTGAAAAAGGGTGGGCTGCTCCGGGGTGGCCTAAAGAATATGGCGGCACTGGTTGGTCGGTTGAGCAGCGATATATATTCGAAGAGGAATATCGGAAAAGGGATTTGCCTCCACTCCTGCCAAATTCGCTGAAAATGGTTGGCCCGTTACTGATCGATCTCGGAACCGAAGAGCAAAAATCCAAATATCTTCCGCGCATATTGTCCGGTGAAGACTATTGGACACAAGGCTATTCTGAACCTAATTCCGGATCCGATCTAGCTTCGCTTAGTTGTCGTGCCGATCCCGATGGAGATGATTATGTCATCAACGGCAGTAAGATCTGGACCACACTCGCCTATAAATCGAACCGGCTGCGCATGCTTGTCCGGACGGATAGCGACGGCAAGAAGCAACAAGGGATCACGTTCCTGCTGCTGGACCGTACCGACTATCCGGGAATGGAAACCCGTCCAATTGATGGTCTGGACGGATTCCCCGAATGCTGTGAGGTTTTCTTCGACAATGTGCGGGTGCCGCAATCCGGACGTGTGGGAGAAGAAAATGACGGCTGGAGCGTTGCCAAGCATCTGTTGACACATGAACGGGAAGTATCCGCAAGCAGTCCGGCATTGAAGCGCTATATCGAAAGAATACGTGAGGTTGCTAAAGCAGAACCATGTCCCTTTGGTGAGACATTGGCCGATGATGCAGTCTTTCAGCGCACTCTGGGTGAACTGGAAGCAGAAATTGCATCGCTAGAGCATTTTGAGAAACTTGCCATTAGCGGGCACGATATTTCGCTGGATCCGGCACTGCCATCTATGACCAAGATCATGAATTCGGAACTTGTCCAACGCGAGTCCGATATTATGCGGCAGCTTTCCGGACTGGAAGGGTTATCGCTAGAGCTCGAGGCGATCAGGGTCGGTTCCAATGTGTTGCCGATGGACAGCGATATGGACCTGATCTCGATGCCATTTTACCTCAAAAGCCACGCGACCACGATTTATGCCGGTACAAATGAAATTCAGCGCGACCTGATCGCCCGGACATTGCCAGCAGGCTGAAGGAATACCATTGTGGACTTTTCATTTACCGAAGAGCAACAGATGTTGCGCGACAGCGTTTTGCGTCTTTTGCAGCAGAAATATGATTTCGATACACGGCAAGCGATCGTCAAATCTGACCAGCCATGGTCTCCGGAAATCTGGGAAGCATTCTGCGAACTGGGTTTGTTGGCATTGCAATTTCCTGAGGAAAAAGGTGGATTTGGCGGTTCGATAACGGATACTGTTGCTATTGCTAAAGTTTTTGGAAAACACTTGCTCGTCAAACCCTATGTGTCCTCCGTGGTTCTCACTGGCTCTATTCTCGCGGCAAGCAACAACCCTTCGGCGGTCACACATCACAGCAATATTCTGTCGGGAGAGAAAACTGTTGCCTTTGCTTATGAGGAAGGCCGGGGAACTCCAGATCCCAGACTTGTTACCTTAAGCGCGCGCAAAACCGAAGATGGATTCAAATTGAATGGTGAGAAGCGCATGGTTCTTGGAGCGGGTCAAGCTGATTTGCTCATCGTGAGCACGCGGATTGAGGGTACAGCCGGAGATGCAAATGGTCTTGCCTTATTCATGGTTGATCCCAGCCGCGATCGATTAACGATAACCTCTTTCCAGACAATAGATGGCCGCACCGCTGCAAATCTCCGTTTTGATGATGTTGATTTACCATCGGAAAACCTGCTCGATCTAGACGCCTTTGACGTGATCGAGTCCGTCATTTCCAGAGCGATCATTACTCTTTGTGCAGAAGCTGTTGGTGCAATGGGCGCGCTCCTGAAAATAACAAGTGAATATGCATCGACCCGCAAACAATTCGGTACTCCCATTGGATCGTTTCAGGCAATCGCCCATAGAATGGCTGACATGAAAATTGCCTATACCAAAGCGCGATCCACTATGATCTATACGACTGCGCTCGCCGAGGCGGGAGAAACAAAAACGCGCGACATTTCCATTCTCAAAGGACAGATCGGGAAACTGGGAAAATCCATTGGAGAATCCGCGATCCAAATTCACGGAGGCGTTGGAATGACTGACGAACTGAGCGTCGGCCATTTCCACAAACGTCTGTTAGCTGTTGATACGCTGTTCGGCGATAGCGAATACCATTTGCGATTGCTCGGCACAGAATAGATGCCATCCAAGATGACATGCCACAGCAAATTTCCACAATTAAGAGCAACTCTAGCATCCGCCTTCGGGATAAAACTATCGCCATTGTATGTCCGACCTTGAAGCGCATTGCCGAAAGGCCGAACCCGCCAAGGTTCGAACCCATTAATGTGATCTGTCTGATAAGCGACGAGAAAGGCAGAAAATCGCCAGAAACGGACACACCAATCAAATTGCTGAATGTCCGTTTTGAGGCTTATTCTGTTGAAAAACTCCGCGACCGGTTTTCTGTGGCAATATTAAAAGGCTGATAGGTCGCATCTCGTAACAATGATTCGCAAAATTATGCCTTATTGAATCATTATTGCTGAAAATTGGATCATGTCCTGCTGAGTCCGAGTTTTTCAACAGAATAAGGCTGGTTTAAGCCGCTCAGCTATTGTCCGTTTTTGGTCTCATAAAAACAGCCGCTAAAGAAATTTGTGAATGACAGCATTCGCATTTTCTTGCGCAGACTCGCTGCTAATGATTTCAGGCCAGTGTTCCGTTTGGTCAGCTAGCTCTCCCGTAAGCCCTTTCTTGCTTCCCCACCACACACCAGACTCAAACTCTTCTGTGTTCAACAACACATCCAAATAGCGTTTGGCGCCAACTTCGACGGAATGGGCTTTACCGAGTAATTGCAACATCCAAGTAAATGCATCTGTCGTCAGTCTTTGAAAGACTGGCATGAACTGCGTTGCGGAAGTCCCCCGCACCATGCCTGGATCGATCGCTAGAAATCTCATGCCAGGATGCCTTCGCGACATGCTTATTGTCCATAGAACTCCTATCAGTTTCGAGGCACCATATTTGTCCACAAGGGTAGAATTTTTGTCAAATTTCGTGCCGTTTGCAACGGAGGTCCACTCTTCGATTGAACCATCAGTGATAGGGGGTTTTGCAGCCCCGAACTCCGGCGCGCCTCTTGCTCCAAAACTGGCCACATAAAGAACCGAACCTGTTTCGGACAATTTGCCATTCTTCATGATCAAATCCGTAAAGTGGACATGACCGAGGACATTAATCCCGAATGTATACATGACGCCATGTTTTGTGAGTTTTTCTGGTTCGGTTCCACCAGCGCCGCCTGCGTTCAGAATGATTCCGTCAACTATGGTGTTTAAGTCTTCAGCAGCTTGGCGGCACGAATCCAAATCACCGACATCTAAAATCAAAATTTCAAAAATGCTTTTGCCCGTCTGCTCTTCCAGTTTCTGAAGTGCTTCTTCAGCTTTCACTTTGCTGCGACATGCCAGGATAATCTTCGAGACATCCTCGCGGAGGGCGAACTGTCGTGCCGCTTCGAAACCTAGTCCAGAGTTAGCGCCGGTGATAAGAATAGTGGCTTGTGTCATGTGAATTCTCTTTTGGTAAATATGTTCTGCAGTTAAACGATACTGATATCGTCACATGCGTATCTATAGTTCGGCCCTGTTTCCCCTATTTATTATAGCTTTTGCCTCATAGCAGAACGAGAGGCCTGCTTTGATATGCGGTTCGTATTCAAGAGACACGCACAGCAAATAACTTCTTCGTATCGAATAGGTAAATTGCTGGCAAAGCCCACTACAACCCCAAAACGCGCTTAGCTATTATGTTGCGTTGAATTTCATTTGTGCCGCCGTAGATGGTTTGTGCGCGAGTACCGAAATTATTGGCTATTGCCGGACCGGCGAAGCTGGCATCGCCGGTCCACAAGGGGCTGACACGGTCTTCAAATTTCCGCATGCCATGATCAGCGGCAGCTTCGAGAAATAGGGCTGCTATTTCCTGGGCAATTTCTGTCGCCAATACCTTCAATGTTGACGCTTCATTTCCCGGTGCGCCGCCATCCCGCACAGACGCAAGCACACGCAAAGTCATGATTTCCAATGCATTGACATTAATTTAACGGCTTTACCCTGCTCATCGACTTCCGCCAGCATCGGGCAGTAGGATTCACAAATCCGGCAAAAGGTTTGTTTCACTTTATTCGTCACTTATCTCGTCCAATTTTATACCTTATCAGGAGGCGACAACAGTTGTGGCCTATTGCTCTACCTACTTTAGGTCGAGTGCAACAATCTGCCCTGGACTGGTCGCCTAGATCATTCCCACGCCACCATCACAGCTGATCGTGCAACCGGTGATATTATCGGAATCGGGTCCAGCCAAAAAGACTACGGTGCGGCCGTTATCTTCTTCGGCGCGGCCCCATCGACGCGTAACCACGCCATACTCTTCAAACATAGCCTGCTCTTCTTCCTCTGTTTTGAATAGTTCAGCCGCGGCTTCGGAGAGCGCACTGGGACTAATGAGATTGACGTTAATATTGTGCTGGCCCCACTCACGCGCAGCATAGCGGGTCAGGCTGCGAACCGCTTCCTTGGCAGAACCGTAACCTAACAGGCCCGGAATAATGCCGTGTCCTGCCGCCGAGGTAGTATTAATAATTTTGCCACCGCGACCCTTCATATGTGGTAAGCACTCCACCATAAAAAACCATGAACCCAGATAGCCCGACTCCCACATGTCGCGCAGTTCCTGTTCTGTCCATTCCTCCACACCACGACCTTGGCCCGGCATGATCTGCGCGTTGTTGACCAGAATATCGACCTAGCCATAAGCTTTGACGGTTTCGGCAACCACGTTATCCACATCCTCTCTTAAACACACATCGCATTTCAGCGGTAATGCCTCACCACCAAACTCTTTGATGTTGATGGCCACGGTTTCAACTTTTTCCAGTCTCCGACCCACCACGACCACTTTGGCGTCTTCTTTGGCCAGGGCATAGGCCTCCCCCTCACCAATACCGGTGCCTGCACCAGTAACAATTGCCACTTTGCCAGCTAATATTCCCATCTTGAAACACTCCTCAAATTAGGTGTTAAATGTAAACGCACTTTTGGTTAAACGCATAGTTATTCATTATATGTAAAATTTTTCTCGACTACCCATCGTTATTTGCCTCTTACCCGACCGTACCGCCGCCATCGACTTTCATCGATTGACCCACCATAAAACTAGAACGCTTTGATGCCAGTTACAGAATTGCATCCGCAATCTCATTAGGGTCTGCCATTCGAGCTATAGGGATAGCCTGCATAAGAGCCTCAAGTTGATCTGGATGCTCGGCAAAATGTTCATCAACCATCGCAGTTGCTACCGGCCCCGGCGAGCCAAAGTAGTCCGACATGGACGAGGTATTCACGATGACGCCCTGCCCTTTTTCCTGCATATGCCTTAGCTCATGCTTCATACACAGCCACAGGCTCTTGACGTTGACATCAAATACAAAATCACAAGTATCGACCGTTTGATCAACCAGATTTGTGAACGCTTGTTCGACACCTGCGTTGTTCACCGCAATATGAATCTCGCCTAACTCACTGATTGCGGCGTTCATCAATGCTTCAACCTGATCTTCCTGTGTCAGATCGCAATCGACCTGCACAGTTTTAACATTGAATTTAGAGAGCAATGCGTTCGTTTCCGCATGCCCTGAGCATTAATATCTACCAGTACTACGTGGCACCTTGCTCAGCAAAGGCCAATGCCGTGGCTCGGCCAATACCCGAACCAGCGCCCGTGACAATCACATTTTTATTTTTGAATTGATCTATCATAATTTTATACCTTACTCTATTCCAAAAGCTCACCTCTATTATCACCGCAAGCGAGCAGAGGTCGATGACAGCGTTAAAAAATGAACGGTCCGATTCGGAGTCAATTGAAGGCGATGGCCATTGTCATACCGGGATTGCTGAAAAAGGCTGGATAAAATCGAGACCCACTTCGCACAACAGCTAGCACCCTACATTTTTTATCACTAGTCAATGGAAAAAATCTAACTCACCGTTTGTGCTGTCAAAATTCGCGGCTTGGAATCAGGGTCGCAAATAGTAGCCACCGTCAACTGAAAAATCGTGCCCCGTCATATAGTCAGAATCACTGCTACAGAGAAATACAGCAACCGGACCAATATCTTTATAGGGATCGCCCAAATATCCCAGGATATTGGCCGTATTTTCCAAATCGGCATCGCCATCCTGCAGGGCCATATAAGCTTCATAAGCACCTGCCGAATTATCCGTTAGTATCGCAGGAAGAATACAGTTAACCGTAATTTTATATTGTCCCCAGTCGCGCGCCGCCACCTTGCTGAGACCGCGGACGCCTTCTTTTGTTGCAACATAAGCGGAAGCGCCCTGCGCGGCGTATACTCCGGCCGGCGAGGCCAAATTGATAATCTTGCCGCCGTTTTCTTTCAGGTACGGAAAGACTGCTTTCATGCCCCAGACGGTGGACCACAAGCCAGTGCGCATCGTCCACTCCCATTCATCCAAGGGCAGATCCTCAAACGACTTGGGCAAGGAAAACGTCATTGGATCTTTTTCGGTACCAAAACTTTGAGCGTTATTGATCAACACATCAATCTTGCCAAACAACTCCGCGCTACGTTCGATCATGGCGTCAACCTGCTCCTTCTGACTGACATCACAGACCACTGCTTCGGCGATACCACCTTCGGAGCGAATTTCTTTGACGACTTTTTCGATGCTCGATGCCGTTCGGGAAGAAACAACTACTTTGGCACCCTCCTCGGCTAACGCAAGGCACATGCCTCGGCCAATGCCTCGGCCTGCGCCTGTAACAATCACTACTTTATTCTCGAGTTTTGCCATTGCTCACTTCCACCTATAGTTTATTGTCATTTTCACTGATGCCCCATAAGCATGTAAACGTGAGTATACAACGGTTCAGGACTCTTTTCGAGTTCAGCCATAAGCGCATGAGGGTCGTCCAGATACTCGCTCGAGTAAATATCAATCTCCGGTAACTTCATTTCAGTTAGTAGCATATTCAATACCGCACCCGGCAGCCTTGTATAGATCGACAAACAACAGCTCTGCCTCAAAGGCGTCCTGGGTCACCTTACACACCCAGCCACCTCCGTGAATATGTTGAATCGACAGCCCTTCTACGCTGTAAACACCCTCCGCACGCATCCAGTCCTCGAACTTGACGGTGTGGCTTGTTCGGCGCGTGTAGCGGCCGTCGTCTGCAATGAGTACATTCCAGATATGCGCAGTGCCCGCGTTAGGCTGGTGGGCAATACGGTGTAAGCCGGACATGCCTTTTTCTTTGTCTGTCCACCAGAACCATTGCGATTCATTCCAGTTTTTTTCGAGCCCAGGAACAAGTGGTTGTTTAGCTTCTTCGACACTCATATTGCTTACTCAGTATTACAGAACTTAATTCTTGGGTCGCGATGCGAGTTACCAGGCGAACGAATTGGGGGATTACGTTATCTTGTTTCTTTCGAATGCTTTTATCGAAGGAGTCATCCAGGCCAATGGCGCAGCATGAGCCCATCACAACGGCCCGCTTTCCTCTTAATGCCTTAGTTATTGATCTTACCTGGCGGCTATAAACAGTTCTGGAGGATTTGGCAGCTTTTCTCAATTGTCTCGGTCGATATCTTGCTGCCGACCCCAAATGTCGTGCCATTCCCTGTTCTCAAACCCTGTTCTCAAAACACCATAGCTCTATAAAACCATAGCCTCAAAAAATCCAAAACCGGAAAAAGATTATGACAAGCCATTAATTAATTAATTGATCGTTTATTTTAATGGCAGTCACTGATATACTTCAAACAGTAAACGCATTCACTGGAAAATACTGCCTTTCCTCATTATCTTACAGGCTATTATCATGAGCTACCAACACGTTCTTTCACCTTTAACGATTCGCAATGTCACGCTTAAAAACCGAGTGATCCGCACGGCGCATGGTACCAGCCTGAGTATGATGGAGCCCTCTGGCCTTGGGCCAGACCTGATCAATTATCATGTAGCCCGAGCAAAGGGGGGCGTGGCGCTCTCTATTTTAGAGCTGGCTTCGGTACACACCTCATGCCTGTCCAATCTGGCAATGTACAAACAGGGCTTGAGCGACAGTTATGACCAATTGCTCGATGCAGTTACTCCCCACGATATGCTCTTGCTGCAGCAGTTGTGGCATTCTGGGAATCATGCCACGACGCTGGATGGCTCACCTTGTTGGGCGCCCTCCGATGTGCCCAGCCCGTCTCACGGCCTGGTGCCGACACCGATGACCAAGATGATGATCGATGAGATCACCGAGGCTTATATCAATGGTGCGAAATTGGCTAAAGATTCAGGGCTGGCCGGTATTGAGGTACACAGTGGTCACAGCTATTTGCCACAGCAGTTCATGTCACCAGCATGGAATCGGCGCGAGGACGAATACGGCGGTTCGCTGGAAAATCGTATGCGTTTCATTATGGATATTTTGACGGGTATTCGCGCGGCAGTCGGAGAGGATTTTGTCATTAGCGTGCGAATTTCTGATGACGAACTTGAAGACAGTTTGGGCATTGAAGAAAATCAGCAAATTCTTCGGATACTGGAGTCATCCGGTGCGGTCGATATCGTTAACTGTTCCAGAGGAAGTTATTGCAAGGGTGAATGGACGGTTGGCGGGATGCATTACCCCACTGGTTATCAGTTAGAAAAATCGGTACCGATTCTCGAGGGTGCAACGTCTGTCTATCGCAGTGTGCAGGGTCGTTTCCGAACTCTTGAGGAGGCCGATCAGGCGATTCGCCTGGGGCAGACTGATTTAGTCAGTATGGTACGTGCCACGATTGCCGACCCGAATCTAGTAGCCAAGACCGTAGCGGGTAGACCTGAAGATGTTCGCCCCTGCATTGCCTGCAATCACTGTATCACCAATGAGATGTATCACGTTCCCATGACTTGTGCCATCAATGCGGCCACTGGCAGTGAGTCGAGAATAGCCGACGACGAGATCGAAAAGACTAACACACCTAAAAAGGCGCTCGTGATTGGCGGCGGACCGGCGGGTATGGAGGCGGCAAGGTTATTCGCCCTGGCGGGTCACAACACCGTATTGGTAGAGGCCAATAAGGATCTGGGTGGACAAATCAATTATGCGAAGAAAGCACCTTTCCGCCTGACCATCGGCGATGTGACCGATTGGCAGGAAAAGCAACTTCGCAAGTTGGGCGTTGAGATACGATTAAATACGTATTTTACCGAAGACGATGTGCTGAACGAAAAGGCCGATGCGGTGGTTGTAGCGACTGGCTCTCTACCCCGCATGGATGGCGTGTTTGTCGATGACCCCAGTGTTGCTGTCGAGGGTGTAAACCTTCCGTTTGTTCAGTCAAGTCATGACTTGCTGGGTGCCTCGTCGTCAAAGATTGATGGCAAAGTTGTGGTCGTAGATGATGTTGGACATTACGAAGGCCTGGGCGTGGCAGAATATGCGCTGGCTAAAGGTGCTGAAGAGGTAATCTTTGTCACGCGACATGCCAACGCCGGCTTCCTGATGGATTACTATATTACCGGGGTTCCAGCACGTAAACGCCTGTACGAAACTGGTCGTTTCCGCTTATTGCCCGAAGCCAAATTGCGTAGCATTGCTGCCAATCGTACGGTAAGTATTGATACCTGCCTAGGCACACAATCAGAGAGTGTCACCGTTGAACAGGTGATTCTTGTTTCCGCGAATCTATGCAATCGGGAAATCTTCGACACACTGAATAGCTCAGAGAACAATATCCGCGTAGTGGGCGATGCGAACTCGCCACGATTTCTAAATGTCGCCATCCGCGAAGGAAATGTTGCAGCACGTGAACTTGTTGCCAGCTTGTCGCAAGCAGAGCAGTAAATAAGCGAGAGTAATCATCCAGGACCGTCGAGAGATAAAACCAGCCCCAACCAATCACCTTCAGATAGGTAAAATCAGTTTGCCAGAGTTGATTGGGGGCTGTTGTCTTGTCCCGGAACTCGTCTGCGGCTTTCATCACGATAAAGGCGGGACTAGTGATCAGATCATGTGCTTTCAATATCCTATAAACACTGGCTTCAGAGACGAAGTATCCGCGCTCATCGGTAAAGGTGACAGCAAGTTCCCGGGGACTGAGCTGCGGTCGCGCAAGCGCCATTTCTAACATGCTCTCGCGTACCTTGTCAGGAATACGGTTCCACACTCGCCCAGGATGAGATTTGCGATCTGCTAGTCCGGTCTCGCCAAAGCGCTGATAAAGATCATACCAGCGATAGAAGGTTGAGCGGGAGATGCCGAGCTTCTCCAGGGTGCGTTTCACAGGCAAGTGCGACTGCTCGACGAGACGTATGATTTCCAATTTTTCGGATGCAGGATATCTCATACCTCGTTGTCCCCATCCGCGAGCATGCTTTTTTTGAGCAAGCGATTTTCCGGGAGTGTCTCGGCGAGCGCTTCCTTCAGATCCTGTGCTTCTCGCTTGAGCTCTTTAACCTCATTCGAGGTGGCCTGACGGGCTGTGTCACCCGCTAAACGCCTCTTGCCAGCTTCCAGAAACTCCTTTGACCATGTGTAGTATAGGTTCTCGGCAATACCCTCACGCCGGCATAGCTCAGCAATCGAATACTCTCCGCGAAGCCCCTCCAGGACAATGCGAATCTTTTCTTCCGCAGAATACTTACGCCGTGTCTTTCGGCGAATATCTTTGACGTGCTTTTTCTGCCGATCCATGCGGCTCTGATCTTTTGGGCATCTTCAAGTCCTTATAGTTCGAAGATGAGCCAAAAATCCTCCTTTAGCAAAACACCCCAATCTGTCCTAAAGGCGATGACGGGTTACACCAAGACTACCGCTCGGCCTATAATGATATTCGAGACTGGCTCCGCCGTGAAAGAGCAAACGCTGAAGAAGCAGAGTCTAAAATAGATTGGGATGATGTCGTTTTCGAAGTAGGCCTTCTGAAGTCTCAGGAGATCAATCTCGACTATATCCTTGAGCTCATTTTCGAGCATAATAAGAAGACGAAAAGCAAATCAGAGCTAGTCGGCGAAATACGCCGCGTTATCCGAGCCAGCATTGGTAACCGGGCAAAGGAAAGTCTGATCGTTGATTTTATCAATCAAACGGACTTGGATGAATTGGGCGACAACCCCAGAAACACAACTAAACAACTAAAGTAACCAACCCAGTGCGAAAATATTGGAGCGGCTGGTTTCCCGAGGAATGAGGCTACTCAACAATCACATCCTGTTTTACTAACTTCTGCCAATCGAATGCTGGCGAGGCGCAAAGCGTCGAATTAATCTATTAGGTAATTAATAAATTGGAGTCAAGAAGCCCTAGGCTATGGTCTAAGATTGGTGAGGCATGTCCACGCGGCCTAACATCTGCCGCCTATTCAAGCAGATTGTCACGAATCGAGGCCAGCGCTGAATCGCTGACGTCCAGTTCGCGCTGGACAAAGGCCAATACCGACCCGTGATCTTTCTCAATTTGCGTAAATGCGGCTTCTATGTAGAGCGGGTCGGAGCGCATCATCGGTGCGATCAGCTCCAGCGATACCCCGGCCAGAAATGCATAGGGTGTGTCCCGCGCATCTCTGGTTTTTGCGGCAAATTCAGCCGTGAAATCAATCAGCTGATCGGACAGAGCGTAGTCCTACACGACTATTTCACGCGGCACGTCAAGCGCTGACAATATCAATGCGGCGGCTGTACCAGCCCTATCCTTTCCCGCAGAGCAATGAAAGGCCAGCGGCAAATGGCCGCCCGCAAGTCTGCCAAACAATTCCCGATATTGGTCGGCATGATCATAGGCGATGCTCCGGTACATCCCGATCATGGCTTTGCGGACATCATCAGGTTGAGCCCGCTGTTTCAAAAACTGCTCGCGCAGGTCGCCCATGCTGTTTTCCATTTCATAGTCGAAATGCAAATGCTCGACAGCATCATCGGGCCAGGTTGTCGGCTCCGCTGCTCGCTCTTCGGTGGTGCGCAGGTCGACGACCGTTTGCAAGCCGAGCTTCGCTAGATAGGCATGATCGTTGTCGGTCAGGTTGTGCATGGTGCCGGATCGGAAAATTATGCTCGGTCTGATAAGCCTGCCTTCCTCGGTGCGATACCCGCCGAGATCCCTAAAGTTACGGCCGCCTTCCAACGGCAAAAGGCGTTGATTTTCGATCACCAATTACCCTTAAACCTCCAACATGGCTTTGAGCGGTGTTTCCGTATCATTGAGCTGGTGCGGTGCGATTTCCGCCCTTGCTTCAACTAGCTTGCGACCCTGCGCATAATCCTTGACTGCATTGACACAATCAAGCGCAATGACCTTGCCTTCCTTCAAATAGACAATAGAAAAACTGTTTTGATCAGGATTGCCGCGCGTAACCGTCTGATCAAAACCGGCCGACAGACCAACAGTTTGCAGCTTCAGATCAAATTGATCGGACCAGAACCACGGGATCGCATTGTAAGGTTTGGCATTTCCGCAAATATGCATCGCTGCAACCTTGGCCTGATCATTCGCGTTCTGAACCGATTCCAGCCTAGTTTCCGCACCTTCCGCAAAATCATTGTGATGCGCAGCGCAATCACCAATGGCATAGATGTCAGCCAAACTGCTCCGACAATATTCATCGACCTAGACGCCATTGCCCCCTTCCGCACCAGCATCAATCAGCGGTGCAACAGATGGCACAATGCCGATGCCAACGATCACAATGTCGGCTGGCAGGATTTCTCCATCCGCAAGCTTCACGCCCTCGGCCGTCTTCCCGCCTGTAATCGTCTCAATCACAACATCGGTCCGCAGATCGACACCTTTCGCGCGATGAAAGCCTTCATAAAATGCTGACAAATCTTCGCCAGCCACACGTGTCAGAACACGGTCGAGCGCTTCCAGCAAAATCACCCTGCGACCTAGCTTGGTGAAGACGGCCGCCGCCTCCAGCCCGATATAGCCACCGCCGACAATCACCACCTGCCGAATGTCATCCAACCTGTCCATGATACCGGTAACATCCGCGCGCGTGCGAATGCCAAAAACTCCCCGCAGATCGCCGCCCGGAACCGGTAGAGGTCGTGGATCGCCGCCAGCCGCCCAGATCAACTTGCCATAACCCAGTGTGTCGCCATTACCCAGCGCGACCCTATGCGCAGCGGGATCGACAGACACCACCTCTTCGCCGGATATTATTTCAATTTCATTCTTGTCCCAATATTCGGGAGGACGCAACAACAGCCGTTCAAAGGGCTTATCTCCAGCCAAATATTCCTTCGACAGCGGTGGGCGCTCATAGGGCAGCTCCGTTTCGCGGGTGACAATGGTGATCGAGCCCGCGAACTTTTGTTGCCGCAAGCTCACTGCAGCCTGGGCACCGGCATGGCCAGAACCAACAATGACTATGTCATAGTGAGTCATGATAGTGTATTCCTGTTCCCAGCTAGTTCAACTATGACAATGCGAGTGCGACGCGCCGCCCTTCCCTAATGGCCGTTTCAAGAAAGCGTGGACTTTTAGCATCGCCAATGAGGTGAGCTTCTGCTGCAAGGCTTTTCGCGCTATCGAACAGATCATGCGGTGAGCCCATTTCTGAAATTACGACCACCGCGCTTACTTCAACTGTTTCGGGCTTTCGGCCTGACGACCTGATTTCAATCTGGCCGGCACCAGCCTGCTCGATTGAGGCCAAGGTGTGGAGCGTGAAACTGTCATAGGCCGACAGCCGCTCGAGCGCCGGTTCCGATGTCAGTGCCGGCGCCATCAAGGGAGCGAATGACGGGTGCCGTGTCACATAATGCACTTCAATACCAGCCGAGAGCAAACGCTCACAAACCGCAACACCTTCATAGTGGCCGACATCATCCTGGATCAGATAGGGACCGTCGCCCGCCTCAGGCTGTTTTGCGAAGACGTCGAAACTGCTCAACAGTCCTAGATTACCTCGGACATCCTGTTGGTTTGGCCGGCCATTGTTGAGCTTCTCCAGATTGGGGAGAGAGCCAGTCGCGATAACTACTGCATCTGGTGCAATGTCCGTCAGGTCCTCTTCGTCAATGTAGCTGTTGAGCCTGACATCAACACCAAGTCGGTAGATTTCGGCCTCAAGCCAGGTTGCAACGTCGCCGATGCTGGCGCGGTAGGGCGCCTGTTTTGCCAATCGAAGCTTTCCACCCAAATCCTTGTCGGCCTCACACAAGACGACCTCATGCCCGCGACTGGCCGCAACCCGAGCGGCCTCCATGCCAGCCGGACCGCCGCCAACAACTAGTACCTTTTTGGGCGTTTCTGCTTTGCCGATTATATTATCGTCGAGTTTGTCTTCAAAGCCGACGGCCGGATTTACGGTGCAGCCCAATGGTCCCCTGCGATCCATTTGCGGGCCAATGCAGCCTTGATTGCATCCGATACAGGGCCTTACGCCCGTTTCCTCGCCGCGCATGGTTTTGGCGACAAGATCAGGATCGGCTATGGTCGCGCGAACCATCCCGACCATATCAGCTTCTCCCACTCTGATGGTTTGTTCAACCTCTTCGATTGTTCTGAAACGCCCTGTTACCAAAGTTGGCACGCTGGCCACTGCCGTTATCTGGGCGCTGCTTTCCATCTGGTAGCCCTGCGGTTCATGCATGCCGCCGATGATTTTGGGAATATTGAAATAGCTGCCTTGCGAGACATCAAAAAAATCGATCTGAGCCTCGCTTTCGACGAGCTTAACGAGCTGGATACAATCCTCGACGCCAAAGCCACCTTCGGCGCAATCGGGACCAATGCGCAGACCAACTGGGTAATCGGGTCCAACCTCTTCGCGAACGGCTGACAAGACCTGCAGCAACAGGCGGGCGCGGTTTTCAAAACTGCCGCCATATTCATCATCGCGGTGATTGGTTAGAGGCGACAGAAATTGTTGCAAGAGATATCCGTGCGATCCATGCACCTCCACTCCATCAATGCCGCTGTCTTTTGCGACCTTGGCTGAGAGCACGTAGCTGCCGATCACCTCGTCGATCATTGTCTTGGTCATTGGGATCGCGGGCACGCCAACAATCGGACCCGGAACGTTAGACGCTGACCAGGGCGGGCCGCCATCAAGCGGTCTTGCATTATGCCCGCCATGCCAAAGCTGCTGAAACAGCTTCATCCCATGTGGGCGCACAGCTTCGACGAGACGCTTGTAGCCATCTGGCAAAGCGGGATTAAAGGAGTTCAGCGTCGCCGGACTCGCCATGTGACCGGAGCAAATCTCCAATATCGTCAGGCCCACCCCGCCCTTCGCACGGGCAACATGATAGTTGATCAACGTGTCACTGATCCCGCTGGGATCATCAAGGCCCAGCATGGTAACATGCGCGGGCCTGACGATCCGATTGGGCAGAGTTACGCTATTGATTTCAATCTCGGAAAGCGCATGAGGATAGGCTGACATGACTATTCTCCTGCGAATAGTGCGTAACTACGATCCTGCTTATCACGCGTACCATTGAAGAATTTGTCCTGAGCATGATAGGGTTCCGAACGCGGCGGGCAGTTCGAATGATCGACAGTGACCTCGCGGCGCAGAACCTTCCATTCGCCATCGCGACATTCAAAAACATCCAGATAACGGCCATAGACATGCTCTTCGACATCAGAATCCTTGGGGATTGTCAGCGAGAAGTGATGGGATTCAACAAAGGCACGATCACCCTCTACTTCGATCACGCTATTGGTGACCTGATGGCGAAAATACTCCGCACTGGCCAAAGCCATCGCGATCTTTTCCATCACTTCATGGGCATTGCCATTGAAAGGGCCACCGTGGTTATCCGTTGCGTCGGGATGGTAGGCGCTTTTGGCCAATTCCACATCTCCGCGATCAATCCCTCTTGCGTAGCGCGCTAGCGCCTGAAGTATATCTTGCCGTGCAATTGCAGTGTGCAGCGCCGTTTCGTTCATCTGACCGTCCATCATCGTCTCGCCAATTATTAAATACTGCTACCCGCCATATGCCCCTCACGAATAGCGGCTTCGATATATCGCGGCGAATTGGCGTCACCAACCAGGTGCAGCTCTTCGATTTTATCCCCGCATGCTTCGAACAGGGTTTTTTCAGGACGATTGTGGGAAACCATAACTACGATATCCGCATCCACGGTTTCTTCCGTCACACCATGATCCGACAGGATGGTGACATCCTTGTTCGATATTCGTTGCACATAGGCATTTGGTATGTTGCGGAATTCACCGCCCTTTGCGAGCCGCTTGATCGCTGGCTCCGCCCGAAAGGCAAAAACCATATCGGGCGTGAAGAAACCATGCCGGGAGACATAGACGATATTGCCGCCGCGCGCTTGCAAAAATTCCGCAACCGCAATCCCCTCATAATGTCCAACATCATCGGCGATCAAAACCGTGCGCCCCTTCGCCTCAGGCGGGCTCATCATGATTTCATGGCTAGAAAAGACATGCGCCTGTTCGACACCGGTCGCTGGCAGCGATGGCTCTTTCAAACTGCAGCCATCCTTGCGCGGCATGGAGCCGGTTGCGATAATTACCGCATCGGGGCTCTCCGCCATAATCTCATCGGGTTCGACATAAGAGCTGAGCCTGACATCAACGCCGAGCCTGTATAGTTCCCGCTCCTGCCAATCGGTCACGTCCGCAATCGTGTGCAAAAACGGAGCCTTTTTCGCCATGTTAATTTGGCCGCCAAGTTCCTTTGCAGCCTCAAACAATGTGACATTATGCCCCCGTTCGGCGCCGATCCGGGCGGCTTCCATACCTGCGGGACCACCGCCAACGACTATTACCTTTTTCGATTTTTCAGCCGGTTCAGGCTGCGCCAAGGTTGATTCCTTACCGGCATAGGGATTGACCGCACAACCGATTGGCAGGAATGGTAGCAACCCGCCCTTGTTGATATTTGCCGCGCAAACCTGGTTACAGGCAATGCAAGGTCGTATTTCTTCCTCGCGTCCCTCCTCTGTCTTTTTCACCAGATGGGGATCAGCGATAGTAGCGCGCACCATGCTCACCATTTCGGCATCGCCTTGCCGGATGATCTGATCCGCCTCTTCCAGAGTTCGGAAACGGCCGGTAACAATGGCAGGAACCTTGCGTGCTTTCAGCAAAGGCTCATTAACCGGCATCATATATCCGGTTGGTTCGCTCATCGGTGCAATCATGGGGGCGTAGGAAAAGTAGCTTCCTTGCGACAGATTGACATAGTCAATCAAATCCCGACGCTGCAACTCTTCCAGGACCAGAACATTTTCAGCCACCGTCATACCGTGCTTCAAACCGTCCCAGGACAAGCGAACACCCACGGTAAAATCACGCCCCACTTCACTACGGATCGCCTCGAGCACTTCGATCATGAAGCGCATCCGGTTTTCGATTGGACCGCCATAGTCATCTTCGCGAACATTGGTGGCGGGTGAGAGAAATTGCTGGATTAGATAGCTGTGCGCACAATGGATATCGAGGCCATCGAGGCCGCTTGCCTTTACGTCACTTGCCGCCTTGGCATAGGCGGCAACCATCTCGTCAATCATAGCTTTTGTCATGGGCGTGGGAACAACACCATGCATCGGGCTGGGTATATCCGAGGCCGACCATGGCGGGCTGCCATCCAGAGGCCGCCCGCTATGCCCGGCATGCCAAAGCTGCTGGAACACAGTCATCCCATGCGGCTTTACCGCATCGGCCATCCGCTTCCATCCATCCTTAATTTCCGGATCGAATGCGTGCATGGGGGCAAAGCAGGACGGGTGGACGGAACAGATTTCCAGTATCGTCAACCCGACGCCGCCAATGGCGCGCTCTCGATGATATTCGATCAGCGCATCATTGAAACCACCGGGCGCCATCGATGCCAGCATTGTACCGTGGGCCGTGCGAGCGATCCGGTTCTTGATCGTCGTCGAACCAAGCTCCAATTGCGAAAGTACGGTTTCATAAGACAAACAAGTTTCTCCTTCCATCTCTTCAGGGCACGGCGTTGGTCATTCAGGCGGCCGCTCAGTCCTCATCATAGGCAATTGGTAGTGAGGTAAATCCCCAGATTCCCAGCGGCGACCGGTAGGCCGGCTCTCCATCCAGCCGCGGATTTTTGATCCGGTCGACGATGATCGGTATCGCTTCTTCAAGTAACGCAGTGGCAAGAAACTTACCCGGACAGATATGAATGCCCTGGCCAAAGGCCAGATGTGGTGGGCCCTTGCGGTCCGCATCGAATTCATTCGGGTTTTCATATTTGCTGTGGTCACGACCGCTGAAAGTCAGCGGAATACCAACAAAGCTATTGGCGGGGATTATTGCGTCCCGATACACAATATCCCTGTCAGGCAGACGGTTCACCGAGCCAATCGTGGCAAAAAAGCGCATCGCCTCATTGATGAAGGGCCTCAGGTAATCTGGATCGGCTTGCAGTCGCTCGATTTGCTCGGGGCGGTCCATCAACAGTTTGAAGATCAGGTTGAGCTGGTTCTTGGTCGTATCATAACCGCCGCCAAGAAGCAGGATAAGCATGGTTAGCAGCTCTTCCTCCGACATGGTGTCGCCATCGTCGGCGGCTACGTTGATCAGATCCTGCAAGAGGTCATCATGCTCCCCATTGCTGGTCCGGCGTGCCGCGACGACGTCGGTTACATATTCATACATATTCTTGATGCCGTCATCGATAGCTGGCAGAATTGACTTGTCCATCCCGAAAGCGGCTTCCATCGGCTCAAGCCAGCCAGCGAATTTTGAAACGTCTTTCGCGTCCACACCGATGAGGCTGCACATAACTGTGATCGGATATTTTGACGAAATGGTGTTGAAATCACATTTTCCACCTTCCAGATGCTCGTCCAATATCTGGTTTATGACCTTGCGCATGAACTCCCGATGCTTGTTGGCAGCCCGCGGAGTAAATGCCGGCGCGATCAGGTCACGCAATCTTTTATGATCTGCACCGCGCTGCGCAACCAGCTGATGTGACGTAAATCGGTCGAATGGTGTATCCTGGGCTTCCCAGAAGGCTACGATATCTCTGTTTAACTCGCGGCAATTTTCATCATCGCGCATAAAAGCTTTCATATCGTCATAATCGAGCAACAGATAACCAAACTGATGTTTGGCGATCCAGCTCTTCTTGCGCGCTTCGGCGTAGAAAGAGTGCGGATCGCGCATATATTCCGGATCGAACATGTCAATTTCAGGCAGGTCCATTTCTGCAACAGATTTCATTGGTGGCTCCTTTCGATAAACGCCAATCGTACCTAGATTTGAGATTTAAATAGTGCAGGTCGGCAATTAAATCAATCGCTGAATAGATTAATCCAATCACAGTTTTGGCCCACCGCAGCCGAAAAGCCATCTGATCAAGATAGAGGCCCGTTCAGGTTGTCATATTCGTGGTCGTCACCAAAACAAATAGGTTCATGATGGCAGTGACTTCTTCATCGCCAAGTATTTCGGCGAAGGCATTCTGCTCATTGTGAAGACCTTCGATCAATGCGCTGGAAACAGACCCTTGCCTTAGCAATTGACTGGAAATTAGCTTGGCTTTATTCGATTAAGTGATTAATTATGCTTACTCTAAAATCGTGTTAAAATCTGGAGGAAATCAATTCATGACAGAACCGACAAATTTCCGGTAAGATGATCGCACCATCCAATTCGCTGACGGAAATTCAAACCCGTATCGCAGACAGCACCTTTTCACCGCGCCAGGTGATGATCGTAATCATCTGCTTTTTTGCGAATTTTGTTGATGGGTTTGACGTCATCGCGATCGCGATGGCGGCTCCGGTTATTTCGAAAGCCTGGAACGTTCAACCCGAACTGCTTGGGTATATTCTATCAGCGGAACTTGTCGGAATGTCGATTGGTGCGGTTGTGCTATCAGCATTGAGTGATCGCCATGGGCGCCGAACCGTGTTTGTTCCATCCATATTGTTGGTGGCGCTGGCGACGTTCGCAACCGCATTTGCAACAGATGTACCACAACTGATTACCGCGCGTATTTTTACCGGGTTTGGCGTCGGCGGTATTATTTCTACAGCCGCAATTTTGGCTTCTGAATATTCACCGGCGCGTTTTCGCGGCGCAACTGTTACCCTGGTCACAATGGGATTTAGCGTAGGCTCGCTGGTCCCCGGTCTAATCGCGCCGATGCTGTTTACCGTCTATGGATGGCAGGCCTTGTTTCTAGTCGGTTCCGGGATGGGCTTCATTGTCCTGATCCTGGCATATTTTTTCGTTCCGGAGTCGCTTGAATTCAGGGTCAGGCAAAACCCGGCTCCAGACAATGCGCTAAACGGCGTCAACAAAACGCTCAAGTTGATCAGACTCGAACCGCTGCACAACTTGTCCAAAGTTGAATCGCCGGCGACCTCTTTTGGAAGCGGATTTCGCGATCTGCTTGCCCCGGAAATGATTAGCAAAACACTTTTGCTTTGGCTGATATTCTTCGCCATGTTCTGGGGCAGTTACAGTGTTGGAAAGTGGCTGCCGCAACTGCTGGTCAAAGATGGGCTCTCATTGGACCTTGCTCTCTTTGCGATGACCGTGTGGGTGCTCGGCAGCATTTTAGGTTCATTGATAATATCCGCTTTGACCGCTTGGATGAACATCGAGCGAATTTTGAGCGTTGCCCTCATCATTTGTGCGGTGGCGGTAATTGTCTTTGGTCTGATAAAGGCGTCGACGATAGCGCAAATATATCCGCTCGTATTTCTAATGGGTTTTGGTCTTGGTGGCGCTTTGACCGGGCTGTACAACCTCCCCGTTACCACCTTTCCGACGCATATTCGAACGCTCGGCCTTGGAACCTGTGTCGGCATTGGGCGCACCGGTGCAATCATCGCCCCGGTCGTTGCCGGCTATCTGGTAAGCTGGAACATGTCCACGAGTTCAATATTTTTGATCGTCATGTTGCCAGCCGTCCTGGCGGCCATCGCTCTTCTCCAATTCACGAGGAAACCAGCGACCAATAACGCTAAAGGTGGGCAACAAGGCTGAAAATTTAACAAAGGTCGCAACTCCAAAACGTGCCGGATTGAAAAAACCCCTGACAAGCTGGCTTGTTCAACCCGTTATATCTTGCTCGTCACTGTCACAAAAGGTGCGCATGGCGGCCTTGGCGTCGTCGTCATCCAGAATTTTGACGAAGGCATTCTGTTCCTCTTGAAGGCCATCTTTTAGCGAGCGGGACGTCGCCCCCCGCACCAACCCTTTGGCCGCAGCCAGACTGGCAGCATTTCTCTCAGATAGTTCCGCAGCAATCTCTTCGGCGCGAATTAGCGCATCTTTTGCGACTTCATGCACAAGCCCCATTATTGCGGCTTGCCGGGCATCCATAACGGTGCCGCGCAGAATCAGATTCAACGCCGCTGCTTCTCCGATCAATCTCGGCAGGCGCTGCGTCCCGCCGCCGCCCGGCAAGATATTCAGCCGCGTTTCGGGCAAACCAATCTGCTGGGTCGATGCGCTTGCCACGCGAATGTCGCAGGCGAGTGCCAGTTCAAATCCGCCGCCCATGCAGATGCCATTGATAGCGGCGATTACGGGTTTGGGTGCGCTCTCTATCAGATTGGTCAATGTAGAAAATGGTGCTTTATCAAAGTCCGATTCCTTGACAGCGCCGGACGCCAGCGCTTCACCCGTCTTTATGATTTCGCTGACATCATAGTGACGGATAAAGACATCATCCGTGCCGGTCAGGATTACCGCACGCACGCTCTCATCATCGACAGCTTCCTCCACAGCTTTCCACAGCAGATAGGAACCCTTTGCCGTCAAATAGCGGCGCGGCGGGTTGTCATATTGGATGATTCTGATGTTGCCCGTAGTCCGGGTGGAGATTTTTTCCATATTAGCCCTTCCTATCCCTTGTTTGACGAACCACACTGAACACCCCGGTTGCCGTCATCACCAGTCGATCATCAGACCAAAATTTGCCACTGCAATAGGCAAATTTCTTGCTTATTCGGTCAATTTTGGCGCGCGCCTCGACCCATTCTCCCAATCTGGCCCCGGCTAGATAATTGGTGGTCAGACTAAGCGTTACGACGGGGAGTGGAGGATCGGCACTTTCATGCACTAGAAGGCTAAGAGCAACATCGGCCAATGTCGCCAATACGCCGCCATGGGCGGTACGCACGTGATTGGTCTGCCCCTTCTTAACGCGAATGCCGACTAACTGGCTATCGCCATCCTGCTTTACATAAATGGGCCCTGCCGCATCCAGAAATTTGCTTCGAAACCGGGAAAGCACAAATCCTTCAGGAATCTCGTCCGGCACCTTGCTACTCCCGTCATCATCGCTCATTCCTCACTGTCCTTTGCGCTTGAAAATCAGCCCTATAGCGATTGCCCATCATCAATCTGGAATACCGACCCTGTCACAAATTGCGAAGCATCGGACAGCAGATAGATCAGGACGGGGTTAAGCGCATCATGATCCATCAATCTGCGCCTTGGGAATTTAGCCAAAAATTTATCGCCGCCTTCTGTCCCGTCAAGGCCGCTAGTCATTTCCGAATGCAGATAACCCGGGCAGATAATATTGACGTTGATTCCCCTCCGCGCCCATTCACGCGCGGTAACCCGGCCAAATTGCAAAGCGCCCGCTTTTGATGCGGAATAAGCTGACAATCCCGAGAAAACATTGCTGGCTGTAAAGGATGCGTTGATGATCACCCTGCCCCGCCCGCTTTCGGCAACGCCACTGGCCATCATCCGCCGTCCGGCTTCCCGAACCGACAGGTATACGCCGCGCAAATTGGCGGCAATGGCGCGGTCAAATTCTTCTACTTCCATATCGCTCACGAAGCTGGTGGAATCGACGCCGGCGTTGGCAACCAGTCCATCAATATCACCCAGCGCCGCTTCGGCGGCGTCAAAGGCTGCTTTGGTCGATGCTTCATCGGTCACGTCCATTTCGACAACAGTCGCATTGCCGCCGGCATCCTGCAGCTCTTTCTGCAATGCCTCCAGCCGGTCCTTGCGCCGCGCGGCAAGTGCAACCGCCCCGCCATTTTGGCATATTGCTCGTGCGAGTTCAGCCCCGATACCCGATGAAGCTCCGGTCACTAAAATACGCTTGCCGTAAAGGTCGAAACTATATGCGGTGGAACTATCTGTCATGGTGACCTTCACTTTTCTGATTCATACTGCCAACGCCTCTGCCGGGTTTGGAACATTTTGTTGGTCACCCGGATTATCCAGATGTTCTGCAAGGCTTGTATGTCTTTCGATCTGATAATTGGACCTGAGTCCTAGATGTTGTTCAAATTTCGCAACAGCACCCACAGCTTGCTCAATATCCGCATCGACCATGATTGTTGCATGAGCCAGCCAATAGGACAGCCCGCCCCGCCGTTTCAACATGGCTGCGGTGCCTGCAACCTTCCTGCCACCAACAAGCAAATTGTAAGTACCATCACAAAATGATCCGGGGCACGATCCACAGTTTGCTTTCAAACCGAGGGCATTCAGTGCATTGATAAGCAGCTCGATAAGAGGCTGATATCCTGTTTCGATTTTCGCCGTATTGGTGACGTGGAACAGGCTGAGATTAAGAATCCCCGGCCCGTGGGGAACGACCGTCCCGCCCGATCGGCGGACCACAACCGGCGAGCCGAGTTCCAGCATTTTGAGGCCGGCCTCATCAAACTTGTCGTTACGGGCATGCCGCCGCGTCGCCACCAGGCATTGCAGATTGGTCCAGAGCCAGACGTGGGGAGCGTGCGGCTCACCATTGCGCAAATTATAATAATGCCGGAGCTCACGCTGCAATTTCAACTCGGGCAACTCGATACGCCAGTCGCAGTCAACGGCTATGCCCTGATCTGCAATAGCGGCAGCCAGCCGCATATTAATTTCCTGCTCTCGCATAATCTTGGAGTGGCGAGTCAACCCTCCGCGACGCGAACGACCAGACCGTCCAGATCATCTGTTAGGGGAATCTGACAGGACAGTCGAGAACTGTCGTCCCGGTTTTCGGCAACATCCAGCATCTCATCTTCCATATCATCCATATCGCCGGTTTTTTCGCGCCAGGCCTCATCAATGAAGACATGACAGGTTGCACAGGCGCAGGAACCTCCGCAGTCGGCCTCAATTCCGGGAATGTCATTGGCCACGGCAACTTCCATTAACGAGTGTCCCGTATCAGCGTCAATCTCATGTTTCGTACCCGAAGGCTCGACAAACGTCACTTTTGGCATGAACCCCAATACTCCTCTAATTTTCTACTCATGCGGTTTCGCAAATTCAAATCGCCATTTGTTACTTCCAGCTACAGCCATTGATGGTCACTGCCCATCAAGGGTCCAAATTTAACTCCGTTCAGGCTTGCACCTGTTCAAAAACATTGCAATAATTAACTAACCAATCAATAATGAGATTGCAATGATAAAAATTCTCGATTCTTCACCAATCGTTATCGGCGTCGGCCAAGCTCTGTACAATTGGGACGGGGAAAGCAATGAGGAGGCACCTAGCCCAATGTCTCTATGCACCGAGGCGGCGCGGCGCGCGCTGACGGACACCGAAAGTAGCAAAATCGGACAATTGGTCGACACCGTGGCAGTCATCAAAACAATGCAGGATAGTGTGCCATCACTCCAAACACCCTTTGGGCGATGTGAAAACCCACCTCGTACGATCGCGCGCGATCTGGGCTTCAATCCCAAGCATGCTTTTTACTCGCAAGCCGGCGGTGAACAACCGCAGGCGCTCGTCAATGAATTTGCCGAGCAGCTCTACAAGGGTGAGATAAAAGCCGCACTTATCTGCGGTGCCGAGGCAACGGCAACGGTAAAGACAGCACTAAAGAAGCGTATCAAGCTCGACTGGTCAGATAGCGCCGAGGGCGAGATGGAGGACCGCGGCTTTGGTTTGATGACTTTGTCAAACCATGAAATGAAAAACGGCCTTGGCTTTCCAACCCAGACCTATCCGATCTTTGAGCAGGCAATTCGCAGGCGCCTTGGTCTTGGTCGCGACGAATATCGCGAATTGATTTCAGAACTTTGGGCCGGTTTCTCAAAAATCGCGGCACAAAATCCCAATGCCCAGTTTCCGACAGAAAGGTCGGCGGAATTCCTTGCAACACTGTCGAAGGAAAATTTCCCGATTTCCGAGCCGCATCTGAAATGGCATGTGGCGCAGGAATCAGTCAATCAGGGCGCAGCGCTAATCCTGACAACAGTAGGGAACGCACGCGCGGCCGGGGTGCCAGAAAACAAGTGGGTTTACCTCCATGGCTACGCCAAAGCATATGACCGGATGCCAACCGAACGTCCCGATTTGTCGCGTTCGCATGCCATGGAAGTCGTCTTGAAACAGACGCTTGCAAAATCGAATATGAGCGCAAATGAAATCGACCACTTCGATATCTATAGCTGCTTTCCTTGTGTGGTGCAGATCGCAGCCGAAGCGCTTGGCATTGACTGGCGCAAAAAGGGCCTGACTGTTACTGGAGGTTTGCCGTTCTTCGGTGGGCCCGGAAACAATTATTCCACGCATGCGATTGCATCCATGGTGGAAATTCTCCGTGAAAACCCTGACAATACCGGACTGATCCTAGCCAATGGCGGCTTCATGTCGAAATTTACCGCTGGCATATATTCTGCAAAACCGATGGAAAACTGGGCACCGGTTTCCTCCGAAGCCATTCAAAAAGAGGTCGATGACGGTCCGGAAGTTTCGCTTTTCAGCGGCGACACCGAAGGCGAAATCGAAAGCTATACTATTGTTCATGGCCGCCATGGTCCCGAACGCGGAACTGTAATCGTGAACACACCGGAAGGACGCGTGTTGGCGCAAGTGCACAAAGAAAGTCATGAAACCCTCGTGGCGATGGTCGAAGGCTCGGATCCATTGGGCCAGCAGGTCACAATCCACCATGAAAATGGACGAAATTTCTTAAAGGAGATGGAAATTGCCCGTTGAAGATAACATGCCCATGCTTACGGGCATTAAGGTTGTTGACCTGACCAGCGTGGTCTTTGGCCCCTATGCTACACAAATCCTATCTGATCTGGGCGCGGAAGTGATCAAGGTCGAACCCAAGATCGGCGACAGCTTTCGCTATTCAGGTAAACCAGCAAAATCGCGCGCGATGAGCCCCGGGCATCTGACACTAAACCGGGGCAAAAAATCGGTTGTCCTTGATCTGAAGGATCCGGACGATGCGGCCACAATGCGCGGTCTTATCGCAGATGCAGATATCTTCGTTCACAATATTCGTGGGCAAGCGATTGAGCGGTTGGGCTTTGACTATGAAGCCATGAAAAAACTCAACGAACAGCTGATCTACATCCACTGTGTAGGGTTCGGTTCGGGCGGGCCTTACTCCGATTTGCAGGCTTATGATGATGTTATTCAGGCAGCGACCGGCACCACAAGTCTTGCTTCGCGCGTCGATGGCGATCCACAGCCGCGGTTTATTCCCTCGTTAATTGCCGACAAAGTGGCAGGACTGCACGGTGCATATGCGACCATGGCAGCCATCATTCATAAGTTGCGGACCGGGCGCGGCCAATATGTTGAAGTCCCGATGTTCGAAGCCTTCGCTCATTTCATGTTGAAGGAGCATATGGCCGGCAAGACCTATGATCCACCGGTTGGCTCGCTTTGCTACTCGCGTCAAGTGGATCCCGACCGCCAGCCTTTCCCCACCAAGGACGGTTATATCACAATCGTTCCCTATACTGATGAAAGCTGGATCACGCTGTACAATGCAATCGGCGCGCCGGAATTTCTGGATGATGAACGTTTCAACAGCCCGCGCAACAGGATGATAAATATTCATTTGATGTATCAGGGTGTGGCGGAGAAAACGCCGTCCAAAACCACGGATGAGTGGATAGAAATTTTCAGGGGCGCCCGGATCCCCTGTATGCCTGTACGCGACATAGATGATATATTGGACGACCCGCATCTCGCCGAGACCGGGTTTTTCCAGAAGCGCGAACATCCAACAGAAGGGTCCATTCACGAGATGCGCGAGGCAAGCCGTTTTTCCGACTGGGAAGTGCCCGAACCTGAGGGCGCGCCAATATTGGGCCAGCATAATGACGAAATCAGAAAGTCATACCAAAACGACCGAGGCAACTGATGGTTGACGCTGGTTCTGGAGTTTCAACAGATATTGGCAGTGCTGAAATCGAAAACATGCTGGAACGATTTGTCCGATGGATAGACCAGGCATGTCCGATGCAGCAGTTTCACGACTTTTTTGATAAGAACGCGCTGGTTCTTGGCGATGGAGAAAACATGCCCGTTTCGGCCGAAAATTACTATAGCAATAATGCCGAAAACGTAAAACTGAACAAATTTTCACTCAAATCTTCGCGCTGGTTGAACAATCCCAAAATCAGTGTTGCTGGCATGGAAGCGGCGGTTCGTTTTGACATTTTCGCGCAGTTTATCATATCAAAAGAGTGCCCATCACTCTTCCCTGATATCCCAAACCAGAATGCAGATTATGGGGTTTTCATTGGAAAATCTTATCTAAGCATTTTGGGAAAATGCGATGATAAGATTAAATTTTTACGCCAAGAAATTACCTACCAGTGGAGTGCTCTTTTAAGCCCCTCACAATCGGACCGTGACGACGTAGCAGTTGAAAAACTATGCTTTGACAATTTGTGGGATCGGAATTTCTAACCAAATCGTAGTATTTCAGACGACAAAGGTCACTCATGGCCATCGCGGCTCATACGTCGCTCGAAACGCACACATCGATCTTTGGATAACACGTCCGGTCACAAGACTGCAGCGCAAACTTGGTGGCATGGACATCTCTTGCTTCAACCGTCCTTTTGAACGTTGGGCTCCTGAACCGCTGCCAGAGCATCAACTATTCAACTTCAAACGCAATCGGCAATGATTTGAGCCCCCAGACGCCAGGGAAAGGTCGCCATTCGATGTCCCCGTCCAGCCGCGGGTTTTTGAGGCGCCGCGCGATCAATGGCAGTGCTTCTTCAATCTGCATACGGGCGAGAAATTGACCCAGACACAGATGGATACCGCGGCCAAAGGCAATATGGCGTTGCTCAGCTTTGCGATCAGGGTCAAAAGAATCTGCTTCGGCAAAAATCGAAGGATCCCTACCCGCAAGAGGGATAGGAAATATCAGCGGGGTTCCCGCAGGTATCAGGACATCCTTATAATTTACATCCTGCTTTGCCACACGAAAGGTCGTTACCACATTGGTGAAACGCAAGGTTTCTTCGATCACCTTTTTGGCATAGTCCGCATCATTGGCCAGCCTCTCCCAGATTTCCGGCCGGTCGAGCATAAAATACATGATCATGGTGAGCAGATTTTTCGAAGTATCATAACCGCCGCCAAAAAGGAGCATGATCAGATAATGCAGCTCCCGTTCGCTGAGGCCGCCTTCCTGATCAGCGGCATCGAGCAGGTCGTCGAGCAGATCCCGGTCTTCCTCGACTGGCGGCTCCTTGGCGCGGCGTTGCTCCAGCAGATCATGAGTATAGTCCCACATAAAGTCGATCGCCTCGTTCAACGCCGGAAGGATGGATGGGTCCAGGCTGAACCCCGCACCTTGCACCTCGAGCGAGTGTTTAATTTGAGCAACCGGCCCGGTCGGTGCACCGATCAGGCGGCACATAACGGTGATCGGAAACCACGAGGCGAACTCCTGAAAATCGAAGCGGCCCTTGGGTGCCCATTCATCGAGTAATTTGATTATTTCCTCGCGCGCAGCGGGGCGCTGCAAATTTGCACTGCGCGGAGTGAAAGCAGGCGCTACCAATCCGCGAATACGTTTGTGATCATCGCCAGATTCGGCAAGCAGGAAATTATTGTTCCACTCGCCCCAGCTCGTTCCCTCCGCTCCCATCAACTGGGTAATCATCTGGTTGGGCGTGGAAAGAACATCGTCCATCGCGAGCAGCTCTTTCATCTCTTCAAAGCCCAGCACGGCGTATCCAGCGGGTGCCTTGGCCAGCCAGTGCTGTTCACGCGCTGGTCCATAAAAGGCGTAAGGATCGTCGGCGAATTCCTGCGATTGAATGTCGAGTTCAGGGAGGTCCAGTTCGGTTATGGCATTCATTTTCTATTTCCTTCGAAAAATTGGTGGCTGCTCAACAGCGAGAAATGGTCAGGGTTGTTGTTGCATAAGGTCTGCGTAAACGGGCTGATGACAGAGCAATCCGCCATCGACCGTGATATTCTGACCATTGATATAGCGTGACGCATCGGAGGCCAGAAACGTGATCACTTCTGCCAAGTCCATCGGCCGACCCCGCTCATCGGTTAGCATATGCCTTTCCACAATCTGCAAAAAGGGTTCGACTGTTTCATCATGAGCGGATGGCGACATGACCATACCGGGCGCAACACTGTTGCAGCGAATACCTTGGCGCCCGAATTGTGTTGCGACATATTTGCTCATCATAATCAGCCCCGCCTTTGTGGAGCCATAAGCCGTCCGGACAAGGTCGCCAGCAAGTCCCTGGATCGAAGCGATATTGATGATTGCGCCGGACCCGTTTTTGAGCATTTGCGGAATGGCATATTTGCACGCAGCCGCCGGCCCGCGCAAATTGCAGGCATAGACCTGGTCCCAGATATCGAGCTCGGTTGATACGACATCGGCATCTGCGGTTCCCAAGCTTGCAACATTGGAGGCATTATTGACCAATATGTCTATGCGGCCCCACTTGGCGGCAGTCTGTTCAACGAATGATTGAATTTGGTCCGGCTGCGCAACATCGGCGTGAATAGCAATCGCTTGTTCACCTATTCCGGCTGCGGCTTCGCGTGCTCCGTCTTCGTTATAATCCACAATCGCAACTTTGGCGCCCGCGGTAGCCAAGCGCATTGCAGTGGCTTCTCCGATGCCCTGTGCGGCTCCGGTGACAATGGCTACCCGGCCCTCCAGATTGATTGGATCATTCTTATTTTGAGCCATCTCCCTACCTCGTCTTAAGTCAGTGCGTTTTAGCTGTCGGTGAATTTAGGCCGACGCTTCTCGAAAAATGCGGCTATGCCTTCCTGAAAATCTCCGGCAAAGCCGAGAGCGCGCTGATAGTCTGCTTCCTTTTCTATGCTGGCGGACAGGCTATCGCCCATGGAAAATAACGTTGCCTTGCGCGTTGCGACCAAAGCAGTGATTGATCCCCTCGCGAGCTTTCTTGCAATCTTCAAAGCCTGCTCACGCAAATCCTTGTCTGGTACACATTCGTGGATCATGCCCCATTCAGCGGCTTGCTCTCCCGTCACACGCTCATCCAGCAACAATATCCGATGCGCACGCGCGCGGCCGATCAGTCGCGGCAGTAACCATGTCAGCCCCATATCCGGCATCAGCGCAATTTGCGAAAAGCCGGAACTGAAGCGCGCCGATTCTCCTGCTACCACAACATCACCGAATAGAGAGAAAGGGAGCCCAGCTCCCGCTGCAGCTCCGTTGACCGCTATCACCACAGGAAGCGGCAAATTTGTGAGGCGTAGCAGTAGCGGATTGAAATAACGGCGCATCACATCGGCCAGATCAATTGGTGGTGCATCATCTGGTTTGTTGCTGTGCACCGAAATATCGCCACCTGCACAAAAGGCTTTGCCCTCTCCGGTAATCACGAGCGCTCTTGCATGGGGCTTGCGAACGGCGACCTCGTCCAGCGCGAGATTGATATCGTTGAGCAAATCCAGCGACATCGCATTGAGCGCTTCGGGCCGGTTGAGCGACAGAACAGCAATATCATCCTGCCATTCCAGACTGACACAGTTCAATTCCGGCGCTTCGACCATATTTGAATCCCTTTTTTGCAATAGCTATCTGGCGAAATTACAGCCTTGTTCACATAGTGACCGGTAACCGCAATGGTGCCCTTATCCCAAAACCGCGCACATCAACCTCTTCCGGTGCAACGGCCAGTTTGATATCTGGCAAATGTTCGCAAAATAGCTGCAACACAGTCACCATTTCCAGCCGTGCGAGATGCTGTCCGGCGCAGGCATGCGTGCCAAGTCCAAAGGTCCGGTTGGGTTTGAATTTCCGATGGATATCAAAACTGTCCGGATTATCCCAACGCCGCGAATCCCGGTTCATCACGCCTTGCAACATGGTCAAGTGTGCGCCAGCCGGAATATGTATCCCGGAAACTTCCATATCTCGTCCTGCAAGACGCGGCAGGACAAAGCCCGAAGGCGAATAGCGGAGCGCTTCTTCGACCGCTTTGCGCGCCAGCTTTTGGGGATCTGCACAAACATCTCGATATTGATCAGGATGGGAAAGCACAGAGAGCAGCATCAGCGACAATCCCCGCCATGTCGTATCAATCCCGCCCACCAATATGAAGCGTGCCGCAACCGCCACTTCTTCATCGCTTAAAGCACGTTCGCCGTCACGCTCAGCGTTGATCAGATAGGTGATCAGGTCCTTTTTCGGATCGAAGTGATGTTTCTCCACCTCGGCCATCCAGAAATCATAAAGCCGATCCGCGCTTCGTGCTCCGCCTTCCGGGTCAATGCCAGCAGAGAACAGCTTTTCCCCCATTTCCAGAAATTCGGGCAACTGGCTGGTTCCGACGCCCAGCAATGTTGTCATCGCCTTGTATGTGAGCGGGATGGCCACATCGCGGCACAGGCACACCTCTTTGCCCTGCTCCAACCGGCTGACCAGACGCTCGATCAGCCAGATACAGATCGGACGGATGAGCCGGACAGATCGTTCCCCCATCGTCTTGTGATTGAGGATCGTGTCATACAGTGCGCGCAGCTCATCATGCGGTTCATCATCCTCCATGGCGGGGATTGTTCCCTTTTTCTCGCCATGTGCCACGCCTTGTGCAGCACCCTGCAAACCATAGGCCCCTGCGTTGCGAAAATCCTGGTCCTGCTTGAGGATCTCGTCGCCTTCTTCGCATCCCATCACAATGAAATGCGGAACCGAGGCCTGATCAAGACCGAATGTGTTCACCAAATCCAGTTGGCCATATTTGCCGCCTTCGCCCTGTAGAAGATAGCCCTGCTCATCACGCAAGGCGAGCAGCGGTGTTAGCGGATCGGCTGAGAAATCCGGGGCCATGACATAATCATCGCCAGCCCGCACGATCGCGTCGGGTATGTTAGCGATGACCTCATCAAAGCCCTCGTCCAACCCAGTTATCTCCGGCGACAGGCATTCAGGATCCAGATTGGAAAAGCGAGCGGTGTCAAAACCCATTATTTCGAATCCTCGTATATCTAAACTTTAAAGTCCAACAGATAGCTTTAGCCTTAACTTGACAGTAATCTATCGGTCAGTCAATATATACAAGTCTGAGGAGAGATTCATGAGTAAAGTCGTTCAAACCTATTGCCGGAATTGCCCTTCGATTTGTGGATTGAAGATGGAGGTTGAGGACAATCGTATCAAAACGATCCGCGGTGACCGGGAGCATCCTCTCACAGACGGCTATATATGCATCAAAGGTCAATCGAGCGGAGATTGGCAAAATGGCGAAGATCGGCTGACCGGACATTTGGTCAAACGCCCCGATGGCAGTTTCGCAAAAATTGAATTCGAACAGGCACTGGACGAAATCTGGCAGAAACTGTCTGCGATTATTGACGAGCATGGTGTCGATTCCGTCGCCACCTATTATGGTACCGGCGTGAACAATAATGCACTGGGCCATTCAGCCATGAAGGGCTGGGTCGATGCCCTTGGCTCTCCGTTTGTTTTCTCCAGCATGAGTATTGATCAGTCGGCCAAGTGGATCACCGTGGGGAGGATGGGCGCTTTTCTAACCGGAAAATACAATGTCCTGGACGGCGATGTCATCATGATCATTGGCAATAATCCGCTGGTATCGCATTCGGGTACTGGAACGCCGATGACCAACCCAAAAGCCTGGCTGAAAAAAGGGCTTAAGGACGGTGCAAAGCTGATCGTCGTCGATCCACGGCGGACCGAAACGGCCAAACGTGCCGATATCCACGTCGCAATTGATCCGGGCGAAGACGCGTTTTTCTTCGCTGGGTTGATCAACATCATTCTTAAAAATGGCTGGCATGACCAGAATTTTTGCGATCAGTTTATTACTGGTTTGGACGAGCTGCGTGCGGCGGTTGCCAAATTTACGCCGGACGTCGTGGCAAAAAGGGCCGGTGTGAATGAAGAGCAACTGATGCTTGTGGCGGAAACATTCGCCAAAGCGGAAAAGAAATCGGCCCATACAAGTACCGGCCCGAACATGTGCCCGAACAGCAACGTAGCCGAGCATATGATCGAGGCGATGAATGCAATTTGCGGCGGCTATCGCAGAGCAGGAGATGAATTGACCAATTTACAGGTGCTGCGCGGAACTGCCATCGCTCAGGAAATGGTCATGCCGCCCAATCGTATGTGGGAAACCACGCCCCAATGCAAAAGCGCGCCCACGGGTCAAATGTTCGGTGAATATCCAACCCCGCTTCTGCCCCATGAAATCGTAAATGACGGTGATCAGAAAATTCGGGCGCTGATTTGTATTGGCGGCAACCCGATTAAAGCCATCCCGGATGTTGAATTCACGACGGCCGCATTTGAAGAACTGGACTTATTGGTCACCATCGACCCGCGCATGTCGGAAACTTGCGAAGCCTCCGACTATGTAATTGGCACCAGCCTGCCCTATGAACGGCATGATTTCACCGGCATGTATGACAGCTTTCTTGCATTCACCTATGCGAATGCCGTTGAACCAGTGGTTGATCGCCCCGGTGACGTCGTGGACGATTGGGAATTCTTCTACGGATTGACCAAGCGCATGGGCAAGCAGTTTGAAATGAAGATGAACCTGTTCGGGGCGACCCATGAACAAACGCCCGGTCCGGTTCTCGAACTGGATATGAACGAGAAGCCAAGCTCACAGGATTTGGTCCGCTGGATGTGTTCGCAAAACGCGGCAAATTATGACGATCTGATAGCGGCGCCGCAGGGCATATTGTTTGAAGATATGACCGCAACCATTCAGCCAGCGGATTCCGATTGTCCGAAACTGGAAATTCTAGCGCCCGATGTTGCTGCCGAATTGGACACCGTTTTCGCAAAGCCGAAATTTGACGGTAAATACCGCATCACCGTGCGGCGGATGATGGAATCGATGAACAGCGCCTTTAGTCAGGCTTCCAAAACCCTGGAGCGCTTTCGGGTCAATCCAGCCTTTATGAATCCGGGTGACATGGCTGCGGAAGGATTGGTCGATGGACAAAAGGTCAAAATCAGCTCCGTCTACGGATCGATCACCGGATATTCGCAAAGCGATGACGGATTGAAACCCGGCGTGGTTTCCATGACACATTGCTGGGGGAAACTGGATCCTGCCGATGATCCGGAGAGCCAATCAGGTTCGAATATAGCAGCGCTATTCTCGCTGACTGAACAGCTTGAGCCGATCAATTACATGCCAACAATGACGGCGCTTCCGGTCGAAATTGCAAAAGCATAACCCTGTTTCAACCGCACACAAATGTCCAAAGGAAAATCAATGTCCAGATTTGAAGGAAAATCCGTCATCGTCACCGGCTCCAGCGGCGGGATCGGCCGGGCGACGGCGCTTCGTTTTGCCAAGGAAGGGGCGAAAATAACGCTCGCCGATCTCAAGGAACCCGAAAATACCGAAACGCTGGAGATGATTACGTCGGAAGGCGGCACGGCTATCGTGATGAATGTGGATGTGAGCGATGAGGCGCAGGTGAAGGACATGGTGGCGACCACCGTCAAAGAATTTGACGGGCTCGACGTTGGTGTAAACAATGCCGGAATTTTCCAGAGGGTAGCGCTTTTGCATGAGCTGGATCATTCCGAGTTTCAAAAGGTCATGTCGGTCAACCTACAAGGCGTGTGGCTATGTATGAAATATCAGATCGCGGCTATGATGGAAAAAGGCAGCGGTGCGATAATCAACACCACGTCTTTCGCGGGAGTTAGCGCACCGCATGGCGCAGCATTTTATTGTGCCTCTAAGCATGGGGTCGTTGGCCTGACCAAGGCGGCGGGCATTGAATATGCTCCCTTGGGGATACGCGTTAATGCAGTGGGGCCGGGCTCTACACTAACTCCCATGATGACCGATCAATTCAAGGACAATCCTGAGTTTGCTGAACAGGTGGTCAAAGCATCTGGAGACGTCGTCCCGATCAAACGCACCGCCGATCCCGACGAATTGGCGGGAGCGATACTGTTCCTAGCGTCGGACGATGCCAGTTACATGGTCGGCCACAATATGATGGTCGATGGCGGCATGTCTATCGACTGATACGAAGCGAGAATGAGAATGGCGAGTACACCACCCAAGATCGACAAAGAGCTTCGCCTTGCGAGCTTTTTGGGTAAGATGGCGATGCGCCATCTCCACGGAGGCGGATATGCGATGGGCGTTCCAGAAACTACGGTCATGCCCATCAGGCCGTTCTTCAAGGCCCGTCGGTGTATCGTCGTCGCTCCAGCTTATCGCAGATCGATGGTTGAACCATATCCCGCTGCGATAGACGATTGCTACACCGCAGCCCTCTGGCTGCGAGACAATCTCGAGAAGCTTGGTGCTTCCAACAAAGAAATGATTGTTGGTGGGCATAGCGGAGGTGGCGGCTTAACCGCCGCCCTAAGCTTGAGAGCCAGAGATCGGATGGCCGAAGATGGACTAAAAATTGCATTTCAGATGCCTATCTATCCGATGATCGATGATCGCATGCAAACGCCTTCGTCTATTGGCAACACAGCGGCTTTCTGGAATTCAAGGTCGAACCGGCTGGCATGGGACCTTTATCTTGCCGACCTTTACAAAGAAGGCTGTGCAATTCCGCATGACGCGGCACCTTCAAGAGCCACAGACTACTCGGGCCTTCCACCCACTTTGACATTTGTAGGCGGTCTAGAGCCTTTTTGCGACGAGACATTGGAATATGTCCGCCAGCTGAAAGCTGCAGGAGTACCTGTGAAATTTGCCTACTATCCGGGGGCCTTTCACGGCTTTGAATCCGTCGCGCCAAATGCAGCAATAAGCCGAGCAGCTGATGCATTTCTGCGGGAGGGATTTGCAGAGGGGATCGATGGCAATTTTGATAGCTGGAATTCAGAAATCCCAGTCATCACAGATCAGTGATCAGACGCCGACATGGCTTGCACCCCAATCTTGATGAACTCTTCTCTGCACTGGGCCAATCTGCTGATCACTTAAGGTGCATCCCAAACAACCGGCAAAGATAAGGCTGCGCGCTGCGACCATCCGGTTATTGAGGGCGGGATATCCGCCTCCGGGTCCCAGCGCAGGCCCGACAAGTCATTAAGCAGATGCTCCAGATAGCGGGAGATCATCAACCGAGCGAGATGTTGCCCGAGACAGGCGTGGGGGCCGAAAATAAACTGCAGATGCGGTTTCGGCTTGCGTTCGATATCGAAGGTGTGGGGATTATCCCAGCGCTTCGGATCACGATTGCCTACTCCCTGCATACCAAAGACCACAGCGCCTTTAGGAATCTGTGTTCCGCACAGATCAGTATCCTTTGCAGCCATCCGCGGAAGAATGCCGCCTATCCCTTCAAAACGCAAAGCCTCATTCACTGCACTAGGGATGAGACTGTGGTCAGCACGCAATTTTTCCAGCTGATCCGGATGCGACAACAGGCAATGCACGGTGTTGCTCGTCTGGCGGTAGGTGGTGTCGACTCCGCCAGCCATCAAATGGTTGATCATCCCGACCAGACGTTCGTCAGGAATCGGCTCTCCGTCGACTTCCTCATTGATGATAGCCGAAACCACATCCTCGCGCGGTTCCTTGCGACGTTTTTCGACCAATTGCTGCGTATATTTCCGCAGTTCCGTCCCGGCGTTAACAGCAGCCATCGGGTCGGTATTAGCCTGAAAGATCGTGGCAAAAAGGCTGGCGATAAATTCAACGTCGCCCGTCTCGTAGCCGACAATTGTTCCGACAATCTCATAGGGGTAAAAGGCGTTCAGCTCGCGAGCAAGGTCTGCACGCCCACGGGGCTTCAATTCGTCAAACCGCCTTTTCAGCACGGGTTGGACAATTGTTTCCTCATATATCTTCATCAGCTTCGGCATAAATGCCTGCTGCATGACCGCCCGATATGTTGTATGTTCCGGCGGATTCATTGGGGTCAGTGCCGGCCCCCAAAAGGCCTTGACCGATTCCTCAAACAGTTTCGATGAAAACTTTTCAGTATCCCGAAACAGGATTTGCTGGGCCTCGAAAGACACCGCCATATACACATCACCCGCGCACATTTGGCTAGGCGCTAGAATGTTGGGAAATCTGAGGCCGACAAATTCCACAAAAGTCCCGTTTTCAAGACCGCGACCTTTAATCACTGGCCCCAGAGGAAACACAGTGTCAGCAATCTCAGTCACCGGATCGCTACGCGCGTCAATTTCGGCGGTGTGGTCCGGATGGGAAAACATGCCATCGGCAATTATACCAGAGGATTGCTCTCCATCGCCGGTTCCTGTTTCTTCCAAAACCGTCATTTCACTCTCCATTTATGCAAATTCATGCCGATAACTGCCCACCTTGCTCAGACAACAATGGCGGAATTGCTGGCGGGCTGAATAGATCTTCTTCCGCCCCGCGCCGTTCGCATTCGCATTCCGCATTTTTCATAAATTGCCTGAAGCCTTCATCAAACACGTCATAAAATTCCGGTGTTGCCTCCAGGATTTCCGGCAATGCCGTCAGGCGCATGTTATATACCCATTCTGATTTGTGCGGACCCCGATCATGGAACATGATGAGCCCCTGATGGTGGCTAATAGGCGCACCGGAAGTCACATGATAACCAAACAGCTTGTTGGGTTCCCAAAAATTCACAACCTCTTCCACATCGGGCAGGTTATTCTCTCGTACGCCCAGTAACCGGACACAACCAAGTCCGTTACGTTCGGTATCGCCCGGTCTCGTTATTCGGCAAACTGTGTCGGTATATTCACCCATCCGCTCATGGTCGGTAAATACATCCCATGCCACTGATACCGGAACATTAACTTTGGCACGGTGGAAAAATCGTCTTGGAAACTCCATGATTAGTTTCCTCCCATTGCGCTGATATCAAGCGGCGTCTCGACCGGCAGCGGCATGGCAGGCAAATCAATGTCAAACGCCCGCCTCTCACATTCCGCTTCAATATCGGCCATGAAGAATAGGAAACCTGCCTGAGAATCGGTCACAAACTCCGGTGCCTCCTCCAATACTTCCGGCGTTGGCTCAATGCGTAGATCATATACCCATTCACAACCCCCGTTATCAAGCGGCCAAAAACGGACAACACCTTGATGTCTCAACACCGGGATACCGCTGGTAAAGTGATAACCATAGATGCGATGCGGCTGCCAGATATTGACCAACTCAACCGCCGGTTCCGACGATCCAGCATAGCTATCGGCATATCGAACGCAGCCTAATCCGTTGCGCTCTTCCTTTCCAGGTGTGTCGATTTTCCAGTCAATGCTGGTCCATTCCTTGAAGCGTTCATGCTCAGTGAAAACGCCCCAGCACTCTTCAACCGATGCGTTGACATGCGCACGATGATACATCCTCACATACATTGTGATTGTACTCCCTGATACAGCAGACGCACCTCCACCGAGTCGACCAGCCCGCTCATTTTCCGATTGACTTTATTAACCAGATGATAGATTATAAGCAAGAATTAAGACAGCATGCAACAATCAAAAAGAAAACTGGGCAGAAGAGAAAGAGTCTATTTGCTGCGACACGGCGAGCGACAATCACCGTTGATGAAATCGATCCATTTTTTTATTCTATCAATTGATATATTATTGAATAGCGCGATATAGAGGCTGGGAGGCAGATTAATGCAATTCATACCTGACGGATTTTTACCCGAAAGTGACATGTGTCATGAAGACCCCGGCGATACGCCGGGTTGGTCTGAAAGCTATGCCATTTGGGCCTATTTCGAAGAGCATTATCTCTACATGCATTTTCAACGTCATCCCGAAGACGTAGAAATGTGGAGGGGATATGCTGCGGTCATGCGCGATGATGGGACCGTTTTTGTGGCGCATAATTTCGGTCGGCAAATCTCCAAATCCGGCCCCGGCTATCAACAATGCCATGGTGTTTGTGAAGTGCCCTTTGAGACATTTCAGGTCAACATAGATGCGGTCGCACAGGTCTCGAACACGCCTAAGCTCAAAACGCAATCCATACACAGTATAGATGAACGATCCACGTCACTGATGGCGGATTTGAAATTCCAATCAGTTTCGCAAACCTATGCACCGATGTCGTTCATGCCCAAAAGTGATGACAACACCCATTCGAACGCCAAATGGACCCATTTCACGCCTTGCGACGTCTCCGGGATAATCAAGATCGGCAACAAATCGTTCAACCTCGATAATGTCCCTGGATGGCGCGATCATTCCACCGGAGGCCGTTCTTTTTCAGCAATGGGCAAAGGCTATATGCTCACGGGCCTATTCCCCAGCGGACGCAGCTTCATGTCTGTTGGCGTAGGAACCCACAATGAAGATGGATCATTTCAATCGGTCAATATTGGCGGCGTAACGGTCGATGGAGAGCTCAAGAAGGCAACTCTTATACAGGAGCCTGAGGGGACATATTCAGCGCCGAAACCCAATAGTGACCTTGGAACATTCGTTTTAGAAAGCGAGCATGGCCGAGCGGAGATTTCCATGCAGACAACCGGCCAAGGCGTCCCGCTGGCGCTGCTCCCACCAAACTATCAGGCAATTGGTCTTCCGGATGGCAGCGATCAGGACCTGCATTACTATGAATGGCGTCTCGATATCGAATGGGATGGTGAAAAAGGCGTTGGCGGCTGGGAGCCTTGTATTCCAAATCCCAGCCGCTCGATCAAAGTCTGATTCTTAATGAACCGACCACATCTTTCCCGGCACGAAACTCAAAACGAAGCAGCTAGACGTTAGGAAAAAACATTGACGGCAGGTTCGAGGTATCGACCGGCATGCTCCAGAGAAATTCGAGGCGTCGAGCCTGGATTTTCCAACCATCTTCGCCGTTAAGCAGGTGGTCAGAATAGCGACCGCCGATCCAGACCGCATACTCCTCTCCCTTACCTGGAAATAGCGGATCATCTGCCGGAGCATCGGCTGCGATCAGGTGATAGGCGTTAACATAAATTTCGCTTTCCGCACTGTCTCCATCGAAAGTTACTAGGTGATTGCTCAGGTGGTGCGCGGTCACAACATATGTCTTCCAGCTGGTTTCAAAACCCCCAGCAAAATCCTTCACCGGCACGGGCGGACCGGGCTCAATCTGAAAGGTCGCATCCTCATGAAAGCAGGCCATATAGGCGTTCAGATCTTTGCTGTCCGTCGCGCGGGCGTATTGGTGCAAAACATCCTGAATCGCAAAGCGGTCTGCAGCGCGTACTTGGTCGTTGGCCATTTCTGCCTCCTTCAGGCTAAGCAAAGAATATTGAATTGATTGGGTGATAGATTATGATATAAGGAAATCAAAATCAAGACCAGAAGCCGCAAGCCGGCGGAGACAATTTTAAGAAGGATGGGCGCTGTAGATGGTAGATACCCAGCAATCTTTAGGCGAGAAACCACAAACAAGGGATTTGGATAGGTATTTCGATTCGTTGTCTCAATGGGTTGGAACCAATTTGCAAATCAATGGCACCGCCACATTGCAATCCGTCGAGCCAACTTCGAGTGAAGCAAACGGATTTGCTGGCGAATCCTTCATCATCGCAGTGTCTACGCCTGAAGCCGGCGAGCAGAAATATCTGCTGAAGCGTAAACCGACCAAGCTTATCTACTTCCCCGATCACGATTTCGAGGCGGAGTATCGCATTCAGGAATTGCTGCATACCACGGGACACGCGCCTGTGGCGCCGACATATGGATATGAGGCCGATCCATCTGTTGCCGGATCACCTTTCTATATATTGGGTTTTGTGCCGGGCGAACCAACGCCAGATCGACCGCCCTTTTATGCGGGCGGCTGGGTAAAGGATGCCTCTGAAGAACAGCAGCGCGCCGTTTGTGTGTCGGGCCTTGAAGCGCTGGCCAAACTGCATAGCAAAACGATAGACCAGCTTGGTGCTGATTTTCTATTGCGCGCGGCTCCGGGCCAGAGCGAATTAGACTGGGATATCGCCCGTTGGGATCGATTTACCGCCGTGGGTTGGCGAGATGAGCCGCTCGATTTGGTAAAAGAAACACGCCAGTGGCTTGAAGACAATAAACCGCAACAGTCCGACCTCGTCGTATCATGGGGTGATGCACGGCCGGGGAACATGTTGTTTCAACTTGACAAATGTAATGCCATTATCGACTGGGATCTGGTCAGCTGCGGAGAGCCTGAGACCGATCTGGGTTTCTGGCTCACCTTTGATCTTCAGTTTCTGCGTAGCACCGAAGCAATGGGCGAAACACCTTCATTGCCCGGATGGCCCTCATATGATGAAATGATCGAGATTTACAGCAAGGCACTGGGGCGCGACATTGACATGGCCAAGTTGCGCTTTTATCGTATCTATGCCGCTTGGCAATGCGGGATATTGTACGCGCGGTTCATGACAATGCGTTCTGACTTACCGGATGAAGAATGGGCGACATTCGTTAACGAGCAAGCGCCTCCAATTGCGATGATGGCTGAAACGATGTCGGCATAGGTTATGTCCATGTAGACTGGGCCCAATTCGATCAATTGTCTTTGGGTTCAAGATTATATTTCAAGCCCAGCATTACACCGTTATGCGCGGCATTGATTATATTCTTAGCCTGAATAACATCGACACCTTCCGGCACATCAAAACGCGCAGCGATGGTTACCTGGCTCATTGAATCCGATAGTTCATCCACATCGGTTGTCGCCAAATAGTTGCGAATGCCAAGCGGACCAACGCCTTCGATATTATAGTAGAAATGGCGCATCTCATCGTCCTGGTGAAACAGGGTTTCCTTCACCACGGGAAGGTCCGAGTTGAAATGGAAAACACGCGTGCGCGGCGTGCTACCCGGATCGCCCTCCATCTCCACGCGCTCAACGGACAAGGGACCGCTGGCCGATTCCGGACGGCGCAATCTGTCTGTACCTGCCCAGTCTGTCAGCACATCCCAGACATCAGCTGCAGGCGCACTTACCCGCATCTGGTTGATAATTCTTGCGCGAAAAACGTCGGTCATTTCTGCTCCTCCAATCATGTAACACTGGACATCTAGCGGTGCCTTAAAAACAAATAGAAAGGCCCAGAACCAACGGGAGAGAGAGTTCTGGGCCTTTTCGCTCTGACCTTTAATACCCCCAGATCAGAATCTAAACCTCAATTCAGCGCCCCACTCATCGGGCCGCCCATATGAACCATATTGGAAACAACCCAACGTCGGGACACAGCTTCCTTCGACAATGGTCGTAAGATAGAATTGATTTCCGATATTCTTGCCGTACAGGCGCAGATCAATTCGGTCATCATAGGTTACGCCAAAGTTGAGATTGATCAGACTGTATCCGGATTGTGTCAGTTCAGCAGGGCGCAGAAACGCGCTTTGGTTGAAGGCAATGCTACTGGTTGTATAGAGTTCCGCCCGCGCATTGACCGACCACTTGTCCGAGACATCAGAATTGAAATTGATGCCAAAGACGCCGGTAAATTCCGGCGACCGGCTCAGGCGAAACCCGGAATAATCGGTTGCACCGCGGCTGAGTGGATCGACGCCCGTGAAATTGTCATATTCCGCTTCTGGCATCCAAGTGAGCCGAGTATCGATGCTAAGGCCCTCGACAATCTCGATCGATCCTTCAAAATCGACCCCGGCGATGGTTCCGCTCGCAGCATTGACAATAGCCGGCGTAGAACCCCCTGGCGGCGTTACAAACACCTGGATATCCTTATACTTATTATAAAAGGCGGCCAGTGCAAAATTGACGGGATAAAGATCTACGCGAATTCCTGCCTCATAACTGTCCAGGGTTTCTGGAAGGTAGGTTGCTCCATCATTATTGTTAATTCCCCCTGCCTTGTATCCACGCGCCACACGGAGATATCCAAAGACATCGTCGGTGAAATCATATTCCAGGCCAAACTGCCAGGTCAGCTTGTCGCTTTTAACCGAAAGTCCGTCCAGGGAATTTCCGGGAAGCGCAGTAAGCGGAATGTCAGGAATGCCAGGAAAAGGTAGACGGGCTACCTGACCTGCACCAAAGGCCTCTTTCTTGTCATTGGTCCAACGCAGACCGGCATTCAGCCTAAATCGATCGGTGATCTTGAACTGCCCATCGGCAAAAAAGGCGTAGGATTCAAGCTTTTGGCCATTGTCTATAAAAACTTGGGTCCCGACCGGAAATCCAGAGGGGCCTAAAATTGCTAAGCTGTTGAAATCGAAAAAAGTTTCGTCGGTCGCTCTCTCTCTCAGATAATAAGCACCCACCACCCAATCCAGAAAATCCGATTCGCCGTTTAACAAAAATTCCTGAGAAAACTGAGTGGAACCTACCTTGAATTGGGGGACGGAAACTAATCCCTCTGCAAATGCAGTCGGTGCAGAAACGTCCGACCCCCAGAGACTGTCAAAATGGATGAGCCCCGTAATTGATTTCAGGGTAACCCCGCCGAGATCCAGTTCCGCATTCAAAGCGTGAAAGAAGTTCTGATTTTCTGAGAAGGGATCGAACCTGTTGGCAACAACATAGCGATCATCAGCAACTTCAGTCTGGCTGACCCGGGGAAGCAGCGAATTGAACTGTCCAGGGAGCAACGCCGCGTAGGAAGCTGCAAAATCTGCCGACGCTTGCGTCGTGTAGGCGTTGCCGTTGCTCGATCCTTTGAAATCAATATAGTTCATCGTATAAGTCAGCGACAGATTGTCCGTCGGCTCAGCGTTAGCAACTACGCGAAATACGATCTGCTCCTTTCCGCCGAGCTTGTTGCCGGTAACGGTATTGGTATAAAAGCCGTTCTGGTCCTCGTAAAATCCGGAGACGCGAATACCCGCAACGTCGCTACCATAATTCAGTACGCCACCCGCTTTGATGCGGTCAAAACTGCCATAAGTAATACCGATTTCACCGGTAAAACCATCTTCAGGCTTCTTAGTAATCATATTGATGGAACCACCGGTCGCATTGCGGCCAAAGGCGGACCCCTGCGGTCCCTTGAGTACATCGATCTGCGCAAGATCGTTAAATGCGCCCAGAGCGGCCCCCGTCCGCTGGATTATCACCCCATCCATATAGGTGGTTACACCATTCTCAGCCTGAACCTGAAAATTGTCGAAACCAACCCCGCGGATTGAAATGCGCGGCGCCGAGCTGCCTTCATCAATATAAACGCCAGACACCGCTGTACGCAAATCTTCCGGATTTCCAATTTCGCGGTTCGTCAGATCATCGCCCGTGAGAACATTCACTGTTCCTGCAGTCACGCTGAGGTCCGTGGCGCCGCGTTTACCTTCAACGATGATCACATTTTCATCATCTTCAGCGACATCATCCTGTGCCCAAGCCGGCGCAGATGTCATTACCATCGCAACGCCTGCCGTCGCCAGCAGTCGCGTCTTCAAATTGCTCGAAGTCATCATATTTTCCTCTCCTATATTCCCATAGCCTGCGCTCTTATCGCGCAAAGGAACGGGCCCAAACCGCCATCAACGATCCATTTTGTGCAAACCGCTAACATGCTACGCTATAATTTTCAAATTGACCGGTCAATTTATTTTATCAAATTGTAGAAAACTCCATCGGTGTAGCGAATTTGCAACAGTCGAGCATATCGCTCTTCGGTGACGTTAACGCTCAAATGCACAAGTTATCCAGTACCCGGCCATCATCTCGTCTTCGCCCTTGAACAATCGGCCCTGCCGCATGAAGTACTGTTGCAACGTCCCTGACTGGCTCCGCCAGGACGTCAATGGCCGAGGTTTCGTCCGGATGCATAACACCGTTTCCATATCCGCGCCTGCATTCGATGCAGAAGTTGCCTGATTTTCGATATAATCCTCCGATCATATTCTGATGTGATTTCAAGTGGTCAACTGCCCACCTTGCTCAGACAACAATGGCGGAATTGCTGGCGGGCTGAATAGATCTTCTTCCGCCCCGCGCCGTTCGCATTCGCATTCCGCATTTTTCATAAATTGCCTGAAGCCTTCATCAAACACGTCATAAAATTCCGGTGTTGCCTCCAGGATTTCCGGCAATGCCGTCAGGCGCATGTTATATACCCATTCTGATTTGTGCGGACCCCGATCATGGAACATGATGAGCCCCTGATGGTGGCTAATAGGCGCACCGGAAGTCACATGATAACCAAACAGCTTGTTGGGTTCCCAAAAATTCACAACCTCTTCCACATCGGGCAGGTTATTCTCTCGTACGCCCAGTAACCGGACACAACCAAGTCCGTTACGTTCGGTATCGCCCGGTCTCGTTATTCGGCAAACTGTGTCGGTATATTCACCCATCCGCTCATGGTCGGTAAATACATCCCATGCCACTGATACCGGAACATTAACTTTGGCACGGTGGAAAAATCGTCTTGGAAACTCCATGATTAGTTTCCTCCCATTGCGCTGATATCAAGCGGCGTCTCGACCGGCAGCGGCATGGCAGGCAAATCAATGTCAAACGCCCGCCTCTCACATTCCGCTTCAATATCGGCCATGAAGAATAGGAAACCTGCCTGAGAATCGGTCACAAACTCCGGTGCCTCCTCCAATACTTCCGGCGTTGGCTCAATGCGTAGATCATATACCCATTCACAACCCCCGTTATCAAGCGGCCAAAAACGGACAACACCTTGATGTCTCAACACCGGGATACCGCTGGTAAAGTGATAACCATAGATGCGATGCGGCTGCCAGATATTGACCAACTCAACCGCCGGTTCCGACGATCCAGCATAGCTATCGGCATATCGAACGCAGCCTAATCCGTTGCGCTCTTCCTTTCCAGGTGTGTCGATTTTCCAGTCAATGCTGGTCCATTCCTTGAAGCGTTCATGCTCAGTGAAAACGCCCCAGCACTCTTCAACCGATGCGTTGACATGCGCACGATGATACATCCTCACATACATTGTGATTGTACTCCCTGATACAGCAGACGCACCTCCACCGAGTCGACCAGCCCGCTCATTTTCCGATTGACTTTATTAACCAGATGATAGATTATAAGCAAGAATTAAGACAGCATGCAACAATCAAAAAGAAAACTGGGCAGAAACTATGAATATTCCTGCACTTCACGCGTTTAACGACATGCAGCTGCCTGATCTGCTAGACATGCAGGCGCGTTTGATCGGCGAGCAACCGTTTCTAATTTGGGAACCTTTTGAGGGCAAATCACAACGCTGGACTTTTGCAGAGTTTAGCAAGGAAACGATCAAGCTTGCGGCTGGCATTCAGGCTCAGGGGATAAAGCGCGGGGATTTTGTGCTTATCCATCTCGACAATTGCCCGGACTTTCTATTTGCATGGGCGGCTTGTGCCCGCATCGGAGCAGTCGCGGTAACAACCAATACGCGGTCCGTAGGCGATGAAATCAACTATTTTGCAGATAATTGCGGCGCAGTGGCAGCAATCACCCAGCCAAAATATGCTGAACTGCTGCGCGACAATTGCCCTGGGCTTCAATGGATTGCGGTTACATCAACCGAAAATGACGGTAGCGCGGCGAGCGCAGATCTCAGCAGCTTCAAATCCTTTGAAGACCTGTTTGCCGACCCTGAGGGCTTTTCAGCCACAAGGGCCGACCCGTTTGATCCCCTTTGCGTCATGTATACATCTGGCACTACCTCGCGGCCCAAAGGTGTCGTTTGGACTCATGCCAACGGCCTCTGGGCGGCCCGGGCCACAGCTTTTCACGAAGGGCTGACGCCCGACGATATTCACCAGTGTTTCCTGCCACTGTTTCATATGAATGCCATATCCAATTCCTTTCTTGCTTCACTTCAGGTCGGCGCAACGCTCGTATTGCAACCGCGGTTTTCGGCTAGCCGCTTCTGGCCGGTGGCAATCAAACATCAATGCACCTGGTGTTCGCTGGTTCCGTTTTGCATCGCCGCAATCGGTGATCTGGATATTCCGGATCACAATTTCCGCTATTGGGGTTACGGAATTTCAATGCCCGCATTGGACAAGAAATTCGGCGTAAAGACCGTGGGCTGGTGGGGTATGACAGAAACGACAACCGTTGGAATTGTTACCTCGCCCTATCTTGAAAATACACCTATGATGCTGGGCCGCCCCTCACCATTTTACGAGATTTCTATCGTCAATGCCGGCGGCGGACCTGTCGCCCCAGGTGAGACTGGAGACTTGAAAATCAAAGGTATTCCTAGCCTCACTCTCTTCCATCACTATCTCAATAATCCCGGGGCCACCGCCGAAAGCTTCGATGAGGAGGGCTTTTTCCTCACAGGTGATCGATGCACCTTGCAGAAAGACGGTTCAATTCGCTTTGCAGATCGCAGCAAGGATATGCTGAAAGTCGGCGGCGAAAATGTTGCGGCATCCGAGGTCGAGCGTGTAATCATGGGCGTGCCAGGCGTCCGTGAAGTCGCGGTGGTGGCAAGACCTGACAAATTTCTGAACGAGATACCAGTGGCCTTTGTCATTCCAGGACCAAACGCCGATAACATTGAACAAGAAATTGCCGCAGCCTGCGAAACGGCGCTGGCCGACTTCAAACGGCCACGCGAAGTGCGCATCGTCGATGAGTTGCCACGTGCCACTCTAAACAAAATCGCGAAGGCGGAACTGCGGACACTACTGGAAAAAGAAGTATCTGTAACCGCAGCGTAGCTGGCGTATCGGAAGGGGTTTCGGAGAAAGTTCCAACTGCTAGCAGAATAATCTTGCAATTAATTGACCAACTAGTTAATTAATTGCAAGCTGGAGTGAAAGGCAGAATAATTGGCGCGAATCAAATAGGTATTTGCAATTAAAAAGGGTGGGCCGAGTGACCAAACATGAAGCGATCAGCGCGGCAGACGATGCAAAACCATCCGGAGTTGAACATCACGAAGCCATCATAATCGGCTCGGGAATGACCGGATTGTATCAGTTGCACAAATTGCTGGAAACCGGTTTCGATGTTATCACGCTGGAACGCAATGCCGATGTTGGTGGGACATGGTTCAACAATCGCTATCCCGGCTGCCGCTTTGATTCCGAAAGCTACACCTACGGCTATTCCTTCAACAAGGAACTGCTCGATGAGTGGGACTGGGCGGAGCATTTTTCACCACAGCCGGAGAACCTGAAATATACCAATTTTGTGGCCGACAAACTGAACCTGCGCCCCCACATCCGGTTCAACAAGTCAGTGGAAAAAGCCTATTTCGATGAGGGAAATTCCATCTGGCGCCTTACATTGGCCGATGGCGAGCAGCTAACCTGCCGCTACTTTATACCCGCCCTTGGTGCATTATCTTACAAGACTTTGCCAAATTTTGAGGGGATGGATGATTTCAATGGCCGTTGGTTTCATACGTTTGACTGGCCCCATGAAGGGATTGACCTGAAAAGCAAGAAAGTCGGAGTGGTCGGCACTGGTGCAACTGGAGTACAAGTAATCCAAACGATCGCCAGTGAGGTCGCGGAACTTCATGTCTTTCAGCTGCAAGCCAACTGGTGCGCACCGCTCAACAACTCCCCCGTAAGCAAAGAACAGATGACGAAAATTCGCTCGCGGTATGACGAGATATTTGAAACCTGCCTGAATACCCCCGGCGGATTCGAACACGTACCGGACCGCCGAGGCTTTCACAGCATGAGCCGCGAAGAAAGACTGGCATTTTGGGACAATCTCTATGACATGTCCGGCTTTTCGGTGCTGCTGCGCAATTTTGTCGAAATCTTTACCGAAGAAGAGGCCAACGCCGAATTTTCCGAATATATCGCTGACCGAATTCGCCGCCGCGTCAATGATCCCGAAACCGCCGAGGCGTTGATCCCCAAGGATCATGGTTTCGGGGTTCAACGGGTGCCAATGGAAACCAAATATTACGAAGCCTACAACCGCGACAATGTGCATCTGGTCCAGCTTCCCAAGGAACCCATTGAACGGGTTGTCCCGGAGGGCATTCAGACGTCACAACGCGTTATTGATCTCGACATTATTGTGTTTGCGACCGGATTTGACGCCGGCATGGGCTCTTACACCGCAATTGATATTCGCGGAATCGGCGGCCAGCAGCTGAACGAAAAATGGAAAGATGGCCCTGCTACCTTTTATGGTATGCTCGCTAATGGCTTTCCCAATATGATATTCCCCGCGGGGCCGCAAAGCGGTGGCGCTGCCATTAACTTCCCCCGCGCGATTGAAATGTGTGTGGAGTGGACGGCCGATCTTCTGACCCATGTTCGCGACAATGGAATAGTGCAATTTGACGTCCAACCCGAAGCTGTGGAAGACTGGAACAGGGAAGTCATCCGTGCACGCGACAAGCTCCTCTTGAGGAAAGCTACAAACTGGGCTGCGGGCATTAATCCGAATATCGAAGGACGCGACAAAGCATTGGAACGCCCATTGGGCTATGTTGGCGGCAATCCAAAATACCGCAAGATGCTGGATGATACCGCCGCTAATGGATATCCTGTTATAGATTTTATCCGCGAGGAAAGCCCGGTCAAACAAGCTGGCTAAAGCCTGGCCAACGCTTCGTCAGGGTCAAACCATCGTTGGCAGTACGATCTAAAAAGGTGCGTTGATGGCAGAGATAGACAAAGAACGTCGACTGGCCGGTTTCCTGGGAAAGATGTTTTTCAGGCCCTCTCTATTGTTCTATCCATTAACAATTCGGCACCCATCTGGAACTCTAAATCCAATCGCTTGGCTTGGGATTGATATCTGTCCGATTTGTATAGAAATGATGCAGAAATTCCGCACGATGCAGCGCCTTCGCGAGCGACTGATTACAACGGCCTGCCACCAACTCTGACCTTTGTGGGTGATTTGGATCCCTTTCGGGATAAAGCTATCGAATAAAATGCGCCAAATGAAAGTGGCAGAAGTTCCAGTCAAATTTGCCTTGTTTAAAGGAGGCTTCCACGGTTTTGAGGCGACGGCTCCCAAGACTGGAATCACGGATAAAGTCATCAAATTTCTATGCGACTTTTTGCGGAAGGTCTGCATGGCGATTTCAGCAACTGGAATTCGGAAATAGCTTAAGTTGACAGGCGTTCGTTTGCCTCCTGGGCTAAGGTTGGACGTCCGTGATTGTTATCAGCGCCCGCGCCATCAACTGCCTATTGATGCATCCAGTGATTGACCGTCAGTGACAAGCTGTTCAGGCAGCGTCCTCGAGAGCATCACGATAGATCGAGTTTTTGGGTGTTGAAAACACGCGCTCGACCATCGGCTCGAAAAATTCAAGTGGTTCCGATTCATAGTCAGGGTCAAAAGCCACTTGATCGTAGAGATGGCAGAATTGCGATGTATATTCATAGTAGGGATTACCCTTGAATTGGTCGCGCATATTCCTGTCGAGCCCAATATAATGGAAGAAATAATAACCTTGAAAAATACCGTGATTGGCGACCATCCAATGGTTTTTTTCGGACACGAATGGCTTGAGGATGGCTGCAGCGACGTCCGGATGGTTGGTACTTCCCAACGTATCGCCAATGTCATGAAGCAATGCACAGACGACATATTCTTCGTCACGCCCGTCACGATGCGCCCGCGTTGCGGTTTGCAATGAGTGCTGAAGCCGATCAACCGGAAATCCGCCAAAGTCCCCGTCCAGCAGCCGCAAATGATCGAGCACGCGCTTTGCAAGTCCCGTGTTAAATTTTCGAGAACTATCGACGATGATATCCCAGTCTTCCTGGTCGCCATCCATCATCCGGGTATATTTTGCCCGTGGCTCCATATCGTCGTGATCCATCGTTTTCTCCTCTCTTGCGGACTTGCAAAAATCCCCCGACAATGCAGGCTACAGACCTCTTGAAGCCTCCGCAAATTCCTAATTATGATAGCAGCTTGACAATAATATATCAACCAGTCGATAATTGGGGCGATCGGGTATCTGAGTGGCAAGACCGCCTTCCCGTCAAGCGCGATGCGCGCCGGAGAGAGAATGGGCAAAACCATCAATACCTATTGCCGAATTTGCGAGCCGCAATGCGGTTTAATCGCGACGGTAGAAGATGGGCGGCTAACGAAAGTCAAAGGGAATCCCGATCATGCGCTGTCGAAGGGACATTTATGTATCAAGGCATCGGCGGCAATTGACGTAACATATGATGAAGACCGGCTGCTGCAACCCATGAAGCGCGTTGGCGGCCCCGGGGAATTTGAGCCGGTCAGCTGGGATGAAGCCCTGACCGACATTGTAGACAGGTTGGGCGACATTCGTACCAAGCACGGGCCGGAAAGCGTGGCGACCTTTTGCGGGAATCCCGCTGCCTTCAACTATGCGGCTTCTTTCTTTGTTGCAGGCTTTCAGGACACGCTGGGCATAAAATGGCGCTACGGACCTAATTCGGATGATGGTGCCGCCCGCGTCGCTGCCAACAATCTGCTCTACGGAAGCACATTGCTATTTGCGAAACCCGATGTCTGGCGGACCGATTTCATGCTGGTCGTCGGGGCCAATCCCAAGGTCGCCAACAGCTCCGGCATGGCAGAACCAAAGCTAATGGAAGCGCTTCGAGGCATCACGCAGCGTGACGGCCGCGTTATCGTCGTCGATCCTCGGCAAACCGAAACCGCCAAGGAATTTGAGCATTGCCCGATTATCGCTGGTCAGGATTCCTGGCTGCTACTCGGTATGATCCGCACCATCATTGACGAAAAACTGTACGATCAGGCCTATGTCGATGCCAATATAGGCCAGTTCGATAAATTTGTTCGCGAAACCGAGCCATTTGATGCCGAATTATGTGCCGAGCGGTCAGGAATTGACAGCGACAAGATCAAGCAGCTCGCGCGCGATTTTGCCAAGGCAGAGCGAGCCTGTGTCTATGGCCGCACGGGCACTTGCACTCAGAAATTCGGCACGCTGACCAACATGCTCCTCGATATTTTACCGGCCATTACAGGTAATCTGGAAGCTGTCGGGGGTAATGTCTTTGGCTGGGCACCTATCGATCTTGCCGCAAAAATGGAGGGGACCGACGCCTCCCGCTTCAATGTTAATCCGACGCGCGTTGATGGTGCGCCAGATGTCTATGGGATGCATCCCTCAGCATCTTTTGTTCCTGACGCCCTAACGCCGGGCGACGAGCAGGTTAAGGCTTTGGTGAGCATCGCCGCCAATCCGGCATCAAGTAGCGCCGGGGCCGGGCCTGATTTTGACGAAGCATTGGAGTCGCTTGATCTCCATTTGTCGCTGGATTGCTATATTTCCGAGACAAATAAATATGCCGACTATATTTTGCCCACAACGACTTTCTACGAGCGCGATGATGCACCCATGCTAGCGCTGAGTACGATGTTGCGACCCGTTTTATGGTTCACGCCAGCGGTTATCGAACCTCAGGGCGATACCAGAAATGAGTGGGAGATATTGAACGAGATTTGCCGACGCATGGGCCAGGGCGGAGCCTACTCGGCGGGATGGATGCGCAAGCTGGCCAGGATCGGCCTTACCTTCACACCGCGCCGCATTTTTGATCTGATGCTGAGGACGAGCGGACAGGGCGACAAGTTCGGATTGAAGCCCAAAGGGCTAAACCTGAAAAAACTGGAAAAAGCGAAAAACGGTATCCAGTTCATGGATCATGTGCCCGTCACCAGTATTCACGATCGAATGAAAACCGGGGATGGCAAGGTCAACATATGCCATGATCTATTGTCCTCCGAACTTGCAAGCCTCAGTGCGGTGAAGGATGATCCTGAGTTTCCCTTGCGGCTGTTTGGAAGACGTGACCTGAAATCAATCAACAGCTGGCTCCATAACGCGGAAAAAGTAATGTCCCGAAAACGCGATAATTCAGCGATGATCAACCCCAAGGATGCTGAGCAATATCAAATAAAAAACGGGCAGAACATCAAGGTCAGGACCAGAAGTGGTGAAATTCAAATAGAAGCCAAGATATCGGATGACATCAGGCCCGGCCAAATTTCAATTCCCCATGGATGGGGACACAGCGGTGGTTGGAAGCGTGCCAATGCCGCCGGAGGCGCTAACCCAAACATCCTGACCAGCGGAAGCCGAGGCGAATTGGAGCAAATCGCAGCAATGTCGGTTTTCAATGGCCTACCAGTCGCCATTTCAGCTGTGCCAGATATTAATACGGATCAGCCGTCGTGAGAGATTGGCAAAATAACCCTAACGCACCCGCGTTTGTCGACAGCATTCCCTTGGGCCGTTGGGGCAGCCCCAATGACGTTGCGGCAGCGGTAGATTTCCTGATATCCAATCGGGCAAGCTTCATCACCGGGACCGACCTGCGGATAGACAGTGGCTCCGTACATGTAATGGGCAATCCGCTAGACGAAGACATTATTCAAAAATAAGAAGCGAGCACGCCTGCATTTAGATTATTCTCCAAAAGCAGCAAGATTCTCAAGGTCCAGCCCTGTCCGCCTCGTCATTTCGGCGGAATCTTCGGGATAAAATGGCGCTTCAAAATTATCGATATCGTCCTTCTTGTCTTCAATATCCTGCGCAGAAAAAGCGCCTGCTTTCAACTTCACACCCTTGCTATGCGCATATCTCATTTTGGCAATAAATCCGCCGCCGACTTCATATATCCCTCCGCTTTCATTTGAATCTTCATGGCACAGCCACATGGCCAGTTGCGCGATGTCGCCAGGGTCAATGGACAGCTTTGACAAATCTGTGGTCGGCAAGCCTTGCGAAATCATCCTGCTCATTGCCGTAGGTACTATGGTGTTGCTGTTGATGTTGAATGGGGCACCTTCCGCAGCGAGGGAATTTGCAAGGCCCGGCATCGCTGCTTTGGCTGCACTATAATGCGCCAGATACTCCGCACCATACATAACCGGCGAGGCGGTCATGATAATCCGGCCGTATCTATTGACCTGCATATGCGGCCATGCAGCCTTGGCACAGTTAAATGATCCGTCGAGGTGAACGCCCAACATTTTGCGCCATTGTTCAAAGGTCATGTCAGAAAAAGGAGCGGGAAAAACGATTCCGGCATTGTTGATCAGCACATCTATCCGGCCATAACTGTCCATTGCCTGTTCGACAATCTCATGCCCCGACTCCACCGCTGAATAGTTCGCGATCGCCTCACCGCCCGACTTCTTGATTTCCGCAACGATCCTGTCCGCGCTACGACTATTGTCATCCAGCTCGCCGCCCTCAATACTGACACCCAGATCATTGACAACAACCTTGGCACCCTGACAGGCAAAGGCCAGTGCATGGGCGCGTCCAATGCCTCCGCCAGCGCCGGTCACAACGACCACACGGTCATCATATCTGAAGGAATTATTCTTGGGATCGTTCATTCGTCTTACCCGCCAAATTCACGCTGAAATTCCAGCATATCAAAATAGTCACGCCACTTTGCGATTTTCCCATCGGCATCAACTTCAAATATTCCCATAAGGCGGATCGAGGCCGTCTTGCCGTTTTCAAAGGTAAAGCTGTCAGTGCGCTCGGTCTGCACGACATTGCCATTAACTGCGATATGGTGGGTTTTCCAATCGATTTTCACAATCGGAGGAAAGCCTTCCATCAGCTTCTTGGCCCCCTCTACTCCGATAGCAGGTTCCATGGGTATATTGTGCCAGACAATATCTTCCGCCATCATCGCATAAGCGGTGTCCAGATCCATGTCGTTCCAGGCTTGGATAAAGGACTCTACCGTTTCTTGTGGTGTCATTTTATTTCAACCTACTCCATATATCATTGATAGTGCGAGAGCCTGTTCAAATAGACTATTCCAAATCTACCAAACCGCCATCAAGCGGCATGACATGGCCGGTGATATAGTCGGCATCGTCGCTAGCCAAGAAAGCTACGGGCGGTGCAATATGTTTTTCCGGATCGCCAACATATCCCAGGGCATTCCCTCGGGTGCCGACGGCTTCCCAAGGATCGCTTCCTTCGGGAAGTGTTTTCATAAGCTCGGACCAGCCAGTCGTCATCGACATTGGCGCGACGCAATTCACGTTGATGCCGTATTTCCCCCACTCATTGGCGGCAACGCGGGAAATACCAATGATCGCCATTTTGCCTGCGGCGTATCCGCCCGTACCCTGCACACCTCTTATGCCGCCCAGAGAGGTGAAATTGATGATTTTACCCCGCCCCTTCTCTTTCATGACAGGAAAAACGCGCTGCATCATACGGTAGGTTGAGTGGATTGCGCCTTCCAGGCCAGACAGATATTCACTCTCGTCCAACCCCTCGAGCATATTATGCTCGGTTGGCATATACGCAGCATTGTTGACCAAAATATCAATCGTACCCGCCTCGCGCAGCACAAGCTCCAGAAAAGGATCGATCTCATCATAAGAAGTCACATCGCAAGTCTTATGGATTACCTTGCCGCCGACGGCCCGCACCTCATCTGCAGCTTTTTCCAACGTTTCCGGGGTGCGCGCGCACATGGCAACGACAGCACCTTCCTTGGCAAAACGCTTGGCGACACCCAAACCTATGCCGGCGCTAGCACCGGTTATAATGGCAACTTTCCCTTCGAGTTTTGGCATCGGCAAGAAACCTTGTGATTAAGCAGCGTCGAAAGCGATTGGTAGGTGTTTCAAACCTGTAATCGGCATGAAATCGCGCCACTCAATATCGCCATCACGTCTTGGATTTTTCATCCGTTTTACCAAAATCGGCAGTGCTTCCTCAATTTGCGCCCTTGCGATAAACATGCCTATGCAAATATGCTTGCCCCGGCCAAAGGGAAAAACCTTCTCTTCGGGAACTCGTTCTGGATCAAATATTTTCGGGTCCTTGAAAACCCCCTCATCCCGGCCGGCAAAGGTTGTTGGAAGCAGGACCCTTGTACCGGCAGGGAAGGTGACGCCCTTATAGGTGAACTCCTCCTTGACGAGCCTTACCACCGTAACCACGGTCGAATAGCGCAGCGCCTCATCAACAATATCACTCGCATAACCGGGATCACTTTCCAATTTCGCCCACAAGTCCGGATTATCAAGCAGAAGGTTCATAATCAGGGTGAGCAGGTTTTTGGACGTGTCATAACCCGCCAGGTAGATTACCCCGAGCAGGTTGTTGAGTTCTTGGTCCGACAATCGGTCACCGCCTTCATGAGCTTCCAGCAATCGATCCAGCAAATCTTTTTCACGATCTGGATCATCCATTTCGCGTCTGGCTGAAATAAGCTCGCCAAAATATCCCATCAGGGAATCTATAGCCTCGCATATCCGTGGCATATTTTCGAGCATGTCGTTGAAATTGGTATTTATGGTCTCCAGCAAATCGATAAATCGCGGCACATCTTCAGACTTTGCACCGATAAGGTTACACATTACCGAGATGGGATAGGCGGCCACAAATTCGGCAAAGTCAAATTTGCCCTTTGGGAGCCACTGATCGAGTTGGCTCTCGAATGTCTCGCGCATCATGGGACGGCTGTTGTTGGCACTTTTGGGCGTGAAGGTTGACGCCGCCAGCCCGCGTAAACGGGCATGATCCTCGCCGCTCAGCGCAAGCAGGAAGTTGTCGTTGAATTCGCCGAAACTTGTTCCTTCAGCGCCGAGCAACTTGGTTGTTTCCTTGTTTCCCGGCACAAGAATGTCATCCATGGCCAGCATGTCTTTCATTTCCTGAAAGCCCAGAACCATGTAACCAACCGGAGATCGCGCCAGCCAGTGCTTTTTTACCGCATCTTCATAGTGGGTAAATATATCGTCCGAAAAATCGCGACTGAGAATATTCAGTTCAGGAATTTCTATTTCATTGATGTTTTGCATGTGATTTATCTCTCAATCCAGTCGCATTGTACTCAATGCCCGTCGCTACCATCGCAGCGTCGAATAGTCTGCAGCATCATTAAGCCCCTCCGCAATACGGGTTAGGGAAACATCCGCCTCGGTCGGGATATAGTCGCCTTTGCGGGGCCGGATTGTGCAGTCAAAATTTGACATTCCAACACCGTCTTTATGCTCCGCTTCAATCAAATTGTGCGAACAGACCATAGAGGAGGTTTCTGACAGCCAAAAGGACAAGAAGCCTTGCATGGAATTGCCTGTCAAATCTTCATGGCTACCATCTTCCAGTTCCAGCCGAACCTTCATTGCTCCAACCGAAAGACCATCATAGTCAATCGAAGCCAGAACCTTGATATCTTTGATATCGGTTGTCTCGCCATTACGCGCCACGAACCCGACCTTGAAAACAACGCTGCGTTGTTCCAGCTGGCCTACAACAGCGGTCCAGGACAATTTGTGGCCGATAGTGCCGGTAATCTGCCTGCCCTGCCGCGCGGTTGACCAGTCACGATTTCCCCAGGATCGGTCACGTTGCGCCAGAGCGTTGATTTCATATTCGTGATCGCCAATACGTACCCGGCCTTTCACGCGCCCGGCCACCTCCAGATGGCCATCGGAATTAAAGCCTTCTTCTATCGCCTCCAGATCTTCGCTCTCCTCCTTCATCCAATTGCGGGGCGTGTAAAATTGTTCACAAAATTGAAGGTCAACTTCACAATCCGGGTCGGAGAAACTGTAATGCATGCAGTCATCGCCCAGGCTCTTCACTGCATGCGGTCCAACAATCTGGCCGGTTTCGCTACGACTGCACTGGTCAGCAGGAATTTCGGTTACCTGACGGAAATATTGCCCGCCTTCCTTAAAGAAGAAGGACATAATCTGACCAGCACCGCCTTCTTTATTGGGCGTCTGGCCTATACGGTGATATCCGCCCACCCTGGCTTCATTATCAAAAAACCAGTAGCAGTCACTTTCCTGCCAGCTAATGTCTTCGCCAGGCTGGTGGGGGCAATTCCAGCTTTCGTCATAAGTCAAAGTGCATTCTCCAAAGTTCAAGTGGTAACCGCATCCGCATGCGCCCAAAGCGGTTCGAGGACAGTCGAATAGGTCTCCTGATGCTCTTTCGGGATCGAACGCAGAATTGATGTCATGATCACAAGACCGGTATATCCGCGCAATCTCTCAAAATACTCCATATCCCTAAGGCGTTTGCCCGAAATTTCTTCGTAGCGCGCGATCCAGGATTCGCGGCTGGGAATGATTTGCTGAACTTCGGGAGGAGAGATGCTGCGGCAATAGTCGATAAAATCGCACTGCCCGAGCACATCCAATGCAGGCTGGGCGATTGCTGCGATCTCCCAATCAAGCATTGCTACCAACTTGCCATCATTAAACATGTAATTCGCAAGGTTGGAATCGCCATGCGTCATCGTCATATCGTCGCGGTGATAGTTCGGATCATTGGCGATAAGCCATTGCTTGAGCCGCTCAATCCGCGAGAGAGATTGGGGGTCGAGCCCTGACCATTGTGCGGTTTTCCAGAACCAGTTGAGATGGCGCTCGATCAGGGTCTTCCCCTCATCGGCTAGGCTGCAAAAGCGCTCCAATCCCAGCTTTTGCCAATCGAGATTGTGTAATTGGTCCAGCGCTTTCAACGTATCATCTCGGTAGGAATCGCGCTGTTCTGGGGTGGCCTCGGCGAAAATTCCGCTCGTGTAAGCGGGATTGTCAGGAGCTCGTCCTTCAACCCGATTCATGATGAAGCCGGGAAGCGGGAGAATTTCGCCCGCTGCATCGCAGCACACCGATCTAGGCACAGGAAGCCCCGCTTCGTTGAGAACTCCGTGCAGGTGATACTGACCTTCGATATTATATTCGGCAAAGATCCGTCCCGGATTGTTGAGCGGCGCATAACGAAGAACGAACTCTGCTGCCTCGCCGCCAATCTTCGCATCGAAGATGACAATGCCGCTCGACATGCCAGACATTTCGCTGCCGCCCTGCACATCGGTCAACTCGATCTGGCTGCCATCGCCATAGTGATCTTTCAGCAGCGCAGCGATGCTGTCTGGGGTGATCTCTTTGAAGTCTGGCTTCAGCGCCATCGTCTGAGATTCGAAGGCAGCATCCAGTTTCGTGTCGTCAGCCATATTAATATCCTCGCCTATGCCTTCGGGTACTGATCGCGCAATGTTTGAAAGGCTGTACCTGGGCCTTCTGCAAGGCGCTGCTCGATTTGTTCACAAACCTCATCGGGGCTATATTTGTCTGAATCAATGACCAGATCATAACAGTCATTTTCATATGCTGCGTCATAGAACCAACCGGCCATCCGCTCCATGCTTCTCGCGATTTCCTTGCGCGCATCCTCGCCAAGCTCTTCGGCATATTGCTCAGGTAAATCGACCTCACGGGTCGCTTGACGGGCAATCGGTATTTCGCGGGGCGGCTTTACGGCAACATAGAGCACCGGAACATCTTTCAATCGCCAGATGCAGTCCTGCAAGACAGGAGGTTCGAGAAACATGATGTGGTCAGCAATCACATTTTGCCCGGCTCTTGATGCTGCGACGATCATGTCATGAAAGGCCGAGAGCGCCTTTTGCGCTACGTCACCAAATTCGGCGTGTAGAGGACTGTCGGGATCATTCGGGTCGTTCGGGACAAAATGCATACCTTCAGTCGCACGGGCACCGAAACCCGAAAATTTCACTGGCAGAAGCTGCCCCATCAGCTGATCGATGCCGAACATCATATAAGCTTCGTCCGCCCGCTCGGCGAATTTGGTGATGGTCGTGGTTTTGCCTGCACCCGAAGTGCCATTCACGATGATGATTTGGCCATTGGCCACGAAATTCTCCCTCTCAACTTATTCAATTAAATTTCCTGCGACAAAAATCTTCGGCGTCAAATTCCCTAGTCCAAGCGGACACAGGTCTCCCATCCGCCGATACCTTTTTCGCCATCCCATTCAATGTCCAGTCGCCAATCATGATAGACCAGATCGCCATTCTGATGTCGCATTCCCACCGCTTCGTAACATGGCGGCAAATTGGTCAGTGGAAAGCCCTGGCCTGTGACATTAAGATTGATCACAGCCTCGCCCGCATCAGTTTCAAATTTGAGCTGGCCGAGCTCCATACCAGGCTCAGGGATACAGATTGTGTTATCGTGAACCTCGATATTGTTGGCGTAGTAGACTTTCCCGTCAATTGTCAGACCGCCCATGGAGGCAAATTGCATATTGCCATCATCGTCTTGGCTGCGAATGCCAAGCGCCATATAGCTGCGGCCGCTGGGGAAAATACCCGTATGCATATAGCCGGTGCCCATTTTTTCGAATGACCTTACGCCGGATGAATGATCGCGGAATCCCAAGGTATCAATATAGACCCGCTCATCACCGATTGTGACATAGCCATGGACCTTACAGGGCGTGTAATGTGTCCACTTCGCCACCGACTTGGCGCCCGCTGCCTCACCTCTGATAGGAGAATATGTTTCCGAAACCGAAGTGAATAGCAGTTCCAGCTTAAGCGGGGTGAGATCGTTGCCCAAGCTCGGCAAAAAGTTCTGCCGTACAGTTTTACGATCGCTAACCTGACCGATTGTATCGACTTCAACCCTGTAGGATTCAAAAGGACGTTCACAAATGGCGTGAATTTGCTCAAAACCAGGCCCAAAGGGCGAATATTCGCGGCCAAAACTGTGCGCGGCAACGATGCTGCCATCTTCACCACTTACTACTGCAAGCCCGCGCCACATGCTGCTCTGCTCTGGGTGGCGCTGATAATGCATATATAGATAGCGACCCTCCCAATAAGCCCAGAACGCATAGCTTTCCGTCCAACCGGGTGTGTTATCGGGTCTCTGATGATTCATGTCAGCGACAGGATCGAAACCTTCTGGTGCGAAGTTTGTCATTGCACTTCCCTCTGTTCTGTTACGACCGAAGCTCAGTCAAGGTCCCATTCGATCGGCATTGACCGCAAAGCCCATGGACCAAACGGCCCTACATATTCGCGTTTTCCGACCAGGCGCGGATTACGCAGGCGCTGGGCAACCACCGGAACGGCTTCTTCTAGAAGCGCCATTGCGACCTGTTTACCCGGACAGAAATGAATGCCGTGTCCCCAAGCCAAATGGACCGAGGTTTCACGGTCAGGATTGAATTCCGCCGGACATTTATTTTGCGAGGGATCCTGACCAGAAAATGTCAGAGGTATTGTGAGCAGGGTATTTTTGGGAATTGTGACACCGCGATACTCCACTTCCTCTGTTGTTGCCCGAGCAGTGGTGCCGAACATGCATTTAAGGCGCAACGATTCTTCGATAAAGGCGTATTTTCTTTCTTCAGGATTATCCAATAGCTTTTGATACTCGACCGGGTTTTCGCACATCCGCTGCGTAGTATGAATCAACTGGTTCATAGTGGTATCATACCCGCCGGAGAGCAGGCCGATTACGAAGTGATGCAACTCCTCGTCGGTTAGCCGATCTCCTTCATCTGTCGCGTCGATCATCGCCTGAAGCAGATCATCCTTGTTCTCGCCGGCGCGGCGATCGGCAATGACGGGACGAATAAATTCGAGCAGGCCTTCGACAGCTTCGTTCAGCATGCCGAGCTTTTCTGCCGCCTGGCCCTGCCCTTCAACAAGAGCAAGTAGCCATGGTTCTAACTTCGGTATATCATCCAAAGGCACACCCAGCATGATGCTGACAACCGTGATGGGATATTGACAAGCGACCCGTGCAAAATCACATTTCCCTTGATCAACGACTTCATCGATCAACGCCTCAAACCGCTCACGCATCAAAGGCCGGAACTGATCCGCCTGGCGCTTGGTAAATGCCGGCGCGACCAGCGTCTTGAGGCGCATGTGATCCTTTCCGCTCAATGAGTTGGGGTGATCCATCTGGAATTTGGCCCAGGACGAATCTTCCGCACCCCATTGCTCGATAAAATACTTGAATGGCGAAACGGCCAAATCTTCCTTGCCAAGGAAATCCTTCATGGATTGATAGTCGAGCAACATGTAGCCGCCATTGTCAAAACGGGCGATCCACGACTCCTCCAGCGCCTTCGCGTAATGACTGTGCGGATCCTGCAAAAACTCTGGAGAGAGCGCATCGAGATACGGCATTTCCATTTCTGCCAATTTGGTCATGACATTATCCTCTGTTTCAAGTGCTACCGTTGGACCATCAGTCGCTTCTTGATTTCATCGATACCGAATCCACCGGCCTCGACGCCTCATAATCTATTAGACGATTAATATCGAAGATTCGTATAATGTCAATTGTGCAGAAATTTATTTATATTGCACCTTTGTTTTAGCTTCTATTTATGTGATATCCACTTTTGAAAGACAATTATTCATTTTGCCACGGAAGGTTGTCGTCAAATTGAAAATTGTTATTGGAACGACCAGAAAGGGGCGTGGTTGGTTTGACGTATCAACCGGAAATTAGACCGTTGGACGGTGTCGATCTGAATATTGTGCAGTTGCTACGCAGTGATCCTCGGGTTTCCAACAAGCACATCGCCAAAGCAATAGACGTGTCCGAAACAACGGTCGCCAATCGCCTGCGGTCCATGTCGAAGCGAAACGCCATGCGGGTGATAGCACAACGCAATATCTATCATGGCAAATATAATGAAACGGCCCTGCTGTATCTGTCGGTATCGGCTGACCAGATAGATTCAATCGCACGACATTTATCGCGGCTCGATGGTATCATAAATGTATCGCTTACAGCTGGAAGCCCTGAACTAGTCGTTAACATACGGACCTGGAGCAAAGCCCATCTGCATCAACTATTGAACGAAGAGATCAATCACCTTGCCGGACTAAGGTCAATCACGACTGACTTCATGCTAGATGTGGCCAAATCCGCGCATGGGGTCGGGAACTTGTCAACGGAACTACCGCAGACTACCTCTTCAAAACGTAACCGGGAGATCGATGACCAGATAGTCGCCTATCTCATGACTGATGGCCGGACGAGCAATCGCGAAATTGCAAGGCGGCTGGATGTTTCAGAAAACAATGTTCGCCTGCGGCTGCAAAAAATGTTCGAAAACAAGGAACTGCGATTAGGCGTCGTCTGCAACCCGGCGGCGGTGGGCGTGTCGAGCACTGACTGGATCCGCATCAAGACCGTTCCCGCCGCGACAGAGACTGTCGTAAATTGGTTGGTCACCAATGAAGCCTGTGTTTTTGTCGCGCAGACATCAGGCGAATATGGCATTCTTGCAATTGCCCATGGCGACGGGTCACACAATATTGCTGAAAATCATTGCCGGGAGATTGCCAATCAGGATGGTGTGTTGGAGATTCAAAATCACATGCTAATCCAACATTTTAGTCATCGCTACGATCTCGCTTACATCGATGAGGACTCTGAGATTGCGATCCGGCAAAATGGCAACGGCAAGAGAAAAACTGAGGCAAAAGAAGCATGAAAGTAATCCGACGAATGCTCCATCAAGATCTGCGTTCGTTCCCGATGTATGTGTTCGCGACTATGGGAAAGTACCTTTACCGGGGGAAGCGCCGAATGGGATTCGCAAACGCAATTTTGGGTAAAATGCTGAAAAGTGGAGTGCCGGATACAGTGAGCATCGAAGAACGGTTTCTGCCTACCCGAGATGGGGAGTCGAAGATTCGTCTCAAGATATACCGGCCGGTTTCACAAACAGGCGACTTGCCACCGATGCTTTATACGCATGGTGGCGGATATGTGTCCGGGTCCCCTGATGTATTTGACGGGCATATTGCCGATTTCATTGAACGTAGACCGTGTGTGATTGTGGCCCCCGCCTATCGCACAGCGCTGGTCAAACCGTATCCCGCAGCATTTGACGATTGCTATGATGCATTGCTCTGGATGCGAGACAACGCAGCTGAGCTTGGTATTGATCCTGACAAGTTCATGATTGCCGGGCATAGTGCGGGCGGCGGGCTGACCGCGGCGGTCACATTGAAAGCGCGCGACACGAAAGACGTGAATATCGCTTTCCAAATGCCTTTCTATCCGATGATTGACGATTTGCAGCCGTCAGACCCGGAGCGGTTCATCGATGTGCCCGGTTGGGACAGCAAAGCCAATGCCTTTGGTTGGGGCAGTTATCTGAAGGATTTGCATGAACGTGGGGAGGAGATTCCCACCTATGCAGCACCGGCCCGGAACACTGATTATCGAGATTTTCCTCCAACAATTACCTTTGTTGGCACCTTTGATCCATTTTACCGGGAAACAGTCGAATATGTTGACAGTCTGAAGGCCGAAGGAGTGGATGTTGCGTTCAAGCTCTATAAAGGCTGCCCGCATGGCCATGAGCAGGTCTATCCCAACACGCCTGTCGGTCAGGATGGTATCGCGTTTACCTACGATAATTATGCTCGATTCTACGACAAATATATCGCATAGTAGATTTAGAATAAACCGATTTTCAATCCAACAGGCGGGGAGTGAACATAATTGTGAAAAACACATATTTTATCCGGGAAATGGAGTTTGCAGCGGATAAGGTCTGGGCTCTGCTGAGCGACTTTGGCACTTTGGACTGGCTCCTCGTAGAGCATAAGTTGGAGGTTACCGGCGATGGTTCTCCCGGAACCGTGAGAATACTCAAGATTGAGGGTGCCGAACCTGTCTGGGAGGTTCTTCTGGCAAAAGATGTCGCCACCAGAACTCTTTCCTACGCTGTTCCAGTGGGATTACAGTTTCCGGTAGCCAATTATTCTGCGACGATGAAGATCGAAGCAACAGGCAAAGGAAGCTCAAGGCTGAACTGGCACAGCACATGGTTTACCGCGAATGACGAAGATGCCGAGACCGCAATGACGGAAATTTTGAGAATATATAACGTGCTTGCCGACGGTATTGAAACAGTATTGGGCAAAGCAGCGTAACTTCGATTTCCCCAGCCGCCCGATCAATCGGGCAGGCTCGTATTCGTTTCTATCGCCTCTGCCAGCGCAGTCAGGAAATCCCCCGCAGGCTGGCCATCTATCAATCGATGGTCCACCGTCAGGGAAAGTCCCATCACTGACCGCGCCACCACTTTACCGCTCGCTTCATCGACGACAGGAGCCTTGCGAATCCGCCCCAAGCCAATGATTGCAAGCTGCGGCCGGTTTAATATCGGCGAGAAATAGTCAACCCGGGTCAGACCCAGATTGGAAATAGTCATCGTACCCCCAGTCATATCCGAAACCGCCAGTTTCTTGGCACGCGCACGCTCAACCAGATCGCGGCGAGCGGCGGCAATCTCTTCGACACTTTTGGCCTGACAGCCTCGCACAACTGGCACCATCAATGCATCACCCACAGAAATCGCGCATCCCACGTGCACGTCCTTGCTAAGATGGACGCCATCTTCCTCTTCGATCGCGTTAAACGTTGGAAACCGAGCCACCAGTGCAGGCAGGACATTGATAATCAGATCCTCATAGCCGACCTTCTTGCCCAATTCTTTCCATGCCGCACGCGCGGAAACAAGCGCTGTCGCATCAACATCGGTATGAAAGGATAGCTGAGCGGTTTCCTGCACACTCGCCGCCATCTTGCGAGCAACCATGCCGCGCAGGCCCGTGAGTTTAATAATATCGCTCATGGCAAAGGCCCGCGCTATTCAATATGGCCGATAACCGAACCCTTGGCGATCACCGCTTCGGCCTCGGCCACAATCTTGAGAGTTCCGGATGCAGGAGCCTCAATCTCCATCTCAACTTTCTCGACCATGATTTCAGCGATCACATCACCTTCTTTGATGTTTGCGCCATCGGCGTAGAGCCATGTGTTGACGACGCCTTCATCATCGCCATCCCATAAATCATCACCAATGGTAATCGGCGTTCCGTTCATTAATCTTGCTCCTTATGCACTGCGATCAGAATGATCAGTCAGCGGCTAGATATTCTTCCAATGTCTTGTGGAAATGCCGAACCCTAATTTCCTGATAATTACCAAGTGTAAGCCCCTTTCTTGCGGTCCGGAGCCCCTTTTGCAAGGTCGCCAGATTGGGCATGTCCTGATCAACAATAGGTCCGTAAGGGCCAAGTTCGGGGACATCCTCCCATTTCTCATCCGGCCCCAACCGCCTCTCTTTGGCAACTGTATATTCACTGGCATCACCGGGTTTGGGGAACATAAACCAAATCTCGAACAGGGCCTGGTTTGGATCATCACCATAGGGCCGGAAACGATACATCAATGGCGAAGCAACCGCTGGCCAGATCGTGAAATTGGGAAAGATATTATACTGAATTTGATCCAGAGCCGCGCTGTCGCTAATGTGCGACAAATCTACCTTGTGCCTCGCCCCCAATGCTTTGCGACTAAATTCTGCCAGCACAGGGCGCGCTTTTTGCCCTTCCTTCAACTTTGGTCGCGCTTCTTCAGGCAGAGCGCGAAGCATAATATCAACAATATCCTGCTCGCTTTTCAGCTTGTGCGCAACATAGCCGCTTGGGACGCCGGAAAGCTGAATCAGCCGATTAATATGGCGAACGCCTGGCCAGATATCATATTGAATCTCGGTGTCGCAATTTGACGCCGCAATAGTATCGGCGCGAACATCGTAGTTTTCATCTTTTTCGAAATGCGTTTCAGCAACATGATAGCCTTCGATAAAAGCTTCCTGCACTACCTTCCAGTTGCACGGAACAACCTGCGAAACATGAACTGCCTTGTAGCGGTTGGCGAGTTCGTCCGCATCGAGATGGTCTGGCAATATTTCGAGATATTCCAAAAGCGGCCCACAATCTTCATCCAGGTTTATGAAGATGAAACCGCCCCAGCTATCAACAGGCAGCTCGTGTAGTCCAAACTCCGCCTTGTCGACATGGGGGAAATCCCATTGTCCCGGGATCCATTTAATCTTGCCCTCCAGATTCCAGGTCCAGCCGTGATAGGGACAGCGGAAATTCTTTTTTGAACCCTGCCCGGTGCACAGTGCATTGCCGCGGTGCAAACAGGCGTTCACATAAGCCTTGATCCCGCCATCGGGCATGCGGGCGACAACAACGCTATCATCTGCAACATCGTACACATAATAGTCGCCTGAATTCGGAATATCCTCTTCCCGGCAAGCCACCTGCCACGTTTTTTTCCAGACTTTTTCGACCTCCTGGCGATGCCAGTCATAGTCCAGATACCGCTCCTTGGGAATGTCCTCATCTCCAAGGAAATGATAGGATGTTTCTCTATAAGCCGAAGACGGTTGCCGAACGTCATCTACGATTATTTCCTGCACGGATTCCCCGGGGAAATTGGCATATTCCTGCGTCTGGTCTTCCTTTGCTTTTGTAGCCATCAGTTCATTCCTCGCTTCAATCCTTCATTACTCTCCAGAGTGTTGATCAGCCCATCATATCCTTTGCCGCAGCAACAATCTTGTCAGCGCTCGGCATGCACAGAGCCTCCATGGTTTTGCCGGCCGGGGGCGGTACGTCGGGATAGCCGATGCGTTTGGGCGGTGCCTTGAACATCGCTGCATCCCGTTCAACACAGGAGGCAAGCACTTCTGCCGTCGCGCCATAGCTTTGATAATCTTCGTCCGCGACAATCAATCGACCAGTCTTTTGAACCGACGTAACAATAGTATCGGCATCGACCGGTGCAAGGGACCGGAGATCAATAACCTCGGCAGAAATACCTGCCTCAGCCAATTCTTCAGCGGCCATCAAACATTGATGCACGGTCCAAGCCAGACCGACCAGAGTGATGTCGCTGCCTTCACGCATCACTTCTGCCTTGTCCAGCGGTATGACATAGTCTTCTTCCGGCACTTCCTTCATAATTGTTGGAATGGCAGGGCCTAGCCAGCCTACACCCATTGTGGCCTTGTTATACATTACCACCACCGGATTATCATCGCGGATTGCAGCATGGATCAACCCCTTGGCATTGTATGCGTTGGACGGAGCCACGATCTTCAAACCTGGGAAATGAGCCAGCATGGCATATAACGTCTGGGATTGCTCAGCGCCGTTATTGTAACCGCCGCCTGCACCCACCAAAAGCGTCATCGGTACTTTTAGCTGTCCATTGGACATATAGTGCGTTTTGGCCGCATAGTTGGCGAGCGGGTTCATGCAGACCAATAGAAAATCGGCAAAGGCGATTTCCACTATTGGCCGCATACCTTCTATCGCAGCGCCAGCAGCTATGCCGACAAAGCCTTCTTCGGAAATTGGCGTATCGATAATACGATCAGGGAATTGTTCAGCCAGACCGGTTGCAGTGTTAAATACACCGCCCATATGGAAAACATCTTCACCCATGAAAAAGACATTCTTGTCTTTCTCCATTTCCCAGATGACCGCTTCGCGGCCGGCGCGAGCCGGGGTTAGGATGCGTTGATTTTCTTGTGTTTCTTCGCTCATCTTACCGTCACCTCAAGCAAACAATTTTTCTAGGGCCGCTTCTGGCGGGGCATGTTCATCGGCCAACGCTAGCTTGATCGCCTCATCAACGCCCGCCTTAACGCTGGTTTCCAGCGCCTCCAGATCGGCCTCACTCATCCCGCCGTCAAGCAATCTCTGCCGATATTCCGGCAGCGCATCGACCAAATATTCAGCTTTGATATCATCGGGAATATAAGCACCCTGATCACCAGCGAAATGGCCTTGCAACCGTGCTGTCTGCACTTCCAAAATATATGGCCCCTTGCCATCCCGCGCATGCTTCACCGCACGCTCCATTGCCTCGGCAATCTTGTCGGCATCATTGCCTTCCACGTATTCACCGGGACAGCCGTAGGCCGATGCGCGATCGCTGTTGCGCGCAATGGATGTCGATTCATGCTTTGCAACTGTAACGCCGTAGTAGTTGTCTTCAATCACGCAAATGAAGGGCAGTTTCCATAGCACCGCCATATTCAAAGCCTCATGCCACATACCCTGATTGGTCGCGCCTTCGCCGATAACCGTCACTGCCACACCCGGTTCTCCGCGCATTTTCTTCGCCATTGCCATGCCGGCAGTCGGCCCCGCACTCTCGCCAACAATCGATGAACAGGAAAAGTTCACCGAAGGATAGTAGAGATGCATATGACCGCCCTTACCTGCGCTCAAACCTGATTTGCGCTGAAGAAGTTCGGCCACCAGTTTATTGAGGTTCACGTCGCGCCCAACGGCCACATGGTGAGGGCGGTGTGCCGTAGTGACGATATCTTCTGGGCCAAGAACTGAACACACGCCGGCGCCAACAGGCTCCTGTCCGAATGACCAGTGCATTTCGCCCGGCAAGGGCCCCTTACGCATATCAAAAGCTGGCAACTTGTCCTGAAAATAAATTGGTATCAGCTGTTCTTCCATATAACGGCTGCGAAACATCCGTTCATATATCCAGGCCTGATTCTGGCGCGACGTGGTCATAGAAATCCTCCTAATACCGTTCATCTATCTTTTTTTAACTGGTCAGTCAATTATGATTTGGTGGTGGTATCAAAATTTTAGCTGGGGTTCTGTTGTACTCATAGCCTTGCTTTGCAGAGAGGCATATGCGAACAGGAAATATCAATATCACTAATTTGGTGATTAATTTGAAAGGTAAAAATTGGCAGAGAGCGCGAGCAAGGCGGCGACCAAACCCGTAGTACGTAAACGTGGCGCAGGCCGTCCTGTGGCCGGCGACAGCGAGAAGACCAAGAAAAAGATCAAGGATGCCGCTCGCTATTGCTTCGGCGAGTTTGGTTTCAAGGAAACGTCGAACAAATTGATCGCGGAACGTGCACGACTAACCACTGGCACGATCTATCATTATTTTGAAAACAAGCAGGACCTGTTTCGATCGGCTCATCGATCTACGCAAAAAAGAATCAAGGAACACATACTGCCATCGCTTGAATGCGCGACGTTTCTGGAAGCTATGCAGTATTTTTTCGATGCCTCTCAAACTCTTCTGATCGAGCATCCGAGCTACGCTAAATTCAACGCTGTTGTGCGCAACGAAATGCGGCGAAACGATGAACTGAAGGATCCAAATCTGGACAAAGATTGGCTGAAAATTTATCAAGGGATCACCGACATAGGAGTTTCAACGGGCGAAATTGACGCCAACGACAGGCATGCCGTCGAAAATGTTTTGTCCCTAGTCGTATTTGGCGGAACCCAGCACAGTATTGAGGCGAATAATTCAAACCATTTTGAAGCATTGCGCAGCCTTGAGCGGCTATTTGCGGCGGATTTGATCAAGCCTCTCAAATAGCTTCGCAACGGCTGTTGAGCTGGCTGGAAATACTCACATTTAGCTAAGAACAGTGAAAGGTTGCCAATACCGCAAACTCCAACTTGACAATATTATTATATTGACTGATATATTAATAAATTTGAAATTCTGGTGAAGTTTGGAATCGGCGGATTGCATGGCCGTCGGTAGCCAATGGGTTTATGGCGAACTGCATGTTAATTGCTCGATCGTCGGCCACGGAGAGAAAAATGAGCGTAATCGAAGTCCGCAAACCCCTCGCGGCGGGACCTGAAAAAAGTTGGAATGAATCGCAATGGTTCTGGTGGGCTGACAAAGACACAGGCTTTTCCGGCCTTCATCGCATAGCGCATCAACCCAATGCCGGAACGGCGCATATCTGGAACATCCTTATCGCCGATGATGGTCGATACACCAGGCGCACCAGCCACAGCATTCCCTATGCGGCATGGATGCGCGAAGACGGTAAATATAGTGTGGACGGGTTAACCCTCCAGCATATTGAGAAAGGCGGATGGAGCTGCTCGGTTGCTCAGGATGATTTTCGTGCAGAACTCGTCTTTACCGATCTTTACGAAGCCGCACCACTGGAAGCCTATATGGACCTGTCTGCTTTTGGCGGAATGATGGACGATATATCTTCCGCTCATTTCGAAGTGGCCGGAACAGTGACAGGCAAGATTGAAATCGGCGAAAAGACGGCCGAAATATCCGGTGTCGGACATCGCGACCATTCATGGGGTCCGCGCGACACTCACGAAATTCAGACAAGCAACTGGATCAACGGCACGACCGGCGAGGAATTTTCTTTCTTCGCCACATCCGTAGCTATGTTTCCTGGCCAGCTGATGAAATGCGGCTTTATCGTTGAAAATGGAAAGTTGACGCCGCTTAAAGACTGGGAGCTGAGACCACTCATGGAAGTCGACGGCGTAAGCTTTACCGAAGCGCAGGGCTGGCTTGAAACGCAGGATGGCAAACGCTTTGACCTTCAATTCAGAAATTTTCTGGGCGGCGGGATTGTGAGTCACTCTGAATGGATCGGCTTTGAGGGACTCATGGAGTTTTCCGCCAATGAATATCAGGGAATTGGCTGCCTGGAGCGAGGCGTTAACTGCTGCGGGGGCCTCAAAATTCCGGGCGTGATCATCAACGGGGCCAATAAAGAGGGCACCGGAGTGATGCTTCGCGCAAGATGAACATTACGTCAAGAAAACGATGAGGAGGAATCAACAAGATGAGACTGGATGAACTCGAGCTCCCCGAGGTGGATGTCTACTCCAATGAGTATCTGGATGATCCGCATGCTCTGACAAGCGAGCTTCGCAAGGAAAACTGGGTCGTGAAATATAATCACGGCTATATGCTTCTGGATCTGGAATCGATGAAATATTTCCTGAAGAGTCAGGATTGCCGAACAGCCAATCGCGATGTCACAAAATTGGTCGGCGCCGACCCGAGCTCCTCCTTCGCGCGCTTTAATGATCATTTCATGCAGGCGCTGGAAGGTGAAGAGCACAAAAATATGCGCAACGCTATCAACCGGCCGCTTGGGCCCAAAGCGATGAACATCCACCGCCCGTTGATGCGCGAAACGATCCACACGGCGATTGATGCATATGCCAGCAGCGGCGAATGCGATTTTGCTGATTTCGCCCGCCATTATCCGATCACCGTCATGTGCAGCCTGCTTGGGATCGATGCCAGCTACATTCCAAAATTCGAAGCCTGGCTGGAAAGCATGGCATCGGTTACGGCTCCGACGCCCGAAAATATGGCCGCGGTGGACGACGCTCTAAAAAATATGTTCATCTATGCTGAAAGCCTGGTGGAAGAACGACGACAGCCTGAAAATCGCAAGGAGGATCTGTTACAGCAAGTCGTTGACCTGGGTGACGACAATGCACAGCTAAGCGAAGAAGAAATCCGGATTTTGATCGTTCATCTTCTGGCCGGGGGTTATGATACTTCTAAAAACCACCTTATTCTAATGATGAAAGCAATGCTCGATTTTCCCGAGCAATTGGACATAATTGAAAAGGATCGATCAAAAATCAAACCCTTCATCGAAGAATCGCTGCGCTATCAAAATCCGATTGGTATCTTAAACCGCATGACCAATATCGATATCGAATATCGCGATGTTACTTTCCCCAAAGAGACGATGCTATTCATGCCAGTTACGGTGGCGGGCCGAGATGCAGCTGCCAACGAAACCCCCGATAAATTTGATATCGACCGTGAGAAAAAGAACCATTGTGCCTGGGGCCAAGGACATCACATTTGCCCGGGCATGTTCATGGCAAAGGCCATTTTGGAAGAGGGCATGGACGTTATTTTGGATCGCATGAAAAAAATGCGCCCTGCAGGAGAAGCAAAACTGCGGCCCTATGGTCCGGTATGGGGCTATGCCACGCTACCGATGACTTTTAATCCAGTCGCAAGAACTTGAAAAGGATAGAGAAGCAACAATGACCGACGAGTTTAGAGGAAAAAATGTCATTGTTACTGGCGCTGGCTCGGGTATTGGGCGGGCAACTGCGCTTGCCTTTGCCGAACAGGGGGCAAATCTCGTACTGGTGGATATTAATGCCAACGGCAATGAAGAAACCCGAAAAATGATCTCCGATCCGGGCATCAAGACGCTGCAAATTGACTGCGATCTTACTCAGGAGGACAAAGTAGAAGCGATGGTGGCCACCGTCATCGAAGAGCTGGGAGATATCGATGTCGCGGTGAACAATGCCGGCGTCGAACACGCTCCCACTATGCTGGTGGATCAAACCGTCGAAACCTATGACTTTGTGTTTGGCGTCAATGTCAAAAGCCTGTGGCTTTGCATGAAGCATGAATTGAAGCATATGCAGGGTCTGGAGAAAAGCGCGATCATCAACACTTCCGCCATGGCAGAAGGCATCGGATCAGCGGGGCTGCAATTCTATGTCGCAAGCAAGCATGCGGTACTCGGCCTCACTCGCTCGGTCGCGCTGGAGGCAATTGGGCATGGCGTGCGCATTAATGCCGTCGCCCCCGGGCCGGTAGCAACAGCGATGGTCGATACGCATTTTAAAAATAACCCGGAACAAAAGGAAGCAGTTCTCCAGATGGTTCCCGCCGCGCGTTTTGGCAAACCATCGGAAATTGCCGATGCGATCCTCTATCTTGCTTCCGACCGTTCAAGCTTCATGGTCGGGCAATCAATAGCGGTCGATGGTGGCGCGACCGTCGGCCCCTAAGGGCAACAAATAGGGCACAGCAAGGATGATACGAAGATGACCAGCCGAGAAGAAATTCTGCATCTGATCAACAGCTATACATTTTTGCTGGACAATGGTGACCTGGAAGGCTGGGCGGCCCTTTTTGAACATGGCGAGTGGGGCTCTGAGGACGCACCGCTGCTCAAAGGCAAAGAGCAGATGTTCGAGATGATCAACAATATTCTAATTGTCTATCCGGACGGAACCCCCAGAACGCGCCATGTCGTCACCAATGTTGACCTGAACATTGACGATGATCAAGGCGTCGCATCATGCACGAGCTATATAACCTTGCTGCAACAAATAGATGACCGCCCCTTGCAGGCCATATTTTCCGGCGAATATCATGATGATTTTGAACGGGTTGATGGCCGTTGGCGATTTGCCCGGCGCGTTACAAAGCGACCTTTTTTCGGTGATATGTCCGCTCATGTGAAAGCGCTACCGCAAGACGGAGGGTAGTTATGATAGCCAGACCGGCCGCCTCACGGTTGCATGTTTAGGGGAAACCTGAAACAAGTAAGTCGAACCGTTTTTGAGTCTTCCGCAAACCTTCTTCCTTTGGTTTGAAGAGAGGTGATGGCTCCACTGTTACCCTGCGGGTTCCTCAAGATTATATTTCAGGCCCAACATCACGCCGATATGGGCGGTGTTGATGATGGTCTTGGCTTGCACAACATCGACACCTGCTGGCACATCGAAACGCGCGATGATGGTAACCTGGCTCAGGGTCTCCGCCAGTTCATCCACATCGGTGGTGGCTCACTAATTCCTTATGCCAAGCGGGCTCACGCCTTCGATGTTATATTAGAGATGGCGTTCGAGACCGGTGCGGATCCTCCTAAAGCATGCTATCTGACATTGCTGGTAGGGAGATATTATCCAATAGTCGCAATTATTGTTCTCAACTGCCGAGCGAATTTGGTGTGCTTCCTATCAGAATCCAACGGGCAACTTAATCTCTGGATCACCAATCAGAAGCCGATCAGTTCAATTTTGATTTAATCCATTGCTCAATATCAGTCTCTAACCAAGCAACTGCATATCCCCCCAGGGAATGCGGCTTTGGGAACTTCCCTTCGTCCATCCAACGATAAATCGTGGAACGGCCCAGACCAACGCGGTGCACGACTTCTTTCAAACGGATTAGCCGCATTGGGGGATCCTGCGCGAGTTCATCATCGATCCGTTCAAGCATGAGCCCCTCCGGCGGAGTTCGGAATATCCTGCGCGAGCAGTGCATCCTTTCGGGCAAGTTCATCAATATGCTCTGCGAGCAACCGTGCGACCCGCTGCGCAGTACCCTTTGCCCATCGCGGTTTGATGTCGTGTAGCTGGTTACCCAATTGTTGTTCCAGCGCAGCAGGTAGCTCGCGTACAAAGGCATCGAAGAATAACGCCAGATCGGTCTGCAACCATTCTGCCGCTCGGTTCCCGTCACCAGCAATATATAAAGTCATATGCGCGTGCGGTGCGGCGCCGGATGCGCTCAATATCCGCAAGACTTCACTGACCGTTGGGTTGCGCTCGCCTTTAAGAACGCGTCTGAGTGCATCACGATGCAGATTAGCCTCGCGCGCAATCGAGCAGCGCGGCCGACCGGATGATTGCGCAGCTGAATTCAGCAAGGTTGATAGCCCAGCCCTTATATGTTGTTCGGAAATTTCAAATTTGTCTGTCATGTCAGCCTTCCATCGGATTCCTGGGAACGACTCACCTGCTAGCCTGCCCACATGCCTGTAGGAAAATGAAAAGAACATAAATAGAACAAATAGGAAAATCCGAATCGGTGTTTCTCATTGATTCGCGCTGAATCTGGTCAGTGCTGCGCAATATCCGGCAGGCACTGCGCACATTCCGGCCTAATCAGCGCGAGTAGCAGCAGAAGCCGCGCAGATTCCGTTCAGCGCATGCAAATTTGTCGTTTTTCGCTTGGTAGAACACATTCAAAGCTATTTCCTGTTTTCCTACAGGCCGTTCGCTTTCGCATAGAGAACATACAGCGAACACAAGCTGTTCCATATTTCTCAAGCGAAAGTGATTTTCATGACCACAAACACCCAGACAAAACGCAGCCGCGCTACCGACTATATTCTCCCTGCCGCGATTGCGCTCGCCTGCGCCGGCGCTGCCTATGCCGGCGCGGACAATACATTTGATCCAGCACTCACCAAATTTACTGATTTTCTGGAAGGTTCAGGCGGCAAGATAATCACCGTGCTTAGTCTCGCTGCCGGTCTGATCGGCCTTGCATCAGGGCGCTTTTCGTTGGGGCAAATCGCCGTCCCAGTCGGAGTCGGGACCGGCGTTCCCATCGTCACCTCAGTTGTCACCGCGGTCATCTGATCGCAAGCGGCAAGGAGGGCGGCGAAACATGGCTGACAGATATCTTTTGCCCCGACGGCTCGATGATCCGGAACTGATCGGGTTCTGGACGATCGACGAGTTTCTCGGAATGGTCATACCATTTGCCTGGGGCATATTAGCCCAGCATATTTTGGTAGGAATTTTTTTTGCGTTCATCGTCTGGTTTGCCCTGCGAAAGGCAAAAAGCAGGACGCGCAAGCTCCCGTTTGCTCCATGCTGCCTAATGGTATCTGCCCGGCTCCTTTCTGGGGCTCAAAGCCACGCCGCCCTCCCACTGCCGACTGCTGGCCGGCTGAAGGAGGAAAAGATGGATGCTCAAATTGCTCATGAAACAGCCCAAAGACTGCTGCGCCAGCGCAACTGGCTTGCACTCATCGCAGGCGGCCTCGCGATCACCGGCCTGATTGCGATTTCCAGCGCCGCAACACGGGAACGCGAACTAATTCTTGTCCCAATCACCGGGCAGTCGCTGACCATATCCAGCGCGGGCGTAACCCAAGAGTATATGGAGTTCATCACCCGCGATACCGCGCTGATGCTACTCAATAGAAGCCCGGAAAGCCTGGACTACTGGATGGAGCAGATCCTCAAGATCGCCGATCCAAAAGCACACGGGCGCCTCAAGGCAGAACTGGTCAAAATCGTCACCGAACAGCGCGGATCGGATATTGCCCAAGCTTTTGTCATCCGCTCACTCAAAGTCGATCCAACCGCGCTTACATCAGAAGTGTCCGGCACACTCAAGACGTTCGTCGGTGCGCAGGTGATCGCCAGCGAAGAACGACGGTTTCAGTTTCGGTGGACTTATGCGGGCCTCAGGCTTTCGCTCAGCGGCTTTTCGCAGCTCGCGGCTGATGCCGACAAAAACGCCAGTCAAAAGGATGCCTCGCAATGAGCAGTCTAATCACACCGGCCTGCCTGTTCGGAACCGGTCTCGCCAGTCTTGGCTGGGGCGCGAGCCGACAACCCGACACGGGTTTCAAAACCCTTGGTGCAGCATTGCTGGTTACAGCCGCAACCCTGACAGCCTCCCCTGCCCTGGCCGACCAGTTTGTCGAAGCGGCTGATAATGCGCGTGTTGACTGCACATTGTCCCGCGATGAGCTCTCCCGGATCGCCTTGGTTGGCGATGAATTTTCCAGCGTTTCCAAAATCGCCACCGGCTATCCCTATAATGATTTTGGCGTAACCCACGAGCCGCTGCGCGGCGATATCTATATTTCGGTACCGCCCAGTTTCGCGGCAAACTCGCTCAGCTTTTTTGCCACCAGCAAACATGGCTTTGTCTACAAGTTCGCCTGCCGTACGGAAGCGATCGAAGCGCATCAGCTGTTTATTACCAATCCCGCGCTCGCCAAACCCAAGGCGGCGGAATGGGAAAACAGATCAAATCCCAATGACACAGCCATTGCGCTTATCAAGGCGATGGCAGAGCGCATCGCACCAGATGGATATGCTGTGCGCCAGAAGATGGCGCGGCCTGTTCGCACGGGCGCGGTAGAAGTCCAGCTGATCGCCGAATATCAAGGCGTATTCCTGAAAGGCCAAGAGCTTCTACTCACCAATCGCGGCAGATCAGCGATCACGCTCGATGAAACGGTGCTCGCCCCCAAAACCGCGCGGGCGATTTCCTTGGGACAGAATATTCTCGATCCCGGCCAAAGCACATTCGCCTTTGTGGTCACCTCGACGCGGGGAGAGATGCGGTGATTGGTGAACGCAAAAACGCCGCTGAACAAGCTGCCGCACAAGATTCTGATGGGCGGAACGGTCAGGCGCGCGCAGGCCTCAACAAGCATATCGCCAAGCGGCAAAATATGCTACTCGTCGGGATTGGCAGCGTCGCACTCATCGCGGGCGCATGGTTCCTTTTTTCTGGCGAGAATGATGATGAGCTTGATGATGGAAGCGGGATCGTGGACATCGACACCGGCAGCATCGTCAACCGCAATATGTCCGAGCGTGAATTTGTCGCAAGCTATGGCAATCGCCTCGATAAACTGGCGCGCGAGCAGAAAAAGCTAACGGAAGCGCAGCTGCCGCAGGAGAAGGTAGAAGAACAAATTGAAGCGCTGCGGCAGGAAAATGAAGAAATGCGCGCCAACGGCCAGGCGGCCATCGACGCGATCTCGGCAGAAAATGCCGCACTTAAAACGCAGATAGCAGAAGCAGAAACCGCGCCGCCGCCAGCGCTACCACCGGCCTACGGTCCGAAGGCTGGAGATTTTGAACGGCAATCCAGCTCGCTTGGCAATCCGGATGGTACATCTGTCAGTGCGGGCGGTTCGCCATCAGGTGCTGTCAAAACCCTCAGTTTTGACAGCACTAAATCTTCGGACAAGAAGACGAAATCTCGCGGCGCTGATATTTCACCACTGCTGCTGGAAGACAGCCCGGAATATTTGCCGCCCAACAGCTATGCACCGGCCAAAGTCATCGTCGGCGTTGATGCCTCGGTCGGTGTTGCAAGCCAGAGCGATCCGCTGCCGGTGGTGCTGCGTATCACCGGGCCTGCGCGTTCGGTTGTCAAGAACGGCAAGCTCTTAACCACCAATATTACCGGCTGCATTGTCAACGGCGCGGCGCGCGGCGATCTCTCGAGCGAGAAAGTCTATGTGAAACTCGCCCGGATGACTTGCAATCAGCCCGGCGGGCGCGTTGCGGTGAGCGAGGTCAAAGGCTTTATCAGCTTTGCCGGCAAATCAGGTGTCCGCGGCCGCGTTGTCAGCCGCGAGGGCTCTCTTGTGAGCCAGGCATTGCTCGCAGGAATTGTCGGCGGCTTTGGTCGCGGTTTTTCCGCCAATGCCAACAGCATATTTACCGGCAATCTCGGAGAGGATGGGAATCGCAAAAATCTCTCCGGCGCGGACATCATCACCGGAGGCCTGGGTCAAGGCGCAGGCGATGCCGCCGAAACCGTCAGCAAATACCTCATTGAACGCGCAGAACAATATCAACCCGTCATCGAAATGCCGACCGGCATCAGTGTCGAGATCGTCTTTCTCGATGGCGTCCATGTAAGGAGTGAAACCAAGTGAATTTTATCAATACAAAAACCCCAATCAAAGCCAAACTCGCGACAATCGCGCTCGCTACCATTGGTGCAGGAGCGATCTCGGGTCTCACCATCGCCAGCGCAATAGCCGCGCCCGTTACCGCAAAAGAAATGCTTCGCGACGTGCGCACAGCAATTGAACTGCACCTTCCCAAAACGCCGATATCGAGCCTGAATTGCGAAGGCTTTGGCGGTCGTGCGAAGTGGTCTCCAAAAAGACATTATTCTATATCGACGAACGCGCACGTTATCTGTTTGTGGGCCGGCTCTATGATATGGAAAGCCGCGCGGATCTGACAGCGGCCAAACTGCTCGAGATCAATCCGGAATTGCTGGTCGCAAATGCCGCGCGCCGTGACGTCGGCAAGCAGGCGGGAGCAAATGGCGCTTCGAAAGCTTCAGTTTCCCATGTTGCCGTAGGCGACCTTCCCGCATCAGGCGCGATCCATTGGGGCAACAAGGCCGGACCAAAGCTGGTTGTGTTTTCCGATTTTGGCTGCGGCTATTGCAAGCAGCTAACCGGAGAACTTTTGAAGGCCCGCGTCCATGTCGAGGAACGGCCCATCTCGATCTTTGGCGCAAAAAGCCGCAAACTTGCCGAAGCAGTAATCTGTGCGCGCGATCCTGCAAAATCATTGCATGATGCCTATGCCGGAAAGCCGGTCAAAACCAATAAACCTTGCGACACAACCGGGCTCGATGCGAATGAAGCTTTTGCCCGCAAACATGGTTTTGGCGGAACGCCGGTTATCGTCCGCGCAAGCGACGGCGCGGTGATCGAAGGTTATCGCAGCGCATCTGATATCCGCGTGTTTGCAGGTCAAACCAAAGAAGCCGTGAAATGATCCGGTTTCATCAAACAGCGGCGCTACTTATTTCCAGCATCGCGCTCTCGGCCTGCGCCAGCCTCGGCACCAATGTGAGCGGCAGTTTTGACTGCAAGGCGCCGGGCGGCAGTTGCGCACCGACTTCCGAAATTGACGCGGCGGCAAGCGCAGGCCTGATCGAAGAAGCATCTTCAAATGGGGGCCGCAGACGAGCGATATCGGCTGACGCCGCGCGTACCGGCGAGCGGGTCCTCAAAATCGTCTTTCCGGCATTTGTGGATACAAATGGCAATCTGCACGATGCGCGCGCGGTTCATGTGGTTGCGAGATCGCCGGACTGGGAATCGGTGGTTATTGGGCGGGACACATCCAATATCGCAAAATCACTGTCACGCGCCATCGCGAGGCAATCGAGAAATACAACGCCTCAAAGTTCGGGCGCTAAAATTTCGCCGCATTCTTTAGAGTCAGAGCTTTCTCGGGAAGCTGCCAGCGATACTGATCCATTTCTCAAAAGTTCATATGAATTGCCTTCGCGCCTTGTCACTCCCTTCTCGGTGCGAGAGGCCATTGCCGGAGCCAAAGCCCCGGTGACCGAGGGGTTCGATTGGTTCCCTCCCCCAGAAAATCGGACCCCTCACCCTGATTCCGCTTCATCGGCACGGAATTTTCCAAGCATTGAAGCGATAGAAGCTGCCAAAACACGAAGCGCGAAAACACAATCCCCGCAGGAGAAGAAATAATGGACTTTTCTCTTGGCAATGCGCGCGACCGGGTGCTGGCGGGGCTATTTGGTGATAGCCAAAGGCCCGATCATCAGAGACCAAGCATGGCGCTCGATATGCTGTCCGACTGGCTTCCCTATCGGGTTTTTGATCCTGGACCGCGGCTTTATCGTAACGCTCACTCTAAAGGGTTTATTCTCACCGCTGCCCCGCTAATTGGCGCAGATGAACGCACCGGCTAAATACTGGGTCAGTTTTTCTCCGAAGGCATGCCCGAAGGCGCGTGTCTGCAAATTCTTCATTTTGCCAGCCCTCGCATCGGCAAGGTGGTCGCGCCCTGGTTTGCCGCGCGCTACAAACAGGGCGGGGTCTATGAGGCCATGGCGCGGCACCGCGCGAAAAAACTCTATGATCTTGTCTGGCATAGCGGCTCGGACCACGGTCCCTTCCATGCGCGCTCTCATAATCTGGTGATTTCCTTGGGCGTTCCCACATCATCGAACGTCGATGACAGTGAGCTTCTGCAATGCCGTGAAGGATTGACCGGCATGCTGACCTCGCTTGGCATTGATGCAAGTGAAATGATGCCCGAAGAGCTGATCGGATTAATCGATGATCTGACTTCGCCAACGACGGCAAACCAGGAAGACCGGATCAACTATAACGCGCTTGATGATATCGCGTCGCAGGCCATTCGCCGTGATATCGAATTGGAGGTTGAAGATGACCGGATGATCCTGCGCACCGAGCGGTTCCGCGAAATTGGTCGCAGCGCAGATGGCACGCCAGAAATCGGCGCCATATATCCAGACAGTTTTGATCTGCGCCATTTTGGTATTCGCCAGATGCCCGAGCGCTGGGCGCCCTGGGAATGCGCGCGGCTGATCGGCGACATGTTCACCGACAAGCTGCGCTTCCCCTGCCCGGCTGCCACCATGCTGTGTCTGGTCTATCCCGACCGGGAGTCGGCTTCTGCCAAGGCCGGATTCAAATTCATGCGCACGACCAGCCTCAGTCAATCCAAAAGCGCACGTTTTCTTCCCAAGCTCGCCGAACAATCGGCCGAATGGAACCATGTTCAGGCAGAGTTGCAGGCAGGCAAAAGACTGGTGCAGCTGTTTTACGGGATTACCAGCTACTCGCCGCTCGGCATGGGCGATGCGCATGAGCGGTCGATCAAGGCGATCTATAAAGCTGCTGGTTGGGATCTGGCGGACGAGCGTTTTCTTCAATTGCATGGGCTTATCACGGCGATGCCGCTGACGCTTGGCGACGGACTTGCCCATGATCTGAAGCGTCTGAAACGTCTTAAAACCATGCTCTCGACCAGCGCGGCCCATATCGCGCCGATGCAGGGCGAATTTCTGGGCGGGCCGTTGCCGCATCTTTTGCTCGTCGGTCGCCGCGGGCAGCCTTTTTACTGGTCCCCATTTGAAAATGATGCGGGCAATCATAATGTCGCGATCTGCGGCAAATCAGGATCGGGCAAGTCGGTGCTCTTGCAGGAAATGTGCGCCAGCCTGCGCGGTGCGGGCGCAAAAGTCGTGGTCATCGACGATGGCCGTTCGTTTGAACATTCAGCGCGGTTGCAGGGCGGGAGGTTCGTGGAATTTACCCTCAAATCCGGTTTCTCGCTCAACCCCTTTTCGATGGTGGATGATGCGCGGGCCGAATTAGACGATGATTACAAGCTCGACTGCTTTGCAATGATCAAGGCAATTGTCGGCCAGATGGCGCGGCACAGTGAAAAACTCAGCGATACCGAGCGCGGGCTTATTGATGAAGCGGTAACCGCAACTTGGGAAGGTTTGGGCAGCGGTGGTTCCATCGATAATGTCGCTGGGCTGCTAAAAGAACATGATGCGCCTCAGGGACAGGAGCTTGCCCAGGCGCTTGCGCCCTATACCGCCAAGGGCAGCTATGGCGGGTTCTTTGCCGGCCAAGCCAGCTTTGCGCTCGACGATGATTTTACCGTTTTTGAAATGTCCGACCTTGCAAGCCGTGAGGAACTGAGAAGCGTTATCTTGTCGGCGATCATGTTCATGACCAGCCAGGCGATGACGAGAACGCCGCGCAGCACCAAGAAGCTGCTACTGATTGATGAAGCCTGGTCGATGCTCAAGGGCGGATCGATGGGCGAATTTGTTGAAACCTATGCGCGTACAGCGCGTAAATATGGCGGCGCGCTCGCAACCGCGACGCAATCCTTGAATGACTATTATAAATCCGACGGTGCGACCGCTGCCCTGGAAAACAGCGACTGGATGCTGGTGCTCCAGCAAAAGCCGGAGACCATTGCCGACTTCAAGAAGAACGACCGGCTCGATATGGACGACCGCACCGAGACACTGATCCGCAATCTCAAACGCTCGGGCACCGAATATAGTGAAATCTTCATAAAGGGCCCCGACACCCAGGCGGTCGGCAGGCTTGTGCTCGATCCCTATTCGGCCTGCGTCTTTTCTTCCTCACCCGATGTCTATGCCGCGATTGAAGACGAGCAGAATGCAGGCGCCAGCCTTTCCGAGGCCATTGCGATTGTCTCTGGCGTTTCGGGCGACCGGGACAATGTCGGGAGGAACAGTTGATGCCCGGCCAATCCGATACGTTGTTCGACCAATATCTCGCGCTCGATGATCCCTATCAGCGTAAAACTGGCAATGCTCGCCTTCCGTGGCGAACCTACTTTGAGCATGCCTGTGAGATAGCGCTGCTGGCGAGCGGCTTTGCCTTCAGCACCGTGATGATCACGCTTGGCCTGCCATTGTTTTTCTTCCTTGCCATTTCAGGCTGGGATCTGGGCGGACTGTTCGCGCATCTCGACAATCTGTCCTCGCGCTATCTCGAAGCCGATGCGGTGCGGCGATTGACCTTCTCCTCCGATCTTAAATGGGTGTTTTTCACCGCAACCGCGCTGATTGCTGCGATCCGTTTTCCGGCATTCTTCAAGCGAATTATCATAAATTTTCCAGGCGGAGACGGCGATGAATAGGGGGGCACCCGAAAGCCGCTTGATCCCGGGCATCAGATCGATTGGCGCAGTGCTGATGATCGTCGCTGCTATTCTCTGGATTAGCTGGGTGAGTATCAATATTGCCCGCGACCAAAAACCCGAGATTATGCAGGTGCGCCTCTCGGAAATCATGAATGAATTTGTCGATGCCGAAGCGCGCAAAGACGGCGATCCTGAAGTCACACGCGAAACCATCGCGCGCTATTTGAAGACCATGGAGGACGCGGTTGCAGATTTAAGCCGCGAGGGCCGCATCATTATCGTATCCGAAGCAGTAGTTTCCCAAAACACGCCCGATGCAACACTGCTGCTCAAGCAGCGGATTGCACAAAAACTGGCGCAAGCGCCCAGTGAGAAACGCAAATGAGCGCTGTTATTCCAATGACCCGCGGATTCCTGACGCGCCTTAAAAGACCGCTTCTGTTGGCAGCGCTGGTTTCGCTACCGCTTGTTTACGCGCCAATCGCAAAATTCAGCGACGATCATGCACTGCTGATCAATGCCTCGCCCAGCCTGCCCCACTGGGCGTTCTGGCTCACAAAAAAAGGTACCATCGAGCGCGGCAGTTTAGTCTTTTTCGAGCCGCCGGTGTCGCCGCTTCTCGTGCATCACTTTGGCGAGAAACCGCTGATTTTTGGCAAGCGCGCATTGGGTTTTCCGGGCGATGAAGTCCGCCATGTTGGCAGTGAAGTCTTTATAAACCACCGCAGGATCGCGCGGACTAAACCGCGTTCACGTTTGGGCCTTGAACTCTTGTCAGGCCCGGACGGGATTATTCCTGAAAACTGCTATTATGTCGGCACGGATCATATTGATGGCTTTGATAGCCGCTATGCAGCGATTGGCTGGGTCTGCATCGGCCAAATTATCGGTACCGGAAAGGCAATATTGTGAGTGCGCGGCTTGCCCTGTTTCTGGCGCTGGCAGCGATGCCATCACCGCTTCTCGCCCGAGACTATGGTCAGCAGGGTACGCATTTTCCAATTATCGAGATTGATCTGCTGGATCAGATCAAGAGCAAACTCCATGCGATGGAGGCGAGCGGCGAAATTGACCGGCTGAATCAGAAACTCAAAGCGCAGACTATTGCGCGGGTGAACCGGCCCAAACCCGTTGCGGGATTGATCAGAGCCGATAAAACCATCACGCGGCTGTTCGATCCGACCATCACTTTGCAGGCCGACATATTTGACCATGAGAACCGCAAAATCTGGGCGCGCGGAACCAGGGTCAATCCGCTTGATACCGTTCTGCTGCGATCTGCGCTCATTTTCCTCGACGGCGATGATCCGGCGCAGCTCGAATGGGCTTTTGCGCAAAAACCAAGGACTGCGAAACTCATTCTGACCAACGGCGCACCGCTAAAACTGATGAAAGCACGCCAACGGCGCTTCTATTTTGATCAGGACGGCAAGCTGGTCAAGCATTTTGCAATAGGCGCGCTGCCCGCGATGGTCGATCAGCAAGGCCGGATGCTGCGCATCCGCGAATTTGCGCTTCCCAAAGACGGGGAGCAAAATCAATGACGAAGTGTTTTTTTAAATTGTGCGCAATAAAGTCCGTATTGCTGTTGTCTCTGCTCGCAATCAGTCTGCTTCTCTCGGCGCCAGCGCGCGCGGATGCGGGACCGGGCCGGTGCACCGGTAAATTTGTCAATCCGATCACTGATATCTGCTGGTCATGTCTGTTTCCGCTGTCGATAGGCGCGCTGGAAATCTGGCCGTCGAGCCGGCCTGATCCCAAAAACCCCGCACTGCCCGTTTGCCTGTGCGGTATCCGCCCCGGTATCGCGATGGGGTTCTGGGAGCCGGTACGTCTTGCTGATGTCAGCATGAAACCCTGGTGTTTTGTCAATCTCGGCGGGCTCAAGATCGATCCGGGATTTGACATCGGTTATCGCTCGATCTCAGGGCCATCCGCGATCGGCGGCGCCAGCCAATATTATTCCAGCTGGCATGTCCACTGGTATGCCTATCCGCTGATCTACTGGATGGAGATCGTCACAGACTTCCTCTGTCTGGAAGCAGGTTCAATCGATATCCTTTACATCTCCGAAATTGATCCGCTGTGGCAAGACAGCGAACTTACCGCGATCATCAATCCGGAAGCCGTGCTGTTTGCCAATCCGCTGGCGCTTGCTGCTTGTGCTGCCGATTGTGTTAGCGCCACAATCAACTTGCCGCGCGATGAGCTCTTTTGGTGCGCGGGCTGTCAGGGCAGCATGTATCCGATGAACGGCAATGTGTCTGCCAGCATCGGTCATGTCCAGGCATCCAGACTGGTGCTGTCGCGCTTTGCCTATAAACTCCACCGCCAGCTCGTGTCCTGGGGGACAATGGGCAAAAAAGGCCTGTGCGGCAAATATCTGATGCCGGTCATGCGCAAACAACAATACCGAATTCAGGCGACCAATCCCAACCCGGCGACCAAGGGCCGCTTTGCCTGCCCGCCGATTGGCGCCTCGACCACTTTTCAATCGGCCGGACAGGTCATTCCCGCCATTGGCGAGGACATGGGCTATCTTGTCTGGCGCAAACGAAACTGCTGCGCCCTGTGAAGAACTTCATTCTCTTTTCGTTTTTGTTCACGTTCTCCGCATCCACTGGATTTGCCGCCGCGCAAAGCATGGACCCGGACGCGCTCGACATTGACGCCATTAGGGCGTCCGCCAAAACCTATTCCGCCGAGGCAGAAGCGCTGGCTGAAAACGTCCGCATGCGCAGCGAAGGTTTGCGAGATGACGCGCGCCAGACACAAGAACAGGCACGGGCCAATCACCAACGATATACGAAGACTGTCGAGCGGAAACACACAAACAATGACATCAAAAAGGACGAAGTCTTCGATTTCGACCGGATGATTACGGATCATGCAAAAATGGCGCAGGCCAATCTCGGCGAGGCGCCGCGCTTCATTGCCTTTGCAAGCCTGTCGATGCCGCCGCAATCCTTGAAAACACTCGTTCGCGACACAGCGGCAGCGGGCGGCGTGACAGTGCTTCGCGGCTTTCCCGGAGGCAGCGCCAAACAGCTTACTAAAATGCTCACCGCTATGGCCTCCGACGGCCAACAATTATCCGCGCTGGGTATTGATCCCAGACTATTCCGTGCGTTCGATATCAAGGCTGCGCCCAGTTTTGTCATGGCCTCCTCCGATTTTACCCTTTGCGACGGCTTTGATTGCAAAGGCGCTGTCCCGCCCCATGACCGGATGACTGGCAACGTTAGCGTAGAATTTGCTCTAGAAACATTTGCGGGCGGCGCTGGCCCAGGATCGCGTCTCGCTAAGCTTCACCTTGCGCGTCTAAAAGATGGCGCTGAGCAATGAAGTTTTTGAACACAATGCTGCTCGCTGTGACGGTCATCCGTTTCTCCGCCGGATCACCTCTGGCGGCACAGGACCGTGAGGCTGCGAGAGAAGATGGCAAAACTTTTGCTAGCGAACAACAACGACGTGCGCGCTCAAATGCAAGCACGCGGCCTGATGCGGCTCGTATTCCAGGCTACACCTCAAATCCTGCTGAGGCGGGTTATGCTGATAATCCGGAACGCATTGAAGGCGATGCAAGGGCTGCAGCGCGCAGCCACGAAGGCTTGAAAGCGATAAAGGATTCCAATGCCCGGCGCGCAAAGTTTGAGATAGATGAAATCAAAGCAGTCACGGCGCGTTCCAAAACTATCAACGAAGATCCACTTGCCTATACC
>CATOTQ010000002.1:462500-491608 GCA_951813595.1 uncultured Parasphingorhabdus sp. | reverse complement strand
GGCACGCCCCATACTTCAAATTCTTCCAGACACCAGATCCGGTTATAACTCTAGTGGCCCTGTGACATCCTCTGTTTGCCCCAATGTCAGTGCCAGAATTGGGGTGGTGGCACAAATCACTATGAATGCGAGAAAGCCGAGCCAAGGCCATTCCAGATAATAGCGCGTGCTGGTCACGAAATACGAAAAGGCCAACAGGACAACTAGAAAAATTACTGTAATGTTGTAGAAAATTAGCACTTCGCCCGGGAAAAATATCGGATTCAGGGTGCTAAAGCCGAGATAGATTGCCATCGAAATGACAACCAATATGCGCGTGGTTTTCAGGCGGATCGCTCGCTCACCTTGAACATAAGCGCGCTCTTCTGCCGGATCGGCAAACCGATTGATCAATGCCATTGTTTGTTTGCCCCCAAGCTTCCGATCAAGCGGTATTTATATAGTCCCGCATCGCGGCGGCTTCACTCTCTATTTTATCAATCCGGTATTTCACTAGGTCACCGATCGAAACAAATCCAACCAGCTTGTCGTCATCTACAACCGGTAAATGCCTGATCCGACGTTTGGTCATCAGGGATAGAGAACCTATCGCACTCTTGTCGGAACCAACCGAAATTACATCGGCGGTCATGACCTTTGCGACCTTTTTATCCATCGCATCATGACCAAATTCTCTTATACAATGTAGCACATCGCGTTCTGAAAAAATCCCGACAACCTTGTCGCCATCCAAAACCGGTAAAGCGCCGATGCGCTTTTCTGCCAAGATTTCAACAGCCTGTGTGACCGTCATATCGCTGCTACAGCTGTATATATTACCGCTTCTTGTACCCAAGATTGTCTGGATGGTCATCGCCTGTTCCCTCTCTCCGATTCTGTTTATTGCAACTCTATAGCATATTATTGGAAAGCTTTGGACTTGATGGCTAAATCTTTGTGGTCCAAAGTGGCTGCTAACAACGGAGTTCCCCTAATGCCGCAGCCATCCCAACTGGACGATCCGATATATGCAGAGGTCGCATGGGCGCGCTATTGGCAGTTGATGCGCTGGATGGGCTGGTTCACGGCATTTTGCATCACCATTACGCTTGCCATCCTTTTTTACCTCCACGGACTGGTGTCTATCCATATGTATATTGCCACAGCGGGCGGCGTGGGCTTTGCGGTCATGTTAATGGCCGCGCTCATGGGCTTGGTATTCCTGTCAAGCGGTACTGGGCATGATGAATGCATTGATGATCCCGTGACAAAAAGCATTTCCCCCGATGAGTGAAGATGATCTGAAAGAACTGGAGAAACTTCAGCCAGTCCTGCGTGTGGCCCCGCAACCGCGAGATCTGAACAACAATGGTCACATATTCGGCGGCTGGGTTCTTTCGCAAATGGATATTGCCGGTGGGATCATGGCTGCCCGCGTAGCGAAGGGATCAACTGCGACAGTAGCGATTGAAGCCATGGAATTTATCGCACCAATTCTTACGCGCGATCTGATCTCGGTCTACGCGCGAGTGGAACGGATTGGCAGGACGTCGGTCGCGATCCGGCTGGACGTGATAGCGTCGCGCAATCTGGGTGAAGAGTTGGTGTCGGTGACCAGCGGTCTGTTTACCTTTGTCGCGCTGGATGAAAATCACCAACCACGGCCAATTCCGGAAGAATCGAAAGCGAAATATCAGTCCTGACGCTGGACGTGATAGCGCAGCACTCGCTCACCATTGGCTGGCACTGTAACTTTTCAGAGCGGCTTTCCATCTTGAGTTATAACCGGATCTGGTGTCTGGAAGAATTTGAAGTATGGGGCGTGCCTTGCTGAAATCGTTTTTGTCTGGAAATCGAAAGTAGCAAGAGGAGCCCGCCACACATGGCAAAAGATACTGTGATTGATCCGGGTAGACCGGAGGGAATTGAACCACTGACAGAACTACTCAGACCGGGTGCGAAGCAGTTAATCGCCGAAGCGGTCCAGGCAGAGCCGGATGAGTTGATGACAAAGTTTGATGGTCAAAAAACGGCTGACGGACGACAGCGCGTTGTCCGCAGTGGCCATCATCGCGAACGAGAGGTGATTACAGGGGTTGGCAAGGTCAGCGTCGAGGTGCCGAAGATCCGTAGCCGTGAAGGTACGCCGGAATGTTTTCAATCTCTGGTTGTACCGCCCTGCATCCGGCGAACGGCGACGCTGGACGCGGCGAACCCCTGGCTTTATTTGAAGGGTGTTTCGAGTGGCCAGATGCAGAGCGCACCGGAAGCTATTGCCGGCTCCGAGGCTAAAGGGCTGCCGGCCAGTGTCGCGGGGCGTTTGAAGCGGCAATGGGAAGCTGAATACAAGCAATGGTGTACTCGAGCGGTGTCTGATGAACGGGTCCGTATCCGGGCTGATGGCATCTACAGTGGTCTCAGAGGCGACGATGGCCGATTGTGCTGCCTGGTTATCATCGGCGTGAACAGCCGGGGTCACAAGCACTTCCTGGCAATCGAAGATGGTGTCAGGCAGTCAAAACAGAGCTGGCGCGAGGTGTTGCTGTCTCTGAAACAACGGGGTCTGGACCAACCCCCGAAGTTGGCAATTGGAGACGGCGCCCCGGGCTTCCGGGCCGCAGTGGAGGAAGTGTATCCGGAGACGGGCGTTCAACGTTGCTGGATGCACAAGACCGGCAATGTGCTGAACTATCTGCCGAAGTCTGTCCGGGAGAAAGCGAAGCAGGGTCTGCATGATATCCGGATGGCAGAAGATCGAGCTGATGCAGCAAAGGCGTTCGATAATTTTGAGGAACGTTTCGGTGCAAAGTACCCCGAGGCGGTGGAATGCTTATCGAAAGACCGTGACGCGTTGCTGGCATTTCATGACTTTCCAGCGGAACACTGGACCCGTATCAGGACAACCAATGTCATTGAGTCGAGTTTTGCGACGATCCGGCATGGAACACGCCAAGCCAAAGGTTGTGTCACGCGCAATACGATGTTGACGATGGTCTGCAAGATGGGATTATGCGCAGAAGATTCCTGGCGCAAATTGAGAGGCTTCAGACACCTGGCGAAGGTGATTGAAGGCGTGAAGTCTAAAGATGGAAGCGAGGTGAACAAGGACGACATGCCAGCCGCATGACTAACTTGCCAGACACTACTTTTGACAATAACTCCATTGATGTTTATGCCCGCGCTATCGCTGGCTGGCGGGTTAGCAGAACAGCCCATGCAGGCTTCGTTCCGGATGCCCTGGAACAAGCATTGCATGATCGCAAGCCAGCGCATCGTAGCGGCCTTGTCCGCCACAGTGACCGTGGCAGCCAATATGTATCAATCAAATATACAGAACGCTTGGCGGAGGCAGGGATAGAACCATCGGCCGGTAGCGTTGGTGACAGCTATGACAACGCTTTGGCCGAGACAATCAATGGCCTTTACAAAGCCGAGGTCATCCACAGGCGCGGTCCCTGGCGCTCGTTTGAAGCCGTTGAATATGCTACGCTGGAATGGGTCGGCTGGTTCAACAATAAAAGGCTGCTTGAACCAGTCGGAAACATCCCGCCAGCACAAGCTGAGAAAAACTATTATGCTACGCTGGACGAAACACCCGTGGCAGCGTAACTTAAACCAAATAGCCTCCGGCAATCCCGGGGCGGTTCAAAACAGCAAATGAGCCAGCTCGTGAAAGAGCGTAAACATCTGGCGGGTCCTGGTAGAGCTGTTGTTTACGTAGATGATCGGGAAAGTTTCGTCATAGAGACAGAAACCCGAATATTCCGGAATCTTAAAGACGTCCTTAAAGACAAACACACCCACGTCGACAAGAGCTTGCCTCCACGCTTTCAAAGCGGTGTCACTATCTGCCCAAGAACGCTGCTCTTCCAAACTCACGTCAAGATAGGTTCGCACACGGTGGGCGAGGTCTTCCACATCGGAGCTGAAAGCCAATTCTTTTGTGATCAAGTTTTCAGCAGGATTGCGTTCATTGGTTAGTTCAGCAAGGTTGAGCTGGAACGCCCTGCCCTTCCTCAACAAAAGCCGAATGCGGCTCGGCAATTGCTCAATTTCTTCGCCGGGCAATGTTCTAAAAGTTTCCTCGATGGCCGGTAAATCGGGTGGCTCGGGGAAAAAGAATATTGCTATGGGGATTTTAAAGGTATCTGCAAGCGTCTCCAATTGCGGATATGTGGGGAAGATAGCCCCACTTTCCCAGTCGGGATATCTTGGTAACCGTTCGGCTACATCATCAAGACTTAATCCCGATCTGATCCGCGCCCATGCAAGGATCGTTGGATTTATGGGTAAAGTTTCACGAGCCATTATCTAGGCTCAGGATTCATTAATTGATCCAGAAGGCGCAGATAGCAGCGATGGTTATGGCGGCCATGAAGGTATCTGCCCTTCGATCATAGCGCGTGTGTATACGCCGCCAGTCTTTGAGTTTTCCAAACATGTTCTCGACCTTGTGGCGTTGCCGGTAGAGCTGTTTGTCGAAGTGCGCGGGCATTGTGCGCCCCTTTCGCGGCGGGATGCACGGTGTGATGCCCTTGGCCTTGAGGGCGGCGCGGTATTCATCGCTGTCATAGCCTTTGTCACCGGTCATCACGCAGGCGCGTTCAGGCAGCGCCGGATAGAGCAGCTTTGCGCCCTTGTGGTCGCTCATCTGGCCTTCGGTCAGACACAGCGCAACAGGCCTGCCTTCGCCATCACAAACGGCGTGTAGTTTGGAGTTCAGGCCGCCTTTGGTGCGCCCGATACATCTGGGTAGAGCCCCTTTTTGAACAGGCTGGAAGCTGTCCTGTGCGCCTTGAGGTGCGTCGCGTCGATCATCAGCACATCGGATTCACCAGCCTGTTTTACCAGCGCTGCAAATATCTGACTGAAGACCCCCAGCTTACTCCACCGGACAAACCGGCTATAGAGCGTCTTGTGAGGACCATAACCCGCTGGAGCATCACACCAGCGAAGGCCGTTCTTGATGACATAGATTATCCCGGAGAGCACCCGTCGGTCATCAACTCCGGGGACACCGTGAGACAGCGGGAAATATGGCTTGATACGGCGTATCTGTGCCTCGCTCAACATCGGTAAATCATTCATGCAAACATCTCCTTTGTGTGAAGCATGTTGAATCAACAACTTTAACGATATGCAAGCAATTTAATGCATCCTGAGCCTAGGGTGTTTGGTTCCGGCATTTGATGGTGCATTATTCAGTCCTGAATGGAAGGATGCACTATGGGACAAATATTGCACGGCAGCGCCACAACGACTGAGACGACCCGTCGAGCGATACAACATAGTCAAGAGAGCTTGAGGGCGCTTGCAAAGCGCTACAACATCAACCCGAAGACGGTTGCCAAATGGAAGAAGCGCAAGACAGTCGACGAGCTGCCCACCGGTCCTCGTAATGCCCGGTCAACATCGCTGAGCATCGAAGAGGAGGCGATCATCGTGACCTTTCGCAAGCATATATTGCTGCCGCTTGATGACTGCCTCTACGCCCTGCAAGCAACGATCCCGCATCTCACGCGCTCATCTGTGCATCGCTGTTTGCAGCGCCACGGAATATCCCGTCTGCCGGATGTCAAAGGAGACTCAAAGGAGACAAGGAACCCAAGAAGAAGTTCCAATACATATCCGATCGGCTACATCGACATTGCTGAAGTGCGCACTGCGCAGGGAAAACTCTGTCTCACCGTTGCTATAGACCGAACCAGTAAGTTCGTCTTTGTCCAGGTGACACAGAAAACCGGCAGGGTGACAGCATCAAACTTCCTGGAAGCCTTGATTGAAGCGGTGCCCTGCAAAATCCACGCTGTGCTCACCGGCAATGGTGTCCAGTTCACTTTCCCGCCGCGCTATAAGGCCCGCCGCGCTATAAGGATGGTCCAACAGCCACCTATATGACCCATATGTTCGATATGCGGTGTCAGGAAAACGGCATTGAGCACCGTCTGACCAAAGGCAAACACCCTTGGACCAACGGGCAAGTGGAACGCATGAACCGGACCATCAAAGAAGCGACTGTCAAACGTTATCATTACGATGACAGCAAGCAGTTCGAAACGCACCTGTCCAACTTTATCGACGCATACAACTATGGACGCAGGCTCAAAACACTACGCGGCCTCACGCCCTATGAATTTATCTGTAAATGCTTCCAAAATGAACCCGAACGATTTATCAGAAATCCGCACCATCAAATGCCGGAACCAAACAGCTAGATAGTCAAGTCTTGTTAGAACCGAAGTTGGTGGTGTATGCAGGGCTGCATGAAGAAACGCGAAATCAATAAACGCTTCGATAAAGTATTTTCGGCAATGGCCCCGCCCGTTACCGCGAGAAAGAGGTTATCATCCGGTCAAGCATCAGGTGGGGAGCGTGACGCATGTTGTAGCGATACTCAAACTCGCCCAGATACTTCCAAAGATGCTTCTCGCTGACATGGATGTGCGTTCCATTAATTCCGCGTTTCAATTGCGCCCAGAAGCCTTCGATGGCGTTGACCCCCGCACCGCAAGGCTTGGCATACTCACCCGCTTTATGGTTCACTTTGACATGGCGATAGCCGTAGTGACCAATATCTTTGTATCCGCCAAATTCATCAGTGTTGATAGTGCTTCCCGGCAATATTTGGTCAAGGATAAGGGCTTGCATATCTTGTTTGCGCCGCCGCCTCACAACCCGCGTGACCAATTCGCCACCACGCTCCAACATTCCCACAACAGCCGTCTTGCTGCCCTTGTAACCGCTGCCCTTGCCCAATACCGAGCCGCCAATCAGGGTTTCATCAACTTCAACCGTTTTTCCAATGCCGCCCAGCGGATCGTCACTGTCCAGCACCGTCATATATTTGCGGATTTCATGGCACATACGCCACGCCGTTTTGTAAGTAACCCCAAGCTGGCGCTCGACCTCCTTGGCAGCAACCCCGTTCCGCGTGGCGCAGAACAGAAAGATCACATAGAACCAATCACGCAACGGCGTCCGCGTTCGATGGAAGGGCGTATCAGCCGTTGGAAAAACTTGGTGGCCGCAATTCTGGCAAGCATAAGAGCGCCGTTTCGTGACCGCATGAAACTTTGCTTTCTCCCCACACTTATCGCAATCATGGACAATGCCATAGCGCGTCTGCATAAGATGTTCCAAACAGGATTCTTCGGTTGGAAAACGGTCTTGAAACTGACGGAGAGTAGGAGATTTTTGCTTTGTCATGCCCATTATATAGTAGAAAACAACACTTGGCGCAAGGGGATAAATATCAATCGAGTTCAGGGTGACGAGTGTTGAATCAAATTGCAGACGTGACCTTTCCTACACGGTGAGAATTTTCTAAACCGGCACCCATGAAAGACGCCAACTCGCCGCTATGCCGAGCAAACGAAATCGGCCTTTTGGGGCTTATCTTGAACGGCACGGAATTTTTGTCTTATAACCCTGTTCACATTGTAAACTTCAACTGGCTAAATATTTGATGCAAAAAGTTTTTCTCTTTTTTCGTTCACTGGCTTCAATTGCTGCCATTATCGCTCTTTTCGGGGCCGCTCCCTCGCATGCGCAGGAACCGGATGACTTTGAGGATGAAGTCATCGAAGAAGAAGCGGGCCTGACCCCGGAACAAGTCCTCGCTGCTGCCCCAGCCGAACATTGGCAGAAAATCCCTGTCAGCGACCTGATGATCTTCACCCTGCCCGATGCTGCAGATGGCACGAAGCGCGAAACAATTTTCCAGCTGCTTCCCGCCAAATTGTCCGGCGGTCATGTGCGCAACGTTCGAAAGCTGGCCAAGATGCGCTGGTGGGACGGCACGAAAATCTATCGCGTAGCCAAGGATTTCGTGACGCAATTTGGTGGTAATCCCGATGCCAAAAAACTCCCCAAAGGATTAGAGAAAGTTCCCGAGAGCGAATATTTCAACTCCGAGCTCGGCAAATATCGCTCCGTTGACAAAGCGGTGCTGGACCGGATGGTTGCCTATTCCAATCAATATGAAGGGACAGATATCAGGCCGCTGATGAAGGTGATTTACGAGACGTACGGCGCAAAGGTTGGTTTTGGGGGCGGGTGGCCGATTGGCAGCAGGTCGGTTGGTGGCGCGGTCAAATATTTCCCGATCACCTGTCGCGGTTCACTCTCCCCCGCGCATTATGATCCGCCTGATGCGGGAAGCGGCGCTGAGATTTCAATTGTTACAGGAGAGGCGGCACGCAGTCTGGATACAACATTCGGCTTTGTTGGACGCGTGATTGACGGACTGGAGCATGTCGTGAACCTGCCAATCGGTGATGCCGCTGGCGGTTTCTACAAAGACAAGTCCAGTTACACACAAATCAAATCGATCCGCCTCGCCAGTGAACTCCCGGTGGGCGATCAACCCCGCTATGAATATCTCGCCAGTTACAGCCCATCACTGCTGCAATATATTGAAGCGCATGGCGGCTATGGGAATATCTGCACGGTTGATTACCCTATTCGGAAGGTTACGGATTGATACCGTCGCCCCAGCGGAGGTTGGGGCCCAAACCACATTGGTATGGAAGCCCGACGTTCGGTTTGGATTCCAGCCTACGCTGGCGTGACATAGAAGATAATAGAGTCCCGTTTAGACAAAAAGACCGATATAGGATCATCTGAAACCAAATCGATTCGACCAAACAAAGGAACCTCCCCCATGCGCGTCGGCACCGTCAAGGAAATCAAGAATCACGAATATCGGGTCGGCCTGACCCCCGAGTCCGTCCGCGAACTGGTTACTCATGGCCATGATGTGCTGGTCGAAGCTGGCGCGGGGCTTGGCATCGGCGCAGATAATACCGAATATCAGGCCGCCGGTGCGACCATCGCCAATAATGCGGAAGAACTGTTCGAAAAATGTGACATGATCGTCAAGGTAAAGGAACCGCAGGTAGATGAACGCGCGATGCTGCGCGAGGGTCAGATTTTGTTCACCTATCTTCACCTTGCACCCGATCCGGAGCAGACAAAGGATCTGGTCAAATTCAAAGCAACCTGCATCGCTTATGAAACGGTGACTGGAAAAGGTGGCCTTCCGCTGCTCAAGCCAATGAGTCAGGTTGCTGGACGGATGTCGATACAAGCGGGTGCAACGGCGCTTGAAAAAGCGCATGGCGGCCGCGGCATATTGCTGGGCGGCGTGCCCGGTGTAGCTCCGGGCAAAGTGACTGTGATCGGCGGCGGCGTGGTAGGTTTTAACGCCGCGCAAATGGCGGTGGGCCTTGGTGCAGATGTCACCATTCTCGATCGCGATCCGGATGTTCTGGAATCGGTTGGTACTTTTTTCGAAGCACGGGCAAAGACTAGGTTTTCCAACAAAGCCAATCTTGCCGAATGTGTCGCCGATGCTGATCTGATTATCGGTGCGGTCCTGATTCCTGGTGCAGAAGCACCAAAACTGGTGTCGCGCGAAATGCTTTCGACCATGCGCCCCGGTTCAGTGCTGGCCGATGTGGCGATTGATCAAGGTGGTTGTTTTGAAACATCCAAGGCAACAACTCATCAGGATCCCACCTATGTTGTCGATGATATCGTGCATTATTGCGTTGCCAATATGCCCGGCGCAGTATCGCGGACATCGACCTATGCGCTCAATAATGTCACTCTTCCGCATGCGTTGGCGATAGCCGACAGGGGATGGGAAGGTGCGCTTCGCGATGATCATCACCTCGCCGAGGGTCTGAACGTCTGGAATGGTCATGTTACATACAAGGCCGTCGCCGACGATTTGGGCTATGAATATATGCCGGTGTCAGAGATAGTGGGGACAAAATAAACCTTCCGAAGGAACCATCATGGCAGCGGTAGATCAGAAACCATTGGGCTCCGGCTTTCCCCCCAAAAGCGAACCAGATGAGGTGCTAGCTGGCATTGACCTGAGCGGCAAGATCGCCATCGTCACCGGCGGTTATTCGGGAATTGGTCTGGAGACCGTCCGCGCGCTGGCAAGCAAGGGCGCGAAAGTCGTCGTGCTGGTGCGCGATGAAGTCAAGGCAGCAGAAAACTTGGCGGACGTTGACGGTGATGTTCGTTCGGCCACAATGGATCTGTCCGACCTTACATCGGTGGGGGCATTTGCCGACAAGATGAATGACGAACTCGATCATCTCGATTTGCTGATCAACAATGCCGGGGTCATGGCTTGTCCGCTCGAACGTGTGGGGCCCGGTTGGGAAAGTCAGTTTGGCGTCAATCATATGGGGCATTTTGTTCTGGCAAAAAACTTGATGCCGCTGCTTGAAAAGGCCGAAGCACCCAGGGTCGTGGCCTTGTCGTCCATCGCTCATAAACGCGGCGGCATCCACTGGGATGATATTCAGTTTGAGGGTCGCGAATATCAAAAGTGGGAAGCCTATGCGCAGGCGAAGAGCGCCAATGCCCTGTTCGCTAATGCACTACGCCGCAGGTTGGCGGAATTCGGTGGTAATGCGTTTTCCGTACATCCCGGCGGTATTTTCACGCCGCTGCAACGCCATTTGCCGCATCAGGAACAGGTCGAATTGGGCTGGCTTAACAAGGATGGTACGGTGCCGCCTGCGGTCGCGGAAATTATCAAGTCCACCACACAGGGTTGCACCACCACACTCTGGGCGGCGACATCACCGATGCTGAATGATAAACATGGTCTGTATTGCGAGGATGTTGATGTTGCGCAATTGATGGATGAAAACAGCCCACCATTTCTGCATGTCGCGCCGCATGCCTGTGATGATGACGCCGCCGAGCGGCTGTGGGAGATAAGCGAGGCGTTGCTTGCCAAAGCCTGACACGGAATTTTCCGGCCTGTTACAGCGTGATGCGAGCGGCTTTGTCCTGCACAGCGATGACGGGACAATCTACCGACTGGAGCTGTTTCGTACACCGGTCGATGAAGTGGGAAAACGCGTTGTCGTCACCGGCGTCATGATCGAAGATGCTCATATTGAAGCAAACGGAGTGCGACTCATATGAGGTTTGCTGAAGCTGAGCTATCCGACATAACGGCGCTGCACCGGCTTATCGAAAGCGCCTATCGCGGCGACAGCGCCCGCAAGGGCTGGACGCACGAGGCTGACCTGCTTGGAGGACAACGCACGGACCCCGGATCTTTGCAGGAGATAATCGAGGATGATCATCAGCTGATCCTGCTGGCGATCGATAAGAAGGAATTGACCGGATGCGTGCAATTGTCGCGTGTGGATGAAGAGACAAGCTATCTTGGCCTGCTCACGGTTAATCCGGACAAACAGGCAGACGGAATTGGCAAGCAGATCATGGCGGCGGCTGAGCGATATGTCCGCGATCACTGGAGCAGCAGCGCGATGGAAATGACGGTGATCGGAAAGCGGACAGACCTAATTGCCTATTATGAAAGGCGGGGTTATCAGCAGACGGGAGAGAGTAGGCCATTCCCGATGGAGAATCCGCGCTTTGGTCTGCCCAAAACGAGCGATCTGGAATTTGTCGTACTACGAAAGGAGCTTTAGGCGGCCTTGCCTTCCAGTGCTTTCTGGCGGCGGCGCTGCACCGAACTGCCTAGGCCAAGCGCTTCGCGATATTTGGCAACGGTGCGGCGGGCGATATCGAAACCCTTTTCTTTGAGGAGATTGACGAGCTTGTCATCAGACAGGATTTTCTTAGGGTCTTCGGCGTCAATCAAAGCCTTGATATGGCTCTTCACTGCTTCTGCCGAAGCCGCCTCCCCGCCGGTCGAGGACTGAATACCGCTGGTGAAGAAATATTTGAGCTCGAAAGTTCCGCGCGAGCAAGAGAGATATTTGTTCGAAGTCACACGGCTAACCGTCGACTCATGCATCTCGATTTCATCCGCCACATTCTTCAGCGTGAGCGGACGCAGATGTTCAACGCCTTTGCGAAAAAACTCTTCCTGCTGTTTCACAATCTCCGTTGCGACTTTTACGATGGTACGTTGCCGCTGGTCGAGCGCCTTGATCAGCCAGTTCGCATCCATGAGGCACTCATTCAGCCATTCCTTTGAGGCCTTGTCCTGCGCTCCATCCTTGAGTTCGCTATAATAGGTGCGGTTAACCAGTACCTTCGGCAGCGTTGCGCTGTTCACTTCTATGATCCATTTGCTTGCGCGCTCGGCAATAAAAATGTCAGGAACGACAGCCTGTACATCACCGCCGCCGATCTTGAGGCCGGGTTTCGGATCATAAGCCCGCAGCTCACTGATCATGTCCATCAGGTCTTCATCATCAACGCTGCAAATTCGTTTCAGCTGCGGAAGCGCGCCCTTCGCCAGCAAATCAAGATTGTCTATCAGACGCGCCATCGCGGGATCATAGCGATCTGCTTCTTTCGCTTGCAGCGCCAAACATTCGGACAAATCGCGTGCGCCAATACCTACAGGTTCCAACTTCTGAACTTCAAGTAAGATACGCCGAACCAATTGCCGTTCCACGCCCAGACGATGAGAAAGCTCCAGCAAATCTGCCTGGAAATATCCAGTCTCGTCAATCTGGTCGATAATATGCTGGGCAATGAATAGTTTATTGCCGGACAATACCGCACCAGCTTGCTCCATCAGATGGTCGGCAAGTGTAGTTTCCGCCACCAGCATATTCTCAAAATCTGGCGCCTCCCCACCGGGGCCAGAGGATGCTGTTGATCCAGAAGTGTTCAATCCCAATTGTCCGTCTAGACCGTCATCGCTTCCCGACAGGCTTGAACTGGCAAACTGGTCCGCATCACCCTGCATATCCAGAGTTGATTCGGTTTCTGACGGTCCGGATGACAGGATTTCATCACTGGTTTTGGTAGTGGATTCACCATCCTGCAACGACTCGGACGGATCGGCACTAATTTCAGTTGAAGCTTCTCCAGTTTCAAGAAGCGGGTTTTTCTCCACTTCCTCAGCGATGTAGTTTTCAATTTCAAGGTTGGATAGTGCCAGCAGCTTGATCGCCTGCTGCAATTGCGGCATCATGACCAGCGATTGGCTTTGCCTGAGATCGAGGCGCGGTCCCAATGCCATGATTACAGAGCGAAAGCCTCGCCCAGATAAAGGCGACGGACATTTTCGTCGGCTACCAAGTCTTCGGGACTACCGGCAAACAATACCTGACCATCGTAAATGATGCAGGCACGGTCAACTATATCCAACGTCTCACGTACATTATGGTCGGTTATCAAAACGCCAATTCCGCGATTTTTTAGTTGCACTACAAGATCGCGAATATCGGAAATCGAGATAGGATCGATTCCAGCAAAAGGCTCATCCAGTAATACAATCGAAGGACTGGCAGCTAGGGCCCTTGCTATTTCACAACGTCGACGTTCACCACCCGACAAAGCCATTGCTGGTGAAGTTCGCAATTTGCTGAGGCCGAATTCGTCGAGCAGCCGGTCCAGTATTTCCTGACGCTCCTCGGCCTTGGGCTCGACCATTTCAAGAACAGCCATAATGTTCTGTTCAACTGTCATGCCCCGGAAAATCGAAGTTTCCTGCGGCAGATATCCAAGACCCAAAATTGCCCTGCGGTACATTGGAAGGGGCGTAATATCTTCGCCATCCAGCATGATCCTTCCAGCATCAGGGCGAACGAGTCCCATGACTGAATAGAAACAGGTGGTTTTTCCCGCGCCATTCGGGCCCAGCAGACCCACGACTTCACCGCGCACTACTGAGAGTGAAACGTCCGACAATACCGCACGCTTGTCATAGCTTTTGGCAATTGAAACCACTGCCAGCCCGTGCTCCATGACATCACTCGCCATCGCCGATGCCGGCCGGGACGATGCCGGCGAATCAAGAGTGTGTATATTATCCATCCCGGTCCTTCAAATTTGCCCCGTTGTGCGCAGCTCTAGATTGTTCATTGGTTAATAACATGCCCCAATTGGATCGAAATTGGCAAGCTTTATGCATGATTGATCATAAATGGAGCAATCTCAGCGGTTTCTCGTGATATTATTGTCATGGTTTTCATGAATATCGCACAGCTTGACCTGCGGATTCGCAGGGCTGAAACCTATTGCTGTTTTCGCTGCGGAACAGTAAATGTACCACTCACCCTGCCGTCATTTCCTGTTGATCCGGGACTAGCGTCACCTGACGAACGTCCGTCAATTGTCGAACGCCCAGAGGCAAGATCGATGATAACGCGGCCGCCGGATAGCCTGTTTCCATTGCCTTGTTGAATAGTTACCCCACCAACCAGAGTGATCAGCCGCCGGTTTAGATCATAGATTGCCACATCACCGCGGGCTGTGTCGCCAGACTTCTGGATGGTAACACCTCCTGAAGCATCTATTCTGTTCACATCAATCCCGCCGCTATTACTATAGGCAACCGTCATCCGTGATGCGTTGAGCACTAGGCCCGCTTGCTCAACCCGCACCGCACCGGACAAAACAACGCGATCAGCCCGGTCCTGTACTTCAATGCGGCCTGCGTTAAAATTAACCGGAGCATTGCTGTTATGGTTGCCAAAAACCTGAGCGGGGGCTGGGGTGGCAACGACGAAAGCCGCGACTGCCAGCGACGTGGCAGACAAGACACCAAATGCAATATTCTTGTTCATCTAGCGAATCCTTAACCCATTTTGTTGGATACGCAACTGGGCGTTGCCTTCCAGTGTGACCGTTCTTACTTTCAAATCGGCTTGCAAGCTGTCGGCTCGAAACGTGCCAATATTGGTGCGACCTTCCACCGGATCATCGCTGACAAGCGTGCGCTCTTTCAAATCGAGCGTAACATTGTTCGTGGTCAGCCTGTAGCCATCCGATGTTTCCGCCTGGATCGGACCGACTACCCTAACAGATTCCCGGTCCATGTCGTATCGGCCGATATTAGCCCGGATTTGCGCCGGCCCCTCACTTAACAGGATACGTGCCGAAAGATCATTCAGTTCTACCACCGGCTCGCGAGAACTTCTTTGCACCGCAGAGCCGGCCTTTAACGAAAAAGGTCGGCCTTGACTGTCTTCGCCACGATATACAGCCTCGGTCACCCGCATGCGCTCACGAGCAACATCTACACTGTCTTTATCAAGGACAAAACTTAGCTCGCCAGCCAATGTGAAAGGGGCCAAGGCGAGAACGGCAGCCAAAGCACCAACACAGGTGGGAAGGATAAACGTTAGCAGTTTGATCCGCCGATCATGCGAGCCGCTAGGGACAGCATAGTGCTGCCGCTTGTTTCTCTGGATTTCAGCGCGTTTCGACATCGAGTCTTTCTAATTCAGTTCCTGTGTATCGCCAATGAATTTGCCGCTTGGGTCAGGCGTGAGAGAAAATATCGACCTCTGGCCAACCCGCAATATCTAACCTTGCTCGATGCGGAAGAAAATCAAAACAGGCCTGAGCCAGATCCATCCGCTTTTCACGCTCGAGTCGAATTTCCAGTTCCGCTTTCAGGCGATGCAAAAACCTAACATCAGAAGCGGCATAGTCACGTTGCGCCTCACTCAATTCCGGCCCGCCCCAGTCACTGGATTGTTGCTGTTTGGAAATATCCTCTCCCAGCAGCTCGCGAACCAATTCCTTTAATCCGTGCCGATCTGTATAGGTCCTTATTAACCTCGAAGCGATTTTCGTGCAAAATACGGGAGCCGCCATCACCCCCATATAATGTTCAATCGCCGCTAGGTCGAAGCGGGCAAAATGATAGAGTTTGACCCGGTTCGGGTCCTCCAGAACTTTTTTGAGTTCAGGTGCTGCAAAATCACTATCCGGCCCAAAACGAACCAGATGCTCATCACCACTGCCATCGGATATTTGAAGCAGGCAAAGCCGGTCACGATGCGTGTGTAGCCCCATAGTCTCGGTGTCTACGGCCACTGGCCCGTCGCCGAGCACGCCCGTCGGCAGATCTTCTTCATAAAAATAAACGGTCATGTTTTCTCACTTGTTGAATATGGTTATCCACTGACATTATGTGATTTTGCTCACTACAAATAGACCGCACCCACCTATGTTTTTGAAGGTAACCCCCTTTTGGGTGCATTTTTGGGAAGCATTGATCTCGATGATATGCTATTTGCCGGAGCGAAGCCAAAACGGCAAGTTATAGATTGAGGGAAACAAGTATGACAGAAAACGCCCCACAGCCCGCGGATTTGACATGAACAAGTCAACGATAATCTCTCTATTGTACATTGTTGGCTGCATTGCAGGGTTTACCGGCTTAATTGCTGGTATTTTGGCCTTTATATGGAAAGATGAAGTCGCAGGAACTTGGGAAGAAAGTCATCTTCAATATCACATAATGACTTTTGTGGTCAGTTTAATTGTCGGAGCAATCGGTGTTGTCCTCATTTTCATATTGATCGGGATTCCCATTTTATTTGCACTTTGGGTATGGGTTCTGGTCCGCGGAATAGTTCCTTTGCTGAAAGCACAAAATCAGGAACCAATGCCAGATCCCAAAACTCTTTTGTTCTAACGAAGCGTCACTTTTTTCCGGATCCCGGGAAGCATATCTGACCATTCAATGGAATTTATTCGCGTTTTAACAGTGTTTTCTATATAGTTGCTTGGCGCGGAGTCTGGATTCGCGCAAGAAAATGCCCCAACTCTCGTCCGCCACGGCATTGGATTCCAGATTTTGGGCGAAGTGAAAGATAGTTTTAGAATGGGTTTTGATAGAAACCGGCGGGGAAGAGGCCGGGATAAGCGTGATAGTTTCGGCGATGAAAATTTTGATGGATATCAGGGCGATAGCGGCCCTCGAGTTGAGCGATACACTCGGCCAGATAGTGGCTTTGGCGGAGGCATGCCTGACCAAGTGGTCGGCGAAGGAACCGGCAAGGTAAAGTTCTTCAACGCCCAGAAAGGTTTTGGCTTTATTGTTCAGGATGACGGTGGGGAAGACGTTTTTGTCCACATCAGCCAAGTTGAGCGGGCAGGCCTCAAAGGACTGGCAGAAGGTCAAGGATTGCGATTTTCTCTTGTTGATCGCGGCGGCAAAGTATCTGCCTCGGATATCGAAATAGAAGGCGATTTGATCGAGGTTGGGGACCGCGGTGGCGATCGGCGTGATGGTCCACCAAAACGGGAATTGACCGGAGAAAAAGCTTCGGGAACGGTAAAGTTTTTCAATAGTATGAAAGGCTTTGGCTTCATCCAGCGCGATGATGGTCAGCCGGATGCTTTTGTTCACATTTCTGCTGTGGAACGGGCAGGCATGCGCGGGCTTGAAGAAGGCGATAAGCTGGATTTCGAACTCGAAGTAGACCAGCGTGGTAAGACCGCTGCCGTTAATCTGGTTTCACGCTCAAGTTAAACGATCAGTTTTTGTAACATGAAAGAGGCGGGCCTGCGGTCCGCCTTTTTTTCTGCACATTGCTCTTTCAGTATGAGCCGATGTCCATATATAAAAAGACCCGCTGGATTCCTCCAGCGGGTCTCTTTTTTCAATTCTCTCTCTATAACAGAGAGCACTGATCCACCGGTTAGAAACGGAAGGTAACCGCTCCCGAATAAACTTGGGTATCTACATCAGAACGACCAAGTGTTGAATCCGCTGATAGATCGAACGAGACATTACCGGCATTGTAACGCACGCCGATGCTCGCTTCTCCCCAATCGCGATCTGGGTTAACCAGTGCAAATGGAGCTGGTAAGCCTGCGCCGCCGACAAAGTTCGCACCAAATACATTCGGATTGTCATTAAATTCATGCACGTAATGCATGGAGGCCCGCAGTTGCAGAGGACGGTTTGGTTTGCTTTTGAACTCGACGCCCGCAAGACCCTGAATGCTGTTATAGTCAGGCCGAACGATCGTCAGAGCAGGTCCACCGCCAACTTCATTTACTGTGTCAAAATTGACTTTGGCAGCGCGCCCTTGATCCCGGGAGCAATGATTGCACCCATCAGGTCAAGTTCTTTGCTCAAACCTAGCTCCGAAGCGAACACAAAGCTGTTGTCACCAGTCGTCAGATTGAAAGTCTGAGCGCCCAAGGCCACGTTGCGAAGTGTTTCGGCTTTATAGGTACCGACACTCACTCGTGCGTCCAGGACCAAATCCCAGAATGTTTTGGTGCGGCCATAGACCGATCCCAAAATCGAACGCCCTTCGGCCTGCTGACCGAGAGCAACGTTCGCATCGACATCAGAATAGTAAGCAGAGATTCCAACCATGGCCTCTTCGTCAAAATAATATTCTAGACCGCCGGCGATGAAGAAACCATCAAATTCATCTTCACCATCGGCACCCGCACCCGCGTTGGTCAACGGCATGGATCCACCGTCGCCGTTTATAAAACCACCGGCAAGATATACTGCCATGTCTTCATTGACGCCGCCAGAACGAACTTCGCTCTGAGCAGAGGATGCCGCAGCATTGGTAACAACGCTCGAGCTTCCATTCACTCCAAACCCACCAAGCGAAGCAGCCGCAAGTTGCACAGGCTGCCCGATCACAGCGATGGTACCGCCATTGTCGGAACGGCTAGCAAAGCTAAGACGATTCTGATGGAAATCGGAAAGACTGGTCAACATTCCGCGCGCCATGCTTTGTGCTGTAGATTCCGTGGTTGGTGCCCAACTATCAAAAATAGCCTGGATTGATGCAGCATCAAGGAAATCCAGCGTCTGGAACAATCCTGCAAGAGTTGCATTGCCACAATTGCGATCCATTAGACCAGCATAGCTGACCTGAACTGGATTATTGCCATCAACGGCATTTTGATAGCTGCCAGGGCGAATGGCAACGTCTACCGAGTTTGTGTTATAGGTAAATGTTGCAGCCAAAATCGCCGAGTTTCCAAACACACCGCCGTTGAAGGTACCTGTTTGGGTTCCACCATTGGTAAGGATTGTATAGTTGCTGGTTCCAATAGAACTGAAGCCGGTGACCGGTGCAAACGAAACGTTTCCACCCAGACTTACGTCACCAGTAATAGCGAGTACATCCGAACTGCCGCTTGCACCCAAGTCAATTAACAATGCAGTACCAGAGGCTAGGACAGCATTGCCGTCAATGGTCAACGTTCCAATTCCCCCCATTGTTCCCGGTGCGATTGTACCGGCAACGCTAGTCAGGAATGGAGCGGCAACCGTTCCGCTTCCAGAAAGTGTGCCGGCAAACAGGTTATAATCGTTTGCGCTGTTGAGGGCTCCGTCGACTGCAACTCTGCCGCCGGTCTGATTGACATCATTTTCCATGGTCAGAGAGCCAGTACCCGAAACCACCAGCCCAGCCGCACCGCCTACATTTAGGCGATCGATCGTTTTGGTGCTGTTAAGGGTGGTTGTGCCGGCCTGATTAAGAGTAACCTCGAAATACCGGCGACCCGCCAATACGCCATCAATGTCGGAATCAACATTATCAGGCACGAAGTTAGTAGCACCAACAAGTCCATTTTCCAGCGTCGGAGCAGGGTTTGCTGTGTCGGAGAATTCCGGTTCCCCGCCATCAGAAGCCTGTGGTTGTTCTTCAGCGAGATCGACACCATTCTGGGGCTGTTGCTCGGCGAGCTCTACGCCATTGTGGGCGATATTTTCTCCGCCGAGAAGCATTCCGTTGCCATTTTGAGCCTGATTCTCAGATCCCATGATCATACCAGCGCGCGCACCAGGTGAACCAGCAGCCGCATCCAGGTTTCCACCAAGATGTCCAATATCAGGTTGAGCAGCTTCTTCTGCCAGTTCTGGCGTTGCAGCAGATGGTGCCTGATTAACGGCAACCTGTTCAACAACCGTCGACGAAGCCGCAGCATCGCCGCCAGCTGCGAGTTCGGAAACATTAACAGCATTCGGGTTGCCCGGCAGATTCGCCTGGCCAATACCAGATTGCACAGGCTCGCCGGTTTCACGAGCAGGCGGTGTTGCATTGCCATTGCCCAAGTCCTGACAACCGTCACCGGGGTTAGCACCCTCGGGATCGAAGCAGACTTCACCGAATTGAGGAGTATCCTGCTCAGGGCCGCCACCAATCGTGGTCGGGATTCCGTTTACAACATTACCGCTCGAATCGATGATGCGGTAAGCCGGATCAAGGTCGACCTGCCAATGTGTTGGATCGTCCCAGTCACCATCGCCGGCAATTGCGCTGACGTAACGATATGGGTTGGTCGCAACGATATAATCCCAGTAAGGGAATAGAGGCTGGAAGAAACTTTCCGTACCGTAGCTTGAAAAGACCTGTCCGCCGAAGAAACGCGAGCCGCCTGAGTCACCACCAGCCGTTGTTCCTTCGCGTTCGCGCGGTTCATCTTTGTAGAGATTAAAATCGAACGGATTGGTCTTGTTCGGATCATCAAAATCCAGACGATACAGAACCTGCGGAAGGTCGCCGAAAGGTTGGCCGAAGAGGAAGTTGTTACGATCATCGAATGACGTCAGCGAACCAAGCATATTTTCAGCAGCCCGGCGGCGCCAGTCAATACCCTGGCTGGCACCAGTGGTACCGCTGCCGGAACGACCATAGCCAGTGATATTCACATGATAGCCGGTTCCATCCTGATCGGTAATCTGATCGGGTGCTGGCAGAGGCGAGAAAAGCAAGGCCCATGTCGGGATATTCTGTGCCGGATCATCGAGCGCAGCCAGGGCGATATCAGCTTCCAGGAAGCCAAACGCGTTGGGATTCGCCAGCGATCTTGGATCGTAGTAAATCTGACTGGTGTTATAGACAAACATGTCAGGGTGGCTTTGGAAGCCGATATTGCCATTATCAACATCGCCATTGATCCAGTTTATGAATCTAGGAAGCGCGTTATCATCAAAGGAAAAAGCTGACCGAAGGTTATTTTCGGAGAAATCACTTTCAGGATTGCTGTTAACGCAGTGTGCGGCAAACAGAAGAGTTATTGTCAAAAGTAGTGTCTGGCAAGTTAGTCATGCGGCTGGGATGTCGTCCTCGTTCACCTCGCTTCCATCTTTAGACTTCACGCCTTCAATCACCTTCGCCAGGTGTCTGAAGCCTCTCAATTTGCGCCAGGAATCTTCTGCGCATAATCCCATCTTGCAGACCATCGTCAACATCGTATTGCGCGTGACACAACCTTTGGCTTGGCGTGTTCCATGCCGGAACGTCGCAAAACTCGACTCAATGACATTGGTTGTCCTGATACGGGTCCAGTGTTCCGCTGGAAAGTCATGAAATGCCAGCAACGCGTCACGGTCTTTCGATAAGCATTCCACCGCCTCGGGGTACTTTGCACCGAAACGTTCCTCAAAATTATCGAACGCCTTTGCTGCATCAGCTCGATCTTCTGCCATCCGGATATCATGCAGACCCTGCTTCGCTTTCTCCTGGACAGACTTCGGCAGATAGTTCAGCACATTGCCGGTCTTGTGCATCCAGCAACGTTGAACGCCCGTCTCCGGATACACTTCCTCCACTGCGGCCCGGAAGCCCGGGGCGCCGTCTCCAATTGCCAACTTCGGGGGTTGGTCCAGACCCCGTTGTTTCAGAGACAGCAACACCTCGCGCCAGCTCTGTTTTGACTGCCTGACACCATCTTCGATTGCCAGGAAGTGCTTGTGACCCCGGCTGTTCACGCCGATGATAACCAGGCAGCACAATCGGCCATCGTCGCCTCTGAGACCACTGTAGATGCCATCAGCCCGGATATGGACCCGTTCATCAGACACCGCTCGAGTACACCATTGCTTGTATTCAGCTTCCCATTGCCGCTTCAAACGCCCCGCGACATTGGCCGGCAGCCCTTTAGCCTCGGGGCCGGCAATAGCTTCCGGTGCGCTCTGCATCTGGCCACTCGAAACACCCTTCAAATAAAGCCAGGGGTTCGCCGCGTCCAGCGTCGCCGTTCGCCGGATGCAGGGCGGTACAACCAGAGATTGAAAACATTCCGGCGTACCTTCACGGCTACGGATCTTCGCCACCTCGACGCTGACCTTGCCAACCCCTGTAATCACCTCTCGTTCGCGATGATGGCCACTGCGGACAACGCGCTGTCGTCCGTCAGCCGTTTTGTGACCATCAAACTTTGTCATCAACTCATCCGGCTCTGCCTGGACCGCTTCGGCGATTAACTGCTTCGCACCCGGTCTGAGTAGTTCTGTCAGTGGTTCAATTCCCTCCGGTCTACCCGGATCAATCACAGTATCTTTTGCCATGTGTGGCGTGCTCCTCTTGCTTCTTTCGATTTCCAGACAAAAACGATTTCAGCAAGGCACGCCGCATACTTCAAATTCTTCCAGACACCAGATCCGGTTATAACTCCAAAAAGGCACCGGCTAAGAAATGAGTTTTTGAGGAAATTAGTGGCCCCAGCGCAGGCTGGGGCTCAAACAAACTATCGTGAGATAATTATAATGGTTTAGATGCCAGCCTGCACCGGCATAACGATATTTCTAGCCTTGACCAAAGATCAAATCTTAACTTCACTAGCCTTGTTGATTACCGTACCCAGAATACCATAATCCTTGGCCTCATCGGTCGACATCCAATAATCGCGGTCGATATCTTTCATCACCCGATCGAGTTTCTGGCCGGTGGCATCTGCGATTTTCTCTGCAATTCGCGTCCGCATCTTGACGATTTCTTCTGCCTGAATCGCAATATCAGAAGCCTTGCCGCCAGCACCGCCGGATGGTTGGTGAATCAGGAAGCGTGTGTTCGGTAGGCAGAATCGCTGTTTTTTGTCTACGCCAAGGAAAATATGCGTCGCAATACTGGCGACCCAACCTGTACCGATCACGGCGACTGGAGAATCGATATATGCGATCAAGTCGTGGATCGTATCACCCGATTCAACATGACCACCGGGCGAGTTAATCAGCAACCGGATTGGATCATTGTTTATATGGTCGAGGTAAAGCAGTTGCGCCGAGACACGCTCGGCCAGTTTCTGGTCAACACCGCCGAAAACCATCACTGTGCGAGACTCGAGAAACTTCATCATCATCTGCGCCATCGGGTTCGACTTATCGTCATCCTCTTCATTGAAAAATGGTTCGATGGACGGTGAGTAGGTTGGCATGAAATTCTCCAAAAATATTCATTCATCTCTTAGACGCATGAATTTTTGCGCGCAACGCCATGTTGGTGCGATCGGGGGTTGATTGCAGGGCAGGGAACCCTGATATAATGCTCCAACACTAGAAGGAATTTTCATGAACCCGTTTGATTTCGACCAACGCGACCCTGCTACCGGCGCGTTGATTCCGATGGTTGTTGAGCAATCGAACCGCGGAGAGCGCAGCTTTGACATCTTTTCCCGCCTGCTGCGCGAGCGGATCGTTTTTGTAACCGGCCCGATCGAAGATGGCATGGCGTCGGTGATTACGGCTCAACTCCTCTTTCTGGAATCGGAAAACCCGAAGAAAGACATTTATCTCTACATCAACTCTCCTGGCGGCGCAGTGACTGCCGGTATGGCGATCCATGACACTATGCAATATATCCGCCCTCGCGTGGGAACGGTATGCGTAGGGCAAGCAGCTTCAATGGGCAGTTTCCTTCTGGCTGCGGGTGAACCCGGGATGCGGATGGCAACCACTAATGCCCGGATCATGGTGCATCAACCTTCGGGCGGTGCACAGGGCATGGCTTCGGACATCGAGATTCAGGCGAAGGAAATCCTTCGAATTCGCGCCAGTATGAACCAGCTTTACGCAAAATATACCGGCAAGAAACTGAAAGAAATTGAAGAGGCAATGGACCGCGATACTTTCCTTGAAGCGGATGAAGCCAAGGCTTTTGGGCTGGTTGACGAGGTTTACAACAAGCGACCGGTTCCTACCGAAGATGATAAATAAGGCGTTATCGCCGCACTAAACCTAATTTAAGGCTGTTTTGGTACAGTGGATGTTCACGCCATTGCACACAAAAAAGCTGTGGCAATTTATGACTAGCCGTTTAGATTGCTGGGACTCGGCAATGGCTGGCCGGTAATTGAGGGATTTATATGACGAAGTTAACGGAATCTGATTCGAAGAGCACACTCTACTGCTCATTCTGCGGAAAATCCCAGCACGAAGTCCGGAAACTGATTGCCGGACCGACCGTTTTCATCTGCAACGAATGTGTCGAGCTTTGCAACGACATCATCCGTGAAGAGACCAAGGGCGGAATTCCCGGCAAAAAGGACGGCGAAGTCCCGACGCCGCAGGAAATTTGCGATGTATTGAACGATTACGTCATCGGTCAGGACCGGGCAAAACGCGTTCTCTCGGTTGCCGTGCACAATCACTATAAACGCCTTAATCACGCCGCGAAATCGGCTGATATTGAACTGGCGAAATCAAACATCCTACTCGTCGGTCCAACCGGCTGCGGTAAGACGCTGCTCGCACAGACGCTGGCGAAGACTTTTGATGTGCCGTTCACCATGGCTGATGCAACGACATTGACGGAGGCTGGCTATGTCGGTGAGGATGTCGAAAATATCATTCTGAAGCTGCTGCAGGCATCCGACTATAATGTCGAGAAGGCGCAGCGCGGGATTGTCTATATCGACGAAATTGACAAGATTAGCCACAAGGCGGAAAATCCTTCCATCACCCGCGATGTGTCGGGTGAGGGTGTGCAGCAGGCGCTGCTCAAGCTGATGGAAGGCACGACAGCGAGCGTTCCACCACAGGGCGGTCGCAAGCATCCGCAGCAGGAATTCCTTCAAGTCGACACCACCAATATCCTGTTCATCTGCGGCGGCGCTTTTGCGGGGCTGGAAAAGATTATCGGCGACCGTCTGGAAGCAAAGTCAATTGGCTTTGGCGCGCATGTTGCTGCTCCTGAAGAGAAGAAAGTCGGCGAATTGCTGGCGCAGGGCGAACCTGAAGATTTGTTGAAATTTGGCCTTATTCCGGAATTTGTAGGTCGTTTACCAGTCATCGCGACTCTGGAAGACCTGGATATCGACGCGCTGGTGACGATCCTTCAGGAACCCAAAAATGCGCTGGTCAAGCAATATCGCAAGCTGTTTGATCTCGAAGATGTAGGTCTTACCTTCACCGACGACGCGCTGGTCGCTGTTGGCAAGAAAGCCATCAAACGCAAAACCGGCGCCCGCGGGCTGCGATCCATCGTCGAAAATATCCTGCTCGACACAATGTTCGACCTGCCCGATTTCGAAGGTGTCGATGAAATTGTGATCGACAAGGGTGTTGTCGCGGGCACGAAAGACCCGGTCAAGGTGATTGCGAAGAGCAGCAAGGCCAAGAAGGAAGACGCTGCTTAACAGCCGTGTAAAGCAGCTCTCTAAAACAGCATTTCCGCTTCATTCTGAGAGCGGTAACTAGAATCATAGAGACAACACGAATTTACATATCTGGTGAGACAAACTTAACCTTGGGATGCGCATGTGTTTCTCAGGCGGCATTCTCTCCCTTTCGCATTGTCGCCGATCTGAATGCACCCCGGCGGTTCCTCAATTTTCCCGCCGGGGTTTTTTCGTGCAGCTTAAATAGATGTTTATGACGTGGACAATATCCCGAAAGCATGCGTAATTGGTGGAACTGATTATGGGTCGAGTTCCCGTTAGATTGCTGGTTTTAGCCAGCAACTGAAGGGATGAGATGATGGGATATTATGTAGGACTAGATGTAGCGTTACGTTCTGTGGCACTTTGTGTGATTGATGGTGAAGGCGAGATTGTTCTGGAACGGGCGGTGGCCTGTGAGGTCGATGAGATTGTCGAATGCCTGCATAATCTGGATCATTCGATAGACCGTATTGGCTTTGAAGCCGGGACGATGAGCCAGACGCTGTTCCATGGATTAAAGGCGGTCGGATATGATGTCGTGTGCATGGAGGCCCGGCACGTCAGTGCAGCTTTATCGGCGATGCGCAACAAGACGGATCGGAATGATGCACGCGGCATCGCGCAAGTGGTGCGTTCAGGTTGGTATCGCGCGGTACATATGAAGAGCGCAGAAAGTCATCATATCCGTACGCTGCTGGCGAGCCGCAAGACATTGCTGAGCCGCTGCATCGATCTGGAGAATGAGATACGCGGTTTGCTCAAGGTCTTTGGTATCCGTCTGCCATCCACGTTAGCACACCACCGCTTTGCGGAAACAGTGAAGCCCATCATCGAAGCGGATGAAGCTTTGACATATGCACTTCTACCGATGTTGGATGCGCAGCAGGTGCTGCTTACCAGTTATCAGGAGATGGATCGGCGCGTGAAGCTGGTTGCTGGAACCGATCCGGTCTGCATGCTGCTGATGACAGCACCAGGTGCAGGAGCGGTGACAGCCTTGCACTTCAAGGCAGCCATTGATGATCCGGCGCGGTTTAAATCATCACGGCTTGTTGGCGCCCACTTCGGTCTAACACCCCGGCGCTTCCAGTCAGGCGAGAGTGATAGCCAAGGCCGGATATCCAAAGCTGGTGATGCAGATGTCCGCTCGGCGCTCTACTCAGCCGCCCACTCACTGCTCACCAGAACACGCACGATGTCACCGCTTAAAGCATGGGGCCTGCATCTGGTTCGAACAAAAGGGCGTAGACGCGCTACCGTTGCAGTTGCTCGCAAACTTGCCGTCATCCTTCACCGGATGTGGATCGATGGTACCCAGTTCCAATGGAATGAGCAGAAGGTAACAGCATGACGCAAACCTGATCATTTCGGTGCCGCGGCCCTTGAAGTACAAATATCCATTTCGAAAAAAGCCCTGGTCGCCGGTATGCAGCCAGCCATGGTCGTCGAAAGCCTCATCGCGTTCGAGTTTGTACAAACCGTCCGACAACAGATAGCCGCGAACGATTATCTCTCCCTGTACGCCGGTCTCAAGGTCGTCTCCTGTTTCCGGGTCCACGATCCGTATCTCGACATTGGGAACCGGAAGTCCGAACGAACCGCTATGCTCTTCGTCCAGCAGCTGGCCGAACTCGGGCCCGCCGATTGTGTAGGCCCCCAAGGTTTCGGTCTGGCCAAGCGCGTTGTGAAAGCGGGCCGGATCGGTAATTCCGGACGGGTGCTCGGCGAAAGCAGGAACACCTGACACATCAGCGCCGGAGGCCGCGACATATTGTCGAAATCGCTCCTGCAGCGCGGGCCACATCCCGATGTAAACAGGCTTGTGCTCAATCGCCATTTCGAGCACATCTGCGGAATTGAACTTCTCTAGGCACAACAGCTTGAACCCGCGGATCAGGCTCTGGCCAAGCGACATGACAAGACCGCCAATCCAGAACCACGGATAGCCACTAAACTGTGTGAAGTCCTCTCCCCATCCATAGGAGTGACCTGAGCCTCGGCCGCCTCAAGCAGCTCGTCGGACACGGTTTCCGCCAGTTCGGACGAGCCGCTAACAGAGAGATCGATTGAATCCGCCCACACCGGATCATCAAACGGACGATGATCCTCGCCGAACATAGTCCGCGGTGCGATCAGCATATCGATGTCGCTCTGCGCTTGGCAACGTGGTCATGATAAGTGGATGGGGCGATAGGCAGAACCCTGCACATCGGCTCGACCCCGTATGTTCCACGATGACCGTCAATAAAGGCGATCATCTCTTGAACGGGCGGTCGAACTCCGCCTGAGCAAAATATGCTGATGCTTTGCGCAATATCTCATTGGCTTGCCGAAGCTCCCGATTCTCACGTTCCAGTGCCTTCATACGCTCTGCTGTATCTGTTGGAATACCAGCGCACCTCCCGCTATCGACTTCTGCCTTCTTGACCCATTCATTGAGGGTCTGAGGCACACAGCCTGTCTTCCCGGATATCGAGACTGCCGTCGCCCAGCGGGATGAATAATCCCCTGAATGATCCAGCACCATCCGTACCGCGCGTTCCCGTACCTCAGGTGAAAATTTGTTCGTTGGCTTGTTCATAATGGCTCCTTCTACTCATGAGTTGGAGCCTCCGGCAATCCCGGGGCGGTTCAACAAGGCAGCCGCATGATTAACTTGCCAGACACTACTTTTGACAATAACTCCTACTTTTGACAATAACTCCCAAAATTGTGCCAAATCCTAAAACAAAGGGGCTAGTCTTTCGACTAACCCCTTGATTTGTTTGGTTGCGGGAGTTGGATTTGAACCAACGACCTTCAGGTTATGAGCCTGACGAGCTACCGGACTGCTCCATCCCGCGCCAACCATTTGGAACGCCACAAAGACAATTCCAAAAATCAAAAAACGGCCGGCCCGTTGCCGGACAGGCCGCTTTTGAAAAGTGAATGGGTTATTTCCCGTTTGACTACTATCCTATGTGCCTGCTGCAATGCCTAGCGACGACCTACTCTTCCATGCCTTGAGACAAAGTACCATCGGCGCTAACTGGTTTCACGGCCGAGTTCGAGATGGGATCGGGTGGGTCACAGTCGCTATGGCCACCAAGCAATGAAGCAAGCGCATAAGCTGTAATCAAAGGGTTTTTTAATCGATGTGATATGACATGCACTTCAATGTATCCGTGCATGTTGACCATGGGCCGAGCTTAATCGTCCACGCCAACATCAATGTTATCCAACATTGTTGTTGATGGCGGGATTCTACAAGCGCGAAAAGAGTAATTAGGACTGGTTAGCTTCACAGGTTACCCTGCTTCCACACCCAGCCTATCAACGTGGTGGTCTTCCACGACTCGAAGATTGCTTATCTTGAGGGAGGCTTCCCGCTTAGATGCTTTCAGCGGTTATCCCGTCCATACATAGCTACCCAGCTGCACACCTGGCGGCATGACTGGTACACCAGAGGTATGTTCATCCCGGTCCTCTCGTACTAGGGACAACTCCTCTCAACAATCGACGCCCACGGCAGATAGGGACCAAACTGTCTCGCGACGTTCTGAACCCAGCTCACGTACCACTTTAATTGGCGAACAGCCAAACCCTTGGGACCTGCTCCAGCCCCAGGATGTGATGAGCCGACATCGAGGTGCCAAACGATTCCGTCGATATGAGCTCTTGGGAATCATCAGCCTGTTATCCCCGGCGTACCTTTTATCCGTTGAGCGATGGCCCTTCCACGAGGGACCACCGGATCACTATGACCGACTTTCGTCTCTGCTCGACTTGTCAGTCTCGCAGTCAGGCTGGCTTATGCCATTGCACTCTAACAGACGGTTTCCAACCGTCCTGAGCCAACCATCGCGCGCCTCCGTTACTCTTTAGGAGGCGACCGCCCCAGTCAAACTACCCGCCACAGAGGGTCCCTGATCCGGATAACGGATCTAGGTTAGACACCAGAAAACAATAGGGTGGTATTTCACATTATGGCTCCACTCGAACTGGCGCTCAAGTTTCAAAGCCTC
>CATOTQ010000002.1:0-457500 GCA_951813595.1 uncultured Parasphingorhabdus sp. | reverse complement strand
TCGCCAGCTCGATTATTCAGTCGGAAAAAGTCGAACCGATTCAGATTCGGCAGGCTTTTGGAGGTCTTTTGCTACTCAATGGCGGCATCGCGATTCTCCAATTGATTCTGGCCCCTATCGCTGCGGAATATTACCGACAACCCATTGTCGCTGATTTGCTCAAAGTACAGGCACTGATATTTTGGCGACACCGTTCACGGTATTGCCAGAAGCGTTGATGACCCGAAACCTGGAATTCAAGAAGCCAGCGATCATCAATTTAATCTCTGCGATTGTTGGCGCGGTGACGGCGCTCTATTTCGCTCTAAACGGATATGGCGTGTGGACGCTTATATATGCACCGATCGCGATCTTCTGGACCCGCGCAGTCTGCCTGGTCATAGCAACCAAGTTTTACATCTTGCCAACCTTCAATTTCAAAGGTGCTGGCCCGATGTTCAGTTTCGGCGCCACGCTATTCGCAAGCCATTTCTTCTGGACGGTACAAAGCCAGTCGGACATCTTCATCGCTGGCCGCCATTTGGAGCCATATGAGATTGGTCTGTTTGCCGAGGCGCTGTTTCTGACCACCATCTTCGCCGCGAAATTCGTCCCGCCGTTAAACGAAGGCGCGTTCCCGGCTTTCTCTCGCATTCAAACAGATGCTTCAGCCTTTAGTTGGTCGTTCCTGAAAGCCATCCGCCTGATCATGCTGATCTCCCTACCCCTTTACATGGGCATGGCAGTGACAGCGTATCCAATGGTTGAGGTTTTGTTTGGACAGAAGTGGCTTGAGATGTCTCCATTGGTTGCTATTCTTGCGTTGGCAATGCCGGTGATGACGTTACAGATATTGTTCACGCCGGCGAACAATGCGCTCGGTCGCCCACAAATTACGGCGCAGACCAATATGTTTGGTGCCGTACTTATGCCTATCACCTTCCTGATCGGCATCCAATATGGTGTTTTTGGCTTGGCCTGGGGTTGGGTTATCGCCTTCCCTATCCTGACGATTTTTACTTTCCTGCGATCACACAAAGAAATTGGCGTTAGCGCGTGGGAAATCGGCTAGGCCGTTTGGCCAGGTCTATCCGCTTCCATTGCAATGGCCGCTGTCGTTTATATGGCTGATCAAATGCTACCCGATATGATTGTCTATCTGCGACTGGCCCTATTGGTTGCGGTTGGTGGCATAGCCTATGTCGGGCTTCTATATTTGTTGGCCAAACCAACCTTGATCGAGGTCTTGCAATTGATCATTAGACGAAAAGTCCCGGATCCCGAACCGGTCGAAGCCACCTCATAATAGTGTCTATTGCACCCGATCGGTTATCGGCGCATCTCGCATAGATGGCACAAATCCTATCCCTAGCTGCGGGAACACTACCGGAATTTCAACCGCCTAAAGTGGCTGAAGCAGCAGGGCAAGCGGGCTTTAGCCATGTCGGCTTCACGATCGAACCGGACAAATGGAACCAGGCGGCCTTGAAAAAAACCAAGTCAGCCATTGCTAGGCACAATCTGAAAGTTCTGGATGTCGAAGTCATATGGATACCCGAGGGCGGAAAGCTGGACGATAGTCACAAACTGATTATCGACGCCGGACTGGAACTGGGCGCACCAAACGCATTAGTCGTCAGCTCGGAACCAGACAAAAATTGCACAGCGGAAGCGCTCAACCAACTTTGCGAATGGAGCGCATCCGGCAATATGCGAATTGCACTGGAATTTCTGATGATCACAGCGGTGCAAAATATCGATGACGCGTTGGAAATTATTGAGCTCGCTGCTCATTCAGCGGCGGCCCTATTGATTGATACAATCCATTTTCAGCGCGCTGGTCATAAACCAACTGACCTTGCCGCCGTTGAACCTCTTCTCCTGCCCTATTCGCAAATATGCGATGGGAATTTGAATTGCGCGGACAATTTCGAAAGTTATTTGGAGGATGCAATAGATTTGCGATCCATGCCCGGAGAAGGTCGGTTGCCAGTAATGGAGCTGCTGCGATCATTGCCCGCTGATATTCCGCTTAGCCTTGAAATTCGGTCGAAATATTATCGTGATACTTATCCTGATCCAGTTGCTCGCACTCAGGCAATCCACAGCAAGATACTCACCTATTTTCAAGACCAAGGTTTATCAATAGCTAGGCTCAGGACCTGTTAGATAGCTTGCATTACGGTGAGAGGGCTGATTCAAAGGCGGCACTGAAGGAGGTGCTGTTGATGAGTGATCTGTTTATGTTAAGCGAAGCGCAGATGCGCCGGATAGAGCCGTATTTTCCGTTGTCGCACGGGGTTCCCGGGGTTGATGACCGCAAGGTTCCGAGCGGGATTGTTTTTGTGATCAGGAACGGTCTTCGCTGGCGTGATGCCCCTGCTGGTTACGGGCCGCATAAAACGATCTGTAATCGCTTCGTGCGCTGGAGCCGCCTGGGCGTGTTCAACAAGATATTTGCGCGCCTTGCAGCTACCAGTGATGCCGATGATGTGCTGATGATCGATGCCACGCATCCAAAAGCCCGCCGTACCGCTGCCAGCCTTTTAAAAAAGGGGATTATATAGTTAATTAACCTTGCCGGGGACAGGTCACCGTGAATATAATAGGGCTAAGCCGCTTGGTACGGCCTAGCCCTTGCGCTAAGCGCAAATCTCAGGGTGAAAAGGAGGTGACGCCACGTGAACTTAAAGGTACCTACTAGTCCAGTAATGCTGGAAGGGTTGTAAGGGTGGGAATCACACTATCCCCTGATCGCCATGAGACGGGCCCCTGATCGCCATGAGACGGGCCCCTGATCGCCATGAGACGGGCCCCTGATCGCCATGAGACGGGCCCCTGATCGCCATGAGACGGGCCCCTGATCGCCATGAGACGGGCCCCTGATCGCCATGAGACGGGCCCCTGATCGCCATGAGACGGGCCCCTGATCGCCATGAGACGGGCCCCTGATCGCCATGAGACGGGCCCCTGATCGCCATGAGACGGGCCCCTGATCGCCATGAGACGGGCCCCTGATCGCCATGAGACGGGGATAGTGTAGGTTAACTTTAACCCTAGATCAACCCACTTATGGTTCTGCGCCCAATAGCACCAGTGGAACAGAAGGAACACCACGCCCTTGGCGAATAACATTGAGCAAGTCCCTCTCATAACAGGGTACACCACTGGACATTTCTGATTCGAGGCTCTTCATGGGTAGTATCTCTATACCCGCGTCGATTATATCAGAGACATAAAAGCTCAAGTGTTTGACAAACAAATCGTGCGCGACGAAAGCGTATTTCCCGAACTGGACTTCTACGGCAACACGATCCTTGACAAAATCCGTCTGATTGCAGGACATGACGGGTTTGCGTCCGGTCGCGATGATGGAAGCCTTTTGTTCTGCTTCGCTTTTGCCTTGAATGGAACGTAGCAAGTCTTCATCGTCTGTTACCCGGAATGTATGCCTCCTTTCCTCCCAACCCAAGGCTTCCAGGCCGAGCTTGAAAGCAGCGTTCATGTCAATCGGTGAATAGAGCTGCCTCCCTTTTCGGGTACGTTCTTTCGATACCTTGGTGCGACAAGCCTCTGCATCAACGCTTTCAACCACAGACAGCAGTTCACACCACAGTTCGTAATGGTGAACAAGAAGATACTCTTCACCGTTCAGATGAGAGTATCTTGCTCCTATGTGCATTAGTGTCCGCCATTAGGCAGTGCGGGGTTATAGACGGGCTTACCCATCGGGCGGGTGCGCAAAGAGCCGTCACGCCAAGCAGTTACGCGCTGATGTGCTAGTTCGACGTACTCAGGGACAACATCACATCCATATCCGCTACGGTTATGCATCAGAGCGGCAATAATGGTTGTCCCGACTCCCATGTACGGATCAAGCACAACGTCCCCTTCATCCGTCATTGAAAGAACAAGCCGCTCGACCAGTTCTACGGGAAACTGGCAGGGATGGATTGTTTTTTCAGGATGGTTATTCTTGACGTTAGGAAACTCCCAGACATCGGAGGGGTTTTTCCCTTTGGGGTTGCCAGACAGCTTCCCGGCATTCGGGCCTTTGAAGTGCTTCTTGCCCGGGTATTTTGAAGGAACGCGGATAGGGTCCAGGTTCCATGTATAATCATTGTCGAGTGTCCACCAGACGATTGTTTCATACCGGCCAGACAGTCTGCGAGTGCAGTGCAATCCATGGCCAAAGTGCCAGACAATGCGGTTACGCAGCTTCAAGCCACAACCTTGGAACAGGGGATAGGTAAGAATATCGAGGGGCATTATCTCGCCGTTTTGAACGCAGTTCCCAACCTGCCAGCAGATAGACCCCTGTGGGTGTAAAATTCGAACACATTCTTCAATGACTCGCGCTTGAGCATTCAGATAGTCATCCAAAGAAGATCGTGTTTCATAATCTTTTCCCAAGTTGCAGGGTGGTGATGTGACAATTAGCTTGCAGTGATCGTCTGGAACCGAGCGCAAGAATTCCATGTTATCAATGCAGGCCAATACAGGATCGCAATAACCATTCTGCTTAGTACTGCGTGGAGTTTTTTGAAAAAGTGAACGGGCAAGTGCCGTTGGGTCACTGACCACGGGGGGAATTACAGCAACATTACTCATCGTGCAGGTTCCCCCTCGGTCAGGTCACAGTACATGAGCCGCTTGCCAACCATTCCCTCTACAACGCTACGCATTTGATCGATAGTGTTTCTGTCCCTGATATTATGTCGGCCAGAGAATTCATTTATATAACGTTGGAGGTGCTTGGGGCTGATCTTGTGGAAAGTTCCTTTGTGTGCCCGTTTCAGCATACTCCAAAAAAGATTCAATGCCATTGGCGTGGGCCATACCTCTTACGTATTCACCGGTAGAGTGATTGACAGTTTCATGATCACGGGCCATCCCGACATAGGCTCTCGCGTCGTCTGTGCAGACCTTGGCCTTGGATTCAGTTGTACCTTCGGTGAACCCTTGCAAGGTCTCACTGTCTGTTGTCTCAATCACCTTGGCTTTGACGAGCTTCGTGCTGCGATCTTTAGCCCCAACCACCGCCGTCTTCCCTGAAGGGCCGCGACCTACCAAGACACTCCGCTTGGTTTTTGACATGTTCTTGCGTTTGCCGCCGAAGTAAGTCTCATCGACTTCAACAGGCCCAGCAAACAACCCTTCCTTGCTAGCAAAAGCTTCTCTTAGCCTATGCGCCATGAACCAGGCGGACTTCTGGGTGATATCCAAATCGCGGTGCAGTTTCATGCTAGATACACCTTTTAGGCTTGTAGCGTTCAAGTAGATCGCGAAAGCCCATTTACGGAGGGGTATCTTCGATTTTTCCATGGCAGAACCATGGCGAACTGAAAAAAACTTTCGGCAATCCCTGCACCGGTAAGGAAGGGGTTTACGGTTTGCCTTTGGCGTGGTATTCTGACTTCCGCATTTTGGACAAGACCTGTCACCAGGGCTCGGCCATCTGACGTTTTCGAACCATTGTTCTGCTGATATGTCATCAGGAAACATTTCTGTCAATTCAAGTAGGCTGATACCTTCGCGATGATGCTTGCCGGGTGCTTTGGGTGCCATGTGCTATCCTCTCTCTTTGTTTACTCTTTGGTGCATAATACAACAGCAACACGGGTTAGTAAAGTATATAATTCCCAATGGATACTATGGCTATCCGCTGGGTAGATCATCTGGCCGGACGCGATCTGGGTGTTTTTTCGCTTGCCAGCGATCCTCAAAAAATCGCCCGTATGATTACTCTCACACCGACACCCACAACCAATCTCAGCCAAGATCATTTTGAAAAGTTGCTTTTCGATCATCTGCCCAGTTCCACGCAAATTCTGTTTGAGCATAGTTGGGTTGAAGCGGCGGAGTGCGATGATGGGTATGTTTCAACCGTCGAAGGGCCGGACGGAACAGAAACAAAAATCCAGTCCCAATTTATTATTGGTGCCGACGGCGCCGGAAGCCGCGTGCGCGCCGCCATTGGTGCTTCTTTGGAAGGACCAAAAGTCATCCAACGCTACCTGAACGTCCATTTCCACGCCGATCTCCGTGACGCTTTATCTGGCCGAGAAGGTCTTCTGTTCTGGGTCATAAACCCCGATTGCTCCGGCACTTTTATCGCTCATAATATCGATCATGATTGGGTATTCATGAAGCCAATCGATACCGATGAATCATTCGATGGCATTGATGAGGCCAAATATGCCGAGATTCTCCATAAGGCGATTGGCACCGATGCCGATGTCGCCATCCAGAGCATGTCCACCTGGATCATGTCGGCGCAGGTGTCTGATGCCTATCAGAAGGATGGCATATTTCTGGTCGGGGACGCCGCACACCGGTTTCCTCCCACCGGAGGCCTTGGGATGAACACCGGATTTCAGGATGCCCATAATCTGGCTTGGAAGATCGCAATGGCAATCAACGGGTTTGATGCAAGCTTGCTGAGCACATATGAGCCGGAGCGGCGCCCGTCAGCGGTAGTCAATGCAAAACAAAGCCATCAGAACTTTCTGAATATGTCAGAGGTTGACAGTGCGCTGGACATTGATGGTGACGGCACGGCGACCAAGGCCGATTTTGACAAGCTCATGTCCAGTCCCGACGACCAGGCCAAGGTGCAGGCCGCAATCGAGCGGCAAGCGAAGCATTTCAACATGTCGGGATACGATCTGGGTGTTTGCTACAAAAGTAATGCCATCAAGAGTGACGGGCCGCCACCTGTTTCAAGCGATCCAGTCACCACTTACATTCCGTCCACGGTCCCGGGCGCGCGCTTGCCACATTGTTGGCTCGTGCAAAATGGGCAACGTATTTCAACGCTGGATTTGTTGGATAGCACACGGTTTCTGGTGCTCTCATCTGGACAAATGAACGATGATCTAGTCGATACAATCGAGGCGTTGAAGGAGCGCGGCTATCCTGTTGAACAGGCGAATGTTTCAATTGCCGGGGACATCAAACCCGCCGATGATCAGTTTCAGGGTCTCTTTTCTGAGGACAAAGTGCTTGTCGTGCGACCCGACTCCCATATCGCTGCACGCTTGACGGCGGCCGAGGCGTCATCCGGACTAGAAGACGTATTTGTATCGATACTGGGCGACATTTCAGCGCGAAAGATATTGGATGCCGTTGCCTGAATGCGCGACTGGCGCATCCAGGTACATGACGATTGGTGAAAGGATATTAGTCTGTGAACGGGGCAGAGGCATTAATTGAAACGCTAAATCAAAGCGGGGTTGAGGTCTGCTTTGCTAATCCTGGGACCTCTGAAATGCAACTGGTGGCTGCGATCGACAAACAGCCGAACATGCGGGCTATTCTGGGACTCTTTGAAGGCGTCGTAACTGGTGCGGCTGATGGCTATGGCCGCATGGCCGAAAAACCTGCCTCCACCCTGCTTCATCTCGGACCCGGTCTTGGCAATGGCCTCGCGAATCTGCACAATGCAAAGCGCGCTCGAACACCGGTTATCAATATTGTCGGCGATCATGCCGTTGACCATCTCAAGTTCGACGCACCGTTGACCTCCGACGTGGAGGCAGTTGCCAAGCCGATGTCAAATTGGGTGAGGGTGTCGTCGTCTGCGTCAGATCTTGCTCTGGCTGGAGCGGAATCTGTCGCTGAGTCGATGCACTATCCGGGGAAAATTGCCACAATCATTGCGCCTGCCGATCATGCCTGGACTGACGGCGCGCAAATCGCTGACCGAAAGAACCTTCCCAGCACACCAAAAGTCTCCGAAGCGGAAATCGACCGAGCAGCTGCTGCCTTAGACACGGAGGAGGATTCGGTCTTTTTTCTCGGCGGGCGAGCTCTTAGGGAGGACGCGCTGATTCAGGCGGGGCGCATTGCTGCGGCAACGGGAGCACGGCTGATTTGTGAAACCTTTGCCGCCCGGATCGAGAGGGGTGCCGGTAGGGTCGCGGTTGAGCGACTGCCCTATTTTGGCGAAGCAGCAGCAGATTTTCTGAAAGATTCCAAGAAAATTATCCTGGTCGGTGCGCAGCCGCCTGTCTCCTTTTTTGCCTATCCTGGCAAGCCGAGTTGGCTAACTCCAGACAATGCAGAATTGATTGAGCTGGCCAGCCCGAGGCAAGATGCGCTCGATTGCCTGATACGCCTTGCCGATGCATTAGATGCGCCGGACGAACCTGCACTCATGCAGCCAGCCAATTTGCCAGCCTTGGATGAAGGTGAACTGGATTCGACAACAATCGGGTCGGTCATCGCAAATCTGATCCCTGAAAATGCAATCATTTCGGACGAAGCTGCAACTGTCGGGCTGGCGTTCTATCCGATGACCCAAGGCGCAGCAAAGCATGATTGGTTGATGCTTACAGGTGGCTCCATCGGACAGGGCCTGCCCCTCGCTTTGGGTGCGGCAGTTGCTTGCCCGGACCGAAAAGTTCTTGCGCTGCAAGCCGACGGTTCGGCCATGTATACAGTGCAGGCTCTTTGGTCGATGGCGCGCGAAAATCTCGATGTGACAACGGTCATTTTGAACAACGGCAGCTACGCGATATTGAATATCGAGCTCAATCGGGTTGGCGTAGCCAATCCTGGACCAAAGGCATTGTCATTGCTTGATCTCACCAATCCAGCGATTGACTGGGTCTCCATATCAGAAGGTCTAGGCGTTCCGGCCGTACGGGCAGATACCGTAGAATCGTTCCACAAGGCATTGGAACAAGCAATCGCCAGAAAGGGTCCGAACCTAATTGAGGCGATTATCGTCTAGTTGCGCTCAAGAACTCAACTGGCCCGCACCAAAGGTATTTTTGCCCGCTCTTTTGCGCCCAGCGGATGCTAGCGATGGGTTGATAGTTTGTCCTATGTTGAGGCTATTCCAACGAAAACGTTGGATAACTGACCGATCTATTTCGTTAAACGCAACGTGCCCAGGTTGACGTTTTCCTCTCCAACTTGGGTGTTGATGGTTAAGTTTTCATAGTCGGTGTGGGAGATTTCGAGACGATATTCACCGCTGTTCGGCGGCAAACCGTCCAGCTTGAATTCGCCGAATACATCCGATTGAGTAGTCTCAATTTCTTCGCCATTTTGAAATAGGGCGACGCGGGCATTTTCGACACATTCTTCGACATCATCGACTGGAGCGATGATCGTGCCACCGATGAAGCATTTGGTGAACCGGTCAAGATTGCGGTAATAGACGCGTGGCTGGGTTCCCAGTTCCGGCTGGAGTACCTCCAGCCCTTCAGCCTTCACCCTTTCCTCCATCTCCGCATCGGATATCTTGACCGCCTCTATCGCGCCCTTGGGGCTGACATCGACACAGCGTGGTTGCGGCCAGCCGTCGTCCAGCAAGTGCGCATCGAATGTCCAGTGCTGTGGTATTTGCAATGCTTCATTCCATATCACCGCGCCATAGGGACAGGCCTCGGCAATATCTTTGCGGCCTTTGGCTTTGATAGGATCGATAATGACAATGCCGTCCGGCCGTTTTTTTACGGCATCGCCACCGACCTTTTGACACGGGCCATTGTCGCAGTGGTTGCACATTTGCAGAAGGTAAGCAGTATCGACCAGCGGAGTTTCACCGCGCACTTTGCGCGTGACGGTCATGATGTCCCCACCTTCTTCCGGCAGAGGGGCGCTGTAACCTGGAAAATCGTTGCCGACATATTCGTCCTTGGCAGCCAATATGCAATTGTTGGCGTGGACACTATTGGCCACGTCGATAATCAGGTTCCATTTCGCGCGGTTGGATCTTTCAGGCTGCTTGGGCATTACGAAGCGCCTCCAGGTTGGTAAATTTCTCGATTTCGACGAGCGTGGAATTCGGGCTCATCGAATGTGTATTGCCTGTCTGAGAGCGTTCGGGTGTCAGCATGTTCAAGCATCCGCCAATTTCAATGGTTTCATTGCCTATGGTGACCAGCGTGAATTTGGCACTCGACTGGTATCCTTTTACCGATCCTTCTCCCAACATTGGCGATACATCAGCCGCACAAATGACCGAGCCGCGATCATTGAACACTTTTACAAGGTCGCGGTCCTGGATGCCGCGATCTTCGGCATCCTTCGGGCTCATGCGTAACAGCCAATAGTAGTGGCCATCGACAAAGGCACGGTGGTCTGTGATTTGGTCCGTATAAGGAGTGTTGTCGGCGTGGGTGTGAAAACTATACCGGCTATGGCTGCTGACCATCTGTAGGGGGTATCTGTCAGCCAGTTCCTTCGTATGCGGCCCTTCCCAAGAAGGAGAATAGCGATTGACCGCCGGACGATCAGGCTGCTGCTCTTCCATGCGGCGCAATGTGGTCGGCACAAATTCAAATTTGCCGCTGGGTGTTTGCAGACCTTCACCAAATTTGTCGGCATATTGCGACGGCAACGGCATGGCTTCCGGCAGGTCCTTTTTGCGCCCTTCGGCGAACCAGTTCATGGCGAGCGGTGGGCGCAGCTCTTCTTTTTCCGGTGGCACTATATAATAGCCCTTTTTGCAGAGTTCCTTCCAGCTGATTTTGTCGGGCAAATCTGAACTGTCAAATACGCGTTTACACCAATCCAGTTCCCCGCAGCCTTCTGTAAAAACCTGTCCGAGATCAAATCGCTCAAGCAGGTCGGAAAATATCTGGTAGTCCGATCTGGATTCGCCAAGCGGTTCGATACATTTATGCTGCAACACGATGACACGATGATTGAGCGATTCAAAACTATGGTGACCATAACCGCCAGCATTGCTCCATTCTCCGATGTCCCAGCGCTCAAAATTGGTGCAGGCTGGCAAGATGATGTCAGAGAACAGCGCTTCGCCTTCCATAAAGATCGACTGGTTTACAACACATTCGATGCTCTCATGGCGGTAGGCATCGACCCATCGTCCAGACTTTGTACCCGTACTGAAAATCGATCCGCCGAAACGGTAGATCATATGAATGGGTGAATGGCCGGGCGCGGGATATTTAACCGGCGTGAACTGGGCTTCCTGTGACGTGCAATCCCACAAATATCCTTCCGCTTTGCCGTCAATAATGGCTTCGGGGATTTGCTGTTTGGGAATTAATTGCTTGACGGGATTCATACTCACGACATGGGGCATGCGCTGGTAATTGTTGATCGGGCTGGCCGAGTTCATCAAATCGCCAGAAATCCCGCCTTCTGCGTAGCCCGGGAAATAAAAGTGGAAATCGAGAGGAACACCGCAGCCCAGATTGCCAAAATTGACGCCGGGTTTACCCCATCCCTGCATCGCCATCATCATCACCATGCAGCGTGCCCATTGCGCACCATTGGAGCCGCGATTGGCTCCGCCAAAGCCAATCCCGCCGGCACCACAGGAGAGATAGGTTTTTTTGTTACCCCAGCTACGCGCCAGTGCTCTCGCCACGCGGGCGGGAACGCTGGTTTCAGATTCCTGCCATTCCGGCGTTTTTGCAATTCCATCCTCTTCGCCAAGAACATAAGCCCGCCATTCTTCAAAGCCGGTAGTTTTGTCATTGACATATTCTTTGTCGTAGAGACCTTCAGTCATCCAGACATGCATGATGGCAATGGCGAGAGCTGCGTCTGTGGTCGGCTTTATCGGAATCCATTTTCCGCCGAACATTTGCGCGGTTGGGTTATGATGCGGATCGATATGTACAAATTCGATGCCCAGTTCTTTGGCCCACTGGCGCCGCTCGGTTGCTTCCAGTCCGGCATAGGCCCCATTGGTGCTTTCCGGGTCCGATGACCAGAAGACGATCTGTTCGGCTTCCTGTAAACAATCCTCCAGGGTTCCGTAGCTCGAGGGCAGACCGACCTTCAGCGTATTGCCGTAGTGATGCGTCGCTCCCCAGAACCAGCCTTCCCAGCTGTCCGGGTTCATTAACATCCGGGTGCCACCGATCAAGTTACAGAATCTAGAATGTGCACTAATATAATAGCCAATATTCCCCCACATCTGATGTGAACTGGTTGGCATGAAAACAGAGCCCGGCCCATAGTTGCGCTTTTGGCGCTTCATTTCATCGGCGACGATATCGAGCGCTTCGTCCCAGCTGATCCGCTCATAACCAGATATTCCCCGGTTCTGGGGATTGCGCTTGCCCTTGGGATCAAAATCAACACGCTTCATCGGATGCAGAATCCGGTTTTCAGAATAGACAACACCCTTGGCAGAAAGCCCATGAGGCGCCACTGCACCTAGTCTTCGCGGGGTAAACCGTTCGCCGCGTGCATCGACCGACCAACTGGGAGCATCCTTTTTGTCAAAGATAATCGGCGTTGTGCGGATAATCTTATCGTCTTTGACATAAACGTGCACCGGTCCACCATTGGTGGTCATAGTATAACGCATCGTGCCATCGCTCATTTGATTTCCGTAAGAAAATCCTCCAGCCTCTCGCTGAGCGCGCTGCACCAGTTGTGCCATCCAATTGCCGGTCTGATCCGAACCCTCCAGCGTTAGGAGGAAGTTTTTGGCTGCGTGAATTCGGAAGAGCATATCTGCCTTTGGGTTGAGCAATTTCAGCGCGGTATCCACATTCTTGAATACCATTGCCGCATCGGGGGCTGGATGGATACCGCTCTTGGAAATCAGTTCGCCGTCCGTAAATTGGTAGTAACGACCAACCGATTGATCGCGCAGTTTGATCTGGAATACACAATTGTGTTTTTGCAAATCCTGAGCAAAGCCTTTGCTTTTCTTCGCGGCGCGCTTCATCATCGGACCAAGCGCCATTAGAATTGTGTGCATAGCTGTTTTCTGCACTGCCGCCTTCATATCTCTCTCCCATTTCCCAATCTGTACCGCAAATGATCACCGGTAGCTGGCACGGACACCAACTGTTGCTGATTTGCATCATATCACCAATCAATCGCACGCCAACAAACAACGAGCATCTAAATTCGTTGACATACGAAAAATACAATTTATATTTCGCATCAATACATATTATTGTAAAGCGGCAATCGCAGCAAAGATTGCGGAAGGCCACGAACATAATGGGAGGACCTGATGAATCGAATAAAGACCTTATTGTTAACAAGTACCGCAGCCATGATGATCATTCCGGCGGGTGAGGCGCAAGCGCAAGAAGATGGCGCAGCCGACGACAATGTTATCGTCGTGACAGCGCGAAAGCAGGCTGAGAGCCTACAAGAGGTGCCAATTTCAGTTGCGGTTACCCAGGGTGATGACCTGAGAGCGAATGTAATTACAAACCTTGAAGGCCTGACCGCAACCACCCCTACAGTCACGGTAACACGAACACCGGTCGCGGATGCGCTCTATATCCGCGGAGTGGGGTCTGGCGGAAGCGCTGGCTTTCAACAATCGGTCGGAACGTTCGTGGATGGTGTTTATCGTGGGCGCGGTGCGGCGGCACGCTCGGCTTTTCTCGACGTTGAAAGGGTAGAAGTTTTACGAGGCCCCCAGCCAGTCTATTTCGGTAACAGCACCATTGGCGGCGCGTTCAACATTGTCAGCCGTGGTCCAGGGGATGAATTCGAGGTCGATCTAATGTCGAGCTATGAATTCAACGCGGATGAATGGGTGACCGAAGTTGGTGTTGGCGGGCCATTAAACGATACTGTCGGCATTCGTATTGCTTTGAACCATACCGAGAGCAAAGGCTGGATGTTCGATACTATCCAGAATGAGCGCGTTCCAGCAACAAATAACGACGCCGTGCGAGGTACGTTGAAAATCGATCCGGATAGCGGTTTTGATGCGACGCTTAAGGTAGAATATTCCAACAATGTCGAAACCGGCGGACGCTTGCAGGTGATTGAATGCGGTCCGGCCATTGCTCCGGTATTTGGCCCGAACTGTAACCCCGGCATTTTCGGCGTGCCCGGATTTGAGGATCAACTCGACTACAACTTGTCTCGTGGCGGCGTCCTGCCAAATGGCCGCGTGCAAGAAGATCGAAACGATCTGGATCTGTTGAATATTTCGTTTGCGATGAACTATGAATTTGGCGATGGTCATACGCTCAGCGCCGTAACCGGCCTTGTTGACTATACGAGTGACCGCTTGGTGGATGTCGATTCCGGACCGGGCGCCTTTGCCTTGGCTGATCGTAGGGAAGACTTTAAACAGTTCAGTCAGGAAATCCGTTTGACTTCGCCCTCGGATCAACCTTTCACTTATATGTTTGGCGCCTATTTTGAGGATGCCGATTTGCTTTACACGCAAGCAGCGAATAACGGTGCGGGTCCCGGTCCTTTGATCAATGGGGTTCAATCGTTCAGCACTTTCGATCAGGACCAGCGGACCATCGCCCTGTTTGGGTCACTGGCTTATGAGTTGACCGATAGTCTTACTCTTTCAGTGGGTGCTCGCTGGACGGATGTGGAAACCGAAGCCCTGAAAGTTCAGGTCACAAATACGCTTGACGGTGATCCGGCCCCTCCAGCAGTGGTGGCCGCTGCGGCATTCCTCGGCGGTCCAAACCCGCGCGATGAGCATGTGCTGCCCGGCGAGCGATCCGATTCTGATTTTACCCCCACAGTCGAGCTGCAATACAAGCCCAATGACGACATAATGTTGTATGGTTCCTATAAGCGCGGCTTCAAAACTGGTGGTTTTGATCCTCAAACGCAATTGGCGGTCTTGGCCTTACCGACCCCAAATGACCCCAATGGCGGATATGAATTTGACGATGAAAAGGCGGAGGCATTTGAAATTGGTGCCAAGATGCAACTGTTCGATCGTGCGCTGACATTGAACCTGGCGGCGTTCAGAACAACTTTCAAGGATCTTCAGGTGCAATCTTTCGATAGCACGACCAGCACCTTTGTAACCGCAAATGCCGGTGCAGCGCGTTCACAGGGTGTTGAGCTGGACGCGTTATGGCGTGCTACCGATTTCTTGAGCTTCAATTTGTCGGCGACCTACCTTGATGGGACCTTCACGGACTTCAACAGTGCTGCCTGTAATTCGGCACAACAGGCAGCGTTCATTGCCGCGGGCACGCCCGGGCAATGTACGGCAACTATTGATGGTCAGAACACCTCATTTTCTCCCGAATTTTCAGGGTCGGTAGGATATAATCTGGACCTTCCGATCACTGACAATCTTGATCTTGTCTCGAGCGGGCGGGTGAATTTCACGACGGAATTCGAAACATTGCAAAACGCAGATGCTGCTGAAATTCAAGACGGCTATGTAAAGGTCGATGCGCGCATCGGCGTTGCAGGCAATGACAAGCAATGGGAACTCGCTTTCTACGGCAAGAATCTGACGGACAAGGTAACCTTTCGGTTCAGTGGTGAATTACCCGGACCTGCCGGACGCTTCGCGCTCGTTGATCGCCGCCGCGAACTGGGCATTCAGGGCCGGATTAAATTCTGACCCCCAATGCGCGGCAGTGCTAACAACCTTCAGACTTTGCGGGCCGCATGGGGATGCGGCCCGTTTCTTTGTCGCCCGGTTGAAATGAGCCGTCGGTGCGGACACGCAAATATCGCTGGGTATAATATGCGTCATACCATTGCCGCGGATTGGAATGATGGCGAAATCGCTTGAACAGCTTGTAAGGGAAGCAAATGCTGATCTTGCCGCACCGGGACAGAGTTTTGTTTTTGGCACGGCAGAAGGCGAAACGCCTCCTTTTGAGCTCTACCATGCGCCATTTTCGATCTGCTCACAAAAAGTCCGTACGGTTCTGGTCGAAAAAGAGCTGGCATTTACCTCTCATCATCTCGACCTTCCCGTTTCGGAAACCCATGCGTCTGATAGTTATCGCTCCAGCTATGTGCGGCTCAGGCTGCGCGGCGCTCCTGATGGCAAGATGGTGTCCGGCTATACCGGACAGTCTTCTGTCGCGGTAGAGGGATTTGATCCCTGCGTTGTGCCAACATTGATCGACCATAAGCATGAGCGTGTGGTCGTCGATGCGCTGAAAATCTGCGAATATCTGGATCGAGAGGCCGGAACGGGGCAGCCGCTTGTTCCAGATGATATTGCTGAGGATGTGTCAGAGCAGGTCACGCTGATTGATGAGGCTCCGCATCCCGCCATACTCTATGGAGCTTCTCCCGAGGGCGAGGATATACGCCCAGAGATTGTTGCGATCCCGATTACCGGGTCGTTGGGCCATGCCGTCCGGCACCTTGAGGCGATCAAGTCCAGCGTGGCCGATGAACCGGGGCTCGTTGCCGCTTATGATGCGAAAATCGCCCGACAATCCAGCGCTGAAGAGTTTATCTACGATCGCAACTCGATGATAGACACCTATGCGCGAACGGCCGACCAAGTAGCGCGGCTCGAAAAACAGATCAGCGTACAGGAAGGTGCTTGGGCCTTCGGGAACAGATATACCATGGCCGATATAATGTGGTCCGCCAGCCTGTTCCGTCTCAAATGGCTCGGCCTTGGCCCGCTTTGGGAAAAAGATGGAAAAGCTCCGCATGTCAGTGCTTATGTCGAAAAGGCCTTTATGCGGCCCAGCTTCAAACAGGCTGTAATCGACTGGCCAATGGCGACACCGCCATCCCATCATATCGAGTCTTCAGCGCTTTATGCGCAGGAGCTGTTTCCAGCCTGGAAGGCAATGCGCGCAGCAATGGGCGAATAGGGCCGCGTCATCACTGCTTACTCCATTCGAACCGTCGTCCGTTCAGTATGGGTGTTCTCTCAGCCAATCGACGTATTCACGAAAGGCTTCTTCAAGATTGTGCGATGGTTTGAACCCAAAATCCCTTTCAAACCGGGATCCATCAAATCCCAAATCTCTTGTTTGATCGGGAAGTTCCTCAGGAGCGACACCCATCCTCTCGGCACAATCAGGCGCAACCTTGAGCAGAGCCTCAAGTTGCGCGCGTGGGCTGCGTGAAAAGCCACTGCTGATGTTGTAGATTTTGTTTTTCAACGTAACGGCAGCCATCGCAACTTGGATACATTCCGCATTATGCTTCACATAATTGACCGGCATCGAAGCAAGACCAGCCCAAAGGTGTTCGACTGGAACGCCGCCATAGGCGATCTGCCCTTTGAAACTTGGTAGCCGACCCGCGGCCACATGAGCGGCTATGCCCAAGGGGCTTCCCAGCGCTTGGTAGCCGGGGCCGAACATCATCGGCGCACGCAGGATTGCGATTTCCAATTCATGCGGTTCAGGTTTTTCCGTACCGGGAGGGACGGAAAGACCCATCTGGAAGTCCTGACCGTAATCGAGCGCGATGATTTCAAGCGCCCGCTTGGTCGCGACCTCAAACTTCAGCATGACGCGGTCGTCCGCGCCGGATGGGTCGTTCACCTCAGGCGGGAAGGTTGCGGCTTCATCAAATGGCGGAACCAACCCGCCATAGACCGCCATCGACCCTCCAAACACCACGCGCTTCACACCATTTTTGCGTGCCGTCTCCAGGCAATTGATGGTGATCGGATAGATTTCATTATTCTTGTCGCGCGTCTTCGCATATTGGTGAGTATGGACCAGCATCACCATTCCGGTGAATTGATGTTTGGCAAACAGGGCTTGCACCTGGGCAGCATCCCGAAGATCGGCGCGTTCCACCTCTATCAGCTCGCTCTCCTTTTGGAGCTGCTCGCCAACTTCGTCGAAGTCTTTCCGGCTGGAGACAACCACCGCAGTACCAACCGCAGCAAATGCGCGCGCGGTTGCGGCACCCAGCATGCCTGTTCCCCCGGCAATGAAAATCTTTTCTATCAGGCCCTCCTCAAATTCATCCTTTGTGCCGCGACTTGCGAGTCACTTTGAAAATACCGCGCGCACCACCCGACCCAAACCATTGTGAAACTTCCCTTCATACAAAATGACCTCCAGTTCCTCCAGAAACAGGCATTGGAGATCGGCAAAATCCTGCCGAAGAATATCTGCCGAATAGAGCATATCGTCGGTTCCAGGGCCGCCGGATCCATGTGCTTCGCGGAGCGACAAATGGCCGATGGCAAAGGCTTCGAGAAAATTAAAATGCCACCCGGGGCCAACGCCTCGGTCATTTGATCATGCGCGGTCTGGCGCACAGCAGATGGCACATGGAAGAAGATCGACGCAACAACCGGAAAGGCGTTCTGCTCCAGCTCAATCTCCAGAAAATTCCCTGTTTTCGTTTCAATGTGCAGGCCCTGTTGCACCGCTGCTTTCTCGGCCTGTGCGATGGATGTCGATACAAAGCGGTTTCAACCCTTGGCGGGCAAGCCACATACCATTGCGCCCCTGACCATCACCGGGCAGTAGTGCGCGTCCCGATTTTGGCAACATGCCCGACATGGCAGCCAGAAACCTATTGGGCTCCGTGCCATAGGCTGCGGGATCATTGCCATAGCGTTCATCCCACATTTGAGCAGGCGAACTCACAGGTAGAAGCTCCAATGCATCGATCTTATTCCTCTACAACCAATGTGTGCAGCGCATCGCGTAAGGTGGTCCATAATTCAGGATCTTTCAGTCGTCCGGCTTCAGCGTCGAATTTCTCGCCAAAGGGCCCGACCGAGAAGCTGGCGCGAATATCCGAGCCGAAATGGGGTGCGGCTTCTATCGCTGTTCGCATCACATTTGCACCGCCATTGGGACCAATAGACGCGGACATGGCCAATATTGGCTTGTTCTGAAAAATGCGCATCTCGATCCGCGAGGCCCAGTCAAAAATATTCTTGAACGCAGCGGTGTAAAGGCCGTTATGTTCGGCATAAGAAATGATCAGGGCGTCCGCACCACCGATCTTGTCAAAAAACTTCTGTGCCTGCTGAGGAATGCCGTCGGCAATCTCGCGGTCGAAGCTGTAGATCGGCATTTCATAATCATTGAGGTCCAGCAACTCGACATCGGCCGATGGCAATATCTCGGATTTCAATAGTTCAATGGCGGAGATTACAAGCTGCCTGTTAATCGATTGGCTGCTGTTCGATGCCGCAAAAGCGAGTATTTTCATTTTTTGCTACCTTTGGATTTCAACAAGCTGTCAAAGCTTTTTTGGATGTATTTTGTGTAAAGTTCAGGATCCGGCATGATGTTGCGATCCGCGAGAAAAGTGAGGTAGATGGCACCGCAATAACTGGTCACGACATGGAAGATGCCTTGCCCTTCGGCCAATATGCCAGTGCCCCATAACTTAACCATTTTGGCACCGGTAAAGAACATGGGTTCTCTTGGGCCAGGTACATTGCTGACCACCGCGTTAAAAGCAGGAGCTACCCGATCGGCCAGACCCATGCGAAGCATCATTTTGGTGCCAGCGGCGGTTAACCCGGCTGGCATGGCACCAGACAAGTCCATCAACGTCTTAGCATCCATTGCCTGCGTCATGGCCTTTGATCGCTGGGTCTCGGCCATAATGAATTCCAGCCGTTCACCGGCTTTTGCCAGATGGGTGCCCGCGCTCACCGTCATCATCGCCACTTCATTGCCGGTATTTTCACCCCCGTCCTCAGACCGGATGGAAAGCGGCACACCAAATTTCAGCGTCTGGTCCGGCAGATCCTTTTTGGCTTTCAGATAATCGCGCATAGCGCCGGCCGCAATTGCGACCATCACGTCATTGACCGTCGCACCGGGAAATTTTGTGCGGATTTTCTTGATGTCGGCTAGCGTAAACTCCCGCCCGTCAAAAACCCGATGCGGGCCAAGCTTCTGGTTGAATCGCGTACGGTTGATGCTCGCTTTGGCGTCATCGCGCTGCTGAAACTCACGGCGCACATCAATTAGCCTTTTGGGCACAGGGAATAGTTTTTGTAGATTGCGCAAGCCGCGCACGGGGTTGACGAAATTGTTGAACTGCGCCCGCGCCAACAATTCGATGGGGTTGGGCGGTCGCTCGGCCTTCCAGTCCCGCCCAAAATCGTGCGGCTGCAACCGTGCGTCCCGATCATGCAAGGCGTCAGACATTTCCAACCCGGCCTTCCCGTCCACCGCCGAGTGATGATATTTTTGCAAAATCGCAAAACTACCCTTCGGTACGCCCTCGACATTGTCGAGCCCTTCGATGACTGTAAATTCCCAAAGCGGCTTGTTCATATCGAGAGGCCGGGCATAGATACGCGCGGCCTGAATACAAAGCTGTCGCCAATCGCCTGGTTTCGGTAGCGCCAGATGGCGAACATGATATTCCAGATCAAAGGCCTCATCCTCAACCCAATAGGGATGATCAAGATCAAGCGGAACATGCACAAGTTTGCGCCGGAAAAGGCTTGAGCCATCCAACCGCCCCGCCATGTAACGCAATATGTCCTTAAACCCGACTTTCCCGTCGGGTGCTGTCGAAGGATCATAAATCAGCAATTGTCCGATATGCATCGGCGTGTTGGAAGTTTCGCTATAGGCGAAAAACGCATCAAGTGAGCCCAATTGTTCCATTTGGCTTGCTCCTTTGGTCAGCCTTGAACCGAAACAAATCGGGGAGAGAATCATCTGTTATATTTGTTTCTAAACGAATATATAACATAGTAATTCGCACTAGAGCAAATATAATTGACTTAGCAGGCATTGGGTCGGTATCATCCGGCCATGCGATGTTTTTGTGACACTTCAGAAACGATAGGACAGCGATGACAATCATTCAGACAATCTCACCAAGGGCCGAGCAATTGGGGCCACTGCCGATTAGGAGGCTTTTGCCAGCACCGGAAAGGCAGATGGTGGAACCATTTATCTTTATGGACCAAGGTGGTCCGTTGACCGTTCCTTATCGTGCAGATGCAGGTGTTCCAGAGCATCCGCATGCAGGCCTTTCCACCTTCACCTATTTAATGGCGGGATCGGGCTATCATCGTGACAGCGCAGGTAATGAACAGATCATCGAAACGGGTGATATTGCACTGATGACGGCCGGCAGCGGGATCACCCATGAAGAGCGCCCCAATCGAACCGACAATTCACCGACGCGCGATGTCTATTTTTTGCAAATGTGGCTGGCTCTGCACGATGACCGGGAGGATATGGCACCGGTTTTCGAGCATCACCCCGCTGCTGCATTGCCGTTGATCCAACTGGATGGTGCTAGTGCCCGTATCCTGATCGGCCAAGGGTGGGGCAAGCGCGCGCCGACGAGCGTTTTTGTTGAAACTGTTTTCGCTGATTTGGAAATCGAGCCCGGCGGCGAATTGACCGTGGAATTAGATTGCGAAGAACGGGCGACTTTTCTCTTGGAGGGCGATGTGGCAATCGAAGGTGCTCCGGTGGAACTCCATCATCTCAACCTGTTGCAAGCTGGTGAGGCGCCAGTGTTGTCAAGCAAAGAAGGCGGTCGAGCCATTTTGCTGGGTGGTGAGACATTCCCCTCTCCGCGTTTCGTAGCCGGAAGCTTTGTTGCTTCGTCTGAACAAAAAATCATGAAATGGATGCGCGATTATCGCTCCGGAAATTTCCCAAGCATTAGCAGTTAGCCGATTTACCTGGATTAGACATTGCAAAGGAAGATGACATGACCGGTACTCAACAAACAGCATTGAAAATTTCTGCGTTCCTGTGGTTCATTTGGGGGGCGGTTCACGCATTCGCTGGGAGCATTGTTATTTCCTCCGATGCCAGTGGCGGCTTCGCGGCAATCGCTGATGCTGTCGATCCGGCCCTTCTGGAAGCGCAATATCATGGCGCAGTTGCGGGCATACTTAATCAACATGGCTGGAACCTGCTTTGGGGTGGAGTCGTCACAATCATTGGAAGCATTTTCATTTGGCGGGCAAATATGACCGCTATTTGGGTTACCGGTATGGTAGGCGGCCTTTTGGATGTTGGATATCTTCTGTTTGTCGACATTCCCGGCTTTGTCCATTTAGTGCCAGGTACTGTCATGACCATTTTCTCGGCAACGGCGATCCTCTTGAGTTTTTGGGTTTGGCTCGCCCACCGCAATGCGGGTGATGATTGACCAAAAGTCATCATTGTTTGGCCATATCGGCTAACAGGGCCGCCGTAGAATAGCTGCTAACACTGAAGGGCACAAAATAGGTCAGAATGATTTTCCATATTGGGGGCCATTCACCGGCAAGCAGCAAATCGCCCTGATTGATAGCTATCAAAATTGTACCCACCACAGCGGCCACTTTGAGGGCGCGTTTCATCGTTACGGGCTTGATCAGCAACGAAACGAACGACTCATTTGACAATCCGTTGGTCATGACGAAATATCAGTGAAACTTTGCGGGCAGTGCCGCAAATCCCTGTAGCACGTTGTTCATGATCGGCTCTGGATCGCCCACCTCAATATGCTCCACATGGCGGATGAGCGCGCCTGCAAGTGTCTCCATCTCCAACCGGGCGAGATGCATGCCTGCACAAATATGCGAGCCATGGCCCCACCCCATATGATCGCGCGGATTGCGGTCAATCTGAAACTGATCAACATCCGGATAGTGGCGCTCGTCCCAATTGGCGCTGGCATAAAGCACCGCAACTCGAGACCCTGCAGGGATCGTGCCAGCCTCTGTCTTATAATCGCCAACCACATAACGCGTAAATCCGCGAATGGGCGATGCCAGTCGCACGCTCTCGAAAACCATGGAGCGAAGCAGGTCGGGGTCGGCTTTCAGCTCATCATAGGCTCCCGCCGTTGTTGCCAGTCGCCACAGCATATGGGTTGATGCAAGTATCGTGGTGTCGAGGCTGGGCGCGACATAGTCGACGATCATCATCGCAGCTTCACTTTCGCTGATTTCGCCAGTGCTAATATGCCCCAGAATCCGAGCGGCCCAGCCATTCGGCTTAACCCTGTCCGGACCAAGTTGCTGAGTATATTGGATCAGGCCAATTGCTGTTTGGAGAGCAGCGGTCGTCCGATCATTCATCGGACCCAGCGCATCGAAAGTGGCAGCCGCCCATTCGAGCATATTTTCGCGGCCCTCTTCTTCAAGCCCGACCAGATCTGCGACAATGGTAACTGGCAGATAGGATGCGAAATCTTTCACCGCACAAAACTCATCCCGCGCCATTAAGCTACGTATCAGTGCATCCGCGCCGTCCGAGACCCGCTGTTTGATGGCCTCCAGTGATTTTGGCACCAACGGCTTGGTCAAGATTTTTCGGCGGCGGGTATGGGTTGCGCCATCACTTGTGATGGTTGCCTCCGAACTTGTTCCATTGATGAAATCATTGGCTGCCACACCATGGCCATTCAGCAGTATGTCATCAGCTCGTATAGCTGCCTGCACTGATTCAAATTGCGTTATCGCTACAGGTCATTTTGCGGAAGATGCACGACCGGTCCTATATCGCGCAGCGCTTTGTAAACTGAAGACGTTTTGTTCAACGTGTCGTCGCTAAACAAATCGACATCACTAGTCGCAATAGTCATGACCGCATCTATTCCGACTGGGGTGCGCGCGACGGCATACCATGCTGGATAGCCAAAAAGTTGAGTTTGGTGCTCTCGCGGCGAAAACCGATCAGCTCCTGATAGCCGGGATCATTATACCAATCCAAGGCAGTCTGTTCGTTTTTGAACTTCATCAACACCATGCGTCCTTTAATCCCGGGATCGCCTTCCAGCGTGATGACATTGTCATCATATGTGATGAACTCGCCGCCATGTTTTTTGAGCTGCGGGAAGAAGCCTAGCTCATATTTGCGATAGGTCTCGGCGTCGTCGATGACGAAATTGCCGACAACATAGACGGGGACGTCATCCTGAGCTTCTGACATGGTTCTCTCCTTTTTCATTGCAGATTAATTCTTTAGATGAGCGCTGCCGTGTGCCCACCATCGACCGGCAGTACCGCTCCGTTGACGAAGGACGCGCCGGGCGAGATAAGCATGATGACCGGGCTGATTAGCTCTTCCAGCTGTCCAGCCCGGCGCGTCGGTGTGCGCCGCAAATAGGCATCGCCTGCATCGGAGGCGAGAAAGTCATCATTAATCTCGGTCACGAACCAGCCGGGCGCCAGCGCGTTAACGCGGATATTATGTTGACCAGATCCATTGCCATGGCACGAGTGAGTTGCACCACTGCGCCTTTGGATGTGCAATAGGCCGCGTTGAAGGATTTGCCGCCTAGACCAAGAACAGATGACACATTGACGATGCTGCCTGCTTGCTTGGCGGCAATCATCCGCCGCACAGCCTCTTGAGCAACTTTCCAAACACCACCCAAATTGGTGTCCATGGTGAAATTATATTGATCTTCATCGCAATCCTGAAACTGGGTACCGCCTCCGGTTCCGGCATTGTTGATCACGGTGTTGATCAGACCTACTTGCTGCTCAGCAGCGTCAAATGCAGCCTTTATGCTCTCACTGTCGGTGACATCCATGGTAATAGCGACCGCATTGCCGCCTTTTGCTTTGATATCCGCGACAAGTTTCTCCAGACGGTCTAAGCGCCGCGCAGCTGCCACGACCTTTGCGCCGGCCTCCGCCATTGCTGGAGCCAGTGCTTTTCCAATGCCGCTAGATGCCCCTGTGATCAGAACAACATTTTCGGAAAGTGAAAAACGATCCTGTGTCATGAACTCTCCTGTCCGAATCCCCTAGGCAGCAAGCCCGGTGATTTGCTGCAAAGACTGGCCTTGCGCCTCCTGTTCGACGTGCATGGTTTCAATCATCTGCATGATTGGCAGCGGCATGGCGACCTGACAGGAAAATTCCTCGCGCGCATGCAAGCCGTCATACCAGGCACCCAATTTGGGGTGATTAGCGCTGAGCGGATAGCCAGCGAGCGATAGCCGGAAAGCATAAATATACCATGCAATATCAACCAGCGAGATAGCTTCTCCCATCAGATAGGCATGATTGGCCAGGCGTTCTTCCAGCCTTTCAAATGATGTGCGGAAACGATTTACCGCCAGCTGAATCTGGGCATCAGTGATGCCGTCATTTTCGATCATGTCATTGAAAAACTTGAATTGGACGTCTTTTTCAGGATCCGTCTCGCCGCCGACTGTGCCAGTGCCCGCAGTCTGAAATTTTGCCAGCTCGTCTGCGCTGCGCATCGCCCGTTTGTCACCAAACATATAGCGCATGGAAATGGCGCGGACATCAAGATGCAGATCATCCTCTTCGTCTAGCAGCGCCTTGGCTTCCTCATTTTGACCATCAGGGATTAGCGCTGGTTCTGGATATTTGGCTTCCAGATATTCCAGTATGTCGTTGCTCTCGATGATAACCTTGCCATCGTCAACCAGCACCGGGACCAGCCCGCGCGGATTGATCCCCATAAACCAGTCAGAGTAGTTCTCGCGTTGCGCTAGGTCGACATGATGCGATTCCCATTTCACGCCTTTGAGGGACAGGAAAATACGGGTTTTCTGCGAGCAGGAGGAGCCCATAAAATGAAGCAGGTGCAGGCCCTTCCAATCGAGCACCTCCTTGGTCGCGATGTCTTGTTCGAGCAGCTGTACCAAGCGGGCCTCCTATCTAGTTGTCAAAACTTGGCGGAGGTGGTCCACTAGGCCGTTGCGCGCGCTGGCGAGCGACGAAGTCAGCAAAGCTCTGGTTGCAGGCTGCATCGCATGGCCATGGATAGAGCACCCTCGGCCTCATCGACATTGGCGGCTGTGGAGGAATAACACCATTGGTCTTTTCATATGTCCGATAATCGGCGGTCATCGATTCCAACCGGTCGGGATGCTCATCTGCCAAGTTTTTGGTCTCACCTGGGTTCTCGGCGAGATTAAACAGTTCCCATTTCCCGCTCCCCAGCGGCGGGCCTATGCGGGAAATTTTCCAGTCATCTTGCCGAAGCGCGCCATTTCCGAATAGCTCGGTGGCGAAGCCTGACCCCTTGGGAGTGGCTGCGTCCGTCCAAATGGAAAGCATGGATGCTCCCTGCGGCGTGAGTTTGCCGTCATATAGCGGATTGCCATCAGCGCTGAGTCCCAGAATATCAAATATCGTTGGGACAATATTGCTGACATGCCCGATGCCATCGGCAATCCCTCCGCTTTTTACAGCGGGACCGCTAATGATAAACGGTGATCTTATGCCTCCTTCGCCAACGCTTCCCTTGAACAGTCTAAAGGGCGTTGCTGATACATTTGCCCATTCTCGCCCCATGACCGCGAACGCGCCAGGACCGCCGGGATTGCTATATGTGTTCCCCCAATTGGCTTCCAAAAACTCGGGACTGGTGCCGGGATAGATAAGCGGAGCAGTCGCACTGGGACCGTTGTCGGAGAAAAATACGATATAGGTGTTTTCCAGTTCGCCATCGGCTTCGAGTTTATCAAGAACACGGCCGACTTGCTGGTCGAGCAACTCGATCATTGCTGCATATATTTCCATGCCGCGACTGTCCCGATCGCGGATTTCCTGTGACCGTTCATCCCAAGCAGTGAGATGAAGCGGGACGTCAGATGGAAAGTTCGGTAATTCCCAAGGCTTGGTATCTTTACCGATCAAGCCTGCCTCGATCATCCGGTTCATTCGCTCGGCTCGGATTCTGTCCGGGCCAATGTCATATCGACCCTCATATTTGTCCATCCAATCGGCGGGAACCTGCAGTGGATCATGAGGGGCCGTAAATGCAAGATACCCCAGGAAGGGTTGGGTTTTGTCCCGGTCCTCCAGATATTCGAGCATCTTATCCGCGTAACTGATGGATGAATAAAAGTCCTCAGGGAGCTGTTCGATCAGCTTCCCATCTTCGACATATTCCGGAGGCTCAACGGCACTGAGTGGCATTTGATCGCCAAAATGACTGGCGCCGCCTGGGAGCAAGGCGAATGATCTTTGAAATCCGCGATTGTGGGGACGTTGCTCTTCATCCGTCGCCAGATGCCATTTACCGCTCATCATCGTTTGATAGCCAGTTGCATTAAGCGCTTCAGCTATTGTCACTACGTCGTTGTGAATCTGCCCGGCATAATTGCGGGTGGTCTGGTTAGGTCGGCCGAGATTGTTCATCGTGCCGACGCCGGCGACATGATTGTCCAGGCCGGTCATCAGCATGGAACGGGTCGGAGAGCAGGTTGGCGCCACGTAAAAATTGGTCATACGCACGCCGTTCGATGCCAATCGATCTAGATTGGGTGTGCGGATTTCGCCGCCAAAAGCGCCAATGTCTGACCAGCCCAAATCATCGGCAACTATGATCAAAAAATTCGGTTTCTTTGCCTTTGCCGCTTCGCGGGCTGTATCTGCGCCGTTTTGATCGGAACAGCCGGAAAGCAATAGTACGCCTATCACCAGTGCTAGAAGTTTCTTCATTTTTTCCTCTCTTTCGCCGCGAAGCTGTTCAATCAGCTAGCGTTTTCAATTATTTTGTAAGCAACCGTGAATTGGTCCAGTTTATGGCGAATCTGTTGTGCGACTTCGCTATCGATGGCTGCATTGTTCGACTCGACAAAAGCGATCACTCCGGTCTTTTCATCATGTTCCACGTGCACATTTGCTGACGGCGCGATGTCTGAGATTGCATTTTTCAATACCCGGGCAATGGCCATCATTCGAAGGTCGGGTTTGAAGATTTTGCCCACTGCGGTTTGCGGCATATCGTCCAGTATCGCGATGTGGACAGGAGCCGCCGCGCGCTCGGGCACATTCTGTTTGGCATAGGCCAGCAGTTCATCTGCGCTTGGCGGCGTTCCTTCTAACTCTTCGCTAAGCGTCACAAATGCGCACGGCAATTCGCCAGCATAGGCATCAGGTTGACCAATTGCGGCAGCAAGCGCAACAGCAGGATGCTCTGACAGAGTATCTTCTATGCCCTTAGGATCAATGTTATGGCCGCCGCGGATGATGAGATCCTTGGATCGTCCGGTCATCCAGAAATATCCGTCAGCGTCCTCGCGCGCCAGATCTCCGCTGATCAGCCAGCCGCCGTCGAGAAACGCATCCTTGTTTTTCTCTTCCTGCTTATAGCCCAGAAATACATTGGGCCCCTTGAAAACAATCGTCCCCGCCTCGTCGACCTTGCAATCGCGCACATAACGATCATCCTCATCGAGTATGACGCATTTCATCGGCTGATAGGGGACCCGGATGCCGATCGAACCAATGCGCTTTTCGCCATATTGAGGGTTGCCTGCACTAAACAATGTGCCTTCGGTCATGCCATAGGCTTCGATCACCGTAATCGGAGTACGTTTCTGAAACTGGCGAAAAACCTCCGGCGCGATGGGTGCTGCACCGCATATGATAAATTCCATCGAGCTGAGATCCGCATCATTGATCGGAACATCGAGCAGCGCGGAGACAACCGTTGGCACGGTAGCAAAATAGGTCGCGCGATATTTCTCCATCAGCTTCCATAAATTGGCAACCACGTCGCGATTGCGGAAACCATCCGCCGTCAGATAAACCGCATGACCGCCGCAGGCGAGCATGTTGATCCCGGCATTGAAGAAGCTGTTGACGTGAAACAGCGGCAGCCCGCCAATAGCCACGGTGTTTTCATCATAGCCCAGCATATCCGCCATCAAAGAGGCTTCGTGCACCTGATTGGCGTGGCTGTGCTGAGCCAGCTTGGGTGTGCCGGTGGTCCCCCCCGTGTGAAAATAAGCCGCGACGTCATCGGCAGAAATCGCGCGATCAAAGTCAAAATTCGCGCCATTTTGTGCAGCCAGCGCATCCGCAAAATTGACGACGGGCAAGCCGTTCGGTGTGGATTCTTTTGTTGCCGTTTGGCCTTCCGGATTAACCTGAAAGACAATTTTCAAACTGGGCACCTGATCTACAATTTCCCAGACCTTGTCCCACATTTGCTGATTGATGTCGGGGCCAGCTACGACCAGTGCCTGGCTTTCTGACTCGCGCATAATATCGCGCAGTGCTTCTGCCTCGAGTAGCGGATTGATCGGTCCGACAATGCCGAATGCCTGTGCACCCCACATCGCGATTTGCGTTTCGGGCAAGTTAGGCAGGACCAGTGATGTGACCCCGCCAATGTCAATGTCTGCAGCGTGCAGCGCATTCGCCATTTGATGGAGTTGCCGCCGTAGCTCGTCATAAGTCACGATGCGCGGCTCTTCATCGACATCGCCCGTTGTCTGATACTTGATGGCGGGCCGGTCCGGATATTGCGCCGCTGATTTCAGAATCATGTCTATGGTATTTTTACCGCGCCAGCGGTCCTGTGCAGGCACTTGTTCAAAGGCTTCAATGTCCGCCAGACTTGTGATGCGTGTTGTCATGGTGCCCTCAATTCACCCGTGTCCACAGCAAGGTATCGCGAAAACCAAAGGCATCGGCCCATAGTTTTAAGCGGTTGCCGCTATCGGAAAATTCATAAAGGCGCGGCAGCGTTATACCCGCATGATTGGGGCGTCCGGCCGATGTTGTTTTATGATAGACCGTGTCATCATCGGCATCAAAAGTGCCCATATAGCCAACATAGCCGAAGGCGGAGAGGATGAAGGGTGTAAGATATTCATATTCTTCATCGCTCAATCCACCACAACCTGAAGAGCTGACCTTGTCACCCATTTTGTAACGCATCGCACGATCGTTGGAGACCTCGGGACGTCGCTTGTCCATCAGGGATGCAGACACCCAACCAGTGTCGGTATAGATTATATTGCCAGCATATTCGCCATCGAAAAATTGCACGACCTCTCCGCTGTCCAAATTGGTTACGGTCCAGTCGGAAATCTCCCAAACGCCGACAAAAGGCTTTTGCTTTTCGTTCATGCCGCTTCCTTCGCGTTGCTGTGCAGGAATTTTTCGCCCTGCAGATAAGCGCCCCAAGCGCTGGCCAGTTTCTCTATCTTGTTGGCCCCGAATATGATGCGGTCCGGCTTGACCAGCATCGCCTCTGCATCGCCCAGATATTTGGCAATCGCGCCATCGTCGTCTGCGATGGCAATCGCGTTGTTCATTGGCTTGCCAATTATACAGACACGCAAATCCGGTGAAATCGCACGCAGCTTTTGCGTGTTTGCACAGCCTTCATCAGAGGGTTGGCTGGTGTTGATGATCAGCAAGGGTACGTAACCGACAACATCATCCACGCGCCGGCGATCGCCCTGGGAACCGGCCATGAAGCCTTCCGGGCATACTTTGCCGGCCGCTTCATCATCCAAAATACCATTTTCGATATTGGGCACGCCGGGGAGTGCATAGGGGCGGCCCGCCTTGCGATCAGCGATCATCTTTCGATCGCGTTCCGCTGCCTTTTCCGGGTCCAGAACACACACCACTCTACCCATTTCAATCGCGCCCTGGATCACAGCCCGCGCATGCGGTGATCGCTCTGACATCAGCGTGTCGAGCAGATCGGGATGGGCCTTACCACGCTTTACGGCTGACAGTTTCCATGCCAGATTTGCCGCATCCCGGACGCCCGCACACAGCCCTTGGCCCATGAAAGGCGGTGTCTGATGCGCTGCATCGCCGATAATCATGGTTCGACCAACGCGCCACTCTTGGGCCACCAGCCCGTGAAATTGATAGACAGCGCTGCGTTCCAGTTCGATCAGATCAGGATCAATCCATTTCGATATCCATTTTTTAAGAGATTCCGGGCGTGTGACTTGCTCTGCCGTCTCACCCTCTTTCAGCATAAATTCCCATCGATGACGACCCGGGCCAGATGGTACACAAGTGGTCGGTCGGTCGGGATCGCACATCTGCACACCGGGTTTGGGCAAGCCATCAACACCAGCTGGTACTTTGACGTCTATCACTACCCACGGTTCATCAAATCCCAGGTCGTCAAGTTGAATATCGAGATAACGCCTTGTCAGGCTGCCGCCCCCATCACAGCCAACTGCAAATTTTGATCGACATTCCTTCAGACCTTCAGGCGTTCTTATCGTCGCTGTGACACCTTCTCCATCCTGTTCAATCGCCATAAACTGGGTATTCAACATGATGTCGACATTGGGCAGTTTGGCAAGTTCGTCGCGTACCACATGTTCCATGGAAGGCTGATGGAATAGATTGGCGAAATGATAGCCGGTTGGTGCCAATACCGGCGCACGATCCCGTTTCATCAGAATTTCCCAATCCTGATTGACGAAATGATAGCCCTCGCTTGGCTTACTATGTTCGAGAACGCCATCCGCACAGCCGACCAGGTTGAGCTGGCGCATTACTTCGTAATCAATGACAATGGCGCGTGGCTGTTTATAAACTTCATCATCGCGCTCTATCACAAGAACGCTCAGCCCCTGCTTGGCACACAGTGCCGTAAACACCGCCCCAACGGGCCCGAGTCCAATTACTAGAACATCGGGATCTTGCATCAGACCTTCGCTCCCATCTGCACGATTCTCAAATTCCTGACCGAAAATCCAAAATTTGTTCGACTTTGATTCTTTTTCGCTTGCATGCAGAATAATATCATATTAATTTGTAAGTCAACAAAAATAGACAGGTTTTGTTTGTTTGTGATAGATGCAAGAAGAGATGCGAAACCGACGTCTAGGAGGGAAAATTGGAACCGAATCAGAACAGCTTAGCGAAGGCCACAGAAGTTGCCTATGTGCGCTTTAGTTTGCCCGATCTGGAAGCTATGGAAAAGTTCCTATCCACTTTTGGGATGACACCGGTCAGGCAGAAGTCAGCCGAGGGGCAAGAGGTTCTTTACGGCAAAGGCAATGGCGGCGGACCATATTTATATCATGCCGTCGAGGGTGAACAGAAATTTTTGGGTTTGGGATTTGAAGTATCATCCAAGGCGGAGTTAGAGGCCCTGGCAACTGCCGAAGGTGCATCCGAGATCGAGTCAGTAAAGGACCCTGGGGGAGGCTACCGCGTGCGTTTTACCGACCCCAATGGTTATGAAATTGATGCAATATATGGCCGTCTCTATAGCGATCCCGATCGCCCGGAACAGCGTGTGCCTTTCAATTGGGCATCCAATCGCCAGCGAATGAGCGAACCGGTTAGGCTAAAACCCGGCCCCGCTCCTGTTCGGCGGCTTGGCCATTGCGTTCTCAATGTGCTCGATTTCCAGGAAAGCGAGAAATGGTACAAAGAACGCTTTGGTTTCCTAACAACCGATGAGATTCATCTGGAAGAAGAAACACAGATTTTGGGCGCTTTTTTGCGCTGCGACAAGGGTGATGTACCTGCGGATCACCACACCATCTTCCTGATGGGAACAGGTAATGTAGGTGTGAATCACATTGCCTTTGAGGTGGAGGACTGGGACACCTTGATGCTCGGTCACTCGTTCCTTGAAAAACATGGTTATGAAAAATACTGGGGCATTGGCAAACATATATTGGGGAGTCAGGTCTTTGACTATTGGAAAGATCCCTTTGGCTATGTCCTTGAACATTATACCGATGGCGACGTTTTCGATGCGTCAGTCCCACCTGCGTTACAGTCGCGAGAGACTCTGCTAGGTGTTCAGTGGGGTACGGCTACACCCCATAACAAAGGAACAGCGTAATGGCAGTAGAGGCAGTGAAGAAACAGAGAAGAACCCAGGAACGCACGGAAGTCACCAGACTAAAGCTGGTTGATGCGGCGTTGGTTGAATTTTCAAATCGCGGTTTTGATGGCGTCACTTCACGCGACATTGAAATCGCGGCTGATGTTCAGCGTGGGCTGCTCAAATATCATTTTGGCGACAAAGATGGCATGTGGAAAGCAGCCGCAGACCAGATATTTGTGCTTCGAATGGATGAAATCGAGCAGCAATTCAAATTGGCCCAAGATTTGCCGCCTCGGGACAGGCTGGCTCTCAGAATTCGGGCATTTGTGCGGTTTAGTGCTGAACATCCCGAACTCAATCGATTGATGGTTCAGGAAGGTAAATATCACAGTTGGCGTACAGATTATATCATTGACGAATACATGATGCAGTCAACACGAGCGTTGGAAGAAATCGTTGAATCCAATCTCTCAATAGATCGAGAGACTTTTGTCCACTGGTACTATTTTTACATCGGAGCCGGAGCATTTGCCTTCTCAGTTTCGCCCGAAGCCAAGAGGCTCTTCAAGACAGATGTCAGTAGCAAAGCATTTATTGACCGACATGCGGACATGCTTGTTGAGTTTCTCATGAACCAGTTCGAAGCAGCGGGTGCGAAAAGCTGATGACTGATACTCCCGTTCTTATCGCGGGCGGGGGCCCAGTTGGTTTGGCGCTGGCGCTGGCGCTCGATTATCATGGTATCGATGCCATTCTTGTAGAACGCAACGAAACCACAACGCGCCATCCAAAAATGGACATCACCAATGGCCGCAGCATGGAGCTGTTTCGCCAGCTTGGTGTTATCGATGAATTGCGCGCTCAAGCAGTGCCTGCTGACCACGACTATTCTGTGATCTGGTGTACTCGCATGGAGGAGTGGGAGCTGGCGCGATTTGACTATCCCAGCGTAGAGCAGGCACGAAAAATGCTGCGTGAACAAAATGATGGCACCATGGCCCTGGAACCGGGTATGCGCGTTTCACAAATTCTGCTGGAGCCAGTTCTCAAAAAAGTGCTGGAGGACCGCTGTGACCATATTGATGTCCGATTTGGTTGGGGGCTGGAAGGCTTTACACAGGATGCAGACGGCGTCTCGGCACAGATAAAGTCAACCGCGACTGGCGAAGTGAAAACTGTCCGGGCCGATTATCTTGCGGGTTGCGACGGCGCAGGCAGCGTCACACGGCAATCTTTGGGGATTGAGCTTACTGATTTGGTTCCGCCCAATCCCGAAACCGAAGATGGCGTCGCAGCAAAAGGTACATCGCCTGCACCCAAGCGCCGTCTTTATATGATTCACTTCAAGTCGCTCGAAATCGAACGGATCGAAAAATTTGGCCGTGCCTGGCATTTGCAATCACCGTTGGGATGGTCAGTGATTGCTCAGGATGATGTCGACACATGGACCATTCATATGCCGATTCGGCCGGATGAGGACCCTTTAACATTTGATCCAAAAGAAAAGTTGTTCGAGGCACTGGGCTGCGAACTGGATTGCGAAATTCTGGTTGCCAATCCATGGAACCCGAGGCTTAGCCTGGCTGATAGCTATGGCGAAGGCCGCGTGTGGATGGCTGGCGATTCAACGCATCAAGTCATCCCCACGGGCGGATATGGCATGAACACGGGCCTTGGCGATGCCGTCGGGCTGGGCTCGGCCTTGGCCGGTATGGTGCAAGGCTGGGGCGGCCCCAAATTGCTAGAAGCCTATGAACTAGAGCGCCGCCATGTCGGTTTTCGAAACCGCGAAGCGTCCCATCGACATTCCAATCTGCGCGCAGAAATCCGCATGAGCTATGATCCGGTTGTGCATGAGGATACTGTAGAGGGCGAAGCGGCACGCCAAAAACTCGGCGATACCATCCAACAGCTCGGCAATCTGGAAAATGAGGCCTGGGGCATTGAATGGGGTTATCGCTATGATGATAGCCCGGTCATCTGTCATGAAGATGATGGTACGCCGCCGGCTTATGACTGGGAAGAATATGTGCCGTCCACATGGCCCGGCGTCCGCGTGCCGAACGTTTTTTTGGGTGAAGGACAGCCGCTGTTCGACAAGCTGAGCCGGGGATTTACGCTTGTCCGGTTCGAGGACATCCCATGCGACAATTTGGTTGTCGCAGCCGAACAGGCCGGATTGCCGCTGGAGGTGGTCGATATTCGCAATGACAAGGCTGCTCAGCTTTTTGAACGCAAACTGGTTCTGGTTCGGCCAGATCAACATTGCGCCTGGCGGGGTGACGCTGATCCGGAGGATGGCGAAGCAGCGGCACGGATAATCGACACGATCAGGGGAGCAGCATGACAGTGGCTAATAGCAATCAGATCGGGAAAATCCAGGCATTGGTGGATGCAGCCAACGCCAATATGGGCGGGTCTTACAAAAACAAGGTAATCAATGGCACTGGCGGCACAAGACCGCGCTTCGAATTGTATCACAGCGCGCCATCTCTTTGTTCGCACAAGTGCCGTACCACATTGGCAGAAAAGGGTGTTCCCTACATGTCGCATGACATGAGTATCATGCCAATGGGCAAGTTCATCCCGCAAAATTACCGGCCGGAATATGTGCGCCTCCGGTTGCAGGGTGCGCCCGGTGCCAAATTTGCGGACAGCTACACTGGCGAATCCTCCGTCACAAATATGGGTTTTGATCCTTGCGTGGTTCCAACCCTGGTTGATTTGGAATTGGGGCGGGTTGTAGTGGATTCAAGGGTGATTTGTGAATATATCGATGCGAATGCTCCGCAGGGAGAGAAACTGATCCCCGATGAATTGCGTGAAAATATTGAGGAGCAGGAAGCGCTGGTAGATCAGGCACCGCACGTCGCAGCTCTATACGGCGCACATCCTGATGGTGATGATCGACCCGAGGGTCTGCGTCAGAATATTAAGGGAGTTCATGCCCGCAAGATCCGGGTGCTCAAATCCCTGATTCAGTTTGTTGGGGACGATCCGGAATTGCTCAGGGCTTACAAGGCTAAAATTGCCAAGGAATCTGCCGCCGGCGAGTTTATGATTGATGATGAAGGCATGCGTGAAACGCACCGTAAAATGGCGGCCCATGTTGATGAACTTGAATCCCAACTCACAAAACATGATGGTCAATGGATTTGCGGCGACACTTACACAATGGCTGATATTTTGTGGGCTTGCAGCATTTGGCGGATGCAATGGCTGGGCTTCGCCCATCTCTGGAAGAATGTCGCTGGACGGGAGCGGTTGAACGAATATCTGGCCCGCGCATTTCAACGCCCTGCATTTCGTAGCGCGGTTATAGATTGGGCTGGAGCGCATGGTCCCTCACACCATGTTGAAGAGCACTCCAGCGGTGCCGCAAAACGCAAATTTGCAATACATATGATCCGGACGATGAACTGGCCGAGCGTATTGTTCGGTGATCCGCAAATCAAATTGCCACCGCTGGCAGCGAACTGAAAATCAAACATCTAACTGAACATTGAGAGGAATAGCGATATGAGGCTGGTTACGTTCACACATGCAGGAGCTACGCGAACCGGAGCGATCCAGGGCGATTCCGTAGTCGATCTCAACGCAACTGACAGCAATGTACCCAGTGAAATGGTCGCATTGCTCGAAGGCGGCGAGGACATGCTCGCAGCGGCGGCGACAGCAGCTCAAAGTGGCAGCCCGGTGGCCGCCTTAGCTGATGTCAAGCTGGAAAGCCCGATCCTGCTTCCACCCAAGATTCTCGCTATTGGCCTCAACTACAGGGATCACTTCGATGAAATTCCGGCAGAAATAAAAGAGAAACGCGGCCTTAAACTTCCAACGGTTCCGGTTGTTTTTAACAAGCAAAGCACGTCTGCGAACGGCCCTTATGATGCGATAGATCTGCCGCCCGAATCCGGGGAACTGGACTATGAGGCAGAACTGGGCGTCATAATCGGTAAAACCTGCCGACGCGTACCGAAAGATAAGGCTTATCAGGTTGTCGCTGGCTATACAGTGCTGAACGACGTCACCATCCGTGACTGGCAACGCGCCACGCCAACTATGACAATGGGCAAAAGCTGGGACACGCATTGTCCGGTGGGGCCTTCAATTGTGACCAAGGATGAAATTGAAGATCCGCACAACCTGGGTGTCAAAACACTTGTCGACGGCGAAGTGGTGCAGGATTTTAACACGAAAACAATGTTGTTCGATATCCCCTCGCTGATCTCGCATCTGTCCACGGCCTTCACACTTACACCGGGCGATGTCATTGCCTCGGGAACGGGGGCAGGCGTGGCAGTATTCCGGCCCGGACAGCCCTTTATGAAAGAAGGTCAAGTCTGCCGCGTGGAAATTGATCAGATCGGCCACATAGAAAACCGCGTTGAGACCAATGGGCTCAGCTTTATCCGCTGAAGTCCAAAGTTTAGATCACACAAAACACATCCGGACCCGGCCTTTTTGCCGATGGATGCATTGGAGAAATGTTATGTACGAGCTGAAACTCTACCACTTTCCACGCGCCTGTTCGCGCGTGACGCTGGTCGCATTTGAAGAAGCCGGTTTTGATTTTGAAGATCAGATCATCAATATTATGGCCGGGGAACAAAGATCTCCAGATTATCTCAAAATTAATCCGGATGGAAAAGTTCCGACTTTGGTAATCGATGACAAGCAAATCATAACCCAAAACGCGTCAATTCAGCTTTTTTTGCACGGGCTTAAGCCCGAAGCCGGCTTGCTTCCTGCAACCGATGATCCGATCCTTCAGGCGCAACAGCGCTCGGATTTGATCTGGCTATCATCGACCTTGCATCCCATCGTTCGGCAGATCCTAATGGCCATTCGATTTACCGATGGCGATCCATCTGGGGTACAGGCCAAGGGTGTTGAAATGCTCACGGCAGCCCTACCAACAATGGAGGCCCGGCTGGCACAGGGCGGCTGGTGGTATGGCGACGATTGGTCAATCGTTGATGTGTATTTGAATTGGTGCCTGAATATCGCGGTTGCCGGGGGGTTTTCCTTTGCAGAATATCCCGCTGTTGCAACCCATTTTGCGAAGGTCATGGCGCGGCCAAGTGTGCAGAAAGTGATGGCTAAGGAAGAAGCCGATATCAAGGCACATGGGATCAAATTTCCAGCATGACCGCCGTGCCAATTAAAGGCGTGAGTCACGGTAACTGGGACAAAAGCTACGAGCGCAAAGCAGTGCCTCTGCTTGCAGTCGGCTTTGGTCTTGTGGGGCTGGACCGGTTCATTCTCAACCCCCTTTTCCCGGTCATGGCGGATGACCTCGGTCTCGATTATCAGGATCTCGGTTTGATATCGGGAATATTGGCCTTGACCTGGGGTATTTCTTCCATTTTTTCGGGCAATCTCGCAGACCGTATTGGTGGCAAACCTGTATTGGTTGTCTCCGTGATTTTATTCTCTGCCCTAGTCGCACTAAGCGGGCTGGCCACGGGATTGATCAGCCTTTTGATCATTCGCGGTTTGATGGGATTGGCGGAGGGTGGATATGTACCCGCAAGTATCGTTGAAACAGTCAGGGCATCGAAACCGAGCCGCATTGGTCTGAACGTCGGCCTACAGCAGATGGCGATGCCGCTGGTGGGTCTGGGCCTCGGGCCGATAATAGCGATTTGGCTTTTGAAGGTTTTGCCCGGTTGGGAATATGTATTCGGTGTTGTTGCGATTCCCGGTTTTGTCGTCGCCTGGTTGTTGATGAAAACTCTACGATCATCGGATGGTCCAAAAGAGTTAGAATCGGACAAGTCACAACCGGTTCTCGCGTCATCACCGAGAGCCTCGCTCACTGCGCCGTTCGCTTATGGCAATGTTCTGTTTGGTACAATCAGCATGGTGTTTTTTGTTTCCTGTCTGATCACTATGGCGACATTCATGCCAAGCTATTTGCGAGACTTTGTGAAACTTTCCCTCGAAGAAATGGGGATGGTTCTGGCGGTGCTCGGAGCCGGCGGTGTCGTTGGGATGATGGCCATCCCGGCAATTTCGGATCGCTTTGGCCGCAAGCCGGTCATGCTCGTCGCGCTGGTTATCGAACTGATCGCATTCACCGTTCTCATATTTTATCAAGGACAGACCGGTGCTGGATTGATTGCCTTATGCCTATTTGTGATTTCAGTAATGAACTCGGGAGTGGTTGCAATCATTGTGGGGCCATTGATCAATATGAGTGTTCCTTCCACCATTGCTGCGTCTGCCACCGGACTGGCGGTTGGAGTTGGAGAAGCAATGGGGGGTGCCGTTGCGCCCGCACTGACTGGAATCTTGGCCAAAAATCTTGGCATCCAGTCTGTGGTTTATGTTGCCGCTGGCACTGCCGCCCTGGGGTTCCTGGCCGTCTTGCTCGGGATCAAGGAGCCAGTAAGCGGGGCAGAAAGCTAATCTTTGACTTCTGCTGGCCAAACTTCGTCCAGCACCGCAAAAGCCGAAACCGCATTGGGCCAGCCAGCATAATGGCCGACATGGGTAATGGCAGCTTCCAGTTTTTCTCTTGGGACGTCGACATTTTTTGCACCTGGGAAATGCAATCTTTGCTCATTTTCCCGGTTCAGCGCGACCAATAGAGAGCAGGTGAGCAGTGATCGTTCCTGGATGGTAAGAGCCGGGTTTTGCCATACATCGCCGAAGAGATGAGCGACGGTATATTCGACAAATTCCGTTGGCATTACAGAACCCTCTGGATCATATCGTCGGCCAAACAGTTTTTCCATCTTGTCCAGACCCTTGGCAAATCTTTTGTCATCAGAAGCCATAAGTTTTGTCATCAGAAGCCATAAGTGTTGTGTTCCCGCAGTGTCTAAATTTGTTTACATACCAATATAGATACTATATATTTGTTTCAATGCAAAATGGATGATTTGGAGATGCCATGGGAAATGCTGCGGTGATAGTCAAAGCTGACGATGTTGCCTATCCGATCTTGCAAGCGCCTGATCTGGAAGTGCAGGAAAAATTCCTGCTCGATTTCGGCATGGACCGGGTCGCGCGGACTGAAGATCATCTCTATATGCGCGGCGAAGGGCCGCAATCCTTCATCCATGTCACCCATTTGGGCGAAAAGAAATTCGTCGGCATGGCGTTTGAAGCCAGTGCGATGGATGATGTGGAAAAGCTGAGCCGGGCGGACGGATTCAGCGCGGTCGAGGAGATGGACTCTCCCGGCGGCGGCTTTCGCACCCATGGTCTCGACCCGGACGGCAATCGCATCGAGCTGATTTTTGGTCGCAAGCAGCGACAGCTGGACAGTGATCTTGCCGCACAGGAAATCAATGTCGGCGGCATAGACCATGGCAATTTCCGGCGGCTCAACCAGATCAAACGCTTCCCCAAAGGGCAAACACCGCGGATCAAGCGCTTTGGCCATATCGGCATCCATATGGGGGATGTTCAAGCCTCTTTGGACTGGTACAATATACATCTGGGCATTATTGCCACCGATATTGTCAAACCGCCACCAGCAGATGAGGACACGCCGATTGGCGGTATATTTTCCAGGCTGGATCGCGGCGATAAACCGTCGGACCATCACAGCATTTTTATGGTCGCGACCAACGAAATCACCGACAACAAACCCGGACTCAATCATGTTTCCTATGAAATGGTCGATATAGACGATGTGTTCATGGGCCATGAGATATTGAACAAGGCCGGTTATGAGCTGGAATGGGGCATTGGCCGCCACTATCTGGGCAGCCAGATTTTTGACTATTGGCGCTCACCCTTTGGCCATGTTCATGAACATCAGACTGATGGTGATGTATTTGACAACAGCTTTCCCCCTCAAGTTGTCAACGCCGGTGAGGTAGGCGACCCCAAAGATCCGGCCCGGGGTCAGTCGCAGTGGGGGCCTTCGCTTAACCCGGATACCTTTGGCGATGCGAGGGGGCTTTGACCCCGTTTTTTTTTGGAGAAATAAAATGACGAAAAACCGTTCTTGTTCAACCCTCGGTCAGACGGCTTGTTTGGTTCTGGCGTTGGCCTTGGCTCCCGCCCAGGCATTTGCCGGACCTGCCGATCCCGCCTTGAGCGCAAAGGGTGGCTATGAAGGGCGTATCCGTCTCGCCTATTTTCTTGACGAGCCTGATGGCTATTGCCTGGATGTGCCGGGCCCCATTCACAATCTGTTTCTGGACTCACCTACGGTTGCACATACATGCCACCCTGATCCGCTGGGCGACCAGATATTCAAGTTCAATCTGAACGGACAGGGATTGATCAATTGGAGCCATGGCGAAAAAAATCTATGCCTGACCGCGCTGGGTACAGAGTCCAAATCCAAGCTCAAATTGCTGGCCTGCGACAACCCATCTGCTCAGCAATTCCGCTATACGGACAAGGCCGAATTTCAGCTGCAATTGACCAATTTATGTGTGCAGGTTGAGCGCACCGGGCCGCCATCGCGGCAAAAGCCGACCGCTGATCAGGATGCTTATGGCCGAGGTCGTTCAGTCAATGCCCAATATACGCATTTGATGCGGTTTCTGGAGTTACACCCCTGCGGCAGCGGAGACCCAACAATGGCGCGCTGGAAGGCACTGGAACGCGACTAGTCTGTTCAGTTGTCCGCGGTCTCTGCCGGGGGTACGCGGAAGACAAATAGGCCGTTTGCATCGCCGCCAAGACGGGCAGAGGCATCGCCACTGACAAACTGCCACGCCGCTAGCCCACCTTTGCCGCCACCAGCAGCGACAGCAACATATTGGACACCATCAACGGCAAAGCTGATCGGAAATCCTGTAACTGGTCCAGGTAGGACGGTCTTAAAAAGCACCTTGCCAGTCTTTTGATCGAAGGCGCGAAAGCGCCGCGATGTATCGCCACCGAATAGCAGCCCGCCGCCTGTGGCGAGTGTAGACATGGGACCGGCCTGTTGGTCAAATCGCCATGCGGTCTTGCCCGTTTCGACATTGATCGCATCGATACGGCCCATTTTTTCTTCGCCTGGTGTTTTGAACAACCGGGGCTTGATGCCATATCGTGGATCAACCTTGGAAGCGACCATGTCCATGCAGATATTGTTCATCGGAATGAACATGGATTTGGTGAGCGGACTATAGGAGCCCGCTGCCCAGTCGCGGCCGCCAGCAAGCGATGGACAGACCCGCACCGGCTTACCCTCCATCTGTTTGGGCACGGCATCCTCATTGATTGTCACCTTGCCGGTTTCCGGATCGATCGCCTTGATGACATTTTGTTCCAGAGTCTGCTTGGCCCAGTAAAATTGCCCTGTTTCGCGATCGAGTGCCCACACCGTCCCGGTCTTGCCAGGAATACCGGTCATCAGTTTGCGCGTGCCCTTGGGCAATTTGGGATTGCGCACCCACGTTGCCTCTTCATCGGGGCGCAGTTTCGCATCGACCAATATGCGTTCATAAGTGTGATCAATATCCCAGTTATCCCGCGGTAGATGCTGAAAATACCATTTGATTTTGCCGGTCGCTGGATCAAGCGCCAGGGTGGAATTGGTGTAGAGCAAATCGCCTTTACCGGGTTGGCGCATAACTTCGGGCGAAGGAGCCGGCCCGCTGGTGCCCCAGTACAGCATGTCGAGCTCTGCGTCATAGGACCCCACCATCCAAACACTGGCATGGGTCCGTTTATCAAAAGGCAAGCCGTCCCAGCTTTCATCACCCGGTTCGCCCGGTTTCGGGATGACATGGGTGCGCCACAACTCCTTGCCTGTTTCGGCATCATGCGCGGCAATGAAGCAGCCTACGGGCGTGGAATAATCACATAAGCGACCGGAAAACACCCTTCCTCCTGCGACAATGGGCCCGGCACTGTGCGTGGTGACGGCAGGATCGCCCACCGAGCTTTCCCAAACCAGCTTGCCGGTGTTCTTATTCAGCGCAACGATGGCGGCATCATGTGCAGACAGGAATATTTTGTCGTCCGCAATGGCAATGTTGCGGTTGATATGGCCAGATCCCCAATAGGGGACATCATTCTTGCGACGATATTCCCATAGCAGATCGCCGTTGGTAGCATCATGCGCTGTCACCGCATCGTGGGGATGCGGTAGATATAGTACACCGTCATGCACAAGCGGTGTTGCCTGATTGGGTCCGTCATCCATCGCAATCGACCAGGCTAGCTGCAACGAGTCGACATTGTCGGTGTTGACCTGATCGAGCGGACTATATCCCCAGCTTGCATGATTGCCGCGGAACATCAGCCAGTCCTCGGCAGGTGGATTGACGAGCATTTCATCTGACACGTCATCAGCGCCAACCACGCCAGGCAGAGGCGGGGAGGGCAGCTTGGGCTGTGCAAAAGCGGTTGAAGACAAGGCTATCAAGGCTGCTGTGATCGTAGGTGTCAGGAAAGTCTTGAGCCGAGCCATCTTTACGTTCCTCTTCTAGCATCATCTATTAGCATCATCTATTTTTCTCTTGCATGCTAATTTAGATATCTATTGTATGCTAATTTAGATGTATGCTAATTTAGATATCTAAATTTTGTACGTCAACAAATATATGGCGCTAGTTTGATGGAACTCGGCTGGCCGATGAAGGGAGAGGCATAATGGCCACTTATACCGCTGCTGACAGCTGGAATATTTCTGGACGGCTGATCGCTGTCGCAATCATGGCGTTACTGCTCATGCCGTTGACCGCAGCGCAGGCGTCGGCCGTCCCCATCGGAGAGGTGCACCCGGTATTTGGCGAGATTGGTACCAATGACCATCGCCTGCCTTATCAACTCGACAGTATCATCGCATTGATCTGCGTTGCACTGGCGTTGTTCGTCGCCTGGGCGATGAACCATGCCAAACCAGAGATGCGGATAAAAGGTATTGGCTTGGCTGCGCTAACCTGTCTTGCTGTCGGTATCGGCATATTTGCGATCGACATGGGCGGATATTTTGACCGGTTACGCCCGGCCCTTTTCCCGGTAGACGATGCCAAGCCAATATTGATGCGGATTCATGGAGTGATATTCCTGATAGCGGGCATTGCGCTGATCTTCGTTACCATGGGTCAGTCCAAGCGCACCGACATTTTGGAGCTTTCCAAACGCAACGAACCGGAACGCTATGGTCTAGCCTCTCGCCATTATCACTGGACCATCGCCTTTCTGTTCCTGCTGCTGGTGCCGATGGGCATTTACACCTCGATGATTCCCGAGGACCAAACCCACCGTCAGGCCTTTTATGTGATCCATAAATCGCTGGGCTTCACCGTGTTGTTTCTGGCCATTGCCCGGCTGATCTGGATCATCAGAAGTCCCGCCCCCAAATTGTCAGCGGGCCTGAAAGGTTGGGAGAAGTTTCTCGCGCATAGCGCTCATTATGCGCTCTATTTCTTTCTTTTTGCCTTTCCGATTAGCGGCTTCATGCTGTCTACCTATGGCGGCAAGCTCTCGCATTTCTTCTTTTTTGATACACCGCTGTTGTGGGGGCCAGACGAGATGGCGATCCGGCCCTGGGCGTTGGCGCACAAGTTGCTGCTTCCCTATCTCTTCTATTTGATTTTCCTGGCGCATATCGCCGGCGCACTGAAACATCAGTTCATCGACAAGGAAGAAGACAGCTTTAAGCGCATGGCAAGTTAAGGAGCTAAACCATGACCCTACCTAATGACACTATTCGCAGCGTTAAGAAATATATCGACATGCCCTTCGCCTATAACCACTGGTATGTGGCCGGGCTGGCAGAGGAATTTGGACGCGAGCTCAAGGCACGCACCTTGCTCGACCGATCAATCCTATTTTACCGCACCGAGGCGGGCGATCTGGTGGCAATGCAAAACCGCTGTTTACATCGCTCCTTTCCACTGGCGGAAAGCACGCTCGACGGGGACAATGTGATTTGCGGCTATCATGGTGCCAATTATGGGCCAGATGGAAAGATGACCCGCTTCCCGGGTCAAAAAACCTGTCCCAAAGGCCAGCTCAAAACCTATGCGACCAAGGAAATTGGTCCTTTTGTTTTCATCTGGATGGGCGATGCCGACGCTGTGGATGAAAGCCGTTTTCCGAATCTGTCCTATTTGGAAAATGACGAGTTTCGGACCTTTTATGGTGCCAAGTTCCTTGAAGGCAATTATCTCTTCATGCAGGAAAACCTCAACGATCTGACGCATTTTGCTTTCCTGCACGCCAATACTTTCCGCTTTGACGAGCAATATCTGGAACTACCGGTTGAGGTGACCCCAAACGGCACCGAGGTGAGGCTCAACCGGATCGACACCAATTGGGAAGAAGTCAGCAAAGGCTATCCCACCGAAGTGCACGAAGCTGTTGGCAACAAGCCGATTGTCAAACATGATGGCGGCGTTTCTGTGGCCCCAGGAGTTTTCAAGGGAGAAGCGCCGCTGTTCGTGAACAATGATGCCGGCGAAGAAGAAGCCCGCTTCGACATGTATATCATGCACTACATGACGCCGGAGACCAAGAGCAGCGCGCATTATTGGTATTCGCTATCGCAAAATTACGGACAGCAGAATGACGCCTTCTACATGATGCAGGAGGCGTTGGTGAACCAGGGCTTTGATGAAGATGTGTTCGCCGTGAAACATATGCAGTTGCTGCTCGACAGCGACAGCACCGAGATGGACGAGATCAGCGTTAATGCGGACCGGGCAGGTCTATTGTTCCGTAAGGTGATGCTCGACTGGGTGAATGAAGAACTGGCTGCTGAGCCTGCGTCCTGACACGCATTCGCGGAAACATGACGAAGGAGAAACAATAGTGACAAAGCGATACGTTGCATCCGCACTAGCCATAGCGCTGATGACACTGATGCCTCTTTCACCGGCTTTAGCGGAACAGAAATCACCGCCCAAAGTACCACCTGAACTGGCCGAGCGCGTATCCCAGTTTCTCAACATGAAACTCTATGTCTATGAAACCCGGCTGGTCGGTTCGCAAAAAAAACTGCGCGAAATGCTTCCCGCTCATCTCGACTGTCAGGTCAAGCTAGAAGATGAAGGGATCATGTTTGGGGCGGGGCCACTGGTCGCGGAAGGCCAGCCCGATTTTCCACCCAAGGTCGGCATGATCATTGTGCGTGCTGGCAGTTTTGCTGAAGCAAAAAAATCGCGGATGCCGACCCACTGCATTCCAGTGGTGTGCGTACCTACACGCTACGACGATGAACGAAGGGTCATTGAGGTTGAAAATCAAAATGTCGGCCCAGCGAGTGGATATCAATTAGGAGGTCAATTTGAACAATTTGGAATGGGCGCGCGATTGTCTGACACGTTGGGCAGATTATCAACCTGATACCCAATGTTTGCTATGGGTGCATCCATGGACAGCATTGTTTTAGCAAGAGGTTTATGATTTTGCGAAGATTAGCCGTTAGCGGGCGTCAGTACGGCCATTGATTGACGCCTATTGGATACCGTTGATCATCATGCATTTCTCATCGGTAGGGTCCTTAACATAAGCTCGCATTGTTCAGGTATTTGCGCACCAATGGGTTGTTCTTATCGGACAAACCACATCTACTACTGACCGATTGCGGCCCACATTTACCGTTCGAATAGATTACTTAAAATTCCCGCTGCGATAGTTCGATCATATTCTCGACATAGATTTCAGAACTCCAAGTGGCCATCCAAAAACCACAATTGCAAGGTGTTTCAGGAACCCAATGGATAGCTGGCAATAGTCCAAAGCCACATCCCCTTCCATGACTAAAAAACGCCCCTGTCCGAATGGTGCCTGGACAGCAACCCGCGCATCTTCAGGGCCGTGTTGTCATCCTGCGGATGCCTGCCCGCACCACACCCCATTTCATTTGAAGCTGCGGAGTTTCCCTCATGCGCAGTCGGTGCAGTCCAGATCCCATCCGGACCTTTCGGGGCTTAGTCAAAGGGATGGTCCCCTGGACAGAATAAATAGCTTCGAAAGGTAATATCCATGAAAAACACAGTCACACTCGTCGGCTTCGTAGGTAAACGATCCAGAGGTTCGTGAAACCAAGTCAGATGCAACCATTTCAAACATCTCTTTGGCAACAACGCGTAGCTTCAAAGACAGCGAAGGCGAACGTCAACAGGACACTGAATGGCACCGGATTACCTGCTTCAACGGCATCGGAAAATGCGTTGTAGATCACGTCACGAAAGGTGCCATGATCATGGTAACTGGACGCATCCATTATACCAAGTGGACGGACGATAATAACGTCACTCGCTACGGTTGCGAGATCATCGCCGAGCAGGTTGATTTTCTCTCCAAGGCGAAAGCTAAATCACCCGACTAAACATCAACATCATTGATCCATTCCGAGGCTCGGTAGCATCCGCTACCGGGCCTCCTTTTCTGCTTTTTGGAGTGTTAAGTCGAGTGGTTGTTTTTGAAAAAGAAAAGCGTATTTGTTGATTGCATCTCAAATGGCCAAAACTGTCGGCAAGTGGAGTTAATCTAGTGGCTATTTGTTACCGGAACGCAATTTTCGGTGCTCGAACAATCACGATCATTGGTGAGCCATATCCAGAAAAAATTGACGCATCGATCCTTCAAAAAGATCGTGATATTGTCATTGGCAAGTTTGGGGTCGACAAAGGCTATTTGGTCACCAGCGAGCAGAAAAGCTTAGATTTTTTGAAAACGTCTCACTAGGTTTCAGACGCCCGATAGGCTAAAAGTTCATCTGCAAACACTTGCAAAACTGCGACAAAGGGATGAACAAGATGAGTGGAAAAGGACTGCCGAGCTGTGGACAAAATCAGTGCACACCGTACGCAGCCTAAGCTGCATGGACGTATGGAAAACGGCAGAAACCGGATATATATGCGCACATGGCAGGTGCGGAAACAGCTAAGACCAAATTACAGAGGGTCGCCAAACGGCGACGAACCCAGAAACTCAAACTTGATGGAAATGTAGCACGGCGTGGGTCACTTTGTCTCGGGATAACATGGGATACTGAACTTCCCGGTTTCGGATTGCGGAAGCGCGAGAACGGAACAGTCACCTGGGTCGTCAAATATCGCTATCGCGGCCAGCAGCGGATGAAGACGTTGGGCGCGGCAAGGACGATAAGCGCTCATGCCGCAAGAAGTGAGGCGCGGCGTTTGATCGCAGAAGCTGCGCTTGTAGGGTTACCGCAAAAACCCAAACAGAAGCGCGTTCCGAAGTTTGAAAACTGTGTCGATGAATTCTGGCGCGACTATGCGCAGCATTGGAAGGCACTGACCCGCAGAAGCTGCCGTGGATATATTGCCCGCGAGCTTGTTCCGGTGTTTGGAAAAACACAGTTAGACCAAATTGTGCGTACCGACATCAACCGTTGGCGTGATAGTCTTTCCGAACGAACCGGAGTATTTAACCGAACCATTCCAATCCTTTCGGTCATGATGCGCTATGCCGAGCAACTCGGCTACCGGCGCAAGGGAACCAATCCGTGTCGCGGTATTTCCCGTTACAAGCGGGACCTTCCCGAGCGCTATTTGTCGCCGATTGAATATCGACGATTGGGAAGGGTGCTGGGTGACTTTGAGGTTCCCAATGCCGATTTCGTTCCAGCATTGCTGGTCTTAATCTACACAGGTGCACGAGCTTCCGAAATCGAAAACCTGCGTTGGCGCTATGTTCAGATGCCGCGCCTTGTATTGCCGGACAGCAAGACCGGCCCAAAGACAATCTATCTGAATCGGCAGGCTATGGCCGTCCTAGAATCTCTCGAACGAGGAAACCCAGACGACTATGTGTTCACCGCAGGTCGGTCTGATAATCATCTCAGATTTTCGCAATATTGGAACAAGGTTAGAAAGCAGGCAGCATTGCCAGATGTTCGCCTTCACGATCTACGCCATAGCTTTGCATCCACTGCGATCGCCGATGGTGTTCCGCTCGCCATCATTGGCAAGCTATTGGGGCACGCTCTTCCAGAAAGCACAGCGCGCTACGCGCATCTTGCCGATGATGTAATCTCGGAGTCCGCTGAACGCGTTTGTTCCGGCTTGGCTTCCGCAATAGGCATTACCCATGACTAGCTATGATCTGAAACGCGTCATCGCCGAGGAACTGGCAAGAGTTGAAAACCGCTTCGATCAGTTTGGCAAGCCGGAACGTAAAACAATCTTTGATAAAGTCGTGCCCGGTTTTGGTGTCCGTAGCCATGTATCGGGAAGAAATGTCTATATTTTGCAGACCCGGATTAGTGGCCGCCAACGCACCGTGACGATTGGTAGTGCCGCCGTAATAAGCGAAGCGGTGGCCAAGGATGTGGCACGGCGTCTTATCTTGCGGATCGAACTGGGTATGAACCCCGCAGATGAAAAGAAGCGATCCCGCAATATGCCGACCTACGCTCAGTTTCTTGAATATTACTGGAACGCGCTTTTCCCAACTTGGAAGCCTTCCACCAGGACAACGCAAACCTATTATCGCAAAAGCCACTTGAACAATGCGTTCGACAACAAATTTCTGGATGAGATTGAGCCTGCCGATGCTATCCGCTGGCATGCGCGGTTAACGCGTGCAGCAGGGCCTGGAGCGGCCAACCGCGCTTCAGAGATACTGCGCGCCATGTTCAACAAAGCAGAAAGCTGGGGCTATCTTCCAGGGCACAGCAATCCGTTTAATGCGGTGAAGCGGAACAAGCGGCGTAAGCTTGAGCGTTTTCTAACGCCGGAAGAAATGGCACGGCTTGGCAAGTCACTCATTGAGGCGCGCAAAGACCATATGTTTCCGGCGACCGTGGTACTTCTACTCGCACTAACCGGATGCCGACGCGGTGAAATCGTTAATCTCCGATGGTCAGAAGTAAGCGGCAAGCGGCTTAGACTGGCGGACAGTAAAACGGGCCCGCGCATTGTCTGGTTAGGTAAAGATGCGCAGGCCATCCTTGCTAGTTTACCGCGCAGGCGAAACGAGAAACGGGTGTTTCCATTCGACCAGAAAAGCCCTAGGCTCAGGACTCATTAACTAAGCCAGAAGATGACGGTAGCTGCGATAGCGATGGCAGACAAGAAGGTGTGAGCGCAGCGCTTACCACCCTTCAAAATTCCACGTCTGATTTGACATCTCGCTGATCTGTGTGATTCAAGGAGTCTCCACTATTGATATTGGAGGTTGTTTTGGCGGGAAGTGATTATTTTTCAGAGCTTTATTCGAGGATAGAGGCTGATTTTCGGGATCGTCTTCCCGGGTATCACAAGTCTCGGCGGGAGGGCCTGTCGGTGCTGGCAAGCGTGGTTTTGAACACGCGGAGTGTCAATCTGATGGAAAATGCAGCAGCTTTGCCGCGTGAGATTGGGTCGGTGGACCACCGGTATCAGTACATTTCGCGCCTTTTGGGCAATTCCCATATCGATACTGACGAGGTCATGCAGGCCTATGTAGGGGAGATTTTCCGCCGCCAGATTGAGGCCGGAGAAACGACTGTACTGGCCCTTGATCAAAGCAAGCTCAACGAGGGTCACGAGGTCTTGATGCTGTCGGTGCGGATGAGGGATCGAGCCCTTCCGGTCGCCTGGCGTGTGCGCCAGACCAAGGGGCCGATTGGATGGCACGTGCAACACGAGCTTCTGGGAGCTGTGCGGCCCTGGCTTCCAGAAAACGCGCGCGTATTGCTGGCCGGAGACCGGTTCTATGGGACCGCCCGCTTGATCGAATGGTGCCAGAAGGCGGGCTGGGACTATCGGCTCCGCTTGAAAAGCAACCTTACCCTGCAGCATCAGGGAGGTGAGGTGGTAACCCGTGAGATCGCAGAATTGATGCCCGAAGGCATTGTAAAGGCAGAGCTTAATGAAACAGGCGTCCTCACCAACATCGGTGTGCTCCACGAAGACGGACACAAAGAGCCGTGGATCATCGCAATGAGCGTGACCCCATCCGAGTACAAGATACTCGATTACGGCATGCGATGGAGTATTGAGGCCATGTTCTCCGACTTCAAAACCCGAGGCTTCGGCATCACCCAAAGTCAGATCAGAAGACCAGATCGACTGGCGCGCCTCATCCTGGTTCTGGCAATCGCCATGTACTGGGCTGTTTCTACCGGAGCAAACGAAGAATACCACGTCGCGCAACGCGGCGAAAAAAGGGGATCCGAAAAGCCCGACGATCCCTGTGTTCACTCTTCAAAGCAGGTCTGCGCGCCATCAGAAGAGCCATCGCCGGTTACGCAAAAATCCCCAAACTCTGGCAGGTTTGGATAAATTGAAGGGTGGTAAGGAGCGCAGCGATCATAGCGGGTATGGATGCGCCTCCAGTCCTTGAGTTTTCCGAACATATTCTCGATTTTGTGGCGTTGGCGGCAGAGGCTTTTATCGAAGCTGGCTGGCAGCCGCCACCCTTTGCGCGGCGGGATACATGGCGTGATGCGCTTTGCTTTTAATGCCGCTCGATACTCATCGCTGTCATAGCCTTTATCACCGGTCATGCAGGCGGCATGATCCGGAAGTGCCGGGTATGTCAGCTTTGCCCCGATATGGTCGCTCATCTGCCCTTCGCTCAGACACAAGATCAGGGGTCTCCCGTTGCCATCGCACACGGCATGCAACCTGGGAGTTCAGGCCGCCTTTAGTTCGCCCGGTATATCTGGAAACAGACCCTTTTTTAAAAGGCTGGCAGCGGTACGGCGGGCTTTTGGATGCGTGGCATCGATCATCAGCACATCATCGGCATCACTGGTAGCTGCAAGGCGCGCAAATATCTTGTTGAACACGCCCAGGCGGCTCCAGCGCACGAAGCGATTACAGATCGTTTTATGCGGCCCGTAACCAGCAGGGGCATCACGCCAGCGAAGACCGTTCCTGATCACAAAAACAATCCCGCTCGGAACCTTGCGGTCATCAACCCCGGGAACCCCGTGCGACAACGGAAAATACGGCTCTATCCGGCGCATCTGCGCTTCGCTTAACATAAACAGATCACTCATCAACAGCACCTCCTTCAGTGCCGCCTTTGAATCAGCCTTCTCACCGTAATGCAAGCTATCTAACAGGTCCTGAGCCTAGCAATGTGGTTGGAGGATTTTGGGCCCAATTGAGAAGCGAGATCGGATTGGACGATGTTCGTCTGCATGATTTACGACACAATTATGCGAGCTATGCCGCGCGGAAATCCGAAACGCTGCCGATGATTGGTAGTCTCCTTGGACATACCGGTATTGGTTCGACAAACCGTTATGCGCATCTCGATGACGGGACGTTACTTGAGGCAGCGGATAGGGTCGGAGAGGCTATTGAGATAGCCATTGGCCAGACGATCAAGAACAACGCATAAGGTATTGTTAAAATTATTCGAACCTGGGACACAACGGGATTGATTGTCTATCCGATAAATTTCCTTGAATTCATGCCTTTTATGGTGAGCGCATCAGTATTTCATTTCTATCAAAAATCCACTTCTGCCGGTGCATTGACCGCCCCAGTCATTTTTGTGCTTGTTGAGCTTTGAATCTCGCTTTTTTCGTGTAAATTTCTTCTGGCAAGTCGGGCACTGATAGACATATTTAGGTCCGTAGCTGGCAACAGCTCTTGAACGTTTGGCTGCTCTTGCTCGTATTGGCGCTGACCTCATCGTGGGGATCCGACCGCTGGCAAATTCTCGGGTTCTTGATGCAGTCGGCAATACACTGACTGGGCCATTGGCGGTTAATTCTACTTCGTATCGCGGAGCGAAACTCTGATTGGTTACTTGAGCTGCCTGAATACGGTCAATGCGATAGCTGCGGTTTCCATCTTTGCTCACGTCGAACCCGTGAAGGCTGATATTGCCAGCATTGGATTGTCTCAGCGAATATGGCTCAATTATCGGCGTTGTGATTTCTCCATGTTCTTTTCTGTATGTCAATTGAACACAGAGCCTGTTTGCTGCTGCAAATCGAACGATCTCGAGAATTGGCTGAGATCGGCTGGGCAGTGTGGACGGAAGCTTGCGCTCGCGAATAACCACGTCATCGCTGGCACTGGATAAGGCCGAAAGAGGAACCGGCTCTGAAATGCCATATAGCCAATCGAAAAACACACCAAGCGCGTCCCAATAATTATCGACGCTGGGAAGCGCAGGCAATTGGTGATCAAGCATACCGTGCCAAGAACCCGTAAGATCATCTCGATGCTTTTCCAGTTCAGTCAGTTGCGGCAGACCAATGTCCTTAAACTCGCATTTTTGTTTGATGACATCGAGCAAAACGGGCGCGGCTGGCTTTTCATTGTCATTACGGAACAGGTTGATGACATCATATAGATCGCGCGGGCGCGTGCGTTCTGCCAGCGCGCGAACTTTTTCGCCAAACACTTCCTCATAGCAATAGGAGAGGGCGAATATCTTGCCTTCAGGTTCGTCGTTATAGGGATGAAAAACGGGTCGCTTTACGGGAGCTAGAACCACGCGTTCGTCACAGGTCAAATCAAGTTTTATGCGGGGCATGCCACCTGATCTTGGAGATACCGGCCCAAGATACGGCAGCTTTCCTTGGCAGGAGATCGAACCTCTGGGATTAGTATATATGTCAAATTTCTGGCTGTCCGCGGGCATTTCTATGCCTGATTCATTATAAACCCAGTCAGCCACTTCCTTGAATGCCGTTTTTAGAAAACCCTCATCAAGATGACTTTCATCAGTTAGCGTAAAATCAAGACCTTCTGAAAACCGGTAAGTCTCGAAATAGCATTTTTTTAGGCATGTTCCGCCTTTGAAAATCCAGCTATCGGCCAGTTTCTCATTTGCAAAAATCCCAGCCAAAATCCAACCAAGCGCAAAATCTTTCTCAACTACATGCGGTGTTAACGACATGTTGGTGGCAGAATCGATAATTTCTTGTTTGCTGATCATTGTCCGGCTTGATCTTTCCATTGCTGCGGAACCCACAAGCGCCATGGCGTTACGAGCTTATTGCAATCCAATGCCGGATCGAGTTTGGCATTGCCAGTGGTGAGGCGTTTTTTGCATTCAGCAACGAGAGATTTGCTCGCACCGCATCGTTGAGCGAGGAAACCCAATCTTTTGAATAATGCGCCGTTGTTCAATCGGTCGCCATATTTGATAAGCTGCTTCGTATCGCTGTCCTCGCGCCTTAGATAGGCTTTTAGACAGTCTTCGACATGCTGGATGCCGCCGCCGATTGCAGGATCATCCAATATATCTACGATCGTCCTATGAACATCGGAAATTGCTACCCTCGATTGTCCGCGCCAGATAGTCTTTGTTCCAATAATGCGTTTTGGATCAATGTGTTTCAGCGAAAATTTGTTATTGTGCCGGATTTGATTGCGCTGGCTGATTTTTGCAGCGGTCATGACCATAGTATCGTTGAAGATTTGCTCCGTTAAATCCCAATATTCTGTTGCACTACGGCCACCTATGTAAGCCGGTTCAAATAGTGCGGGTACGAGTACCCAAGGATCTTCCAGCACATGTTCGCTTGTCAAAGAATCGAGGCTAGCTGCGACATATGCGCCTGGGCCCACGCGTCTTACCCATCCTTGTTTTTTCCAGCGAGACAGGAGTTTGGACGCATCAACACGGCTGATTCCCAATACGCGTTCCGCATCATCAATCTTTATTACATCACCGGTGGCACTCACCAACTGTGCAAGCTGTTGGCTACGAAGGGTTAGGTCGCTCGCGCTAGGTCTAGAATGCATTTATTCGCACTTTCGAAGAATACTTGCATTTTAATTATACTATATTTCTCGCAATTTCAACAGATATAATTATGGCGCAAAAATTCCTGTTTGTGATGAAAAAACACATATCGATTATACCTACATCGGTATGGTAATCTCACCCTCTTGCGATACTTGCGATTGAGGGCGAACTCCAGTTGGTAGCAACTATTGATGTGCTGTCTGCGAAATTAAGCTGCCAATGCCAGCATTTTGACTTTCCATAACCATAGCATCTAATGGTCTTGTTTCCAGGGATTCTCCCCACAGCATGGGAGAAAGCCGGCATCGGGGTTTCGTCCTAGGGGTTTGGTGCGAAGAGGCATGGGGCCAGGATGATCAGAATTCATGAGGCGTTCGCCTTGGAACGCTGATCGCCTCGTTGCCTCTGATCTCGGTGCTCGGAATGATTTGGCTATGGCACGATACCGAGGATGTAACCCGCATGGCTGAACACGCCTTTGCCACATTCTGGTTTATGTTACCCAGCCTACCGATGTTCCTGCTAATCTCGCTCCTGCTGCATCGCGGGTTAGGATTTTGGCCGTCGCTGGCTTTTGGTTGCGCCTTGACTGTCTCGCTCTATCTGATGATGGTCTGGGCCTTGGGCCAATTCGGTGTGAAGCTCTGACGATGGGCTAGCTGGAAATTCAGTGATTAGATGTCAAATAAGAGCTGCCGTCCAGCTAATGCCCCATAAGCAGTTGATCGCAGCAATCCGATCTTATGTCCGTTTTGCGCCCCAATTTCGGACATTCTGAAGGAGACGGCTGGATTCCGAAAACAGACTAATGATTGAACCCGTCTTTTTCCAAATATTACACTTTTGTTGCATTCTTTGTCATAAATCTGTAATATAGATTTCAGTCGATGGGAGAAGATGTTATGAAAGCACTAAAATTCGCGGGTTTCACGGCAAGCCTGCTCTTGATTTCTTCGCCGTTAATGGCGGCAGAAGCCGATGGTGAAATTGGTTATTCAAAAGGGTCGTTAGGTTATGACGCTCTGATCGCTGGCGATAATCAGACAGCGCTAAAGCAGTTGGAAAATATCGATGGCGTGGCCAAAGATGATCCGGCACGACTGATCAATCTGGGACAGGCATATGCGCGCACAGGCCGGACCGGAGATGCAGCCAGAATGTTCATGGCAGCAATGAATAGTGATCGTAGTTTTGATTTGGTCCTGGCAGATGGCTCCGTGATAAATTCCCGGGTAGCCGCAAGATTGGCGCTGCAAAATCTAAACAGCAACTTGGCCTCACGCTAGAACACCGAATACCCGAATCTATATAAGAGCGGCTGCATTTGCGGCCGCTTTTTTTGTGTGTTTCCTTCTCCAAATGTTTTGCACTGCAACATAGGAATTGAAGGTCAGCGGCGGGCTTTGCCATAGTTGCAACATTGATGAAATATTTCCGTCGCTGAATCGTAACACAATCCGCATCGACGAGTCATTTAGCATCCCTATTGCCCGATCCGAAGGCGATGGGGATAGCGCTGATTCGGGCTCCGCATCGTTTGAAATTTGTACTTCAAACCAGTTTTGCGGAGACTAATCACATGATTACCAAACAATATCGATCTGTACTTTTTGCTGGCGTTGCTGCGCTTGCGGTGACTGCTTGTGGTGCCGACGATGTTGCGTCTCTAGGGGAAGGCGGCAATGTTACGATTAACAATACCACAACTCCGCCTCCTTCACCGCCACCAACGACGCCAACGCCTCCAGCCGGAACACCGGCTACCGATTGCCCAACGGGAACGGCAAATGTTGGAACGATTACAACTGGCGCGGGCGAGCAGGCGCGCAACTGTCAAGTTTCTGGTGTAATCCAAGGCAATCTGACTCTACCAAAACGGCCTGATACAGCGAATACAGTCTATTCGCTTTCCGGTGCTGTTGAGGTCGGTATCGACGGCGGTGTACAAGGTATTTTGACTGTTGAACCAGGCGTAACCATTTTTGGATCTTCGGGCGGTGATTTCTTGCTGGTCAATCGTGGGTCACAAATCTTTGCAGAGGGAACAGCCTCAGCACCTATCATCTTCACTTCCCGTCAGAATATCGAAGGTACCACAACCGATGATAGCATCGGTCAATGGGGCGGTATCGTTATCCTTGGCCGCGCGCCAATTTCTGACTGTGCAACCGGTGGTGCATCCAATCCGGGCGGCACGCGCACTGACTGTGAAGCCATCGTTGAGGGACCATCCAATGCCGTTTATGGCGGTACTGTTCCCGCTGACAATAGTGGACGGATGTCATTCGTTCAGGTTCGCTATCCCGGTTTCGAAGTTTCGCCAGGCAACGAGCTGAACGGTATCACTCTTGCTGGTATCGGAAGCGGTACTTTCTTCCAGAATATTCAAGTCCACAATAGTTCCGATGATGGCATCGAATGGTTTGGTGGTCGCTTGAATGGTAAAAATCTCGCTCTAACCGGCATCGATGATGACTCAGTGGACTCCGATTCCGGATTCCAGGGTGCCAACCAATTCGTTCTGGCTGTCCAACGTCCGAATGGCGGCGACAAGGTCATGGAAGCAGATTCCAATGGTGACGAGGATGCAGAACCACGCCAGCGTCACAAGTTGGCAAACATCACTTTCGTATCCAATGGTGGAGACGAAGTTGCGCAATTGCGTGGTGGTGGTGACTATGAATTCTACAACGCTGTGTTCAACGGTCCCGACCAGTGCATTGGCCTGCCCCTATTTGGTGATCCAGTTGTTAAGTTAGAGCACGGCGGTTAAAGCCGTCCATCTGGACTGGCCGGAGCGAAGCGCAGGGCAGTTCAGATGGATAAGGCAAGGTTGTTGATCCGGGCAATGGCGGCACGGCCCAGTTCTGACAGCCCGCCATGTTCCTCGTCAGGCTCGTAGGCACGCTTTTCGGTGATGTAAACTGGCCTGGAGGAATCTGCAAAATCATTATGGCCAAGATGGGTTAATGCAAACATTCGCACACCGGCATCGTAAAACTCATCAATAGATGAAATCTTGCCCTCAAGAATACGCGCGTTCTGGAAGCCCAGGAGAAAAGCGGTTTGCCGCTTTTTGTGTGCATCGATCAGCTCATCCGCAGAGCGGGCAATAACCACCTTATTCGCCGGGTCAGCAGCAATGGAGAGAACGCCGGCCAGCTCTTTGTCTGCGATCGCTCTTGCCTCAGCATCACCCTCCGGCGTTCGGGGTCCCCACTCAATCGCCACTGCCATGACGACTGCATCTACGCCCCCAGCCTTGAGCTTTTCCGGGGTGACCTTTGAAGATCCGTCGGGATCGCCATATATGGATTGAGTACCGGGAATTACAATATCCACATGTGCGTCCAGTACCAGCACTTTGTCGTGGACCTCCTGAGCTTGTTCCAGCGTTTGGGCATGACCAGGCGTGATTGCTGAAGCGAACAGTATGCCAGCGATAGCTCCAACCAGCTTTGAGTGACTGTAGGGAATTGTTCCTCTCCTATTTATGGGTTTGTACAAGCATGCTGTAATCCAGCTGATGCGACGGCGCCGAAATCGTCTCCAACGGGGTTATTTCCCAGCCCCCGGCTTCCCAAAGCGCTTGTAAAAATCGACGAGTTCCAACGTAAAATTGTCCGCTTCAACAAACTCCTCTGAACTCATATCGGGTTGTTCGTATTTGCGGTACCATTTTGCGTACTTCTCCAACTCCCGCGATGGGGTTCGATAGTGAGTTGAGTAGGTACTCACCCGAATGAATGGAACGTCCCCTGAAAAATCAAAATCCATAAGACGAAACCAGCCATCACCAATTCCTTCTGAGTTATTGTCAAAAGTAGTGTCTGGCAAGTTAATCATGCGGCTGGCATGTCGTCCTTGTTCACCTCGCTTCCATCTTTAGACTTCACGCCTTCAATCACCTTCGCCAGGTGTCTGAAGCCTCTCAATTTGCGCCAGGAATCTTCTGCGCATAATCCCATCTTGCAGACCATCGTCAACATCGTATTGCGCGTGACACAACCTTTGGCTTGGCGTGTTCCATGCCGGATCGTCGCAAAACTCGACTCAATGACATTGGTTGTCCTGATACGGGTCCAGTGTTCCGCTGGAAAGTCATGAAATGCCGGCAACGCGTCACGGTCTTTCGATAAGCATTCCACCGCCTCGGGGTACTTTGCACCGAAACGTTCCTCAAAATTATCGAACGCCTTTTCTGCATCAGCTCGATCTTCTGCCATCCGGATATCATGCAGACCCTGCTTCGCTTTCTCCTGGACAGACTTCGGCAGATAGTTCAGCACATTGCCGGTCTTGTGCATCCAGCAACGTTGCCAGCAACGTTGCCAGCAACGTTGAACGCCCGTCTCCGGATACACTTCCTCCACTGCGGCCCGGAAGCCCGGGGCGCCGTCTCCAATTGCCAACTTCGGGGGTTGGTCCAGACCCCGTTGTTTCAGGGACAGCAACACCTCACGCCAGCTCTGTTTTGACTGCCTGACACCATCTTCGATTGCCAGGAAGTGCTTGTGACCCCGGCTGTTCACGCCGATGATAACCAGGCAGCACAATCGGCCATCGTCGCCTCTGAGACCACTGTAGATGCCATCAGCCCGGATATGGACCCATTCATCAGACACCGCTCGAGTACACCATTGCTTGTATTCAGCTTCCCATTGCCGCTTCAAACGCCCCGCGACATTGGCCGGCAGCCCTTTAGCCTCGGGGCCGGCAATAGCTTCCGGTGCGCTCTGCATCTGGCCACTCGAAACACCCTTCAAATAAAGCCAGGGGTTCGCCGCGTCCAGCGTCGCCGTTCGCCGGATGCAGGGCGGTACAACCAGAGATTGAAAACATTCCGGCGTACCTTCACGGCTACGGATCTTCGGCACCTCGACGCTGACCTTGCCAACCCCTGTAATCACCTCTCGTTCGCGATGATGGCCACTGCGGACAACGCGCTGTCGTCCGTCAGCCGTTTTTTGACCATCAAACTTTGTCATCAACTCATCCGGCTCTGCCTGGACCGCTTCGGCGATTAACTGCTTCGCACCCGGTCTGAGTAGTTCTGTCAGTGGTTCAATTCCCTCCGGTCTACCCGGATCAATCACAGTATCTTTTGCCATGTGTGGCGGGCTCCTCTTGCTACTTTCGATTTCCAGACAAAAACGATTTCAGCAAGGCACGCCCCATACTTCAAATTCTTCCAGACACCAGATCCGGTTATAACTCATTCGGTTCTTGCGGGGGGCATGGTGGCCGCCGGGTTAGCGACAGCGCTCGGCGTAGTTATGGCAACTATAGGCATGTGGTTGCCAGAAATGGTTTAACGTTAGATCAGCCCGAAATTTCAAATTTTTAAAGTCTTCTTCCGCGCCTTAAGCGGACTTTTAATCGCCTGTGGAATATGAACCGCCCCGGGATTGCCGGAGGCTCCAACTCATGAGTAGAAGGAGCCATTATGAACAAGCCAACGAACAAATTTTCACCTGAGGTACGGGAACGCGCGGTACGGATGGTGCTGGATCATTCAGGGGATTATTCATCCCGCTGGGCGACGGCAGTCTCGATATCCGGGAAGACAGGCTGTGTGCCTCAGACCCTCAATGAATGGGTCAAGAAGGCAGAAGTCGATAGCGGGAGGCGCGCTGGTATTCCAACAGATACAGCAGAGCGTATGAAGGCACTGGAACGTGAGAATCGGGAGCTTCGGCAAGCCAATGAGATATTGCGCAAAGCATCAGCATATTTTGCTCAGGCGGAGTTCGACCGCCCGTTCAAGAGATGATCGCCTTTATTGACGGTCATCGTGGAACATACGGGGTCGAGCCGATGTGCAGGGTTCTGCCTATCGCCCCATCCACTTATCATGACCACGTTGCCAAGCGCAGAGACCGGGCGCGACTGTCAGTGCGTGGACAACGTGACCTGGTCTTGAAGCCAGGGATCAAGCGTGTATTTGCCGAGAACTTCGGAGTTTATGGATACCGCAAGGTGTGGCGACAGATGAAGCGCGAAGGCTTTGATGCCCCGCGCTGCACTGTGGAACGGCTGATGCGCGATATGGGTTTGCAAGGCGTCATTCGCGGCAAACCGGTGCGCACGACAGTCAGCGATAAGACAGCGCCTTGTCCGCTCGGCCTTGTCCGCACGATCCCGAGGCTGTGTAAAAACGCGTTTGTCATGCGCTGTCGTGGGGTATTTTTTCGTTCAGGTCAGATTTTTGCCGATAATTTCAGCAGGCGCGCAGAACCATCATGCCCGGATCGCTTTGATGAGCGGTTTGACGCCCATGATGGTGATGAGGCGTTTGATATTATAGGCGAGAACCGAGAGGCTCATCTCTGTGGCGACGTTTTTGATGCCTTTGGTGAGGAAGTGGCACGGTCCCATCCAGCTTTTGAGTGTTCCAAAGACATGTTCAGCCGTTTGTCTGCGGATGGTCATGGCATCGGGGCGATTGTTGAGGCGTACGAGCATATCATCGACCACGGCTTCGTGCTCCCAGCGCTTGATGCGCCGGTATTTGGCTGTGGTGCATTGTGATCGGATTTTGCAGTCTGGGCATTTGCTCGACCAATAGGCGTTCAGCGTCAGCCCCTTTTCTTCTGTCGTGAAGCGGTGGATGAGTTCTTCACCTGCAGGACAGCGCAGAGTGTCTGTCTCTGCTTCATAGATAAAATCACTTCTATCGAACCGGCCTGCTGCCCTAGAGCCTGATGTATTGGGCTTTGGCACAAGCGGCGTCGCACCCTGTTCTTCACATGCCTTGATCTGCGGTCCGCTGAAGTAACCGCGATCAGCCAGCACCTCTATCTCTTCCGCATCCATGGCCACTTTGGCTTTCTCCGTCATAGGAGCGAGGAAGGCCCGGTCATGCGGTGCATTGGTCACTTCATGTGACACAATGAGATGGTACCCGGTGTCCACAGCAGCTTGTACGTTATATCCCACCATGCCGGAGGCTTTCATGCTCGTGGACATGGCTCTGGCATCGCTATCAGTCTGCGATATCTGCTTATCAGGATGAGCGATGACCTCCGCTTCTTTGGCGCAAAGCTCGTGGAGCTTGGCTTTCATGGACACGATCTTCTCGCGCAGCTGTGTCGTCCGGTCCTCAGCAACGTCGCTATCGTGCATGTCCGCTGCATCAAGTGACTGGAGATAGCGCGCTATGCTCTTTTCCACCTGATCAATCCGGCGTTTCAGCTTGCCTCGTGTATGATTGCGTTCGCGTGCGTTCACAGCCTTGAACTTCGACCCGTCTATCGCAGCCACAGCCTTGGCGAACAGACCGAGCTCCCGGCATAGCCCCACAAACTGACTGCAAACGGATTGGATCGCTGGGCCATTGTCCTTCCTGAAGTTGGCGATTGTCTTGAAGTCCGGGACCAGATGGCCGGTTAGCCACATCAGCTCGAGATTGCGGCCCGCCTCGCGCTCCAGTCTCCGGCTCGACTGTACCTGATTGAGATAGCCGTAAATATAGATTTTGAGCATCACCGCTGGATGATAAGCCGGGCGACCCGTGTCCTTCGGATCAACACCAGAAAATCCCAGTTCCCGCAAATCCAGTTCGTCGGTAAACGCATCCACCACACGGACCGGATTATCTTCATCCACATAATCCTCAAGCGATGGCGGCAATAAAAACGTCTGATCACGATCCGATCCAACCACAAAACGCTTCATGCAACCGCCTCCAACAAAGCCGCTCAGACCATAGCGATAATCAATGCGTTTTTACACAGCCTCTCACGTAAACCGCCAGTTCCATGCGCCGGCACCCAATATGCTGTGGGTGTCTGACTTCACCTGCGTCGCCACATGGAAGGGCTTTATCTATGTGGCTTTCGTCATTGATGTTTATGCCCGCGCTATCGCTGGCTGGCGGGTTAGCAGAACAGCCCATGCAGGCTTCGTTCCGGATGCCCTGGAACAAGCATTGCATGATCGCAAGCCAGCGCATCGTAGCGGCCTTGTCCGCCACAGTAACCGTGGCAGCCAATATGTATCAATCAAATATACAGAACGCTTGGCGGAGGCAGGGATAGAACCATCGGCCGGTAGCGTTGGTGACAGCTATGACAACGCTTTGGCCGAGACAATCAATGGCCTTTACAAAGCCGAGGTCATCCACAGGCGCGGTCCTTGGCGCTCGTTTGAAGCCGTTGAATATGCTACGCTGGAATGGGTCGGCTGGTTCAACAATAAAAGGCTGCTTGAACCAGTCGGAAACATCCCGCCAGCACAAGCTGAGAAAAACTATCATGCTACGCTGGACGAAACACCCGTGGCAGCGTAACTTAAACCAAATAGCCTCCGGCAATCCCGGGGCGGTTCAATCCTCACAATCACTATGCGCTTCGAAAGCTCGCCAATATTGAATTTTCAGAACATCGGGAGATCGAACTTTGGGCGATTTGCAAGAGCCTGCTGGATCAACAGGTCGATCATACCAGGCTAAGAGCAATTTATTCAGCCGTTCTCGCTCGATTAGACCGTATCGGTGAAGCTGATCAATTGCGTGGTCTGGATTTGTTTTTTTGCGGGGGATCCTCAATCCACAATCCGAGGATCCAAAATCAGCAGATTTTAACAGGATGCTGACCGATGAAATTTTGAAGAACCCATCAATCAGGTTTGAAAACCAGAGGACCGCCAGCAATCACAGTTGGCGCGTGGAAGAACTGCTTGTTGGCGAGGCCCCGGTACTAACGGAGTTGTTTCAAAAAATCGCGATCGAGGTGAAGAGCTACTGCATTCGTCTGGAGCAGAGATTGGGTGAATTCAATGCCCACCCGTTTGTGAAAAATCTCCCTTCCAGAGCGCAAATCAGGCCTTGGTCTGTTATCACTCGGGAAGCAGGGTACGAAAACTGGCATATTCATGATTCTGGTTGGCTTAGCGGCGTTTACTACGTTAAAGTTCCTACTAGGAAAGATCGGAAATCCACTGCCGGTGCGATAGAGTTTGGATGGCCAGAACAATGGCTCGGCGAAGGCGCATCTGAAAAGTTCGGCAATCATATTGTCCATCCGGAAGCAGGCATGTTATTGCTTTTTCCCTCCCACATCCATCACCGCACCTACCCGCATTGGAATGGATGATATTGCCGCTCAAGCGTTATGCGGATTTCAGCGGTCGCTCCCGCCGCAAGGAATACTGGATGTTCTTTCTTTTCCAGTTTGTGGTTCAGATAGCTGCGGCAGCACTGTTTTTCGTGATCCTGTTTGGCTCAATCGGCTTTTTCAGCTCATCAGAGATGTCGGATGCTGGTGCTGTCATGTTGATCGTTGGCCTTGGCTTGTACTTCATCTTCTGGGTCGCCATGCTCATTCCAAATATAGCCGCTGTCGTCCGTCGGCTACATGATCAGGATATTCCCGGAATTGTAGGGATTTTGCTATATATTGCGACTATTATTTTGACGTTTCCCGGGATCGTGATTTTGATCCTGATGTGCCTCGAAGGGAAAAAGGGTGACAATCAATATGGCAAAGATCCGAAATTGAATGAAAATGTAGGAGATGTTTTCAGATAGCCTGCGAAGATCAACATCTGATTGATTTTCATGATGGTTATGACAAAGCACTACCAAACAGAGAAAGCGAACCCAATTCATGACTGAAGACCAACAACCAGACCAAGCAAATAGCGCAGCGGCGGGCCCAGATGTCCCTCCCGATCGGCTCGCGATCAATCCGCGCAGTCTGCATTATGGTGGTGATTTGCTGACCCGTGGTATCGGCATAAATTTTCGCGGAGAACGCAAACATTCGATCGAGGAATACTGCATATCCGAAGGCTGGGTGAAGGTGCAGGCGGGCAAGACACTGGACCGCAAAGGCAATCCGTTGCTGATAAAATTGAATGGCGAAGTAGAAGCCTGGTTTGAAGATCTGGGCGATGACGCGCCAAAGAATAGTAAGTCGGCCTGAACGCACGGCGACATGACACCAAAGAGCATCCAGTATTTTATCGCTTTGGTGTTTCTTCATACTCGGTGGCTGGGCACTGTTCTTTCCGAGCCACGTCATAGAAACGGTATTTCTTCCCGAATATCGCGAAGGCGGTCGTATCTTGCCCTTCATGATGGCTTGTTTCGGGGCACAGGCTTATTTAGCCGGATTGTTCGCCGCTTTTGCCCGTTTCACATCCACAACCTTCGTAGTCTACGGCATCGCCCTGCTGCCGTTTTTCGTCTTCAACTATTATTTCACCTTCCATGATCCGGTCTTCACGGTGATGGGCCTGATTGACGTAGTCGGTAATATCATCATGCTCGCTCTCTGCTATGTTGGCTGGAAGAAAATGAAGGCCATTGAACAAGGACAATGAACTATGCGCTTCAAGGATAAAGTCGTTTGGATAACCGGTGCCTCTTCTGGCATTGGTGAAGCGGTTGCAAAAGCCTTTGCTGCGGAAGGCGCGCATATCATTCTTTCGGGTCGCCGGACCGAAGCGCTGGAAACAGTCGCATCGGATATTGAAACCGAGACCCTGATTTTACCCTTCGAAACGACTGACTATGATGTGCTCCCAAAAAAGGCAGAAGTAGCCCGAAACTGGAAAGACAAGGTCGATATACTTGTCAACAATGCCGGGATTAGCCAGCGAAGCCTGGCAATCGATACGCACCCCGGCGTCCACCATAAGATCATCAACGTCGATCTGCTCGCACCAATCTGGCTGACCCAATTATTGCTGCCCCAAATGATCGAGGCCGGTGGTGGGCATATCGTTGGAATCAGTTCGGTGGCTGGCCGCATTGGTGCCCCACTAAGAACCGCATACAGCGCAGCCAAGCATGGACTGATTGGCTATATGGACGCACTGCGAGCTGAAACAGAAATACTGCATAACATTCGGGTGACCAATATTCTGCCCGGTTCTATCCGAACCAATGTCTCGCGAAATGCGTTGACAAAAGCAGGCGATAAACGAGGAAAATCTGATTCAGTTATCGACAATGGAATGGAGCCGTCCGAATGCGCACGGCTGATATTGGAGGCTGTTGAAAATAACGTGCCGGAATTAATTATCGCGGAAGGGCCCGAGTTGATGATGACCCAAATGCGTCAGAGTGAGCCCGAAAAACTGTTTGAAATGCTCTCACAATTTGGGGCGGAAACCGCGCGTAAATATGAAGCGGGAGATGATGACTAATGTCGTTGGTATTGCTCGAAAAATCAAGCGGCGTTGCCACCATCACGCTGAACCGCCCGGATGCGATGAACGCCCTTTCGCATGACCTGCGGAGCGAGATTTTCGATATCTGTCAGTCCTTACAATCTGATAGTGAGGTAAAGGCAGTCATCGTTACCGGCTCTGGTGACAGGGCCTTTACGGCGGGATTGGATCTGAAGGAGCTTGGTCAGCAGGGCCTCGGAGCAGCAACCGATCAAAACCCTGCTCGCAACCCCTGCCGGGCACTCGAGACATTATCCGTACCTGTAATCGGCGCGATAAATGGAGTGGCAATCACCGGCGGTTTCGAACTTGCCCTTGCCTGCGATATTCGAATTGGCTCCACTAATGCTCGTTTTGCAGATACACATGCCCGGGTGGGAATCATTCCGGGCTGGGGATTGTCTCAAAAACTATCCCGTTTCATTGGCCTCTCGCGCGCTTGCGAACTGAGTTTTACGGGCCAATTTCTGGATGCCCAAACCGCCTGTGAATGGGGATTGATCAATAGGGTTTACAAGCCGGAGGAACTTATGCCAGCCGCACGTGCTCTTGCGGAGGATATGACAACCATCGATCCGGAATTCGTGAAGGAATACAAAAGACTGATCTTTGATGGCTATGACCGCAACTTCGCTGATGCAATATCACTGGAGAAACAAACAACCGATACCTGGAATAACAATGTCTCGGCGGAATTGGTTGAACAGCGCCGACCGGATGTAATCGAGCGCGGGCGGAAACTGAAAGGCTGATATGAAGGTCAATGCTCTCGACCATGTGAATATCATCACCGATGATTTGGAAGGCACATGTTCTTTCTTTGTCGATCTATTTAGGCTGGATGTCCGGGATGGGCCGGAATCTTTGCCGCCAGAGCATGTGCAGTGGCTCTACGACCACCAAGGCCATGCCATTTTTCACATCAATTCAAAAGAAATGACACAGGCCTTTCGGCGAGAAACACAGTCAGGACCAATGACAGGAGCGATCCATCATGTCGCGCTGGATTGTAGCGATCACATGGCGTTCATGAAGAAGCTTGAGGAGAACAAGATCGAGTATCGCCTCAACGATATTCCATCAATTGACCTGAAGCAGCTCTTTTTCAGCGAGCCCAACGGTGTCCTTCTGGAGCTCAATTTTAGGGGCGAGTAAGAAATCGACGATTTCATTGGGCATTACATATTTGCCCGAACACTGGTATCATCAGTTTCCACTTCTGGTTCCGTTTCCCGTGATCCTTGGTTAACATTGTAGCACAGGTTAACATTGCAGCACAAAAGTGCGCGGGCCGAAACCTGATCCCGAAACCTGGTCCGGGCCATCGACAGGCTCCCGCAGCGGCTGAGCGACGCAAAACCGTCAATCAGGAAGACGGCTCAATGATCTCGCTCAATGATCCCGGGCGGGTCCAGTCCCACCCGCGATAATCATTTCCACCGCGCGTCATGCAGACGCCAGTAGGCATCCGTCCCGGTCAGCCGGGAATCTTCGCCGATCAGGTCGAACGGAAGACGGCCATCCTTGCTTCGCGCGCCAGGGTTGGCACCAGCGTCAAGCAGCGCCTGCACCAGATCCGGTGATCCGAACGCTGCTGCCCTATGCAGCGGCGTCAATCCATCCTTGCTTCGCGCCTCCAGGTCCGCCCCGGCCTGCACAAGTGCCTGCACCAGATCCGGTGATCCGTGCGCTGCCGCCCTATGCAGCGGCGTCCATCCATACTCGTCGTCCCGCGCCTCCAGGTTCGCCCCGGCCTCCAGGCAGCGGGCCATATCGGCCGGCGTCGCCACGGCAAAGAATTGGCGGGTATTCCAGGTGGCACAATCCGCCTCTGCAAGGGCGGCAGAGGGCCCGGCCCAGAGCGCCAGCACAAAGACACAGGTAATTTTCGACAATTTATCCAGGCGCATCAATATTCTCCTTCATTACCCGCCTTCATTACCTGCACGTCACCGCCGCATTTGAACAGGTCATTCACAGCCGGAGGCAGCTTTGTCAACACCCCCGGCCGCACCCTTCCTGTCGCGCATCAATCAGGCTGGGACTCCCTGGCCGCGACCTTTGTGATGATGGCACTTTGTGACGATGGCGGCCTTTTACGGCTGGATCAAGGATTTTGCTGGATCAGGGATTTTGCTGGATCAGGGATTTTGCGGTTTTTGATTCTTGCCCTCTTCAATATATCCATATCTCCCAAAGTTCCGGGGTTTTGGCGGAGCCCGCGAGAGATATTCGTGGAGCACGAAGGCCTGTTTTGAAGAGGGAATACAGGGAGCGTCGGGTTGTGTCGCGAAAGCGGTGGAAATTATCAGGGCAATCGCGCTTCAGAAGCCTTGCATGAGCGTTTTGAGGAAGTCATTGCTCCAGTCTGCCTTTTTGAACTTGCCCCGGTTTGAACCTTTTGCCGGATTGGCCCTGATGATGTTCAGGGCGATCCGCCTCAACGCAGCAAAATTGGCTGGTGTGTGATCTTTCCGCGCTCGGTGCTGGCCTTCGTTCATCGCCACATCGAGAGACCAATGCAAACTGTTCTCGATCTGCCAGTGGTCACGGATCACCGGAGGCAGCGGCCTGAGCCGTGTGACATTTGGAAAGCAGATAGAGCCGCCCGGACTGGCTGGTTTTGTCGCCCACCGTTCGACCTGATCGGCGAAGACTCCCGGCTGATCGGGACGGATGCCTGCGGGCGTCTGCATGACGCGCGGTGGAAATGATTATCGCGGATGGGACTGGACCCGCCCGGGATCCTTGAGCGAGATTCTTGAGCGAGATCATTGAGCCGTCTTCCTGATTGACGGTTTTGCGTCGCTCAGCCGCTGCGGGAGCCTGTCGATGGCCCGGATCAGGTTTCGGCCCGCGCACTTTTGTGCTGCAATGTTAACCAAGGATCACGGGAAACGGAACCAGAAGTGGAAACTGATGATGGGGAAGGACAATATTCACTTCTCCTGATCAACGGTGCGACGGTTATTGATGGCGGTGGTGCTCCGCCTGTCGGGCCGCTCGACATTTTGGTTGCGCAAAACCGGGTCGAAGCCATCGGACCTGTGGGCAGTTTTTCCGGACGGTCAATCCAGCGGACAATTGATGCAAAAGGCATGTATGTGTTGCCCGGTTTTGTCGATACGCATGGTCATCCGGGCGATGCGAAAAAAGCCCCCAATTCTGAATATGCGTACAAATTGTGGCTGGCACATGGTGTGAACAGCGTTCGGGGTGTTGGCTTTACATTTCAGCCCAACGATCCAGGCCTGACAGATGCGAAACGCAGCGCCCGCGGAGAGATCACGGCACCACGGATGTTTCCCTATGCGGCCTTCGGCGCCCATTGGCAGCAGGCTCCACCGCAAACTGAGGAGGCTGCTCGGCGCTGGGTCCAATGGGCCAAGCAGCAGGGCTATTATGGCGTTAAGTTTCTCGCTCCGATAACCGAAGATGTTTTTGCGGCGGCTTTGGACGAAACCGGCAAACAGAAATTGGGCAGTGTCGCCCATATTGCTCAAACCTGGGTTTCTGAAGTCAATGGCGAGAAAGCCGCGAAGCTGGGGCTGGATGGGATCACGCATTTCTACGGTCATTTTGAAAGCCTGCTTGACGGCGCAACCATCCAGAAGTTTCCGATAGGTTATAATTATGCCGACGAGCAGGACCGGTTTGCCCGTGTCGCCGAACTGGCTGAGCAAAGCGTCGAACCGGGATCAGAAAAGTGGAACGCCTACCTGGACGGTTTGATCGAAGAAGATGTTACTATGTCGCCCACGCTAAATATCTATTCTGCCGGTCGCGATTTGGGCAAGGCGCAGCGATTTGTCTGGCATGATCGTTATACGCTACCCTCCCTGATGCAATATTATACGCCTTCCACGGTCAATCATGGATCGTTTTTCTTCGATTGGACAACGGCCAAAGAGATTGCATGGCGCAATTTCTACCAAAAATGGTTTCGGCTGGCCCGCGACTATGTCAACAAAGGTGGCCGTGTTACCGTCGGTTCCGATCCCGGGTTTATCTATCAGACATGGGGCTTTACCTATGCTGGTGAACTCGAGATGTTGCAGGAAGCAGGGCTTACACCGCTAGAGGTTATTCGCGCTGCCACCATTGACGGCGCCCGCGAGATTTATGATGCATCGGGACAGAACCCGCCGATGGGCATGGTTCGCCCCGGTATGCTGGCGGACCTGGTCATCGTTCCCGAAGATCCGCTCCAGAATTTCAAAACGCTTTATGGCACCGGGCATATGCGGCTTGACAAGGCAAGCGGCGAACTGGTCCGTGTGGGAAGGGTGCGTTATACGATCAAGGACGGGATTGTTCATGATGCCCACAACCTGCTGGCCGATGTCGAGGCTATGGTTCGGTCGGCTGCCAAAAAGTAAAGTTGTGCGCAGCGCCTGTGCCTAGCTTTGCTGCTTCCCTAACGGCACTGCCTCCTGGCCGAACCATCCCATCATTTCCAGCAAATGTTCCTGCGTTGAATCTTGTACGACCTGCGCGCCGAGATCAGCCAGAGTTGTCCCTTTCAAAGTGTTTCGAAACGCGGCCTCCGCGATCGCAAAGCTGGCCGCGATCTGGCAGGGACTTTTGCAGTCTTTGCGCTTCAGTCCGCATGGACCGTTTTGCCGAATTTCGGTGCAGCGAAAGGCTGGTGTGCTGCCTTCAATCGCCGCGGTGATGTCCCACAAACTGATATCGGTCGCCGGTTTAGCCAGCCGATACCCACCACGTTTTCCGCGTGATGTCTGGACAATCCCCGCCTTGCTGAGCGCCTGTAATTGCTTCGCCATATAGGCGGCCGGGACCTCGTGATAGCGGGCCAACGCCTCGGCCTTTAGCCCACGCTTTTCCGGCAGACCAATCATCAAAGCTGCCGCATGTGCGGCCCATTCCACGCCCTTTGAAATTTGCACGATTGACTCTTCCTGTTATTCAGACAATAAATATCCGAATAACAGAGACTCGTAATATTTCAAGAGGGAGTGAAAGCATGCTCACCGGAAAACCAGACTGGCTCGATCGTCTCGCGCAAATCCTCGTTCTTGCCGTCGGATTGTTCGCCCTGCTCTTTGGCGCATTCATGATCCTATGGCCGCTCGATTGGTACACATCGTTGCCAACCGTTGTCGCGACCGGTCCGCCGAACAAGCATTTCATTCGCGATATCGGGATAGCATATGCCGCCTGCGGACTCATTCTGCTCTACGCCAGCGCCAATATCCATATGCGATGGTTAGCGGCTTTTGCTGGTGCATTGTGGTTGGCGCTACACGGTGGGCTGCATATCTATGAAGTGTCGGTTGGCATTTGTACGCCAGAAGCCTTTGTCGCCGATGCGCCCGGAGTGCTCGGACCTCCCTTGCTGGTTTTTGTAGCGCTCGGGATCGTATTTGCTCGCCAGTCGATCGCACCCGCCGGTGTTCCTGACATGGTATTCTTGAAGGCGGTGAATCAGCTTAATTCCGGTGAAAGTGAGTATATGCAAGAAATGGCCAGTGCGCCGGGCCATGTGATGGAAAAACTCAAACATTTCATGCCCGTTACCAATCACCGATACGAAGCTTCGGCAGAATTGCTGTCGGCAGCCCGCATCGGAGCGACATTGATCGAGGATTGCGGACCCTGCGCCATTTCGGCCGCCCAAGGTGGACTGATGGATGGTGTGGATCGGGCAATGATCAACAAAATGCTGACCGGGGAGGTGGAAGGTGATCTCAAAATCAGTTTTGACTTCGGTCAGGCTATCGCGCGTCAGTCTGACCTCGCCTTTGAGCTGGGTGATAGCCTGGAACAGAAATTCGGACGGGTTGTGCGACTTGAACTTGCGATGGCCGCAGCCAAGGTCCGTGCCTATCCTGGCATGAAACGCGGCCTTGGACTTACAAAAGCCTGTTCCCTGACCCCGCTTGCCGTGTAAAGACTCCATCCATGAAATACTGGATATTGTTTGCAGCGCCCCTGTTTGGCTGCGCTGCTGTTGATGAGGATGTCGATATCGGACCACAGATTGTTGACGCTTCTGGCGTCGATGCAACTATGTGCAAGGTTATCCTGGGTGATCAATCGAAACCCGTTTCCGCGAAAGCCTTCGCTGCGCTGGACCCGGACCGGCCAGTACGGGTGAAGGCAGGTCCAGACACAGCTTATGAATGTGTCACCGATACCATTGACCAACTTAACGATCTGCGTATGGATGCGCGGATTGATGAAGCGTCGTGGAACAGCCTGGCTTCGGTCAAGCGCGGCAAGGAAAAGCTGGCTGCGGATATCGCGGGCGAAAGCGGCCATCCGGAAGCGCGTCCATTTGTTAAAGAGCGCACTGCTCAGGCCGATCTGGATGAGGCATTCGAAAAAGCCGCGAAAAGCGGAAACAATGTCCTGCTGGTGATGGGTGCCAATTGGTGCCATGACAGCCGCGCACTATCCGGCTGGTTCGCATCGCCCCACTTCAAGAGGATGGTTGCTGATCAATATGAACTCGCCTTCGTCGATGTTGGCTACCGGGATCGCAATATCGACATTCCCCAGCGTTTCGGAATTAAGGAGATTGAGGGCACACCCACTGTGTTGGTAGTGTCGCCAGAGGCACAGCTTCTGAACCCTGAAACCGCGCCAACTTGGCGCAATGCGGCCAGTCGAAGCGAAGAAGAAATATTCAATTATTTTTCGAAATTTGAACCGGAAATCTGATGCAGCGGTTTCTGTTCTATTGTCTCGTTTTTATTGGAATTGCGGCGATATTGCTGTATTTTATGCCGCTGCGGTTGGCAGTATCTATGGCGGGCCTAGATGACCGTGCATTTTCCGCAAAGCAGATTTCGGGCAGCATCTGGAATGGGCGGATTAAAAGCGCCAAACTAGGACCGGTTGAGCTTGGCGGTCTCGATGCGGGCATGCAGTTCTGGCCGCTATTCTCAGGCGATTTTATCATGGATGTCGAGCGATCAAAGGGTGCTTCTGGTGGAGCGTTGCAAGCAACGCTGGGTCAGGCTGGAAACGGGTTTCTGGTTGCTGATGCCGCTGCTCAGATACAAGTTGGCAGGCAGCTTGCACCGCTGCCGGCTTCCAGTATCGAATTGAATGGTTTCACCGCAACTTTCGCGAACCGGCGCTGCCAGTCGGCAAGCGGGCAAGTCAGGATGTCGTTAAATGCTAATATTCCAGGTCTTGATCTGCAACGCGGCTTGCTGGGCAATGCGGAATGCCAAGACGGGGTGCTGGTGTTGCCGCGCTCAAGAGCAGTTCGGGCATGGAAACGCTCACGCTCAAATTGAGGGGCGATGGCCGCTATACCGCACGGTTCGCCTTGTCGGGTGGCAACAGCGCATGGACATTGTTGCTGCCGACATTGGGTTTTCGTAAGACACCTGATGGCTATGCGATCAAGATGACCGGTCAATTGGGACAAATGGAAACACAATGAGCAACCCTGTCAAATTCTCCATTCTCGATCTATCACCAGTGCCACAAGGCAGCGATGTGCGAACCGCGCTGGATCGCTCTTTATCGCTGGCACAGCATGCTGAGGCGCTAGGCTATGAACGGTTCTGGATGGCTGAACATCACGGGATGGAGGGGATTGCCAGTGCGGCGACCTCGGTGGCACTGTCACATATTGGCCATGGCACCAAAACCATCCGCATAGGCGCTGGCGGGATCATGCTGCCAAATCATTCGCCAATTGTCATTGCGGAACAGTTTGGCACGCTGGAAGCGCTGTTTCCGGGACGGGTGGATCTGGGGCTTGGACGCGCGCCGGGTTCTGACCAGCGAATGGCGATGGCATTGCGGCGGAACCTCAATACCGATCCTAACCAGTTTCCACGCGATGTGGTGGAATTGCAGACATTGCTAGCCGGGGACGAAGCACTTCCCATACAGGCAACGCCGGGGCAGGGGAGTAAGGTACCTCTCTATATACTCGGTAGCAGCCTGTTTGGTGCGCAATTGGCGGCGGCTTTGGGGCTTCCTTATGCTTTCGCTTCACATTTTGCGCCGCAGATGCTGGATCAGGCACTTGAAATTTATCGTAAGGATTTTAAACCTTCGGAGCAGCTTACCGAGCCCTATGTCATGTGCGGTTTCAATATATTTGCCGCCGATACCGATGAGGAAGCGGAATATCTTTCCACCTCAATGATCCAGAGTTTTGTGGCGCTTCGCACCGGCAATCCGGGAAAGATGCCCCCACCGGTAGAGGGTTATCGCGAGAGCCTGCCGCCACAGTTACAACAAATGATGGCCGGGATTATGCAAGGTAGTGCGGTAGGCACGCCGGGCAATGTGAAAACCGCAGTCGAAGCGTTCATCGAACGGACTGGCGCCGACGAATTAATCATCTCCGGTTCGATATTCGATCAGAGTGCCCGCGAAAAATCCTATGCCTTGGCTGCCGAAGTTCGCGACAGCCTTGCTGCCTAGCCTCCAAATCTCATCAGACAGGTCTTGATTTTACAATCCTGCCTGCGCAAGAGAGCGTGAAGACAAACCCCAGATACAAGGCGACCCATGGCTGAAGAAAAATCCCAGCGACAAGGCACAGATTCTGCGCTTCGCGAATTTCTTGAGAGCGAGGCAGCAGGCGGTATATTGCTGATGGTGGCAGCGGCGCTAGCAATGATTGTCGCAAATAGTCCGCTTTACGACATGTACCATCACTTTCTGCACGAGTTGGAAGGGCCGACGCTTTCGAAAAAACTGGGACCGATGACGCCGCATCTGTGGATTAACGACGGCTTGATGGCGATTTTCTTCTTCCTGGTTGGCCTCGAAATCAAACGAGAATTTGTTGATGGGCGGCTGAACACATGGGATCGCAGAAGACTGCCGGTTTTGGCAGCGGCTGCAGGAATGATTGTGCCTGCGCTGATCTATCTTTTCATAGTCAAGGATGCGCCTCCGCTTTACAACGGCTGGGCCATTCCAGCAGCCACAGATATCGCTTTTGCCATCGGTGTGTTGGCGCTGCTTGGGTCAAGGGCGCCGGCGTCACTCAAACTGTTTCTGGTTACGGTTGCGATTGTCGATGATATGGGTGCGGTCGCGATTATCGCGCTGGTTTATACGGCCGAGATCAATGGCGCAGCTTTGCTGGCGAGTGCGGTTATCCTAGCGATCATGTATACGTTGAACCGCAACCGTGTGCTTAAGCTTTGGCCCTATATCACCCTGTCCATCATCCTGTGGTACGCCGTGCTTATGTCCGGCGTCCACGCCACGATAGCGGGTGTGTTGGCGGCCTTGTGCATTCCTATTGTTGTTACACCGACGTCACCTGATGCCGCAAATTCACCGTTACATATCATGGAACATGGCATTGCGCCGTGGAGCGCTTTCCTCATCATACCAATATTCGGTTTTGCCAATGCGGGTGTGTCGCTGGAGGGTATGGGCATCGACCAGATTTTTGCGCCGCTGCCATTGGGTATCGCGGCTGGCCTGTTTTTCGGTAAACAGATTGGAATTTTCGCAAGTGTCTGGCTGGCGGTGAAAACAGGTTTTGCTGGACGATTGGGCGGAGCAAGCTGGTTGCAGGTTTATGGCGTCGCGACGCTCTGCGGTATCGGTTTCACGATGAGCCTGTTTATCGGGGCGCTGGCTTTTCCCGGTAATGAATTGCTGATAGAAGAAGCGAAAATCGGCGTGTTGATGGGGTCTTTCCTGTCGGCGGTGGTCGGTTACTGCATCTTACGCTTTGCTCCGCAGCCGAAGAAGCATGACGAGGAAGCAGAAGCCTTGGCAGAAGGCGCTTGAAAAAGCTCTTTGCCCTTGGGCTATTGGTGCTGGTTTCGGCTTGCGTTTCACCTAGGCTCAGGATTCATTAATTGATCCAGAAGGCGCAGATAGCAGCGATGGTTATGGCGGCCATGAAGGTATCTGCCCTTCGATCATAGCGCGTGTGTATACGCCGCCAGTCTTTGAGTTTTCCAAACATGTTCTCGACCTTGTGGCGTTGCCGGTAGAGCTGTTTGTCGAAGTGCGCGGGCATTGTGCGCCCCTTTCGCGGCGGGATGCACGGTGTGATGCCCTTGGCCTTGAGGGCGGCGCGGTATTCATCGCTGTCATAGCCTTTGTCACCGGTCATCACGCAGGCGCGTTCAGGCAGCGCCGGATAGAGCAGCTTTGCGCCCTTGTGGTCGCTCATCTGGCCTTCGGTCAGACACAGCGCAACAGGCCTGCCTTCGCCATCACAAACGGCGTGTAGTCTGGAGTTCAGGCCGCCTTTGGTGCGCCCGATACATCTGGGTAGAGCCCCTTTTTGAACAGGCTGGAAGCTGTCCTGTGCGCCTTGAGGTGCGTCGCGTCGATCATCAGCACATCGGATTCACCAGCCTGTTTTACCAGCGCTGCAAATATCTGACTGAAGACCCCCAGCTTACTCCACCGGACAAACCGGCTATAGAGCGTCTTGTGAGGACCATAACCCGCTGGAGCATCACACCAGCGAAGGCCGTTCTTGATGACATAGATTATCCCGGAGAGCACCCGTCGGTCATCAACTCCGGGGACACCGTGAGACAGCGGGAAATATGGCTTGATACGGCGTATCTGTGCCTCGCTCAACATCGGTAAATCATTCATGCAAACATCTCCTTTGTGTGAAGCATGTTGAATCAACAACTTTAACGATATGCAAGCAATTTAATGCATCCTGAGCCTAAACCAGATGTTGCAGAACCGCGTCCGGTCATCGAAGCCGTCGGTCCAAGACCTGTCTCTCTAGATTTCATGGCAATAGAATATATTCTTTTGACCTTGGGGATGGGTGAGAAAGAGCAGGGCTATGTAGATGCTTACTATGGCCATCCGCGATATCCAGAGGCCGTAAAAAACAATCCACGAACGCTTGTTGATTTGGGCAACGAGATAGTCCGATTGATGGAGCGATTGGACCGGGTTGCGAAAAGTGACGATTCAGTGATTGAAGCACGGAAGCGTTTCCTGTCTGCGCAACTGGAAGCAGCGTATACTCGTCATGCGATGATCTCTGGCGAGACGCTGCCCTTTGTCCGGGAGGCCAAGGGGTTGTTCGGCGTTAAACCAAAGATCAAACCGCTGGAAAGCTTCAATCCAATTCTCAAGGAAATCGAAAATCTCGTCCCCGGCACTGGCCCGCTCAGCGCGCGCGTCGATGCGTTTGAGGCGAATTATGTCATTCCGAAAGACAAATTGAAGGTCGTCTTCGACACTGCGATTGCCGAGTGCAAGAAGCGCACCGAGGAATATTTCACTCTGCCGGACGACGAGAATTTTAAAATGGAATTTGTCACTGGTAAAAGCTGGAGCGGGTACAACTATTACCAAGGCAATTATCAGAGCCTGATCCAGATCAATACCGACCTGCCGATCAAGATTTCGCGCGCGGTCGACCTGGGCTGTCATGAGGGTTATCCGGGCCATCATGTCTATAATATGCTGCTCGAGCGGAACCTGACCAACAATCGCGGCTGGCAGGAATTTTCGATCTATCCGCTCTATTCGCCGCAAAGCCTGATCGCCGAGGGCTCGGCGAATTACGGCATCGAATTGGCCTTTCCCGGCGTCAAGCGGCTCGAATATGAGCGCGATGTGCTCTATCCGCTGGCCGGGCTTGATCCCGATACGGCGGGCGCGTTCTGGGCGCTGCAAATCGCGAAACAGGCGCTTAGCGGCGCGCGGATGACGATTGCGCAGGGCTATCTCGACAAGGAAATCCCACGCGAGGATGCGATTGCCTATACGATGAAATACCAGCTGGTCAGCCGCAAACGCGCCGAACAGATGCTCGATTTCAACGACCAGTATCGCAGCTATGTGATCAACTATGGCCTCGGCCAGGACATGGTCCGCGAATGGATAGAAGCCCAAGGCGACGCCCCGGTCTGGCGCTGGAAAGCGATGGAGCGGCTGTTGAGTGAACCGATGTTGCCGGGGGATTTGGTGGAGTAGCGATGGCCAATCTAGCCCCAGAAATTCAGTTTAAAGATATTCTGGCTTCGATCAAAGCGAATCTCAAGCCTCTCGGTTACTTCAAACGAAGAAATTCTTTTAGACAGTCTGGGCCGGAAACTGTTGGGCTGATTGAGTTTCAAAAAAGCCAATGGAACAATCGGGAACAAATTTGTTTTACAATTAATGTTTGCGTGTTTTCCAAACAGGTTTGCAATAATCGCGACATAGATTGGAACACAGCAGCATCTCAACACGCGCAGTTGAGGAAACGTATCGGATTTATTGGAAATGATAATCTAGACAAATGGTGGGAGCTAGATTCTGACACACCGGTCACCATCGTCGAGAAAGACGTTCTGAAACACGTGTTGGAACGGGCTGTGCCTTTCATCAGTCGATATGATACGGATGGAAAGCTACTTAAAGTCATCTAGGGCCGTCATGCTGAACTTGTTTCAGCATCCACCTCAAGGTTCCCGCTGTCCGCTAGATAGATCCTGAAACAAGTTCAGGATGACGAGCTCTTTTCGTTGCGCCTTCGCGGCTTCGTGCGAAAATTCCCCTCTCCCCTAAGGGAGAAGGGAAACAGAGCGCAAAAATCACCCCTCATTAACCATCTACTAACCATTTTCGTTCAGTCCGGTTTCTGAAACATGAAACGCGCCCCCGCATAGGGCCAAAAATGGCAACGCACGGCGCTTTTTGGACAGGAAACGGACCACATGACTACCGATGGTAACAACCAGAATTCACCCGTAGATGTAGCGATAATCGGAGCAGGCCCAGCTGGCCTGACCGCTGCGTATCTCCTCAGCAAAAAGGGCTATTCGGTCAGCGTGATCGAAAAGGACCCGCAATATGTTGGCGGGATCAGCCGGACAGTGGAATATGAAGGCTTCCGCTTTGATATTGGCGGGCATCGTTTCTTTTCGAAATCGCAGGAAGTGGTCGATCTATGGAATGAAATCCTGCCCGATGATTTTATTCAGCGTCCGCGGATGAGTCGCATCTATTATGAAGGCAAATTCTACAGCTATCCGCTGCGCGCGTTTGAGGCGCTGTGGAATCTCGGCATCTGGCGTTCGACGCTTTGCATGCTGAGCTATGCCAAGGCGAAGGTTTTTCCGAACAGAAATGTGAAGAGCTTTGAAGACTGGACGGTCAACCAGTTCGGCTACAAGCTCTATTCGATTTTCTTCAAGACCTATACCGAGAAGGTGTGGGGCATGCCGTGCGACGAGATGTCAGCCGACTGGGCGGCGCAGCGTATTAAAGGCCTGAGTCTTTGGAATGCGGTGACCGATGGTCTGAAGCGCTCTCTTGGATTGAACAAGAAACCCAATGACGGCCAGGAAGTGAAAACGCTTCTCGAAACCTTCCGCTATCCTCGCCTCGGCCCCGGCATGATGTGGGACGCCGCCAAGGCGCATGTCGAAGACAAGGGCAATGAGGTTCTGATGGGGCATTCATTGAAACAACTCGCGCAGGATGCTGATGGCAACTGGCGGATGAGTGCTTCAAGTGAAGATGGCGAGAAAGTCATCACCGCCAAACATGTGATTTCGAGCGCGCCAATGCGTGAACTGGCGACCCGTATTCACCCGCTGCCGCAATCACTGCCGGAAGCGCAGGATCTGAACTATCGCGACTTCCTCACCGTGGCGATCATGGTGAAATCCGAAGACCTGTTCCCCGACAACTGGATATATATCCGTGATGATCGTGTGCAGGTTGGGCGGGTTCAAAACTTCCGGAGCTGGTCACCCGAAATGGTTCCGGACGAGAATATCGCCTGTGTTGGTCTGGAATATTTCTGTTTTGAAAATGACAATCTCTGGGCTTCTTCTGACGAAGATCTGGTTGAGCTTGCCAAAAAGGAAATGGCGATATTGAATCTTTGTAAGCCCGAAGATGTGGTGGGCGGTGCAGTTGTGCGTCAGGAAAAAGCCTATCCGGTTTATGACGATAGCTATGAAGATAATGTCGAAACGATGCGCAGCGAGCTCGAAACGCGTTTTGAGACACTACATATGGTCGGCCGCAACGGCATGCATCGTTACAATAATCAGGACCACGCGATGATGACCGCGATGCTGACGGTTGAGAATATCGAAGCCGGTACGCGCAAATGGAACGTGTGGAACGTCAACGAAGACGCCGAATATCACGAATCTGGCGATGAAGGCGCTGAAACGATTGTCGCCGAGGAAATCAGCGAAGATCGTGCCGCAGCTCTCGAAAGCATGCGTGATGTCCCAACGCGGATCGAAGAAGAGAAGCCCGAAGACAAATCCAAACGGGCGGCGTAACCAGCAATGGAACGCAGCGGACAGGATAGACGGTCAGCCGTCGGTGTGTGGGTTGGGGCGTTGCCCGGCCCGCTCGCGCTTCTGAACCGTTTTTCAATCACCCGCTACTTGCTGGCAAGTATTGTCAGTCTTGCATTTGATGTTGCGCTATTCATGGTGCTGGTCGCCTTCCTTTTCGATCCCGGTATTTCTTCGGCGATCGGATACAGCGCCGGTATTGTTGTCCACTGGCTGATCTCCTCGAGTTTCGTGTTCTCTGGCAAGACTAGGGATGGTGCAGCGCTGCAACTGCAACGCCTGGGCTTTATAGGTACAGCAATCCTTGGTCTCGGCATTACCGTCAGCATCGTCAGCTGGCTTACTGACATGGGTGCCCTTCCGGTTATCGCAAAAGGTGTGGCCGTCTTTGTCAGCTTCTTCGTGGTCTACCTGACCCGGAAATTTGGAGTGTTTCGTTGAGTTATATGGACTCTACCATAGAGGCGGCGGCCCCTGCTTCCCGTGTCAATGCCGACTTGCACAAATTTCTTGACTGGTCTTTGGTCTGGATTGTGCTCGCCAACCTGCCGTTCATGGCAATGTGGTTTGTCGGTGCGCCCCCACGCTATATGGAAATCGCGATTGCCGGTTTTGTCGGCCTGATCGTCAAGCGCATGCCGCGGGTTGCACAGTGGATTGCATTCACGACGATCATGCTGTTTTCAACATTCGCTTTTGTGGCGGACTTGTTCAATCTGGCGATGGATAGCCTGCTCTATTCGCTGCAATTCTTCGCAGAAATCAAACCTTCTAATTCTCTGGAATATATTGCGGCGACCGTCGTTATAGTCGGTATATTGATTGCAAGCTGGTTCCTGCTGAAACGCGACACAAATTTCACCAAGCCTGCTCATATATTGCTGGGTGGAGCGTTGATTTTCGGACTGGTCGGTGCTGATCACCTGATGGGGCAAGGCATGCGTGGTCACTATTTTCGGGCGGCTCCGGTTGGTGCAAATTTTGAATCTGCTACGGAAAAAACCGGCTTCGCAACACGCGCTGATGGCAAGCGGCATTTAGTGCTGATCATGGTAGAATCGCTTGGTGTGCCGAAGGACAACCAAGCTATGTTGACCTGCCCCTAGTTGTTGGTCCAGTTATTAAGTTAGAACACGGCGGTTAAAGCCGTCCATCTGGACTGACCGGAGCGGAGCGCAGGGCAGTTCAGATGGATAAGGCAAGGTTGTTGTTGGTGCCGGTGGTTTGTAGCCCAGCGAGGCCAAATTCATGATCAATCTACGCGTAGATGATCTGTCGGCCTTCACTGCAGAGTTAAAGGCAAAGGGTCTGGAAATTCTTGACGAGGTGGATGAGGGCTATGGTAAATTTGCCTGGATCATGGATTGCGACGGTATCAAGATAGAGCTCTGGCAACAGATCGACGCGCCTGAATAGTCTATCAGACTAGGCAGGAATAAATTTTAGCGACAAGCCGTTTATGCAATGACGTTTGCCGGTAGGTCTTGGCCCGTCATTGAAAATATGCCCCAAATGACCGCCGCATCGTGCGCAGTGGACTTCTGTTCGCGGATAGCCGATTTTATGGTCGGTAGAAGTGCCTATGCGGTTTTTGGCTATCGGTGCCCAGAAGCTGGGCCAACCGGTTCGGCTGTCAAATTTGGTTTTTGAACTATACAGACCCAAATTGCAGCCGGCGCAGGCAAAGACGCCTTTGCGTTTTTCCTTGTCCAAGGGGCTCGAATAGGCGCGTTTTGTACCTTCCAACCGCATGATACGGTAACGGGCGGGACCTAGCCGTTTTTTTCCACTCTGCCGTGCTGCGTTTGATTTTGAAGGATTTGCCGGATTTTGCTTTGGCGATACCAAATGAGCCGAGCACGGTCGCTGTGCCATAGACACCGACGCCTGCAATGCCAGCGGTTAGTATTTTCCTACGATCAAAAACGCTCACTTCCAGTCTCCGATACATCTACTCACGAAGTATTCGCACCAATGGACGGGATAGTTACATATTCCAGATGAACAGGCCGTGACCCGCAGCACAGGGTCAATATTTGGAAAGTTCAACTTCCATTTCGCGGAACCCGTGCACGAAACAAGCATGTACACGGCGATGTTTACCAGTCGGATTGACCTGCATCCGCCGTGTGTGCATTTCCTCAAGCAATATGCGAAGCTGAAGCTCGGCCAAGCGAGCACCGACACAGCGGTGAACACCATATCCAAACGCGAGGTGCCGACGGGCATTTTCACGATCAACAATCACTTTGTTGGCATCTGGAAAAACAGTTTCATCGCGATTGGCAGATAGATACCAAAGAATGACCTTGTCGCCCTTTTTGATTTGCTGGTCGAACAGTTCATGATCTTCGAGTGCGGTGCGCCGCATATGTGCGAGCGGTGTTTGATAGCGGATGAGCTCCTGCACCGCATTGGGGATCAGGTCCGGGTTTTGCTGCAACTTGGCACGCTCATCGGGAAACTTGTTAAGGCCCCAGGCAAAGCCGGACATAGAGTTCCGGGTCGTATCATTGCCGCCAACAATCAGCAGTACCAGATTGCCCATGAATTCCATATGATCCATATGTTTCATGGCATCGGAATTGATCATCATTGAAATCAGATCATCACCTGGTTCTTCCGCGTTCAAACGCTCGTTCCAAAGCTGCTGGAAATAGGCGCCCATTTCGAACAGAATTTGCCGACGCTGCTGGGTCAGATCTTCGGCTACTGCGAGTTCCACGTCACCTGCCCAGTCGGACCAATAGGTCAGCATCCGGCGATCTTCCCAGGGGAAGCCAAATAGCAAAGCCAGCATGCCTGTGGTCAGTTCGATTGAAACCTTATCGACCCAGTCAAAAGATTTATCCCACGGCAGTGAGTCGAGCACTTCACCGGTGCGATGACGTATTTCCTGTTCCATCGCAGCCATGTTTTTCGGAGTGAATTTCGGTGCAACGGTCCGCCGCTGGCCGGTATGCTTGGGCCGGTCCATCGCGATGAACATCGGCAGCTGAAAATCCTGATCAAAATCGGGATCGGCAATGGTGATACCGCCATGCGCAACGTCGGATGAATAGATTTCCGGCAGTGCCTCAACATGCTGAATCGGCTTGTGAGTAGTCACATTCCAATAGTCTCCATGCACGCCGCCTTTGACAAAATTAATCGGTTCCTTCGCGCGCATTTCGGCAAAAGGCTCGTGCCATGTGTTTTGGGAATAGATTTCTGCTCGGCTGACGTCCCAGGGATTGGCTTCCTCATCGGTGATCGGCGGATTGCGTTTATACCATGCTTCCAGCGCCTCGTCTGCGGTAGGGCTGGTCGTCAGGTTGTTCAAATCCACTTCGGGAATGGGAAGCTCTTGGGGTTGGGATGCCATGTCTATCTCTCCTGCAGCTGTCCATTTAGCGAAAGCGGAATCGCAGACAGTCCGTTGTTATATGCAACCGACATAGTGCCGTTATTGACAGAAATGTCAATGACTTTGCGGCAGGAATTCAGGGCAATTGACTGAATAAGCAGCTGACATGGAGTAATTTTTCTGAATCAAGGGAGTGGAATGCTCACTTTTTTGGAGATTTTGCATGTCACAAGCCCCACCGGACCCTGCCACCCCCCGTTTTCTGACGCATTTCGGCGGCGTCAAAGACCCGCGCCAGCAAGCGAAGGTCACCTGCCCACCGAACGAGATTTTTCTTCTGGTCCTATGCGCCGTAATTGCGCCGTAATTTCAGGCGCCGGGGGCTGGACGTCAATCGCACTCTACGGTGAAAAGCAGCTGGAATTCCTGCGTCGCTTTTTGCCGTTCAAGGACGGAACGCCAGGCCATGATCAGTCGGGGATCTTGTTTTCCCGTCTGGATATGGAAGCCTTCCAACGCTGCTTCATAGCCTGGGTGGCGAGTTTGCATGAAACGCCTGAAGGTGTCGTCGCCATCGATGGTAAAACCCTTCGGCGGTCATTTGATACCAGGTCCCCTGAAGCACCCATTCATATGATTTCGGCCTGGGCGTGTGATCACCAACTCGTTCCCGGGCAACGCAAGATTGACGACAGGTCCAATGAGATAACAGCGATCCCCGAGCTACTGGCCCTGTTGGCACTCAAGGGCGCTATCGTGACTATTGACGCGATAGGATGTCAGCGCAAGATTTGCCAACAAATCATGGACCAAGAGGCCGGTTATGTGATCGGCCTGAAGGGCAACCAGGGAAGCTTGCGCGAGGATGTCGAATTGTTTTTCGATGAACATCCGGAGCGTGATACAGGCGCGAAATTCATTGAAAAAAGCGAAGCCGCTGATGCAGGTCATGGGCGCATTGAAACGCGGTGCTGCACAGTTTGTTCAAATACAGAACCGAACGCCACAAATGGCCGGGCCTGAAGGCCGTGATCATGACAGGGTACACTCGTGAAATCAGAGGCCAGGCCAAAACGGTCAGGCAATTTTACATCTCATCCGTCCTTGATGTGCCCGAGAAAATGGCGCGTCACATCCGCAATCACTGGCAGGTGGAAAACTGTTTGCATCGGGTGCTCGATGTTACCTGCCGCCAGGATGACTGCCGCATCAGAACCGGAAATGCCGCAGCCAATTTTGCCACAATCAATCACGCAGCAATGAACCTGCTACGTCGCGCACCAGGCAAAATCAGCCTGCCGCAAAAACGACGTTCCGCTGCATGCGATGACGCCTGCATGAAAGCCGCAATCCGACAGTGAACATTCAGTCGATTGCCCTGGGTGCGACAGCCTTTGCCATTACTGATGATGTAAAATATGAAGCATGATGGTTAACGGAGCGTTAAATCGACCCCAGTTTGTCGTATTTTGGTTGCGGGCCTCAAATCATCCTTCAAAATGAGTTACTTGCCGAAATTCTGCCAATTTTATTGGCTTCACATAGTCGGAGAGGCTAGGGATTCTCAATGGCCTCGCCCATGTGTCGCAGTTGCTTTTTTCTGATACCGGTTTGCGTAGGTCTCACCGTGCCTGTTGTCCCTCTGCTTGCGCAAAATCTGGATGGCCAGACCAGTTTTGAGGATCAACCGCTCGATCCAGACCAGCCAATGGCCGATATCCTGGAATTCGGTGTGGAATGGCCAGACCTTGATGAAGCGTCAAAGCCCGAAAAATCCGAACCGGAAATTCGTCCTGATGAGGCGTTGCAAAACGAAGTGGTGGATTTGGTTGCAAAGGAACAAGTTGCGCCTTTTGTCGACGAGCTGCCTGCGGATATTTTCCAGCCCGAGGACAGCCTTGCCGAAACCGGTTACAAGATAGAATTTGCGGGCATCCCCAACGATATCGACCAGGTTTTCTATGATCGGTTTGATACGCTATCTGTCCTTGAGCAGTATAAGGGCGATAAGGCCAACTTTGCCCAAATAAAACGCCGTGCCGAAACCGACCGGGGACTGGTTGAACAATTGCTGCGTATTGAGGGCTATTATGATGCCGTTGTCCGCACCCGGTTTGAAGCGCAGGCCGATACTATAGATCCCAACGACGTCACCGCCGTGATCAACGTCATTGCCGGACCGCAGTATAAGCTGACCAATGTCAGCCTTTCGGGTGTTGGCGATGCCCGGTCAGATGATGCGGAATCCTTTCGCGAGGCATTTGGAGTTAATGTTGGTGACATCATCAACCGCGACGAGATTGTGCTGGGCCGGGCCCAGCTCAACACCGCGATGGCGGAAAGCGGCTATGCTTTTGCCCGCACCGCAGACCCGGAACTGGTCATTGATCATGCCGAACGCAATGGTGATTTGAATCAACCAGTCGTTCCGGGTGGACGCTATGGTTTTGGCGCTATTCAAATGGCGAATGAAGAGCTGTTTGATGTGGAGCATGTTCAACTTATTGCGCGGTTTGACGAAGGCGACTTATACAAGGCTTCCGATGTCGATGATTTGCGCCGAGCGCTAATTGCAACAGGGCTCGTTTCCACCATCAGCCTTGATCCGGTGAGATCCGATGACCCGGAAAAAGTCAATCTCGCCATCAGTGTGACATCTGCCCCGCTCAGAACAATTGCCGGAGAAGTGGGTTACGGAACCGGCGAAGGATTTAGAACAGAAGTCAGATGGGAACATCGCAATTTCTTCCCGCCCGAAGGATTGATCCGGTTGTCAGCGGTTGCCGGTACACAGGAACAGTCTGGTGGCATTACCTATCGGCGCAATAACTATCGGCGGCGCGACAATATCCTCAATGGCCGCGTATCGTTGAGCAATGTCGACCGCCCGGCTTTTGATGCGCGAACTTTTTCCGTATCTGCGAATATTGAGCGCCAGAGCAATCCGATCTATCAAAAGCGCTGGAGCTGGTCGGCCGGGATTGAACTTCTCGTCTCCAAGGAACGCGATGTTGTTGGAGCAACCGGACGATCCAATTTTCAGACGTTTTTCATCGGTGCCTTGCCGGCTTCGATTCTCTACGATGCCAGCGATGATCTTCTGGATCCAAGCAAGGGTTTCCGCCTTGGTGCCCGAATTTCTCCCGAAGCATCACACCAGAATGGCAGTTTTTTCTATGGGCGCGGCCAAATCGATGCCAGCGCCTATTTCCCGGCGTCGGACAATGTCACGATGGCAGGACGAGTGCGGCTGGGTTCGATTGTAGGTGCTGGTAATAATCGGATCGCGCCATCGCGCCGGCTCTATTCCGGCGGCGGCGGTTCGGTGCGCGGCTATGGCTATCAGCGGATCGGACCGCAGGATGCCAATGGCGACCCGGTTGGCGGACGATCACTGGTCGAATTTTCTCTGGAAGCGCGTATAAAAACCGGTTTTTTGGGCGGCAATCTGGGGATTGTGCCCTTTGTAGATGCGGGTAATATCTACACCAATCCGCTACCACAATTTTCCGGGCTTCGTTATGGTGCGGGACTGGGCATTCGCTATTATAGCAACTTCGGACCGATCCGGGTTGATGTCGGGACACCGATTAACCCCCAACCGGGCGACTCCCGTATCGCGGTCTATGTCTCGCTGGGTCAGGCTTTCTGATGACTGATGCTGGGAAAGAAGCGGAAATGCACGCTGAAGCGAGCAAGCCCAAGGGCAAAGCAAGGCGAACCATCTGGACTATTTTGCTGGCCGTGTTGGCGTTTCTCGCGGTCGGGATTATTGGCGGAGCCTTCTGGTTCGATAGCGATAGCGGCCATGAATTTATAATCGATCAGGTCGAAGCGCTTGAGCCGGAAGACGGATTGCGAGTCAAGATCGGCGCGGTCGAAGGGTCGATATTCGGCAAGATACGGATCAAGAACTTGCAGTTGAGCGATCCCAAAGGTGTGTTTTTTACCGCCGGTGATGCGGCGCTAGACTGGAATCCGCTGGCCTGGATTTTCAACGAGCTGAATATCTCCAGCGCGGTTGTTTCAAAGGCACGGCTGGAACGGTTGCCGGAACTAATTCCGTCCGAGGAAAACATGCCGCTGCTACCCGATTTTGATATCTATATCGGTACCTTCCGTGCCGATAACCTGGCGATCGGAGAGGCGGTTACTGGCGAAGAACAATATGTCGATCTCGCTGGCGCACTGGACATTACCTCGGGCCGGGCGATGCTTAATCTGGACGCTGCTACCACCAAAAGCGGTGACAAGCTGGAACTGATCTTTAACGCAGAACCGGAACGGGAAAAACTCGAACTGAGCGCTGATATTGTGGCGCCAGCAGGTGGCACCATAGCCAATTATCTGGGCCTTGCCGATTCCATAAATGTATCCGCGAATGGAGACGGTGACTGGAACAGCTGGGATGGGCAGCTTGTAGTTGAACGGAACAACCAGATTGCGGCAAGAACCTTTATCGCTGGCCGTGACGGCATCTTTGGAATCAGCAGCAGTATTGCCAACGCGATTTTGCCCTCTGGGATCGCAAAACGACTGGGGGCGCCGCAGCTCAGCGTCAATGGCAGTCTGACCTATGAAGAGGGGTTGGCAGGCATTAACTTGACTGCGCGATCACGGGCGATCTTGTTTTCAGCCAATGGCGGCCTCAATCTGCAAAGAAATGCCATGGACGCGATGCGCATCGAGAGCACCGTCATCAACCCGTCCGCCTTGCTTCCCAGTTTAAAGGCGCAAGATCTCGAGTTAAAGGCATTGCTCAATGGCCAGTTATCCGAACTTCGCTATCAATATCTGGCCACGGCGCCGCAGCTCGCCTTTGGCAAAAGTCTGTTCATGGGTGTGCGTGCAGAGGGGAAAGGCCAGCGTGATGCCGGCGGCTGGGATATCCCGATTGAGCTTACCGCCAACCAGTTAATAGGCAACGGTAAGCTGGCAAAGCGGCTTGCATCGGGTTTCCAAGGCAAGGCCAATTTCCGGTTCGAACAGGGATTGCTGTTCGCGGACAATACGATCTTCCAAACCGATAGCCTGAACGGCAAGGCCGATATTGAAGTTAGGCCGGAGACCGGGGACTATGCCATATTGGTCGATGCGCAGGCACCGGGTTTCCTGATCCAGGGATTGGGCGTCAGCGACATTTTGGCATCCGTGAACCTGCGCCCCGGAGCGAATGGCTTGGCGCTGAATGGCGAAGCGTCAGCAAAATTCTGGCGTTTTGACAACAGCTTCTTGCGTGAGTTGGGCGGCGGTGCACCCGCGCTCAAAACTGGACTTACGCTAGGTGCAGCCAACTTGCTGCAATTTCAAAATCTCAGGATCACCGCACCAAAACTCAGCTTTACCGGTAGCGGCAGTCAGACCGGGGCAACAACGTTCGCCTTCACTGGCAGCGGTAAGCATGATCAATATGGCAGCTTTGATCTCAATCTGGACGGCCCTCTGACACGCCCTCAAATCGCGCTTCTGCTGGATAGTCCACTGCCAGCCGCCGGACTATCCCCTGTCCGACTGGCGCTCAATCCGATTGCCAATGGCTTTAGCTATTCGGCAGCGGGTGGTTCCACACTTGGCCCTTTTGAAAGCAACGGTGCAATTGTGACCGGCAACAACGAAACACTGGTGCGCGTTAACCGCCTGTTGATATCGGAAACGCTGGCGACGGGGGTAGTCCGACCAACCAGCGCCGGTTTGGCGGGCAGCCTGAATATCAGTGGCGGAGGAGTAAACGGCGCGGTCCGGTTTGAGCCCGGATCGAACCGGCAACTCATTCGCGCCAATCTGATTGCAAAAAACGCCCGCTTTGACGGCAATCCGCCGATCTTCATCCGCACCGGAAAACTGGATGCAGATATCGTGCTCGTTGACGGACAATCCGATATCAACGCCACGGTTCAGGCGCAGGGTATCAGTCGCGGCGAGTTAATGGTCGGGCGCGTTGCCGGCAATGCCAAACTGACCAGCGGTACCGGAACAGCCGTTTTCTCTGTTGCTGGAACGCGGGGCAGCACGTTTGAATTTCAGGCAAGAGCAAATATCACGCCCAACCGCTATGTCCTGAACGGCAATGGACTGTTCGAGGGACGCCGCCTGCGTCTTTCTAGACCGCTCGAACTGAACCGTGTGAATGATGGCTGGACCGCGTCGCCAACAGCGATCAGCTATGGCAACGGTACGGCAAGGGTTTCCGGTCGCTGGGCCAGCGGTCGTTCCAGCCTCGACCTTCACATGTCAAAAATGCCGCTATCGCTGATCGATATTGCTTACGATGATCTGGGGCTGGGCGGTCTGGCTTATGGCACAGTTAAACTGACCCAGACTGGAACGCAGACCCCGGAAGGCAATGCCAAATTGACCATCAAGGGCCTGACACGATCCGGACTGATCCTGACATCAAAACCGGTTGATCTGGGGCTCAATGTCGCGATATCAAACCGCAACGCTGCAGCGCGTGGGATTATCAAATCAGGTGCAGGACAAACAATTGGCCGGTTTCAGGGGCGTGTAACCGGGCTTGGTGGCGGCAACTGGAAAAACGAGTTGATGCGCAATCCGCTTTTTGCACAGGCGCGGTTTAACGGCGAAGCAGAGAGCCTGTGGCGATTAACCGGTGTCGAGACGTTCGATCTGACAGGACCCGTTGCGGTCAGCGCTGATGTCGGCGGAACACTCGCCAATCCGCAAATTAAAGGGCAATTTCGAACCAACCAGGCAAGGCTGGAGAGCAGTCTTACTGGAACTGTCGTCATGGGCATTAAGGCCAGCGGGCAATTTGATGGTTCCCGCCTCGTTCTCCCCAATGTCACAGGAAATACTAGGGGAGGGGGCACGGTTAGCGGAAACGGCAGCTTCAACTTTGCGGTTGAGCCCGGCGAGGGTATCGGCATTGTCATGGACCTGACCGCATCCAAGGCCGCCTTGATCGCGCGCGATGATTTTGCCGCAACCATTACCGGTCCGATCAAAATCCGCAGCTCCGCCAATGGCGGGCTAATCTCCGGCGATGTCACGCTCAATCGCAGCTATTTTCGCTTTGGACAAGCCAGTGCGGTTGCTACCCTGCCACAGATCAAGACCCGCGAGATTAATCAACGCGCCGATGAACGGCCCCGCCGCGTCCGTGGTCGGCCCTGGCGCTTTGCGCTCAATGCCAATGCGCCCAGTCGGTTAATGGTCGATGGTCTGGGTCTGGACAGCGAATGGCGCGCGAAACTGAAAGTCTCCGGTCCAGTTGATAATTTTACGATGGTTGGAAATGCTAACCTGGTCCGTGGCAGTTACACATTTGCCGGCCGCCGGTTCCGACTGGAGCGCGGGCGCATCAGATTTGTTGGCAATCAGCCGGTAAATCCGGTTCTGGATATTGAAGCGGAAGCCAATCTGACCGGCCTCAATGCCACGATCAATGTAACCGGGACTGGTAACCAACCGGAAATCGCTTTTGCCAGCATCCCTGCTTTGCCAGAAGACGAGCTGCTTTCGCGCGTCTTGTTCGGCGCGTCTATCTCCGACCTGTCCGCTCCGGAAGCCGTACAACTGGCAGCGGCGGTCGCATCGCTCAACAGTGGCGGTGGGTTGGATCCGATCAACCAACTCCGCAAAGCAGTTGGACGGGACCGGCTACGCATCCTACCATCCGATGGGACCAGTGGTCAGGGTACGTCGATTGCGGCGGGCAAATATATTACCCGCCGCGCTTACGTCGAGCTGATCACCGATGGCAAAGGCTATAGTGCGACACGGCTGGAATTTCAGATCACGCGCTGGCTTTCGATATTATCGAGCATTTCGACTCTTGGGAGGCAAAGTGCGAACGTGAGGGTTAGCCGCGACTATTAGTGAGTAGCTGCTTCATCCGGAGGCTGTGTAAAAACGCGTTTGTCATGCGCTGTCGTGGGGTATTTTTTCGTTTAGGTCAGATTTTTGCCGATAATTTCAGCAGGCGCGCAGAACCATCATGCCCGGATCGCTTTGATGAGCGGTTTGACGCCCATGATGGTGATGAGGCGTTTGATATTATAGGCGAGAACCGAGAGGCTCATCTCTGTGGCGACGTTTTTGATGCCTTTGGTGAGGAAGTGGCACGGTCCCATCCAGCTTTTGAGTGTTCCAAAGACATGTTCAGCCGTTTGTCTGCGGATGGTCATGGCATCGGGGCGATTGTTGAGGCGTACGAGCATATCATCGACCACGGCTTCGTGCTCCCAGCGCTTGATGCGCCGGTATTTGGCTGTGGTGCATTGTGATCGGATTTTGCAGTCTGGGCATTTGCTCGACCAATAGGCGTTCAGCGTCAGCCCCTTTTCTTCTGTCGTGAAGCGGTGGATGAGTTCTTCACCTGCAGGACAGCGCAGAGTGTCTGTCTCTGCTTCATAGATAAAATCACTTCTATCGAACCGGCCTGCTGCCCTAGAGCCTGATGTATTGGGCTTTGGCACAAGCGGCATCGCACCCTGTTCTTCACATGCCTTGATCTGCGGTCCGCTGAAGTAACCGCGATCAGCCAGCACCTCTATCTCTTCCGCATCCATGGCCACTTTGGCTTTCTCCGTCATAGGAGCGAGGAAGGCCCGGTCATGCGGTGCATTGGTCACTTCATGTGACACAATGAGATGGTACCCGGTGTCCACAGCAGCTTGTACGTTATATCCCACCATGCCGGAGGCTTTCATGCTCGTGGACATGGCTCTGGCATCGCTATCAGTCTGCGATATCTGCTTATCAGGATGAGCGATGACCTCCGCTTCTTTGGCGCAAAGCTCGTGGAGCTTGGCTTTCATGGACACGATCTTCTCGCGCAGCTGTGTCGTCCGGTCCTCAGCAACGTCGCTATCGTGCATGTCCGCTGCATCAAGTGACTGGAGATAGCGCGCTATGCTCTTTTCCACCTGATCAATCCGGCGTTTCAGCTTGCCTCGTGTATGATTGCGTTCGCGTGCGTTCACAGCCTTGAACTTCGACCCGTCTATCGCAGCCACAGCCTTGGCGAACAGACCGAGCTCCCGGCATAGCCCCACAAACTGACTGCAAACGGATTGGATCGCTGGGCCATTGTCCTTCCTGAAGTTGGCGATTGTCTTGAAGTCCGGGACCAGATGGCCGGTTAGCCACATCAGCTCGAGATTGCGGCCCGCCTCGCGCTCCAGTCTCCGGCTCGACTGTACCTGATTGAGATAGCCGTAAATATAGATTTTGAGCATCACCGCTGGATGATAAGCCGGGCGACCCGTGTCCTTCGGATCAACACCAGAAAATCCCAGTTCCCGCAAATCCAGTTCGTCGGTAAACGCATCCACCACACGGACCGGATTATCTTCATCCACATAATCCTCAAGCGATGGCGGCAATAAAAACGTCTGGTCACGATCCGATCCAACCACAAAACGCTTCATGCAACCGCCTCCAACAAAGCCGCTCAGACCATAGCGATAATCAATGCGTTTTTACACAGCCTCTCCCGCTGACAGACATTGGAGGTAACTCGCACGCTCAGCCTGGCACTGTTCGCCGCACGATATACTCGGATTACCCTTAAAACGGGCCGTTTTGACGGTGATGTTCATGTGCCAGACAGGATGGAATGAACAGTTAGGAACGCATAAGGCACATCTTGCACAGCGAGGTGAAGGGGTCCTGACAGCCTGACATGTCATCTCGTGTCGGGTCGGATGAAAAGCCATGAACATACAGGGTCAGCTCTTTTTATTTGAAGGAGAATAGTAATGAGTGACATATCCAGGAGTTCGAGAATTGCCTTCCTGCTTGCAACATGTGCAATATTGGCACCGAGCAGCGCATCTGCGCTGCAGGACAGACGAGACTTTGATAGAGAAGACATTATCGTATCCGGTCAGCAAGAAGCTTTCGATGCGGCCATGGCAACCCAGGGACCTGAGATCAAAGGCATTATTTCAGCGCGCAACAGCGACAGATTTCAGGTCACGGCTGACGACGGTACGCAGACGATAATAGCCATCAGCGAAGAGACTCGCATCAAGGCTAGCGGCGGCTTTCTGGGCCTTAATCGCAATAAGCTAGCTGCCGATTCGCTGCTCAATGGCCTACCAGTCACCGTCGAGACATGGCAGTGGAACGGCGGCTTGGTGGCGAACCAGATCGATCTAAAAAACAAAGACCTGAAGACCGCGAATATGATCCGTACCGGTACTGCCCAAGGCTTTGCAGAACAGACCGCGGCAACTGAGGTGTTGCGCGGCCGCATGGGTGATATCGATCAGTATAATATCAAAGGCACGACAAATGTGTATTTCGACACCGCCCGGTGGAAGCTGTCCTCACAGGCCGAAAACGAACTTTGCGCCGCGGCCAATCAGGCTGAAGCAATGGACAACGCTTTGCTGCTTGTCGTCGGCTATACCGACTCGGTCGGAAGCTAGGAATATAACCAGACGCTTAGTGAGAAGCGGGCCGGCCGCGTGGTAAACCATCTCCAGCAAGCTTGCGGCTGGAAACCTTATCGCATGCTGACACCCACCGGAATGGCCGAAGCGGACCCTTTGGCGGACAATACAACGCCTGAAGGCAAGGCACAGAACCGGCGCGTTGCGGTGAATATCCTCGTCAGCAAGAGCGTCGACGGTTTGTAAATCATCGAGCTAGTTTCGTGCGTCTGAACTCGATCAGACGGCGGGCCTTGCCATTGAGTATATATGGATAGACAGGCTGTTTACCCACAAAAAAGCCCGAGGCAATTTCTTGCCCCGGGCTTTTTTCATATAGTCTCTAATTGAAGCGATCAGCTACTGTAATACATATCAAATTCAACCGGATTAGGTGTTGTTTCCATCCGGCTGACCTCTTCCCATTTCAATTCTGCATAAGCATCAATCTGATCTTTCGAGAAGACGTCACCTTTGAGCAGAAACTCATGATCGGCTTCGAGCGCTTCGAGTGCTTCACGCAGAGAACCGCAGACGGTTGGCACTTCGGCCAGTTCTGCGGGTGGAAGACCATAGAGGTTTTTATCCATCGCTTCGCCCGGATGGATCTTATTTTCAATGCCGTCGAGGCCGGCCATTAGCAGGGCTGCAGCGGAGAGATATGGATTGGCCAGCGCATCCGGGAAACGGAATTCAACCCGTTTCGCCTTGTCACCTGAACCATAAGGAATACGGCAGGATGCGGAACGGTTGCGGCTCGAGTAAGCCAGCAACACCGGTGCTTCAAAACCGGGAACCAGGCGTTTGTAGCTATTGGTTGTGGCGTTGGTGAATGCGTTACACGCTTTGGCATGTTTGATCACACCACCAATGTAGTGGAGGCAGGTTTCAGACAAACCGGCATATTCATTGCCGGCGAAAAGCGGCTTGCCTTCTTTCCATATCGACATGTGGGTATGCATGCCGGAGCCGTTATCTTCCTTAATTGGCTTCGGCATAAAAGTTGCGGTCTTGCCATAGGCATGAGCTACCTGTTGAACGACATATTTATACACCTGCGTACGATCGGCGGTTTCAGTCAATGTGCCGAAGGTAATGCCAAGTTCGTGCTGGGCAGCGGCAACCTCGTGATGGTGCTTGTCCATTGGCAGGCCCATTTCCATCATTGTCGCAACCATTTCGCCGCGAATATCCATGCAGCTGTCAACCGGTGCTACGGGAAAATATCCACCCTTGGCGCGTGGACGGTGGCCCATATTGCCAACGTCATAATCGCGACCGGTATTGGTTGGCAGTTCAATATCATCAATCTTGAAACCCGAGCGGTCATAGCCGTCTTCAAATTTCACATCGTCGAACATGAAAAATTCCGGCTCAGGACCGACATAAACCGTGTCGCCAATGCCGGTAGACTTTAGATAAGCCTCGGCGCGCACGGCTGTTGAACGTGGGTCACGGCCATAGAGCGAACCATCACCTGGCTCGACAATGTTGCAGACCAGGATCATCATTGGCGTTGCAGAGAATGGATCCATGTAAACCGCATCTAGATCGGGACGCAGGATCATGTCTGATTCGTTGATCGCCTTCCAGCCTTCAATCGATGAACCATCAAACATGAAGCCTTCTTCCAGCACATCTTCGTCAATCACGTCGGAGCACATCGACAGATGTTGCCATTTGCCACGCGGATCAGTGAAGCGCACGTCGACCCATTCGACCTCGTGCTCCTTGATCATTTTCATAATATCTGAAGTGCTGTTACCCATGTTGTATTCCTCGTTCTGTTTTCTTGAGAGATTGAAAAGAGCTAGATTGCTTCGTTGTCGCGTTCACCTGTACGAATGCGAAGGGCGGCTTCGACAGGGATGACGAAAATCTTGCCGTCACCGATGCGTCCGGTTTGAGCGGCCTGTGAAATCGCTTCTACTGTGCGGTCGGCCAGATTATCTTCAACCACCACTTCCAGTTTCACCTTCGGCAGAAAGTCAACGACATATTCTGCGCCGCGATAAAGCTCCGTGTGACCTTTCTGGCGGCCAAAGCCTTTCGCTTCGGTTACAGTAATACCGGAAACGCCAACTTCGTGCAGTGCCTCTTTCACTTCGTCCAGCTTGAAAGGCTTGATGATCGCTTCGATTTTTTTCATGTCGGTATTCGTCCCCGTTTCCCAATTATCCTTGGCACAGCCGAGCGGCACCAAAGTCGGGCGCTATTGCCCATTTCAATTCAATTCTCATGCCAGAATCGATTCTGTGAAAGAATCGCTGGAATCCAATATATGCTTGCTAGACAGAAATCACGCATGAGACAATGCCGCCTTTATTTAGGGCAATCGCACTCAAAAATGCCTATTATTTAGGCATACCAGAATTTTGCTTCAGCGCGCCACCGGGGCACCGATATCGGCAATATTCTTCTTGGTCCAATGCGAACGTTCGATGACGTAATGACGCATAGCTTCAATGCCTTCAGCATTCACCTGCGAGCCAAACCCGACCATGCCACGATCCTTTAACGCACCGTCACCAACGATCGTTTTCCAACCTTCCGCCGTTGCCAAAGCACCCGATATGCGAAGATCGGGAGTGAATCCGTTGCCAATGGCGCTGTCACCATGACAGACGAGGCAGTTACGGCCATATAGTTCTCTTCCCAGAGCAACTTGTTCGGACGTTCCGGTCTGCTCCGGTGGATTCCAGACGACTTCCGACTTCTCAGGTAGGGCAGGCAATTTTGCAGTACCACCGATTTTCAAAATAACGAGACGCGGGAGGTTAGGAATAGTACGCGAAGCACCACCAGCGATACCGGCTGCAAGCGGGAATGCACCGCCCTTGCTCGTCAGGAAAGCGATATATTGCTCGCCATCCACAACATAAGTCGAAGGCGCACTGACAATACCGGACTGCATGTCGAGACTCAACAACTCCTTACCGCTATCTGCTGCAAAGGCTTTGAACTGGCCCAGAGCGGTGCCCTGGAAGACCAAATTGCTAGCTGTCGTCATGGTGCCGCCATTCCAGGCCGATGGATAATCATGGCTCCATTCTACTTTGCCAGTTTTGGGATTGAACGCGACGAGTCGTCCAGTAGTGCCTGCTATCGCTGCCTTGAACGCAGCTTTATCATCCGGAAGCAAAGTATCGGTCATACTCATACCGACGTTGAATCCTTTGCGTTCACGCTTCTTGTCAAAATCAGTTGTCTGCACCGCGTAGGCCTGCGGAACTTGCTGTGCCGGAATATAGACCAATCCAGTAGCCGGATTATAACTCATCGGATGCCAGTTGTGAGCGCCCAGTGCGCCCGGGATGGAAATAAACGGCTTACCGGTCTTATAGAACCGCGCTTCCGGATTTTCGATCGGACGCCCGGTTTCCAGATCATAACCGGTGGCCCAATTAATATTGTCGACAAATGGATTGGCATCGATCAACGTTCCATCGACCCGATCGACAACAAAGAAGAAACCGTTTTTCGGTGCTTGATACAGCACCTTGCGGATCTGACCGTCTATTTCCAGTTCGGCCTGAATGATATGCTGAGTGCCAGTAAAATCCCATGTTTCTGCGGGTGTGGCCTGATAGTGCCACAGATACTTACCAGTGTCCGGATTTACCGCGACGATGGAGGAGAGGAACAGGTTATCACCTTCGCCTCCGGACCGGACTCCATGGTTCCACGGGTTGCCATTGCCAACGCCGAAATAGAGCTGGTCAAGACCTTCATCATAGACGATCGAATCCCAGACGGTGCCGCCACCACCGGATTCGCGCCAGTTGCCATCACCCCATGTCTTGTTGGCGGCTTTCTCAAATATCTCATCACTGGCCGCACCGTCCGGCTTTCCTTCCGGGTTCGGGACGGTGTAGAAACGCCATTCCAAAGATCCATCGCTGACGTCATAGGCAGACAGATAGCCCCGCACGCCAAATTCCGCACCGCCATTGCCGATAAGAACCATATTCTTGACCACTCGCGGCGCACCGGTGATGGTATAGGGTTTCGATTCATCGGTGGTTTGTTTTTCCCAGAGCCGCGCACCTGTATTGGCATCAAGCGCTATTAGGCGGCCATCTATCGTTCCAAAGAACAGCTTGCCACGATTTATCGCGACGCCGCGATTGACGACATCACAGCAGGCATCGACAGCTTTTTCGCCCGGCACTTCCGGATCATAGGACCAAAGTTCTTCTCCGGTTTTGGCGTCATAGGCAAAGACTTTCGACCATGCGGTCGAGATATAGAGTTTGCCATCGACCATCAGCGGTGTGGCTTCTTGTCCGCGCGCATCGGGCAAATCCTTAAACCAAGCTATACCCAGTTCGCTGACATTTTCTTCGTTAATCTGGGTCAGCGGGCTATGCCGCTGTTCCTTGGCATCAAAACCGATATTGGACCATTCCGCACCGTCGCTTGCTTCAGCGGTTTGGGTTGTATCCGCCTCCGGTACTTCGCTCTCACAAGCGACCAGTAGAAAAGGTGCCAACAATAGTCCCAGCCTGCGCATCACTCGTCTCCCAAATTAGCGGAAAGTCTACGCTTTCCGTTCGGTTTAATTGACTAGCTAAATTGCAGGGTGGCGGTCAAGAACTATAAGGAGGTGCATGTAGGCCGACAGGACTTTTAGTGAAAATCTCACAACCGTCTTCGGTGATGCCGATGCTATGTTCAAACTGGGCGGATAGCGAACGGTCGCGTGTCACCGCGGTCCAACCATCTTCAAGCATTTTTGTCGTGTATTTGCCAATGTTAATCATCGGCTCAATGGTGAAAAACATACCCGGACGCAGCTCGGGACCGGTCCCTAGTCGACCCGCATGAACAACTTCCGGTGCGTCATGGAACATTTGTCCCAGTCCATGCCCGCAAAAGTCCCGGACGACCGAATAGCGGTTGGCTTCCGCATGGCTCTGGATCGCGTGACTGATGTCACCCATACGGTTACCGGGTTTGGCTTGTTCAATACCCAGCATCAAGCATTCATAGGTGACTTGCACCAGCTTGCTCGCCTTGATCGGGGTCTTGCCAACCAAAAACATCCGGCTGGTGTCGCCATGCCAGCCATCGACAATCACCGTTACATCGATATTGACGATATCGCCTTCACTCAGCTTTTTGTCACCGGGAATACCGTGACACACAACATGATTTATCGATGTACAGCAGCTATGAGTAAAACCCCGATAACCTAGCGTGGCAGGCACAGAACCCGCGGCAAAGGCCTGCTCACGAACCATGTCATCGAGTGCGGCGGTGGTTACACCCGGCACCACATGTGGCACCAGCGAATCCAGTATTTCGGCGGCCAGACGGCCTGCTTTGCGCATTCCTGCAAAGCCATCCGGGCCATGCAACTTAATCGCACCGGTGCGCGCTTGTGGGGTTGAATCCTCAACGGTCAGATATTGTGTCATATCGTTCATATAGGCGGTTTTGCGTTGTTTGGCGATACCCGTTTTGCGCAAAAAACCTGAATTTTGGCGAAAATTGACCAAGCGCTGCCAGACCGGACCTTTAACATACTCGTTAGTCACAGGACCGCCATGGGCAATCGCTTGAATGTCTTTGTGATCCCACCGTTCGCAATGCTTTCGCCCAGCAAGGTCAGGCATCACTGCCGCAAGTAGCATTGGTCTTTTTCTACTGATATCGACAATCTCGGGCCAGTATTACCGGGGAGACAATAAATCTAACATTCCACCAGATTGACCGCGAGTCCACCCTGCGAGGTTTCCTTGTAGCGTTCGGACATATCAAGTCCGGTCTTGCGCATTGTTTCTATTACTTCATCCAGACTGACCCGGTGCGTTCCGTCGCCCAGTATTGACAATCTCGCCGCCTCAATTGCTTTCACCGCGCCAACGGCATTGCGTTCGATACAGGGCACCTGCACCAGTCCCGCAACCGGATCACAGGTCAGGCCTAGATTATGCTCCATACCGATCTCTGCCGCATTCTCGACTTGCAGCGGTGTACCTCCCCATGCTGCGGTCAGGCCAGCGGCAGCCATCGAACAAGCAACACCCACTTCGCCCTGGCAACCGACTTCCGCGCCAGAAATCGAGGCGTTTTCCTTAAACAGTGATCCGATAGCCGCCGCGGTCAGGATAAATGTCTCAACTCCCGCCGCGTCCGCCTTTGGAGCAAAACGTTCGTAGAAGCGCAGCACTGATGGCACAATGCCAGCCGCGCCATTAGTCGGTGCCGTCACGACTTTGCCGCCGGCTGCATTCTCCTCATTTACCGCCAATGCCCATAGATTGACCCAGTCAAGAATGGTTAGCGGATCGGAAAGCGCCCGCTCCTGACGATCCATCAGGCGTCCATATATAAGCGGCGCCCGGCGCTTTACCTTTAGACCTCCCGGTAATATGCCCTTGCTCTTGATCCCTCGATCAATGCAAGCGGACATGGCAGCTGCGATAGCGCGAACATCGACGCTTATCTCATCATCACTTTTAGCTGTGCGTTCATTGTTGCGCACAATGTCCGCAATGGAAAGTTGCTTCTCTTCGGCAATTTTGAGCAAGTCAGCGCCCGAACAGAAAGGATGCGGAACATCCCAAAGGCCTGTTTCCGGATTGTTGGAACCAATCTCATCCTCGTCCAGCACCGCACCGCCGCCAACCGAGTAATAGGTGCGACTGTCAACGAGATCATCGCCGTCATAGGCACCAAACCGCATGGCATTGCTGTGAAAATCGAGACGCTTTTTTTGATCGAAAACGACATCAGCATTCTCGTCAAACGCAATTTTGTGGGTTCCGTTGAGTTTGATTTTTGCACTGCCGCGTATCTGATTAATCAGGGCATCGGCATCCTTCACCGTCGCTCCAGCGAAGACTGGGACCTAACCCAAATGGCAGATTTCATAACTGATTGAGAAAACACTTATAGTCTTGAAAATTGCAAATGTCAGCAGAATTGGACTAGCCCCTCACCTCCGCTGAGGAGTCGCTGAACTCACTAGCTTTGTTTAAGACCCCTTCACATCAGCAATCCATTGCTCCACCCGCTTTTCCAGTATCTCCAGTGGCATCGCACCGCCACCAAGGATCGTATCGTGGAAGGCCCGAATATCGAATTTCTTGCCGAGCTCCTTTTGAGCGCGGGCGCGTAGTTCTAGTATTTTGATCATGCCGATCTTGTAACTCGTTGCCTGACCGGGATTGACCAGATAGCGACGAACTTCGGATTGCACAGCAGCTTCGGGAATGGATGAGTTTTCCAAGAAATAGGCCACGGCACTTTCCTCACTCCACCCCTTGGCATGCAGGCCGGTATCAACCACCAACCGGATTGCCCGCCAAATCTCGCTGGTCAGGCGACCAAATTCGGAAAAAGGGTTCTCGTAACCGCCCATTTCCTTGGCAAAATATTCTGAATAAAGCCCCCAGCCCTCGCTGTAAGCTGTGTAGCCTGCTTGAGTGCGGAATATCGGAATGCCCTCCAGTTCCTGCGCAATCGAAATTTGCATATGATGGCCGGGCAGGCCTTCATGATAAGCGATGACCTCGATCGTTGGTATCGGCATCGCGCGCATATCGGAGAGATGGGCGTAATAGATTCCGGGCCGCGCGCCATCGGGCGTACCGCTGCGATAATGCTGGGCCGCACCGTCGCGTTCCCGAAAAGCTTCCACCCGGCGCACTTCGAGATCGGCCTTTGGCAATATCCCGAAATATTTGGGCAGCAATGGTTTCAGAGCATCAATATGTCCCTTGGCCGCCGCAATATATTGGTCGGCGCCAGCATCATCATCAGAGAAATAGAAGCGGTCATCTTCGCGGATAAACTTGAAAAAGGCCTTCAGGTCCCCGTTGAAACCAACTTTGGCCTTGATCGCCTCCATATCAGCGCGCAGCCGCGCGACTTCGGACAATCCGATATTGTGAATCTCATCGGCTGTGAGACTGGTCGTCGTCTGATTGCGTAGGCGGTAGTTATAATAGTCCATGCCATTGGGTAGCGCGCTTACGCCCCTAGCCTGCGCATCGGTATTCGACATGTCCGCTTTGTACCAAGCTATGACACGGCGATAGGCAGGTGCAAAGCTTGTGGTTAAAGCCGCGCGGGCCTGATCTCGCAACTGACCGGCGCGGATTTCATCAACCACCCCGTCATCAACCAGCTTTTGCAAATTGCTGTCGGTCGCCGCCCAAATGGCGCTATCCGGACCATCTTCAAAAGGCGCGCCGCTAATAATCTTGGTCGACTGGTCAATCACCCCTTCATAGGCAAAACGTGGTGGGCGGGTTCCGGCGCTAGCGTTTTTCTTTGCCCGTGCCAGCAACTGGTCGAGCGCCGCAGCCGTGCCAACCAGCCGTTGAATGAATCCCAACATATCCGCCTCGCTCGAAACCTTGTGCGTGTTGATCAGAAAGGTTGGGAAAAACGACTGCAGGCCATTATGCTGGTGCAGCGCAAAGCGGTTGATCCGAAACAGCAGCGCGGATTCCTCCTGCTCCAAATCATATAACCATATGTCGTAAGAGGTTTTTCCATCTTGAGAAAGCTTGTCGTAGGCAAAGTCGCTTTTCATTTCCTCGACGGCTGCCCTGACCCAGGTGAGCAACCGGTCGGACGCCTCATCACTAAAATCGTCTATCTTGCCGTAATCCGTCTTGCGCCCGATAAAGGTTTGCTGGATCGGGCTAAATGCAAGCAGCTCTTCATATTTCGCATCGAACCAGGCATTTATGCGGTCGGTTTCGGTTTGTTCAGGAGCAGTGACAATGGCGGGAGGAGTTGGGGTCGCAGCTTGTTTTGGTACAGTCTGGCACCCTGCTAATGCTGCACCGGCAAGACCGAGTACCGAAATTCTAAAAATGCACTTCATATTCTGCTCCCGGTATTCATCCGCCCTTTTGCAATTTGGTTTACGATACCTTCATCTCGGCAATCCACTGGTCAATCATTTTTTCGAGGATATTCAGAGGCACCGAACCGCCGCCCAAAACGGTATCGTGAAAGCCGCGAATATCAAAATCGTCGCCGAGTTCCGTCTCAGCTTTGGCGCGAAGTTCCTGAATTTTGATCATGCCGATCTTGTAGCTAGTCGCCTGTCCCGGCATCACCAGATAGCGTCGTACTTCGCTTCGCACAGCAGTTTCCGGAATGGGTGAATTGGCAAGGAAATATTCCACTGTCTGTTCTTCGGTCCAGCCCTTGCTATGCAATCCGGTATCAACAACCAGCCGGATTGCCCGCCAGATCTCGGTCGTTAGCCGGCCAAAGTCCGAATAAGGGTTTTCATAAGCCCCCATTTCCTTGGCAAGCAGCTCGGAATAAAGCGCCCAACCTTCACCAAAGGCCGGAATATAGTCCCCCTGCGCACGGAATTTTGGAACACCTTCCAGCTCCTGTGCGATAGAGCTTTGCATATGGTGGCCGGGATTGCCTTCATGATAGGCGATCACTTCGAGCGAGTGGATTGGCATCGCACGCATATCGGACAGGTGTGCATAATAGGTGCCGGGGCGTGAACCGTCGGGCGTACCGGTACGATAATGCTGTGCTGCACCATCCTGTTCACGGAAAGGTTCAACGCGTTTGACCACCAGGTCCGCTTTGGGAAGACGGCCAAAAAACTTCGGCAGCTCTGACTTGATCTCCGCCAGATGTTTTTCGGCCGTATCGATGTAATCTTGCGCGCCCTTGTCGTCGTTCGAGAAATAGAACTGGTCATCCTCGCGGAGGAAGGTGAAGAATGCCTGCAGGTCGCCGTCAAAATCAACGCTTTCCTTGATCGCTTCCATCTCGCCGCGAATGCGCGCCACTTCGCTGAGGCCAATATTGTGTATCTGATCTGCCGTCAGATCAGTCGTTGTCTGGTTCGCAAGGCGATAATTGTAGAAGGCTTTCCCGTTGGGAAGTGCTGACACGCCAAAGGTCGGATTGGTATTAGGCAGGTCCGCCTTGAACCAGGTGATGATCCTGTCATAAGCCGGTTTCACTGAACCGGTTAGCGCCATGCGCGCTTGTTCCTTCAGCTCATCTGAACGGGCCTGAGTGATCTTACCGTCCTTCACCAGCGCAGCGAGTTTCGTCTGGGTCGCCTCCCAAAGGGCAGAATCCTTACCCTCACCAAAAGGAGCGCCGGTGGTGATTTTCTCCGACTGTTCGATCACCCCTTCATAAGCAAAACGCGGAGGGCGGGTTCCCGCCTTGGCATTGGCCTGTGACCGGGCCAACAACTGGTCCAGCGCGCGGGCACTACCTTTCAGACGTTCGATGAAAGCAACCATATCCGCTTCATCCATCACCCGGTGCTGGTTGATCAGGAAAGTCGGGAAGAAGGATTGCGTCCCGTTAAACTGGTGCAACACATATTCATTATTGCGATAGGCAACACCTGCCTCCGCCTCCGCCAGCCGGAACAACCACATGTCCCATGAAATTTTCGCATCAGGCGACAGCTTGGCATAATTAAAAGACCGCTTCATCTCTGCAGTGCTATCGCGCAACCAATTTAGCTGACGATCCATTGCCACGACGGAAAAGTCATCGATCTTGTCATAATCGGTTTTGCGGCCCAGGAAGGTCTGGGTGATCGGGCTGAACTTGAGACCTTCTTCGAATTTCTGGTCAAACCAGGCATTTAGCCGGTCCGTTTCAGCTTGACCGGGCGCCAATACCGATGTTTCAGATGCACTTGCCGGAGCCTGGGCTGTTTGTGTGGTCGCGGAACAAGCCGCCAGCGTTGTTGAAGCCAGCAATATCGTTAGAAATTTCGCCATGTTACCAAGATCCTCACCCAATTTGTTTCATGCGAAACGACATGGCACAAAGGGAGGGATTTTGAAACAGCCGCATAAAACATAAAAAGGGCCGGAGGTTTCCCTCCAGCCCTTCTTGATTTCTGACTGAGCTGAGTAGCCCAGCGGATGAAAGGCTTAGAAGCCCATTCCGCCGCCCATGCCGCCCATGTCAGGCATTGCAGGAGCGCCGCCACCAGCATTGTCTTCTGGCAGTTCGACTACAGCCGCTTCGGTGGTGATCAAGAGACCGGCAACCGATGAAGCATCTTGCAGAGCCGCACGGACAACTTTGGTCGGGTCGATCACGCCAGATTTGACCAGATCTTCGTATTTATCGCTGAACGCGTTAAATCCGTAGTTATTGTCTTTCTGGTCGAGCAGCTTGCCAGCGACAACCGCGCCGTCAAAGCCAGCATTTTCAGCGATCTGACGAACCGGCGCCTGCAGCGCTTTGCGCACTACGTCGATGCCGCGGGTCTGGTCTTCATTTTCGCCTTCGAGGCCTTTGAGAGCAGCCGTTGCATAGAGAAGCGCGGTTCCGCCGCCGGGCACAATGCCTTCTTCGACAGCTGCGCGAGTTGCGTGCAAGGCATCGTCAACACGGTCTTTCTTCTCTTTCACTTCGGTTTCGGTAGCACCACCGACCTTGATCACGGCAACGCCGCCAGCGAGTTTCGCCAGACGCTCTTGCAGTTTTTCTTTGTCATAGTCGGAAGTCGTGCTTTCGATCTGTCCGCGAATCGCTTCGACACGGGCTTTGATATCGCCCTTCTTGCCGCCGCCATCGACGATGGTGGTGTTATCCTTGTCAATCGTAACCGATTTCGCCTGACCCAGCATGCCGAGGGTAACGCTTTCCAGCTTGATGCCCAGATCTTCGCTGATCATTTCACCTTTGGTGAGGATCGCGATATCTTCGAGCATCGCTTTACGGCGATCACCGAAACCAGGTGCTTTCACCGCTGCGATTTTCAGACCGCCGCGCAGTTTGTTCACAACCAGTGTTGCCAGCGCTTCGCCTTCGATATCTTCAGCGATGATCAGAAGCGGACGCCCAGCCTGCACAACAGCTTCCAGGATCGGGAGCATCGGCTGCAGGTTGGTCAGCTTTTTCTCGTGGATCAGGATGTACGGATTTTCGAGTTCCGTCAGCATCTTGTCCGGGTTGGTGATGAAGTAAGGAGACAGGTAACCGCGGTCAAACTGCATGCCTTCAACAACGTCGAGCTCAAAGTCGAGACCTTTGGCTTCTTCAACCGTAATCACGCCTTCTTTGCCAACCTTGTCCATTGCTTCGGCAATTTTCTGGCCAACTTCCTTGTCGCCATTGGCAGAGATAACGCCAACCTGTGCGACTTCTTCGCTGCTCTTCACGTTTTTCGAACGTTTTTGCAGGGCGGTCACAACAGCGCTAGCCGCCTGATCGATACCGCGCTTCAGATCCATCGGGTTCATACCCGCGGATACCGATTTCATGCCTTCGGTCACGATCGACTGAGCAAGCACGGTAGCAGTGGTGGTGCCGTCGCCAGCAACATCATTGGTTTTCGATGCCACTTCACGGAGCATCTGCGCACCCATATTTTCGAACTTGTCTTTCAGTTCGATTTCCTTGGCAACCGAAACACCGTCTTTAGTGATGCGCGGTGCGCCGAAAGATTTGTCGAGAACCACGTTACGACCTTTGGGTCCGAGGGTTACTTTTACGGCGTCAGCCAAAGTGTTCACACCGCTCAGGATGCGTTCACGGGCGTCGCGGCCAAATTTTACGTCTTTACCAGCCATATTATTTTCCTCTGATTATAAGTTTAAATGATAAAATGAATGAAAAGAAATTACTCGATGATGCCGAGAATATCGCTTTCTTTCATGATGATTAGATCTTTGCCTTCAACGGTGACTTCCGTACCGGACCATTTGCCGAACAGGATCTTGTCGCCTTTTTTGACGTCGAGCGGCGTCGATTTGCCGTTATCGTCTTTCAGGCCATTGCCAACGGCAACCACTTTGCCTTCGGATGGTTTTTCCTGCGCGCTGTCAGGAATGATGATGCCGCCTGCGGTTGTCGTATCCGCTTCAACGCGGCTAACCAGTACGCGGTCATGTAGTGGACGAAATTTCATATGTTTCCCTTTCTTGTCCGACCTGTGGATCAACCGGACAGTTCCTTGCGAAAAGGCCGGTCGAGCTGAATATTCGAGAATTAGCACTCACTCCTTTTGAGTGCTAACGAGGCCCATGTAATGTCTATTCATCGCCCGTCAAGGGAATTGGGTGAATTTTTTCTGACTCCTTTTTATTGAATTTTCGGGACTTTGCGATTCTTTTTGAAGAATCTTCGCAACTCGCTGTAACGCAGCGCCTAACTCTTGCGAATGGCCTGATGAACCTCTTTGAGCGGTTCGCCCCTTATCCCCCAATTCCTAGAGAGGAAAAATCATGTCTTCACTTGTTAAATCTGCCGCTGCAGCCGCCGTTCTGGCTTCCGCTGCAACCATGACGCTGACCGCCACTGCTGCCGAAGCTGCTGGCGCCAAAGAAAAATGTTACGGCGTTGCGCTCGCTGGCAAGAATGACTGTGCGGCCGGTCCGGGCACCAGCTGTTCAGGCACTTCGACCGTCGATTATCAGGGCAATGCCTGGAAATATGTCAATAAAGGCAGCTGCAAAGCCATGGGCGGTTCATTGACCGCGAAGAAAGGCAATAAAAAGCCCGTTCCACAACGGAGCTAATTGCGTTAGGTTCCGCGGATGAGCAGCAATTCCGATCCTCATGTTCCAGCACATCATGCTATGCCGTGCTCCCTCCCTCCATCAGGCGGCATAGGTCTGAAATCGGTCCATTATGAGAATGTACTGGATGAAGGTGATGCAGCGGGACACCCTTCTTGGGTTGAGGTTCATCCGCAGAATTACTTCGGTGATGGCGGCCCATCACACCGATGGCTCACCGCCATTGCCGAGGTTTACCCTTTAAGTTTTCACAGCGTCGGGCTGTCATTGGGAAGCGCCGATGGTCTGAACGAAGTTGATCTGGAGAAAATCGCGCAGCTTTGTGATCGCTACCAACCGGCGATGGTATCAGACCATCTAAGCTGGAGTGGCAATGCGCATAACCGCTATCCAGATCTACTCCCTATCCCTTATACACAAGAAGCGCTTGATCATTTCGCGTTTCAAATTGGCCGCGTGCAGGATCGCCTGCAACGCCCTATTCTGATCGAAAACCCCTCGCGTTACCTCTCATATGCGGATGACGAGATGAGCGAGACGGACTTTATTCATGCGCTCTGTCGAAAGGCCGGATGCGGTTTGCTGTTTGATGTGAACAATGTCGAGGTCACTGTGACCAATGTCAATCTCGATGTGGAAGCCTATATTGATGCAATTGATCCCGATATTGTCGGCGAAATGCATCTGGCCGGCCATGCCCGCGAGGAACATGATGACGGGCCGCTGCTGATCGATGACCACGGCTCGATTGTCACCGATGTCACATGGAAACTATACAACCGCTTCATCGAACGCGCGGGTTCCAAACCGACGCTGATCGAATGGGACACCGATATTCCCGAATATGATGTGCTGATGGCCGAGGTTGGCAAGGTTGAAGCGATTTTGATCAACTCTACTCCATTCGCATCGAGTGAAGTCGAGATGCATGTGGCAGATAACCGTCTCTCGACTTCGCTCGAGACGAACGGAGATAAAGCGGCCAAGGTCGCCTAGATGCCCTCGCTAGCTGAAAGCCAGTCGCGCTTTATTGATTGCCTGCAAAAAGGGCCGGATCATTTGCCGGTTGAGATGTTTACTGAATCCGCCGACCGCGCGCTGCTCGGTATGAAGGCACATGCCAATACCATCTCCCATGCGCGGCTGGTCGCGCTGGAAAACGCCTATCCCAAATTGCACGAGCATATGGGCCATGAGGAATTTCACGCCATCTCGCGCGACTATATTGATCAGGACCATATCCTGCTCTGCGATATGAATATGATCGCAGAGGATTTCGCTAGTTTCCTTGAAAAGCGCGAATTCGGAGCGACGGAAGTTGATCTAGCGAAAGTCGAATGGGCATGGCTGGAAAGCTATCGCGCCGCAGAAACTGAGCCGTTGCAGCTCGGAGAGATTGCGGAACTGAATGAGGAGCAATTGCTTGCACTGACAATTGAAGAACATCCTGCAATGCGGCTAATCCTTTTGACGGGCGAGTTATCGCCGCAGCTTGGCGAATTGGGGGAAGAAACACCGCATTCTCTGCTGGTAGCAAGACCTGAAGCACAGGCTTTACTCCACAACTTGACCGCGATAGAATTCAAAATTGCGGAAAAAATTGCAAAAAAAAGCACAATGGGTAACCTTTTGGAACTTGCCATCGAACTGGGTGGTGAAGCCACTGCGATGCAGCCCATCATTCGGCTCATACAAGCAGGTGCATTAACAAGGTTCTAGAGGTAAAGAAAATGATGAATTTGATTAAAAAAGCAATAGATATGGTGAGCGGCAATGTGCCGGAAGCCATTGCACTTCTTTTCACCCGTGTCGCATTAGCAGGCATATTCTGGCGTTCTGCTCGCACCAAGGTCGAAGATGGCACTTGGCTACAAATGAGTGATACGACGGTTTTCCTGTTTCAGGAAGAATATGGCATGCCTTTTCCCGAAATTACCGGGCTGATTGCAACTTATGCCGAACATTTTCTCCCTATCCTGATTGTACTGGGGTTGTTCACGCGATTGGGTGCAGCTGGTCTGCTCGTCATGACACTGGTTATCCAATTCTTTGTTTATCCTGAAGCCTGGTGGCAGACACATATTCTTTGGGTTGCACTGGCTGGCATATTAATCGTGCGTGGCGGCGGTATGTTCTCCATCGACCGCCTGCTGGGCCACAAATTCGGCTAATCGGAAACGGTTGGGGGCAGAGCAATGATCGCCAATGAAGAAACCATGCGGCACTTGATGATCAAGGCACAAGGCGGCGACAAGCAATGCTATTCCAGTCTGCTGGTTGAATGCGAAAAATGGCTGCGGCGCTATTATGCCCGGAAAATCAATCCGTCAGCGATTGATGATCTAGTGCAGGAAACGCTGATCTCGCTGCACCGGAAACGGTCGAGCTACGATCCAACAAAGGCGTTCCTCCCTTGGCTCGCCGCCATCGGTCGCTATCGCTGGATCGATAGCTTGCGCAAAATCTATAAACACGACCATGACGAATTATACGAAGAAATGGTCGCTGATCCGCAGGAAGAAAGTGTTTCTGCCAAAGTCAGCCTGGAGCGTTTGCTGGGTATGATCCCGGAAAAACAGGCGGAAGTGATCAGCATGGTAAAAATTGAAGGCCTCAGCATCGCGGAGGCATCTGCACAGACCGGCCAGTCGGAATCGCTGGTCAAAGTAAATATCCATCGCGGGCTCAAAAAAATGAGCGTGCTAATCGAGAGTGAATAAGATGAGTAACCTATCAAACAGCCTGATTGACGGCCTGGTCGACGAACTCGAACCGGTCAAAACGATTAAACCAATAAGCGGCCTGCTAGTCGCGGGTGGGTTGACGCTGGTTGTCATGGCAGTGGTCGCGGCAACCATGGGAATCCGCAATGATCTGGCCATGGGCATGGCGGATGAAATGTTCTTCCTGCGCAGCGGCATCCTGTTGATGCTTGGGCTCGCTACAGCCTTTACCGCGGTTAATCTGGCACGGCCCGGTGTGGGCAATCTCAATCGCGGATGGGTGTGGGCGTTAGCCACGGCGGCGCTTTTCCCACTCACTGCGATCATCATGAGCGCGATCAACACACCGCCGGTTGAAGCGTTTCGCCCAATGGAAGGGCTGAAATGCCTGACCATTAGCGGTCTAGCGGCTTTCTCTATTGGCAGCGGCCTGACCATGTGGCTGAAACAGGGGGCGCCGACATCACCGGAACGCGCCGGCTGGCTCGTTGGCATTGCCTCGGGCGCACTGGGTGCGGCGGCTTACAATATCTACTGCCCGTTTAATGACATTTATTATATCGGCCTATGGTTCACCCTGCCGGTATTGGCGAGTGCGGTTATCGGTCGCCTGACTGTACCAAAACTGATCCGCTGGTAATTTCCCAAAAAACATCCATATAAGCGGCAGGCCCCAGAAAAGGCCTGCCGTTTTTCGTTGGAGATTAGACAAGATGCAATTTGCGCGCATGGCCTGGAAATTTCTGGTGGCGATCAAGGACGGGCTGGTCCTGATCGCGATGTTGCTCTTCTTTGCAGTGCTGTACGGTATGTTATCCTCGCGCCCTAATGTGGCTTCGGTCAGCGATGGCGCGTTGCTTCTCGACCTCAATGGAGTGATTGTGGAGGAAAGCTCGCAACCTGATTTCCCAACGTTTCTATCCGGCGGCGAAGGCGCGATGGGCGAGTATCAGCTTCGCGATGTCGTGCGTGTTTTGGAAACGTCCGCAACGGACGATCAGGTCAAAGCGATTGTCTTAGACCTTAGCAGCTTTATTGGCGGCGGTCAGACCAGTCTGACCCGGATCGGCGAAGCACTGGCAGCGGCGAAAAAAGCGGGCAAACCGATATACGCCTATGCCAATTTTTACAGCGACGATGCCTATCAATTGGCCGCCCATGCGGATGAAATTTGGATGGATCCGATGGGCGGGATTGTTTTTACCGGTCCCGGCGGCAACCGGCTCTATTATAAAGGCCTGATTGACCAGCTTGGTGTCACAGCCAATATCTATCGCGTCGGCACTTATAAAAGCGCGGTCGAACCCTATCTGCGCTCCGATCAGTCGCCCGAAGCGAAAGAAGCAAGCGCCGCGCTCTATTCGCTGCTCTGGGAAAACTGGCTGGTGGAGGTGAAAAAGGCACGTCCTCAGGCTTTCATAAAGCCCTATGCCGAAGACCCAGCTAGCCTGATCGGAGCTGCCGGCGGTGACTATGTGAAAATTGCACAAGACCAGAAACTGGTAGACAAGATTGCTGATCGTGCCGCCTTTGACCGCTTCATTGCCGAGAAAGTTGGTGAGGACACAGTACCTTCACCCGATACGTTCGAGTCGATCGATTATGCCGCCTATGTCGCGGATAATCCGGTTGAGGAAACCGGCTCTCCCATTGGTGTCATCACCGTTGCTGGTGAAATCGTCAGCGGCAATGCAGGCCCCGGGATCGCGGCAAGCGGGCGCATCGCCGAACAGATTTACAAGGCGCTAGAAGAAGATGATCTCAAAGCTCTGGTTGTACGCGTTGATTCCCCCGGCGGCTCTGCCTTTGCCAGCGAAGAAGTGCGACTGGCGCTGCTCGAAGCGAAGAAAAAGAAACTGCCAGTTGTGATTTCGATGGGCGATGTGGCGGCAAGCGGCGGTTACTGGATAGCTGCAGCGGGCGATCATATTTTCGCAGAGCCCGATACGATTACTGGTTCGATTGGTGTATTCGCAGTGCTGCCAAGTTTTGAAAATGCACTCTCGAAATGGGGGGTTACAGCCGATGGCGTTGGCACTACTCCACTGTCCGGTGAACCCGATTTTGTTGGCGGTTTCAGTGAAGATGTGGACATAATCCTGCAAGCAGGTGTGGAAGACAGTTACAGCGATTTCCTAAATCTCGTTGCCAATGCGCGCGGTAAAACCGCGAAACAGGTCGATGAAATCGGTCAGGGTCGAGTTTGGGATGGTGGCACCGCGCGGCAGCTTGGCTTGGTAGACGAATTTGGCGGTATGGACGAAGCTTTGGCCGAGGCTGCAAAACGTGCCAAACTGGAAGCGGGAGATTATTATCCCAAATATCTCGATGCGCCTGTTGAGTTTAGCTTTGCGATGCTCGATGGAATTCCTTTTGTGAAGCAGGAAATCAAGCCGGTGACTGGCATTGTTGGATGGATTGCGCGGCAACAAAAGGCATTGTTCGCCCATGCGTCAGCCACAGCACAAGGACTGATGACACGCGAAGATGTGCAGGCACTTTGTCTGGAATGCGGGCCATCGCGATCACTACGCAGCGATACAAAAATCAACTGGTTTGAATGGCTGAAACTTCAATCCCTATCCTCCGCCCCACGATAGGACGGTAGCGCGAGACCTTTGACAATCGCCAGCGCACGCAATGCGAAGCCCGCAACAAAGGCAATAAGCGCGGCGATAATTCCCGGTATTCCGGTCTGAGCAAGCAACACAAATAGAAACGCCGACAGCGCTCCTGCTGTGACATAAAGTTCAGGCCGAACAATGATCGATGGCTCTCCTGAAATCAAATCTCGGATCACACCGCCAACACAGGCCGTGATAATGCCCATGATTGCGGCCGGCCGCCAGAATTTTACTGGTGTCATCCAGACCAGCAGTGCAATTGCATCGAGCCAAACAACGCCAGTGCCGCCGAGCTAATCAGGATCAGATGGCTGGTGTCTTCCCGCGTTTGCAGGTCCATGATGTGCAGGCCCCACATGAAATCAAAGGCACGCCAAAATTGCGTACGCACCGCCAGAGTCTCACCGGTTAGCGCATCAATGTAGATGTTCGTGCCATCGGCAAAATGCACCTGCCAACTGGCTTTTTCGCGGCGCAGATCGGAGGGTGAATTGTTGACCGCATAATAGCGAACGGACTGCACTTGTCCTTCTGGCAGATAAAGTGCCTCTGCCGCAGCCTGAGCTGCATTCCTGTCAACACGCGCCATCACCTCACCAGGTCGCCGCATTATAGCGCGCCGTCTGACCGCCTTCATAGTTCACGATCCAGACCATGGACGAACCTTGCGTGATCAAACGCGCCCCGGTCACCGCATCGCCCTTGTCAGCAAACATCACAATATTCTCAAACGGCATCGCGATTTGCTGCTGCTCTGCCCGCAGATGATTGCCGCGCACTTCCTCGATCGGTCGTGCTACCATGAATAGACCCGAAGCCGTCCACAGGATCAACGGGACGCCAATCAGCCAGCCTAGCCAAATGTGCCATTTGAAAAAGTTTTTGTGTTTGAAGATCATGGGGGAATATCCTCGATTCGAATTCAGCCGGCCAATAGCGATCCAATCTGCCCGGCACCATCGATTGTTTGATAGTCCTGAAACTTGTCACCAATGACCTGCATCCCAACGGGCAAACCATCGACTTCGCCAATGGGTAATACGGTACTGGGCAGACCGGGAAAGAGGGCCATCCCGGCCCATGCCAGTTGCGATGCGGCCGGGAGGTCCTCGCCATCTACAGCGATGTTTCCCTGAAAAACCTGTCCCTCGTGGTGCGGGAAGGCGGGCGTTGCGGTCACCGGAGCCAGCACGAAATCGAACGCACCAAACAAAACGTGCCATTGTCGGTAAACCCGCTCCTGCGCATCGAGCAGATTGAACCAGTCGCGCACATTGGCCTGTGTTCCGTCCGGAGCTGGCAGGCCGCCAGCCATCGCGATGTTGAGCATTTTTAAATAATCTTCATGCGATTGTTCAAGGTCGGGCACCAGCTCGCTGCGCCGCTCTACCTGACCACCAGCATCTTCGATTTTGCCAGCCACCCGGTCGAGTTCAGCGCGATAGGCTGCGGCACATCCGGTCATTGGTTGCTCGTCGATCAGCAGGAAATTTGCGCCCTTGATCTGCACATCCCGTCGCTGCAACGGATGATTGAGCGTGACCTCCAGCAGCGTCGCCAGATCCTCCGCCGAACGTGCAAGCGGCCCGCAAACCGCTAGCGCCGGACTGGCACCATCGGTTCCCGGATATAGATGACCGTCCAAACTGATTACATCAAAGGTCGGTTTATGTCCCCAGATACCGCAATAATGCGCTGGCACACGGATCGAACCACCAATATCGGAACCGAACTCGCAAGGCACCATACCCGCCGCAACCGCCGCAGCAGCGCCGCCCGATGAACCACCGGGTGTGCGACCAAGGTCATGTGGATTATTTGTCCGGCCATAGACCGGATTGTTCGATTGCCAGTCAGCCAGCTCCGGCGGGACATTGGTTTTGCCGACAATGATTGCACCAGCCTTTCTTAGGCGCTGCACAACGATCGAGTCCAATTGCGCGACATTGTTCCGAGCGTGTTCAAGGCCCCAGGTAGACGGCTGACCTGCGAGGTCAAAGCTTTCCTTCACCGTCATCGGCACTCCGAACAATGACTGGCTATCAGATGGGCCTGTTTCATCGAGCCGCTTTGCAGCCGCCCGCGCCTTGTCAAAATCGCGGACGACAACCGCATTAATAGGGTCGTTGAGCGCCTCAATCTGCGCAATGGCTGCTTCGGTGGCTTCCAGCGAGGAAAGCTTGCCCGATGCAATAGCCGCGGCAATTGCGGTAGCGGTGGGTTCGTTGGTTAAGGTAGCTATGGTCATGACTCAGCCATAACCTGTACTGTCGGTTTCGACAAATCTCCAACCAAGTGTGGCTAATCAGATGATGCGGCGCCTTTCTTTTCCATCTCGGAGATCAGAGCACGATAATAGCGCAACATTGGATTGTTTGGCGCAACAGTTTCGATAATATCAAGCCCATCCGAAAATGCATTCCCGCCGTTAATGAACATGATCATGCCGTCGCCCGTCGGGGCATCAAACCAGACCTGCGCATGTTCTGCAAAATCATTGCCGCCGTGCATTACGGTTAACTGCTCGCCATCACCGAATAAAATCCATCCCAGACCGTAGCCAAACGGATCAGGACAGAATTCTAGCGTCGGCAGACAACCAAAGCCCAGATCGGAATCTGATCCACTCGACAACAGTGCGGTTCTTTGGTCTGCTGCATCTTTGCTTAATCCCCGATTGGCAATCACAGCCGTCAGCAGTTTCGCATATCCCGGCACAGTCGCAAACATATTGTCGGCTGCGCTATAGTCATCAATGCCAATGATCGTGCCTTCTTGCGAACGGCGAAAGGCATCTTGCCACTCTCCGTCCTTGTTGACGCCATGAACAACATCACGTTCCATAGCTGGATCTCTGCCTGCACTGACACCATCAATGTTCAATGGCTCCAGCAATTCGCGCTGCACAAGCTTTGGATATTTGATCTCAAACCGGGCTTCCAGATACCGCATCAGGATTTCGATGGCCGCCCCGGGATAGCTGATCCTGCCATTGCCGGGTGTACCTTGAAAAGCCAGCTTTTTGTCGTCGTAGCTATACGCCCAGTTTTTCAGGGTCGTCTGGTGCGATAGAATAAGACGCGGGGTAAGCAATTGGTACCTGGGGTCAGCGGCCAAATCGGGATGACCGTAATAATCAGCAATCCGATCATCGAGCGACAGGGCGCCGCGATCTACCAGGCGCAACACCGTTTCTGAGATAAGTGTTTTTGAAACCGATGCGGTGTTGAACCAGCTTTTGTCCGTTACTGGAACACCGGGGCGTGCTTCGCCAGCATAAGCTGTACGAACAACCGCGCCATTGTCGATAATTGCAACGCCGACTCCTCCGATATTCAGCTTGACAACTGCTGCTTCCATCGACCGTTGTAGCGAATCTGCGGCAATGCCCGGTTCGGACGATACCGTCGGAAGCGAAGCACATGCGCTGAAGGTCAGCAGCATGAAGATGTCAATGCGGCATTCTTCTGTGATAACCAACGGCTAGTTAAAGCGGTTCATAGACTTATCACATATGGATAGGTTTGCCCTGCACAGCCATCGCTGCCTCTTTCACGGCCTCCGAATGCGTCGGATGCGCGTGACAGGTATAGGCGATATCTTCTGAGGTAGCGCCAAATTCCATTGCCTGTGTCACCTGCGCGATCAATGTGCCGGCCAATGAAGAGATGATATGCGCACCGAGCATGCGGTCGGTTTCGGCATCGGAGATCACCTTCACATAGCCTTCAGTGTCGCGGTTGGTTTTCGCACGGCTGTTTCCGGCAAACGGAAACTTGCCGACCTTATATGTAACTCCGCTTTCCTTCACCTCTTCTTCGGTCTTGCCGATATTGGCAATTTCGGGATGGGTGTAGACAACGCCGGGGATCAGGTCGTGATTCACGATGCCCGTTTGGCCAGCAATAAATTCAGCAGCGGCAATGCCTTCATCCTCAGCTTTGTGCGCCAGCATCGGGCCAGGGGTTACATCGCCAATGGCATAAACACCGGGAACACTTGTCTGGAAATCATGGCCAACTTCGATCTGGCCGCGATCATTGGCGGTGATGCCCGCCTTGCCGAGCGCCAGGCCATCGGTATTAGGCTTGCGGCCAATCGCAACCAGTACAGCATCCGCTTCAATGGTCGATGCATCACCGCCTTTGGCTGGCTCTACGGTGAGCGCCGCCTTCTTGCCCTTGACCGTGCAGCCGGTAACCTTGGTTGAAGTCTGGATCTTGAAGCCCTGTTTCTTGAAAATGCGCGCGCTGTCCTTGCGCACATCGCCGTCCATGCCGGGCAGAATCTTGTCGAGATATTCCACAACCGTAACCTCAGCACCCAGCCGCCGCCAGACGCTGCCCAGTTCGAGACCGATCACACCGCCGCCGATTACGACCATATGCTTAGGCACTTTTGGCAATTCGAGCGCGCCGGTGCTGTCGACTACAACATGCTTGCTGTTATCGATGTCCACACCGGGAAGCGGGGTGACCGATGAACCCGTAGCGATGATGATGTTCTTCGCTGTGACGGTCTTGTCGCCCACCTTGACAGTGTTGGCACTTTCAAAAGACCCATGCCCTTTGAGCCAGTCGACCTTGTTCTTCTTGAACAGAAATTCGATTCCGCCGGTGAGCTCACCCACCGCTTTGGTCTTCTCCGCCATCATCTGCTTGAGGTCGAGCTTCGCGCCGGTCAATTTGACGCCGAATTTTTCTAGCGAACCGGAATGCGCTTCTTCATATATTTCGGATGCATGGAGCAATGCCTTGGAAGGGATACAACCAACATTGAGGCAGGTCCCGCCGAGCGTCTCCCGGCTCTCCGCACAGGCAGTTTTGAGGCCCAGTTGAGCCGCCCGGATCGCGGCCACATAGCCGCCAGAGCCAGAGCCGATTACCAAAACATCATAATCAAAATTGTCGGTCATGTTCGTTTTCCAAAAATCACAAATCAATCAAAAGCCGTGTCGGATCCTCGATCGCTTCCTTGATGCGGACGAGAAAGGTCACGGCTTCGCGGCCGTCGATCAGGCGGTGGTCATAGCTTAGCGCCAGATACATCATCGGGCGTGCTTCGATGGAACCATCGGGCATCACGACCGGACGCTGTTCAATCCTATGAAGCCCGAGCACGGCACTCTGCGGCGGGTTGATAATTGGTGTCGACATCAGGGAACCAAACACGCCGCCATTGGAGATGGTGAAAGTACCACCCTCCATGTCCGCCATCGTCAGCGTGCCTTCCTTGGCGCGCTTGCCGAAATCGCCGATCGTGTTTTCAACATCGGCAAAGCTCATCTGTTCGGCATTGCGGATGACGGGAACAACCAGACCATTGGGCGCACTGACGGCAACCGAGATATCGACATAGTCATGATAGACAATTTCATCGCCATCGACCTGGCCATTGACCGAAGGCACGTCTTTCAGTGCGAGACAAGCGGCCTTGGCGAAGAAACCCATGAAACCTAGCTTCACGCCATGTTTCTTAGCGAAGAGTTCCTTGTACTTTTTGCGCGTTTCGATGACCGCGGTCATGTCGACATCATTGAACGTGGTGAGCAGCGCAGCCGTGTCCTGTGCAGACTTCAATCGCTTGGCGATGGTTTGGCGCAGGCGTGTCATGCGCACGCGTTCTTCGTTGCGATTGCCGGTTGTTTCAACAGCCGGAGCCGGAGCCGGAGCCGCCGCACCCGAGGCCTCGCCTTTTTCGGCTAGCGGAGAGCTCTCTGCAGCACCCGACTTCACATATTGCTCGACATCCGCCTTGGTCAGCCGACCATCCTTGCCGGTGCCTTTGATCTGGCTGGGATCCACACCATGTTCGAGCACCAGTCTGCGAACCGCTGGAGAAAGCGTGATTGACGAAGCCGTATTCTCGTTGGCAACAGGAGCAGATTTTGCTTCGTCTGCCACGGCCTTGACCGCGCTCTTGGTCGCCGCCTTGGCAGCTGATCCACCGCCCGCTTCAATCGTCGCGATGACAGCGCCAACTTCGACCGTGTCACCCACTTCAACCTTTAGTTCACCAAGCGTCCCTGCTTCGGGAGCCGGAACTTCGAGCGCCACCTTGTCAGTTTCTAGGCTCGCAATCGGTTCATCCATTGCGACCGCATCGCCAGGCTGTTTGAGCCATTCACCTAATGTCGCTTCGGTGATCGATTCGCCGAGGATCGGAACTTTTACTTCTGTTGCCATTATTCAGTGCTCTCTTTTCAATCTTTAACCGCATGGCCCAGTGCTACTGCAACCAATCGTTCTTGTTGCATCTTGTGCCGCGAAGCCAGTCCTGTTGCCGGAGAAGCCGCCGGATTGCGTCCGGCATATTCGAGGATTGCGCGATCCTTGCCCGCTGCATCCAGCGTTTCTTCCAGATAAGGCCTCGCAAATTGCCATGCACCATTGTTCTTTGGTTCTTCCTGTGCCCAGACCACAGTCTTCAGATTTTTCATCCGCTTGATCCGGACGGCTAACGGTTCGATGGGGAAGGGATAAAGCTGTTCAATGCGAACCACGGAGACATCCTTGTCCTTCGCCGCATCTCGCGCTTCAATCAGATCATAAGCAACCTTGCCTGAACACAGAACCAATCGCTTAACGTCCTTATCCGCTGGCGGAGACGTATCCGATTTTATCCGCATGAAATGATGTTCGCCTTGGAATTCCTCCGCGTTCGACACGGCCATCTTGTGGCGGAGCAGTGATTTCAGCGTCATGATCACCAAAGGCTTGCGGAAAGCCCGCATCATCTGTCGGCGCAGGACGTGGAAGTAATTGGCCGGCGTGGTGATATTCGCGACCTGAATATTGTCCTGCGCGCAAAGCTGTAGGAAGCGTTCGAGCCTTGCCGAACTATGTTCCGGCCCTTGCCCTTCATAGCCATGCGGGAGCAGCATCACGAGCCCATTGGCACGCAGCCACTTTGCCTCGCCCGATGCAATAAACTGGTCGATCATGATCTGCGCGCCGTTAGCGAAATCGCCAAACTGCGCTTCCCACATCACCAGCGTTTTCGGATCGGCGCTGGCAAAGCCATATTCAAAGCCCAGCACACCATATTCGCTGAGTGAACTGTCCCAGACCACGAAACGACCGTGTGGCAGTGATTGTAGAGGGATGTATTTTTCACCGTTATTCTGGTCGATCCAGACGGCATGGCGCTGGCTGAATGTACCGCGCCCGCTGTCCTGCCCCGACAGGCGCACATCATAGCCCTCCGACAAGAGCGATCCGAACGCCAGCGCTTCGCCGGTTGCCCAGTCGAAATTCTCGCCTGATTTGAACATTTCCGCCTTCGCATCGAGCACGCGCTGCAAAGTTCTGTGAATCTTGTGTGCGGGCGGTACTTCGGTCAGCGTCGTACCGAGACTGTCAAACAACTTCTTGCTGATCGCCGTATCGACATTCCGGCGCGCGGTTTCCGGATCGGCTGGCGCGTGCAGGCCGGACCATCGCCCACCAAACCAGTCGGCCTTGTCAGGCTCATAATCGGCAGCCTTGGAGAATTCCTGCTCGAGCATATTGTTGAAACGCATGCGGGTCTCATCGCCCCAATCGGCATCGATCACGCCTTCCTCGACCAGGCGCATTTCGTAAACGCGGCTAACCTTGGGATGCTTCTTGATCTTGGCGTACATAAGCGGCTGAGTGAAGCTCGGTTCATCACCTTCATTATGACCAAAGCGGCGATAGCACCACATGTCGATCACGATATCGCGATGAAAGCGCTGGCGGAATTCAATCGCCATTTTGCAGGCAAAGGTCACCGCTTCGGGGTCATCGCCATTGACGTGAAAAATCGGCGCCTGCACGCCCTTTGCCACATCGCTGGGATAAGGCGAGCTGCGCGCAAATTGCGGGCTTGTGGTAAAGCCGATCTGGTTATTGATGATGAAGTGGATACAGCCGCCGGTATTATAACCCGGCAAGCCAGAAAACCCTAAGCACTCCCAGACAATCCCTTGTCCGGCAAAGGCCGCATCACCGTGGATCAGCACTGGCAACACCTGGTCATTGTCATCCAGATTGTCACGCGCAACTTGTTGCGCGCGTACCTTGCCAAGCACCACCGGGTTCACCGCTTCGAGATGCGAAGGGTTTGGAACCAGCGACATATGGACATTATGCCCGTCAAATTCGCGGTCACTCGACGTGCCCAGATGATATTTCACATCGCCCGAACCACCGACTTCGTCAGGCGTCGCCGAGCCGCCATGAAATTCGTGGAAGATTACGCGGTAAGGCTTGGCCATCACATTGGCGAGAATGTTCAAGCGTCCGCGATGCGCCATGCCGTAAACAATTTCCTCAACGCCAGCCGCACCGCCATTTTTGATGACATTTTCGAGCGCCGGGATCATTGATTCCCCGCCATCGAGGCCAAATCGCTTGGTGCCCACATATTTCTTGCCGAGGAAATTCTCGAATTCCTCGCCTTCGATTACCTTGTTGAGGATCGCCTTTTTGCCCTCGGGTGTAAACTGGATCGCGGCGTCCTTACCTTCCATCCGATCTTGCAAAAACCGCCGTTCCTCGGTGTCTGCAATATGCATATATTCCAGGCCGACCGTGCCGCAATAATTGGCGCGCAGGACAGCTTCGATCTCGCGGATAGTAGCAGTATCAAAACCCAGCACCCCACCCAGATAGATTGGCTGGTCCATATCAGCGGGTTTGAAACCGTGATATTCGGGGTTTAAATCGACCGGCTCTTCCAGTTTGGAAAGCCCCAATGGATCAAGATTAGCCCCCAGATGTCCACGCACCCGATAGGTTCGGATAAGCATCATAGCGCGAATTGATTTTTCCGCCGCGGCAGCGACCTCTCCATCCGACATGGCCTTGCCGGATTTTGCCGCAGCCGCCTTGATCTCGACACCCATTTGCGTCGGATCGAGCGCGCTGTTCAGCTCATCAGCATCGTCAATCGGCCAGTGCTTTTTCTGCCAGCTAGGGCCTTGTTCTTTTTCAGAACCTACTCCGAATTCTTGACCTTCTACGCCCATATTAATTTCCTAGGGGAGGGTGGGACTAAACCGTTTCTTTTAGCATCGCGTCCAATGTTGTGCCGAGTTCAGATGGCGACGGAGAAACACGAATACCAGCTGCTTCCATCGCAGCAATCTTGTCTTCAGCGCCGCCTTTGCCGCCGGATACGATTGCACCGGCATGACCCATGCGGCGTCCCGGAGGTGCGGTCAGGCCGGCGATAAAGCCAACGGTTGGTTTCGAGCGACCCGCCTTTGCTTCATCAGCGAGGAATTGTGCGGCTTCTTCTTCCGCGCTGCCGCCAATTTCGCCGATCATGATCATCGACTTGGTATCATCATCGGCGAGGAACAGTTCGAGCACATCGATAAAGTTGGTGCCGTTGACCGGATCACCGCCAACACCGACAGCTGTGGTCTGGCCGAGGCCAACCGCTGTTGTCTGATGCACGGCTTCATAGGTCAGCGTGCCGGAACGGCTGACCACGCCGACGCTGCCTTTCTGAAAGATGCTGCCGGGCATGATGCCGATCTTGCATTCGTCGGGGGTTAAAACGCCGGGGCAGTTTGGGCCGATCAGACGGGACTTGGAACCTTGCAATGTGCGCTTGACTCGAATCATGTCGAGCACCGGAACGCCCTCGGTAATTGCAACGATCAGTTCAATCTCTGCGTCAATCGCTTCGAGGATCGAATCCGCTGCAAACGGAGGCGGCACATAGACCACGCTGGCAGTCGCGCCGGTGGCTTCCTTGGCCTCCAGCACCGTATCAAAATTGGGCAGGCCGATATGTTCGGTTCCGCCCTTGCCCGGCGTAACGCCTGCAACCATCTGCGTGCCATAGGCGAGCGCCTGTTCGGTGTGGAATGTGCCGGTATTGCCGGTCATGCCTTGTGTGATGACTTTGGTGTTTTTGTTTATAAGTATGCTCATTTATTTGCCCTTATCCCTATCCGTCATACCGGCGGAGGCCGTTATCCAGTCCTAAAAAACTTTCATAGAACTGGACCCCAACCTGCGTCGGGGCGACGATTATCTTGTTGTCATTCCAGTCCTCAAAACAATTCTTCAAATAAATCCCGCCAGTCCGGATTCATCTCTTCAATTTCACGCAACTTCCACAGTCGCTTCCATTCCTTCCTCTGCTTTTCGCGTTTGATGGCTTCTTCGATATCGTCAAATTTCTGATATCAGACCAGCGTCTTGCAGTCATATTTCTTCGTAAATCCTTCCACAATCCCTTCGCGATGTTCCCAAACCCTTGTGATCAGATCACTTGTAACGCCAATATAAATCGTGCCGTTTCGGTAGTGTGTCATGATGTAGACAAAACCGCCCTTTTCCATGTCCAACCCGTAAGCGCCATACTGCTTTGACTCGTCATACCGGCGAAGGCCGGTACCCAGTCCTGAAAAAACAACACGCAAAATGGCTTCGCCAGTCTGTACCCCGACCTGCGTCGGGGTGACATCCAGTTATTACTTTTGTGTCTTTGTCCACTAGGATGCTCATTAGTTTTCCTTTTCAGGTTTCAGGCTGGCGATAATTTGAGAGCCAGCCCAAATCACGCCGCCAATTATTGTAGCGGCTAATATTGCTCCACCAAATAGAAACACAAGCATTCCCGCGCCGATCAACGCCGCTCCGCTTTCTTGTGACATGATTTGATTCGCAAGAATAACATATCCGACGATTCCAGCGATCATCGTAATCCCTAACGTCCTGCGCCAAGCCTTCCATTTGCCTGAAGACGCTAAGGATACCGTCAAAAGTAGCCATATAATTACTAGAGAAATGAGTGTGGCCCACATCACGCCAGCGAGCTATCCAAACCCTTACAAGCCTCAAGCAATTCTTTCACCGCATCGACCGACACGTTGAAATTGCCCTGCGCTTCGTCGCTGAGTTCGATCTCGATCACCTTCTCGACGCCGTCCTTGCCGATAATTACCGGCACACCGACATAGAGATCATCAACACCATATTGTCCGGTCAGGTGCGCTGCGGCGGGGAGAACTCTCCGCTTATCCTTGAGATAGCTTTCCGCCATCATGATCGCGCTGGTTGCGGGGGCGTAATAAGCCGACCCGTTGCCGAGCAGGCCTACAATCTCGCCGCCGCCGCCGCGGGTGCGCTTGACGATGGCGTCGATGTTCTCTTGCGTCGTCCAGCCCATCTTGATCAGATCAGGGATCGGGATACCGGCGACTGTTGAATAAGCCGGAACCGGAACCATCGTATCGCCGTGGCCACCCAGAACGAAGGCGGTGACATCTTCCACGCTGACTTCAAATTCCTCGGCGAGGAAGTGACGGAAGCGAGCGCTGTCGAGGACGCCGGCCATGCCGACCACCTTATTATGCGGCAATCCGGAAAATTCGCGCAGCGCCCAAACCATCGCATCGAGCGGGTTGGTGATACAGATAACAAAAGCATCAGGTGCGTTCGCGGCAATGCCTTCGCCTACAGCCTTCATCACTTTCAGGTTGATGCCAAGCAGATCGTCGCGGCTCATGCCGGGCTTGCGCGGGACGCCGGCGGTCACGATGATGACATCGGAACCGGCAATATCGGCATAATCACTTGTGCCCTTCAAATTGCTGTCAAAGCCGTCAACCGGTGCGGCCTGCGAAAGATCGAGCGCCTTGCCCGCTGGCATGCCCTCGGCAATGTCGAACAGAACAACGTCGCCCATTTCCTTGGAAGCTGCGAGGTGGGCGAGCGTGCCGCCGATCATGCCAGCGCCGATCAGCGCAATCTTGTTACGGGCCATGTTGGGAGTGTCTCCTGATATTTTAGAGTCGTGAGAATATGATTTGCTCAACGGAATACGCCTGTCCCCGGCCAATTTCAACAGCAGATAACGCCATTTTACACACTATCTTTGCAATTAGTTCGCAATAGCGTTAAGGTCTTCTCGCAGAGGGCCACTGAGGCTTCCATCGAATCAAAGTTTTTGCTTTCCAAGCGCTTTTCCCATCGTCATTATGCAAGCATTGGGAGACAAGCATGCTAACCAAAGGCGACGACTATCCGCTGCACCAGACGCCTGAACCGATGGCGGTGTCGGGCGGCAACCGAAATTTTTACGACCGATATTTCTTCAATGGCTATGCCGCAGATGGTAATGTCTTCTTCGCTGCGGCATTGGGTGTTTATCCTCAACTCGATATCATGGACGCCGCTTTCTGCGTTTCGATTGGCGGCAAGCAATATAATCTTCGCGCTTCAAAGAGAATGTCGAGCGAGCGATTGGACCTAACCGTTGGCCCGATCCGGATTGAGATTGTCGAACCGCTGCAGCAATTGCGGATCGTGGTTGCCGACAATGATGGTCCGGTTACAGCGGACATCAAGCTCACAACGCGGCACAACCCGATTGAGGAACCACGCTTCATCCGCCGCGATGGTCCGCGCCTGATGATGGACTATACGCGACTCACCCAGAATGGCGACTGGTCGGGAACCATCTCTGTCGATGGTCAGGAGGTCGATGTCTCAGGCTGTCGCGGCACCAGAGATCGCAGCTGGGGTATAAGACCGATTGGTGCCGGTGAATCACAACCGCCACCGGCTGGTGCATTCCCGCAATTCTGGTGGCTCTGGACACCGCTCAATTTTGAGGACCATTGCTGCTTCTTTCACAGCAATGATGACGGCGAAGGCGAGCCGTGGAACCGCCGCGGAGTTGTTGATACGATTGGCGGTGAGGCGATGGAGTTCGAACCGAAGGACATTGATTTTGCCTATCATGGCGGCTCTCGCCGCATCAAGCAGGCGATGCTCGAGACTGGAAATGGATCACTCACCATCACCCCGCGCACTGGCGATAATGCGCTGACCTTCTATATGTCAGGCCTCGGCTATATGCATCCGGAATGGGGTCACGGCATGGATCATGGCGAGTTGGAAGTGGCGCATGATGTGATTGAGCTTAATCCGGAACCGGCGATCGACATGACGACTATTCATATTCAGGCGCTTAGTGATGCGGTGCTGACCGTTGATGGCCAGGAACATCAAGGCATGGGTACAGTCGAGCAGCTGTTCATCGGCCCGCACAAGACGAGCGGGCTGACCGGGATAATGGACCCAGCCACATGAGTTCACAGTTTCCGCTTCGGCCAGAAGAATTCGAGAAAGCCTTTGTGGAAGAAGTGTTTGCCGCGGTCGCAGGATCACTCCAGTCGCTAACCCATGAACCCGTCGGAACCGGCCAAGTGTGCGACAGCTATCGCTTTACTTGCAACTGGAACGAAGGCGATTACCCGACGACGTTCGTTTCCAAATGCCCAAGCGCCGATGAAATCTCCCGCAATGCTGCTGCGATTTTCCATCTCTATGACATGGAGACCGGCTGGTACCGCGATGTCGCCGATAATTGCGATGCGCTCTGCCCCAAATGCTATCACGCCGATATTGCAGATAACGAGCAGGAATTTGTTCTGATGCTAGAAGATATGGCACCGGCAAACCAGGGCGATCAACTTGCGGGAGCCAGCCTGCGGCAAGTCGAGACAACGCTGCACGAAGCCGCCAACCTCCATAATTTCAAGTCCAGCGGTGGCTTTGAAAACTTGCGTTGGTTGCATCACGGCGACGGCAATAGCGAGTTTTCCAAGAACACTCTAATCAATGGCTATCCGGTGTTTCGTGAGCGTTTTCGCGAGTTACTCACCGCCGACGTTCTCGACTTGGGACAGCAACTGGTCGACAAAATGACCGACTATATCGCGCATGAACCAGCCGAGCAGACGATCACCCATAACGATATGCGGCTCGACAATATTTTGTTCCATGCCGATGGCCAAATCGCCGCTCTGGTCGACTGGCAAACCTGTTCGTTGGGCAATCCCGCCAATGATGTCGCCTATATGATCGGTACCAGTTTCGCTGATCCTAATCAACGCCGAGAACATGAGGAACGGCTTGTCCACGAGTATATCGAAGCTCGCCAATGCGCACCCGGATTTGACAGCTTCTGGACCGAATATCGCCGCCATGCCTTTTCCGGCTTCATCATGGCGATCAACGCCTCATTGCATGTCGAACAGACAGAACGCGGGGACAAAATGTTCGCCGCCATGGCCGAGCGACCGGCGCAAATGGCCATTGATTTGGACAGTTTGAGCCTGATTTAAGAAACGACCTCCACCGCGCCATGGCCAAGTGCCAGATACTCATCCGATTGCATCTCAACCAGTCTTGAAGCAGTGCGCTCAAATTCAAACGATCCATCACCTTCTGTATAAAGTCCATCCGGTTCGGCATCGGCGGCGGCAAGCAGTTTCACTTTATATTCGTAGAGCGCGTCAATCAGAGTCACAAATCGCGCGGCTTCGTTCCGGTTTTCCTTTGTGAGCTTGGGAATGCCAACGATGATCACGCTATGAAAATGGCGGGCAATAGAAAGGTAATCCTGTGCCCCGCGCGCGTCCGCACAAAGGCGTTTGAACGAAAAGACCGCCACGCCTTTCAGCGATTTTGGAACATGCAGCGTGCGACCGCCCGGCACCTGTAATTCTTCCGACGGCACATGATCTGCGTCATCCGGTGAATAATCTGTGAGCCGGAAAAACGCCTCTCGCATCGCACCGGTCGCGGCCTCTCCATTGGGCACATGCCACAAGCGAACCCCGCCCAATCGCTCGCGGCGATAGTCGGTGGGCCCGTTCAACGAAATAACATCCAGTTTTGTGTTCAGCAGTTCGATAAACGGCAAAAAATGTTCCCTGTTGAGGCCATCTTTATACAAATCTGCAGGTGGCCGATTAGACGTAGTTACGATCATGACACCCTGCTCGACCAGCCCCGTAAACAATCGCGACATGATCATTGCATCGGCACTGTTGTTGACGACCATCTCGTCAAAGCAGAGGCAGCGTGCATCTTGGGCGAGATCCAGCGCGACCTTTGGGATCGGATCGCCGGGATCATTCTCGCGCCAGGCGCGGATCATCTCATGTACCCGCAGCATGAACTCGTGAAAATGTGAGCGTTCCTTGCGGTTGATATCCAGATTCTCGTAAAACAGATCCATCAGCATTGATTTGCCGCGCCCGACACCGCCCCACATATAGACGCCGCACGGCGATTCTGGCTTCTTGCTAAATGCGCGCCAGAGGATACTGCCCTTTGGTGGCACAGCTTCCAGTTCATTCTGAAGTGTCGCCAGCCTCTTGGCGCAGTTATCCTGATCCGTATCGAGTTTTAGCTCATCCTGCGCGATCAACTGCCGATAGCGCTGGTAGAAACTGCTCATTTCGCTTTTGGCGCTTTTTTCACAATGGCGGTAAAAGACGCCATATTGTCATCGCCATTTTCTCCCTGGACCACCAAACCGCGCAAAAAAAGAAAACGCCCGGTTTCCCGCGTAACTTCCACTCTAGCCTCAAGGGGTTCATCCATGCGCGCTGCACCGGTAAAGTGAGTCTGCAGCTCGAGTGTAACAGATGGTCCAGCAGGGCCTATTTCAAACACCCGCATCGCAGCGAAGAGCGAACAATCGATAAAGCCCATCATCGTACCACCATGAACCACGTCGCCGAGATTGCGGTGACGCCGTTCGGGAAACATCCGGACCCGTCCAATATCGTCGCCTAGCCCATCTCCACCCCGGCGGATAATGACCGGTCCAAGAAAGCTGTTATAGCAATCCGAATCGCGCAAGACCCATTGATACCAGCCCGGATTATCCGGATCAGGATGGCTGGTATAATATTCGTCATCGAGGTTCGCCATGTGCGGTTCGGCGCCTATGCTCTATTACGCTACTCGTGCGGCGGTCATCTTCTTGATTTCAGCGATGGCCTTGGCTGGTGACAAACCCTTCGGGCAGGCATTAGCGCAGTTCATGATCGTGTGACAGCGATAGAGGCGGAATGGGTCTTCCAAATCGTCGAGCCGCTCACCGGTCATTTCGTCTCGGCTGTCGGCGAGCCAGCGATAGGCCTGTAACAAGATTGCCGGACCAAGAAATTTGTCGCTATTCCACCAATAGCTCGGGCAGCTGGTCTGGCAGCAGGCACAAAGGATGCACTCGTAAAGCCCGTCCAGTTTGTTGCGATCTTCCGGAGATTGCAGACGCTCCTTGCCGGATGGTTCTGGTGTCACCGTTTTCAGCCAAGGCTCGATTGCCGCATATTGCGCGTAGAAATGGGTGAAATCTGGAACCAGGTCCTTGATCACCTCCATATGCGGCAGCGGCGTGATCGTGACCTTGTTTCCGCAATCCTCAATCGAAGTGGTGCAGGCGAGTCCATTTTTGCCGTTAATATTCATCGCACAGGAGCCGCAAATGCCTTCACGGCAGGAACGGCGGAAGGTGAGCGTGCTGTCCTGCTCGGACTTCGCCTTGATCAACGCGTCAAGAACCATTGGACCACATTCGTCGAGGTCAATTTCAAACGTATCATAGCTTGGGTTTTCGCCGCTATCAGGGTCATAGCGATAGATTTTAAAATTCCGCGTCTTACCGCCGGTTAGCGCTTTGTGCATTTCGCCGGTCTTGCGAATCTTGCTGTTCTTGGGGAGCGTGAAAGTCGCCATGTTGTTTCCCTTGTTTGTAATTCCTGCACGCAGGAAGGCGGCCCGGCCTGTGAATCGGTCATTTCCTACCCAAAACCCATGTCAGACTCAATGGCTTAAGTCGATTAGGCCTTTCGGACTTTCATCCTATCTGGATGAGCCCGTTGCGCCGCAGACCTTCGGCCATGATCGTTTCCAGCAATTGCGCGTGATTCAATCCCGCCGCCGCAGCTGATTTCGCGACGACTTTCTCGGACCAGAGATTGCAGTTCAGATTGATCTCGATGAAGTTGATATCGCCGGTTTTCTTGTCCAGGCGAAATTCGATCCGGCCATAGTCAAACGGTTCAAATTCGCGAGCAATCGCTTGGGCCATTTTTTGGACTTTTGGTGCAAACTCGGGATCATCAAATTGCTTCAAAGTTGCCTTTTCCGTGTTCGGAACGAGGTCGCGCTTCTCATAATAGGTCCAGAGTTTCTGCGTATCTTCGCGCTCATAAATTAGCATCGGGAGCGCTTTGGGGCCATTGGCGCTGATAAAGGCCGCCTGCACATCATAACCGTCAAGATATGGCTCGACGATTGCGTCATGCCCCTGTCCGTGAATATCGGCGACAGCATTAGCTACACCGGCCCAGTCATGCGCATCGGATATCGCCCAGCTTGCAGAAGATGCATTTGGTTTGATCACCCAGCGCTCGGCCTTCGGTACGTCTGACTCGTCAACTGGTGCGCCGCGGCGATAACAAAACCAAGGCGCCGTCGGCACGCCAGCTTTTTCCGAAACCAGTTTCGACACCGACTTGTCATCACCCAACCCGCGAATGAATGGCATGGCTCCAACATAGGCGATCCGGTGCATATTGCAGAGCAGCGGGATAAGCATCTCGCTGTTTACAAATCCTCCGCGATTGAGCAGCGGGAACACGAAATCCACATTTGGACGCTCGAACAGGACATTGTAATTGTCAGCAACTTCAAGATTGATGCCGAGGCTTTCAAGACTTGTGCGTACTTCATGGTGATAGATCGCGTGATTCCCATCTTCTGGATGCATCCCGCCACCCCAGAGTGCATGTTTTGCCATGAACAGAAATTTTAGCCGTTCTTTTGCCTCTGGCGGAATCTGCAGCGGTTCAATCTGGATGTCCAAAGCCGATTTTCCCAAAGGTAGTACTCCTCAAATAGGATGGCAAACGGCCACCGGTTTTGTTTCAAGCCCTGACTTCGCTCGCCTTGTCCAACTCGTCAGAATCAAGTTTGTCAACAGTATCGGTCAAGACGGCCTCAACCACCTTATACGTTCTCTGGTTATCAACATCTACTGCCTGTGTCCCATCGCTTAAGGGAACACGGCGCATTGTCACGCCAAAGCGTTTCGACATACGCTTAAAGGCGCCGTCAATAGTCACCAGCCGGAATCGCATGAGCAGAATATTGAACATTCCGAAGGCATTGATCAGCCGCTGGGGATTGCCCATAAACTGACCGCCTTCGCGGAATATATTGGCGGCGTTGAGCGCTTCCGGATTCCTAATGCCGTACAAATTGCAGTTTGCAAAACCGCCGTCTTTGAAATCATAAAAACCGCGCTGCGCGAGCGGATGCACAGCGTGAATATCGTTTTTCTCGGCCAGCCCGGCAACGGCATCGGCACCATCATTCATCGCGGCAATTGCTCGGTCAATGCTGTCATGTTTCAACAATACATTGTCAGCGGTAGTTATCAAATAAGGTGCACAGGCTTGCTCGCAGCCCTTGATCACGCTGGCGGCAATATTTTCGTCGGAAGTGATGAAGGTGATTGGCAAGTTGCCTCGGATATATTGTTCCACAACCGACTGCACCTTCTCGGCACCATCCGGCTCGATCAAAATGTGAATAGCGCGGCAACCTTTGTGGGTGCAAAGGATTTCGAGAGAGCGTTCGATCAGGGTTTTGCCTGCAATGGGTATGAGGCATTTGTGGCTCACACTATGCTTCTCCGCCAGCGGGTTAACAACACCGGTTCGCTGCGCAGCCAGCAGGATTACATCAAACTCATTGCTCATTGTTCCTATCCCTTGGCCAAGCTTTTGCAAATATCAAGATGCAATCGCTCTTTCTCGTCCTCTCAGGTGACTGAATGCTGAATATATTTGCCATCGCTAACGCAGAGAGTTAGCCCGTGCCAAAACCACACAATTGCGGGAAATTCAGGATAAGCCACCTTTGCTGAACAGGTTGTTTCATAATTTCAAAACAAGTGATGACACGCTGGTCCGCGTAGGTCGCAATAGCGCCTGGCTGTTCTCAAGCAAAGGCGTGAGCGCTGTTTTGAGCCTGTTTTATCTCGCGATCGTCACGCGCTCGCTGGGGCCATCCGGATTTGGAATGTTCATCCTCATCGTCAGTACAGGACAGATCATCGCCGCTCTGTTCCGGATACAGACCTGGCAAGCGATTGTTCAGTTCGGCACGCCGCTATTGGCAAAAGGCAATCATACCGCCTTCAATCAGGTCGCAAGACGGGGTTTGACGGTAGAATGCGCTGGGGGTGTCATGGCATGGTTGCTGCTTTATCTGTTGTTACCCGGTTTGGCCGAACGCTTGGCTCTCGAGCTGGAAGTGGAACAAGGCCTGCTCATTTATGGCTTGCTTGTGCTGCTCGCCATTCGCTCGACACCTACCGGCATCTTGCGTGCGCACGACCGGTTCAAGGACAGCGCTCTGGGCGAAGTTGCCGTACCCGTGACCCGCATGATTGGGGCTTTGATATTGCTGGCCATTGGCCCCACAATCACTGGTTTTCTGATTGTCTGGGGTCTTTCGGAATTGGCCTGCGCCGGATTGCTCTGGATACTGGTATGGCGCAATGGCCGGTCGATGGGTGAAAAAAGTAGCGCGTTAGAACGGGTTGCCGACGTGCAACCTACACCGAAGGGTAGCGAGAAAAGTTTTTACGGCTTTCTCGCCGCAACCAATTTCTCTTATCTGCTGACCATTATTCGGGAGCGTTTTGTAGTGATCATAGTCGGGCTGTTTGTTGGCGCGGCAGCCGCTGGTCTGTTCCGGCTAGCTGATCAATTGGCAAATAGCATCAATCGCATCACTGAAGTATTTGCCCGCCCACTGTTTGCGGAATTATCGCGACTTTACGGACAAAGCGAACGAGGTGAGTTGCGACGACTGTTTTTCCGATCCCTTCGAATTTCACTTATTTCAGGTCTGATAATGTTTGCAGCCTTGATGCTTATGGGAGAACATATCATCTTCATCATGTCTGGTCCCGAATTTGCCGGAGCCTATCCACTTCTCTTGTTGCTCGCCGGTGCCACCATCATCGGATTGGTGGTCGTTGGGCTCGAACCTTTACTTCAGGCGGCAGATCAAGCAACGACTGCATTTGTCGTTCGCTTGCTATCCCTGCTGCTGTTGGGTGGGCTGCTCATTTTATGGCTACCCAGTGACGGAGCTTTTGGGGCAGCCATGGCCCTGCTGGTCTCTGCAATCGCCACCGCTGCGGTACTCCTGACCACCGGGTGGTTGCTGCTTCAGGCCCTACGAACGAAATAGAATATTGTTTGCGCTCGAAAAAGGCGATCACACCAACAAGTTGCTTCACGCCAGTGAGAGACCGAAGACGCTAGGAAAAACCGCCTATGGAGATTGCCAAAACCCTAGATGCAAAGAGACATGTCATGCCCGTCCTGTTAGCGATTCTGGATATTGGTGCCAGTGACAAAGGGCATCCCGCCCGGTTCGGATAGGTTATTCGTCTGGTATCGGGCTGATGTCTATCCTGTCTCCGGAATCCACGGGCACGACGTTTCTGCCAAACCAAATCAGACGCTTGGATGGACGAAACAAAATATTATCATAGTTGGACTGGGCATAGTCAGACGGATAACCCATCCATTTCATCGTTGTTGGGAAAATTTGGCTGGCACTGCGCGGTCCGGTCACCGCTTTGCTGAATGTCTGTGCTTCACTGGACGGCAGAAAAACAACAAGCGGCACAGAAAATTCACTCGCTTCTGGATCGACGCTGCAATGCGGCATATCATCATCAGAAATATTCTGGCCATGATCAGATGTATAGACAATTGCCGTCCGGTTGCGGTCAACCTCAGCCAGCAATTTCTCAAAAAAATCTTGTTTGGAATAGCGCACCGCTTTTTCATATTGCGCCTCAATGGGCAAATTTTTGTCCGTCGCCCCGCTAGAGTAATGATCGGTATATTGGAAATGCACACCGCGCAGGATGACATAGGCAAAATGCTTGCCGGGGGATTTCAAAGCCGGGGGATTGCAAAGGGGATTATATAGTTAATTAACCTTGCCGGGGACAGGTCACCGTGAATATAATAGGGCTAAGCCGCTTGGTACGGCCTAGCCCTTGCGCTAAGCGCAAATCTCAGGGTGAAAAGGAGGTGACGCCACGTGAACTTAAAGGTACCTACTAGTCCAGTAATGCTGGAAGGGTTGTAAGGGTGGGAATCACACTATCCCCTGATCGCCATGAGACGGCCCCTGATCGCCATGAGACGGCCCCTGATCGCCATGAGACGGCCCCTGATCGCCATGAGACGGCCCCTGATCGCCATGAGACGGCCCCTGATCGCCATGAGACGGCCCCTGATCGCCATGAGACGGCCCCTGATCGCCATGAGACGGCCCCTGATCGCCATGAGACGGCCCCTGATCGCCATGAGACGGGCCCCTGATCGCCATGAGACGGGCCCCTGATCGCCATGAGACGGCCCCTGATCGCCATGAGACGGGGATAGTGTAGGTTAACTTTAACCCTAGATCAACCCACTTATGGTTCTGCGCCCAATAGCACCAGTGGAACAGAAGGAACACCACGCCCTTGGCGAATAACATTGAGCAAGTCCCTCTCATAACAGGGTACACCACTGGACATTTCTGATTCGAGGCTCTTCATGGGTAGTATCTCTATACCCGCGTCGATTATATCAGAGACATAAAAGCTCAAGTGTTTGACAAACAAATCGTGCGCGACGAAAGCGTATTTCCCGAACTGGACTTCTACGGCAACACGATCCTTGACAAAATCCGTCTGATTGCAGGACATGACGGGTTTGCGTCCGGTCGCGATGATGGAAGCCTTTTGTTCTGCTTCGCTTTTGCCTTGAATGGAACGTAGCAAGTCTTCATCGTCTGTTACCCGGAATGTATGCCTCCTTTCCTCCCAACCCAAGGCTTCCAGGCCGAGCTTGAAAGCAGCGTTCATGTCAATCGGTGAATAGAGCTGCCTCCCTTTTCGGGTACGTTCTTTCGATACCTTGGTGCGACAAGCCTCTGCATCAACGCTTTCAACCACAGACAGCAGTTCACACCACAGTTCGTAATGGTGAACAAGAAGATACTCTTCACCGTTCAGATGAGAGTATCTTGCTCCTATGTGCATTAGTGTCCGCCATTAGGCAGTGCGGGGTTATAGACGGGCTTACCCATCGGGCGGGTGCGCAAAGAGCCGTCACGCCAAGCAGTTACGCGCTGATGTGCTAGTTCGACGTACTCAGGGACAACATCACATCCATATCCGCTACGGTTATGCATCAGAGCGGCAATAATGGTTGTCCCGACTCCCATGTACGGATCAAGCACAACGTCCCCTTCATCCGTCATTGAAAGAACAAGCCGCTCGACCAGTTCTACGGGAAACTGGCAGGGATGGATTGTTTTTTCAGGATGGTTATTCTTGACGTTAGGAAACTCCCAGACATCGGAGGGGTTTTTCCCTTTGGGGTTGCCAGACAGCTTCCCGGCATTCGGGCCTTTGAAGTGCTTCTTGCCCGGGTATTTTGAAGGAACGCGGATAGGGTCCAGGTTCCATGTATAATCATTGTCGAGTGTCCACCAGACGATTGTTTCATACCGGCCAGACAGTCTGCGAGTGCAGTGCAATCCATGGCCAAAGTGCCAGACAATGCGGTTACGCAGCTTCAAGCCACAACCTTGGAACAGGGGATAGGTAAGAATATCGAGGGGCATTATCTCGCCGTTTTGAACGCAGTTCCCAACCTGCCAGCAGATAGACCCCTGTGGGTGTAAAATTCGAACACATTCTTCAATGACTCGCGCTTGAGCATTCAGATAGTCATCCAAAGAAGATCGTGTTTCATAATCTTTTCCCAAGTTGCAGGGTGGTGATGTGACAATTAGCTTGCAGTGATCGTCTGGAACCGAGCGCAAGAATTCCATGTTATCAATGCAGGCCAATACAGGATCGCAATAACCATTCTGCTTAGTACTGCGTGGAGTTTTTTGAAAAAGTGAACGGGCAAGTGCCGTTGGGTCACTGACCACGGGGGGAATTACAGCAACATTACTCATCGTGCAGGTTCCCCCTCGGTCAGGTCACAGTACATGAGCCGCTTGCCAACCATTCCCTCTACAACGCTACGCATTTGATCGATAGTGTTTCTGTCCCTGATATTATGTCGGCCAGAGAATTCATTTATATAACGTTGGAGGTGCTTGGGGCTGATCTTGTGGAAAGTTCCTTTGTGTGCCCGTTTCAGCATACTCCAAAAAAGATTCAATGCCATTGGCGTGGGCCATACCTCTTACGTATTCACCGGTAGAGTGATTGACAGTTTCATGATCACGGGCCATCCCGACATAGGCTCTCGCGTCGTCTGTGCAGACCTTGGCCTTGGATTCAGTTGTACCTTCGGTGAACCCTTGCAAGGTCTCACTGTCTGTTGTCTCAATCACCTTGGCTTTGACGAGCTTCGTGCTGCGATCTTTAGCCCCAACCACCGCCGTCTTCCCTGAAGGGCCGCGACCTACCAAGACACTCCGCTTGGTTTTTGACATGTTCTTGCGTTTGCCGCCGAAGTAAGTCTCATCGACTTCAACAGGCCCAGCAAACAACCCTTCCTTGCTAGCAAAAGCTTCTCTTAGCCTATGCGCCATGAACCAGGCGGACTTCTGGGTGATATCCAAATCGCGGTGCAGTTTCATGCTAGATACACCTTTTAGGCTTGTAGCGTTCAAGTAGATCGCGAAAGCCCATTTACGGAGGGGTATCTTCGATTTTTCCATGGCAGAACCATGGCGAACTGAAAAAAACTTTCGGCAATCCCTGCACCGGTAAGGAAGGGGTTTACGGTTTGCCTTTGGCGTGGTATTCTGACTTCCGCATTTTGGACAAGACCTGTCACCAGGGCTCGGCCATCTGACGTTTTCGAACCATTGTTCTGCTGATATGTCATCAGGAAACATTTCTGTCAATTCAAGTAGGCTGATACCTTCGCGATGATGCTTGCCGGGTGCTTTGGGTGCCATGTGCTATCCTCTCTCTTTGTTTACTCTTTGGTGCATAATACAACAGCAACACGGGTTAGTAAAGTATATAATTCCTTTACGGATGGGCGGCATCAGATTACCAAGAGCAAGAATGCGCCCCACCATCTTTTTATCCATCCCGAATGTATCGGCTATTTCGCTTGCTTTGCGGCCTTTCTTGACCAACTGGGTAAACTGTTCCCACTGAATTACCTCGTCGGGATTTTCGCGCACGAGATTTTCAATCAAGGACGTTTCCAAAGCGGCGGCATCGTCGCCTTCTTCGAGTATCGCACAAGGCAGCGGTCCATCGCTGCCGCCCTCTTCCGCCACGGTGGTTGCCGCATGATAGCGCCGCCGTCCCGCGACAATCTCAAACGTATCGGCGCTGCCGTTCGGGCGAACCAAGAGCGGCACAAGAACGCCGCGCACCCGCACCGAGGGCAATATATCGCTGATGTCGGGCGGCTTCTTGGCGTTTCGCATATTGGCCGGTGATACCGACAGTCTGGCGAGGTCTATATTTTCGAGTTGCATTGTCTTTCTCCTACGTGAGTTTCCAGTGATTGGCCCCGCTCCCATTGCATACGGAGGTGGCGGTGGAAGCGGGGCCGGTAGTCCGCACGGCGGGATTGCCGTGCGGACTACCGGCCCCTGCCTACGGGGGACGCGGCAAGGCGGCGGAAGCTTTTCAAGATTTGCAAGACAGCCATTTCAGAACATCTCGATCTGGTTACGGCTATTGGTGTCGAACAGGCCGTGATCGACAGGGCGCTGCGCCTTCTTGGGTTCCATCGGCGCGTTTGCGCGCATCGCCAGCCTTTGGGCTGGCGTGATCGGTGCGACACCCGAAACCAAGGTCTGGACGCCGATAGGCGTGATCTCGGCGTCAAGTTGCTGGGAAGTATGATTGGGCAAAGCGCGCTTTGCCTTCGCTGCCCTAACCTTTCCGCTGTCACTGGCTGTCAAATTGTCATGCAACATAGCCGCCTCCATCACCCCAAAACTGCCACGCCCAGCCCCGGGGAGGCGGGGTGGGCGGCAAGAGCGACCAGAAAGGCCCGCATCAAGCGGTCAGGAGCACCGGCAAGGCTGTAACGAAGTGAAAGACCCGGTCCTGAAAGGCCGGGTTGCGCCTGAGCGCGGCGGGCCTAGACGGGAGCGCCGCCCTCCCCGACTCTCTGGAGCCGGACAACAACGCCGGCGCGCCCGCGCCGTCCATATCCATCGCAAGCAATCGCGATTATCCCATCCGCGAAGCGGACCAGCAAAAACGGTACCCTTGCACGGCGCGACGCCGCGCGGTGGTGTGCGCGCGCAAATGTGCGCCAGCGCCCACCGGGCAAGGAGAGAGGCAAGAGTGCCTGCGGGTCAGAACAATAAAGCCGCACCCTCAAGGAGCGCAGCGGGAAAGAGTGCGACCTCAAAAAATCCCGCTCATCATCCGGGGCGTTGCGGGGTATCCCCGCAGAAGGGGTAGCCGGAGACAGCATAACGGCTCTGGCTCAGGGGAAGGCCTTCCCCAGAACTGTAACGCTAAACTATCATCATCTGGTTCTTCAAAATCAACTTTCGATCAAAATGCAGACCATGCTAAGAAATGATATGCCCGAACTACTTCCCGCGATTGATATAGCTGTTCCAATCAAGCCATCGGTTTTTCTGGAAAAAATGGCCGAGATCGGCCGGGCATCAGAGCGTTTTGATGTGGAAGATATGCGGGACAGCGCAGGCGGTCCGAACCTTGAGATTATCAATTTCAGGTCCAAGGAAGAAAGTCCACATGAAGGGTTCGGTTTCCAATTAATAGCGCGTCAAGCGATTCCTGACCGCGTATCGGTTGAAATCAGAGCAAGCCATTGGTCACCTGATCCACCCACACGTCTGGTATATTCTGAAGCTGCCAGGCTTCTCACGGGCGAGATGCTCAAGATTTACAACAGGACGTACCAAACACGGCTTCGGCTGCGTATCGTCTCAAGCAGGCGCAACCGGTTCAAAATGACCGAGCGTACCGCAGCACTGCTCAATCGTTTCACGGTTTTGGCGAATACGTCATCTTTGCATCCGCTAGATTGGCAAAGATATTATGGGCTGGTGCGGGAAGGTCGTCAGGAGATGCCGGGAGGAGATTTACGCGCCGCCCTCAGCAAAGCCGGGTTTTCGGGAGAGAAAGTGGAGTATCTATCAGAACTTTACGAGCATTTATGGGCGTTCAAACGCCTGTAGATACTACAGCTTTGACGGCATGATCTCCTTGCAGATTCGCAATGTCCGGTCATCTACACAAAAATCATATGGTCTTTGACCATCCAGTTTTGGGTTGCCTGATCTGCACCAGAGGGTAGCCTTTGCAGGGTCCCGCGCACGCCTGCTTGCCAATTCCGACAGTTCCTTACGATTCTTCTCGAGCATGGCTTTTCGTCGCACTTCTGCAGCATCGCGAGCGGCGGCGTCTTTTCGTTGTTGATGCAAGCGCTGTAACTCTTCGAGGGCTCGCGCAAGTCCGTCATCTGATACCTCTGCCGCCGTCAGCGGAGATTGATCGCTCAAATGTTCATTTGCGGTTTCAAGCCAAATCTGGGCTTCTGTTCCAAAAGCCAGATCCGCCTTCTGGCGCAGAGATTTAACTCTGCCTTCACGCCGGGACTGTTCCAATTCGGCGGCGCGTTTGCGCTTCTCGTCCCTCCGCCGCTTTGCTTGAGAATGCTCCTGCCTTTCATATTCAGGCAACAATGGCAATTCGAGGAGATCGTCAGCAAGGCCCCTTCCGCCCACGACCATTTCGTGGATCTCTTCAAGCAGAGCCGGAGCTTCGTCATCATCATATCGGGCAATGAACATTTCAATCCAGCTGCCTCGGTCAAAATCGCGGTGCTCATCATCTGGGATGTTTGACAATATGTAATCCACCCATTCGACTAGGTCAGTCTTGCGTTCACGCTCACGATCCCACTTAATTTCTTGTTCTTCCCGGCGATCGATTGCGCTTTCTGAGGGCAGCCACTGCTTTCCAACCACCCGCTTGTCGAACATCCAATGCTTGCTCTTTAGCCATTTCAGGTAATCATGAACGGCAAACCAAGGAGGCTGAAATTCAGGAAAAGCCGCATTTAATCGAGCCGCGGCCTCGGTTGATATGCTGTGCAAACCGGGGCGCACCAAGTCCCTAATAAAGGCGAGTGCGTGTGTTGTTTCGAACGTGCTCGATGACCCCGCTACACCATCCCACAAGAAGTGGTTCACAAGCCGCGATTGCCAAAATTCCGGTGCAACAAAAAAGCATCCCGAACCTTTCGGCGTATAGGTTATCATGGATTGAAATCCGCGCTTTCTCGCAAGGGCATGTTCGGCGAGCAGTTGCGCGTTTGGGTCATTGTAGGATTTTGGGATTGCTTTCCAGACATTTGAAATCCTAGTGAACTCGGCGTCAAATTTGGCGGCTCTTTTTTTAGCTTGTCGAGCAGCGGCTGCGGCCATTTCATGCTCGGTCTCGGACGCTTTCACATTGTGCAACCATTCCCGGGGCGCAGTTTCAAGGATCGCCAAATCCCATCCTGTTCGGTCATCCCAATCGAGCTTCGAAAGATCGATTTCGATGGATGAGATGCCGCGCGTCCTGAGCTTTTCAAGTTTGATGGGATCAACCTTGTGCCGGACATATATCTCAATGTGCAAGATTTTCCCGCCTTTGGCGATCAAGAGCAGATCGGGACGGACGTTTCCGTCCGCCTTTTCAACTTTGACTTCGACAAATTGGTATTTTCTGCGCTGTGAAATGCGCTTAGTCATTTCCGCTGCGCTTGCGTGAACCTCAGGAATCCAGCACCAAAGACGCTCGGCTAGCAGGGATTTTGCATAAAAATGCAGTTCGGATTCAGGGCTTGGACGACAGTTGGTTGGAGCATGATGCGCGAAATGCCATTTTACCTTCGGCCCTTGCCTGGCAATGACAGGCTGTTCGCATTCGAAACAAACACAGCGACATTTTAGACCATTTGCTACGTCCTTAACATCCGCTCGCAGTCCGTCAGGTCCAATAGCTTGTGTTGGATGCCAGTCGTTGTTCATAATATCCCAGTCTGGAGGATTGAATCAGGATTTTGCCAACCCGAGCAAATAGTCCTTTGATCTATTAGTCTTCTAAAAATGCACACTTTACCTGCACATACCATAGTGATACAAAACCTCACAGTCCAGACCCAGAGATTGGTGGTTTTATATCAATGCCGACAACCGGTACACAGCGCGATCTAGCAAAAGATGTCCTTCGTAAGCAGGGGATCGTCCGTCTGTCCGAGTTCAGGGCAGCGGGAATCACAGCCGCGACCATTGGCCGTATGCTGGATGATGGCGAGGTCGTTCGCCTTGCACGGGGTATGTATCAACTGCCGGACGCACCGCTCGATGCTAATCATAGCCTAGCGGAAGCTGCAAAACGTGTTCCGAAGGGAGTCGTCTGCCTTGTCTCCGCCCTCGCCTTTCACGAACTGACCGATCAGCTGCCTCGCTCTGTTTGGATGGCAATCGGCGCCAATGATTGGACGCCAAAAGACGGCAATCCACCACTCAAAACCGTGCGCTTCACAGAGGCCCTGCTCAACGATGATGTCATAGACGTCTCAATCGAAGGCGTTCCGGTGAAAGTTTTCAGCGTTGCGAAAACCATCGCAGATTGTTTTCGCCATCGCCGCACGGTTGGTCAATCGGTGGCGCTGGAAGGACTGCAAGAGGCAATCCGACAGCGCAAAGCAACAACGTCTGAAATCGCACAACATGCGGAGCGCGGCGGCGTGGCCACGGTGATCCGACCTTATCTTGAGGCGCTAACCGCCAATGGCTAAGGAAATGAAGAACATCGGCGCTTCGGTGCGAGCGCGGCTTTTGAACATTGCGCGCGAGCAAAAGCAAACCTTCAATTTTGTTCTCAATCGTTATGCGATTGAGCGGCTTCTGTACCGGCTCAGCCAGTCAAAACATGCTGATCGCTTCGTTCTGAAGGGCGCGACGCTTTTGATGACATGGTTCGACGAACCATTCCGAGGCACACAAGACCTTGATCTGCTCGGTTATGGCGACCCTGATCCAGACGCAGTGCTCGACCTATTCCGCGAAATCCTTGCTATCGACGATCAGGACGGGGTGCATTTCGACGCTGCCGCCGCGCGCATCGACCGTATTCGCGAAGAGGTAGAATATGGCGGCGTGCGCATTCGCACGACTGCAGAAATTGGCGGCGCAAAAGTGCCGGTCTCTGTTGATATCGGGTTTGGCGATGCGACGGAGCCAGGTGCCGAGAATCTGGACTTTCCCGTCATGCTGGAAATGTCCGCGCCAAAGCTGCAAGGCTATGCGCGTGAAACCGTAATTGCAGAAAAGTTTCAGGCAATGGTCGCACTCGGTCACGTCAACACTCGATTGAAGGACTATTACGACATTTGGATTTTGAGCCAGTCGTTCACATTTGAAGATGGCAGGTTGCCGCAGGCAATAGCTGCCACATTCGACCGTCGCGGCACGCCCATTCCGGCCGACTTACCTGACGCGCTAACACCTGAATTCGCAGCAAACGATCAGAAGAAGCAACAATGGCAGAGCTTCATTGGCGGCGTAGCGCTTGATCCTGGAAGCCTGTCCGATGTGGTTGAGAGCATCGCCTCATTTATCATGCCCCAAGCCGGACTGGCAGCAAAGCTGTGAACGCGATTCAATCGCAGTGGAAGTTTAACCGTAAGATATTGAGCTGAAAAAGGGTTCGCAATAGCTCGTTGCCAAGATTGTAATTGCAATAATCGCCAGATTGTCACACTTTGAAGCGTATATTTCGAATACAAAAAGTGACCAACTACATATTACTTTTCATATGGAATACATGATGGAAGAACCGATTATTGAATGCCCCAATTGCGGGACGAATATAAAGCTCACCGAGTCTTTGGCAGGACCACTTGTTGCAGCTACTCGTTCAGAATTTGAGGCTAAACTCGATGCTCAAAAGCAAAAATTCGAAGCTAGAGAATCGGCCATCAAATCAAAGGAAGTCGAATTAGCGGAAGCACAGACGGCCCTTGATGAGAATGTCAAAGAGCTCGTTAAGGCTGAACGCGCGAAAATAACCGACGAAGAGAAAAGAAAAGCGCAGTCAATTGCAAACGTTGAGATCGAAGAAAAATCCAAGGAAGTTGTCGAGCTCAAGGAACTAATAAAGCAACGCACAGAAAAATTAACGGAGGCTCAAGCGGCTCAAGCCGAGCTTCTAAAAAAAGAGCGATTGCTCGATGATGCCAAGCGAGAATTAGACCTTACAATTGAGAAAAGAGTCCAAGAGAGCATTGTCGCCGTTCGAACCGCCGCAAAGGCGGAAGTTGAAGGCAAACTAAAGTTGAAAGTTTCCGAGAAAAAAGAGCAAATCCTGTCGATGCAACGGCAGATTGAAGAATTGAGACGTAAATCAGAACAAGGTTCTCAGCAATTACAAGGAGAAGTGTTGGAGTTAGAGCTTGAAGAAGCTCTCACCGCAAGATTTCCGATTGATAATATTGAGCCAGTTCCCAAGGGCGAATTTGGTGGCGACGTGCTTCAGAGGGTCCGCTCTCCGTTAGGAGCACATGTTGGTACTATCCTATGGGAATCGAAGAGAACCAAAAACTGGAGCGACGGATGGTTAGCAAAGCTCCGAGATGATCAGAGAACAGCGAACGCCGAAATTTCAATTATCATGTCCACCGCATTGCCAAAAGATATAGAGAATTTTGGTCAAGTGGATGGTGTCTGGGTTTCTGCACCTGCGTTTGGTCTCGGGCTAGCAGCAGCACTCCGCCAAACTCTTATTGAAGTGGCGATGACAAAAAGCGCGCGCCAAGGTCAAGACACAAAAATGGAGTTGATTTACGACTATTTGACTGGGCCTCGTTTTAGGCACCGTGTCGAAGCGATTGTCGAAAAGTTTTCAGACATGAAGGCAGATCTTGATCGTGAGAAAAAGGCGATGACCAGGCTATGGGCCAAGCGTGAGATACAAATACAGAGCGTAATCGAAAGTACGGTTGGTATGTATGGCAATTTTCAGGGTATTGCAGGCCAAGCTCTACAGGAAATCGAAGGACTTGAGCTACCAATGATCGAGTATGACGAAAAGTCGTCAGAATAAGGAATTACAATAAGTGACTACTTCACATGATCCCATTCGGCATTTGAGATATCTACGCCAGTCTCTCTCGCAGGACAACGAATCCATAGGCTTTTTCATCTCCGCAGGATGTCCTCTATCTGTGCCGATGCCAGATGGTGAATGGCCACTTATTCCTGATGTGAAGAATCTAACACTCGCAATCAACACTGTTTTGGGGGCGGACGAAAAATACAAAATGCTACTTTCTGAATTGCAGAAAGCCGATAAAAACGCCGAGAATATCGAAGATGTTCTTAGCTTTCTGCGCAGCTTATTGGCCGTTTCGGTCGGTGGTGAGGTCCGGGGTCTGACAGAGGCTGACCTGAACCAACTCGAAAGAAATATCTGTGACGAAATTGTAAATAAGCTGAATGTGACCTTGCCCGATGATGAAACGCCCTATCATCGCCTGTGTAATTGGGTGCGGTCTATTGATCGCAAGACAGCAATCGAATTTTTTACAACCAATTATGATTTGCTGCTCGAACAGGCCCTTGAAGATTTGGAAGTGCCTTATTTCGACGGTTTCGTAGGATCTCGAAAATCCTTTTTCGATCTGCGGGCCGTTGAGGATAATCTGATCCCAATCCACTGGTCGAGACTATGGAAAATACACGGGTCAATAAACTGGCATCAAGAAACAAAGGCTGGGGAACAAGCCGTGTGCCGGTCGTCTTCCCCTGATGATGGGGTTTCACATCTCATTTACCCGTCACATCTCAAATATGAGGAAAGTCGCAAGATGCCATACTTGGCTCTGATCGATCAATTGAACCGGTTTATACGAAGGAAATCATCATTTCTCGTTCTCAATGGCTACTCCTTCAATGATGGTCATCTAAACGATGCCATAATCAACGCATTGAAATCCAACCCAACCGGAATGATTTTGGCTCTACAATTCGGTAGCTTCGAAAAAACTGCCGACGAAGGAGGCGGAGAAAGATATCCAAACGCATATCGGCTCGCAAAGCGGCAGCATAATCTAAACGTCCGGACCGATGATAAAGCGATAATCGGAACCAATATCGGCGACTGGTTAAAGACGCCATCAGGACAGGACGATGATAAGGATTTATTGAGTTTCGCGCATGCAGGGGATGCTAAAAATGAAGCAGGTCAGATAGTATACAATGTCAAGCTAGGCGACTTTGCCGAATTCACAAATTTTCTCAAAAAGTTCATCGGTTTAGACGCAGGTGATCCCGTTGATAAGTGATGAAAGTTATCTAGGCGACGTCCAAGACGTCAGCGGCACCACTGTCAGAATCGAAATGTCTGCAAAGTCACTGTCGGGCTTTGTATACATCGATGGACAAGGATATCGAGCAGGCCAAATAGGGAGTTTTGTCAGAATCCCGATTGGCTTTGACAATCTCTTCGGAATTATCGCCCAAGTCGGTGCAAGTGCTGTGCCTGAGGCCCGCAAGGATATCTCTGATGGTTCACGATGGATGACGATCCAATTGATTGGAGAGGGACCGCGCAACGGCACATTTCAACGCGGATTGTCGCAATACCCCACGATCAGTGATAAAGTTCATCTGGTTTCAGAAAGAGAGCTCAAAGACATATATGGTCAACCGGACAAGCCCTATTTTGTTCGTTTAGGACATATCTCTAATGCTGAGTCTATTCCTGCGCTGGTGGATATCAATAAGTTGATTACGCGACATTCTGCCGTGGTAGGAACAACCGGTTCAGGAAAATCCACAACCGTTGCAAGTCTCATGAATGCTGTATCCAACGACAAATATTACCCCTCTGCACGGATCGTCATGTTGGACCTTCATGGAGAGTACGAACAGGCTCTCAAAGAGAGAGCCAGCATCTTCAAAATTGCAACAGCATCGCATAGCGCACAATCACAACAAAAACTCCTGATACCATTTTGGGCGCTTAATTTTGAAGAGCTTTGTCAGGTAGCATTTGGTGAATTCGGTAACGAAAAAGACAAAAATATTGTGATGGAACGAGTCTACAAGTACAAATTGGACTCGTTGACCAAGCACCCACGAAATGGTGTTACCAAGGATACCTTGAGCGTCGACTCGCCTATACCGTTCAGTTTGCACGAACTGTGGCACGAGCTCTTTATCGACACATTCGGAACCTACCACAACCCAAAAGGCAGGGTCGTCGACCCCAGAGATAATTTGGCCTACGAAACCGACGCAAATGGCAAGGAGCTAAAGGGCGATCCCTATCTCGGTATACCTCCAACTTTCAAAACTGTTCTCACCGATGCTGGTGCAGACAAAATAAACTATTTGCCCGGCGCTTTAGGACTAGGAAAGCAAGTGCTTTTGCTCGGCACTAAGCTGCGTATTCCCCGCTATAATTTTATCTTTCGCCCCGAACAATTTTTGCCAGAGGCAGACGGAAAAATCGCCAATGACATTGACGGGCTGCTAAAAGATTGGATTGGTGGCCAGTACCCGATCTCAATTTTGGACCTCTCTGGCATACCTGCCGATATATTACAGACCACGATTGGGGTGCTTCTCCGTTTACTTTATGATGCCATCTTCTGGGGCCGCGACCTCTCTCAAGGTGGGCGCTACAGACCGCTGTTGATCGTGATGGAAGAAGCACACATTTACCTGAATGATGGAGCCAGCAATATGGCTTCGTCGATCGTCAAGAGAATCGTAAAAGAAGGCCGGAAATACGGCATGGGCGCAATGATTGTAAGCCAGCGGCCGTCAGAAATTGATGCAACCATTCTATCACAATGCGGTACCTTTTTTGCACTACGCTTGGCCAATTCCTCAGACCGTTCGCATATCTCATCTGCCATGTCTGACAATTTGGATGGCTTGACCGGCATGTTGCCGATCTTGCGAACTGGAGAAGCAATCATATTAGGTGAAGCGGTAAAATTGCCAATGCGAACTACCGTTGAGGTGCCTCCAAAGGACAAGCGACCAGACAGTCAAGATCCTATCGTTTACGATGAAGTGCCTTTGGAAGAGACTGAGCATCCTGGCGGTTGGGGTATTCCTCAAGAGGTTGAACCGCGCTTTGATGAGCTGGTCGAAGCATGGCGCGCTCAAGACCCAAAAATTTCAAGAATAAAGGAGTAAAGTTGACCAATGGAAATGCGTAATGTCGATTCATCAAACGTCGCAGCTGTTGGCTACGAGGAAGACTCACAAACTCTCCAAGTGGAGTTCAACAACGGTGGCACTTATCAATATTTTGACGTGCCCCAAGCAATTTTTGAAGGCCTATTGGGCGCAAGCTCCGTTGGGCAATATCTGAACCAAAACGTAAAGGGTGCATATCGCTACTCGCGAGTGTAAACTGCCTTCAAGTCAGCTCGTATGGGAGCTAATGCCGCTTCGCGGCGTAATTTTGTTACGATGGCCAAATCCCGTCCGGGATTTCTGAGGCCAACATGACAATACCCTTCGATTGTCATTTCGCGAAAGCGGAGCGCGGGACGTTTGTCCCCAAGCGATCCGCTAGTGCAGGCTCCTACCCACCGTGCGGTGGGCTTTTCGGAGCCTGCTAATTAAAATGGTGCGGGCGGTGGGAATCGAACCCACACTCCTTGCGGAACGGGATTTTGAATCCCGCGCGTCTACCAATTCCACCACGCCCGCGTTGCGACAGGCATATAACGTCACCGCCGCAAGACGCAACGGAAAACATCAAGAACGTAAATTATGTTGTTGGCTTCATAGACTTCTTTGAGGTTGCGATTGGTTTAGGCCGCGCTTTGCGTACATTGACTGCCGAAGCGTCGATGTTGTTCTTCAAATGCCGGCCGTAATACCTCTCAATCATCTCGACACTGGTACGGCAGTTCTTGGCGACCTGATAAATATCCGCGCCTTCGAGCAATCGAAGGCAGATATAGGTATGCCGCAAACTGTAACAGGTGCGGACATGCCCATCGCGGTCGAATTTAAGATTGAGCTCGTCAAGGACGGTATTCATCAATTCGCGCGGCGTCTTCCCGAAAATCGGATCTGTCGGTTTGAGTTCCTTGCGATCACGGACGCGCTCAAAGGGCAGAATTGCGCCGGGCATAGATTTGCAGAAACCGACGCCCCGCTTACCGCGCACCTCAATCTCCAATATGCACTCGCCGGTCGATTCATCATCGACGATCTTGACGTCGCGCAGCTGAATCCGTGCCGACTCGTCCGGGCGGAGCCCGGTGTTTCCCATGAACAGGACATAGTCGTGAAAAGTCTCGCATACCTCGCGCCAGCGCGGCTTTGGCGGATTTTTGGCCCGTTCGCGCGTGGCTTCGTAAAGCAGTTTATATTCCTCGGGAGAAAACCAAGCGCGATGCTCCAGCTTGCCGGATGTTTTATATGGCGCTGACATATCCGGAATTACGGTAATCCAGCCCTTGCGATTGGCGGTCTTCAAAACCTGACGGAGCGTAACAATCTCGCCGTGCAGGGTCGCACGCGCCGGTTTCTTTGGCTTACCGGTTTTCGCATCGACACGGGACGTCTGGCGATGAACGCGATAACCTTGCACTTTGCCCGCATTGATGTCTTTGAGCGCGGTATCACCAAAGAATGGCAGGAGGTGGACGCGGACGTGAATGGACTTCGATTCCACATATCCCTCATTGCGCTCACCTTGCGTGATAACTTCGAACTCATCGAGAAATGCTTTAGCGGCATTCTCGAAACTGGGACCAGTTGGCGTTCGGCGTAGCCGACCATCGGTCACCGGTGAGGGCTCAACCATTTGTGCCGGGACTGGGTTGGCCAGTAAGGCAAACCCGCCGCGTCGGCGTTGGTGATCCTCTACGCATTTCTCCATGTACCATTCGCGCGCGAAATCCTTGGCAGCAGCAAGGTTCATTTCTTTGGTTGTCTGCCGATGATTGCGGTTGCCCAAATAGGTTGAGCATTGCCAGAAGCGACTATTCTCACGCCGATAAACGTGAAGCGCGCCATCCATCAGAGCGTAGCTTTCAGCTGTCATAACGAAACTCCAAAATGTGTAAGACATGTGTAAGTCTTTTTGGAAGTCTCGTCCTTGCTCAAACCATTGGTATTAAAGGTTTTTTGGCTAATTTTTTAAGGTAGAACTCAATTTTGAGTCGAGCGCGTCTACCAATTCCACCACAGGGGCTCTTTCCACAACGGCTTATGCCACATTGTTGAAAACGTCGCTCTGTTAGCGAGTTGGCTTTGGGCTGGCAATGATTTTTCGGCTGATCGATTTAGCCGGGGAGAATCACCCCCCCCCCCGCATGGATGAGCCATAGCGGAAATGCAGCAATGGCCATCAAGCTACCAAGTGGCATAAGATCATCTGATCCAACCCTTTGTCCGCGCGCCTTGCGCAACAGCACGAATGATAGTCCAACCAGTGAAGCACCCAATAGAATTAATGGCAGAGATTGCCAGCCCAGCCAAAAACCAATGGCACCCAGCATTTTCGGATCGCCTCCGCCGAGGCCCTCTCGGCCGCGCACTGTTCGATATATAATTGCGATCAAAAGCAGCGAAAAATAGCCAATCAATCCGCCGATCAGACGATCAACAATGGTTGGGGATTCCACATATAATGCTGACAACAATCCGGTGGCTGCAAGTAATGCGGTTAGTCGGTCAGGTAACCAGTGATGCTCCGCATCGAGAGCGGCGAGCGCCAGTAGCAGCCAGCCAAATAATGCTCCTGTCATTCCCTCAATATTTGGTGCAACGAAAAGCGCTATCCCGCCAATCAAACCCGAAGCCAGTTCAATAGACAAATGGTGTCTGGATATTGGGGCTGCACATGACCGGCATTGACCTCTTTGCAAAATATGGCTGATCACGGGGATCAGTTCCATCGCCCTTAACTGCCTGCCACAGCTATCACATTGGGAACGGCCCGTCATGACAGAGCGCTCTTCTGGCCAGCGGACAATCAAAGTCGCAATAAAACTCCCGATGATCAGGCCAAGGATAGCACCCGCAAAAGGATAAAAGATGAAGGGTAAGTCAGTATCCCAGATCATGGTGTCACAAGATTGGCGCGACAAACCCATTGGCGCAATGCTATGATTGAAAAGCAAAGCTCGCGGTTCTATGTGGACGCCTAAGAAAAGCAGATTTCGTTCCGAACGAATATTGAAAGGCACAACCATGACCAACCCCGATTCTATCGTCATTCTTTCCTATGCCCGCACCCCAATGGGCGGCATGCAGGGCGCCTTGGGCGATGTGAGCGCACCGGACTTGGGTGCCGTTGCTGTTAAAGCCGCCGTCGAACGTGCCGAAATTGATGGCTCAGATGTCGAGCGCATCTATATGGGTAATGTGCTTTCCGCTGGACAAGGTCAGGCCCCTGCCCGTCAGGCCGCGATCAAGGGTGGACTTCCGCAATCCGTCGAAGCAACGACTGTCAACAAGATGTGCGGTTCCGGCATGCAGACCGCGATTATGGGTGCCGAAGCTTTGGCTGCTGGCTCTGTTGATATGATCGTAACCGGCGGGATGGAAAGTATGACCAACGCGCCTTATTTGCTGCCAAAAATGCGAAGCGGTGCGCGGCTGGGTCATGCAGAAGTGAATGACCATATGTTCCTCGACGGCCTGGAAGATGCCTATGAACCAGGCCGCGCGATGGGCAGCTTTGCGGAGGAAACCGCTGGTGAATACCAACTCACCCGCGAAGCACAGGATGAATATGCGATTGAATCGCTGGCCCGCGCCAAGGCCGCTGTCGAAGGTGATGCCTTTGATGATGAGGTCGTTGCGGTTGAAGTTAAATCCCGCAAAGGCAGTGTGAAGGTCGATAAAGATGAGCAGCCACTCAAAGGCCGTCCGGACAAAATTCCCGAGCTAAGGCCTGCCTTCGCCAAAGACGGAACAATTACGGCGGCCAATGCTTCCTCCATTTCCGATGGCGCTGCTGCCATGGTGTTGACCCGCTCTGGTTTTGCTGAAGAAAAAGGGTTGAAAACCGTTGCAAAAATCGTTGCCCATGCAGCACACGCTCATGCTCCCGCCAAATTCACTACTGCTCCGGTTTCAGCTATTCAGAAGGTCCTGAAAAATGCGGGCTGGGAAGTCGGCGATGTCGATCTATGGGAAGTGAACGAAGCCTTTGCCTGTGTAGCCATGTTTGCGATGCAGGATATAGGTATCACCCGTGACAAGCTCAATGTGAATGGCGGCGCAACTGCGCTGGGCCATCCCATTGGTGCCAGCGGTGCGCGGATTATGGTAACACTCGTCGCTGCTCTCAAAAAACGCGGCCTGAAAAAAGGTATAGCCGCTCTGTGCATTGGCGGCGGAGAAGCAACGGCGGTTGCCGTTGAATTGGAAGACTGAACGGGGCGCGCTGACTATTTCAGCGCTTCATCGCCCCAGATCCGATCGACTTTGATATAGCCTTGCCGGCCAGTTACGTCGAACAGGCACCATCCGTCCTGACACTGGCTGATATTTCCAACGACTCCGGGTTGGACCCGCCAGGTAATCTTTGCATCACCGCGAGGATTGGACCGGAGCGCAAATATCTTTCCCTTTTCGCCTTGCACCAAAGCAGTTCTGCTGGCGCTTAAAAGGCGCGCATGCATCCATCCCTGTGTGCCGTCTACATCCTCAACTTTTCGCCATGCTTTGTAGCGCGCTAATATCTTGAGCGGCATCCGTTCGCGCTTGTAAATCCACATCGTGGGATATTCGGTGCTGGGACCGGTGCGCATTCGTGCCTCAGGTTCATCAATCGACCCCCAATAGGGCGGCTCACGCTGCGCAAAAGCTGGCGATGCAACGAACGACGCAAGGGTAAAGGCAAATAAAATACGCATAGTCATACTAAAATCGTCCCCCGTCCATTGGCTATTAAACTGAAAAGCAATATTGCATCAAGGCCCGCCTGCTTGACCTGCCAAAATTTTCGGGCATAGCGTTTGGCATATGGCTGAATCAGATCGTCCTGCAAATCCAAGGGTTATTGTTACGCGTGAGCTTGCCGATTCCAATCAAAGTCGGATGTGTGAGCTATTTGACGCTGTCCCCAATTATGAAGATAAAGAATTTTCGCGCGAAGACCTGATCGCCGCAATGGCTGATTGTGATGTCTTGGTGCCGACGGTTACCGATCATATTGATGCAGAAATGATCGCACAGGCGCCCGATCGTCTCAAGCTGATCGCAAGTTTTGGGGCGGGTGTTGACCATATCGATCTTGCCGCGGCGAGAGCAAGAAAAATTATGGTCACCAATACGCCTGGTGTCTTTACCGAAGATACGGCTGATATGACGATGGCTCTGATTCTCTCTGTCCCCCTCCGATTGGCGCAGGGTGAGAAGATCATGCGCTCGGGCAAATGGACCGGCTGGCGCCCTGGCGGCATGCTTGGCCATTGTATTGGCGGCAAGAAACTGGGCATTGTCGGGATGGGGCGGATCGGTCAGGCGGTGGCACGCCGTGCTTCCGGTTTTGGCATGTCTATTTGTTATCATAACCGCCGGCAATTACCGCCAGCGGTAGAGGAATCACTCAACGCCAGCTTTATAGATGATCTTGATGCCCTGATCCGGGAGTGTGACATTATTTCACTTCACTGCCCGCATACCGAGCTAACACACGAGATGATCAATGCCGAGCGGATCGCAGCGATGAAGCCTTCCACTTACCTGATCAACACAGCGCGCGGTGATCTAATCGATGAAGAAGCGTTGATAAAAGCGTTGCAAGATGAAAAAATTGGCGGTGCTGGGCTCGATGTTTATCAGCAGGAGCCTAATGTCGATGCACGCTTGCTGAATCTTAAGAATACGGTGCTGCTGCCGCATATGGGCAGCGCCACCTTTGAGGGGCGCGAAGCTTCTGGGGAACGTGTGATCGCGAATATCCGCGTTTGGGCCGACGGTCACCGTCCGCCGGATCAGGTTTTGGAAGGCTGGGTCTGAGTATATTGGTTGAATAGGTGATTTGTCTCGACTAGTACCATGCGCTTTCAAGAGTCGTTGGGGGAGTTCATGCAAAATTTGGCCAAATATCTGAGTGCAATGCTCGTCACCATGACGGTGTCGATGCCCGCTTTTGCTCAGGATGCGATTGATCCTGCTGCAGCCGTCAATGATAGTGGCGACACCGCATGGATAATCACTGCAACAGCGCTGGTGCTCTTAATGACCCTGCCTGGACTTGCCCTATTCTATGGCGGTCTGGTTAGATCCAAAAACTTCCTGTCAGTGCTTATTCAATGCATGGCGATTGCCGGAGTTTGCTCGGTTCTCTGGATGGTGGTCGGATACACGCTGGCATTTGGCCCGGTCAGCGGCGGCTTTCTCGGCGGCGGCCTAAACTGGATGCTGCTAAATCTGGGCAACGTCCGCGAGGGAACAACCATCCCGGAATCCACATTTGCGATGTTCCAGATGACATTTGCTGTCATTACGCCCGCACTGATGGTCGGAGCATGGGTTGAACGAGCGCGCTTTGGCTGGGTGATCGCTTTTTCAGCACTCTGGTTGCTGGTTGTATACGCGCCCGTTACGCACTGGATCTGGGGAGGTGGCTGGCTCTCTGAACTTGGCGCACTAGATTTTGCCGGCGGGATTGTCGTCCACACGACAGCGGGCATTTCAGCACTGGTTGCTGCGATCATGCTGGGCAAGCGCATTGGCTGGCCAAAGACCCTGATGCTGCCGCACAGCCCTGCCTTAACTGTCGCAGGCGCAGGTTTGCTATGGGTCGGCTGGTTTGGCTTTAACGGCGGCTCGGCGCTGACCGCGACAGATGATGCATCGCAAGCCATTATCAATACCCACATCGCGGCATCGATGGCAGCATTAATCTGGATCGTGATTGAAAAAATTAAGGTCGGTAAATGTACGGCTGTCGGTATTGCAACGGGCGCTATTGCTGGCCTCGCCACGATTACCCCAGCGGCAGGTTTTGTAGGCCCGGCAGCTTCCATGATCATTGGCGCTGCGGCCGGCCTAGTATGCTTTTTTGCGGTTGGTCTTGTCAAAAACAGTTTCGGTATTGACGACAGCTTGGACGTATTCGCCGTTCACGGAGTAGGCGGGATGCTTGGCTCACTGCTTCTTGCGCTGTTCATCAGCGATAGCTTTGGCGGCACCGGCTACGCTGAGAACATGGCCTTTGGTAGCCAGTTCGTGGCCCAGTTGATCGGTATTGCTTCTGTTGCTCTTTGGTCTGCATTTGCGACCTTCGTACTTGGCTTTGGTATCAGCTTTGTCCTCCCGATGAGAATCAGCGAAGACGACGAGCGCGATGGTCTCGACATTGCCAGTCACGGCGAGCGAGCCTGGGATATCGATTAGCTCGTAAAAGCTTTCAAACCGACAAAGGCCAGAATCGGCAAGCCGAACAAATCCACAATCGCAATTGTGCGGAGCGCTGCTGGGTGCCCGTAAACCAGAAATATTCCTAAAAAGCTGAGCATCGAAACAGCTGCCAAAATGACTGCCAATTTACGGACACCAGGATCATATGCCGCCCACACGCAGAGGCGATGAAAACCACGCCAAACAGCGCTGCACGGTGATGCAGCAATGCGAAACTGGGATCATCTTGTGCTACTGAATAGAGACGAGAAATCGTCGTCGGCGCAAAGAAAACCGCAAATGGAGTGAGATGAATGAGAGCCAGCAAGATCCAGCTTGTGCGTTCCAGCATTTTCCGCCTCCGTGCAGTATAAGATCCCTTGATAGCCTCAAGGCGCCATCGAGCACAATTACCCGTCAGGTCAGTTCGACGGTGTCAGCGCCTTCATTTTTTTGACAGAAATTACATCGACAAAGCGGCAACCTGCCTCTTTAGCTTTTTGCCACACGATCGTGGCATCAACGAGTTATTGTCAAAAGTAGTGTCTGGCAAGTTAGTCATGCGGCTGGCATGTCGTCCTCGTTCACCTCGCTTCCATCTTTAGACTTCACGCCTTCAATCACCTTCGCGAGGTGTCTGAAGCCTCTCAATTTGCGCCAGGAATCTTCTGCGCATAATCCCATCCTGCAGGCCATCGTCAACATCGTATTGCGCGTGACACAACCTTTGGCTTGGCGTGTTCCATGCCGGAACGTCGCAAAACTCGACTCAATGACATTGGTTGTCCTGATACGGGTCCAGTGTTCCGCTGGAAAGTCATGAAATGCCGGCAACGCGTCACGGTCTTTCGATAAGCATTCCACCGCCTCGGGGTACTTTGCACCGAAACGTTCCTCAAAATTATCGAACGCCTTTGCTGCATCAGCTCGATCTTCTGCCATCCGGATATCATGCAGACCCTGCTTCGCTTTCTCCTGGACAGACTTCGGCAGATAGTTCAGCACATTGCCGGTCTTGTGCATCCAGCAACGTTGAACGCCCGTCTCCGGATACACTTCCTCCACTGCGGCCCGGAAGCCCGGGGCGCCGTCTCCAATTGCCAACTTCGGGGGTTGGTCCAGACCCCGTTGTTTCAGAGACAGCAACACCTCACGCCAGCTCTGTTTTGACTGCCTGACACCATCTTCGATTGCCAGGAAGTGCTTGTGACCCCGGCTGTTCACGCCGATGATAACCAGGCAGCACAATCGGCCATCGTCGCCTCTGAGACCACTGTAGATGCCATCAGCCCGGATATGGACCCGTTCATCAGACACCGCTCGAGTACACCATTGCTTGTATTCAGCTTCCCATTGCCGCTTCAAACGCCCCGCGACATTGGCCGGCAGCCCTTTAGCCTCGGGGCCGGCAATAGCTTCCGGTGCGCTCTGCATCTGGCCACTCGAAACACCCTTCAAATAAAGCCAGGGGTTCGCCGCGTCCAGCGTCGCCGTTCGCCGGATGCAGGGCGGTACAACCAGAGATTGAAAACATTCCGGCGTACCTTCACGGCTACGGATCTTCGGCACCTCGACGCTGACCTTGCCAACCCCTGTAATCACCTCTCGTTCGCGATGATGGCCACTGCGGACAACGCGCTGTCGTCCGTCAGCCGTTTTGTGACCATCAAACTTTGTCATCAACTCATCCGGCTCTGCCTGGACCGCTTCGGCGATTAACTGCTTCGCACCCGGTCCGAGTAGTTCTGTCAGTGGTTCAATTCCCTCCGGTCTACCCGGATCAATCACAGTATCTTTTGCCATGTGTGGCGGGCTCCTCTTGCTACTTTCGATTTCCAGACAAAAACGATTTCAGCAAGGCACGCCCCATACTTCAAATTCTTCCAGACACCAGATCCGGTTATAACTCTGACATATGTTTGTCCTATTCTAATGGGCGGTTCATCCCGGGGCGGTTCAGCTGCTTGCAGTATTTTTCACTTAAGTTTTCTCACTCTGTTGATCGTAGAAGCGGGCAGCCTCCGACTTTGAGATAACCAAGCTACCATCTCAATACCTAACTGCGTAAAATTGCGTGATCTTTTTTACGCATGCTTGTGGCATATGTGCACCATGCCAGCGATATTCACAGGTAATTAGCAGCTTGACTACGAAAAATGTTGTAGCACTATTATTGTCATGTTAGAGGATGGAAAAATCAGAATAATTTGGGGAGGATATAGATATATATGTCGATGAGAATGGCTAGCTGGACAGTCAGGCGGCGCAGATTTCTTACAATGACCATGATGGTAATGTGCGCCATGCCGCTCAGTTCCTGCATGACGACGCAATTTGCCTGCAACGGCGCGCGACCAACGGCAGGTTTTCCTCAGAAAGTGGGCCTTCAACAAGCAAGGAACTGGGCGGCTCAAATCAACGCCAAAAGAGCAGTGGAAGATTTGCAATGTTGGTCGGAAGAGAATGATCGAGCGGCGGCTTTTGCTCTGGGTATCCGTTATCTTGAGGGATTAGATACCGAACGCAATTTAGAGAAGTCCAAAGCCCTATTCGAATTGGCAGCAAGACCGGTGACGGAAACCCGAAGCTTTTACGCCCCGCCAGTTGGAGGTCAGAACTACACAGTTCCAGTCACTGTCCCAATTGCAAAGGAAAGTGTGGTCAAGTCAGCTTCCGAAGAAATGATACTCCTCGTGTCGCAAGATTAAGTCTATTGGAGTGAACAGTCTGCATGCTGACGATGGCTATTTGGCCCCCATCCCGGAACATTGTTAGAACAAAAGTATATATCGGCTTTATATCTCATGGCCGAAAGGCCTCGCAGCCCGACGGAAAGTCTGAGAAATCTGCCATCCAGAATGCCCATCTATCTAAACCTAGACAGGCCTCAAATAGTCCCTGTTGACAAAGCACACCGTACGCAGCTCGCTGGAAATCGTGGCGCACCGGATCATTTGGTCGGTGCCGCTTTTGCTCTTCATCGTCTGGCTGCGCAAAAGTCTGCCCGCGCTGCGAAACATTTTGCAGGATAGGAAAACAAGCTTTTTTCTGTTGCTAAGCTCTTGCCTGCTCGCGGCTAACTGGTTGTTCTATGTCTGGGCAGTGGTCACTGACCACATCGTCGCCGCCAGTCTGGGATATTTTATCAGTCCGCTGTTGATCGTCTTTCTCGGCATGGTCGCGCTCAAGGAGACATTTACTCGAAATCAGTGGATTGCGGTCGGTATCGCTGCACTGGGAGTTTCGGTGTTGGCGTTCGAGGCCTGGTCAACGCTCTGGATCAGCCTCGCGCTGGCTGGGTCCTGGAGTCTTTACAGCCTGATCCGCAAGCTTGTTCCCGCCGGTCCAATGGTCGGACTCACGATCGAAACCGGACTACTTTTTCCCATTGCGCTAGGTTATTTCCTGTGGCTAACGAGCACGCCGCAGGGCACCGGCTTTGGCGCAAGCTGGTCCATCGATGCCTTGCTTGCGGGAGGAGCGATCATGACCGCAGCCCCGCTGTTACTTTTTGCTTCCGCCGTTCAAAAAGTACCGCTGACCATCATGGGACCATTGCAATATGTTGCGCCTAGTCTGCAATTTGTGATCGGCGTATTCATTTATAGCGAACCGCTGACGACTTCACACATGATCTGTTTCGGCCTGATCTGGATCAGTCTGGCAATTTTCTCTGCCGAAACCTTCTGGGGTAAGGCTTCAAAACAGCCCGCGGCCGCCTGACCCCTCTTTTACCGACCGACAGGAATGACTAGATAAAAGCGATGACAGATACTCAACTTTCCAACCGCGCTATCATTCGTATTTCTAAAAATGACCCCGCAGAGGGCATTCGCGAATTTCTGCAAGGATTGGTCACACAAGATCTGGCGCTGGTGCAACCGGGTGCGCCACATTGGGCGGCTCTACTCAATGCGCAGGGCAAGGTCATGTACGACTTTTTTCTGTGGGCAGATCGCGATGATATCCTAATCGATTGCGAGGCGGATGTTGTGGAAGCGTTGGTCAAACGCCTGAAACTCTATCGCCTACGAAGGAAAATAAACATTGCCGTTGATGAATCACTGGCTGTTCAATGGAGTAAGGACGGGGAAAATCATCCGTCAGACCCACGCCTCACTGAACTCGGCCATCGCTGGATCGCGAAAAAATCAGATGGTGCTGGCGTAGATGACGAATATCGTAGCCACCGTCTGTCGCTGGGGGTTACCGAAGGCCAAGCAGAACTCGGCGCAGAAAAAACGCTCTGGCTCGAATGCAATGCCGCCGAGCTAAACGGCGTCAGCTTTACCAAGGGGTGTTATGTCGGGCAGGAAAACACCGCGCGGATGAATTATCGGCAGAAAGTCAACCGACGGATGGCAGTCGTACCGATTGAACAAGCGGATGAAAAGCGGCAGCGTATCACCTATCCGGAGCTTGGCCTGTCGGTCGAGCATCGGCGGGTTGACGATTTGGCGGAATTGGAATTGCCCGATTGGTTAGCAAAAGAGCTTTAGGCCGCGTCGCCTTCTTCTGTTGCTTTAGGCTTGATCACCCGCTTCTTGCGCGCAGGTTTCTTCTCTACTTCAACGTCATCCGCAGCACTGGCTGAAATTGCCGGTGGCAAAACGCTGCTATCCAGACCGTTCGCTTCTTCGCCTATGTCCGAAGCATCACCGTTAGGCTTGGCATCATCCGACTTAGCATTTTCAGTTTTTCTGGGACGTCGCGCACGAACAGGCTTTTTCTGTTCTGGATTGTTGTCAGACGCATCATCGTTCTGATTATCCCGATGTGACCGCCCACGCTGCGGTCGTTTGTTGCGATTGTCGCCATCATCGTCAGAATTATCGTTACGATCACCGCGATCCTGATTGTTTCCGCGGGCTTCTTCACGGGCAATCCGCTGTTCTTCGCGGCGCGCCTGCATATCGGCGTTCACGCGAAAATAATGGTCGGCAAATTGCAGATAATATTCGGCGTTGACGCGGTCATCATTGACCTGTGCATCGTGGGCCATTTTCTTGTATTTATCGAGCATCTGCACTGCGTTGCCGCGCGCGCGGTTATCGATCCGGTTATCGCGGTCTATGCCGCCTCCGCCCCGATTGCCTTGGTTGCGATTATTATTCCGGCCGCGACCACGGCCACGTGCCTGACGATTATTCATCAAATTCTGGGTATCCTTATACCGTTAATACGCGGTCTTTCCTCACCAGCGCTGACCCCAAGGCCAGCAATTGCGCAGTGGACAAACACGTCCACTACAGCCCATACAAGACAAATATATGCCGAAAACCAGCAAGTTTATCGAGTTGGGGACGGGCCAGAGATTTTGGGAAAAAGCCAGAAATCATCTGGGCCTGTTGGAGTCTTAGCGACTCATTTTGGCAAAACCAAGTCCTTTTTAGCGCCGCAGGATTAGCAGCCGGTCATTTCCGCCCAAATCTTGTTTGTAATCAATAATATAGCCGTTTTCGGTAGCGATTTTTGAGACCGATTCACGCTGGTCAAAGCCGATTTCCAACAGCGCAGTACCATCTGGAGCGAGTAATTCCACCAATGCCGGGATTATGATTTTATAGTCGTCCAGTCCGTCTTGTCCCGCAAATAGCGCTTGATGCGGTTCATATTTGGCTACATCTGGAGAAAGTTCGGCGTTTTCCGCAACATATGGAGGGTTTGCGAGAATCAAATCGTAGCCGGAACCTGCTTGCTCCGTCCAATCCGTTTGGGTCCAGTCAACGAGAAGAAACTTGGTGCGATCTGATAACTCCTGCACATCGGCATTATTATGAGCGATCTGAAGAGCATCGGCGCTGGCATCGATACCAACGCCATCTGCCCGTCGAAATTCATGGAGTGTCGCCAGCAAAAGAGCGCCGCTCCCTGTTCCAAGATCCAAAATATTCTGTGGCTGATTGCCGGCGAACAGCTGCACTGTCTGCTCAATAATCAACTCGCTGTCGGGGCGCGGGATCAAGACATCGGAGGAAACCTGAAAGTCGAGGCCCCAAAATTCCTTTTTACCGATGATATGCGCGACGGGTTCTGATTGCTGGCGGCGGGCGACGAGCGATACGAATTGGTCCGGCGCGTCGAGGTTCGGCAAATCGAGTAACAACTGGTCACGGCTAATGCCCAGCGCATGCGCAATCAACAATTCTGCATCAAGACGGGGTGTGTCGGATGTTCTCGATAGTTCTTGCGCTGCCTCGCGCAGTGCATCGGCTGCGCTAGCCATCCAAGTTGGCGAGCCGGCTGGCTTCATCCTCTGCAATCAGGGCATCAATCATATCGCCAAGGCCGCCGCCTTCGATAATCTCAGGCAATTTATGCAGTGTCAGGTTGATCCGGTGATCGGTCACCCGGCCTTGCGGATAGTTATACGTCCGTATCCGCTCGCTACGGTCACCGCTGCCGACCATCGCCTTGCGGGCATCGGCTTCTTCGCTGGCGGCGGCTTCGCGTTCTGCTTCATACATCCGGGCGGCCAACACTTTCATCGCCTGCGCCTTGTTCTTGTGCTGCGATTTGCCGTCCTGACATTGCACGACGATACCTGTAGGCAAATGCGTTATGCGGATCGCGCTATCGGTCTTGTTGACATGCTGCCCACCGGAGCCACTGGCGCGATAGGTGTCGATGCGCAGGTCCTCGGTGCGGATTTCGACATCGACTTCTTCGGGCTCGGGCAGGATCGCCACGGTTGCCGCAGAGGTGTGGATGCGCCCGCCGGATTCGGTTTCGGGCACGCGCTGGACCCGGTGCACGCCGGATTCGAACTTGAATTTCGCGAACACGCCCTTGCCGTTGATATTGGCAACGACTTCTTTGAAGCCGCCAACTTCGGATGCGTTGGCGGAGATTAGTTCGACCTTCCAGCCCTGCAGCTCAGCATAGCGCGTGTACATGCGGTAGAGGTCGCCGGCAAACAAAGCCGCCTCATCACCGCCGGTTCCTGCGCGGATTTCGAGCATCGCGGGACGGTCATCAGCGCTGTCACGCGGCAGTAATTTCAACGCCAGCGCATGCTCCGCCTCGGCCAGTGCCTTTTTGACGCCGTCCACTTCATCGGCGGCCATCGCCTTCATCTCGGCATCGTCTCCTGCGAGCATTTCGTCGAGGCCTTCTTGTTCAGCGCGCAGGCTTTGTACCGTTGCGGCCGCCTCAGCCACGGGTTCGATCTCGGCATATTCCTTCGAGACGGTGACGAATTTATCGCCGTCGAGTTCCCCAGACGCCATTATCGCCTGAAGCTCAGCAAAACGCGCTTCGATTTGAGCGATCCGTTGGGGGGTAATGGTGGTCAATCGGAGTCTCCCAATTGGGCGACTTCTTGCTCCAGTGATTCAATGTCAGATCCCAGATTATCCAAATCTTCCGAAAATCGCAGATCCCACATCTTCTCAATCACCTGATTCACATCCAAACTGTTCTGTTCGCCTGTTTTCAGGTCCTTAAACTGAACCTTGCCAGATGCTATTTCGTCTTCACCAATGATAATGGCAGCTTTGGCGCCCACCTGATTGGCTTTTGCCATACGCTTCTTGATTTTTCCGCGCCCGAACATTTCCGTCGAGAATTTCGACTGGCGAAGTTCGTTTGCAACCGACAGCGCTCGCGCCGTGGCATCATCCCCCATTGGTATAACAGCGAGTTCGACGCTGTCAGACGGCATGTCCTCCAACAACATCCCCAACCGCTCAATCCCGGCGGCCCAACCAACCGCTGGCGTAGGCTGTCCGTCCAACGCCTCAATCAAACCATCAAACCGACCGCCCCCGAGCAATGTGCTTTGGCTTCCCATTTTCTCCGCCGCCGCGCTGCCTGCGTCAGGGATGAATTCAAATGCGGTATGCCGATAATAATCAAAGCCGCGCACCAAGCTGCTATTGCGCGCCCATTTCACGCCGCAAGCATCCAACCCCTCGGTCACAGCCGCGAAGAAATCCGAAGCCTCGCTGGTCAAATAGGCATCAATCGGAGGTGCATCCGCGACAATTGCTTTGTCATTCGGTGCCTTGCTATCGAGGATCCGTAACGGGTTTTTTTCTAGCCGCGCCTTGCTGTCCTCGGACAGTTCCGCCTGATGATTGGAAATTTGCTCCACCAAAGCCGCGCGCCACGCATCCCGGCTCTCCGCATCGCCGAGTGTGTTGAGCTGCAACGTCACGCCTTCAGAAATACCCAGCTCATTCAAAAGCTGATCGGCAAAGCAAAGCAATTCCACATCCGCCGCTGGCTCAGCCGTACCGATAATCTCCGCATCGAGCTGATGGAATTGACGATAGCGTCCCTTTTGCGGACGTTCGTAGCGAAAGAGCGGCCCATGCGCGGAGAGCTTCAACGGCACATGTTGTTGCCAGCCGTTAGTCAGGAACGCCCGGCAAATTCCGGCGGTAAATTCGGGGCGTAAAGTCAGGCTATCTCCGCTACGGTCCTCAAAGGAATACATTTCCTTCGACACCACATCGGTGGTCTCACCCAGCGATCTTGCAAATACTGCGGTCGGCTCAAACACCGGCATCTCGACGCCCTTGAAACCGTATAACCGGCGCACACGTTCGAACGTCTCCACCACATGCTGGAACCGCTCCTGCTCTTCGCCAAAAATATCCTGCGTGCCGCGCACGGGTTTAGGGGTTTGAACCTTTGCCATGTCGCTGCCTTTAGCGGGTGCGAAACAAAAGCGAAAGTGCGCTTATTTTTCACGCACTACTAGACGTTTCCGCCGAAACCCGCCATTCATTACCAGATTTGAATTGGGGATTTCCTGAATATGCGTCTTGCTTCTGTTTTGGGCTGTGTATCGGCTCTGCTTCTGACAACCAATGCCTCGGCCATGCCGGACAATCTCAGCAAGCCGACCTATGTCGCACCCGAACATACCATCCCGGCGGCGCAGGATGTTCCCTATCCCGGCACGATGAAGCTGGTCGTCGATGCCCGCGATAACAAGCAGGGTGTGTTCAGCATCACCCAGACCATTCCGGTGGCTAAGTCTGGAAAGCTCACCCTGCTCTATCCCGAGTGGCTACCCGGTAACCATGCTCCGCGCGGAGAAATTGAGAAAGTCACGAACCTGAAGGTTTTTGCAGGCGAACAGCAACTGCCCTGGGTCCGTGACAATATTGATGTGTACGCCTTTCATATAGATGTGCCCGAAGGCGCAAAAGAGATCGTCGCGACTTTCCAATTTGTCTCGGCTACCCGCGGATCACAGGGGCGGATCGTCATGGCACCTTCGATGCTTAATCTGCGCTGGCATCAGGTTTCTCTTTATCCGGCGGGATATTATACTCGGCAAATTTCGGTAAAGGCGACCGCCATCTATCCCGACGGCTGGCAGGCAGCGAGCAGTATGCGCGCTGAAAAACGTGAAGGCAGCAGCTATTTTTACTAGGCCGCCGACTATGACACGCTGGTCGACAGCCCCGTCTTTGCGGGTAGGCATTTCCAGAGGCACAAATTGACCAACCGCGTCACGCTAAACATCGTCGCGGATGATGCAAAATTTCTGAAACCCAAGAAGGATCATATCGCGAAACATGCCAAGCTTGTCCGCGAATCCGAAGCACTGTTCGGCAGTCATCCCTATGACCGCTATGATTTCCTGCTTGCGCTTACGGAGGAAATGGGCGGGATCGGGATAGAGCACCATCGCAGTTCGGAAAATGGCGTGAATCGCGAATATTTTACCGAATGGAATAGCGGTCCCGGTCGCCGCAACCTGTTGCCGCACGAGATTGTTCATGCCTGGATCGGCAAATATCGCCGCCCGCAAGACATGTGGACCCCTGATTTCAAGACAGCGACGCGCGACAATCTGCTCTGGGTCTATGAAGGGCAGACACAGTTCTGGGGTTATGTGCTGGGCGCCCGGTCAGGTTTGTTTTCGAAGGCAGATACATTGGATGCCTTGGCAGCGATTGCAGCTGGTATGGATTTGCGGGTGGGCCGGAAATGGCGCCCACTCATAGATACAACCCATGACCCGATCATCGCTGCGCGAAAGCCCAAGCCATGGACCAGTTGGCAGCGGGCAGAGGATTATTATAGCGAGGGCCTACTGATCTGGCTCGAGGTCGATCAAATTATCCGGCGCGAATCCGGCGGCAAAAAATCACTCGATAATTTCGCGAAAGACTTTTTCGGCGGAAAGAATGGCGACTGGGGGGTCGTCACCTTTGTCGAGCAGGATGTCGTTGATGCGCTGAACAAGGTTCAGCCCTATGATTGGACGACCTTTATTGACGAGCGGGTTTACAAAACCGCACAGGAGGCGCCAATAAACGGCCTGACCCTGGGTGGCTACCAGCTGACTTTCGTTGACAAACCAACTCGTTTCATTCGCTCTAATGACAAACGCCGCAAACAGATGGATTTGAGCCACAGCTCTGGTCTGATCATGGGATCCGGAGGTACGATCAAATCCGTAATTTGGGACAGTCCAGCTTTTAAGGCGGGGCTGATGAAAGCGGGGCTCACAATTTCCGCCGTAAACGGTAAGGCTTATTCGGATGACGCCCTGAGGCAAGCGATTGAAGATAATAAGGGACAAGCCGCAAAGATTGAAATATTCGCCAAAAACGGTGATGCATACCATAATTTTATGGTCGATTATAATGGCGGCCTGCGCTATCCGAAGCTGGAAAAAATTACCGGAGAGGGTGTCGAAAAACGGGGCATAGACGAATTGTTGAAACCACGATTTAAAAAGTAAGGACTTCCCCCAATGGACATTTCCAAAATCGCGATCGGCGACAATCCACCAGAAAGCCTGAATGTTATCATCGAAGTGCCGGTTGGCGGCGAACCGGTAAAGTATGAGTTTGACAAGGAATCAGGCGCGTTGTTTGTCGACCGCATCCTGCACACACCGATGCGTTATCCGGCCAATTATGGCTTCATCCCGCACACGCTGTCGCCCGATGGCGATCCGCTCGATGCGCTGGTCGTTGCGCGATCGCCGTTCATGCCGGGCTGTGTCGTGCGTTGCCGACCGATTGCCGTGCTGAACCTTGAGGATGAACATGGCGGCGATGAAAAATTGCTCTGTGTGCCGATTGATGCGACTTTCCCTTATTACCGGAAAATCGGTGAAGGCGGCGATTTGCCGGAAATAATTATGCAGCAGATCGAGCATTTCTTTACGCACTACAAAGACCTGGAGCCGGAAAAATGGGTGCGAGTCGGCAAATGGGGTGATGCGGATGAAGCACGTCAGGTTGTGGTTGACGCGATTGAACTGGCGCGGTCGAAGCAAAGTTGATGCGCCTCTCAATAGCCTTGATGCTAATTTGTTCGCTTGCCGCTTGTGCAACACCGGAAACGCGGGTCAAACGCGGATTGATGAGTGCTGGTCTGTCAGAACCCATTTCCGCCTGCATGGCTGAACGGATGGTCGACCGATTGACGCTGGGACAACTGAACAAACTCAATGGCCTGGGCAAACTCCGCCAGCAAAAGCCTGGCGACATCAGCTTCAACGAATTTGCGAAGCGTACCAAATCCCTGCGCGATCCGGAAATCGTTGGCGTCGTGACATCGTCTGGATTGATTTGCGCCGTGAGATAATGAGCGATTCATTCGTCATTCGGCCGGCCATCGATGCTGACATCGATTTACTACCGGCAATAGAAAGATCAGCTGGCGCCGCCGTTCGCGAGGTAAGCGGCCTGGATTGGATTGCCGATAGCGATGATATCACGACAGCGGACCAGCACCGCCAACTGATGAACTCCGGCGTGATTTTTGTCGCTGAAGACAGGAACACGAAGCTAGTTGCCTTCATCACTTGCGAAATCCGGTCAGATTACATGCATATCTGGGAACTGGATGTTCATGCGGAAGCCCAGCGAGCCGGATTGGGGCGCAGGTTAGTACAGGCGGCAATCGACCATGCCTGCAATTCCGGGCTGGGTGAAATCACACTTACAACCTTTGGCGATGTTGCTTTCAATGCGCCCTTTTACGAGAAACTCGGCTTCCGGATCGTGGCAATAGAAAATCTTGGCCCCCGGCTGAGTGCCATTATCGAAAATGAGGTTGCCAGCGGCCTGCCCCGGGAACGCAGATGTGCAATGAAAATGATCCTGTAATTGGCGGTTAATCTCAATATTGCTAAAAGCGACATAGATCGCATTTTTCGGAGAAATCCCGTGAAGAAATCGATTTTGATGACAACCATCCTGTTGACCTCTACAGCAGCGACCAGTCCTATAGATCCGGTGAGCCAATCATCTGGCATGACCGAAAAGAACGCTGCTCTTCTGACCGAGCGACTGGAAGGGAAGACCGCTGGCAAAGCTCAGAAATGCGTGCAGCAAAGCAGAGTCGGACAACCGGTTATCTATGGCAACCGGACCATCGTATATAGCGGCTTTGGCGGTACGGAATATCTCAACAAGCTGCCGGCCCGCTGCCCGGGGCTGGATGATGATGACTTGATCGTTACCAGAAGGTCCGGAGCGCAATTGTGCAAGGGCGGTCCGATCGAACCAATTGATCGGTTCAGTAAAATTTCGGGCCCGATATGCCGTCTGGGCGCGTTCATTCCCTACACCAAGCCCAAAAATTAGGGCCAAGCCGCAAAAATCATCGAAAATGGCTGGCCTTGAGGCTTCCAATTGCCGTGCGTCTATGCTTTAGCTTCACGCAAGAATCGACAATCGTACGATCAAAGAAAGGTCTTCTCCCTTCCGATGAATATCCATGAATATCAGGGCAAGGAATTGCTCGCAAAACACGGCATTGCCGTTCCTGCCGGTCACGCGGCGCTTACCATTGACGAAGCGGTTGCGGCAGCTGAGAAACTCCCCGGGCCGCTTTATGTGGTGAAGGCGCAAATTCACGCCGGTGGACGCGGTAAAGGCAAATATAAAGAACTCGGCCCCGATGCCAAAGGCGGCGTGCGGCTCGCGCAGTCGATTGACGAAGTCCGTGCCAATGCGGAGGAAATGCTTGGCAATACGCTGGAAACGATCCAGACTGGCGAAGCTGGCAAGCAGGTCAACCGGCTTTATGTCACCGACGGTGTGGATATCGAGAAAGAATTCTATCTCTCCATGCTGGTCGACCGTGCAACCGGACGCATCGCAATGGTGGTTTCCACCGAAGGCGGAATGGATATTGAAGAAGTTGCGCATAGCACGCCCGAGAAAATCCGCACGATCACGATTGATCCGGCGCAGGGCTTTATGCCGCATCACGGACGGGCGATTGCTTTCGCGTTGCAGTTAAAAGGTGACTTGAACAAGCAGGCGCAGAAGCTGGGCAAGAAATTATATGACGCCTTCCTCGCGATGGATTGCGAGATGGTTGAGATCAATCCGCTGGTTGTTACCAAAGACGAACAGCTTCTGGTGCTCGACACCAAGATGAGTTTTGATGGCAATGCGCTGATGCGTCACCCCGATCTCGCCGAACTGCGCGATGTGACAGAGGAAGATCCGGCGGAAGTTGAAGCATCCGAATATGACCTCGCTTACATCAAGCTCGACGGCAATATCGGCTGTATGGTCAATGGCGCCGGTCTCGCGATGGCGACGATGGACATCATTAAGCTCAACGGCGCGTTCCCGGCCAACTTCCTTGACGTAGGCGGCGGCGCGACGACCGAGAAAGTGACGGCTGCCTTTAAGATCATATTGGCCGACGATGCGGTTGAGGGCATTCTCGTAAACATCTTTGGCGGCATCATGAAATGTGATGTGATTGCCGAAGGGATCGTGATCGCGGCGAAGGAAGTCGAATTGGATGTGCCGTTGGTGGTCCGTCTGGAAGGCACCAATGTCGCGAAGGGCAAAGAGATATTGGAGAATAGCGGTCTGCCGATTGTACCTGCCGAGGACCTAGGCGATGCCGCGAAGAAAATTGTCGCACAGGTGAAGGAAGCGGCTTGAAGTAACATAAACCCCTCCTCTTCAGGGGAGGGGCAGTGAGACTTAGCGCCGTAGCTTTAGCGAAGGCGGTTAGTCGCAGCGGGGTGGGGACTCCAGTCGACAGAACTCTGCAGACGAAAGCCCCCACCCCTCGACCCCCTCCCCTAAAGAGGAGGGGAAGATACAAATGTTGCACCGCAGCACAAATATATGACGTTTACGTGAACGTAAGCTACAAAGTTGAAGAACACACAAGAAGGAAACAGCAATGAAAATCCTGGTGCCCGTCAAGCGGGTGATTGACTATAACGTAAAGCCCCGGGTCAAATCCGACGGCAGCGGCGTTGATCTCGCCAATGTCAAAATGTCGATGAACCCGTTCGACGAAATCGCGGTCGAGGAAGCCATCCGCCTGAAAGAGGCTGGCAAGGCGGAAGAAATCATCGCCGTTTCGGTTGGTCCGCAAAAGGCACAGGAAACGCTGCGCACCGCGCTCGCGATGGGCGCCGACCGCGCGATCCTGGTGATGACCGATGATGAAGTCGAACCACTGGGCGTTGCCAAAATCCTCGCCAAGATTGCTGAAGAAGAAGGTCCGAAGCTGATCATCACCGGCAAGCAGGCTATTGATGACGACAGCAATCAGACCGGCCAGATGCTGGCGGCGCTGCTGGGCTGGGGTCAGGGCACATTTGCCAATACCGTTGAGCTCGACGCGGACAGCATTGAAGTGAAACGCGAAATTGATGGCGGTCTGCAGACGGTGAAACTTCCTCTTCCTGCCGTGGTCACCACTGACCTGCGCCTCAACGAGCCGCGCTATGCCTCACTGCCGAACATCATGAAGGCGAAGAAAAAGCCACTCGATGAGAAGACGCCCGCCGACTTCGGCGCCGACATCGCGCCACGTCTGACCACCACCAATGTCAGCGAGCCACCGGTTCGCCAGGCAGGTGAGATTGTCGAAGACGTCGATGCACTGGTCGAAAAACTTAAAGCTGTGGGAGCAATATAATGAAAACTCTCGTACTCGTAGAACATGATAATGCGGACATGAAGGATGCAACGCTGGCCGTTGTGACCGCCGCGTCTCAATTGGGTGAAGTCCACGCACTGGTCCTAGGCTCCGGCTGTGCCAGTGTTGGTGAACAGGCCGCGAAAGTCGCTGGCGTTGCTACCGTGCACGTTGCGGATGATGCGTCACTCGCTAACCAACTGCCCGAAAATGCCGCGGCATTGATCGCCACGCTGATGGAAAGCCACGACGCCTTCCTCGCGCCCGCGACCACCACCGGCAAAAACATAGCCCCGCGCGTTGCAGCTCTGCTCGACGTAATGCAGATCAGCGACATTCTCTCGGTCGAAAGCGAAGACACGTTCACGCGTCCGATTTACGCCGGCAACGCGATTGCCACCGTCACATCCAGCGATGCCAAGAAGGTTATCACTGTGCGCGGCACGGCTTTTGACAAAGCGGCGGCAGAAGGCGGCAGCGCCTCGGTTGAAGCCGTTTCTGGCGCAGCCGATGCAGGATTGTCATCCTTCGTCAGCGAAGAAATCGCCAAGTCCGAGCGACCTGAACTGACATCAGCCAAGATCATCGTCTCCGGCGGCCGCGCACTCGCCTCGGCAGAACAGTTTGAGGAAGTGATCACACCGCTCGCTGACAAGCTCGGCGCAGGCATCGGCGCATCACGCGCCGCGGTCGACGCGGGCTACGTCCCCAACGACTATCAGGTTGGGCAGACTGGTAAAATTGTCGCGCCAGAAGTCTATATCGCCATCGGCATCTCCGGTGCGATCCAGCATCTCGCAGGCATGAAGGACTCCAAAACCATCGTCGCTATCAACAAGGACGAAGACGCACCGATTTTCCAGGTCGCGGATATCGGGCTGGTCGCGGACCTGTTTAATGCGGTTCCGGAGTTGACCGGGAAGGTTTAGAGAGTTTCGATCAAAGTGGTACTTTGATCGAGTATTGACAATTTGGGACCCCGGCGGGAAACCGCTGGGGTTTTTTCTTTACACGGGACTCCGGCAGTGTGTAGATTCATAGTATGAAAATTCCCGCTCTTGGAATTGGTGTATATACCGTACCAGAGGCCTCGAAAATGATCGGGATGCCTAACCAATCACTTTATCGTTGGTTGCGTGGCTATGAGTGGAAAGATCAATCGCAAAATGTTCGAAAATCTGACCCTTTGTGGGCAGCTCAGTATGAGATAAGTGATGAGGGCGTTTTCCTAGGTTTTAGAGATTTAGTGGAAGCACGTGTTGTAAATGCTTTGGTCAAGCTAGGTGTTGGTCTGTGAATAGCCCCTAGATTTCTGGACACCTTCTTTCCTGAATTTGAGGTAAGGAGACGAAGGTGAGCAAGATACATTTCAGCGAAGATTTTAAACGGGATGCGGTTTCGCAGATTACGGAGCGGGGCTATCCTGTTGCAGAGGTTTCACGGCGTTTGGGTGTTAGTCAACATTCACTTTATGCGTGGAAGAAGAAGTTCGGATCGGCATCTGGCGGTGATGATGGCAGGGATGCTGAGATCAGACGATTGAAGCGCGAACTGACGCGGGTGACCGAGGAGCGCGATATATTAAAAAAAGCCACTGCGTATTTCGCCAGAGATGCAAAGTGAGATACGCGTTTGTTGCTGAGCATCGGCCTGTGTTTTCGGTACGTGCGATGTGTCGCAGCTTGTGTATCCATCCCAGTGGCTTCTGCGCATGGCTCAGGAACCCGCTGAGCAAACGGGCCAAGGAAGACGTCCGGCAGACCGAACTGATCCGGGAAGCATGGGAAGAGAGCGGTAAAGTCTATGGCTATCGCAAGCTTCACGATGATCTGCTGGATCAGGGTGAGACATGCTCTGCCAACAGAGTGGCGCGCTTAGCCAGTGTTTGGCTGGGAGCAAAGCGCAGATTGGCTATAAACGGCGCCCTGGCAGCTACAATGGCAAGCCATCCATGGTCGTCGATAACACGCTGGATAGGCAGTTCGATGTCACAGTGCCGGATAAAGCTTGGGTGACGGACATTACCTATATTCGAACGCAGCAAGGATTTGCCTGTCTGGCGGTCGTGATCGACCTTTACTCGCGGCGTGTGGTCGGTTGGTCGATGCAAAGCCGTCAGACGACGGATGTAGTCCTGCAAGCATTACTCATGGCGGTGTGGCGCAGGAAGCCGAAGCACAGGGTGCTGATCCACTCAGACCAAGGCTCTCAATTCACTAGCATGGACTGGGCATCATTCCTCAGGGCTCACAATCTGGAACACTCGATGAGCAGGCGTGGAAATTGCCACGACAACGCTGTAGTCGAGAGCTTCTTTAACCTGCTAAAACGTGAAAGAATACGCCGCCGGACATATAAAACCCGCGAAGAGGCTAGACAAGACGTGTTCGATTATATCGAAATGCTCTACAATCCAAAACGTAAGCACGCTAGGAACGGCATGTTGTCACCGGTAGAGTTCGAACGACAGCAAAAAATGAATACCGAAGGTGTCCAGAAATCTAGGGCCTGTTGACATTCGGGGTTTCCAAACTTGCTGAACTCTGCTTCAAGCTTCCCAAATGGAGGTTTGAATGAATGAAGAGCGTTTTGTTATTTCGGATGAGCTTTGGAAAAAGATTGCGCCGCTCCTGCCAGGCAAGGCCGGGGACCCGGGCGCGACGGGTCGCGATAACCGGCGTTTCATGGAGGCGATACTATGGCGGGTCCGGACAGGGGCACCCTGGCGTGACCTGCCCGGTGAATTCGGGAAGTGGAATACGGTGTTCAAGCGGTTTCGCCGGTGGGCGGAAGCAGGCATTTTCGAGAGTCTTTTCAATGGCATGAATGGTGAGCCAGACCTCGAATATGTTCTCATCGACGGAACGATTGTCCAGGCCCATCAGAAGGCTTCGGGCGCAAAAGGGGGCTCAGCATCAGGCCATCGGGCGGTCTCGTGACGGGCTGACAACCAAAATCGTCGCACTGGTGGATGCGCTCGGGAATATGCTGCGGTTCCTGCTTCTGCCCGGACAGCCGCACGATATGAAGGGGGTGGCTCCGTTGATCCATGAGGTCTCATTTGGAGCGCTTCTGGCCGACAAGGCTTTCGACGCTGACTGGCTCCTGCAGGACCTCGACACGCGAGGCGCTGCTGCTGTCATCCCGCCCAAAGCAAACCGAAACGTGCAGCGAGACTACGATGCGCACATGTACAAGTGGCGTCATCTCATCGAAAACTACTTCGCAAAGATCAAGGAATTCAGAGGTATAGCAACCCGATACGACAAGACCGACACCAGCTATGCCGCCAACTGGTATCTCACCGCAACGCTCATTGCTAGGCGCGGATTGTCAACAGGCCCTAGCGCTCTGATAGATAATAACGCTCGATTTCATTTAGCTCATCATCCAGGTCATAGATAATCGGTTGACCGGTCGGAATTTCCAGCCCGGTAATTTCGTCATCGGCAATATTGGACAGATGTTTGACCAGCGCGCGCAGGCTGTTGCCATGGGCGGATATCAGCACGCGCTTTCCATTTTGCAATTCCGGCGCAATCCGGCTTTTCCAGTAGGGAAGTACCCGCGTGATCGTGTCTTTCAAGCTCTCTGTTGCTGGCACTTCGATGCCCTTGTATCGGGGATCGAATGTCATCTGATATTCGCTGTCGGCGGCCATCGGCGGCGGCGGTGTATCGAAAGAACGCCGCCAGATATGCACTTGCTCATCGCCATGCTTGTCGCGGGTTTCCTGCTTGTTAAGCCCGGTAAGCCCACCATAGTGGCGTTCATTAAGCCGATAATTTTTCTCTACCGGCAGCCATAACCGGTCCATTTCCTCGAGTGCCAGATTGAGCGTCTTTATCGCCCGCGTCTGGAGCGATGTGAAGCAAAGGTCGGATTCAATGCCCTTTTCTTTCATCAAACGCCCCGCCTCACGGGCTTCCTCGACACCCTTTTCAGTAACATCGACATCCCACCAGCCGGTGAAGCGATTTTCCAGATTCCATTGAGACTGGCCGTGGCGAAGGAGAATTAATTGAGGCATTTTGGTTCCTGTTTTGCTGTTTCATCGGTCCTTAGCGGTGAAGGTAAATATCGACCAGAGAGAAATATGGAAAAACGTTCACCTGAAGGCACATTATTCTGAAACGATCAAATAATGATCGCCGGACATACCTGTTTATTCTCCCGCCATAACTACTGCATAGCGATTGACAATCCGGTCGATTTCTTTCCGCTTTCCAGATTCCGCCTGAGCTTCAATATAGGCAGCGCTGATGCGTTCCCGGTTCGCTCTAAAATCTGCATCGGCGGCCTGATCGATAGCTTCTATCCGTACCAGATGCAGGCCGAATGCAGACCCGATTGGGTTGCTCCACTCTCCTTTAGAAAGCTGAAAGATCGCCTTGGCAAAGTCGGTGCCAAACGCCCGCACTACTTCGGCTTGAGGAACCGTAACATAAGTGCGCTTTTGCATAAACGGATCGCCCAGTGATTGTCAGTTGCTGCCGCCTTTCAGCTTTTCTAGCGCAGCACCCACAGCGCTTTCCGGTGCTTCGCCGTGCCGCTCGGGGCTGAAATAGATATGGTTGAAACTGCGTCGCTCAGCGATGTTGAATTTGTCCCGGTTGTCGGCAAACCAGCTTTGCAGGACGCTGTCAGAGGGCTCGGCAATATCATCCTCGCCAGCCGCCAAAAAACGCATTTTTTGAGCCAACCGGCGCTTAATGATTTCGTCCCCTTCGGCAAAGCCCAGCCTTCGTGCTTCACGGGCGAGCGCTTCCTCTTCTACATATTGTGCGATCAGGCCTTTGCGATCCTGTTCCGAAGGGTTCTGGCCGGTAGTTCGAAGCCATGTATCATCGAGGCGCGCAAGAACGGAATCGCTAACGACAATAGTTTGTTCTTCCGGACCTTGACCCCCCGTCCAGAAATCGTTGGCAAAAAAACAAGAAAGCCGACAGCCAGAAAATGAACCAGCGGCTCTCGGAGAAGCTTTTTCAATTTTCTCTGCCTTTCAGCTAACCGGCTACGCCCGGGATCAGGCTTCGCTAGGTGCTAGCCAGATCGGAGAAGTCCATGCCCGTTCCTGAATTGTCTTGGGCAGGTCAGGATTGGGTGGCACATCGGCCCTTAGCGCATCCCATGTTGACCAGCGGCAAACCGGATTTTCCAGTACCCGCACATAATAAGAAGCACGCTGATCGGATTTAAACTCCGGATCGGTCCAAAGTGTTTTGAGTTCTGGCGCACCCTTGTCCTGTGAAATCGAACAATTGCTTAAATCCACTTTGGCGCCATTGTCCGGACAACGACCAGTCGCTGCATCCACGGTTCCGCCATCACTACAGGCGACATCAAACAGCTTTTCTTTTGTCTGGCCGCCTTCAACCCAAACCTTAACCACTTGCAGTCTTTGTAGCGGCGCGCTCATCGGATCGCGCATCGCCCAGACAATGAAGCTCGGTGCCTCGCCATTGCCAATCACAGGTCGCCACCCATCGGTACGCCGCTTGCATAGGCTTTTGAAAGGGAATTATATACGTGAGTAACAACGAGTGTGATAAATGTGACGGATTGGACTTTTAAACGCGTACCAGTGGTAGCGTAGGTCTCCTTGCGACGCATCGCATCGAACAGGCTTTCGCGCGTATTTTCTTCCGCCCAGACCGCGGCAAAACCGGACGCCCCCCAACGCGAGAACCAAAGGTCGGCATTGGGATCAAGTTTTACACCTTCCCAGGTTTTAGAACCGCCAAGTGGCACTGAACCCCGCTGTTCGGGCGAGGCATCCAATATACCGACTTTCGACCAGAAGTTTTTCTCATCAAAAGAACCGCCGACCACATGGGTGTCACTCGAACCAATCAGCCCGAATGCAAACGGGTTGGCACCGATGGTCTCCATCAATTTAACGCCATTGGCCAAAGCCTGTCGCACATAGTCCCCGGTATCGGTTTTGGAGGCGACGGGAGAAGAGAGCAATTTATCGTAAATGCCAAAGTCGGCCCATTCGTCGTTGGGAGACAGCGATGGATGGGTTTCCGATGTCCCTTTCACCTGTGTCATCTCGACAATTGGTTCATTGCGCATGCGCTGCTCGGCACATTCCTTGGTCAGCGGCTGACCTTCATAAGTTTCCATTTTGAACATCTCGCCATCGGAGACATTGCTGTTATGCGGCATAGCCAGCGATTCATTGCCCGCTTCGCGCTGTTGATCCATCCAGTCCCACAGATCTTCGGGATTGGTCGAATCCAGAGTCGAGAATGGCATTTCTGGTGCGCTACCCCGGAACACAACATTGCGGTGCAGATTACCGCCCCCGAAGCCTTCGGCTTCGCTTCTGGTTATCCGGACCGCTGTATATTCATAGGCGGCAAAGGTCATAAACTTGCCTGGTTTGTAATATTTGTCGGCAGCATCAATCGTGTCTTTCCAAACGCTGGCAGTGACTTCGGGATCAAAAGCCTCTTCAATTTTTTCACCGCTGCGAATGGACCCGCCGATCAGCTGAAATGCAGCCAGAATCTTGTCTTGATTATCGCTGAACATATCCTTGGCCATGTCCAGCTTTGACAGTTCGGTGCCTTCGGTATCCATGGCGGGGAGGTGGCCTAGATAAGCAGCATGGTCAGTCACCGCCATGAAATCCAGCGGCGGTCCCTCCAGTTTGATGTCGTAGCCGGCCGGGTGCTTGACCGTCTCGCCCATGCCGAATCTGTAGGCGTCATCGGGCGTGGTGCGGACATTGAAGATATAGGCATCAAAGCTGTTGCGCGTGTGAATATGTAGATCGCCAAAGTAGACGTTTCTATTGGGATTGGCGCCTTCGTCGGCGGATTCGCCGGGAGCCAGAGCAAGTGTGTTTTCACCGCTTGTTTCATTCTCTCCCGAGCAGCCGGCCAAGCCAACTGCGAGTGCGCTGAGCGCAGCATAACCCAAAAAAATGCGTGTCATTTTTACATTCCTCCAACGGATTAGCGGAAGATTCTCCTAATTTTCCCTCAAAAACCAATGTCACATTTTTGCAACTTAGAGCCAAGAATCGCCATAGAACCAAGCTTATCCACTTGATTTAATGACGCACTTAAAGGACTGACGCAAGTGATCCGTCGAGAAAAGCGCCTTACCCCTTTTAACAGAGCGCGCGACGGTTTGTTCAACGGGAGAATATTAATGCGAGTTTTCAACAAAGTTCTCATGGCTGCCATGTGCAGCACCGCAATGGCAACCCCCGCCTTTGCCCAGGATCAAGATGGTGCGGATGCCGCTGATGACAATGTCATCATCGTGACCGCACAACGCCGTGCACAGGATGTTCAGGATATTCCGCTCGCTGTGACGGCGGTTAGCCCGGTTCAGCTGGAGCGTCAGGGCGTTGTGAGTGTGACCCAAATTGGTCAGGTATCGGCAAGCTTCTCTAGCTCCAACGCGCAAACCGCAGGCGGCACGAACGTTTTGAGAATTCGCGGTGTCGGTACAACCTCCAACAATATCGGGTTTGAATCGGCTGTTGGTATCTTTATCGATGGTGCTTACCAGTCACGTCCCGGCGTAGCGCTCTCGGAATTTGTTGATGTCGAGCGTCTTGAGGTTCTTCGCGGACCGCAAGGTACATTGTTTGGCCGTAACACTTCCGCTGGTGCGTTGAACATCACGACCAAGCGCCCTGATCTGAACGAGTTTGGCGGCTTCGTAAATGCCACTTATGGCAATTACGACAATATCGGCCTTCAAGGTGCCGTGAACGTGCCACTGATAGAAGATACTCTGGCGGCTCGTCTGACAGGTGCCTATCGTAAACGTGACGGCTATGTGCGTGTTATCAATGAAACGGGCGAAGTCGGCCGTACCAATGAACTCGACCAGTTCCTCGTTCGCGGACAACTTGGCTACGAAAGCGATAGCGGGCTTAAAGTCCGTTTGATTTTCGACTATTCAGAAGTCAACGGCAATTGTTGTGCTCCGGTTGAAGTCCTTAAGTCCGGACTGGAAACAGGTGGAGTTTTCGCGCTTGCAGGCTTGGGCGCAACAGGTGGTCAACTTGTTCCGGCAGCAACTACCCCAAATGATACCGCTGGTCTTAATGCGGCACTTGATGGACTTACGGCTGCGCAAAGCTTCGCGCAGACTAGCAATCTGGATCAATGGGGCATTACGGGCGAGATTGAATTCCCGCTCAGCGATAATGCGGACCTGATTTATATTGGCTCTTATCGCGATTTTAACTCGACCAACACTGGCGATTCCGATTTCACCACGCTTGATATTTTCCACGTCAATAATTTTGACGGAACCAATCCCGACGTTGGCACAAACATCAAGACCATGACCCATGAATTGCGTGTTCAGGGTGAGGCGCTTGATGGTAAACTGGACTGGTTGATTGGTGGATATTATTCCACTGAAGATATTAGAGCTGACGGCTATGCCCGACTGGGAACGCAATGGGATCAGTTCGTCAGCGCGTTATTGCTTCCTTCCACAGGCGGCGCTTTCGGACCGGCACCACTGCAACTTTTCTCGGGCGGGACAAGTCCGAACGGTTCTGACGCGATCAACCTGTACACGCAGGACAGCAAAAGCTGGTCGATTTTCACGCACAATACGCTGGAAATTGTCGATGGCTTGAAGGCGACTATCGGTCTGCGTTACTCCGATGAAACTAAGGATGGCTCATTCTCGCAAACGTCAGTCAATGCTGGTGCATGCCCCGGTATTATAAGCAACGTTTTGGGCGCTCCGCTCAATGGCGCACCAGCCATTCCGGGTGGGTTAGTTCAGACGGCTCTTATCACAGGTTGTTTCCCGTTCGTGGCGCCAGTTGATCTGGGAGCATCGGCGGTATTGCCGTTGCCGCGGACATTTAACGATACGTTCAACGACAAAGAGCTGATCTATACCGGCAAGCTGGCCTACGAATTTGCTGACCCGATCACCATCTACGGAAGCTTTACGCACGGTTATAAATCGGGCGGTTTCAACCTCGATTCAACGGCAGCTATTGGCGGCGCAGACCCGCGCTTTGCTTCGGAAGAAGTCGATGCCTATGAAATTGGTTTGAAAGCCAAATTCCTGGACAATGCGGTGACACTGAACGTTGCTGCATTTATCGAGGAATTCACAAACTTCCAGGTTCTCGAGTTTACCGGCGCACAGTTCCAGACGTTTAACGTGCCAAAGGCAGAGTCAACCGGTGTCGAAATTGAATCGACTATACGGCCAAGCGAAAACCTGACGTTCAACATGGCGCTCACCTATACGGAAGCAAAATATCCGAACGACTGTGCCACCACAACCGACCCGCTCCGTGTGCAAAACCTGTGCGGTGCTCCGCTGACCAATGCTCCAAAATATGTGGCTATTGGTGGCGCCACCTATCGCGGTGATATTGGCGACAGCATGAAGTTCTTCCTGAACGGTCAGATCCGTGCGGAAAGCGATCGCCGGACTTCAACGCAGCCTTCTACACCGCCAACAACGGCGGCGGCGCTCGGAAACACACCATTGCTGCCGTTTGATATTCAGGATGGCAATATCAAGATCAACCTCCGCGCCGGTATCAGTGATATCGACGATGCATGGGGTATTGAAGCTTGGGTCACCAATCTGACCAACGAAATTACGCGCGGTGTTACCTTTAGCACGACCTTGCGCGGCGGTTCACGGTCAGCCTTCCCGCAGGAGCCTCGCATGTACGGCTTGACGCTTCGCGGTAAGTTCTAGGCTCAGGACCTGTTAGATAGCTTGCATTACGGTGAGAGGGCTGATTCAAAGGCGGCACTGAAGGAGGTGCTGTTGATGAGTGATCTGTTTATGTTAAGCGAAGCGCAGATGCGCCGGATAGAGCCGTATTTTCCGTTGTCGCACGGGGTTCCCGGGGTTGATGACCGCAAGGTTCCGAGCGGGATTGTTTTTGTGATCAGGAACGGTCTTCGCTGGCCTGCTGGTTACGGGCCGCATAAAACGATCTGTAATCGCTTCGTGCGCTGGAGCCGCCTGGGCGTGTTCAACAAGATATTTGCGCGCCTTGCAGCTACCAGTGATGCCGATGATGTGCTGATGATCGATGCCACGCATCCAAAAGCCCGCCGTACCGCTGCCAGCCTTTTAAAAAAGGGTCTGTTTCCAGATATACCGGGCGAACTAAAGGCGGCCTGAACTCCCAGGTTGCATGCCGTGTGCGATGGCAACGGGAGACCCCTGATCTTGTGTCTGAGCGAAGGGCAGATGAGCGACCATATCGGGGCAAAGCTGACATACCCGGCACTTCCGGATCATGCCGCCTGCATGACCGGTGATAAAGGCTATGACAGCGATGAGTATCGAGCGGCATTAAAAGCAAAGCGCATCACGCCATGTATCCCGCCGCGCAAAGGGCGGCGGCTGCCAGCCAGCTTCGATAAAAGCCTCTGCCGCCAACGCCACAAAATCGAGAATATGTTCGGAAAACTCAAGGACTGGAGGCGCATCCATACCCGCTATGATCGCTGCGCTCACACCTTCTTGTCTGCCATCGCTATCGCAGCTACCGTCATCTTCTGGCTTAGTTAATGAGTCCTGAGCCTAATCCTTATATGGGTAGCGCACCTTAGGCAGCCTTGTATCAATACTCTCCCGTTACATCAACCAATTTGTCCACGCCGCCCAGGGCAATTGACTGAATAAGCAGCTGACATGGAGTAATTTTTCTGAATCAAGGGAGTGGAATGCTCACTTTTTTGGAGATTTTGCATGTCACAAGCCCCACCGGACCCTGCCACCCCCCGTTTTCTGACGCATTTCGGCGGCGTCAAAGACCCGCGCCAGCAAGCGAAGGTCACCTGCCCACCGAACGAGATTTTTCTTCTGGTCCTATGCGCCGTAATTGCGCCGTAATTTCAGGCGCCGGGGGCTGGACGTCAATCGCACTCTACGGTGAAAAGCAGCTGGAATTCCTGCGTCGCTTTTTGCCGTTCAAGGACGGAACGCCAGGCCATGATCAGTCGGGGATCTTGTTTTCCCGTCTGGATATGGAAGCCTTCCAACGCTGCTTCATAGCCTGGGTGGCGAGTTTGCATGAAACGCCTGAAGGTGTCGTCGCCATCGATGGTAAAACCCTTCGGCGGTCATTTGATACCAGGTCCCCTGAAGCACCCATTCATATGATTTCGGCCTGGCCGTGTGATCACCAACTCGTTCCCGGGCAACGCAAGATTGACGACAGGTCCAATGAGATAACAGCGATCCCCGAGCTACTGGCCCTGTTGGCACTCAAGGGCGCTATCGTGACTATTGACGCGATAGGATGTCAGCGCAAGATTTGCCAACAAATCATGGACCAAGAGGCCGGTTATGTGATCGGCCTGAAGGGCAACCAGGGAAGCTTGCGCGAGGATGTCGAATTGTTTTTCGATGAACATCCGGAGCGTGATACAGGCGCGAAATTCATTGAAAAAAGCGAAGCCGCTGATGCAGGTCATGGGCGCATTGAAACGCGGTGCTGCACAGTTTGTTCAAATACAGAACCGAACGCCACAAATGGCCGGGCCTGAAGGCCGTGATCATGACAGGGTACACTCGTGAAATCAGAGGCCAGGCCAAAACGGTCAGGCAATTTTACATCTCATCCGTCCTTGATGTGCCCGAGAAAATGGCGCGTCACATCCGCAATCACTGGCAGGTGGAAAACTGTTTGCATCGGGTGCTCGATGTTACCTGCCGCCAGGATGACTGCCGCATCAGAACCGGAAATGCCGCAGCCAATTTTGCCACAATCAATCACGCAGCAATGAACCTGCTACGTCGCGCACCAGGCAAAATCAGCCTGCCGCAAAAACGACGTTCCGCTGCATGCGATGACGCCTGCATGAAAGCCGCAATCCGACAGTGAACATTCAGTCGATTGCCCTAGTAGTGGGTCACTTTGAAATCCGCTTCTTGTAAGGACCGCGTTTCTTGGGTGCTGGTTCATTCGCATCCACAAGCGCAACCAGATCGGCAACATCCCGGAATCGATCCGTCAAACGCTGGCGCGATGCGTCTGCTGCTTACGGGCCGCACAAGACGATCTACAATCGCTTTACCCGCTGGAGCAAGCTGGGGGTGTTCAACAAGATATTCGCTGCCCTTGCAGCCACCAGTGACGCCGATGAATGCTTGATGATCGACGCTACCCATCTCAAAGCACACCGGACTTCTGCCAGCCTTTTAAAAAAGGGGCTTTACCCAGACGTATTGGTCGTACCAAAGGCGGCTTGAACGCAAAGCTCCACGCGGTGTGCGATGGTAATGGCAGACCGTTGATCTTGTGCCTGAGCGAGGGCCAGATGAGCGACCATATCGGCGCAAAACTCACATATCCGGCGCTTCCTGACCATGCTGCCCACATGATCGGGGACAAAGGATATGACAGTGATGAGTATCGCGCGGCCCTCAAAGTCAAAGGTATCGCCCCGTGCATCCCGCCCCGAAAGGGAAGAATATTACCCGCCAGCTTCGATAAAAACCTCTACCGACAGCGGCACAAAATCGAGAATATGTTCGGCAAACTCAAAGACTGGAGGCGTGTACACACACGCTATGGCAGGTGCGCCCACACCTTCATGTCAGCTATCGCTATAGCCGCTACAGTGATCTTCTGGCTCAATTAATATGTCCTGAGCCTAGATGTTAGCGCTTTAGGTGCTGTAATTATTGGCGAAAAATCTAACCAACATCGAGGTCAACGGAGCGATCATAGACGCGCACCCAGTCCATCAGCATTTTTTGGGAAAATTGCATTCAGTTGCATCACCTTCTTTTTTGCCTTCCGGCAGCCCTCCATCAATGACGAGGTCCAAAATCAGGTGGCAGTCGTGGTCAACGGGAGCATGTCCGTTTGCCCGGCCCGGCGGCGTATCACTGCTCCAGTCTCGAGATGTCTGGGTTAATGGAGTCTCCCTCAAATTCGCCTGACCAAACAAGATGCCATTGCAGCGTTGCTTAAGCTTACGGCAAGAAGCCCAGTATAGCGATCACTATCCAAATAGGAATTGCAAGCCCCCTCAGGTGGCCGAGATATCCTCAGAACCGCAATATTGGGCAACGTAATTTTGATGTTCGGGCAAACCAGCTACCGTCCTAGCGACATTGTCCCGCACTCCTGTCAGAAGGTTGCCTAGCTCCTGATCGGAAAGCTTGGTGGCAACGGGATGATAGGATTGCGGCATGATGCCCTGCCCCATCATCACCTGGATCCAGCTATTTTCTACAAACAGTTCCTCGTTTTTACGGAAAACCCGGCCTGTCTCTCGAAACAACTCGATTTTCTGGACAAGGCTGTCCGGGATTTCCATATCCGCGCATTGACGCCAAAACGGGCTGTCTCGCCGATCTGTTGCTTTATAATGCAGGATCAGGAAGTCACGGATCTGCAACATGTCGGTCATTTGCTGATCGTTGAATTCAGCCACATCACGCCGGCTAACCTCTCCCATAGGCAACATTCGGATTAGGCGCAGGATGGCCCGCTGGATCAGATGTATGCTGGTCGATTCAAGCGGTTCCATAAAGCCGCCGGCCAGCCCGATTGCTATACAATTGCGATGCCATTGCTTGCGCCTCGCACCGGTGGTGAAGGGGATGAAATTGGGATCGGATAGAGTCTCACCTTCAACACTCGATAACAATCTCTCAAGCGCTGCCTCGCGCTCGAGATAACGGCTGCAATAGACAATGCCATTCCCCTGACGGTGCTGCAGGGGAATTCGCCATTGCCAGCCCGCATCATGTGCAATTGCACGGGTGTACGGAATCGGCGGACGCACGCTTTTGGTCTGAACAGCGATCGCGGAGTCACAAGGCAGTTGATGTGTCCAGTCGTCAAAGCCTACATGCAGCGCACCTTCCATCAGCAAAGCGCGGAAACCTGTGCAGTCGAGAAACAAGTCGCCTTCCACAACCTTGCTGGATTCGAGCATTAGTGAAGAAATATTGCCTGTATCGCCATTCAGTTGAACTTCGGAAATCTTGCCTTCTATCCTTTTGGTTCCATCAGCCTGAGCGAGCTTGCGCAGGTAAGCCGCATAGCGCGTTGAATCCAGCTGATAGGCATAGTTGATCCGGTTTTCAGGCAGGTGAGCAAACTTCCCGGCATAGGCCGCCATCAACTCAAGGCAGTAGTCATCATAACTGTATTCATGTCCCTTGGTCAGACCATGCATCCAGAAATGTTGGAAGCCAGCCGACCAGTGATCTTGCCCGGTCAGGCCAAAGGAATGAAAATATTTCTCGCCTTTGACCTTCCAGTTTTCAAACTCAATACCAAGTTTGAACGTTGCCTGCGTCTCGCGCATGAATTCCGCCTCTGAAATTCCAAGCAGGCGATTATAGGTCACAAGTGGGGGGATCGTGCTTTCACCGACACCAATGGTACCAATGGCGTCTGACTCGACCAATATCACTTCGACCGCTTCACCCATTGTTCGAGACAGCGCAGCAGCGGCCATCCAGCCAGCGGTTCCGCCGCCAGCAATGATGATACGCCTGAGACGATGCTCACCGGCAACTTGCGGTGCCATCGACGTGGATAGCGGTTCAGATTCTTGATTTGTCATTGGTTCAACGCCCGCAAGAGGAAAGTCCGGATTTTACTGGAATTCTCTGCCGTCATGGATCCCAATATACCCAACGCATCGTCAGGGATATGTCCCATCGTATCAGCAGCATTCCCAAAGACATAGTGGTCGAATAAATCACGCCACAATTTCTTTTCATTCTCGGGAAGATCACGAACACTCATTATCGCATGATAGAGGGCATCCTGAGGTTGACCCAAATGCTTGGGGGTATCGCGCCACCAGTAATTCAACAGGATATTGAACGGATCAAGACCCTCAACATGATGCCACCACATGCTCGGAATAAATACGGCATCCCCGGGTTCAAGTTCTGCGACTTGCGCCGTTTGAAGTGCTTCCGAAAATTTCGGATATTTACCGAGGTCGGGTTTGTGAAAATCGACCATACTGACAGCACGCCCAGCAGGGGTATTGTCGATTGGGCCAAGATAGAGATTGCTGAATTGTTCAGGCGGAAAGATCGTAAAACGTCGGTGACCGGCAACACAGCACGCCAGGTTGTCCGGGAAATCATTGTGCGCAGCAATACGGGTCGGCGTTCCTATCCACAAGCTGACCCGCGGATCACGCGATCCTAGATCAATCAGATTATTCTCATGCACACCGTCGAAATGCATCGGAACATCTATTGAAGAAAGATATACACAGGGCGGGTCGCGGCGGCCTTCATTCGCGTCAAACCCTCCAAAAATGTCCGCCAGCTTCCCGTGGGCCATGCGGAAATTCATCTGCATCCCCGCATCATAAAATAAACGGCCATCATGTCCCGGCGCGCCGATGTTCACCGCAAATTGGACAGCACGAGCGCGCTCTAAAAGATAGGCTCGCGCTTCCCTCGCCGATTGCAGTCCAGCCTTTACCAAAGGCCAGTCAGAACATATTCCGCGCACTACGAAGGGTGCTTTTGCCTCCTTCAATAGGCTGTCCAGCGCACTTACGTCTGCAACCTCGCGCTCCACCACCGCCGGCATGTCGGCGAAAATCGAGGCTTCAGTATCAAGCATCTGCGATCCTGGCATTCTTGCGTGCGACCAATTCCGAAAACTGTCCGATTGATGCCACCGCCATAAAGATCGGCATCAGATGTCCGTCTCGCTGAAGCTCTTCTAATGCATCGCCATCGAGCGCACTCAGTTTTTCTTCATTGATAGTATGGAAGCCAACCAGCGAATGCTTGGAGCCATCTTGTAGTGGTACTTCTACCGTGAACGGTTCCAGCAGGTCATGCCTCGAAAGCGCCGCTATAAAACCAGCGCTATCCTCAAATCCTGCATGTAGGTCGCCCAGTCGATTTGCGATGTCTTCAAGATACGGGGTCGGGCTGCCGTCTTCATCGAATACGCGCGTCCCTTCACCATCACCTGAGATCCTTTTGTGATCCATGTCGATATGGACCTGCGCATCACCGTCGTCACTTGCGGGACGCCCCACCAAAAATGGCTGGCTCACAAGTGCCAAGGGCCGGTAGCGCGCGTCCCATTTACCATCCTCCAAAAATAAATTCTCACCATTTTCAAAACCGAACAATGCCATCGCCGTAAAGGTCCCCTGTTCGGCATCGCGGCGGAATACAATCGGAAACTCGGTCTGAATGAGCCGAAACTCCAATGGTACCGCCAAACATGTCATAACCGCATCACCCAAATCCGCATTTGCTTCGGTATGAACTCGCAACATCAAATGGTCGGCATTGTTCAAAATCTGGTGGTTACTCATTTTAGCCCTGATCCCTTCATGTGTTCAATGACGCAGCAGTTGCGGTCATATTGGCAAGATAGCTTCTATTTGTGGGTAACGCTGATACCAGCGCTCGTCCACGCTCATTCACGTCCGAAAGAGCCTTGCTCGCCGAAGTCGCAGGCAATCCATTATTGTTATTCGACATAACCGGAAAACCCATACCATAAAGCACATATTGCTGGCTGGCAGCAGAGAAAATCTCTTCGACCTGGGGAAAATCCCAGGCGGACGGAGGCTGGTCGCGCCACAATTCGAGCTGCTCAGCAAGTCGTGGCGGGACTGTTTCGGATGCGCGGTGAGCCTGCCAATAGGGCTCCTGGCGTTTGCTAAGCACGTAATGCAGTTTCAAGAAGTCGATGATCCGGCCCCATCGATAGTGGAACAGATCGTTGAAGCGCTGACTATGGATCTCCATTGCTTCACGGCTGGCTGGAAAATTCTCGGCGAGAGCTTTGATCGAAAGTTCAATCATAACAATCGCGGAAGCCTCCAGCGGCTCGATAAAACCGGCAGACATCCCGATTGCCAGACAATTGCGATGCCAGTAGCGGGCGCGGTGACCCGTCGCAAAAGAGAGTTTTCGCGGAGAAAAATCAGCAGAGTCCACCTCCGGCATTTGCTTCTGTAAATATTCGGCAAGTACTCGCTCTGCTTCATCATCCGGAAGAAAGCGGGAACTGTAGACACACCCAATCCCGCGGCGGGTCGGCAAAGCGATATCCCAGAGCCAGCCGGCTTCATGTGCCGTGCCAATTGTCTGGGAGGCCACTGCACTTTCGGGATCAACGGGCACCTGAACCGCCAGCGCTCTGTCGTTGAAGGAGCTGTTCGAGTGGTCTACCCATTCGATATTGAAATGACGGCCAATGAGCAGCGCAGAATGACCCGTGCAGTCCAAAAAGAGAGCACCGGCAATGGGCGGACTATTACGCAGTTGTATCACTTGAATGTCACCGCCACTGTCGACGTCTACTCCCGTCATAGTGTCGGCGACCCGGTTTATGCCGAGTTTCGTTGTTCCATGCCTTGTGAGCAAGGTTGCAAATTTGCCCGCATCTAGGTGATATCCGTAGTTTAACGCACCGGCATAATCCGGCATAGACCGCTGACGCGGTGCAAGATTTTGTTCACAAGCGGCCACTTGCGCTGTCATCATATTTGCAAAACTGTTGTTCTTAGCATTCGACTTCCAAGCGCCAAGCAAATCATGCATTTCTCCAGACGGCGGCATTGTAAAAGGATGGAAATAGCTGTCACTCTTGCCGCCCGTTACCCAGCCATCAAATCGAGACCCTTGCTTGAACGAAGCATCACATTCCTGAAGGAATTCGGCTTCGCCAATCCCGATGGTGCGAAGCGTCTCGCGCATTGTTGGCCAAGTTCCTTCGCCTACTCCAATTGTCGGAATATCCGGCGATTCAACCACGGTAATCTGGAGCTCCGGGCGACGTGCGGCCAGAACGTTAGCCGATAGCCAGCCGGCCGTTCCACCGCCCAGAATTACGACCTTATTGATTTCGCCAGCCATTCCTTGTGCTCCGTATTTCCTACAGGCTAACGAAAGAGAGTCGCACTGCCAAGGCAGGACGACTCTCTTTCATCACAAGGGACTGTTCAACCCGCCTCCCTACCAGGAGAAGCGAGCACCAAAATTGTAACGGGCATAACCGGGTGCGGCGAAGTGCTTAGCCAAATCGTTGCGGCGGAAGCCGCTTCGATCTTGATTCAGGATGTTGATGCCTTCAACGAACAACGTAAGTCCAAAATCTAACTCGTAACTCGCACTAGCATCAACTTGCCCATAGGAGTCGATGAAGAACGGATCTGTGTCAAAGCCATCCAGAAACTTGCCCCGCCAGTTATAAGCGACACGAGCCTGGATTCCATTCTTGTCGTAAAACAGAACTGCATTGGCACTATCGCTAACGCCGGTTACTGCAAACTGAGTTACAGTCCAAGGCTGTGTGACATCATAGGATGTGTTGCTGTTAACTATCGTATAGTTCAGGATCGCTCCGAATCCGGTGTCCCAGAAGTTGTGCTGCAGTGCAAATTCCCAGCCCCATAGCCTAGCTGACTGATCGCTATTGAATGGCTGGTTAAACGTGAAGACGATATCCGGATCACCAGCGCTGCCGATGATTCCACCATTCGTTCCAAATGCCGGGTTGAGATCTGCCGGACGGTTCGGCCCCACCCATTGAACAATCTGTTCGAAAGTCGCATTTTGCCCAAGCGCTGCTCGAGCGGCATTTGCAGCGGCCCCCTGTGATGGGTCAGGCAGGTTAAACAGCGGTGTTTGGGTGCTGCCGGTACCGATGAAGTTACTTACGTTCTTGTGGAAAAAGCCCACCGAGAGATAGCTGGCGATATCGTAGTACCATTCCGCTGAAAGGTCGATGTTCTTGGACTTGAATGGCAATAGTCCGGGATTGCCCGCACTCGCCGTACTACCACCAGCACCAACGCGCAGAGGCTGCGCCACCGTGATCCCGCCTTGCATATTGTTGTATGTCGGACGTGTGATCGTGTGGCTGTACGAAGCCCTGAGCAAAACATCTTGCACAGGTTCAAGACTGAAGTCGATAGCCGGAAGCCAGTTTTCATACTTGCCTTCGAGTGTGGTAAAGTCAGCGTTCGCCGCAAAAATCGGCGTAATTTCGTTGGCACCCGCCCAGACAGTTCCGGTAGGAATAGGCGTTAGTGCAGAAGAGTCGATCTTTGTCTCCTCGTAACGCAAGCCAAGCCGTAAAGTTCCCTCGGCATCGCCCAAGTTGAACTTGTGGAACGATTGCACATACGGCGCGATCGTTTTTTCTTTGATCCTGCGATCATCCGAAAAAGCAGCCAAACAAGTACCGGCTACTGGCGCCGCACCACAGATATTCAACCTGCTATCCAGCAACTGAATAAGTTCTTCTGTGTTGATTTGGAAGTATACGGGAATGATCGACGGATCATCGCTGCCACCAATACCCGCAAGGTCAGGTGATGTTTGACGTTCGGTGAACAAGCCATCAGGAGTATCTGCCCGAGAGAGCGTCCCTCCCCATGTGTCGTTCTGAATCACGCCGAATGCGCTGCGAACATCATTTTCGACATAGGTAACACCAAAGTCGAGGCTTTCAATAAACGATGCATCGAAGTCGTACCCGCCACGGAACGTTATTTCATTAATCTCATCACTGAAGAATGCGTTACGGAACGCGTTGCCGGCTGGCCGGATGTTTGACGCAGTGATGTCAGCACCCGGATACATGTTTACCGATATAACCGGCAGTTCGCTGGTATAATCAACCCGCTGAGACTGAGTCCCAAAGATCGCAGCACCTACCGCAATACCGCTTCCGTAGGGCGAGGTCGGTTTCGACTCAGCAGTTGAATGATGCGCATCGAGCTCGAGGCGCAGGCCACCAAGACCTTCCCACTTGATGTTTCCACCAATCGAATGATTGATGCTACGATTGGCGCCAACTGCACCGGTGATAGCAAGGTCTTTTCCTATATTTGGCCCATCGAGCTGGATTCCTCCGGGCGGTGCGGCAAAGTTTTCAGAATAGAACTGTGCACCAGCGGCCGGGCCGTCAGTCCAAGCGCTCGACGTATCTCCGTGGTTGAACCATACGCCAATGCTGTCCTGACGGCTGTCGAAAGTATTTTGTGAAAACAGGTAGTCTACAGAAATATCCAGAGAGTCGGTTGGCTGGAATTGCAACACCGCCTGACCGTTGAAGCGCTCACGTGTGAAGTTAAAGAAGTCGTAAGCAACATTTTGTGGAACCTGGTAAACGTCAGTAGGCCCTGGGCGGTTCTGAATATTTGCGAAACGGGGATCACCCTGTTGCGCCAGTGTACCCCAGTTATTCTCCGCGCCGGTATAGCCGGGACGCCAGTTCCCAGTTACGAATTGCGCCTGACTTGCCTTACGGCGTTGGTAAGAACCAGCTAGCAATATTCCAATACGATCATCGGCAAACGTGTTGCTAACAATTCCGGAAATTTCTGGCGTGATTGAAGTACCTTCAAAGCGTGATGTGTCGTACACGGCCTTGGCGCCTATGCTGCCCTGGAAACCCGGCTTATCAAGTGGACGAGGAAGCTTGATATTGATAACCGAACCGATGCCGCCAGTCGGCAATGATGCGCGGCCTGATTTGTAAACTTCAACGCCAGCAACGCTTTCCGAAGCGAGGTTTGCAAAGTCGAAGCTACGTGACGAAGGAGCTGAAAAACCGTCACCCAGTGTCGAAGTCGGCATCTGGCGGCCATTGACAACCACAAGATTGAAGTTCGGCCCAAAACCACGAACGGTCACAGTCGAACCTTCGCCGCTTTCTCGGTCAATGGAAACGCCGGTGATGCGCTGAAGTGATTCAGCAAGATTGGTATCAGGAAATTTCCCTATGTCTTCCGCAGATATTGCATCGACAACGCCCTGTGCTTCGCGCTTGATATTCATTGCATCCTGCAGACTGGCGCGAATGCCGGTGACGACGATTACATTGTCATCACCGTCGGTGACTTCGTTGCTGTTAGCTTCTGGCTCCTGCTGTGCATAAGCAGGTTGCGCAAAGCCAATTGCGGCCACACTCGTCAACAACATCAGTTTCTGTGAATTCACCTTAGATTCCTCCCTGTACCGACGATCTCGAATCGTTCTGATCAACTCTTTAAGCAGATTATGAGAACGTTCACAATCTAAAAGTGTGATCGTTCTCATTTTTGTTGCTAACTCGCTGTCGGATGGCTACAAATTTGCAACAAAATAGCTGCTTTAAATAATCGGAATGCGGAAAAAGGGGATGGCTGGGTGGCCGGCTTGCAAAAGAAAAAGTCAGCGACGATCAAGGATGTTGCCGCTTTGTGCGACGTATCCTATCAAACCGTCTCCCGCGTAATCAACAAAGCCCCCAATGTAAAAGACGAGGTTCGCGAGCGTGTTCAAGCGGCGATTGAGCAACTTGGTTACGTACCCAACCTTGCAGCGAGACGGATGGGTGGAACGCGATCCTATCTGATTTTGGCAATCAATGATCGAGCGCGCACGCTCGACAACTGGCAGATCGGGCGGGGCAATGACTGGGTTGATCAAATGCTTTATGGGGCAATGATGGAATGCGAAAAGCACGGCTATCGTATGCTTTTTGACTTGGTCGATACAGAAGCCGCTTCCAAACAATTGGAGGGCGCATTATCATCGCTCAGACCAGATGGTGTCATCTTGACCCCACCGCATAGTGAAAATCAGATTCTTGCCGATCTTTTACAACGTAACGGCACGCCATTCGCACGCATCGGATTCTCAAGCAAAACAGATGGCATTAATGTATTGATGGATGACAAAGCTGCGACAATCGTTGCAACCAATCATCTAATTGACCTCGATCATCAGCGTATCGGGTTCATCACCGGCAGCCCGGAATATCCGGCATCGCAGGCGCGATTGGAGGGGTTTCGCGAAGCAATGGGCAAGGCGGACATGTTCATCGAAAACGACTGGGAGCAGCCTGGTGATTTCAGCTTCGATTCCGGCAAGATAGCCGCTGAAAAGCTCCTTGAACCTGACAATCGCCCGACCGCAATCATCGCAAGCAATGACGAAATGGCTTTTGCCGTTCTCCATGTTGCAAATAGGAAGAACGTATCGGTTCCGGAACAACTATCTGTGATCAGCTTTGATGACACACCCGGCGTGCGCTTCAGCGTGCCGCCTCTTACTGCAATTCGCCAACCAATTGCGCGTATGTCAGCACTGGCCACTCGAGAGCTTATTGCGGCAAAAGGGGTTGTATCTGAAGGCATCGATCATGTGCTGGAATTCGAACTGATCAACAGGGAAACAACAGGCCGCATACACACATGAATCGGCAGCCTGGCCAATCAATGCCCCCGCAATTTCTTGGTCTGTATGGTTTTGCCAATATCGGCGCGCATATCGCTTTTTTGCCTTTGCTGTCACTGCTATTGCCTTTGAAAGCAGAGTTGATAGCGCCGGATGACAAAATAACACTTCTCAGCATCACCCTGCTGGCTGGAGCCGTCATGGCTAGCATCGCCAATGTCTGGGGAGGCATGGTTAGCGACAAGATATTCGCAAAGACCGGGAGCCGCTCCGGACAGATAGCAATCAGCCTTATGTTCGTGCTGTTTTCCTACTTGCTGTTTTTGAAAGCGAATGACTGGACAAGCATCATTCTTTCCATTCTGTTCTTCCAATTGAGTTTCAATTTTCTTTTTGCGCCACTGGGCGCCCTCCTGACGGATCATGTCCCCAACGATACGAAAGGTCGCGCCTCGGCTCTTTTAAATCTCGGCATGCCGGCTGCGACATTTTCGGTGGCAATATTGTCAATTCCTTCACTCGCGGACGAAGGGCAGAGACTGTCTTTGATCTCAATTGCAATTTTGCTGATGATTACCCCGCTCGTCCTATTCATACGGAAATCAAATCTGGCAGTCATGACGCCGCCAGAAATTAAGCCATCGTCACCGGCCAAATCATCAAATCAAAGGGACTTCATCAAGGCGTGGACGGCACGATTGTTGGTTCAGTTTTCCGGCGCTGTCATGTTCGGGTATCTACTCTATTTTCTGCAAGACGTAGTCCAGTATTCAAAACTTTTCCCGGGGCAGCAGGTTGATCAAGGATTGGGCAAGCTGTCTCTCGCGGCCACACCAACTACGGTACTCATCGGACTGCTCGCTGGCTCGATCTCTGACAGAATGGGGCTGCGTCGGCCGTTTCTGGTAATCTCCGCCGTCGTAGTTGGCGTGGCAACACTAACGATGTCGCTTTACCCAAGCTGGATAACGGTTTTTGGAGCTTATATCCTTTTCATTTGCGGACTAACGATATTTCTAACAACCGACGCTGCGCTGGTTGCGCAGCTACTATCCGGCGATCAAAACAGAGTCAGAAAACTGGGCTTCATGAATCTCACCAACACCATTCCGGCAGTACTCGCACCCATAACAGCACTAGTCCTCAGCGGTAGCGGCCTTCAATCAAAAAGCCTGATTTACCAAATGCAACTTGCCGGAGTATTCGCGATTTGTGGAGCTCTTGTCGCAAGCCGTATCCGCACTGTCGCTTGAACTGACAACAGACTACAAATGTTCTCATCCGAACGTCTCCTTTTGCGCCGATTATGTTCTCTAATTCGGCAAGCCGGTATGAGTTTTTTTATTCCTGCCGGTTCCAGTGTTCTCTTCGCAGTAGGTGTATTGCCTCTGCATGATGGCGCAGGGAAGCTTTGATGGATCAATGTTGAAACCGCGTTTGGGATTGGTTTCCCTTCGCACAAAATCGGTCGATCTCATCATCGCCGTTCGTCCCGGCAGGGACATTTCTCAACCGGATATCGGGCGATCTCGTTTAACCAGACCTATCCTTCCTGTGTTGTTGTTACCCATTTGAACGGTGTCCCGTCGCTCCACATGCGATGCAGGATGATTGCAAGTTTTCTAGCAATTGCCACTCTCGCTTTCTTGCCCCCGGACCGCGCAGCGATTGCCATCCCCCATTCTTTGAGCGAACAGCTTTGCTTGGTACGCGTCAGCACCACATTGGCAGCTTCGAATAGATAGGTGCGCAACATGGTGTCCCCGCATTTGGATATGCGTCCGGTCCAATCGACTTCACCAGATGCATGGCGCCTCGGCGTAAGGCCGAGATAGGCGCCCACGGTTCGTGATGGTGCGAAACGGGCGGGATCATCAATGCCCGACAGGAAAGCAAGCGCAGTCATCGGTCCAACACCTAGAACAGTCATGAAGGAGCGTGTCTGCTCATTTTGACGGGCGAACTGTCTGATCTGGCGCTCCAGATCCAGGCGTTGGTGATCAATGGCTTCGCGTGCGGCAAGCAATGGCCCCGCAATACCAGCCAGTTCGGGAGCCTGCTGGCTGACAGCCAGTGCCCGCTTCAAAAATACACCGCCGGTGGCACGACCGATGATGAGCCCGAAGCTTTTGAACAAGCCGCGGATTTGGTTCTCCAAGTCTCGACGCATTTGCACCAAAAGACTGCGGGCGTTCAATAGAGCTCGTATGCGGTGACTATTCTCACTCTTAACCTGAACCTGGCGGAACCAACCCGTCTGCATGATACGGGCAAGCCCCAGGGCATCATTGCGATCTGACTTGTTGATCTGCATCGACAGGGCTGTGCTGGCATGACGAGCATCAATACAAATTGCGGGAAGCCCTCGTGCTTCCAACTCCCGCCACAACCAGCTGGATGTCGGACCAGATTCCAGACCAACACGCTGTGCCATCGGCGCATATTCCGCCAGATATTCAGCGATCCGGTCCGGGTCAGACATAACCACCCCTTCCTTCACAGCCACGCCTGCATCATCCACGATACAAATCGAAGTTTCTTTCAGTGACACGTCCAGTCCAACATAGGTCTTCATCGGTTTTCTCCTTCATCATTAACAATACACAGCATACAAGCTGCGCCACACTTCCAGACTCGCAATAATCAGGAATTACGCCATGTTGAAAAAGTCGACCTTCGACGGACAGGTCGCAATTTTCAGCAACAATGCTTCAGCGCAATCCGATTTCATGAATCAATCTTACATAGATACAAGCCTATAGATTGAATTATTGCCCGAAGAATCCGGCATAGGAGTTTTTCAACAGAATACGCCCCAAAAACAGACGTTCCGATGGATTTTACACTATCCTCAAAGCATGCGTAATCAGTTCCACCAATTACGCATGCTTTCGGCAAGTATAGAAAAACTCGACAAGACAGTACTTGGCCGTTTTCCTAGGCTCAGGACCTGTTAGATAGCTTGCATTACGGTGAGAAGGCTGATTCAAAGGCGGCACTGAAGGAGGTGCTGTTGATGAGTGATCTGTTTATGTTAAGCGAAGCGCAGATGCGCCGGATAGAGCCGTATTTTCCGTTGTCGCACGGGGTTCCCGGGGTTGATGACCGCAAGGTTCCGAGCGGGATTGTTTTTGTGATCAGGAACGGTCTTCGCTGGCGTGATGCCCCTGCTGGTTACGGGCCGCATAAAACGATCTGTAATCGCTTCGTGCGCTGGAGCCGCCTGGGCGTGTTCAACAAGATATTTGCGCGCCTTGCAGCTACCAGTGATGCCGATGATGTGCTGATGATCGATGCCACGCATCCAAAAGCCCGCCGTACCGCTGCCAGCCTTTTAAAAAAGGGTCTGTTTCCAGATATACCGGGCGAACTAAAGGCGGCCTGAACTCCCAGGTTGCATGCCGTGTGCGATGGCAACGGGAGACCCCTGATCTTGTGTCCAGGCGAAGGGCAGATGAGCGACCATATCGGGGCAAAGCTGACATACCCGGCACTTCCGGATCATGCCGCCTGCATGACCGGTGATAAAGGCTATGACAGCGATGAGTATCGAGCGGCATTAAAAGCAAAGCGCATCACGCCATGTATCCCGCCGCGCAAAGGGCGGCGGCTGCCAGCCAGCTTCGATAAAAGCCTCTGCCGCCAACGCCACAAAATCGAGAATATGTTCGGAAAACTCAAGGACTGGAGGCGCATCCATACCCGCTATGATCGCTGCGCTCACACCTTCTTGTCTGCCATCGCTATCGCAGCTACCGTCATCTTCTGGCTTAGTTAATGAGTCCTGAGCCTAGGGTGTTTGGTTCCGGCATTTGATGGTGCATTATTCAGTCCTGAATGGAAGGATGCACTATGGGACAAATATTGCACGGCAGCGCCACAACGACTGAGACGACCCGTCGAGCGATACAACATAGTCAAGAGAGCTTGAGGGCGCTTGCAAAGCGCTACAACATCAACCCGAAGACGGTTGCCAAATGGAAGAAGCGCAAGACAGTCGACGAGCTGCCCACCGGTCCTCGTAATGCCCGGTCAACATCGCTGAGCATCGAAGAGGAGGCGATCATCGTGACCTTTCGCAAGCATATATTGCTGCCGCTTGATGACTGCCTCTACGCCCTGCAAGCAACGATCCCGCATCTCACGCGCTCATCTGTGCATCGCTGTTTGCAGCGCCACGGAATATCCCGTCTGCCGGATGTCAAAGGAGACTCAAAGGAGACAAGGAACCCAAGAAGAAGTTCCAATACATATCCGATCGGCTACATCGACATTGCTGAAGTGCGCACTGCGCAGGGAAAACTCTGTCTCACCGTTGCTATAGACCGAACCAGTAAGTTCGTCTTTGTCCAGGTGACACAGAAAACCGGCAGGGTGACAGCATCAAACTTCCTGGAAGCCTTGATTGAAGCGGTGCCCTGCAAAATCCACGCTGTGCTCACCGGCAATGGTGTCCAGTTCACTTTCCCGCCGCGCTATAAGGCCCGCCGCGCTATAAGGATGGTCCAACAGCCACCTACTATGACCCATATGTTCGATATGCGGTGTCAGGAAAACGGCATTGAGCACCGTCTGACCAAAGGCAAACACCCTTGGACCAACGGGCAAGTGGAACGCATGAACCGGACCATCAAAGAAGCGACTGTCAAACGTTATCATTACGATGACAGCAAGCAGTTCGAAACGCACCTGTCCAACTTTATCGACGCATACAACTATGGACGCAGGCTCAAAACACTACGCGGCCTCACGCCCTATGAATTTATCTGTAAATGCTTCCAAAATGAACCCGAACGATTTATCAGAAATCCGCACCATCAAATGCCGGAACCAAACAGCTAGCCAATCACCAGGGCAATCGACTGAATGTTCACTGTCGGATTGCGGCTTTCATGCAGGCGTCATCGCATGCAGCGGAACGTCGTTTTTGCGGCAGGCTGATTTTGCCTGGTGCGCGACGTAGCAGGTTCATTGCTGCGTGATTGATTGTGGCAAAATTGGCTGCGGCATTTCCGGTTCTGATGCGGCAGTCATCCTGGCGGCAGGTAACATCGAGCACCCGATGCAAACAGTTTTCCACCTGCCAGTGATTGCGGATGTGACGCGCCATTTTCTCGGGCACATCAAGGACGGATGAGATGTAAAATTGCCTGACCGTTTTGGCCTGGCCTCTGATTTCACGAGTGTACCCTGTCATGATCACGGCCTTCAGGCCCGGCCATTTGTGGCGTTCGGTTCTGTATTTGAACAAACTGTGCAGCACCGCGTTTCAATGCGCCCATGACCTGCATCAGCGGCTTCGCTTTTTTCAATGAATTTCGCGCCTGTATCACGCTCCGGATGTTCATCGAAAAACAATTCGACATCCTCGCGCAAGCTTCCCTGGTTGCCCTTCAGGCCGATCACATAACCGGCCTCTTGGTCCATGATTTGTTGGCAAATCTTGCGCTGACATCCTATCGCGTCAATAGTCACGATAGCGCCCTTGAGTGCCAACAGGGCCAGTAGCTCGGGGATCGCTGTTATCTCATTGGACCTGTCGTCAATCTTGCGTTGCCCGGGAACGAGTTGGTGATCACACGGCCAGGCCGAAATCATATGAATGGGTGCTTCAGGGGACCTGGTATCAAATGACCGCCGAAGGGTTTTACCATCGATGGCGACGACACCTTCAGGCGTTTCATGCAAACTCGCCACCCAGGCTATGAAGCAGCGTTGGAAGGCTTCCATATCCAGACGGGAAAACAAGATCCCCGACTGATCATGGCCTGGCGTTCCGTCCTTGAACGGCAAAAAGCGACGCAGGAATTCCAGCTGCTTTTCACCGTAGAGTGCGATTGACGTCCAGCCCCCGGCGCCTGAAATTACGGCGCAATTACGGCGCATAGGACCAGAAGAAAAATCTCGTTCGGTGGGCAGGTGACCTTCGCTTGCTGGCGCGGGTCTTTGACGCCGCCGAAATGCGTCAGAAAACGGGGGGTGGCAGGGTCCGGTGGGGCTTGTGACATGCAAAATCTCCAAAAAAGTGAGCATTCCACTTCCTTGATTCAGAAAAATTACTCCATGTCAGCTGCTTATTCAGTCAATTGCCCTGAAAAAACCCCTTAAGCCGGTTGACAGAGCGGCGTTCATCGCTTAACTGCCCACTCTTTCCAGCGTGAGCCGAGAGACTCGCGTTTCTATGCTTGCGCGTTGGAACCACTATTTTGAAATGGAAATTAGCCATGTTCGCAATTGTGCGCACCGGCGGCAAGCAATATCGAGTTGCCGCAGGAGACATTATCACAGTCGAAAAACTCACCGGCGAAGCGGGTGACAAAGTGACCTTTGACGACGTTCCGCTAGCCGGAGACGGTGACAAGATCGCTGACAGCAAAGGCCTGAAAGTCACGGGCGAGATTGTTGCGCAGGAAAAAGGCGAGAAGGTTATCATCTTCAAGAAACGCCGCCGGCATAACTATCGCCGTAAAAATGGTCATCGTCAGCAACATACGGTTGTGTCGATCACTGCTGTAGGTGCTTCAAAAGCAGCGAAAAAAGCTGCTCCAAAGAAGGAAGCCGCCAAGCCAGCTGCGAAAAAGACAGACGCTCCTGCTAAAAAGGCTCCAGCCAAAAAAGCAGCAGCAAAGAAACCTGCTGCCAAGAAAGCCCCAGCCAAGAAGCCAGCGGCCAAAAAGCCTGCTGCTAAAAAGGAAAACTAAACCATGGCACATAAAAAAGCAGGTGGTTCATCCCGTAACGGTCGCGACTCCGAAGGTCGCCGCCTTGGCGTGAAAAAATTCGGCAGCGAAGCGGTTGTCGCAGGCAATATTATCATCCGCCAACGCGGCACTAAGACCCACCCGGGTCGCAATGTCGGTATGGGCAAGGATCACACTCTCTTTGCACTTATTGATGGCAAGGTGGAATTCCACAAAGGCAAGCTTGGTCGCAAATATGTCTCAGTAGACGCCATGGCGGAAGCAGCCGAATAACCGGATAATCGATAAAGGGTTATCCATCGAGGGATGACCCGGCGGGTTCGAAAGAACCACCAAATTCAGGGAGAGGGTCATCCTCTCCCTTTTTTATTCTCCCTGTGTGAAATGTCACTGGTCTGTCACGGGACTCTTCTATGCAAGAGTCAGGCAGATCGGGGATGCATTTCGACTTTGGTTTTGGTGAGGCCCAGAACAAGAGAGGAGAGTATCAATGTTTGCGATTACGCAGAGATTATTGTTGAGACCCGGCTGGCAGGAAGATGCGCCCGCCGTCCATCAGGCCATTGCCGATGAAGCGATAGTTCGTAATCTCGCCCGAGCGCCCTGGCCCTACTCCCTTAAAGATGCTGAAGATTTCGTGCAGCTACCCATCGAGCAGCACAGCCCACGCTGGCTGATATTTCAACGCGGTGTTGCCGGATCAGCCGTGGTTGGCTGCATCGGCATTGACCGGATGGAAAATGGTAACATCGAACTGGGTTACTGGATCGGCCGGAACACTGGAACAAAGGATATGCCACCGAGGCGGGGCAAGCCGTTTTGGCCAACGCCAGATCGCTGGGTTACAACGAGATTGAAGCCTGCCATTTCGTTGACAACCCTGCTTCAGGCTAGGTACTTCGCAAATTGGGCTTCCGCCCAACTGGTCAAATCATCAAACGCGCGTCGGCAGCACGTGGCGGCAATGTTGATGCCGTTGAATTTGGGATTAATCTATCCGATCAAAATTCTGGCAGTGACCCGGACAGTGATCTCATGCGCCCGCTTGCGGCCTAAAAACTTCTAGCGGGCGCAGCTATTTGCGCTGATACCGGAAATACCAAACTTCATGTCCTTTACGCCGCGCTTTCGCTTCGTAGCGCGTTTCGGGCCAGCCTCCCGGGCGGATCATCCAACTTTGCGGCCCCTCGCATAGCCAGTTAAATTCACTGCGCTGCCCCATGATCATCATCGCCCATTCCAGATAGACCGGATGATCGGTACCAAAGCGAAACTCGCCGCCGGGTTTTAACTTCGCCGCAATCAGATCAACGGGGCCATGGTTCATAAAACGCCGCTTTGCATGCCGCGCCTTGGGCCATGGATCTGGATGAAGCAAATAAACAAAACTTAGCGCTCCATCCGGCACTCGCTCGAGAACATCCAAGGCATTGCCCACATGCAACCGGACATTGGCGAGATGGCGATCGCGAACATGCTGTAATGCTCCGACGACTCCGTTCACATAGGGTTCGCACCCAATGAACCCATGATCCGGAAGCATATCGGCGCGCTCTGCCATATGCTCGCCAGAACCGAAACCAATTTCAAAATGAAGGGGACGATTATCGCCAAACAAAACAGGAGAGGATACTGTGCCCTCGTTCGGCACGGCAATTTGTGGAAGCAATTTTTCAACCAGCTCCGCCTGGCCATCACGCAAGGCATGGCCTTGCCGGCGACCATAGAGGCGGCGGATCGTGGTTGGATCACTTCGCTCCGAAGCTTCATTCATATCTTCTCTCCCGGAACGGCGGTGCTTCGCCGGTGCTGAGAACTCGCCACAGCCATTCGAAGGGACCATATCGGAAATGTTCCAACCACGGTCTGGACCAGATCAGGATCATCGGAACAATCGCCAAGGCAAGCGCCTGCAATCGATCCACCGTGCCAAACCAGCCGAGGCCCCATGAAACAAAAAGGAATGCCAGGATGACGCTGGTCATCAGGTAATTAGTCAGCGACATCCGTCCGACGGCAGCCAGTCTATCCAACAGGATGCTATCGCGATGCAGTTTCTGGAAAATCATCATGGCGAAAAATGCATAAGCGATGCCGAGCAGAAGGTCGAACGGTTCGGACAGAAAAAGGCCATTCGCACCCATCACCAATGGAGCAAAATTGCTGGCAATTGCGATCTAGGCCAGAACAATCAGCGCAGGTAACGATATCAGTGCTAATCGTACTTCCGCTTTTCGGAGGCGCGAGCTCGTCCATCCACCCGAGAGGGCTCCCCATTTCCAAAGCACCACGCCAACCAGCATTGCTGCCAGATTGAGCGGCACGCTCGACAGGGTGAATATCGTGGTCGCCGGAATGCGGGTGATCCGTCGCTCCACGCGCTCACCGAAGCTCTCCTCCCCTCGCTGTAACGAACCGGCAATGGCTGCGGGGTCCGAACCGTAATTTTGTTCCGCAAACCGGGCAATCGCTGGATTGGTTGATGGCAGCTGCTGCACCTGTTCCAGATAAGGTGAAAATCCACCCATGAAGACAAGCCCGCCTGCAAGATGCACGGCCATCAGCAAAGCTGAGCCTGTCAACAGGACTTTCGCTGAGAAGCGGACGAAGAATGGCAACAGCAGCCCTGCCATTGCGTAACCACGCAAAATGTCGTTGTTCGCGAGCAGCACAGAGTGGATCAGGCCTATCAAAAACAGAACAATCATGCGCGCTACATGGCGTTTCCATTGGCCGGAGCAATTCTTCGCAATCATCATTGCGATGCCGGCACCAAATAGCATGGCGAAAAGCGTACGAAACTTATCCTCGACGAAGAAAAAGCTGAAAGCCCAGACAGTCTTGTCAGATAAGCTGCCATCTTCCCAGGCCATAGGATTGAGATAGGCTTGCTGCGGCATCGCAAAAACATAAACATTCATTAAAACTATACCAAGCACGGCCAAACCGCGCAGGGCATCGAGTTCTACGATTCGAGCATTCTGGTGACGGTGTGGACCGGGCGGCTGAATTAGACATCGCGCCGCCCATAGCAATCCTAGCTGCCGCTTACAAAGCTGCTTTCAATGCATCAACCAGATCGGTTTTTTCCCAGCTAAACAGATCACCTTCTGCTGTCCGGCCAAAATGACCATAGGCAGCAGTGGGCTGATAGATTGGTTTGTTGAGACCGAGATGCGTACGAATGCCTTTTGGGGTCAAACGCACCAGTTCGGGCAGCACTTCTTCCAGTTTCTCTTCGCTTACGGTACCGGTTCCATGCAAGTCGACATTGATCGACAGCGGTTCGGCAACTCCGATAGCATAGGACAGCTGAATGGCGCAGCGCTTAGCCAGTCCAGCAGCCACGATATTCTTTGCCAGATAGCGCGTGATATAGGCCGCCGAACGGTCAACCTTGGTCGGGTCTTTGCCGGAGAAAGCACCTCCACCATGCGGGCTAGCGCCGCCATAGGTATCAACAATGATTTTCCGACCGGTCAGACCCGCATCGCCATCGGGGCCACCAATTTCAAACCGGCCGGTCGGGTTGACGTGGATAACTGTATTGTCAGTGATAAAACCTTCTGGCAGTACTGAGTGGAACACGCCCATCACATATTCGCGCAATTCTTCGTAAAGCGCAGGATCATCGCTATCTTTGTAATAGCCCGGTGCATGCTGAGTGGAAACCACTAGCGCTGTTGCTTCAACTGGCACTTCATCAACATAACGCAAGGTCACCTGACTTTTGCTGTCGGGCTCCAGAAACGGTGCTTTGCCGCTATGCCGGTCATCGGCCATTTGCTTAAGAATCTGATGCGAATATTGTAGTGTCGCTGGCATAAGGTCAGGTGTTTCGTCGCTGGCATAACCGAACATGATACCCTGATCACCCGCGCCTTCATCCTTGTTGCCGCTTTCATCAACGCCCTGCGCAATATGGGCAGATTGCGGGTGGAGGTGATTTTCAAAGGTCAGGTTCTGCCAGTGAAAACCATCCTGTTCATAACCGATTTTTTTGACCGTATCGCGCACTGCCGTCTGGATTTCTTCCTGCGCACCGGGTGCCCAATTGCCATTGGTATCGATCATGCTATTGCCGCGTACTTCGCCGGCCAGAATCACACGATCCGTGGTCGTCATCGTTTCGCACGCGACCCGGGCTTCGGAATCCTTTGAAAGAAACAGATCGACAATCGCATCAGAAATTTGATCGGAAACTTTGTCCGGATGACCTTCAGAAACAGATTCGGATGTAAAAATAAATTCTTTGCGCATCAGAAATTCCCGCTTTTTGGCCGTTTTCAAGGCTGATTTAATGACATAAGGAAATGTTTATATGCGCTTTAACGAGTGCGCAAGCGGATGGCAATGGTCGAGATCAGCAAAAGAAACGCAAACCCCAGGGCTAGTATATTGCCATAGCGTGCAAATAGAGTTGGTTGTTTGGGCGCAGGCAGCATCGTGTCGATCCGCCCGGCAACACCCATGGGAACGCTTTCCTGCACTACCCCATTTGCATCAATGACGGCTGATATACCGGTCGGCGTCGAGCGGATGACGGGAAGCCCCTCCTCAATCGCACGGAGCCGCGCCTGCGCCAGATGCTGCGGCGGCCCCCAAGCACCAAACCAGGCATCGTTAGAAGGATTGAAAATGAAATCCGGACGGTTGTCGCTATCGACCACATGGCCGGAGAAGATAATCTCATAACAAACCTGTAACCCGGTCTTGCCGAATTTACCCAGATCAAGCGAACGCGGCCCAGGCCCGGGCCAGAAATCGAAATCGCCGGGCGCAAGGCGTGAGAGGCCAATGGCTTCCAGCGCGGGACGCATAGGTAGATATTCGCCATAGGGAACGAGATGGCTTTTGTCGTAGCGACCCATCAGTTCCTTGTTGGAATCCATCGCAAAAATACTATTGCGCGCACCGATTGCCCTTTCATTGGCTTCGTCAAACTCCAGCTTGAGTGCGCCGAGTACCAGCACATCGCCGGGTTTCATCAAACTGGTCAGTTGTTGGCGGACAAATTCTGGCGGGCGGCCATAATAGTAACGCTGCGGATACCCGGCCTCAAGATAATCAGGGATCGCGGCTTCGGGCCAGAAAATCAGCCGTGAGTCGGTATCTTTTCTTAGTGTCAGATCGGCGAGCTTCTGGAGGTTCTCTGCCTCATAACCAGCTTTCCATTTATCCTGCTGGCCAATATTGGGTTGCGCGACAATTATTTTCGTACCGGATTCAACCTCACTAGCGGCCAGCTTGGAGAACATGGTGATTTCAGCGCGCACTAGAAGTGCAACCCCGATTACCGGAATCGCCAAAAACATCATGCCCGACCGTCGATAGTTCTGATTTTCCCAAGCCGTTTTGAAAATCACAAGGCTTGCGGCAAGAAGTAAGGAAATTCCTCCCAGACCGTATGTTCCGACAAACCGTGACTCTCCCCAGATCAAATCGGGCAAACTGCTGCCCAGCGGATTCCAGATAAATCCACTGAACATCCAGCTTCTGAGCCATTCAGTGATTATCCAGAACCCAGCCATTGCGGTTACAAACGCTAACGGCTTTTCTTTTCCAACTACCCAAGCTCCCAATGCTGCCAATGCCGGATACACCGCTAGATAAAGCGACAGCAAAACCACGGCAATATATCCCAGCCACTCGGGCATCACGGCCTGAAATGTAAAAGCCTTAGCGATCCAGTTGAGGCCAACGACGAAATGACCCAGCCCGAACAGCCATCCAGAAAAAGCCGCCGCCTTCCAACTTTCGCGACTAACCACTATCGCCATCCATAGCGACAGCGACAGCAAAGTGATCGGCCACAGATTGAGCGGCGCAAAACCAGTGGCGCTCAATGCACCGGCGAGCAATGAGAGCCATTTGGGATATTTCGTAATAAATTCGGATATCTTGTTCACGCGGCGGCTTTTGCCTTGTTCGGCGACACGCTTCAATTGCTAATTGCCGGTTCAGATAAACACTCGCTATATCAGATAAACACTCGCTATAGAGGTGACATGATTGCAAAGGGGATTATATAGTTAATTAACCTTGCCGGGGACAGGTCACCGTGAATATAATAGGGCTAAGCCGCTTGGTACGGCCTAGCCCTTGCGCTAAGCGCAAATCTCAGGGTGAAAAGGAGGTGACGCCACGTGAACTTAAAGGTACCTACTAGTCCAGTAATGCTGGAAGGGTTGTAAGGGTGGGAATCACACTATCCCCTGATCGCCATGAGACGGCCCCTGATCGCCATGAGACGGCCCCTGATCGCCATGAGACGGCCCCTGATCGCCATGAGACGGCCCCTGATCGCCATGAGACGGCCCCTGATCGCCATGAGACGGCCCCTGATCGCCATGAGACGGCCCTGATCGCCATGAGACGGCCCTGATCGCCATGAGACGGCCCCTGATCGCCATGAGACGGCCCCTGATCGCCATGAGACGGCCCCTGATCGCCATGAGACGGCCCCTGATCGCCATGAGACGGCCCCTGATCGCCATGAGACGGCCCCTGATCGCCATGAGACGGGGATAGTGTAGGTTAACTTTAACCCTAGATCAACCCACTTATGGTTCTGCGCCCAATAGCACCAGTGGAACAGAAGGAACACCACGCCCTTGGCGAATAACATTGAGCAAGTCCCTCTCATAACAGGGTACACCACTGGACATTTCTGATTCGAGGCTCTTCATGGGTAGTATCTCTATACCCGCGTCGATTATATCAGAGACATAAAAGCTCAAGTGTTTGACAAACAAATCGTGCGCGACGAAAGCGTATTTCCCGAACTGGACTTCTACGGCAACACGATCCTTGACAAAATCCGTCTGATTGCAGGACATGACGGGTTTGCGTCCGGTCGCGATGATGGAAGCCTTTTGTTCTGCTTCGCTTTTGCCTTGAATGGAACGTAGCAAGTCTTCATCGTCTGTTACCCGGAATGTATGCCTCCTTTCCTCCCAACCCAAGGCTTCCAGGCCGAGCTTGAAAGCAGCGTTCATGTCAATCGGTGAATAGAGCTGCCTCCCTTTTCGGGTACGTTCTTTCGATACCTTGGTGCGACAAGCCTCTGCATCAACGCTTTCAACCACAGACAGCAGTTCACACCACAGTTCGTAATGGTGAACAAGAAGATACTCTTCACCGTTCAGATGAGAGTATCTTGCTCCTATGTGCATTAGTGTCCGCCATTAGGCAGTGCGGGGTTATAGACGGGCTTACCCATCGGGCGGGTGCGCAAAGAGCCGTCACGCCAAGCAGTTACGCGCTGATGTGCTAGTTCGACGTACTCAGGGACAACATCACATCCATATCCGCTACGGTTATGCATCAGAGCGGCAATAATGGTTGTCCCGACTCCCATGTACGGATCAAGCACAACGTCCCCTTCATCCGTCATTGAAAGAACAAGCCGCTCGACCAGTTCTACGGGAAACTGGCAGGGATGGATTGTTTTTTCAGGATGGTTATTCTTGACGTTAGGAAACTCCCAGACATCGGAGGGGTTTTTCCCTTTGGGGTTGCCAGACAGCTTCCCGGCATTCGGGCCTTTGAAGTGCTTCTTGCCCGGGTATTTTGAAGGAACGCGGATAGGGTCCAGGTTCCATGTATAATCATTGTCGAGTGTCCACCAGACGATTGTTTCATACCGGCCAGACAGTCTGCGAGTGCAGTGCAATCCATGGCCAAAGTGCCAGACAATGCGGTTACGCAGCTTCAAGCCACAACCTTGGAACAGGGGATAGGTAAGAATATCGAGGGGCATTATCTCGCCGTTTTGAACGCAGTTCCCAACCTGCCAGCAGATAGACCCCTGTGGGTGTAAAATTCGAACACATTCTTCAATGACTCGCGCTTGAGCATTCAGATAGTCATCCAAAGAAGATCGTGTTTCATAATCTTTTCCCAAGTTGCAGGGTGGTGATGTGACAATTAGCTTGCAGTGATCGTCTGGAACCGAGCGCAAGAATTCCATGTTATCAATGCAGGCCAATACAGGATCGCAATAACCATTCTGCTTAGTACTGCGTGGAGTTTTTTGAAAAAGTGAACGGGCAAGTGCCGTTGGGTCACTGACCACGGGGGGAATTACAGCAACATTACTCATCGTGCAGGTTCCCCCTCGGTCAGGTCACAGTACATGAGCCGCTTGCCAACCATTCCCTCTACAACGCTACGCATTTGATCGATAGTGTTTCTGTCCCTGATATTATGTCGGCCAGAGAATTCATTTATATAACGTTGGAGGTGCTTGGGGCTGATCTTGTGGAAAGTTCCTTTGTGTGCCCGTTTCAGCATACTCCAAAAAAGATTCAATGCCATTGGCGTGGGCCATACCTCTTACGTATTCACCGGTAGAGTGATTGACAGTTTCATGATCACGGGCCATCCCGACATAGGCTCTCGCGTCGTCTGTGCAGACCTTGGCCTTGGATTCAGTTGTACCTTCGGTGAACCCTTGCAAGGTCTCACTGTCTGTTGTCTCAATCACCTTGGCTTTGACGAGCTTCGTGCTGCGATCTTTAGCCCCAACCACCGCCGTCTTCCCTGAAGGGCCGCGACCTACCAAGACACTCCGCTTGGTTTTTGACATGTTCTTGCGTTTGCCGCCGAAGTAAGTCTCATCGACTTCAACAGGCCCAGCAAACAACCCTTCCTTGCTAGCAAAAGCTTCTCTTAGCCTATGCGCCATGAACCAGGCGGACTTCTGGGTGATATCCAAATCGCGGTGCAGTTTCATGCTAGATACACCTTTTAGGCTTGTAGCGTTCAAGTAGATCGCGAAAGCCCATTTACGGAGGGGTATCTTCGATTTTTCCATGGCAGAACCATGGCGAACTGAAAAAAACTTTCGGCAATCCCTGCACCGGTAAGGAAGGGGTTTACGGTTTGCCTTTGGCGTGGTATTCTGACTTCCGCATTTTGGACAAGACCTGTCACCAGGGCTCGGCCATCTGACGTTTTCGAACCATTGTTCTGCTGATATGTCATCAGGAAACATTTCTGTCAATTCAAGTAGGCTGATACCTTCGCGATGATGCTTGCCGGGTGCTTTGGGTGCCATGTGCTATCCTCTCTCTTTGTTTACTCTTTGGTGCATAATACAACAGCAACACGGGTTAGTAAAGTATATAATTCCCATTTTTCTTCATATTTGGAATGAGGGAAAGCCTACCGAAGGGTGTGTAGCAATAGCGCGGGAGGGAATGGATGTGATTTTGGCGGTTTTAGAAGCGGATGATTTGATGAAAATCCAATAATTGGTCTATCCTGGAGATGACCGCTTTGGGCGCATTTTCGGACATCCATATTTTCTCCAATGCACGTCTGCAATGCGCCCCAATGTCGGACATTCCGCTGAAGTCCACTATATCCCGAGGCTGTGTAAAAACGCGTTTGTCATGCGCTGTCGTGGGGTATTTTTTCGTTTAGGTCAGATTTTTGCCGATAATTTCAGCAGGCGCGCAGAACCATCATGCCCGGATCGCTTTGATGAGCGGTTTGACGCCCATGATGGTGATGAGGCGTTTGATATTATAGGCGAGAACCGAGAGGCTCATCTCTGTGGCGACGTTTTTGATGCCTTTGGTGAGGAAGTGGCACGGTCCCATCCAGCTTTTGAGTGTTCCAAAGACATGTTCAGCCGTTTGTCTGCGGATGGTCATGGCATCGGGGCGATTGTTGAGGCGTACGAGCATATCATCGACCACGGCTTCGTGCTCCCAGCGCTTGATGCGCCGGTATTTGGCTGTGGTGCATTGTGATCGGATTTTGCAGTCTGGGCATTTGCTCGACCAATAGGCGTTCAGCGTCAGCCCCTTTTCTTCTGTCGTGAAGCGGTGGATGAGTTCTTCACCTGCAGGACAGCGCAGAGTGTCTGTCTCTGCTTCATAGATAAAATCACTTCTATCGAACCGGCCTGCTGCCCTAGAGCCTGATGTATTGGGCTTTGGCACAAGCGGCGTCGCACCCTGTTCTTCACATGCCTTGATCTGCGGTCCGCTGAAGTAACCGCGATCAGCCAGCACCTCTATCTCTTCCGCATCCATGGCCACTTTGGCTTTCTCCGTCATAGGAGCGAGGAAGGCCCGGTCATGCGGTGCATTGGTCACTTCATGTGACACAATGAGATGGTACCCGGTGTCCACAGCAGCTTGTACGTTATATCCCACCATGCCGGAGGCTTTCATGCTCGTGGACATGGCTCTGGCATCGCTATCAGTCTGCGATATCTGCTTATCAGGATGAGCGATGACCTCCGCTTCTTTGGCGCAAAGCTCGTGGAGCTTGGCTTTCATGGACACGATCTTCTCGCGCAGCTGTGTCGTCCGGTCCTCAGCAACGTCGCTATCGTGCATGTCCGCTGCATCAAGTGACTGGAGATAGCGCGCTATGCTCTTTTCCACCTGATCAATCCGGCGTTTCAGCTTGCCTCGTGTATGATTGCGTTCGCGTGCGTTCACAGCCTTGAACTTCGACCCATCTATCGCAGCCACAGCCTTGGCGAACAGACCGAGCTCCCGGCATAGCCCCACAAACTGACTGCAAACGGATTGGATCGCTGGGCCATTGTCCTTCCTGAAGTTGGCGATTGTCTTGAAGTCCGGGACCAGATGGCCGGTTAGCCACATCAGCTCGAGATTGCGGCCCGCCTCGCGCTCCAGTCTCCGGCTCGACTGTACCTGATTGAGATAGCCGTAAATATAGATTTTGAGCATCACCGCTGGATGATAAGCCGGGCGACCCGTGTCCTTCGGATCAACACCAGAAAATCCCAGTTCCCGCAAATCCAGTTCGTCGGTAAACGCATCCACCACACGGACCGGATTATCTTCATCCACATAATCCTCAAGCGATGGCGGCAATAAAAACGTCTGGTCACGATCCGATCCAACCACAAAACGCTTCATGCAACCGCCTCCAACAAAGCCGCTCAGACCATAGCGATAATCAATGCGTTTTTACACAGCCTCTCCCGGACGCGGATGTCTTTTCCAGATCGCCAAAGAAGGTGACTAGGTTTGAGTAAATTCCCCACGTTGAAAGCGCTCAAGTTCTTCAGGATCAAATCCTACATCGTTGTCGATAAGTGGATCGCGGAGGAAATCATCTTCCGGTTTGACGGCCGTTGCACGTTCCACAAAAAAGCGACAAATTCTGTCAGAAACAGTTTTGTTTCTAGAAAATTTGCCTGCCATCCAGGTCATTAGTTTGGCCGAACGTTCCTGTTTTTTTATTGCCTTGTCGCTCGCGCTCACTTCACCAACTCCGCTTCCTTGTGATCATCAACGTCCGTTGGAGATTGAGCAATCTTGTTTATTCGGCAGGGTACTCCCTTCATATGCGGGATACCCTGTTCACGGTCCAGATAGTCTTCGTCGTCTCGGCAAAGCTGGGCATCGGCATATTTCAGCGCGCCAGACAATTTTCCAGCACCTTGTTCCGTTTCCGGTTTCCACCAGCCATGCGGTATTCTAATCAAACCATCCGGCATGGCGTCTTTAATCGCTACCTTGATCGAAATTTTCGCCAACTCATTCTCGACTTCGACCCATTCACCTTCCTCAAGGCGGAAGGTTTCGGCAGTCCCCGGACTAACAAACATCAACGGTTCCGGATGGCGTTTGCGCATTTCTTCAATATGCCGGTGCCCTGTCTGGAAAAACCCGTCTTCCCGAACGCCTGTGAAGAGCTGCAACGGATAATCAGGATCGGCAGGCGGATCCTCGCGAAAATAAGGCAGGGGGTCAAAGCCTAGCTCTTCGAGCGCCGAGGAATAGAGCTCAACTTTTCCTGATGGTGTCGCAAAGCCGGTCTTGAGATATTTGCGAAACTCCGGCGAACCAAAATGAACATCGGTCGTGGCAACAAACTCGTCCCAGTTCATCCCCAGCTTCTCGATTCGGTAGTCATAAAATTCTTCCAGAGTGTCCCATGGGACGAGATCTGCGCGATCAAGTGTGCCTGCTAGGCTTTTGCAAAACTCGAAGGTCGAGCGACATTCTCCCGGCGGCTCCATGGATTTTTCAGATGTCCTCACCGTGGACATCCACCCAAATGAATCCATCAACCAGGGGCGTTCCAGCCAACTATCAGCCGGTAGGATGTAGTCGGCCAACTGGGCCGAAGGTGTCATGAATTGCTCGTGCGCGACGATGAGATCCTGATTCATCATCGCCTTCATGATCAGCTTCATATTGGCATAGCTCATCATCGGATTATTGCCGAGGAAGAAAAAGGCTTTGACCGGATAAGGACCTTCCCCTGCCATCGCCCTAAATAGCGAGGATGGCGGCGTCATATGACATCCCATGACAAGATTGGTATATTCCTGACCCCAGACCTTCTTGGTGGGCCCGCGGAATCGTTCCTGGCCACGATAGGTGAAAGCCGGGTGTTTATCTGAGCCAAGCTGTTTTGCCTTTTGTTCATCGGACAAGACATGGTGCATTTCGATCGAAGATTCATTGATTATGTCGGGGTTGAAGCCCTGCAGATGTTCGCCGCCCGGAACATCGACATAACCGCAAATTGACCTGAGGATCGATTGCAACCGGATGCCCGAGGTTGAATTGCGTTGCATATCGGTAATCGGCGTCCAAGGGATAATCGAAGGACCTTCGGTCGCATACATCCGCGCCGCCTTGGCAATCATTTCCGGATCACAACCCGTCAGTTTAGCAACGCGGTCGAGCGGATATTCGTCCACGCGCTCTTTCAGCTCTTCAAATCCGATCGTCCAGTCCTTAACGAAGTCCTTGTCATAGAGTTCCTCGTCAATGATGACCTTCAACCATCCGAACATCATGGCGGCGTCGCTTCCGACTTTCAGCGGAAGCCAAATATCTGCACGCTCGGCACTGGAGCTTCGACGCGGGTCGGTGACTATGAGTTTTGCACCGCGCGCCTGCGCTGGCTTGATCCAAGTATACATTGGCGTCCAGCTATGACGGCGCGGATTGTGACCCATCAGGACGATGCATTTCGTGTTTTGGAAATCGCCGATCGGAAACCAGCCATAGGTATATCGGTTGATCGCAGCCGTGTTTCCCGCACACAGCGCTACACCACTCGTCCAGTTGGGCGAGCCGACATGATTCATGATCCGCCGCAACAGGCCGTGATCTGTGCCCGTGTTCCACTGGCTCGTTGATACGCCCTAGGCTTCGGGGCCGTGTTCTTTTATGATCGCCTTCAAACGGATGCCAATGTCAGCAAAAGCTTCCTCCCAGGTAACTTGCTCCCATTCACCCGATCCGCGTTCTCCACCGCGTTTCAGTGGATGCATAATCCGATTGGGATTTGCGAACCCCTTTGGGGCGATGATACCCTTCATGCAGATGTTGTCGCGAAATATCGGATTGTCCGACGAACGAACGCGGACGACACGCCCCTTCTCGACTTCTGTTACCACTGAACAGCAAATGTCACAGCTCGCGCACATAGTGCGTTTCGTGGTGACGCCCGGCCGTGTCTTGCGCTTCTTAAATTTGGCATCGACAACTCGTTGCGGATCAAACGGGGCGACGGCTGGCATATTGGCTTCTCCTCGATCCAGAATTAGTTAGTCTAAATACTAGACTTTGTCGAGTCCTGACGTTAGATCGAACCCATCATCTGTCCGGAAGGGGATTGTAGAGCGATGAAGTGGGACAATATTGGGGAAGAGCAATGCTCAGTGGCTCGTGCCTCTGCGGTACTCGGTGACCGTTGGACCTTGGTGATATTGAGTGACTGTTTTCTGGGTATTCGCCGATTTGACATGTTTCAGGAACGGCTCAACATCCCCCGCACAACATTGGCCAACCGATTACAAAAACTGGAAGAACATGGCGTATTGCTGCGTAAAGCCTATCAGCAAAACCCTGTGCGCTACGAATACCGCCTGACCGATAAAGGTCGCGATCTTTATCCGGTTATCACCACCATATTGAACTGGGGCGATACCTATTGTGATGATGGCGCAGGCGCTCCGATCCTGCGCAACCACGTTCCTTGCAGTCATGATATCAAGCCTGTGCTGGCTTGCCCGGAATGCGACGAAGTCGTCGATGCGCGCTCAATCCGCGCACGCAAACGAGATCATGTTAGCGGCCATCCGGATGTGAGGCGCGAACCGAGAACAGCATAGAACGTAATCTACACCGATAGCGCCGATCGCAATGTCTCATTTTGCGCCTATGGCAGCCAAAACCAGACAGTCCACAACCGCCCCAATTTTGGACATAAGAACCTCACTGCGTCGCCACCAAAACCAGACATCTATCATCTCGCATCTCGCGTCGGTGCAGCCTCTGGATAGCAAGCGATACCGCCTTTGGTTGTGGCGAAAGCCTTTCACTCAGATGATTAGTATCAGAAGAAGCAACGCCGCGATTGCCCAAGCGGCTGTCCGCAGGGAGGTGAGGAGCGCGACGGTCTGCGCGTTTGCCTTCGCGGAATGCTGCGCGGCCGCCAATGCCTTGTCCGGTGGTGTCTCTGCGAACTCGTCCTCGTCCTGCAAGTCATCATCTTCATCGGGCTCCGGCGCGGGTTGCTCGAGCGTCAGCCCGCGAAGCAAGGTGAGCGATACCTTACCCACCTTGCCAAGTCGGGGCGGCACGATCTCGCTGCCTTCGGGTATCTCGACCGGATGGCCCTTCTCATAATCGGTGAGAACCTTGATGCTGTCGGTTGATATGCTTGGCGACCAATCAGAATAGAAGCCGGCAACGCGCCCCACGCGCAGGAACGCCGCATCCACCTCGGCCGCGCGTACCATCTGAACGTAGTGCTCGAAGGTCTCCGGCTGGACGTACAGGTCGAAGTTGACCATGTCGTCTGTCGTCTCGTCCAGAAAGTCGTGTTCCACCGTGTTGCTGACGCTGCCCCAAACAGTGCATCGGTCTCGCAAAGATGACAGGTGCGGTTCGATGAGAGGATTGCCACCTCCTTCTTTAATGAGCAGACAGTCGGTCTCGAGCAACTTCGTCAGTCAGCGGTTGGATGCAAAGCCCGAAGTCAGTGATTGTCCGGTCCGTGCCGAACATCGAGTATGCAGTTTGGAAATAGCGATGCCACTCCCCTCCTGGGCTGGCGGGCCGGAGCTTCGCCTGGATGAACCGCCTTTGCCTCGTGACAATAGGACGCTTTCCTAAAGAGTCCTGCTCTATGGTCAGGTCGTCGCTGTAGGAAAGCTCGGTGGCGGTGAAGTCCAGACTCCAATGCCACGGGATCAGGTCACGTTCCATTTTCGCGCCCTCTTCGTCCAGCTCTTGCAGCGACCATTCGTAGTGGTACTTGTCTTCTGAGCTGAGGACCACGCGCCGATCTAGATGGTGTTCCAAGGATACTTCCCCTTTGCAGCACTTACTCACAAATATCGTCTATATGTGTGGACGGCGCTCCTTTGGCAAGGGTTTTTTGGTGTTGCGCTTTCTGCCGGTTGGGCGGCCATGTGTACGGCCTTTCGTTGCAGCCTTTCGTTGCAGCCTTGTCATGCGCCGCTGGCCATGATGCCTTTCGCGCGAACCGGGTCCCGACCTGTAGCACGCGCTCGACGGTTGGGAAAGTGGAAAAAATGTAGCGGATGTCTTCGCGGGACTGGGCCGGGTTTGCCGCGTCCCAGACTCCATAAAGTGACCTGCCCCTAGTTGTTGGTCCAGTTGTTAAGTTAGAGCACGGCGGTTAAAGCCATCCATCTGGACTGACCGGAGCGGAGCGCAGGGCAGTTCAGATGGATAAGGCAAGATTGTTGTTGGTGCCCGGTGGTTTGTATCCCAGTGATGAGTGCGGGCGAACCGTGTTGTAATGCCGCCTCCAGCGTTCGATCAGGATGGTCGCTTCCTTCATACTGTAGAAGATTTCTCCATTGAGCAGTTCGTCTCTGAGCGTGCCGTTGAAGCTTTTCTAGAATTTCATTCCTAGACCGACACCCACTACTAAAGGATCAAGACTGATATCCACAGTCTGTGTCCCTGCAGCGGTTGTTGTCAGCGTAGCGGTTGTGTCAATATCAATATATTTGATATCCAGATTCAGGAAAACCCGTTCCGAAAGTTCGATATCAACACCCGCCTGCGCCGCCCAACCGAAATTGTCATCCATGTTCACTTGGGTCGGTCCGACCGCGCCTTCCAATGCGTTTGATGCATCTTCGCTATAAAAGAGCGTGTAGTTGACGCCAGCACCGATATAAGGCCGTACCTTGCCCTCTGGCGCAAAATGATATTGCGCAGTCAATGTTGGAGGCAACACCCAAGTCGATGCTAGCCGTCCCAATGTGCCTGTGGTTCCAGTTTTGCCCGAAGCATGATGCTTGGTGGTCGCTGCGATCAGTTCAAAGCCGATATTGTCGGTCGCCATATAGGTGATATCAACCTCGGGCATGAACGAGTTGTTGACGCTCACCTTTTCGCCAGGAAATGCCGGTAGAATGGAACCGCTATCTTCGTTCGGCATCACGTTAATGGCCCGAATACGAACAAGCACATCGCCTTGTTCCGCGAATGCTGACGTTGCCGACAGGGCCGCTGCTGAAGCCGCTGCCATTGCTATTAACTTTGTCACCTTACGCATGGGGATCACCCTTTCTGTTACTTTCAGAAAGGAGCTAGGCCCCACCTAGCGATGCTACTTTGATCTAGCGCAAATTTAGCCGATAAAATTGCTCGAAGGATTGCTTTTACTTACACTGTTGTAAATATAACACGGCGCTAAACTGCATCGATTATTCCTTCATATAGGCTTCAAATTCGCCAGCCCATTGGGGGTGCCAACGCGACAGGGCCGGGCGGTTTTGGATGATATCATCCGCGTTCCACTGAATGCGTTTCTCATCGGTTTCCCGGTCCACATCATTGTCCGGACAGAGGATATAGAAATCTTCCTGCTCCAGACTGCTGATCATGAATTCAACCGTCTGCTCCGGTGTCCATGCAGCTGGCGGCTGTTCGGAGAGGAATTTCTTGATCATCCCAGTATAGACAAGGCCAGGGATCAGAAGATGTGCCGATAGCGGACAATTTTCCATCGCCGCAAAAGCATGGGCAATGCTCTCGGTATAAGCGACCACACCTGCCTTAGAGAGATTATAGGCATAATTTCCGGGCGGCTTGGTAATGCCCTGTTTGGAGCCAGTGTTAATCACTGCTGCTGGTTCGCCAGCCTCCAGCATTTTGGGAATGAACGCGTGACAGCCATGGATGATGCCCATCAAGTTGATCGAGAGCGTTTTTTCCAAATTCTCAAAATCCTTCCACGGCGCAGTGGTGGGCAAGCCTGCTCCTGCATTGTTCATCAAACAATGGATTGCGCCGAAATGTTCGAACACCGTATCACGCATCACTTCAACTGCCGCCTTGTCAGACACATCACAAGCAACAGCCAGAATATCTTCGTTGATCAATCTTAATAGAGCTTCAGCGTCGTTCAGTGTGTTCTGATCTCTATCTATGATGGCGATTCTCATGCCTTTTTCGGCGTAGGCTTTGGCTGCTGCAAGACCAATCCCACTGGCACCGCCCGTTATCACAGCAACGTTCCCCGGTTTCATCCAATCGGTCATTGAGACCTCTCCCTATCTAATTTTTATCTGAACAAGGGTTCACCAAAGCTCCGTAATTTCCGACTATGAAGCGTCCCAGCATCGGCCTCTTTTGCCAGCAGATCAATCGTGCGTAAACCGATTGCAAGATGCTGACCTACGCGTTCTTGATAAAAGGCGTCAGCCATACCGGGGAGTTTGATTTCGCCATGTAGTGGCTTATCCGAAGCACATAAGAGTGTCCCGTAAGGCACACGGTAGCGGTAGCCATTGGCGGCAACCGTAGCACTTTCCATGTCAATGGCAATCGCGCGGGACTGGTTCAGGCGCTTTGCAATCTGCTCAAAACGCAGTTCCCAATTGCGATCACCGGTGGTTACGACCGTACCGGTCCGCAGATGCTGTTTAAGCTTTGAATGATCAATACCGGTTTCTTCCTGCACCGCCTGGGTTAGCGCCTGTTGCACTTCGGCAATGGTCGGCAACGGAATGCTGGGAGGCAACACATCATCAAGCACATTGTCATCGCGCAGATAGGCATGGGCAAGAACATAATCGCCGAGCCTTTGCGTCCGGCGGAGCGCACCGCAATGGCCGATCATCAACCAGACATGCGGACGAAGCACCGCCAGATGGTCGGTGATTGTCTTGGCATTGCTAGGCCCAACGCCCATATTTACCAGCGTCACACCTGGCAGACCATCTTTGCGAACCAAGTGATAGGCGGGCATTTGCAGTGGTTTGGCTATGGGCGGCGCGCTGGGCTTACCGTCACTGCGTGTGATCCGATTGCCGGGCTCGACGAGCATTTCTGCCTTGCCCGATTTCACTTCCTCCAGGCCATATTCTATGAACTCATCAACATAACGCTGATAGTTGGTGAAAAGGATGAAGGACTGAAAATGAACCGGGTCTGTCGCGCAATAATGCCGGATTCGGTGTAGCGAATAGTCGACCCGTTCAGCAGTGAACAAAGACAAAGCGGACGCTTCAACGTTGTCAAAAATCTGGCCGCCATCGACGATCTCGTCATTGGTTTTTACAAGGTTTGGCGTGTGAAAATAGTTGGGCAGCTTTTCCTTTTTCGCGCGGTCGAGACCAGCACCCGCATCTTCCAACGCGAATGCCAATGGAATCGGCGTGTCGGACAAACCGACACTGATCTTGGCAGTGAAGGCATTGGCAATTGTTTGCAGCTGATCGAGCAAATAGATACGGTATAATTTGGGCTCGGTAATCGTGGTTTGATAAGTGTTGATGTCGGAGAGTTCCCCCGACGCCAAATGACTGGTCTCGGTCGCCTGATCCGCCGGAATTTCAACGCTGATCTGCGGATAAAGACCCTGGTCGCGGTCGTCTTTGGCGAGCTTGGCGGTTGCATAGCGACCAAAGCGGGCGGCGGTTATTTCAATTTGTTCTTCGTACAGTTTTTCCAGCAAGGCCACCGCTTCGGATGGCGTTGCGCATATCGTTGATTCAGTTGTCATGTAGTCTCCGTTACAGTTTCAACCCTGTAGCGGAAAAATGTTGCAAAGGAAAAACTTAACTGCGGGCGAGCTTCAAAAACCGCGCTGCTGCTTCAAATTCTGCCTGCTTTTTCATCCGCTTTGCAACTGCCAGCTCGTCTTGACCCCATTGCTTTTCCTGCCAAAGCTCTTCCAGATTCATCAGCGGCCAGAGCGTTTTGGTATCAAATACTTCTTCCACCAATCCCAGCGTTGCAACAAGTGATCCGGCCAGACCAACCAGCGACAACATAGCGGCAATGGTGAAATCATCCTGCGCTTCGACCGCAGCGGTCAGGCGCTCGATCGTCTCATCGGGTTGCGACTGATGCATGATGCCGTGTACCAGAATGAAGCTGACATCATAGCGTGACCGCGCCCAGTCAAGGAGCGGGTCCCAATGCTCCGCCTGATGATCGATTAAAGCCTGCTGTGTTTCTTCGGCGCGAAAATAGAGCATGTCGCTATCGGCAAAGGCAGCAATGCGTGCAATAATGCGTTCGCGTTCATGCTCCACCTGATCCAGCGCGCCTTGAGCCAGCGCATTCATTGGCATGGTTTCAGCATCAATTTCTTCATTCTGCGCATCCCATTCCGCTACGATCACATCGGCAAGCGCTTTTGTCGGTATGATAAGGCCATTGCGCGCAGGTGTTTTAACCGGCCTACCATCGAGCCGGATTGCATATCCCTGACCATCCGCAATCGTGGCGACTTCTTTGTAAAAACGTTTCACAATCGATCCCGGTCTTTGGGCGCATTTCCCATCAGCGCATTTTCGCGGTGATTATTAATTACCTTTTGCAAAATAGTGGGAACCGCGATCATTTCGATTACGCCTAGCGCAAATATGGACAGTCCTATTTCGGGAACCAGAATATTGCCAATGCCAAAGGCAATGGCCAAGCCACAAATAATCATGGCGAGACCGAAAAACCGTAATATCGGAATCACACGGCCGAACACATGATCGCTTGCCCCGCCATGCTCTTTATTCATTCGCGGCATTTTCCTTCTCTAACGCCTCTTCGGCCACCCTCACCTTCACATATCGGCGCAACATCCAGAGCGGCAATACCCATGTTTGGAACAAGCCGATAAGGATCAGCACATATCCAGCCGGGACGGGAACTGGCGGAAGTTTTTCCAGGGATATTGCTATCCCCAGCATTACAATAACAACGCCCAGCAATCTCAGGATGCTGACAGTCATATGGACGGCCCTAGCCTGCTTTTCTTTTTCCGGGTCCGGGATGTATTCGGGCCCATCGATTGATGGTTTATCGTCAGTCATTGGCTCAATATCCCATGCAAATCATCCATTACGTCTGCAACAATTTCGGCGCCAGCACTCATTAGTTCATGCTTGTCATGATAGCCCCAATCGACACCAACCGCACGGACCTTTGCATTGACCGCCATTTCCATGTCGAAGCTGGTATCACCGATCATTGCGGTTGTCGCTGGCGTTGCGCCTGCTTCCGATATCGCGAGTTCCACCATCGCCGGATGGGGTTTGGAGGGATGGCGGTCTGCCGTTTGCAGAGTGACAAAGCGATGCTTTAAATCATGCGCTTCCATTACAAAATTCAAGCCTCGATCAGACTTTCCGGTCGCCACGCCCAATAGCCAGCCATCATTTTCCAGACGATCTATCAAGTCCAGGAGGCCGTCATATAAAGGCTCATGCACCTCGCCTGCTTCGCGCAGGGCAACGAAGCCGTCTTTGTAACTCTGCGCAATGGCCGCGACCAATTCGTCGTCACCTTCCGGAAACAGCTGTCGCACGGCTTCCTGCAAACTCAGCCCGACAATCCGGCGCACCAGGTGATGGTCCGGCGGTGTCAAGTCATGCATGTCAAACGCCTGATCCATCGACGCACAGATATTATGCTGGCTATCGACCATCGTGCCATCGCAATCGAACAGAGCGAGCTTGTTGGTCATTTCGCGCCGAACTCTCGCATCATATGGGCGACTGCCTTGCGACCGTTGGCTTCCAATGCATTCGCCGCACTTTCCCGGGCTTGTTTTGGTTTATTCTGACTGAACTTTACGGTTGGTCGCCAAGCCATGATTTCCATTTCAAATCCGACAATCGAATTCAGCATTTTTTCAAATTTTTCACTGTCCATTTTGTCGCGATGCCAGGGCGTTTTAGGGGCCAATTTAGCTTCATGATGTGCTGCTAGGTCATCAATCAGGGCAATCAACCCTTCTCTCTCCATTTGCCGGACCGGGCCCTCCAACTCGAGCGTCAGATAATTCCAAGTCGGCACCTGATCTTCGATACCATACCAATCGGGGCTAACATAAGCATCTGGCCCATTGATCACACAAAGCGCCGTCTTCTTGGCGAGTTGCTTGGTGAGCGCGTTGCCCTTAGCAAGATGAAATTGCACCGCGCCATCACCAGTTGAGAGAACAGGAACATGCGCGACGCGCGGACCATCCGGCGTCTCAGCGAAGATCATCCCGAAGCCGATATTCGCGATCAACGCCTCTAGCGCTCTACGCTCGTCTGCATCAGCATGATCGCTTTTGGACTTAGGCCAGCGGAAGACGGGATTGGGATGCATCTAGCGCTTCTTCTTCGCAGTTTTAATCTTCGCCCTGTGTGGCATATTTTTTTTGTGCGTACCTTTTCCGGCTGTCGGACGCTGATGTTTGGTTGGTTTACCGGCCTTCCCTGCCTTACCCTTTACCTCTCCGCGCGCGCGCCGCTCGCCCCGCTTGTCTTTGCGAATTTGTTTGGCATGAGCCTTCGACTGGCGTTTACGGACCAACTTGCCACCAGGTGTTTTTTCGTCGAGCGGCAAGTCGCCTAGTGACAGATCCAAACCCAGATTTTCAATCGTCTCGGCAAAATGATCCGGCAAGTCCGCTTTCACATCCAGCTTGTGACCTTCTGGATGCTCAATCCGCAGACGCCGAGCATGCAAATGCATCTTGCGACTAATTGAACCGGTTAAAAATGCATCCTTGCCGCCATATTTGCCATCACCCAATATCGGATGACCGATTGCCGCCATATGCACGCGCAGTTGATGGGTGCGCCCGGTATGTGGCTGCAGCTCTACCCAGCAAGCGCGGTTTCCTGCCCGCTCGATAATCCGGTAGCGCGATTTCGCCATCGCGCCATTCTCCTCGTCGACATGCATTTTCTCACCGCCCGAACCGGGTTGCTTGGATAGTGGCAAGTCGATCATGCCATCAGCAATTTCGGGCACACCCATGACAATCGCCCAGTAAACCTTGCGCGCTGTGCGTCCGGAAAACCGTTTGGAGAAAAACGAGGCCGTCCCTAGCGACCGCGCGAGCAGGATCACGCCGCTTGTATCCTTGTCCAACCGGTGCACCAGTTTGGGCCGCGACTTGGCATCAAAGGTCAGGGCATCGAGCATGCCATCCAGATGCGTGCTGGTCTTGCTGCCGCCCTGCGTCGCAAGGCCCGGCGGCTTATTGACCACAATCGCTGCCTTGTCCTTGTGAATCACAAGCTCGCGGGCGAAATCTATTTGGTACTGGGTTAGATCTTTTCGCGCTTTCGGAGCGCGACCGGGTCGTTCAATTTCTGCAGGTGGTACACGCAGCACCTGCCCCGTCTGCACCCTATCTCCGGGCGAAACACGCTTGCCATCAAGCCGCAATTGCCCAGTCCGAGCCCAGCGAGAAACCATATTAAACGGAACATCTTCCATATGCCGCTTGAACCAGCGATCAACGCGAATATCCTCATCATCGGCGGCAATGGTAAATTGCCGTACGTCCAATTTCTTGAGAGCCTGTCTCTGCTCCTTGCGGCTGCCTTCCGGCTTTTGCGCCTCGGAACCGCTTTCGGCTGTGGGGTCAAATTCGATCATGCGGTCGCCCTTACGGCCAACAGTCCCGCAAACAAAGCCAATACCGCTCCGATCACTGATACAAGCGCGTATCCAACAGCCACGCCCCATTCGCCGCGCTCAATCATATTGACCATTTCCAGACTGAAAGCAGAGAAGGTCGTGAACCCGCCAAGCAGACCAACGCCGAGCAATAACCGCCAAGGCTCGTCCAAAAAACTGCTCCGCGTCAGCACACCTGCGAGCACGCCCATCAGCAGCCCGCCAATCAGGTTCGCAGCCAAAGTGCCATAAGGGAAACCATCGCCAGTCAGATGAAAAAACATCCGCCCAAGATGATAGCGTCCCGCCGCACCCAATGCGCCGCCAGCCATGATAAGAAGGGTTGCGTTCATGCGGTGGCTTTAGTCGGCTTGGGTCGCTTTTCCAAGCAGATCATTGGTGAGCCACAACCGGATCGCGGTCGCCAGGCCCGGCGGCTCATCGCTATCCATCCGCATCAGATCAATTTGCGCGATCAAGGCATTGGTCGGAAGCGCGCGATCTTCGGAGGCGCTACGCAGCAAATCCCAGAATAAAGGTTCCAATGTGATCGACGTTTGATGCCCCGCAATCGTGACGCTGCGTTTCACCGGTGGGTGGAATATATCGCTGGTGTCTATATCCATCCATCCAGTTCCCGGCGAAGTAGAACCTCGAGCATATCCAAGCTGGCTGGACTGTCGTTAAGACATGGCAGATAGGCAAATTTCTCGCCGCCTGCTTCTTCGAATTGTTCTTTGCCCTGCATTGCCAATTCTTCAAGCGTTTCAAGACAATCGCTGGAAAACCCGGGCGCAAAAATGGCGATATTTTTGACGTCTTTTCCGGGCATAGCCTCCAGCGTGAAATCGGTTGCCGGTTCCAGCCATTTGGCACGGCCAAAGCGCGACTGGAAAGTAACGGTCAGTTCCATACCCATTTTCTCGCTGAGCAGTCGTGCGGTTTTCTGGCAATGGCAATGATAAGGATCGCCAAGTTCCAACGTCCTCAACGGCATCCCGTGAAAACTGGCAATAACCGCGTCGGGTTTGAAATCGAGAGCCTCCAGTTGCTCTTTCAGATTAGTTGCCAGCGCATCGATATAAGCGGGATCATCATGATAGGGTGGCAGCGCCCTAAGCGCCGGTTGCCATCGCATCTTCTCCAGCGCATCAAAAACCGCATCGTTCACGCTGGCGGTTGTCGCACCGCTATATTGTGGATAAAGCGGAGCCACCAATATCCGGTCACAACCCGCCGCCTTCATCGCGTTGAGTCGGGTCGTGATATCCGGATTGCCATAACGCATCGCCCAATCAACCGTGATATTACCCAGCCGGTCCTGCAATTGCTCTGCCTGTCGACGCGTATAGACCGCGAGCGGCGACCCTTCATCGGTCCAGACAAGCTGATAGGCTTGCGCGGATTTTTGCGGGCGGGTGTTGAGTATAATCCCGCGCAAAATCGGTTGCCAGAGCATCTGCGGAATTTCGACCACGCGCCGATCGGATAAAAACTGCTTGAGATAACGTTTTACCGACTTCCGATCCGGCGCATCGGGCGTACCCAGATTGACCAGTAGAACTCCAATATTGCCCACGGCAATTGCGGGATGGTCCGTTGGCAATATATCATCGGGTTTCATGCTTCAGGAAGCCTCGGCAAACAGGGGGAGTTGGCGGAACCGCACCCCTGTAGCAGAAAATAATGCATTGGCTATTGCCGGTGCAACTGCCGGTACGCCAATTTCCTCAACACCCACCGGCTCTTCTTCGCTTTTGACAAATTCGATTTGGATAGCAGGAACTTCTGCCAGTCTCGGCAACGACAGGTCCCGAAGCCTCTTGGCCGTCGGCAAACCTTCGGTAAATTTGGACGATGATCCAAGCGCCATAGCCAAACCAAATATGATACCCCCTTCGACCTGTTGCCGGGCAATGTCCGGATGGATGATCCGGCCAATATCGACGGTTGCTGAAATACGTTTCACATTCAGGCCAGTATCACCGCGCGAGGCTTTTACGATTACGGCAATATAGCCACCTCTCATTGCATGACAGGCTATCCCCATGCCGCTGCCATCCACACCGCCATCCCAACCAGCCATCGCGGCAACCCCGGACAGGCATCTCGCCAGTCGCGGCTGACCAGTCATCATCGACATGCGATAGGAGAGCGGTTCAATGCCCGCTTTGGCCGCGAGTTCATCTATGAACGACTCAACAAAAAAACCATTATAACTATGTGCATTGCTGCGCCAGTTGCCGGTCGGCATGCCCACATAGGCAGGGTGATGGTCCAGCGTGAAATTTTGCAGTGCATAAGGAACATCAGCGCCTGCCACCGCCTTGGCATCTGCTTCCCCTATGCTGCTGCGCATAGCGGTGATTTCATCATCATGGTGAAATACGCGCTTTGACTGTTCACGCGCTGAAGCAGGGGCAGCAACCTTAATTTGCAGCGCTTGCAATCGCCCCGATTTATCGGTTGCCGCATCAAGCTTCGCGATTGCCGGGGCACGATAGTGGTCATGCATCATTTCCTCCGCGCGCGACCACATGAGCTGCACGGGGCGACCAATTTCTCTAGCAATCTTTGCTACCTGTCCGGCAATTTTACTGTCCAGATTGCGTCCGAAAGAACCGCCAGCCAGCATCGGGAACAGCGTTACGCTATCAATGCCAACTCCCACGGCTTCGGCTGCAGCTTTTGCGGCTGCCCCGGGTGCCTGAGTGGCCATCCACAACTTCAAGCGGCCATCAACGAAACTCGCGGCCGCGGTGCGGGTTTCCATCGGTGCATGCAGTGCAGCCTGAGCCGAATAACGCGCGGATACCGTTCGGTATTCTGCAAAAGCAGGTTTGGTCTCGCCGCGTTTGGCAAAGCGAAAGCCCTGACCTTCCAGTGCCTTTTCCATGGCGTCTTCCATCTTGCTGCTGTCCGGTATCAGGCCTTTGGTCTCAAAAACCGGACTCATCATGTCGAGTGCGCGATTGGCGGCCCACCAATTGGTGGCAACAGCCGCAATGGCAGTTTCGAGGTCAATCACATCGATCAGCCCGATAATCTTGTTTGCGCCTTCACGGTTAAACGACTTTAACCTGCTTTCGCCAATCGGGCCTTGTCGAATTGATGCAAAAACCATGTCGGGTAGCCGGACATCACCGGCAAAATTGGCGGTACCATCCAGTTTGGAGGGCAGATCAAGACGCGGTACATCCTGACCGACCAGATTGCCAGCCGGGCTCGCACGCAACGGCACAGGGTCAGGCAAGTCTTGTGTAACCGCGTCAGTAACAAGCTCGCCGAAGCGCAGGCTTTTTTCGCCATTGCTGACAATCCCATTTTGTACTTCGCAGGCTTCCCATTCAATATCCCATCGTTTCGCTGCAGCCTTGCTGAGCAGGATTCGTGCAGCCGCTCCGGCTTCGCGAAAATGCTCTGCATATCCGGCAATGGAGGAGGAATCGGCGGTTACAATAAAATCGTTACGCATCGCAACATTCGCCGCCACCCATTGGCCTGCTTCATCTTTTGTCAGTTTTTCAGCGCCCGCTGGTAACAATGTTTCGGCCCATTGTTCAGCCAACGCAGTGTTGGCGTAAAGCGGATTGATAGGAGCGGGTTCCACAGCAATAGTGCGCCAATCTGCGCCCATTTCATCTGCTAAAATCTGCGGCAAGAGGGTGTACACGCCCTGCCCCATTTCGCTTTGCGGGACCACGACCGTCACGCGCCCATCACTGGGAATCTTCAGGAACGCTCCTAGAACTTCCTCATTTTCAGCAGCGGCAAGATTAGGCTCGTAGTTGCGCGGCCAAAGCGCCCATGCAACCACCAGACCAGCGGCTGCCCCGCCACCAATCAGAAATTTCCGGCGATCAATACCTTTTTTACCGGCTTTGGGTTCGGGCTGTTTTTGATCAGCTTCCATTGGATGCTTTCAATAGACCAAGGCGCGGTATTTCAATCTTGGGGCAGCGATCCATCACAACGTCCAACCCGGCGGCTTCGGCGCGGGCGGCGGCAGGTACATTGATCACATTAAGTTGCGTCCAAACTGATTTCGCACCAACAGCTATAGCCTCATCAATAACGCCGCCTGCGGCATCCGAATTACGGAAAATATCGACCATGTCGATCGGATCACCAACATCATTCAAGGACACAACCACCTCCGCACCATGGAGTTTTTGTCCCGCAAGACCGGGGTTGACCGGGATAACCTCATATCCCTGTTCAAACAGAAATTTTAAGATGCGATTGCTGGCGCGTTCCGGTTTGGCTGATGCGCCGACAAGCGCAATACGCTTTACGTCGGTAAGTAAGCGGGCAATATCCTGATCTGTTTCCAGCGGCATGAGCCTTCCTTTAGACGGGCCTATAGACAGGCTTGTTTAGATCGGCCTTACTGGTTGTTCAACCATGTCACCAGCCGTTTGGCAATATCATGGAACGCCTGTCCTTGTGGAGTGTCAGTCAAAGCTACCGGCACTCCGCCATCACCCGATTTACGGATTTCAATATCCAGAGGCACCCGGCCAAGAAACGGCATGCTCATCGTTTTCGCAGCTGCCTCAGCGCCGCCAGCCCCAAATGGGTCGCTTACCTCCCCGCAATGCGGACAGACATAGCCGGCCATATTTTCAACCATGCCGATGATCGGAATCTTCGCTTGAGAAAACAAATTAACTGCTCTGGTGGCATCCATTAGCGACAGGTCTTGCGGTGTGGAGACGATTACTGCTCCGACCGGCTTGTGATTCTGCATCATCGATAGCTGCACGTCGCCCGTTCCCGGAGGCATGTCGATGATCAAGTCTTCGGTTTCTCCCCAATGCGCGTCAATCAGCTGATCCAGTGCTTTGCCTGCCATTGGCCCGCGCCAGGCAATAGCTTGCCCGGGTTTAACCAAATGTCCCATGGAAAGAACGGGAATGTCATATTCGTTGCCAACCGGAATGAGCTGCTTGCCCTCCGCCTCCGGTCGGTGCCCCTCGCAATTGAGCAATCGCGGCTGTGATGGGCCATATATATCCGCATCAACCATACCCACTTTCCGGCCCAATGCCTTCATCGCAATCGCGAGATTAGTTGATAACGTGGATTTGCCAACACCGCCCTTCCCGCTTCCGACGGCGATCAGGCGGCGTTCAATTTTTTCTGCCGTCATCACAAGATCGACTTTCTCGACACCATCCAGTTCGAGCAGCCTGCCCTTGACCGCAATCTCGATCTGGCCGCGGTCACGGACATCCAGTCCGGCCACATTTAGCACCAGAGATACCCGGCCTTGGTCAAATTTAATGGCGCTTGAACGCCCCGCAGTCACTTCCTCTAGTGCTGCCTCAATCACTAAAATATCAGTCATTGGCTTCGCATAGTTACGATTTTATCCGATTGACACTGTTTTTCTGACCGCGTGCTACCTATAAAGATAACATGAGCAAAAAATATGATGGGCGAGCGCCCCGCAAATCAGTTTGGGGCGGGATTTTGAACATGGCCAGTCCTTGGGGCAATGGCGGCGATTCCGGCAAAGGCGATGGTGGCGATAATGGCGGAGGTCCGCGCAACCCATGGGGCAACCCCGGTGGTGGACCCCAAGGCGGTGGTGGTGGTCGCAAAGGCGCCACTTCGCTTGAGGAGCTTTTCAAAAAAGGCACCGGAGGCGGTGGCCCATTCAAGGGCGGCATACCCAAACGTCCCGGTGGCCGTCCGTGGTGGCCGATCCTCCTGATAGGTTTTCTGATTCTTTGGGTGGCTCTGAGTTCGGTACACCGGGTCAGTCCGCAGGAGCGCGGCGTTGTAACTTTATTCGGATCCTATTCCCGGACCATGCAGCCAGGTTTGCATTTCTCCCTTCCGGCACCGATCGAACAGGTAATAAAACTCGACGTCGAGGAAATTCGCACGATTGACATCCCGCAGGGCGAATCGGAAAAACTCATCCTGACCAGTGACCAGAATATTGTCGATCTTGCCTATTCGGTGCGCTGGAACATCAAGGCACCCGAGCTATTCCTGTTCCAGATTGCCGAACAGGAAGAGACGATTTCCGAAGTCGCGGAATCGGCTATGCGGGCTTCAGTTGCCAATTTCACACTGGATGACACTATCGGTTCAGAGCGGACAGAGATCGAGCAGCAGGTCGAAGAAAATATGCAGCAACTGCTCGACAGCTACGGTGCGGGTGTTGTCATACGTGGCATTGCTATCAAAAAGGCTGATCCGCCTGCAGCTGTCAACGACGCGTTTAAGGAGGTTTCCGCTGCGCAACAAACTGCAGAAACCTATCTCAACGAAGCCCGTGCTTATGCGCAGCAATTAACCGCACAGGCAGAAGGTGAATCAGCAGCCTTCGATAAAGTCTACGAAGAATATCGCCTAGCACCGCGTGTTACGCGCCAGCGTATGTATTATGAAACCATGGAGCGCGTATTGTCCAAAGTTGACAAAACAATTGTCGAGCCGAGCGGTGTAACGCCGTACCTGCCGCTTCCCGAAATCAGGAAACGGTCACAAGCGGCTCCCGAAGCACCAGCAGCGACGGAGGGCAGATGATGGGACGAATATTGCAAAACCCTGTTGCGCTTGGCGCAATCGTTATCGCCACGCTGTTCATATTGCTGAATACTATGGTGATTGTTCCGGAAACCCGCCAGGGTGTTGTTGTGCGCTTTGGTGAACCTGTACGGATCGTCAATCGCTACCAGACTGGCGAACCTTTTGGTCAAACCGGTGCAGGCCTGATTGCCAAAATCCCATTTGCGGAACAGCTCGAATGGATCGACAAGCGCATTTTGGATGTTGAGATGGATCAACAACAAGTGCTCTCCACTGATCAACTTCGATTGCAAGTCGATGCATTTGCGCGGTTCCGGATCGTTGATCCGCTAAAAATGTACATTGCAGCCGGGAGCGAAGAACGGGTTGCCGACGAACTGCGCCCCATTCTTGGTTCAGCACTGCGTAACGAATTGGGCAAACGTCCTTTTGCGGCGCTGCTCACACCAGAGCGTGGTCAAATCATGGATGCCATTCGCACTGGCTTGAACCGGGTAGCGCGTCAATATGGTGCGGAAATTGTCGACGTGCGGATCAAGCGTGCAGATCTTCCCGATGGCCGTCCTTTGGACAGCGCCTACCAGCGGATGCGGACAGCGCGTGATCAGGAAGCACGAACAATCAGAGCACAGGGTGCAAAGCAGGCACAGATTATTCGGGCGGAAGCCGATGCCAGTGCGGCCCGTACTTATGCAGAAAGTTTTGGCAAGGATCCAGAATTCTATGATTTCTATCGGGCAATGAAAAGCTACGAGACGACGTTCCAGCAATCGAACGGGGACGATCCAAACTCATCGTTCGTGCTGTCACCCGATAACGAATATTTGCGCCAATTCCGGGGCAGGTGATCGGTTTTCGGAGTACTCGACTACATTTGTCGTCTTTTCTGCCGAATTGTGATATATTTCGACAAAATGCCGTCAATGGCTTGCGAATGCGGAAAATCACACCCAAATATCGGGTTAGTGGATAGAAATAGACTGGAATTGCTTGTTTCTGACACATTGTGGTCGAAACATTCAATTTCCGTTCATATATCCAAGGCAATATTTTGTGCCGAATTTTGATTATTTTATGCCAACCCGAATTGGTTGGCGCGACCAGACTGAGAGGAAATAATAGTGCGTTACGCTTATGGAATATCAGCAGCATTGCTTCTGGCCGGGGGCGCCGCAACATTTGCCGGGTTTGTTCCCGCTGGTGCGCAAACGGCGGTCAATGACAGTCCGGTAATGCGGGCCGCTGCGCCGCGCGCCGGCGCGCCGATGAGTTTTGCCGATCTGACCGAAAAATTGCAGCCTGCCGTGGTCAATATTTCAACGACCCAGCGGGTGCGTGTGAACAACAACCCATTTGCTGGCACGCCATTTGACGGTCTGTTCGGCAATCGTAATCGCGGCGGCAATGGAGCGCGGACACGTGAAGCCCAATCGCTCGGTTCCGGCTTTATCATTTCTGCCGATGGTTATGTAGTGACTAACAATCATGTCGTAGCGCCTGGTAACCGCAATGCGACAATCGAATCGATCACGGTCATCATGCCAGATCGCACCGAATATGATGCCACGCTCGTTGGTCGCGACCCTGCTTCCGATATTGCCGTTTTAAAGATTAAGGCCGACAAGGATCTACCATTCGTAAAATTCGGCAATAGCAAAGGTGCCCGTGTTGGTGACTGGATCATTGCCATTGGAAATCCGTTCGGCCTTGGCGGCACCGTAACGGCCGGAATTGTTTCGGCCATCCACCGCCGCACCGGACAGGGTGCCTATGACAGCTTCCTGCAAACCGATGCCTCAATCAACCGCGGCAATAGCGGCGGTCCGATGTTCGATCTCAACGGCAATGTGATTGGCATTAACAACGCGATTATTTCGCCTACTGGCGGCAATGTCGGTATTGGTTTTGCCATTCCGGCCGATGTCGCGGTTCCGATTGTCAATACGCTGAAAAAAGGCGAATCGGTTGAACGTGGCTATCTGGGCGTCCAGATTAGCGGGATCACCGAAGATCTGGCCGATTCGCTTGGTATCCAGAAAAATCGCGGAGAATTTGTGCAAAGCGTCGTTCCAGGTGAAGCTGCTGCAAGTGCAGGCATTCAAGCCGGTGACGTGGTAACCAAAGTCAACGGCAAGGAAGTAACACCAGATCAGACCCTGTCATTTCTGGTTGCAAATCTTCCTGTTGGCACAAAGGTTCCAATCGAATTGCTCCGCAATGGTAAGACATTGAAAGTCAATGCAAAACTCGGGAAGCGGCCTTCGGAGGAAGAGCTGGCTAACAACAGCTTTGATCCAGATGCCGAAGAAAATGCAATGGGCGAGGATGAAGATGGTGCCAGCGCGCAGGCCACTGCCGAGGCACTGGGCCTATCGGTCGTCGACCTGACACCCGCCATTGCCCGTCAGATCGGTGCTCCATCAAGCCAGAAGGGCGTGGTTGTTTCCACCGTCGATCCCAACAGTGATGCTGCCCAGAAAGGACTGCGGCGCGGCATTTTGATTACCAGTGTCAATCGCCGTTCGATCCGTAACGCCAATGACCTCGACAATGCGATCAGCAATGCCAAGCGTGCAGGTCGTGAAGCCGTGTTGCTGCAGATAAAACGTGGTGCTCGTCCAGCGCAATTTGTGGCGGTTCGTTTGAACGACGGTTAAACGAGTTTACATCGAATCTTTAGAAGGCCAGTGCTTCGCGCTGGCCTTTTTTTATTGGGGTCGATATTACCTGTTCGATAGTCTTGAAGGGCTTCGAAAGTAGTGATACAGCAGAAATATTTCTTGGTCTTGGCGGCGGCGAGAAACAAAACCTCGATCTATCGCGCGCCAACCGGCACGGCCTGATTGCAGGAGCAACCGGTACCGGCAAAACCGTGACACTCTAGGGATTGGCCGAGAGCTTCTCTGCCAAAGGTGTTCCCGTGTTTGTCGCCGATGTAAAGGGTGACCTGTCAGGTATTACCATGGCAGGATCATCCAGCTTCAAACATGCTGACAAGTTGGAAGAACGTGCCAAAGAACTAGGCATGGAGGATTACGAATATTCCGATAACCCTGCGATTTTCTGGGACCTGTTCGGTGAACAGGGCCATCCGATCCGCACCACCATTACCGAAATGGATCCGTTGCTCCTCGCCCGCTTGCTTGACCTGAACGACACCCAAGAAGGCGTGCTCAACATCATCTTCCGTTATGCTGATGACAATGGATTGCTATTGCTTGATCTGGGTGACCTGCAATCGATGCTACAATTTGCATCTGAGAACGCCAAAGAGCTTTCGGGGAAATATGGCAATGTCAGCAGACAGAGTGTTGGCACAATCCAGCGACAACTGCTGAGCTTCGAGGAACAGGGTGCCGACAAGTTTTTCGGAGAGCCCGCGCTCGAAATCGATGATTTCCTTGCGACCGATGAAAACGGCAAAGGTTATATCAACGTGCTTGCGGCCGACCAATTGATGCGGAGCCCGAAGCTCTATGCAACATTTCTGCTTTGGCTGCTCGCCGAACTGTTTGAGACTTTGCCCGAGGTTGGCGATCCGGATAAACCAAAACTGGTTTTCTTCTTCGACGAAGCGCATCTTCTGTTCGATGACGCCCCAAAAGCGCTGGAAGAGAAAATCGAGCAAGTGGTGCGATTGATCCGTTCCAAAGGCGTCGGGGTATATTTCGTCACGCAAAACCCGATTGATATTCCCGAAGAAGTGGCGGGGCAGCTTGGCAATCGTATCCAGCATGCGCTTCGCGCTTTCACCAAACGTGACCAGCGCGCGATCAAGGCAGCGGCCGAAACATTCCGGGTCAATGATGATCTGGATATCGAGGAAGCGATTACCGAGCTGAAGGTTGGCGAAGCTTTGGTATCAACGCTGGACGACGATGGTGCTCCCACAATTACGCAAAGAACTTTGATCAAACCGCCACGCTCCCGCCTTGGCCCTGTGACCAAGAAGGAACGTGCGATCATCCAGTCAATCAGTCCTTATGAAAATAAATATGAGGAACTTGTAGACCGAGAAAGTGCCGAGGAAGTCTTGGCCCAAAAAGCCGCCGACGCCGTTGAAACCGCAAAGGAAGTCGAAGAAAAAGGCGAGGAGGAAGTGTGTAAGAAGCCGCGCAAGTCCAAAAGCATGTGGGAAAAAGCATTTAGCCGCGGCGCCAAAGTCGCAGCGGGTTCGGCTGCTGCCATTGCCGCTTCCGCCGTGCTCGGCAAGAAATCTCGCGCCAATCCTGCACGTTCGGGCATCACCTCAGCCGCTGGTTCCATCGCCACCGATCTGGCCGGACCAGTCGCGGGACGGTTTGTCAGAAATCTTATTGGCGGACTGATGCGCTAAGCAGTTGTAGCGCCTACTTGCCGAAAAACCGCGCAATCACATCCTGCGCCAACCGCATAGGGCGAAGTGTATCGGCATCAATGCAGCACCAGCTCGATTCGACTTCAGCCAACACTTCCTCCCCGCGTTTGATTACAGTTGTGTAGAACGCCCGGGCACCGTGTACTTTCTCAAGCAACACTTCGGCAATCACATCATCCTCAAGAAAGGCCGGCTTGCGATAGATAATTTCATGTTTCAGAGCGACCCAGAGATGCGAAGCGACAGCTTCTGAGGGCGCGAACCGCTCCCAGTGGGCGATCACCGCATCCTGGACCCATTTCAGGTAGTTGGCATTGTTGACATGCCCCATAAAATCGATGTCTGACGCTTCAATGGCGATACTGTGCTGATGTTCTTGACCCATATACTGACAATAATGTCAGTTTGTGACGATGCAAAGACAAAATCAGATTACTACGACATGGTGGTGCAAATTTTAGCCGCACTGCAGATTTGATTTGTGTTATGACGCAAAAAAGGAGAACGGCCGTGGGAATCAAACTGGTACAATTCCAATCCGGCTTTGGCGTACCCTGCCCCAGCCCGTTTTGCATGAAAGCCGAGATCCTGCTCAAAATGGCTGGGCAAGATTACGAAACCGAGATAATCGCCGATCCCGGCAAGGCTCCGAAAGGAAAACTGCCTTATATCATCGATGATGCCGTTGAGATTGCCGACAGTACGCTCATTCGCAAACATCTGGAAAACAAATACAAGGCGGATTTTGATCCCGGACTAAACGCGCAGGAAAAAGCAGAATCGCATGCAATGGCTCGCATGGCTGAAGAAAGACTCTATTGGGTCGGTGTTTATAGTCGTTGGATCGATGAGTATAATTGGCCGATCATCAACAAATTTTGGTTTGGATCGATGCCGCCGGTTGTCCGTTCACTGGTGCCGATGATCGCACAGCGTCAGGTGAAGAACAATCTCAAGGCCCACGGTATTGGCCGACATGACGAGAAGGATATCTACGCATTCGGCGCTAAGGATCTTGCCGCTTTGTCGACCCGGTTGGGAGAAAAGCCGTTTATGTTTGGCGACAATCCAACGAGTCTTGATGCGACAGCCTATCCCATGGTCGCCAATGATTTGATTGAGGAACTGCCCGGACCGGTGCTCGATGCCACCAAGTCCCATGCCAATTTTGCACCCTATGTCGCACGTTGTCAGGCTCTTTGGTTTCCCAATTTCATAGCGTAGCGATTCGTTACCTGAATAGCCAAACCATGCGATCATCCGGCACAAGGAGAACATGCCATGTTGTCCGGACTGTTGATTGCTGCTGCAGTTGCCGCCCCTACGCCCAATGATTACGGGTTGGGATAGAACTAACTATGCCGCCCTGGTCGCCATGATTCCGCAGCAGTTGGAGGCGTGGAAAGCCGATAATGAGTAGGTCTTGGCAACGTGACCAGAATTCGCTCAAGCCAATGCCAGCTTGAAATTTTCGAACGATAATCGCGGTCCGGCCTCGAATTGCCGGAAAGCCTCGGCATCGGGAATATATGCCAGTAGCGCATCAACGGAGGCACGATCGTCTCCATCAAGGCTTATATAAAAATCTATCGGGCGTTGGAACATCCACAAGCTGAACGGGGGTGCGATTCGCTCGCTCGTGACACCTTCGACGGTATATTCAGTCATACCTAATGCGCGAGGAATCATTCCGGCTCCGCGAGGGATTTCGGAATTGGAACTTGATTGCGCCCAATTGCCAAGCATCACGGCCGTTCTCTGAAGAACCGGCAATTGCTCTACCATCATTCGCTCAAACACTGGGATCAGTGTCGACGGAACTTCATCACCAGGCAAAAATTCGCCGGAAAGCGGTTTCTGCACATCAACCATGCGCTCGACCCATGCCGCCACTTTGGGAGCCAGCCGCTTCATAATCTCGCCGGACGCCGGATCGCGATAGAGATGCGCGTAAAGGGGGCCGATCATGCCATAATCGCCGATAGATGGCCGTGACCCGAGCAGATAATCATATTGAGAAAAATGGACGTTCAGATCAGCGAGCAATGCTTCATAGCTGGCCTCAATCGCTGGAATGGTCTGTTCGTTTATTCCCAATACCGGACAGAAACCTTTGAAATTCTGGCCCCGCTCACGCCCGATCGCCAGTTGCTCTTCCTTGCTGGCATTGGGTGCGGCTACTGCCCCAAATTCACCGTAAACCCATTCCTCATTATAGTTCCAGCGATAGTGCATCGCCGGAATGACGAGCCATTCGTCGCCGAATACTTCCATCAGCAAAGCAACCAGACGTTGCCTCGGGGTTTCGGGATACACCGATGGCCCGCCGATCTTTTCCTCGAAGTGGTCGATGATCAGTGTGGTGTCCTGCAAGGTTTCATCGTCGTCGGTCACCATCACAGGAATGACTGGACGGCCTACTCGAGGGATGATGATGTCTTTGTATACTTCAGTTGAACTTAATATTTCTTCGTAGTCCACACCTTTCCAGTCGAGATAGGCGCATGCTTTTCCCGAATAGAGCGATAACGGTCCACCATAAAATTTATGCGTCATCAGCCGCGCCCGCGATAGGATGCAACACCCTGATCGGGAATCCAGAGCCCCTTGGGCGGTTCTCCGGATTGCCAGAACACATCAATCGGAATCCCCCCGCGCGGATACCAATAACCGCCAATGCGAAGCCATTGCGGCAGCATCTCATCAAAAAGCTGCTTGCCGATACCAACAGTGCAATCCTCGTGAAAAGCGGCATGGTTACGGAAACTGCCCAGAAATAATTTCAACGATTTAGACTCTACAATTCTCTCACCCGGCGCATAGTCAATCACCAAATGCGCGAAATCGGGCTGTCCGGTAACTGGGCAAAGTGATGTAAACTCAGGCGCAGCAAACCGCGTTAAGTAAAGCTCTCCCGCTTGGGGATTGGGAACATAGTCGAGGACAGCTGCTTCCGGCGATCCCGGCAAATCGCTCTGCTGACCCAAATGCTGCGGATTGAGATTTGATGTTTTTTCATTCGTCATGCAGGTCATCTAATGTAAGGCGCAGTTCATGTCATCACCTTGCTTCATTCATGGGCAGTTCAGTGGGCTTGGATGCAAAATTTCGGGTTGGGTTTTTACACAGGCAATATGGTCAAAAACTGGGTGAATGTAAGGAAACGGAGCGTCGCATTTCTGTGCATGCTCACCATTGGTTTCGCTGGGCCTGCTATGGCACAAACCGAACCTTCCGATCCCGTACCCCAGCCGCCGCCATCAGTAGATGATTTCTCGCTACCGCCCGGCGACAATAGCCCTGCACCGCAGCCAGCACCAACTGGTCCGGTTGACGAGTCCGCGCCGCCGGTCGCCAACACGCCAGCACCCCAGCCACGGACAAATCCGGTACCACGCCCCGCTCTTCCGCCAACACGGGCGTCCGCAAACACAGAAACGCAGCCAGAAGCAGTTGCTCCTCCTGCCCAAAGCGATGCTGGGGCAACAGCCGATGAAGCGCCCTCGGAAGAGTTGCCGACAAGCCCAGTTGAACCGCCAGCACAATCTAATCCTGAACCTGCCGATCCGCTCGAGACAGACACAGGAGAGTCACCGGATCAACAAACGCTTCTTTTGGGAATCGGACTAGCGATAATATTGCTGGGTAGCTTTGGTTTCTTACTGTGGCGCAAGAGAGGGCAGGTCGATACGATAGCTGATGAAATTGCTACCGACCCATCTCTTTCGGAGCCAATTCCAGAGAAAAAAGCCGAAACTCTTGTCGAAGAAACCGATCCGGCACCAGCGGCAGAACTCGCTGGATCCGCCAAAGCCGTTGAGCCACAAGTTGAAGACACCTCGAGCGGCTTTGTCACCACAAAAGTTAGGGAGTCAGAGGCGGTTGTTCAATCAACTCCTCCTCCGAAACCGGCCAAGGCGATCTCAGATCGGCTGAACATAACATTTGCAGCCGAAAGTGCGTCATCAACTCTGATGAATGCGGTTGTCGGGTACCGACTTACAATCGAAAATCGTTCAGAACAGGACGTTGGAAACCTTTATGTCACCGGCACAATGATCCAAGCGGACAAACATCTGGTCGAAACCGCAGCATCGTCACAGGGTCAGTTGCTCCACGAAATTGGCGATCTTACGGCAGGTGGAAAAGAAGATGCATCGGGAGAAATTCGGCTACCGTTGGCGGCTTTTCAACCGATTGATTTTCAGTCGCAGAAATTGTTCGTTCCGCTTGTCCTGCTTCGGTTTGATTATGTCGATAGTGACGGCAATGCCCAGATGCAGGCGGTGAACTTCCTGGTTGGCACAGAACATCAACCGCCGCGAGAGAAAATGGCGCCATTCCGGCTTGACCAGGGACCGCGCAATTTCAAGAATGTCGCGCACCGGCCATTTCAAGGCTAGCCTGCGCCAAACGACAAGTAGGCGCATAATAGTCGGCTCGCCATGCCTGATCGCACCTGGCAGAAAATAGCGATAGAGGCCAACACGAAACCCGGCAAATGGCCGCTTAGTTTCTGGACAAACTGTGAATAGCGATCATTTGCACGAATAGCACAATAGCAGTGGATTCAGATTGCGATGCACTATAGCCTCGACTGCTGAAATCCGAATCGCTACACATGGCGATCTGAAAATTGAAAATCGGCTTAGGGAGCGTGAAATGGAACTGTTGGTAACAACCGACTGGCTGGCAAATGAACTGGGTGCCTCAGATTTGCGCATTGTTGATGCGACGAAATTCATGCCCGACGCCGGCCGCAATCCTCAGGCTGAGTATGAAGCGGGCCATATCCCCGGCGCGGTGTTCATGGATCTGTTCGATCTGACCGATACCAATAGTGATATCGAGAATATGTTGCCGCCAGCTGAAAAATTCGCCAGCCGGATGCAATCGCTGGGCCTCGGCGATGGTAGCCGGATTGTGCTCTATGATGACAGTCCTTTGAAAAGCGCCGCGCGTGCTTGGTGGATGCTGACAATTTTCGGTGCCCATGAGGTCGCGATATTGGATGGCGGTATAGCCAAATGGAAGGCTGAGAGCCGCGCTCTGGAAACCGGCAAGGAAGCTCTGCGCCACCGCCACTTCACTGTCTGGAAAGATGACAAGGATGTGCGCAACAAGGCCGATATGCTGGCTAATCTGCATAGCAAGGATGAGCAAGTGGTCGATGCACGACCCGCAGACCGGTTCAGCGGCGCTGAAGAAGACCCTCGTCCCGGCATTGCAACCGGCCATATTCCCGGATCGAGCAATATCCCGCACGGCAAATTCTTTAACGACGACGGCACCTGGAAAAGTGCTGACGTAGCAAAAGCTATTTTCGATGAAGCGGGCGTTGATCTTTCCAAACCCATTGTGACGACCTGCGGCTCTGGCATGACTGCCGCGGTGGTTTCTTTTGCCGCAGCGCTGGCGGGGGCAGATAAAACAGCGCTATATGATGGCAGCTGGGCCGAATGGGGCGCTGACGCAGATACACCGAAAGAAACAGCCTGATCTTGGCAAAGGCTATTGGACCCGCATGTGACCGATAGCAAAAAACCGGCCAAAGCACCCGCGACACAGATTGTTGAAGGCGGTAGGCGCAAGGAATGGACCGACGCCGTTGTCAATCCGCCGGTCTGGCGCGCCAGTACGCATCTCTATGATAATATCGCTGACCTTCGGAGCGGACTGAAGTCCAATGAAGATGGCCGGTTTTTCTATGGCCGCCGGGGCTCTCCAACACAGTGGTCGCTGGCAGAAGCCCTGACAGAAATGGAACCCCGCGCTGAAGGCACCATGCTCTATCCATCTGGAGTCGCCGCGATTTCCTGTGCCCTGCTGGCAGTTCTCAATTCCGGTGACGAGGTTCTGCTGAGCGACAACAGTTATGATCCAAGCCGCAGCTTTGCCGATGCATTTTTGAAACGCATGGACATATCAACACGCTATTTTGATCCACTGATCGGCGGTGATATTGCCTCTTTGTTCACCGATAAAACCAAAGCGATTTTGATGGAAAGTCCTGGCAGTCTAACCTTCGAGGTGCAGGATGTCCCGGCCATTTGCGCGGCGGCAAAAAATGCAGGTATCGCAACCCTGCTCGATAACACATGGGCTACATCGCGTTTTTTCCCGGCGTTAGAAAAAGGTATTGATATTTCGATCATCGCTGCGACTAAATATATTGTGGGGCACAGCGATGTTATGATCGGTACCGCCACGACCCACAAAAAATACTGGATGAAATTACGGCGTACAGCGCAGCAATTGGGGCAGGTTGTTTCCCCAGACGACGCCTATCTCGCTGCACGAGGCCTGCGCACTCTCGAAGTCCGGCTGAAGCAGCACGAGAAATCGGCGCTAACCGTCGCCAACTGGCTTCGCGAACGAAGTGAAGTTGGCGCCGTACTGCACCCGGCCCTGCCGGAATGTCCTGGTCATGAGAACTGGAAACGCGATTTCCTTGGTTCTTCCGGATTGTTTTCGTTCGAACTAAGCGAAGGCGACGAAAAATCACGAGCTGCGTTCGTCGATGCACTGGACTTGTTCGGCATCGGTTACAGCTGGGGCGGCTATGAAAGCCTTGCCCTGCCAGTTGATCCTGCGAAACACAGGACAGCGAGGCCATGGATCATGAAAGGCGCGCTGGTCCGTCTGAATATTGGCCTGGAAGACACTGGCGACCTGATCACCGATCTTGCCAAAGGCTTCGAAGCCTACAATAAGGCACGGTCATGATAGCCGTTATAAACCAACAGCTTCAGGAACTGGGCCTCGAGACCGCGGGAAATACACCCTATATTGAGGGAGGGGTCGCAGTAGTGCTGGTCGCGCTGGCCCTGACTGTCGGCTGGTATCTAAGCAAGTTTATTGGACCAAAATTGCGGCTGATGTGGGAAGCAAGAGCTGGCTATGAGAGCGAGCTTGCCGGCCGCCGCATCAGGGACATGACAAGACGCTTTGTTACCTTCACCATGTGCGGATTGTTTCTGGCGGCCTATCCATGGACGGAAATTGCCGAAGTCGTTTTATCGCTGACCATTGCCGTAACCATGGGGCTGTTCACCAATGATCTGATTCGCGGGGTCAGAATGCCTGATTGGCTCGGTACGGTTATGGGTCTGGGCATATTTGCCGTCGCGGCAATCGGCTTTGTTGGCGACATTGATACAATTCGCGAGGCGATGGACAAGGTGGGCGTTGATGTTGGCTCTCGCCGCATCTCGTTGCTGCTGGTTGTCACAATTGCCATGACCGCTGTCTTCCTGCTCGCGGTTGCACGCGTACTGATGAAGATGGCCAACCATGTTATAGGCAATAGCCAGCTCGACGGCGCGCAGAAGGTTCTGGGGCAGAAATTGGCGACCGTTGCGATTTTAGCAGGCGCCTTTGTTCTGGGACTGGATGTTCTCGGCATTGATCTCACTGCGCTGGCTTTTTTCTCCGGTGCCTTTGGTCTTGCCATTGGTTTCGGCATGCAGAAAACTGTCGGTAACCTGATTGCCGGTATCATATTGCTGATGGATCGCTCGATTAAACCGGGTGATGTAATCGCGGTTGGTGACAGCTTTGGTTGGGTGAATAAGATTGGTGTGCGCGCAGTTTCGGTGCTTACTCGCGAAGGCAAAGAGCACTTAATTCCAAATGAAGACTTGATGACGCGGGAAGTCGAAAACTGGTCTTATTCCAATCCCAATGTACGCATCAGCATTCCGGTCGGTGTGTCCTATAATACCGACATGGATCATGCGATTGAGCTCATGAAGCAGGCCTGTGTCGATATTCCGCGCGTTCTCAATCATCCAAAACCAGTTGTCTGGATGCTGGAATTTGGCGACAATAGTGTGAATTTCGAGATCCGCTGCTGGATCAAGGACCCGCAATCCGGAGTTGGCAATTTCAGAGCGGCCATCCTGAAACGTGTTTGGGACCTGTTCAAGGAACATGACATCGAAATCCCATTTCCGCAGCGTGATGTTCACATCAAATCGCTACCAGTCGAAGTCAAAAAGCTGGTGAAATAACTCTATTTGCGCATCAAAACGAGAATTTGAGCGCACATTTGGTTGATTTCCCGCATCAGACAAGCTGCAGCAGCTCCGAGATTGTCTCGTCCTTCCGACTTGAACTGCAGAAGCGCTCGCGCACCAGAACGTGCAGTCACTGCCATATCGTCGCAAATGCTATCAACCCGGCGTTGCAACATCGGAGATCCGATCAGGTAAAAACCCTGCAGCTGATCTTTTGGCGGAAGGCCCAAAGAAGACTGTGGCCCGGTATCAGCCATCCCGCTGATAATTGACACGACAGATTCCACTGCTTCCAGGCGATCAAAATTGGCCTCGAACCGGCTTTCTAGGGTTTCATTACCTGCTATGACTTCCATTTTCGACATGATTAACCGCTAAGCCGCGCGAGTTAACAATATCTAAAAAAGGGTTATTGAGAAAAAGTTATGTTGCGAAAAAGCAACGAAACCAGAAATATCACAATAATATTGCTTTTTGGAGTTGTGCAGCGCAACAAACTAGGGCAGCAATGATGACGCATGTTCTGAGATTGTCATTTGCGACTAGATTCGCAGCAAAAAAGACAACCGGGACGAATTCCAGGAGGGGCGATACGCATCTACCAGAAAGGAATTTACATGCGCACGTCCTACAAATTGAAATCAAGCCTTCTCGGCCTGTCGGCAGCCATTATGGCCTGCACGGCCGCACCAGCTCTTGCCGAAGATGGCGAAGGTAGCGGCATTTCCGTTTCCGCCAATGTGGCGCTCACATCAGACTATCGCTTCCGCGGCCTATCCTTCTCGGATGGCGATATAGCGGTGCAAGGCGGCATTGATGTGTCTCTTGATAGCGGCTTTTACATCGGCACTTGGGCTTCTTCGATCGAAGACAGCGCAACCTTTGGCCATACCGAACTCGACCTTTACGGTGGTTGGTCCGGCGAGGTGGTTTCCGGCCTCTCGCTCGATGTCGGCTTACTCTACTATGCCTACCCCAATGGTCAGGGCGGCGCAGCTGGACCGAGCGACTATTTCGAGCCTTATGCTTCGGTAACAGGTGCGATCGGCCCGGTGGAAGTCACTTCCGGCATTGCATGGGCACCGTCTCAGGATAGCTTGGGCAATGATGACAATGTATATATCTATACCGGCGTATCTGGCGGTATTCCAAACACACCGATATCTTTGAACGCGACAATTGGCATCAATGAAGGCTCACTGGGCAACCCGGCGGGCATTATCGGCGTTGATGACTATGTTGACTGGAAAATCGGAGCCGACTGGGCAATCACGGAAAATCTCACCGCGAGCCTTGCCTATACCGATACAGATGCACCATCGATCAACAATTTTACCGATTCAGCGATTGTTTTTACCCTGGGCGCAGAGTTCTAATTTCACACATATAATGCACCCTTCATGGGCCGCTCTGGAGACAGGGCGGCCCTTTTAACTGGCGGCGACTAGTTTTCTGGTGGTTTCTGTTTTGGGGGAGGACAGCACAGTCCCCATATCACCAGATTCAACAATACAGCCTTCTTCCAGCACGGCGATACGGTGACAAAGTCGTCTGGCGGTGGCAATATCATGCGTGATGAAGATGATGCAAAGCTCGTTCTCGTGCTGCAATCTTGCAAGTAGCTTTAATATTTCAGCACCGACTAACGGATCAAGTGCCGATGTTGCTTCATCCAGAACCAACATCCGCGGCTCCGCCACCATGGCGCGAGCGATAGCAACCCGCTGAGCCTGACCACCGGAAAGACTGGTAGGGTTGCGATCCATATATTCTGCGTCCAAACCAACATCTTCCAGCGCTTGCCGAACCTTGGTCAATCGGTCGGGTTTCAATAGTTCCGGGCACAGATTTTTAAGCGGCTCGGCGACAATATCCGCAACCTTCCAATGCGGGTTGAGACTGGCAACAGGATCCTGAAAAACAGGCTGAATGAGCGAGCGCATGGCAAGGCTTCGCTTCCGCCGTTCGGGAAGTTTTTCTCCTTCCCACGATATGGATCCCGAAGTCACCGGACCAATTCCAGCAATTGCCCTGCCCAACGTTGATTTGCCCGAACCCGAACCGCCGACAATAGCCAGTGCCTCGCTTTCGCGGACTGTTATGCTCGCACCTGCAATGGCACGCGTTTTGCCGCGCCGCCAACCGGGTTTGGAGAATTCCACGGCTACATTTTGTGTCTCCAGCATTACCGCCCCCGTTTCCGGCAATATCGGAGCCGGTTCATCAAGACGCGGCGTTGCGGCGATCAACCGGCGGGTATAATCCTGTTTGGGATTGTTGATTATTTCTGCTGTTGGACGGCTTTCGACTATGCGCCCATGCTCCATGACGATCAAATGGTCGGCATGGCCTTCAACCGATGCTAGATCATGACTGACCAGCAGCATACCGAGTCCCTGTTCTGCACGCAATTCGTCAAGCAAATCCATGATTTCACCGCGCAGCGACGCGTCGAGAGCGCTGGTTGGTTCGTCCGCAATCAGCAGATTGGGTCCATGCACAATCGCGGCGGCGATCAAAACGCGCTGGCGCTCTCCCCCCGATAACCGGTGCGGAAACTGGTCCAGCTTTTCATCGGCATACAATAGCCCGACCCGTTCCAGTTTTTGGACCATCTGCGCCCGGGTCAAGGAAATACCGCCTTGTGCAGCCGCTTCTTTCAATTGTGCCCCCACCGTCAAATGAGGCGTCAGTGCCGTAAGCGGCTGCTGAAAGACAAAGCCAGTCACTCGGCTGCGCGCTGTTCGCATATCATCGGCGGTTGCGCTCGATAAATCGATGCCATCCAAGGTCATGACGCCGCTGGCCGTACCCGCATTCAAACCAAATGGAGTCAAACAGGTCAGAGTCTTGCCTGAACCGGATGCGCCGATAATGGCAGTGCATTGCCCGGCTTCAACATCCAGATCGACGCCGTCCACAAGACGGTTCCCGTCGATTTCGACCGATAAATCGTGCAGGGAATAAAGGCTCACGAATATTTGTCCCTCAACCGCTCGCCTTCGATTGTCAGGCACACCAATATTAGCACCAGCACGCCGCCGGGCAAGAGCAATCCCAATGGGGTCATATCCATATCGTCTGCACCTTCCTTGACGAGAATGCCAAGCGACGTAAGCGGTTCCTGTACGCCCAAGCCAAGGAAAGAAAGGAAGCTCTCTACCATCACGACCTGCGGTACTGTCAGCATCAGATAGGCTAGAGCGACACCCATGATATTGGGTAGGATGTGTTTAAACAATATCGCTAGCCCTGATGTCCCCGCCGCTTCGGCAGCTAATATGAAAGGCCGCTGTTTCAAAGCCATCACCTGACCCCGTACAACCCGAGCCATGGTCAGCCACTCGACCAGTCCGATGCCGATAAAGACCAGCAATATCGAACGTCCGAATATCACCATTAGCAAAATCACAATGAACATGAAGGGAAGTGCATAAAGCGCGTCGACAAAGCGCATCATTGCTTCGTCTACCTTGCCGCCCAACCATCCTGCCGTTGCACCCCAGGCGATGCCCACAACCAGCGATACCAGAGCAGCGGCAATGGCAACCATCAGGGTGGTTCGCGTACCTGCCGCCAAACGTGCCAGCCGGTCGCGGCCAATTTCATCGGTACCCAGCAAATGGCTACCTGTCAGGGCTGGGGTGCGCACATTGTCCCAGTCGATCTGGGCATAGTGCTAGGGCAATATCACAGGCAGCAACAAAGCCGATCCGATCAGAACAACAACCACCCAGAGCGGCCAGTGCTCACGTTGCAGGAACGCCTTCATTCTTCGCGCATCCTGGGGTCAAGCCAGCCGTAAATCAGGTCAGCGAAAAGATTGAACAATATGATCAGCGCCGCATAAAGCGTCACCACGCCAAGTACGAGAGGGTAGTCGCGATTGAGTGCGCCCTGCACGAAATACCGGCCCAGGCCTGGTAGACCGAACACGGTTTCCACTACGACGGCACCAGTCAAAAGTCCCGCTGCCGCTGGTCCCAGATAACTGGCGACCGGGACCAGCGCAGGCCGCAACCCATGCTTGAAGAGTATCTTTGTCTCCGGCAATCCTCGCGCGCGGGCCGTACGTATATGATCCTGTTTCAGCACTGTTGCCAGCCCGGCACGGGTCAACTTAGCGATGGCCCCCGATACCGGCAAGGCCAGCGCCACGACCGGCATGATCAGCCATGATACGCCCTCGCCGCGGCCGGATACAGGTGAAAGTCCCAGCGACAATCCAAACAGCAATGCCAGCGCTGGTCCAGTTACAAAGGCCGGCAATGCAGTTGCGATAGTGGCAAACATCATGACCGATTTGTCTGCTGCGTTGCCTGCTCGAACCGCTGCAAATAGACCGGCTGTCACGCCCACTAACAACGCTAGAACAATCGCCAATCCGCCTAGCATCAACGAAATCGGCAATCCCTGCGCCACCAATTCTGTCACCGTGAAATCACGATAGACCAGCGAAGGTCCGAAATCACCCTGCAAGAGCCGTGTGATATACATCCAGGCCTGCTCCCAGAGCGGCTTGTCGAGTCCATAGGTTTCTCGAAGCGATGCCTGTACTTCAGGAGGTAATGGCCGTTCACCATCAAACGGTCCACCCGGCGCGGACCGCATCAGAAAGAATGACACCAGGATGATCGCCAACAATGTCGGGATGGCTGTTACTAGGCGCCGGATTATGAGTGCCGGCATATGGCGTTAAAGCTCCATCTCACGGAAACAATCACGCACGTCCTGAATGAACAGATTCGGCACCTCCATTGCTGCAAAATGACCGCCGCGGTCGGCTTCGTTCCAGAACGTAATATTTTTGAAGCGCTGTTCCGCCCAGCGGCGCGATGGCGCGATAATCTCATTGGGGAACAGGCTGCACCCAGTTGGTATGGTCACCGGTTCTACATTGGGTGAACCGAAACTTTCGCGGTAGAGCCGGGCAGAACTCCCCCCTGCATTGTTGAGCCAATAGATCATGACATTGTCGAGCAGGCGATCGCGCTCAAAGCTGTCATCAGGCGTAGTCGCTCCATCCGACCAGCCCTGGAATTTCTCCATTATCCAAGCCATCTGACCAACCGGGCTGTCTGCCAGTCCGTAGCCTAATGTTTGCGGCTTCGTGCTCTGGATCTGCCCATAGCCTGCGCCTTGTGTCTGATATTCGGCAAAGCGAGCCAGCGTTGCCTGCTCCTGCGGCGTTGGCTTTTGCATGATCTCGGCAGAGGGCGGGCCAACAATCACGAAGTTAAGGTGTATCCCGGCACATCGTCCCAGATTCTGTACACCTATAACCGAAGTCGTCATTCCACCCCAGTCACCACCCTGTGCGAAATAGCGGTCATAGCCAAGCCGACCCATTAACTCGTCCCAGGCCTTCGCGATCCTTTCGATTCCCCAGCCTGTCTCGGTAGGTTTGCCGGAAAATCCATATCCGGGCAGCGACGGAATGATCAGATGATAAGCATCTTCTGTTTTGCCCCCATGCGCAATCGGGTCAGTCAAAGGTTCAATCACATCCATAAATTCAACGATGCTTCCCGGCCAGCCGTGGGTCATGAGAAGCGGCCGCGCATTTGGGTCAGGCGAACGGATATGCATGAAATGGATATCGATACCGTCAATCTCGGTCAGATGATGCGGATATTGGTTGAGCGCCTCTTGGCAGCGCCGCCAGTCATATTGTTCACGCCAATAGTTGGTAACTTTGCGCACATAGTCAAGCGGAATACCCTGCGACCAGTCATCCACCGGTTCGGGATTGGGCCAGCGCACATGCCGCAGCCGGATGTCCAAATCGTCCAGCTGCTTTTTCGGAATATCAATCCGGAAGTCCCTGATTTTTTCGTTCATTAGTCGATCTCCGGCAGTCAAATGGTTGGAACCGGCGCTTCACCCGAATAGTCGTAAAAACCCTTGCCAGTCTTGCGACCCAACCAGCCTGCCTCAACATATTTTCGCAATATTGGTGCCGGGCGATATTTAGGATCGCCGAAATCATTTTGCAGCACAGCCAATATTTCCAACAGGGTATCGAGCCCAATCATATCCGCGAGCGTGATTGGTCCCATTGGATGACCAAGACCCAACTGCACGCCGCGATCAATATCTTCCATTGATGCCGTGCCTTCACACAATGCAAAAAAGCTTCGTTGAGCATCGGTAGCAAGATACGGTTGACCACAAAACAAGGCGAATCCTTTACCAGCACAGGCTGCTTGCCAACCGCCTCGGCAAAGTCCGTCGCCGTGGCTGCTGTCTAGTCACTCGTGGCGAGCCCGCGAATGACTTCCACCAGTCCCATCAAAGGCACCGGATTGAAAAAATGCACGCCGACGAAGCGCGATGGATCTTTCACCGACTGGGCCAACCGAGTGATTGAAATCGATGAGGTGTTAGAGGCCAGAACCGCCTGATGCCCCAGAATTTCCGATGCAGCGGCAAATATCTGACGTTTCACTTCTTCACGTTCAGTTGCCGCTTCGATTATCATATCCGCGCTAGCCATCGGATCCATCCGGTCAATCGGTTCAATCCGGCTAATCGCAGTATCCGCCGCCTGCTGATCGATTTTCTCTTTCTCCACTAGCCGGTTCAGCTGCTTTGCGGCAAAGGCCTTGCCCTTCTCGGCAATCTCCAGATTCATGTCGGAGAGATACACATGATAGCCCGCCTGCGCTGATACTTGAGCTATCCCTACACCCATTTGCCCTGAACCAATAATTCCAATCGCCTTCATTTTGCGTCCTTTGATCGTTGCGCTTTTTAAAAGTCACTAGCGATTGTCGGAGAAACTGGCTAGACTTCAATCATGTCCCCCCATGGCATCATTTTGAGTCTATTGGCCGCTCTGTCGGTTGCATCGGCGGCTGTACCTCAGCCTGGTGAAATCAAGACGTTCAAGGATTGGGCGGTTGGTTGCGACAATGGCGGAACCTGCAAGGCGGTTTCATTAATCCCCGATCAAAGCGGCGCATATGATGAATGGGATGGGCCGATTACATTGGTTCGAACCGCCGGTACCGAAGAAATTCTGAAGATCCGCGTCTTGGTCGATGCAGGTGAGATTGATCGTTACAAGATGAAAATCGATGGTCAGCTGGTCGATACCAGCCCTGTGGTAAAAGAGGACTATCCAATTGAAATTGTTGGTCAAGATGCGATAAAAGTCGCCAAGGCCATTGCCCGCGGCAATAATTTACAGGTTCTGGGGCCGAATGATGAAAATCTGACCCAGATTTCATTGGCGGGATCCGCAGCGGCGCTGCGATATGTCGACGCCAAGCAAAAACGCGCCGGCACCCGGACCGCCCTAATCGCCAAAGGCCGTCGTCAGTTTTCGCCAACAGAGCCCAATATTCCGCTTATTCCGGTAGATCAGTGGGATGATGCAGATCGCGTTCCTGATACCGCTGAACTGGTCGCATTGGCCGAAAACTCCGAATGCAAGAATGAACGCTTTGGCGTGGTCGAGGATCAGGCTTTTGCGATGGGCGCCCGCGCAGAAATCTATCGTGCGCTGGTCCTGATATCCTGCGGCTCGGGTGCTTACAATTTTTCAAGTACGGCGTTTATCGGCGAATATCGTGATGGCGAAGACGGGACTGGAAAATGGACATTCGAACCAGCCAAATTTGATATTCCGCCCGTTTGGGACGGGGACGGCAGAACGCCGTTATTAGTAAACGCCAGTTGGGAAGGCAAAGATCAGATACTAAGCAGCTATGCAAAAGGACGCGGTCTGGGTGATTGCGGCAATTCGGAAAGCTATGTCTGGGACGGCCAGATATTCCGCCTGATCGAAGTAACCGGAATGACCGAATGCCGGGGCGGTTATGAGTGGATCACCACTTGGCGCGCCAAATATGCTCCGGTCGAAGAAACCGCCGCTGTAAACTAGCGGCTCTAGGGCGCCCGCTTCAACGGATGTGCTTCGGCCAAAATCAGTGAGAAGTAATTTTGCTCATCGCTCCAGTCCTTGACCGGAGTCCAACCGCCGGCCCGCAGCATCAGCCTGGCATCTCGCAAACCATATTTGTGACTATTTTCAATATGTAGTCTTTGTCCCTTGACCATCGAGAATGACTTGCCGGCAATCCCAAAATTGACATTGGACTGCGCCTCCAGATAGATTTCAATCCGTGCATATATGTCGTTCCAGATTGCGATATGCTTGAACTGATCAATGGGAATATCGCTGTCCATTTCGCTGTTGATCCGGTGCAACAGATTTAGCGAGAATTGTGCGGTGACACCTGCTGTGTCATCATAGGCATCGACCAAAACCTGTTCATCCTTGATCCGGTCAAAACCGATCAGAAGCTGTGATCCTTCGCCCAACGTCTCGCGCATCGAACGCAACATATCAACCGACGTCCGGGCAATCATATTGCCGATGGTGGAACCCGGGAAAAAACCCAGTTTCGGCATGCCTGAAACTTCGGTTGGCAACTGCAAGGCGCGCATGAAATCAGCCTCCAGCGGATGGATCGGAATATCTGGAAACTGCTTCTGTAATTCCGCTGAACTATGCGTCAGAAACGCGCCAGAAATATCAATCGGGACATAGGCGGCTGTATCCACTGCTCGCAGCAAATGCGGCGTCTTGGTCGATCTGCCCGAACCAAACTCGACAATCGCGCGGCCACGTTTACCCAACTGTGCGACTTCCCCGCAATAGCGCTTTAACAAAGCCGTCTCTGTGCGAGTGGGATAGTATTCGGGCAATTCGGTAATCTGTTCGAACAGCTCCGATCCGGCCCGGTCATAGAGCCAACGAGCAGGAATCGCATATCGTGGTTCCTCGAAGCAGGCGAGAATGTCCTTGCGGAAAGCCGGATCAACCGGGTGTTTCATCATGTTCATTGGGAAAGCGTCCTCGGCGCTTGAATATCAGTGCTTTTACAGGTCTTTTGCAAGGCGCAGGCCGGTAAACTGCCAACGCTGTTTGGGATAGAAGAAATTCCGATATGTCGGGCGAATGTGCCCATCTGGCGTGGCACAGCTTCCGCCGCGCAGCACGAACTGTCCGGACATGAATTTGCCATTATATTCGCCAACGGCACCTTCGGCGGTTTTGAACCCCGGATAGGGACGATAGGCGCTTCCGGTCCATTCCCAAACATCACCAAACATTTGCATCAGGCCTTCGCTGCCATGCTGAGGGCCATAGGGCCGAACATGATAGTTGGATGCATCATTTGGTATTATTGCAGCGGCTGCCGCCGCACTTTCCCACTCCGCTTCGGTCGGCAGGCGAGCACCGACCCAAGTGGCATAAGCATCGGCTTCGTACAGGCTGATGTGGGTAGCCGGCGAATGTTGATCGACATATTGCATGCCGTTGAGGGTGAACCAGCGCCAACGGCTGTCCCGCTTTTCCCAGTAAAGTGGCGCGTTGATACCCTCATTCTGAACCCAGGCCCAGCCGTCGGATAGCCAAAGCTCAGGCTTCTCATAACCGCCGTCTTCGATAAATTCGATCCATTCAGCATTAGTGACACAGCGATTGGCCAGCGCATGTGGTTGGAGGATCACATCATGGCGCGGGCCTTCGCAATCAAAGGCGAAGCCATTGCCATCATGCCCAATCTCTGCGACGCCGGTTCTGCCTTCGATCCATTCCAGCGGCACAGGCGATGACGTATGACGATCATCGTCGGATGGGTGCCATGCTGGTTTTAGGGGATTTTGCGCAAACATATGCTTTACGTCTGTAAGCAGCAATTCCTGATGCTGCTGTTCATGGTGCAGGCCTAGTTCAACCAGTTCCAGGCATTTTTCATCGAAACTAGGAATGGCGTCGGCCATCGCCGCATCAACCCACTCACGATAGCTCTTGATCTCATTCAGCGAAGGCCGGGTGATCATACCCCGCGCGGCGCGTGCATGGCGGTCACCTTCTGCTTCATAATAACTGTTGAACAGATAATCGAAACCCTCGCGGAAATGCGAATAACCATCGACATGATCGCGAAGAACGAAAGTTTCAAAAAACCAAGTCGTATGCGCCAGATGCCATTTGACTGGCGACGCATCCTCCATCGATTGGACCGTGGCATCAGCGTCTGATAGATTCTCGGTCAATATAAGGCTGTGAGCGCGAACAAGCTGATATTGCTCAGCCAAACTTTCACTGTGCCGCAGATTATCCTGAACGGAAGAGAGCGAAACAGGACTATTGGGTTGGCTAGCGATTAGTCCTACTCCGGCATATTCTTTGCGACGCCCCAGAACATAGAGCGAACGCGTGTCAGGTCAATAACCTATATTTACGCCACTTCGTTGCGTTTTTCTTTGAAGCGGTGCATTGACGCGGCCTATCGCGATGCACCAAGAACCCATAAAATGTCCGACTTACCGCCATTATTTAGCAATCTTCCGACAACAAATAAGTAATCGGACAAGCGATTTATATAGGCCAAGGCCTGCGGATTAATCGCAACCGACTGGCTGGCCGTCACAACAGTCCGTTCGGTCCGGCGACAAACCGCGCGCGCCAGATGGACAGCCGACGCCGCTTTTTTTCCGCCCGGCAAAATGAAACTTGTCAGCGGTTCCAGATGATCAGTGGCTTCATCAATATCGGCTTCCAATCGTTCCACCTGGGAGGATGTTACCCGCAAAACCATTTCGGATGGCTCGAAATCATCGCCCTCTTCTGCCGGGGTTGCTAGGTCAGCCCCCAGATCAAATAGATCATTCTGGATGACCCGCAATTTCGCGTCGAGATCTTCATTCTCAATGAAGCCGATGGCAACGCCAATCGCGCTGTTCAGTTCATCGACATCACCAATTGCCGCCATGCGCGGATCATTTTTGGCAATGCGAGAGCCATCGACCAACCCGGTCGTCCCGCCATCGCCGGTTTTGGTGTAGATTTTGTTCAGCTTGACCATCGGAGATGGCTTAGCTCTGACCGCCTGCTAGGATCAGCAGAACCACAACCAGCACGACCGCAATTGCCTGATATTTGATCCGCGCAAACATCATTTCATTCTGTTTCTTGTGACTTGCAGTGATGCCATCTGCATCGACATCATCGGGTTCCATATTGGCAAAGGCGATTAGGCCTTTCACCAATGCAAAAACAACAGCACCTGCTGCCAGAACAATCATTGCGATTAAAACATAGCTCATGTGAATTCCTTAGGCTTCTAACAGGGGAATTCCAACCGGGAACTGCCCTGCCTTCATATCTTTGAGTAATTGATGTGGGTTTACACCCTGTTTTCTCAATACGGACAAAGAGGCAGAATCTCTGCTTTTTGTCAGTTTTGAACCGCTTTCGTCCGTTAGAAGGGTGTGATGCACGTAAATCGGTGTGGGAAGGTCCAGCAAAGCCTGAAGCTGGCGATGAATATGGGTGGATGCCAACAAATCCTGCCCCCGCACCACATGAGTGATACCATCATGCGCATCATCCAGCGTCACGGCCAGATGATAGGCAACGGGTGTATCCTTCGGAACGAGTACCACATCGCCAAGTAATTCTGGCTCAGCAACCCGCTCACCACTACCATCATCGTGCCACGTTTTAGGACCGGTAATCGCGACAGCCTTCGCAACATCCAACCGCCAACTGTGTGGTTCTGTTTCCATTCGTTGAGCAACGACATCTGCGTGGAGGTTACGGCAAGTCCCTGCATATATCGGGCCGTCGGGTCCCTCTAGTAGTGACTGCTCTTTCTGCAGTGCTCGCATTTCTGATCGCGTGCAGAAACAGGGATAAAGCAGGCCCATTGCCTTCAGCTTTTCGATTGCTTCAGCGTAGCCGTCAAACCGATCTGACTGAAAAATCGGCTCTCCGTCCCAATCCTGCCCAAGCCAATGCAAATCATCCAGAATTGCCTGAACAAATTCAGGGCGCGTCCGCACCGTATCAATATCCTCTATTCTGAGCAGAAACTTCCCGCCCCGCTCCCGAGCATAATCGTGGGTCACCATCGCGGCATAAGCGTGGCCCAAATGCAACAAGCCGTTGGGGCTGGGTGCGAAATGCACCACGATATCTGGATTTATATCAACACTTGACGTCATTGGATGGATATTGTTCTTTGTGTCACGACCATGTCATGTTCTTGCGGATAAAAGAGCAGGCAGTAAAGGCCAAGGGAGACGAAGTACGATGTTTCACCCCGACCTGATGCGGCATCCGGAAAACTGCCCATCGCTGGTGCTCAATGCAGACTATACGCCGTTGTCCTATTATCCACTCAGCCTATGGCCCTGGCAAACCGCGATCAAGGCGGTATTTCTCGACCGGGTAGACATCGTCTCCAGCTATGAACGGCATGTCCATAGCCCCAGCGTTGATATGAAAATTCCGTCGGTCATTGCGCTGAAAAAATATATCAAACCATCCGAATATCCCGCCTTCACAAGGTTTAACCTGTTCCTGCGCGACAGATTCGAATGCGTTTACTGCGGATCGAGCGAAAACCTGACCTTCGACCATGTTGTCCCGCGCCGTCAGCAAGGCAAGACCACATGGGAAAATGTCGCCACAGCCTGCCTGCCGTGCAACCTGAAAAAGGGCGGACGCACGCCCAAGGAAGCACATATGCAGATTTCCCGCCGGCCAATAAAGCCGACCAGTTGGCAACTACAGGAACATGGCCGCGCCTTCCCGCCCAATTTCCTGCATGAAACATGGCATGACTGGCTCTATTGGGATATTGAGCTGGAGAGTTAGGTCTCTAACATTTATACTATGCTATACTCTTCCCAAACAGGGGAGATAATCGACCATGGCCGAAGAAAAATATGACCCCATCGCCAGCATGCTGGCGATGGGGTCATGGAGCCGCCCATGAAGGACGGTAAACCCCGGATATGTCGATGGCACCGCCTTTTGCGAGGGCGATGAACCCCACCGGCCTCAAGTTTACGCGCGTTTCGGTTGGCGAGTTTGATATGGAGTGGAATATCGAGGATCATCTCACCCACTATGATGGCATGGTGCAAGGCGGGATTGTCAATGTCATAGCCGATACCGGCCAGTCCTTTGCTTATGGTACGACCAGCAAGCAGATGGAGATGTTTTCCACCGCCGAATTTACAACGCGCTTTTTACGCCCGATGAAGGCGGGGGAATTGATTGATGTGTTCAGCGTGGTCGTCAACCGCTCGCGGCGAATAGGCATTGTCGAGACGAAATTCGTCAACCGCGAAACGGGTAAAATATGCGCAATGGTAACTGGCTCTTGGATGGTGGTGGCTGACCGCGACTTCTCTGTTGCCGATCAAGGCTAGCCGCTGCCACGTTTCGCCAGATCAGTTGCATTTGACAATCTTAATTGGTCAGTTAAATTGATGCCCGAACCATCAGGAACGTCATTATGGCCGAAGCCGACCCCCTACCGCGACTGAAGCGCCCCAAGATCAGCTACCGCAAGCCCGCGCGTGATCATTATCTGGAGCGCGGAGATCCGGTGAAACCGGCCAATGAACTCGATCTCGACGAGATCGATTTTCTCGATGTCGAGCAATGGCGTCAGAATAAGATGTGGGACCGATTTGATCGGCTTCGCAAGGAAGACCCAGTTCACTATACAGCCAACAGTCCGGCAGGACCCTATTGGTCGCTTACCCGCTATGAAGATGTAAAAGCGGTCGATGTCGACAATGAACGATTTTCATCCGACGCGAAATTTGGCGGCATTACATTGGGGCCGCCGCTTGAATCATTCACTGGCGAAAGCTTTATCGCGGCGGATGAACCCGATCACTGGGCGCAGCGCAAACCAATGCAGCAGGCGATTGCACCGCCTGTCCTGCGCAATGAGTTTGAACCGTTGATCCGGCAGAGGACCGGTGCAGTTCTGGACTCGCTACCGGTTGGTGAGCCATTTGATTGGGTGCATTCTGTGTCCATAGAATTGACCGCGATGATGCTGGCCACTCTGTTTAACTATCCTCAGGAAAGACGGCGCGAATTGACCCGCTGGTCGGATGTGACGACCAATCCTTTCGATCCGGATATTTGTCCTGGAGGACGGGAACAATGGCTGCAGGAACTCAATGAGTGCCTAGGCGTTTTTTCGGGAATCTATGCGTAACGCAAGGCAGCGCCACCGGCTGAAGATTTGATGAGCTTGCTCGCACATGGGCCGGCGACACAAAACCTCACGCCGCAGGAACTGCTTGGCAATGTTATCCTGCTGATTATCGGTGGCAATGACACGACCCGTAATACCATGACCGGCGGCCTCTATGCGCTGAATAAATTTCCGGATGAATATGCCAAGCTGAAGGCTGATCACAGCCTGATCCCCAACATGGTTCAGGAAATGATCCGCTGGCAGCCGCCGCCCTTTGCGCGGCGCACGGCGCGGGAAGATGTCGAAATGCATGGCAAAACGATCCGCAAGGGGGATCAGGTGGCGATGTGGTATATCTCCGCCAATCGTGATGAGACATACTGGGATGAAGATCCCAACGCGCTAATCATCGACCGCAAATATGCCAGCCGCCATATTTCTTTCGGATTTGGCCCGCACCGCTGCTACGGCAGCCGCCTCGCCGAGCTGCAGCTACGTATCCTTTGGGAAGAAATCCTCAAACGCTTCGAGCATATCGAAGTTGTCGACGAACCCAGCCGGACTTCCAGCGCCTTTGTGCATGGTTACACTTGGCTGCCGGTCATCTGCCGCCCTAAAGCCTAAAACTTCTCCAGCCTGATCGGCAAACCATCACGCGGTTGCGGGATTGGAAAGAACTGCCATTTCGGTTCGTAATCCGGTCCGCCTTGTAACTCGATCCGGTTTTGCGTCAGCACCGCGTGCATCAAAATCTTGATCTGCATATAGGCGAAATGTAGCCCGATACACATATGCGCGCCGCCGCCAAATGGCACCCAAGCATATTTATGACGCGCAGCAATTTTGTCCGATGTGAAGCGCATCGGATCAAATTTATCGGGATCCGGCCAATGCTTTTCCATCTTGTGGACAAAGCCAGGACTGATTCCAATATTGGTGCCGGCAGCGATAGTATAGTTCCGGAAAGTGAAATCCTTGATCGCCCGGCGCGGCATGGACGGGACCGGCGGAATCATACGAAGCGCTTCTTTGAATGCCATTTCGAGCAGTTCCAGTTTGCCGAGATCCTCATAAGCCACAGGTTCCCCGGGCCCCGCCACCGACAGACATTCTTCGCGCAACTTGTCCTGCCATTTAGGGTGTTTTGCGAGCAAATAGATGAAACTGGTGGATGATGAGGTAATCGTATCATGCGCCGCCATCATCAGAAAGTTCATGTGATCGACAACTTCGTCTTCGGTCAGCAATTCGCCGTCTTCATGTTTCGCCAGACAGATTTGCGTAAAAATATCTTCGCCGCCTCTTGCACGGCGTTCTTTCACCTGCGGCGTGAAATAGCTGAGCAGATACTGTCGTGCACGCATCCCGCGCCACATTTTTGTGAACGGTATTGGCTTGCGTGCCACGCCAACGGACGCCTGTACTTCATCAACGAAAGCCTGATTGATTTTGTCAGCTTCCGGACCCCACGGAATGCCCAATATTGCACTTGCCGCGGTATCCAGCGTCAGTGCCTTGATCGCTGGAAAGAACTCGAATTCCGTACCAGTCCATTCTGCGATGCGTTCTGCAATCCCCTCATTCAAAACCTTGCAATGGTGTTTCATAGGCCCGGGCTTAAAGGCTACCGACAAAGCCTTGCGGTCGGCCCGGTGACGCTCGGCATCCATCAACATCAATCCGCGGGGGAAGAGGTTGTTGAGCACTGGCCCCCAGCCCTGTTCGCTGGAAAATGCCTTGTCCTTGTTGAATAGCACCAGTTCGTTAGCATCCGCGCCGAGCAACGCTACATTATCTTTGCCAAAATTGTTGCTGCGATAGACTGTACCATAACGCTCAAACATTTTCCGAGAGAAAGCTGGCGGGTCCTTGAGCAGTTCCAACGTGTGGCCCACAAACGGAAGGCCATCCTCTCCCGGAATATGCGACAGTGCGTCCTTGTTTGGTGGCTTTACCCAGTGTGGATTAGCGCTTTCCTCGGAAGGATAACCATGTGGTTTGATTGCTACAGTTGCCAAGGCTGAACTCCTGAAATTGGGGATTGCCTGCCATGATAGCTACTTTCATTAATGTCAGCAAGACTCCGTGTTCATAAGCCATTCAAAGCGAAACCGTTACAAAACAGGGCATAAGGAATATTTTTGAGACTCGGTGGCGATGGCTGCGCTATCCAGTCTCGACAGGGGATTGTTATGAGTATTTTACCGCAGATAATGCGCCCGGCTCTGCTGGCTGGAGCCACTTTGGGACTCAGTGCCTGCATGTACGCAGACGGCGCCTATGGTGATGGTTATGTGAACGGCGGCTATTCCGACGGCTATGCCTGTGATCCGTATGATCCGTATGATCCCTATGATCCGTATGATCCCTATGATGCCTACTATAGCTGTGACTATGGCTACGGCTTTACCAATATTGGTTTTGGTGGCGGCTGGTATGATAATTATTTCTATCCCGGATACGGTCTATTCGTATTTGATCGGATCGGACATCGGCACAAGATGCGCAATCATCATCGCCGCTATTGGGCGCATAGGCGTCACCAGCATGGCAAAAATTACGCAAATCGCGGTCATCGTGGCGGCGACCGGGCCAAGCGAATGCGCAACCTGAGCCCTGAGCAACGCGCTGAGAGACGCGAACGCAGGGCCGAGCGCAAAGAACAGCGCCGTGATGGCGGTGCAGTACGCAACGGTGCGGCAATGTCGCAACAAGATTTGCAATATCGCAACCGTGAAACGAGACGTGAAATGCGACGGACTAACCGGCAAAACGGCGTTGCGCGCAGTAATCGCACTGGCAACGGTACAGTGGCACGCACTCGTCGCCCCACTATGGTCGCTGAACAACCGCAACGTGCCCGCCCAGCTGTTCGGCAACAAGCGCCCCAAAGAGCGGCACCGCGCCGTGCACCGGCAGCGAGAGCGCCTGTGCAACGACAGCGTCCCGCTACGGTACGGTCATCTCGGCATAGCCCAGCGACCAGCCGCCGAAATGTCAGCGATCAGTAGAAGCGGCTCTTACTTTCCAACGGTAACACGACCTACCCGGTAGCCGCGTTCGCGCATTTCCTTGGCATAGTCCTTTCGCGCATCGGCGCGGTCTTCAGCATCGGTTGCACGTGCCAAGTCCTTGCGCAACTCATGATCGGCTTCGCGAATATCCGACAAATAGTCATACCAATAGTTATTTTTCACATCGGCAATTGGCCGCTGAAGGATCGGTTCGTGATCAAAATCATTGGCTTCATGCGCCAGCGCTGTGGTTACAGGCAGCGTCACCAGCGCAGCCATGGTTCCCGTCAAAACAAAGCGTGCGTTTTTCATCGTCATTCTCCTATTTCCTTGGGTGAACGGAATACAGGAGATCATCGATTGCAATATGCTGAACGTTCCATCCAACAGGATGAGTCGTTATGAAGACACGATGGTTCACGTGTCGTTGTAGGGTCTATCGAAGCTGCAAAGTTGCGGTAATTGTGTCATTTGAGCCTAGATTCGCCGAAATTTCCGAAACCATGATCCCCCGCTGCTCAAGCGTCGCGATCCAGCGGAAAAAGGCCGTTGGTTTGGTCGAATCGATGGCCATCGTGACACTGCCATCATTTTGGGAATTTATGGCACTGGTCGCGAAACCGGCCTCGCCGGCGCTCTGGCTAACCAGAGCCTGAATGGATCCGGAAACGGGTTTCACATCCCCTTCTTTTGCCTCTTTTGCCTCATCAAAAAATGCTACCTTGGAATTGATGCGCGCCTGTTGTTCAATGGATTGCTGATAACGTGTTTCGGCATTGTCCATTGCAGCGGTAAACGGCCGGATGATGCCATAAAAAACGATAAAACCAGCGAGCAGTATCAAAAGAACTGTGATTAGTATCTTCTCGCGCTGGCTCAGCGCACTAAACCATGCACGAACAGAATCGATCATGGTACCCTCACCGTCACATCAGCCTTGGCCATACCGGAGGCATCCTGACGCGGCGTTGCTGTGATGACATATCCGCGTTCTTGGATCGCAATCAACGCCAGGTTGATATCTTCATTGCGCACGGCGGTCAGTTCGACCGACACCAGTCCATTGGCACCATAGGACAATCGGCTGATCGACACACCGGGTGATTGTTGCAGAGCCGAAAAAAGTCCCGATGCCGGAACGGTGAAACGGTTATTGCCCAGATTTTCAGATAGCAATTTTTCATCCAGCCGCCGTTCTGCCACTTCCAAATTCTCAGCAGATCCAATGATTTGCGTTGCTGCAACCATGGCGGCCTCATCGGCACTGTTGGCAGCGCTGTGATATTTGTAGAGTTGCAATAGCGGAATGGCGATCGAGGCCAGCACCAGCGCCGCCACCAGCCATGCCAGTATTTTCTTCTGATGCCGGACAATTGCCGTGTGGCCTTTTTGGCAAATAGACCGGTCCGTAAATTGAGGCTAGTGCGGGCATCAGCAGAAGCAAGGACGGCATCGAGTCGAGAGTTATAACCGGATCTGGTGTCTGGAAGAATTTGAAGTATGGGGCGTGCCTTGCTGAAATCGTTTTTGTCTGGAAATCGAAAGTAGCAAGAGGAGCCCGCCACACATGGCAAAAGATACTGTGATTGATCCGGGTAGACCGGAGGGAATTGAACCACTGACAGAACTACTCAGACCGGGTGCGAAGCAGTTAATCGCCGAAGCGGTCCAGGCAGAGCCGGATGAGTTGATGACAAAGTTTGATGGTCAAAAAACGGCTGACGGACGACAGCGCGTTGTCCGCAGTGGCCATCATCGCGAACGAGAGGTGATTACAGGGGTTGGCAAGGTCAGCGTCGAGGTGCCGAAGATCCGTAGCCGTGAAGGTACGCCGGAATGTTTTCAATCTCTGGTTGTACCGCCCTGCATCCGGCGAACGGCGACGCTGGACGCGGCGAACCCCTGGCTTTATTTGAAGGGTGTTTCGAGTGGCCAGATGCAGAGCGCACCGGAAGCTATTGCCGGCCCCGAGGCTAAAGGGCTGCCGGCCAATGTCGCGGGGCGTTTGAAGCGGCAATGGGAAGCTGAATACAAGCAATGGTGTACTCGAGCGGTGTCTGATGAATGGGTCCATATCCGGGCTGATGGCATCTACAGTGGTCTCAGAGGCGACGATGGCCGATTGTGCTGCCTGGTTATCATCGGCGTGAACAGCCGGGGTCACAAGCACTTCCTGGCAATCGAAGATGGTGTCAGGCAGTCAAAACAGAGCTGGCGTGAGGTGTTGCTGTCTCTGAAACAACGGGGTCTGGACCAACCCCCGAAGTTGGCAATTGGAGACGGCGCCCCGGGCTTCCGGGCCGCAGTGGAGGAAGTGTATCCGGAGACGGGCGTTCAACGTTGCTGGATGCACAAGACCGGCAATGTGCTGAACTATCTGCCGAAGTCTGTCCAGGAGAAAGCGAAGCAGGGTCTGCATGATATCCGGATGGCAGAAGATCGAGCTGATGCAGCAAAGGCGTTCGATAATTTTGAGGAACGTTTCGGTGCAAAGTACCCCGAGGCGGTGGAATGCTTATCGAAAGACCGTGACGCGTTGCTGGCATTTCATGACTTTCCAGCGGAACACTGGACCCGTATCAGGACAACCAATGTCATTGAGTCGAGTTTTGCGACGTTCCGGCATGGAACACGCCAAGCCAAAGGTTGTGTCACGCGCAATGCGATGTTGACGATGGTCTGCAAGATGGGATTATGCGCAGAAGATTCCTGGCGCAAATTGAGAGGCTTCAGACACCTCGCGAAGGTGATTGAAGGCGTGAAGTCTAAAGATGGAAGCGAGGTGAACAAGGACGACATGCCAGCCGCATGACTAACTTGCCAGACACTACTTTTGACAATAACTCCGCAAAAAATGGTCCCGAGCCAAATTGCTTGCTGTGCGCCAACGCTGCGGCTTCAATGTCGGGAACGAAATAGGCGATCTGTCGCACCGGAGAATTTGAGAAATGCAAAATATCAGCTCCTCTTTTCAATATCCTAACATCATTGCTAGCCTTCACGCCATAACGACAATGTTAGTAATGCACGGTCAAAGGGTGTGAATCGGATGAAAATTGAAGAAGGCTATGTTGAGGCCAATTTTTCCAAGGGCTTTCTGGATCAGTCCGGGCCATATTTTCTTAAGCAAGGTTCGGACAGTACCGTTGTGGGTATTCGCATCCAAAAATCTCATGTGAACTATATCAAGGTAGCGCACGGTGGTGTGCTGACGACGCTGGCCGATGTGGCGCTCAGTTTGCAAGTCCACCAAAGCGAAACACCCCACCTGCCTGTTTCGACCGTAAGCCTGACGACAAATTTCCTGAGCGGTGCAAAACTGGACGAATGGGTTGAGGCAACGGGCACCATTGACCGTATCGGCAAGAAACTGGCTTTTGTTAGCGGATCAATCTGGAGTGGAGACCGCACCATCATGACCATGAACGGTGTGTTCAATATTTTTCGCCCAAAATAGTTCGATGATGATTTATCCAGTGAGGCCATGTGATTTTTTTGTCACATAATTGCGCAAATACAGTTCTACTCAACTTTTTTGATAGTGGCGGAAAACCGCGACTAGCATAGTTTGATGGCATTGGATGGAGATGGATGAAGTCCAACAAGGACACGCGCATCTCCTGAAAGTTTTTGGGAGGGTTAATTATGAAAGTCGCGTTTGCCGCAAAATCTTTTAAATCTGCACTATTCGCAGGGGCCGCTATGGGTTGCCTTGCAACACCGGGAGTTGCTTTTGCGCAAGGTGAGCAGGTCGATGACGAAGATAGCAACATCATTACCGTTATCGCTCGTAAACAGGAAGAAACGCTTCAAGAAGTCCCGGTCACAGTTACAGCTATCGGCGGCGACACACTGGATAAATATCAGGTCGATGAAATTGCCGATGTAACCAGTCGCGTTCCGGCCCTCAATGTTCAGGTGGGTGGTTCCGGTTCAGGTGGCCAGATCAGCTTACGCGGTGTTGGTTCATCCAATATTTCAGCTTCCTTTGACTCTGCCGTGGCTTTTGATTTTGACGGTGTGCAAATCAGTACAATGCGATTAGTTCAAGCTGGGTTTTTTGATGTCGCACAAATTGATGTTTTGAAGGGACCTCAGTCCCTCTTCTTCGGGAAAAGTGCATCGGCTGGTGTTTTTGCCGTACGTTCTGCTGATCCTACTCAGGATTGGGAGGTGGGGGTAAAAGTATCCCAAGAATTTGAGGAAAACGGTACAACAGTTGGTGGTTATATTTCCGGACCGTTGTCTGGTAAACTAGGGGTCCGTCTAGCCGCACAGTACCAGAATATTGAAGACTATGTGGATTTTGCACCTAGCACGCCTTCATTCACCCCAGGAGGGGCTTTCAAAACTAGCCGTGGCCTGAAGAATTTTGTCGGTCGAGCGACGCTTCAATGGGATCCGTGGGACAATTTCAGTGCCAATATTAAACTCAACTATCTTCGCAATGAAAACGATGGCGCGATTGCACATTCGGATATTAACTGCGGTCCAAATGGCCGTGCGGATGAGATATTTGTTCTGAGCGGTGTAGCTATTCCGTCGAATGCAGATTGCAATGATAGCGATGGGCTTTATCATCACACAGATGCACATCCTTCACTTCGAATTTTACCGCTAGGAGCGCCGGGTCTCGGCACTCTGCAAAATGGTCGTCCATTTGGTGAGACCGATATATTCTTTGGGCGTCTGAAATGGGATCTGGATGTTTCGGATTCCCTGACCGTTTCTTCGGTTACCGGGTACCTCAATCTGGATGCGGTCGATTTTGATTGTTATGGTTATGTCGGTGTTCTTCCCGGTAGCCAGCCAGGCGGCGTAGGTTGTAGTGATCCGAATAACCGGACTGAGCAATTCACCCAAGAATTAAGGCTGGCCAGTGATTTTGATGGCATTTTCAATTTCATGGTTGGGGGTTTTTATGAAAGCCGGGAGATCGATTTCGATACGACCCAGCTTGCGGTTAACATCGGACTGGCGGCGCCCGATCCGATTACTGGAAGCACATATGATTACCTAAAACAGCATAGTACTAAAACAGAGGCGATCTCGCTGTTCGGCAGCGTAACAATTGATCTAACTGATCAATTGGAACTCTCAGGCGGTATTCGTTGGACAGATGAAACGAAAACGAACACGATTACAGTGCCTTATGTTCATGCGTTTTTGTCGGCAGGCCCTGCATTTATTCCCAGTGGATTCTTCTCAGGCCCGATTAACTTCTCAGATTCTAACTTCTCACCAGAAGTTACGCTGAAGTATCAAGTTACACTGGATGTAAACGTTTATGCGGCGTTCAAGACCGGGTTTAAATCTGGTGGCATCGACAATAGCGCACTTCCGTCTTCCAGCTTGCTGGGCTTCAACGACCCGGATCCGGCGGTACGAGCGGCAGTTGCCAATGCCCTGATCTATCAATCGGAAACAGGCAAAGGCGGTGAAATAGGTGTGAAATCACAGTTTGCTGATCGAACTGTGACACTCAATGGTTCGTTGTTCTACTATGTGTTTGATGATCTTCAGGTACAGAATTTTGATGCAACCACCATTCAGTTCCAGACCTTCAATGCCAGTCAGTTGACTAGTCAGGGATTCGATATTGAATTTGCCTGGGCTACTCCGGTTGAAGGGTTAAATCTCTCTGGCGCGATTGCGTATACCGACGCTGAATTTACAGCACCATTTGTGACAACATCGGGTCAGGACATCAATGGACGACAGGCGGCGCGAGCACCGAAATTCGCTGGCAATATTGCTTTTGATTTCACCACACCACTTGGCGATTCGCTGGAATTCGGGCTGAATGGCAATCTGCAATATAGCGGTTCTTATTTCACCAATGAGGATTCTCTCACCGATCTGCGTCAGGATAGTTACGTTTCCATAGATGGAGCGATCTCTATCGGTGATCCTGGTGGACGTTGGAAATTCTCATTGGTTGGTGTGAATTTGACTGACGAACTATGGGTTAACACCAGTGGCGGCCGACCCTTCCTTGCGCCGGCTGGAAACCCTCTGGGACTGCCAGTGGGCGATGACCTTGTAGTTACCCAAAACCGTGGCGTCAGGTGTTTTTGGAAGGAAGATTCAAGTTCTGATCAACTCTCCCGTTGATCAAAAAATGGGCCGGGACATCAGGGAATGTTCCGGCCTTTTTCTTTTGCGAATTTGAGCTAAGCCGAGTCCCATTAACTGACAATCGGGGGCCTGTTCAGGCTGCTGAAACGCGAACCGGGATGGCGCTTTGAATTGCTTGTCCAGTAATGGGATCGTAATTATTATCATCAACGATCAAGCGATTTGTTGAACCGCCTTTGGCCATCACATCATCCTTGCCGGCATCAGAATCGCCAAAAGCATGGCTCATAGAAATGACGCCGGGTCGCACTTTCTTGTCCGCTTTCGCCATGCCAAAAATAGATGCTGTAGGTGATGCAATTTCAATGATCGCGCCATCTTCAATACCGGCAGCTTCGAGGTCATCCGGATTGAAAAAAGAAGGATTGGTGGGCATTTTTTCAACTAGTTTGGGGAACGTGTGACCATTGCTGTTGTACCGATGCTTCGAACGGCGCGAAATCAGTCGGAAATCAAATCCACTTTCCGCTGGATCATTCGAAGCATATTCAATTAACTCATTCGGCATCGCACCGGCACTTAGATCAAATTTTTCCGTTGCATCAGGGTCTGCTGGTCCAACGACCGGGTGCCGGTCATCATAAGTGATTGCTGCTCCCTTGCGGTCAAGCGACGCCGCATCTGCTTTGGCCTCACTGGGTTTGACCAATGAACCTTCGGAAATCAGATCCAGTACAGTCACTTTGTCGGGACAAGCATCCATTGAAACAGAGCCACCAGGATAATTCATTTCGGTACCCATATGCTTCGCAAGCCACCAGAGCATCTCATATTCGTCCATTGTATCACCCGGCGGCGGAACCATCGCTTCGGTATAGTGTGCGTAGGCTTCTTCACAGAATGCATCTGAGACATTGTTGATATCTTCGCGCTCCAGACACATGCTTGGAGCAAGAATGAAATCTGCTCGTTTCGCGCTGGCTGACATCCACGGATCGACTTGAATGTACAGTTCGCATTCTTCCAGCGCCCGACGAACCTTCATCTGGTCGGGAAACGCTATTTCGGGGTTTCCGCCAATGGAAATAAAGGCCCTTATCTGCCCTTCGCCCGGCGTGAGAATTTCATCGGCCAGCACGTTACAGGGCATTTCCTTGCCCAACACGCCAAGCCCACGGATGCGCGATTTTTCGAATCCTTCGCCAAAAGTCGGCATTTTTGGAGCGACTTGCGCTTTCTTTGGCCCACCCATGAGCGGGTTAAAGACCATTGGCGCGGATACTTTCTCACCCTCTTGGTTGAAACGCGCGCAAAGGATATTAAGTGATGCCACCAGATATTCGGTGAGTGTTCCGTTACCAGCCATTTCGGGACCCGTACCCGTTACAACCCGACCTTTGTTGGCTCCAGCAAACATGCGCGCTGCCTTGATCAATTGCCCCTTGTCTACACCTGCGCGTTTTGCGGCAATATCGGGTGTCATTGGTTTGACTGCAGCCTCCAGTTCTTCGACACCATCGACATGGGCCGCGACGAAATTCTGATCGAATAGTTTTTCGGCAAAAATCACGTTCAGCATACCAGCAAGCAGGGCAGGGTCTTCTCCGGGTTTTACGGGCAGATGAATGTCGGCCAGCTTGCCCATTTCATTTACGCGTGGATCAGCCACAATCAACTTCAAGCCGCGATCAAGCGCATCACGTAGACCACGCGATGGCGATGATGTAGGCATTCCTCCGGAATAGTGCGATACAATGGGGTTGTTGCCGACAAACATAGCGACATCAGATTCGGTAAACGCATTGCCGCCACCCATCCAAGTGCCGTAACGCGCAGTGGTGAAAACTTTCGCAGGCTGATCGACGGTTACGCTCGTGTACCAATTTCGCGTGCCAACGCCTTGGGCAAAGGCATATGATGTACCAAGAACAGCGCTATTCTGAAATGCATTGGTGCCACAATAAACCGCTACGCTGTGAGGACCATGCTCCTCAACCATCTTCTTCATGGTCTCGCCAGCCAATTTGAGCGCATTCGCGGTGGCAATATCCTTGAAGCTGCCGTCGGGTTGCCGGATTTTGCTAGTGGTCATGCGTGTGTCGAGGTTGTGCATGTCGGGCATCTGGCGCCCCTTTATGCATGTATAGCCGTGGAAGAGATGATCTTCTTTGTCACCTTTCACTGAAACGATCTTGTCGTTTTCAACCTCAACAATCATCGCGCAACTCGCATGACAGAATCGGCAAAAAGTCCGTTTTGTTTCGGCGGCCATCATCACTCTCCTTTGTAACTGAACTACCACATCTGAGACCCTTAGCTCGACTGGCAATTTTGCCCGTAGGACTGCCATTTGTGACACTGTTTATTGAAAGGAAATGATTTAACTTATCAATCACAAAGGAGTGAGCGATGGCGAGCTATAAATATTGGTGTCTGGAAAACCGACCGAATGGCAACAGCATCGAGGAGTTAAAGGCAGCGCTAAGCCTCAATCATGCGTCATTGGCCGCGCCAGCCGATGGAGAGGTGCTGGTTAATAATCACTTTCTTTCGATGGATGCCGGCACACGCATGTGGATGACTGAACGCGAAGACGGCTACAATCCGCCGCTGCCGCTAGATAGTCCGATGGTGGGTTTGGTTCTCGGCCGCGTGGAAAAATCCAATCATGACGGTTTTCAGGAAGGCGACCTCATCCGCTGCTTTGGTCAATGGGGTGAATATTCGATTGTCGAACCGGAAGCGGCGGGCATGGTCAAGCTGGATGACAGCATTGATGATATCAGACAGTATTTCGGTGTGCTGGGCATGAACGGCTGGACTGCTCTTTGGGGTCTGACAGAAACTGCAAAGGTAAAGGCGGGAGATAATGTCCTGATATCTGCTGCCGCGGGAGCAACGGGTGTTCTGGCCTGTCAGATTGCCAAAATAATGGGTGCTAATGTCCATGGTCTTGCCGGAGGTGCGCAAAAATGCTGTTGGTTGGAAAACGAAATTAGCGTCGACCGGGCTATCGACTATAAAACTGCAGATATTGCGGCAGAGCTCGCAAAAATTGATGGCGGCATCAACGTCTATTTCGACAATGTGGCAGGGCCTATACTTGATGCCGTTCTCCCCAACATGGCTTTATATGGTCGGATCGCGCTGTGCGGATTGATGGCCCAATATTCCGGCGATGGCCGGGCAGTGGGGCCGGCCAATTTTGACCAGATATTAATGAAGCGCCTGTCTGTCATTGGGTTCTTTTCACCCGACTTTATGGATCAGGGCGAACGTCTGACCGCTCAGCTTCGAGAATGGCTTGCGGAAGGCAAGATTATGACTCCGTTTGATGAGACTGTGGGGATCGAAAATGTGCTTAACGCCTATGAAAAATTATTCTCTGGCGGCAATATTGGAAAAGTCATCGTGAAACTGGATTAGTCGGCCAATAATATTCATAATTTTCTCACCAATGCATCATATATGGACACTGATGCCAATCTAGGCAGATAAATTGCAGATCCATCACTAATCACTAGGAAAACCGGTGCTTTTTTGGCACTATGTTTTTTTCGGGTGATATAGACCCAGGAAATCGGGGAACAATATGTCCGACCAGAAGTCACACCTCCAGGATGTGCTCGATGCACCGGAAGGCGGGCACATTGCCGCGCTTTTCGACTTTGATGGTACGATTATCGCGGGGTATTCGGCGACTGCGATGCTCTGGGAGAAGATCAAGCGCTGTGAAATGACAGCGGAAGAAGTCGTTGAGACAGTCAATGTGATTGCCCAATATAGCTCCGGCAATATGGGGTTTTCGGGTTTGATGTCGGGCGCAGCCAAATTTATGAAAGGTGTGACAGAGGAGAGCTATTTCGAATTTGGTGAAGAGCTTTATGAGAAATATCTGGCCCGAAAGGTTTATCCTGAAGCGCGTGCGTTGATCGAGGCGCATCAGGCGAAAGGCCACACGGTGGCAATTGTTTCGTCAGCCACCATCTACCAAATCGAACCAACGGCCCGTGATCTGGATATCGAACATGTTTTATGTTCGCAGTACGAAGTTAAAAACGGGGAATTTACTGGTAATATCATCCGGCCTCTATGTTTCGGCGAAGGAAAAGTCATTGCTTCGGAAAAGCTGGCCGAGCGGATGGATTTGGATCTTGATAAGAGCTATTTCTATTCCGACAGTTATGATGACATTGAATTGCTTGAGCGCGTCGGCAAGCCGCGCCCGCTAAACCCAAATAGAAAGTTACGGGAAGCTGCGGAGGAAAACGGTTGGCCTTTGGAAAAATATGAAAGCCGGGGGCAGGGCAAGCCAGTTGACTATGTGAGAACTATCTATGCGACGGGATCACTTATTGGTTCTGCCATTGCATCATTGCCTATCCGGGCGCTGACCGGTTCGCAGCGGGAGGCGATGAATTTTTCCGCTGGCCTGTTCGGCGATCTGGCGACTGCCATTACCGGATGTGAGCTGGAAGTGACGGGTGAGGAAAATCTCTGGACCGCACGGCCCTGTATTTTTGTGTTTAACCATCAGAGCAAAGCGGATGTGATGATCCTCGCCAAGCTGATCCGCAAGGATATGGGTGGTGTTGGTAAGAAGGAGATAAAGGATACGCCAGTTATTGGCAAGTTAATGGAACTTGCCGGTACAGTCTTCATCGATCGCGGCGATGCTAAAAGCGCGATCAAGGCGATGGAGCCGCTCATTGACGCGATCCAAAAGGACAAGAAGAATATCTGTATTGCACCTGAAGGTACGCGAACGCTTTCGCCAAAATTGGGACCGTTTAAAAAAGGGGCGTTCCACATGGCAATGCAAGCCGGTGTACCTATGGTTCCCATCGTCATTCACAATGCGGGCGATATTGCTCCGAAAAATGAATTTTTAATGCGGCCTGCCAAGGTCCAGGTCGATGTTCTACCGCCAGTGGATACCAGCAAGTGGAGCGCAAAGACAATCAACGATCATGTCGCCGAAGTACGCGGCATGTTTCTGAAAGCACTTGGGCAGGAAGAAGAGGAAGAGGCGCTGGCGTCACTCGTCAAGGAAGAAGCAGCCAAGGTTAAACAGCCGTCGCCGAAAAAGCCGACGAGGCGAAAAGTTGCAGCAAAATCAACCACCCGAAAAAAACCGGCAGTAACCAAGAAACCTGCGACCGGGAGAAAACCTGCGGCCCTGAAAACAACGGTACAGAAAAATGCGGCACGCAAAACAGCTACAAGGAAGCCCGCAGCCAAAAAAACCGCAACCAAGGGAACCAGCAAACCGAAGATAAAATCTGCTGGATTTCGAAAAAAACGAGCAAGCAAGTCGTAGTCTGTTAGGGAGGGAGAATGGACGAAGCATCAGCAATAGCTCAAAAGGGACCGCTGCTGACCCAGGGGGCAAAGCTATTCATTATTGATGCTCGCAACCGGGTGGAACGGAAATATCTGCTCGACTGGTTGCATACGTCGCTTGCCGAAGGTGGCCCCGGTGCACGAATAAATTCGGTTAGCTTACCAATCGCTGATGAGAGGCCGCGGCTTCGTCTAGATGGCCTTGCAGAAAAATTGAACGACGACCCCGACACATTGGTCATTCCCGTCCGGGTTGCTTGGCGCATTCCCAATTTTCAGAAAAGCAGAGCAGTGAAGAAGCGCCATTTGCTTTTAGGGGATCCCCGAAATCCGGGAAGTCTGAGAGCTCGCTCAATTTTGATCCGCGATAAAAGGCGGGCTCATTGTTTGACTGGAAGGCCTGCAACAATCGGAGAATTGAGGTCACGGTTCGAAAACAATCACGCTATGGAAGATCATAGCGATCCCAAGAGTTTTGCTGCCTTTGTCGTTCGTCAGGCTGGTCTGGTTCTAGATATTGAAGAGCGCGGCTTGCGTGGCCGCCGTTACAAGGTTCCCCGTCATGTATCGTCCAGCATTCGCAGCGATCCAAGATTTCGCACTGAGATTACAAAACTTTCAGGTGAATTGGGTCAATCGGAAACCGATTTATATGACCGTGCCGCTAAATATATGAAGGAGCTGATTGCAAGGCCCAATCCGCTATTCATTGATCTCAAAGCCAAACTTGACCGGTTCATGCTTTCGCAGGGCTATGAAGATGATGTGGTTTTTGACAAGGACGAGTTGACCCGGTTGCGCAGAACTATGCGCGATCATCCCACTATTTTGCTGTTCACGCACAAAACTTATATTGATGGGGTTACGCCAACCGACTTAGCATATCAGAATGATTTGCCGATGATCCACGTATTTGGGGGGATTAATCTGGATTTCTTTGGCTTGGGTTTCATGCTTCGCCGGGCTGGTACGATATTTATTCGCCGCGCATTTGAGAACAACCCTCTCTACAAAACCGTGTTGCGCCACTATGTCAGCTATTTGCTGGAAAAACGCTTTCCGATGACTTGGGCTTTTGAAGGGACCCGGTCGCGTCTCGGCAAACTGATGCCGCCACGTTATGGACTGCTAAAATATGTTGTCGATAGCGCGCATTCCAATGACATCCACAATCTCCATATCATCCCAGTGGTTACGAGTTTTGATCTGATTCGGGATGTGGAGGAATATGCCGGTGAGCAGACCGGCATAGTAAAAAAACCGGAATCGCTAAGCTGGTTTTTTGGGTATTTGAAAAGCCTGCGTGAACCGATGGGCAAGGTCTATGTCGATTTCGGTAAGACAGTGGTCTTGGAGAAGGCACCTAAGCCTGATGATCGCTTGGCCCTGTCAAAAATTGCGTTCGAAGTTGCGGTGCAAGCCAATCGAGCTACGCCGGTAACACTTACATCACTGATGTGCCTATGCCTACTCGGCACGGCGCCACGGGCCATGACGGCTGATGAACTGCGGGCGACTATGACTTTCTTCGCAAAATGGGCGCATGATCGTGATATTCGAGTAAGCGATGATTTGACCGAAGAAAATCTCGAAAAAGTCCAGCATATAGTCGACACGCTGGTCAATAGCGACCTGCTGGTCCGCTATGATCAGGGATCCAGCACGGTTTACGCGATCGAACCCGATCAACATCCCATTGCCAGCTATTATCGCAACTCAATCATCCATCACTTCCTGAACAAGGCCATTATCGAATTGTCTGTTTTAAAGGCACGAGAGGTTAAGGATCGCCTATCGGCAGAGGTTTTCTGGGAAGAAACGGATCGTCTCCGTGATCTATTCAAATTTGAATTTTTCTATCCTGTGAAAGACGAATATCGCAAAAACCTGAAAGCGGAATTGAAGCGTGCCGATCCGGATTGGAAAACGAAGCTGGATCAGGGCGGCCCTTTGCTGAAAAGCTTGACCAACCGCATGCAGCCTCTGATTGGGCATGCGGTGTTTCTTCCCTTTGTTGAGGCTTATACGGTGGTACTTGATATATTGTCGCGGCTTGAACCGGGTGATGCGATCGACAAAAAGACATGTGTAGAACGAGCACTAAAAGAAGGTAGGCAAGCCTACCTCTTGCGGCGGATCACCAGTGAAGCGTCGATTGGTAAAATCCTGTTTGAAAATGGCTTCAAAATGGCAGCGGGTCTCGGTTTAACCGGTGAGACCACAGCAGAAACCATCGCTGAACGTAAAGCATTGCTGAGAAAATTCCGGGCATTGTCGCGCCGTATGGAAAAATCGCGGCTGGAAGTGCTCCAGCTTGCCGACAAAATATTTGAATAAGGAGGGCAAAAGCCCATGTTGCAACAACTCGCTGCCCAGGATGCACAATTCCTGTACATGCAAACACCCGATAATCTGACTCATGTCATGGGGTTGAATATTTATGACCAGACGACCACCCCAGGCGGCAAAGTCAGACTGAAGGACATTATTGACTATATCAAGGAACGGCAGGACCGCTCACCGTTGTTCCGGCGCAAACTATACAGGCTCCCATTTGATATGGATCACCCTTATTGGGTCGAGGACGAGCATTTCGATATTGAGGCGCATATTTCCCATGTGAGGCTTCCTGAACCGGCTGATTGGCGGCAGTTTTGTATTCAGGTTGCCCGGCTGCACAGCAAACCAATGAACATGAACCGGCCGCTTTGGGACATGACGGTGATAGAGGGACTAGACCGGATAAAGGGCTACAAAAAAGGCAGTTATGCGATCGCTAATCGAATTCATCATGCTGCTATTGATGGTGCATCTGGGGCGCAGTTTTTTCTGGCTCTCAGTGATATTGATGCAAAAGGTACCCCGGCAGTAAAAGATTCAAAGACAGACTGGGATATCGGCGATGTCCCCACGCCTTCAGAATATACCCAGCGCGCAATAAACAGCACCGCAACATCGCCGGTCAAAATGGTCAATGCGTTGATGAAGTTCACACCAGCGCTTCTGGACGCCGCCCAAAAATCAATCAGCCAAGATAAAGACAAAGAGTCCGGCATTCCAGAAACGCGGTTTAACGGAACTGTATCGCCGCATAAGATGTTCGATGCGGTCACATTTGATCTGGGTGATTTCAAAGAGATCCGCAAAAAGGTCGACGGTGCGACGATAAACGACGTGGTTTTGGCAACTGTTGGCGGTGCGTTGCGTAAATACCTTTTGAAACACAAGGAGTTACCCAGGCAGTCGCTGATTGGCTGGGCTCCCATTAACGCGCGTTCGCGCGACGGAGGGGACGAATCCCCGGGCAATAACATTTCTGCGATGAGTGTTCCGATTGGTACAGATATTGCCAGTCCACTGGATCGATTAGAAGTCATTCGCGATCTTACAAGGGAATCCAAGACTGCAAAATCAGGATTGAGCGCGCGATTGATGACCGATCTTTCCAAGCATATACCGGGAGCCACTATGGCAGGTGTGGCGCGCATCATGACCAATGAACGATTTGCGCCTAAAATGAGCAATGTCTTCATTTCAAATGTGCCAGGACCGCAAGTTCCGCTTTTCATGAACGGTGCACAGTGTACTCATCAATATGGCCTGGCTCCACTTGGCAATGGCATGGGATTGTTCGTGGCAACACCGTCCTATAATGGTCAGATGTCATTCAATATCATCTCAGATCGCAAAATAATGCCTGATATCGAGTTTTTTCGAACATGCATCGAAAAATCATTCAATGAATTGCGCAAAGCCAAACCAAAGGCTAATGCAGGGTCGACTCCGGCGTCTAAGACTGGAGCAAAACCAGGTAAGGGGGATGGAAAATCGGCGCCAGAAGCCGAACCTCCAATTTCTGATGGCTCGAACTATCGCCGGGTGTCAAAAACACCGCGAAGAGCGAAGGCGAGCAAGGCAAAATAGGAGTTATTGGAGCGAATGGGCATCCGCAACGAGCGGATTCTGTAACAGGTCGGCGTATCTGACCGCAAGGCGAGTGAGTAGAATATGATACTGAATACCACCCTGAAAATGGAAAAAGCCATGGCCCAGGCTCAGAGTTATTCTGAATGGTCCGATGCCGCGAAAAGGCACGACAAATCCACCGGAGTGGATGTCTGGAAAAAGTCGGACGAGAGCAAGCATTTCGATTATAAATCAATCCGCAGGCGTTTGAAACGGCTGTCGAAGCTTTGGAAAGAGCAAGATAATAAAGGACTGCTCTACGCTTTGAACGAAGGTATTCATGGCAATATGGACGGTATGGGCAATGACCGGCTACACCAGAAAGCTCAATTTGGCACCAAGCAGCTTATCCAGGACTATGTCGACGCCATAATCAACGCATTGAATTATCTTGCGAGCGATAAAGTCACCGATATTCCTTTCGAAGAAAAACTCGATTTCTTCCGCCGCGCGCAACATTGCTATGGTCGTTCCGCTTTCTTGATGAGTGGTTCGGGGGCGTTCCTGTTTTTCCATGTGGGGGTCGTAAAAGCTCTGTGGAATGAAGGCCTGCTGCCCAACATCCTCTCCGGGTCGAGCGGCGGATCAGTTGTTGGAGCTATTGTCAGCACCCGTATTGATGAGGAAATTCCCGAATTTTTCGAACCGGAAATGGCCGTTGAAAATTACGAACGGGCGAGAGGCGCGAATGATTCCGATGCGGGAAGATTAAATCAGGATGAAATTCGTCGCAGTCTGGAGGGCATGATTCCGGATTTGACGTTTCAGGAAACCTATGAGCTTACCGGGAGACATTTGAATGTTTCCATCGCGCCGGCGGAAAAGCACCAGACGGCACGCATGCTCAACGCTATTGCGTCACCCAATGTTTATATTCGCGAAGCCGTGCTGGCTTCTTGTGCCGTACCGGGTGTCTACAAACCGGTTACATTGGCTGCGAAAAATCACAAAGGTGAACGCGTGCCATATTTGCCCAATCGCAGGTGGGTGGACGGTTCGGTGACGCATGACTTGCCCGCCAAGCGGCTGGCACGACTTTATGGCGTAAACCATCACATAGTGAGCCAGGCCAATCCCATCGCAACACCGTTTGCCGTTGATTTCAAGGCACAGAAAACGCCTCTGTCAGCGATCCGCAATGCTTCGACAACCACCATGAAAGCCTGGATAAATGCCAGCGCTGACATCTGGCAAAAACCGCTATCTTATTTTCCCAGATTGAACAGCCTGACGAATATGTCGCTTTCTCTGATCAACCAGGATTATTCCGGGGATATCAACATTGTTCGTCCCGCGATGTTCTGGAGCCCGTCGAAGATATTGAGTAATCTCCCATTGGAGGACATTGCAGAGCTCATCGATCTCGGCGAACGAAAAACATGGCCAAAACTGGAAATGGTGCGGACGCAAACGAAGATTAGCCAGACGCTCGATCGTATTCTTTTCGAATATGAAACCGAGCTGGCGCATGATCATGAGCTGGCGATGAAAAGGAAAATCGCTTGAATCACGAAGAGGGTACGTTAATTCTCGCGCCGCCGTCAAAGGGCGCGGGCGCCAAACTGTATTGCCAAAGCTGGTTACCTGACGGCGAAACCAAAGCCGTGATCATATTGGTTCATGGCTATGATGAACATAGTTCGCGATATCAGTATCTCGCGAAACACTGCACTGACCGGGGTTTGGCAGTCCATGCACTCGATCACTGGGGGCATGGCAAATCCGATGGGATAAACGGCTTTGTTCCTGAGTTCGACGTTTATCACAACGGTGTTGATGCTTTAATCGCGCAGCTCCCCGAAGCGCAGGCTGCGTTGCCCAGGATATTGGTTGGCCATAGTCTGGGCGGTTTGATCGCTGTGAGTTATCTGCTAGAAAATCAGGCTGAATTCGCTGGTGCCGTGCTGTCTGGTCCGGCGATAAAAGCGGCAGATGAACCTTCGACATTCTTGCGGTTCATCAGCAGGTTGCTTTCCAAAATCATGCCAAAAATGGGCGTAATCGCACTTGATCCAAGCGGCGTCAGCCGTGATCCTCAGGTCGTCGCAGATTACTTGGCGGATCCTTTGGTATCCGGCAAAAAAATTAGCGCGCGTTTGGGATTTGAGATGATGAATCAGATGGATCACATTCAAGCTGAAGCATCAAAAATCAGCTTGCCGATGTTGCTGCTGCATGGCGAGGCGGATAGCCTGACAGCCGTCGAAGGATCGAAATTTCTAAACGATTATATCGGCAGCGCGGAAAAACAGCTGAAAATCTATCCGGAACTTTATCACGAGATATTTAACGAGCCGGAAAAAGATGCGGTGCTCACGGACATGACCGACTGGATTGAAGCCAGGCTGATCTAGTCACAGAAATGGATTTTTTGACTATCTTATCGGCTGTAACTGCCCTTCTTGTTGCAACCCTATTGGCACTTTACATATTTTCTCCGCGCACTTTGTTCAACTGGTTGCCGAAATCTTTGCGTCGCAAAGGTGGTCTTGTCGAAAAATCGATCAGTGCTGGTGGCTTCAACTGGCCATATTTGGAAGGCGGACCTGTTGATGGTGATGTGGTTGTGCTGGTGCACGGCTTTGGTGGTGATAAGGATAACTGGGCGATGTTTTCTCCCCAGATAACTCGGAAATATCGCTTCATTTCCATGGATCTACCGGGGTTTGGTGAAAATGATCGATCCCTGGACCGCGAATATAACATCGCATCCCAGGTAGCGCGCCTGCGTCAGTTTCTTGATGCGATGGGCATCTCTAAATGTCATTTGGGTGGCAACAGTATGGGCGGACATATCTCGCTGCAATTTGCTCTTTCCCACCCGGAATATGTTCAATCCTTGACGCTATACAACAATGCCGGAGTGATGGGCACTGAGGAAAGTGAGCTGCAAGGTGCTGTTGAAAATAGTGAAAATGCTCTAGGCTCAGGACCTGTTAGATAGCTTGCATTACGGTGAGAAGGCTGATTCAAAGGCGGCACTGAAGGAGGTGCTGTTGATGAGTGATCTGTTTATGTTAAGCGAAGCGCAGATGCGCCGGATAGAGCCGTATTTTCCGTTGTCGCACGGGGTTCCCGGGGTTGATGACCGCAAGGTTCCGAGCGGGATTGTTTTTGTGATCAGGAACGGTCTTCGCTGGCGTGATGCCCCTGCTGGTTACGGGCCGCATAAAACGATCTGTAATCGCTTCGTGCGCTGGAGCCGCCTGGGCGTGTTCAACAAGATATTTGCGCGCCTTGCAGCTACCAGTGATGCCGGTGATGTGCTGATGATCGATGCCACGCATCCAAAAGCCCGCCGTACCGCTGCCAGCCTTTTAAAAAAGGGTCTGTTTCCAGATATACCGGGCGAACTAAAGGCGGCCTGAACTCCCAGGTTGCATGCCGTGTGCGATGGCAACGGGAGACCCCTGATCTTGTGTCTGAGCGAAGGGCAGATGAGCGACCATATCGGGGCAAAGCTGACATACCCGGCACTTCCGGATCATGCCGCCTGCATGACCGGTGATAAAGGCTATGACAGCGATGAGTATCGAGCGGCATTAAAAGCAAAGCGCATCACGCCATGTATCCCGCCGCGCAAAGGGCGGCGGCTGCCAGCCAGCTTCGATAAAAGCCTCTGCCGCCAACGCCACAAAATCGAGAATATGTTCGGAAAACTCAAGGACTGGAGGCGCATCCATACCCGCTATGATCGCTGCGCTCACACCTTCTTGTCTGCCATCGCTATCGCAGCTACCGTCATCTTCTGGCTTAGTTAATGAGTCCTGAGCCTAGGGCTTTTCTGGTCGAATGGAAACACCCGTTTCTCGTTTCGCCTGCGCGGTAAACTAGCAAGGATGGCCTGCGCATCTTTACCTAACCAGACAATGCGCGGGCCCGTTTTACTGTCCGCCAGTCTAAGCCGCTTGCCGCTTACTTCTGACCATCGGAGATTAACGATTTCACCGCGTCGGCATCCGGTTAGTGCGAGTAGAAGTACCACGGTCGCCGGAAACATATGGTCTTTGCGCGCCTCAATGAGTGACTTGCCAAGCCGTGCCATTTCTTCCGGCGTTAGAAAACGCTCAAGCTTACGCCGCTTGTTCCGCTTCACCGCATTAAACGGATTGCTGTGCCCTGGAAGATAGCCCCAGCTTTCTGCTTTGTTGAACATGGCGCGCAGTATCTCTGAAGCGCGGTTGGCCGCTCCAGGCCCTGCTGCACGCGTTAACCGCGCATGCCAGCGGATAGCATCGGCAGGCTCAATCTCATCCAGAAATTTGTTGTCGAACGCATTGTTCAAGTGGCTTTTGCGATAATAGGTTTGCGTTGTCCTGGTGGAAGGCTTCCAAGTTGGGAAAAGCGCGTTCCAGTAATATTCAAGAAACTGAGCGTAGGTCGGCATATTGCGGGATCGCTTCTTTTCATCTGCGGGGTTCATACCCAGTTCGATCCGCAAGATAAGACGCCGTGCCACATCCTTGGCCACCGCTTCGCTTATTACGGCGGCACTACCAATCGTCACGGTGCGTTGGCGGCCACTAATCCGGGTCTGCAAAATATAGACATTTCTTCCCGATACATGGCTACGGACACCAAAACCGGGCACGACTTTATCAAAGATTGTTTTACGTTCCGGCTTGCCAAACTGATCGAAGCGGTTTTCAACTCTTGCCAGTTCCTCGGCGATGACGCGTTTCAGATCATAGCTAGTCATGGGTAATGCCTATTGCGGAAGCCAAGCCGGAACAAACGCGTTCAGCGGACTCCGAGATTACATCATCGGCAAGATGCGCGTAGCGCGCTGTGCTTTCTGGAAGAGCGTGCCCCAATAGCTTGCCAATGATGGCGAGCGGAACACCATCGGCGATCGCAGTGGATGCAAAGCTATGGCGTAGATCGTGAAGGCGAACATCTGGCAATGCTGCCTGCTTTCTAACCTTGTTCCAATATTGCGAAAATCTGAGATGATTATCAGACCGACCTGCGGTGAACACATAGTCGTCTGGGTTTCCTCGTTCGAGAGATTCTAGGACGGCCATAGCCTGCCGATTCAGATAGATTGTCTTTGGGCCGGTCTTGCTGTCCGGCAATACAAGGCGCGGCATCTGAACATAGCGCCAACGCAGGTTTTCGATTTCGGAAGCTCGTGCACCTGTGTAGATTAAGACCAGCAATGCTGGAACGAAATCGGCATTGGGAACCTCAAAGTCACCCAGCACCCTTCCCAATCGTCGATATTCAATCGGCGACAAATAGCGCTCGGGAAGGTCCCGCTTGTAACGGGAAATACCGCGACACGGATTGGTTCCCTTGCGCCGGTAGCCGAGTTGCTCGGCATAGCGCATCATGACCGAAAGGATTGGAATGGTTCGGTTAAATACTCCGGTTCGTTCGGAAAGACTATCACGCCAACGGTTGATGTCGGTACGCACAATTTGGTCTAACTGTGTTTTTCCAAACACCGGAACAAGCTCGCGGGCAATATATCCACGGCAGCTTCTGCGGGTCAGTGCCTTCCAATGCTGCGCATAGTCGCGCCAGAATTCATCGACACAGTTTTCAAACTTCGGAACGCGCTTCTGTTTGGGTTTTTGCGGTAACCCTACAAGCGCAGCTTCTGCGATCAAACGCCGCGCCTCACTTCTTGCGGCATGAGCGCTTATCGTCCTTGCCGCGCCCAACGTCTTCATCCGCTGCTGGCCGCGATAGCGATATTTGACGACCCAGGTGACTGTTCCGTTCTCGCGCTTCCGCAATCCGAAACCGGGAAGTTCAGTATCCCATGTTATCCCGAGACAAAGTGACCCACGCCGTGCTACATTTCCATCAAGTTTGAGTTTCTGGGTTCGTCGCCGTTTGGCGACCCTCTGTAATTTGGTCTTAGCTGTTTCCGCACCTGCCATGTGCGCATATATATCCGGTTTCTGCCGTTTTCCATACGTCCATGCAGCTTAGGCTGCGTACGGTGTGCACTGATTTTGTCCACAGCTCGGCAGTCCTTTTCCACTCATCTTGTTCATCCCTTTGTCGCAGTTTTGCAAGTGTTTGCAGATGAACTTTTAGCCTATCGGGCGTCTGAAACCTAGTGAGACGTTTTCAAAAAATCTAAGCTTTTCTGCTCGCTGGTGACCAAATAGCCTTTGTCGACCCCAAACTTGCCAATGACAATATCACGATCTTTTTGAAGGATCGATGCGTCAATTTTTTCTGGATATGGCTCACCAATGATCGTGATTGTTCGAGCACCGAAAATTGCGTTCCGGTAACAAATAGCCACTAGATTAACTCCACTTGCCGACAGTTTTGGCCATTTGAGATGCAATCAACAAATACGCTTTTCTTTTTCAAAAACAACCACTCGACTTAACACTCCAAAAAGCAGAAAAGGAGGCCCGGTAGCGGATGCTACCGAGCCTCGGAATGGATCAATGATGTTGATGTTTAGTCGGGTGATTTAGCTTTCGCCTTGGAGAGAAAATCAACCTGCTCGGCGATGATCTCGCAACCGTAGCGAGTGACGTTATTATCGTCCGTCCACTTGGTATAATGGATGCGTCCAGTTACCATGATCATGGCACCTTTCGTGACGTGATCTACAACGCATTTTCCGATGCCGTTGAAGCAGGTAATCCGGTGCCATTCAGTGTCCTGTTGACGTTCGCCTTCGCTGTCTTTGAAGCTACGCGTTGTTGCCAAAGAGATGTTTGAAATGGTTGCATCTGACTTGGTTTCACGAACCTCTGGATCGTTTACCTACGAAGCCGACGAGTGTGACTGTGTTTTTCATGGATATTACCTTTCGAAGCTATTTATTCTGTCCAGGGGACCATCCCTTTGACTAAGCCCCGAAAGGTCCGGATGGGATCTGGACTGCACCGACTGCGCATGAGGGAAACTCCGCAGCTTCAAATGAAATGGGGTGTGGTGCGGGCAGGCATCCGCAGGATGACAACACGGCCCTGAAGATGCGCGGGTTGCTGTCCAGGCACCATTCGGACAGGGGCGGTTTATGTCATGGAAAAGGATGTACTTTTGGACAGAATTTAGCCATCGATTAGGCTTGAAAAGACAACATCAGTTCCGAGCCAACTAGATAGTTTATCGGGAATCCAAGTTCGTTGCTGAGAACACGAACATTGGCTTTTTTGATAAGATGACCCGAACTGATGGCAACAACTAGGTTGGAAATGGACATTCAGAAAAGCGTGTTTCGAAGACGACTTGTGGGCCGCTAGTGGACGGTTAAGAAAGGGTTCCAACGTTGTCAAACATGGGCCTCAAGGTAGCTCCAAAGTCTGCTCCGGAATAGTAGCCGTATCACTACTCAGAAAATCGACCACGTTGATCGAGGATAACATGATCAAACCGGCAAAGATTTGAAAAATTGTTTTGATTTTCGTAACGTCTAGACTTCATGCAGTTGCATCCAGGCATTTACTGCCCGCTGCGCTCGCTCCGATTTGGCAGACTCAGAAAAATCCAGTTTCATTCCGAATCGCATCAATGTGTCTTGTCGACCTAACACTAGGCTCGGAAACATCTCAGCCGAGTACTCTATGTTCTGACTGGAGATTTCGCCGCGATCGGCCGCCTCTTGAATCAGCTCAGAAAGACTTTGAAGCAGTGCAAGCGGTCCAATCTCCAAAAAATATTTGCCAAGTTGTGGATCGCGGCCGACTTCGGCCCCTAACACGCGATCAAGCATGAGGAACTGCTTTTCTGACAGCATGTTCAACATCTCCATGGCAGCCTTTGCAAGTATTTCCCGTAGGCTGTGATCATCTAGATTTGAAACTTGAAAATGATTTCGCATCTTATCGACACGCAGTTTCATAATATCAGCGAACAGTTTCTCTTTGGTTCCAAAATGGTTGTATATAGTGACTTTGGAAACATTGGCTTCCGCTGCTATTGATTCTATTGTGGTAGCTGCGAAACCTATTTAAAAAAATTGACTGGACGCAGCACTTAATATGCATTCGATTTTTCTTTCTGAAGAGGGCCTTAGTCGGGTTTCTTCCGAAAAGCGTTGCTCAATCACTTTGGCCAACTTCTTCTCCCCAATAGAGCCGTGTTGGGTTGTCGACCAATAACTTTCGTTGAAGTCCCGAATTTGGCGCAATTTGTTGAATTACATCAACCAAGATCCCATCATCCGGCAAGATTGATTGTTGATTGGGATGTGGCCAGTCAGTTCCCCAAATACATCGATCCGGATAGTCTTCAATCAATGGCTGAACTGCTGTGACGAAATCTAAATATGGTGGGCCTTTCGAATCGAGACGATCAGGGCACGTTGGTTTGAAGTAGATATCCGGACGGCTTTCAAGTAGCTTCCTGAAGGCCATCATGTCTGCTCCGTCATATCCTTGGGTCACGTCCGGTCGTCCCATATGATCCACAACAATCGGGATGGGAAGCGCGTCGCAAAATGGCCGCATTTCTTCCAAAATATCGGATTCGAAATAGACAACCACGTGCCAATCAGTGGGAAGGCGCTTAGCTACTTCAAGAAATCTATCCTTGGGTGCAGCGTCGACGAGCCTTTTCAGGAAATTGAACCGGATCCCCCTGATCCCTCCTTGGTGCAGACCGTTGAGCTCCCGTTCACCAATCGCTGGATCTACCACTGCGACACCGCGTGCCCTGCCATTGGATTTGGCAATAGCGTTCAAAGTAGCACTGTTATCCGTTCCGTGGCAGCTGGCCTGTACGATAACATTGCGTGAAAAGCCCAAATGATTACGCAAAGCAAACAGTTTGTCCGGTCCTGCATCTTCAGGAAGATATTTGGCTTTTGGGCTAAATGGAAACTCAGCTTGTGGGCCGAAGACATGACAATGTGCATCCACTGAACCGGGAGGTGGGACGAAAGACGGTTTCGAAGGATCTCCGTGCCAGCTTGTGATCCGGTCAGACATAGACTTTTCCATCCATTAGTTTTCGGGCAGTTCGCAGCATGGCCGCGCTTTTGACCGCACCAGATTTTTCAATTTCCATGACACATGTTGTCTCACCGCTGGGATGCTCGATTGATATCATTTTTCTCAAACCTGAAGGGATACGAGCCACGGTGGCGGCAGGCGTTCCTTCCAACAAAGCCGCCGTGGCAACCGTAACAGCGGCGAACACTCCAATTCCTGCATGGGCCCGATGAGGAATGTAACTGCGAACACTAATTGCTCCATTCCCTTGTGGAGGCGCTACCAGCATCATTTTTGGAACCGATTTCTCAGATACGTCAGCCAGTTTCATCATCGGACCCGCTGCCAGTCGAATGGCCTCTATATTTGCCTTAAGCTCTTTTGCGTCCTCCAGTTCTTCACGGCTTTCATAGCCGGTAGCGCCGACATCTGCAGCTCCGATGACAATGCAAGGCATTCCATTGTCGATCAGAGTGCAAGGCACTCCCCTTATTGTATCAACGACATTTCCTGTTGGAAGCAAAGCTCCACACATCGATCCCGCTGTATCTTGAAATTCCAACGGCACAGGAGCAGCAGTTCCTGGCACACCATCAATATGTGCATCACCCTCGTACGAAACTAGACCTCCAGGCGTTTGGACTTTCGCAACTGCAACCTGATTAGTGTTCTCCATAAAGATACTGACAGCTGTCTCGCCATCCTCAGCTGCGACCAAGCCTCTGTCTATAGCAAATGGGCCGATACCGGCGAGCAGGTTTCCACAATTTTGGGCGTCACTGACAAGCGCTTCTTCTACAAAGACCTGATAGAAATGGTAATCGACATCAACATTTTCCCGATCGGACTTTCGGACAACCGCCACCTTGCTTGTCAACGGACCGGCGCCTCCCATGCCGTCAATCTGCCGCTCATCGGGTGAACCCATAACGCGCAACAAAAAACGATGCAGTTCCACCTCGTCAGACGGAACATCTGAGGCCAGAAAATATCCACCCTTGGATGTACCGCCCCGCATCCACATGACGGGTACGGAATTCATACGTATTTGAGCCCTTCTTTTGCAAGTCGTTCCCGCATTTTATACATATCAAGACCTAGTTCGCCGCTTGCCAATCGCTGCCGCTTTTCTTCTTCATTGGCCTCACGGGCACATGCTTTTTCAAGAACGTCAGCAGCTTCTTTGCGCTTCACGACGCAGACGCCATCATCGTCGGCTACCACTACATCACCTGGTTCAACATAAGCCCCAGCACAAGTAACTGGGACGTTGACACTGCCAAGTGTATTTTTGACGGTTCCCTAGGCGAATATAGACTTTGACCAGACTGGAAATCCCATTTCAGTCAGGTCCCGTACATCGCGCACTCCCGCGTCAATTATCAGTCCTCTGCAATCCCTTGCTAGGGCGCTTGTCGCAAGTAGATCACCAAAATAACCATCCTCACAAGGACTAGTCGGGGCTAGCAGCAATACATCCCCAGCCCTGAGCTGCTCAATCGCGACATGAACCATCCAATTGTCACCTGGAGGCGAGGAAATCGTAACTGCCGATCCGGCGATCCGCGCACCCGCGTAAATGGGCCGCATATAGCTGGAGAGCAAACCCTTCCGATTTTGTGCTTCATGAACGGTGGCGACACCGCAGGCAGCCAATCCATCAACAATCGACAGATCTACTCGCTCGATATCCTGGACTACGATACTAGCCATTTTCTCCACCTCCCCTAAAGCTACTTTTAACGCATATACTGTGGTAGAACAGTATATGCGTTAAAAGTAGCTTTAGGGCAAAGAAAGTTATGGATTCGGTTCGGAAACTGGCGTTTTTAGGCTTCGGAGAAGCAGCTATGGCTTTCAGGCCTATGCTGATCCTGACTTCCGATGGCTTTCCTTCGGTATATGATATTAAAACTGACGATAATAAGACGCGCGAAGCCAAACTTGCTGAGTATGAGAAATTCGATGTTGTGGGTTGTGGCAGGTTGGCCGAAGCGCTTGACAAGGCTAACTTGATTCTATCTCTTGTAACTGCTGACCAAGCCATAGTGGCCGCGAGAAACGCATCCCGTCATATTGTTCCCGGCGCTCTATATTGCGACATGAATAGCATTGCCCCGCAAAAAAAGAAGGAAGCCAAGAAGATTATTGAACAGGTCGGAGGATGCTATTTGGACGTAGCCGTCATGGCACCGGTTTATCCAGCCAAAGTTAACGTACCGCTGTTGGTGTCGGGGAAAGATTCCGATACCGCCGCTCAAGAACTGAGGCAGCTGGGTTTTTCAAACGCAAATGCCGTCGGCAATGAGGTAGGCCACGCCTCTGCAATCAAAATGTGCCGCTCAATCATTGTCAAGGGGATGGAGGCATTGACGGCTGAAGCGATGCTCGCAGCCAAAAAAGCAGGTGTACTCGACGCTGTTCTAGATTCGCTGGGGCCTGAATGGAACGAGCGTGCAGATTACAATCTGGACCGAATGATTGTGCACGGAAACAGGCGCGCAGCCGAAATGATTGAAGTCGTTAATACCCTTGATTCATTGGGACAGCACTCGTCAATGGCTAAGACGACTGCTAACTGGCAACGCCGTATTGGTGCGCTTGCACTAGAGCCCGCCGACGGATTGGAAGCCAAACTTGAACAGATAGAAAAAGGAACATTTCCATGACCCTGATCATCGACTGTCATGGCCACTACACAACCGCGCCATCATCGCACAATGATTGGCGAGAAGCACAAAAAGAAGCTTTTCTTCAAGGAAATGATGCTCCTGCTTACCCGGAGATATTGGATGATGAAATTCGCGAGAGCATAGAACAAAATCAGTTGAAGTTATTAAATGAACGAGGAGCAGATCTAACCATTTTTTCACCCCGGGCATCGGCTATGGCTCATCATATAGGTGATCAGTCCGTGAGCGCAGAATGGGCGAAAAAGTGTAATGATCTTATTTACCGCGTAACAAAGCTATTTCCCGACAAGTTTTATGGTGGCTGCATGTTACCACAATCACCGAAGAGCGATTTGAAGGAGAGCGTTACCGAATTGGAACGCTGTGTCCGTGACCTGAACTTTGTCAGTTGCAACCTGAATCCCGATCCTGGCGGAGGTTATTTCAAGCACCCCCCGCTCACCGACAGATATTGGTATCCGATTTATGAAAAAATGTGCGAACTCAATGTACCTGGAATGATTCATGTTTCAGGCAGTTGCAATCCAGGGCTCCATGCGACAGGCGGATATTATATTGCCGCAGATACGATCGCCTTCATGCAGTTACTCCAAGGTGATTTGTTTGCAGATTTCCCGAACCTGAAATTCATCATCCCGCACGGCGGCGGCGCCGTTCCATATCACTGGGGAAGATATCGGGGTCTGGCAGACATGTTAAATCAGCCTGACCTGGACTCACATTTGATGAACAACATTTTCTTCGACACGTGTGTTTATCATCAACCGGGAATCAATCTGCTTGCCGATGTTATTGCAAATAAGAATATTCTGTTCGGCAGCGAGATGGTCGGTGCAGTGAGGGGAATTGATCCCGAAACTGGTCACTATTTCGACGACACCAAACGTTACATTGATACGCTAGATATCTCTGAACAGGAGCGACACGCCATTTTCGAAGGCAATGCGCGCAAGGTTTTCCCCAGGCTCGACAAACAACTGGCAGCGAAGGGACTTTGATGGTTCGTATTGGTCTCGCGGGTGCAGGAGCATTTGGCCAAAAGCATCTAAATGCGCTGCAAACAATTAACGATGCGCAAATTGTGGCCCTTACGGAACCCAATGTAGAATTGGCTAAAGATGCGGCAACGAAATATGACATCGACTTTGTGACCGACAACTATGAAGAGATGTTGGCTCTGGAAAATATTGATGCTGTGATTTTAACGTCCCCCACGCCTATTCACGCTGCCCAAGCGATAGCGGCAATGGATGCTGGCAAACATGTCGAGGTGGAAATTCCACTTGCCGACAGCTGGGCTGATGCAGAAGCAGTGATGGTCAAGCAAAAAGAAACTGGTCTCGTTTGCATGGTTGGGCACACCCGAAGATTCAACCCCTCTCATCAGTGGATTCATAATCGCATTGTCAAAGATGAACTTAAAATCCAGCAGATGGATGTGCAGACATATTTCTTTCGCCGAGAAAACATCAATGCCGAGGGCAAACCAAGAAGTTGGACCGATCATTTGCTATGGCATCATGCAGCGCACACGGTAGACCTCTTTGCTTATCAGGCTGGGCCAATTGTTCAGGCCCACGCGATTCAAGGACCCATCCATCCGAAGCTAGATATTTCCATGGATATGTCCGTCCAACTCAAGAGCAAGAATGACGCAATCTGTACTTTGTCACTCAGTTTCAACAACGATGGACCACTGGGGACGTTTTTTCGCTACATCTGTGATAACGGTACGTTTGTTGCCAGATATGATGATCTGGTCAATGGGCATGAACAACCGATCGATGTTTCCAATATCGACATATCTATGAATGGAATTGAGCTGCAAGATCGCGAGTTTGTGAACGCTATCATGGAAGACCGAGAGCCCAATAGCAGCGTCGCCGACGTACTGTCTTGCTATAAAGTACTTCACCAACTCAAAAAGCAGCTCGGTTGAATTCAATCGCTGCTTGTGATCGGTGTGGGTGCTATCTCACCAAGGCATTTTTGAACCATCATTCCGAACAAACGAACCGCTTTGTTCGATTGAAGATCGATCGATGGTTTCAATCATGTTGGCAACAGCCTCACTCGTTTCAAATGGTTTTTCCTGACCGGACATTTTCATGATCATATCACGCATTGGTTCAAGCCGCTCGGTAATCACAAGTCCCGGATGAAAATTAAGCAAGGTAACTCCTGCTGACCTTATGTCATCAGCCATGTTGCGCATAATCATGTTTAGGGCTGCTTTTGATGCCTTGTACCAGTAGTTTCCGGGCAAGGTAGCGGGCATACCGAACGAACCAGCTCCAGAGCTAATGATCGCTATTTTCTTGTCTTTGCTGCGTTTGACATTTTCTAAAAGACATTCGACGAGCTTGGCTGGTGCGCGAACATTGGTTGCCATGTAGAGATCGAAAAGCCCATAGTCCAATGTGCCGATGCGTTCGCCAATTTGGGCTGCCGGCCCTCCTTCGCGCCCCATCAATCCTGCATTACTGATCAGAACATCGATGTCTTGATCAGCCAGGTTTTCAGCCATTTGATCGATCTGGTCCAAATCATCGAGGCTACAATCCATCAGCCAGATGTTTTCGTTGTTCTCCTTGAGCGATTGCAAGCCAGCGCTGAGTTCCCCTCGATACGTGGCGATAACGTTGTAGTCTTTGGCTCCGTATTGCTTGGCAAATTCAAGCCCAATTCCTTTGCTGGTACCGGTAATGAGAGCGGTTTTCATACCTGCAATCTCCTTCAATTTTATTCTCGATCAAATGGGAAATCGGATCGGATCGCTATTAATCGTCATCCATTTGATTTCGGTAAAATTCTCGATCCCAAAAGTGCCGCCAAAACGGCCATATCCGGTGTCTTTAACCCCACCAAATGGCATCTGAGCCTCATCAAAGACCGTGGGTCCATTGATGTGGCAAATGCCACTTTCGATCGCATCTGCAACTTTCATCGCGCGCGAAATGTTGCTGGCATATACCGCTGCCGAAAGGCCATAATTGGTATCATTGGCCATGGCGATTGCTTGTTCATCATTGCTAGCACGAGCAAGGCAGACGACCGGGCCAAAACTCTCTTCTGACCAAATACGCATGTCGTCTGTGACATCGGCAACCACATTGGCTTGCATTACTGCGCCGGCTGCAGCTCCCCGCAACAGGATATTCGCACCTTTGCCTTCGGCATCGGCGATCAGTTCCTCTACATGGTCAACTGTTCGCCGATCAACGAGGCCTCCCATCGGCTGCGGCTCACCGGCAGGATCTCCCGCCGTGAGTGTTGCAACTTTTGCATGAAACTTGTCTGCAAAAGCATCTGCTACCTTCTCCTGCACGATTATCCGTTCTGTGGACATGCAGATCTGCCCTTGGTTCATAAAGGCGCCAAAAGCAGCAGCCCTGACCGCTTCGTCAAGATCGGCATCGTCAAGTACGATAAAGGGTGCCTTGCCTCCCAACTCAAGCAGGCATGGTTTGAGTTCTCGCGCTGCAAGGCCTGCAATGATCTTGCCGACCTTTGTTGAACCGGTGAAGTTTATTCTTTTGACATGGGTATTGATAATCAGGGCTTCCACAATCTCGGGCGCATCAGACGGGTTATTGCTGATAAAGTTGATCACTCCTTCAGGGACACCAGCTTCGACAAAACAGTTGACAATCAACCGGTGTGTCATCGGACAAGCTTCCGAAGCTTTCATGATTACCGAATTGCCGCATGCGATCGGCATCGCAATGGCGCGTGCACCCAGAATAACGGGTGCATTCCATGGAGCGATACCAACCATTACTCCGACTGGCTTACGCACTGCGAACGAAAATGTGCCGGGCCGATCAGCCGGTATAGTTTCGCCGGTTAGGCGAGTTGTCATCGCGCCTGCTTCACGGACGATTTCCGCGGCGAGTTTGGCATTAAATCCACCCCACATTTTGGTCGCGCCAGTCTCGGCCATTACAATTGCAGAAAATTCACCAGCCTTGGCTTCGATAAGGTCGGCGGCCTTCATCAAAACCTGCCGGCGGTGATTGGGACCGGTTTTTGACCAGTTCTGGAATGCCTTTTGCGCAGCTTCAGCCGCAGCTTCTACGTCGGAAACTGACGCGGCCGAGGCCGTGGTTTCAACATTTCCAGTCACAGGGCCAGATCGATCGATTGTGGCTCCGCCTGAAGCGGGTCGATTTTGACCGCCGATCAACAATTCCACTTGATAGGTCATTTCATCCTCTTTGATCTAAAGTCATTGTGCAGAGATTTCGTATGCGACTGGACTGCGGAATGTGGTTGATGGCATCCACTCCAGTTCATCGCGGGTCTGCGCGTAATCAGGCAAACGATTGAGCAATACCTGCATTGCATTGATCACCAATATCTCAGCAACATTGGTGCCGATGCAGCGATGCTTACCCATCCCAAAACCAAGGTGGGCGCGCGGTTTACGGTCTATGTCATAGTGATCGGGATTATCAAACTTTCGTTCATCACGATTTCCCGAACCGTAGCACAGTTGCACCGGATCTCCCGCCTTCATGGTTTGGCCATGCAATTCAGTGTCAGCTGTCACCGTTCTGCGAAACCGCTGAGCTGATGTATTGAACCTTAAAGATTCCATCATAGCGTCTGGTAACAATCCCATGTCGGCGACTATTCGAGCTCTGGCGTCGGGATGGTCAGCCAAGTTGAGGGCCAGCATCGTCATGAAACTGGAAGCCGATTCAACACCTGCCATAATAAACGTAGCAGATGTCATCTGAACTTCTTGCGGCGTCAGCCGTTCACCGTCAATTTCGGAGTAAACAAGACGAGAAATCAGATCTTCTGTTGACTTTGCCTCTCGTTCCTTGATGAGCTCCGCCGCAAACTCGGTAAGCCACTTAAATGCATCCATAGATGCTTGCGTTTTCTCCCGGGTATCAGGATCAGTCTGCAGTATCAAAACAACCCGGTCACGGATCGTCTTATGCTCGCTCTCAGGAATGCCAAGAAGGTAAGCCAAAGTACCGACTGTTACCGGACTCGAAAACTGCTTTATAAAATCGAAGCTGTCTGATTGTAGAGATTCATCCAAGGCAAGATTGGCAAGTCTTTTCACCGGTTCAATCAAAAACTCGTTCGATTTTTTCATGAACGCCTTGTTGATCAAAGCTTTGAGATGATCATGTCTTGGTGGATCAGATGTACCCAGCGTAACGCCGGTACGTCCTGGAATATCATCAAGCATATTTCCGCTGGTGGAAGAGTAGGTCTGCCAATCATTGGCCGCAGCAACTATGTCATCATAGCGGGTGATCGCCCAACATTGCCCTGTGTCGCTCCAATAACAAGGATGCTCATCACGCATCCATTTGTAGATCGGGAAAGGATTGCTATCCACCTCGCGGGAATAGGGATCAAACTCCATCGGAACCTCCTAAGGTCATTGTCAAAGCACCGGCTATGATGCTCGGAACAGCAAAAATTACAAAAAGCCCGTACATGCCGCTGCCAACTGCAACGAGGTAGCCGGCTACTATTGGAGAGAGAATCGCACCAATGCGTCCAAGCCCCATTGACCAGCCGATTCCAGTCGTTCGAATCTGCGTTTCATAGATTCTCGCAGCAACTGCATACATGGCCGTAAATGCTCCTTGCAGCAGAAATCCAACTATGAAGATCATCAAATTGAGCGAGGCGGTATCTGATGGTCGTTGCCATCCTGCGATCAGCATTATCAACCCGCTCGAAAGGAAGAATAATGCAATGGGTATAGCCAATCGATATTTGGTCGTCGTAAGGCCGATCGTGATAATGCCTAAAACGCCGGCTAGGTTGAAAACGGTCAGCGCGAAAATACCTTGCGTTTGGCTCAATCCATTTTCAACAAATAGTGACGGTATCCAGCTCAACAAAAAATAGAGCGTCAAAAATCCGGTGAAGAAAATCACCCACAGACGAATAGTTTGACTTCGGTAGTTACCTGACAAAAGACTGGAGACTTTCGCAGCCTCAACCGACTGGGAGCCGCTACTCTCTGGCAATCGATCCATGGGCGCCTTACCAATTTTTGTCAGGATTCGGTTCATATCCTGCAGGGCATTGCTTCTTCCATCGCTGCGGCCGGCGAGAAATTCTACCGACTCAGGCAATAACCAGGCAACCAAGAGACCGCTCAGCAAGGTCAAAAAGCCGCCATAAATAAAGATAGCTTGCCATCCTTGCGCTGGGATCACAGAACCCGCCAGCGGCCCTACAAGCATTGCGCCCAACGGGTAACCAGCAATCACTAGCGTGACGAATAAATTGCGATATCTTTCAGGTGCAAACTCCGATGCTACTGATGTGGTGCTGGCTATGATGGCGCCGATCCCCAATCCTGAAATGATCCGCAAGGCGATCATCAACGATAGCGATTGAGGAATAAGTCCAGTTGCAATCATAGAAAAACCGATAGCGACGACTGACCAGATCAGCACTTTTCGGCGACCAAATATATCGCTGAGCGGAGCAAGAAAGATGGCACCTAAAGTCATTCCAATCAGAGCGGCGCTAAGAATATATCCTTTTTCGACCGCACTGATCCCCCAATCTGCGGTCATAGCGGGCGCCGCAACAGACATGGCGACTACATCCAGCCCGTCCACCATATTGAGAATTAGACAAACGGCAATGATCGCCAATTGCTGCGGATGCAGCGTACCTTGATCAATCCGAGCCCGAATTTCTGAAGAACCAATTGAGGTTTCTACCGCTCCAGCCACAATGAACCTCAGTCATTTTCCAAGACGATGAGGCCTGCGGCCGTGTTCGACGCAGGAACATGGTAGTGTCGATAAACCTCATGTGCATCATCAGCTAGAGCGCCACGCATGATCATCCACATTACTAGCTCAATGCCTTCGGAACCCGCCTCCCGGATATAGTCTATGTGCGGAATATCAGCCAACGCTTGAGGGTCACTGGATAGCTTGTCGAGGAACATCAGGTCGAAATCCTCATCAATCAAACCGGCTCGTTCACCCTGCAGCTGGTGCGACATGCCGCCCGTACCAAAAATGGCAACATTGATATCAGGTTCGTAGCTTTCCACAGCTTTGCGGATTGCCTTACCCAAGTCATAGCAGCGCTGCCCGGTGGGCGGTGGGTATTGGATAACATTGACACACAACGGAATAACTTTGCATGGCCATGCATCAGGCTGTCCGGTCATAATGGACAGCGGAACAGTAAGTCCGTGATCAACTGTCATTTCATTGACCATGGTGAGGTCAAAGCCGTCAAGAATACAGCTCTGTGCGATATGCCAGGCGAGTTCCGGTGCCCCTTCAACTACCGGGACTGCCCGCGGACCATAGCCTTCATCGTGCGGTTCAAACCTCTCGCCCACACCAAGAGCAAAGGTTGGTATAAGGTCTAATCCAAATGCTGAAGCATGATCGTTGTAGACCAAGATGACGACGTCGGGTTTTTTCTCGGCCATCCAACTACGTGCCGGTTCGTAGCCATCAAATAGCGGCTTCCAATAGGGTTCTTGCGTCTTTCCATGATCGATTGCGGCCCCTATGGCTGGAACATGAGAAGTGCCAACCCCGGCGAACAAATTTACCATTTACTAAATACTCCTGTGCACGCTAGTTCAAGTATGCGGGTCACCTTTGCGGCGCCCTCCATCAATCATCATTTGCTTAAATTCTTCTTCGCTAACGCCGGACATCGAGCCGCCTATGGCTTGCATCGACAATCCGTCAAAAATCGCCAACTTGAAGGTGTAATATACATTCCCGCCCAGCCTTAAAAGGGCCAGCCAATCCCGTGCTACCACAGCATTGCGCTGGTCATCAGACATCGGAAACTTTGTCAAATATTCACCGGGGTCGGCTCGAAAAGCATCCCGATTTTCGGCATGATCAAGCGATTTGCAAAACATATTCAGATGATAACCCTTTCGGCTGTGAGCAGGGCTCATCACATAAGTCCCGGGAATTTCATCAAAATCGCTATTGAGATCTGTCATCGATTGTCCTTGCCGTTATAGAGGCGGTCGTACTCAGCCATCACATTTCGCCGGAGCTGGTGCGCCACATCCAGATAGATATCAAGATTTTCCTCGGAAATTCCGTCAATTGCCCTGTCGTAAAAGCCGCCGGTGATCTCCAATATTTCATCTCTGATATCGATTGCCTTGGGTTGAAGATAGATAATGCGCTTGCGCTTGTCGGAAGGGTCCAAACGTCGTTCGATCAGCCCCAGCTTTTCCATCTGGTTGATCACTTGCGCCATGGTGCTTTCGGTTATGAACGCCTTTTCCGACAAAAAGCTTTGCGTAACTCCGTCACCCTCCCAAAGGACGCGCAAGACATCGAAATGAGCAATCTGCAGTCCTTCATCGCGCATTCTTCGCTGCATTAGTGTTTCAAAAGCGCGAAAGGTGCCACGCGATTGATAAGCAACACTCTTACGAATTTTAGGCGCGAGAGTTTTCATCAATAAGTCTCCTTCGGAGCAGTCATTTGCCGGAGAAGATTGCACTAGGTCAAGCATTCGCGATCTCTTCCTCGGAATTGTCGGGATAGCTGCCCAACATAAGAAACATCAGGACGGAAAAACCCAATATGCCAAGTGAAATGGTTAAGATCAGATCGTAGCTTCCAGTTGCATCGGCAACAGCGCCAAAGATTGGAGGGGATATTCCTGCACCAACAGAGAATACGGCAAAGATTACGCCAAAAATGGCACCGTAATGGGCCGTGCCAAAATACCGGCTTGTCAAATATGACAGGAGATCAAGCTCAGCCCCCGATGCCAAACCCAATGTGATTGCAACGAACACGGCCGCTACAACGGTGATATCAGTGTTCAAAAGCAACAACACAGAGATGATTGGGAGGCTGAAAAAGAACATGCCAACTCCAGGTGCCCAAAAGCGATCGACCAAGGCCCCCACCATCAACCGTCCGACAATCACCGTGCCTCCCATAATTGCAGCAATTCCAGCAATTGTGGGTCGATCAAGTCCTTCAGCGATCATAATGCGTTCAAAATTGGACAACATACCCACCACGAAAAAGACGGTCAGAAAGAGTACGCCGCAGAGAACCCAAAACTTGGCCTGCTTCGCTGCATCAGACACGGTATAACCCCATTGCATGGGATGATTTTGAGTTTCACCGGCCGTTTCCGGTTCGCTCTGACGTTCACGGAATAACACCAGGACAAACGGCATTGCAAAAACCAACGCGCCGATCCCAACGACCCGATATCCGGCGCGCCAGCCTGCGGATGCGATAACGGCTTCTATGATCGGTGGAAGAAGCATGGCTCCGAGCCCGGTTCCTACCATCGTAATGCCAATAGCTTTGCCTCGATTCTTGACGAACCAGCCGTTTACGACTTTGGTCCATATGATCGGCAATGAGCCGGCCGCCAGGATCGCCAACAAAACGAAACTGGCATACCAAAGAGCAAGCGATCCGGGGTTAAGAGAGATTAGGACATATGACACAGCATGGCCAACTAACCCAACAATTCCCAGCAAACACGCTCCGAATTTGTCCGCGAGTGTTCCGACCAATGGAGCTGTTATCACGCCAGCCAACATCATGGCCGTGAAGCCAAGGAAAAATTGTGCTTTTGACCAACCAAATTCTTCCGTGACTGGCCCGACAAAAAACCCCTGACTGTAGTTGGTGATAGTTATCAGGCCACACATCGTGCCGATCATTGCAGCCAACAGAGGACCCCACCCTGCTCGAAACTCATCCACGATGATTTCCTTTCACCATCAGATTACAGCAAACCGGATTTTGCACACTGGATGTGAGAAAACATGCCGCCATCGCAGGGTATGTTGGTTCCCCTGATCCACTTGCTCGCATCGCTCTGCAGAAAGGCCACCACCGGAGCCACATCTTCTGGCGTGCCGGCACGGTCCATGATTTTCATGTCTTCTTCCGCTCGTTCGCCCAGCGTTTCAATAAAATCCGCGAGAATTGGAGTATCGACAGGGCCTGGGCTAACGCAGTTCATACGAATGCCACGTTCACGCCAGGTCCAACGATTCATCATGGTCCAGACAATCAGAGCTTCTTTGCTGTAAAAGTAGGAACGCGGACCAACAATTTTGTTTTCTGCCGCAAACGCATCGATATTGCCCTTGGCCATATCAAACTTGAGACCTTCCCTTATTGCAGAAATGTCTTCTGCCCACGCATTGCCTGCCAATGAAGCTAAATTGGTGATCGAGGCACCATCAGCCATTTTCGGTACTAGACCTTCCGTTAATCGGATCAGACCAAATAAATTGACCGCCAAGACAATGGACGCCGGCGCAGTTGGTGGAAGACCGGCAATATTGCAAAGCCCGTTTACCCCTTCTGGCAATTCTTGAACGAGATCATCAATCGCAGATGCAGTAGATAAATCGGCTTGAACAAACTCATCAATGTTTTCGTTTGTCTCATTGCGATCAACGCCAATGACCGATGCACCCAGTTCTTTGAGTGCTCGCGCTGCCTCGGCTCCAATGCCTGAGGCAACACCGGTGACAACAATCTTTTTGCCCGCCAGTGTCATACAAATCTCCTTCATTCGGTCTTTCGATTCCATGAGTTATCAAATAAACTGTGGTACCACAATAAATATCTTGAACGTTCGTAAAAATGTTGGCATTCTATGTCTCACGAACAAACTGATCGGACAGGCTAGAGACTGTATCATTGCCTCGATGCGCAGTTTTACTTTTTCTCGAGAGGGCGGAGCGAGCAGTAAAAAGGTTTATCTGCTCCGAGCAGAATAATAGTCGCGGTTAAAAAATGAATATAGTCGGAGGAGAATTTTGATGAATCACAAAAAGAGGGCGCTGGCCGTAGGTTTGTCTACGCTGATTCTGGCTTCTTGCGGGATGGCTGGCCCACCAGCGGCACCCAACCCGTTTGCCGAAAATCGAATCGAGTTCGAGGGAGAGGATCTTTCTGTAACAGTGCTCGGTTCCGGCGTGCCGTTACCAACTCCCACTCAGGCAGGCGCGGCGATATTGGTTCAGGCAGGCCCACACAAGATGCTGTTCGACTGCGGAAAGGGCTGTACTACCCGACTGGCTCAGGTTGATCCTGAACTGATAACACAAGTCGACAAACTGTTTCTGACCCATATGCACAGCGATCATTTAACAGGAATACCTGATCTTTGGCTCAATGGGTGGACCCACAGTAGAAATGGACCATTGCAGGTTTGGGGTCCTGAGGGAACCACTGACATGATGGAGGGACTGCGCGTTGCTTTCTCGAAGGATATAAACTTCCGTCTTGCAGACGGAGTTCCAGCAAGCGATGAGGGCATCAAGCCGGCATTCTTCGACTTGCAAAAAGAAGACGCCGCCGTTTTCGAGCAAGACAATATCAAAGTGACTGCGTTTCTAGTTGATCATGCATCCATCAAACCGGCCTATGGATATCGTATCGATTACGGCGATCATAGCGTGCTGATTTCAGGCGATACCACTGTCACTCCTGCCCTCTCTAAATATGGTGCTGATGCGGACGTTGTGATGCTCGAGGTCATGCCTCCCCTCGCGCTCAAAATGATGGAAAAGCGATTTGGCAAGGAGCAATCGGATACGGTTGCCAAATACCATTTAACAGCCAGCCAAGCCGCTGATATTTTTAAGAAAACTCGGCCAGATCTGGCGGTTTATTACCACTATGTGAACGCGCCACCTCTAGCGAAAAGCGTATCTGAAGCCACCTCGGAAATCTATGATGGAGAGGTCTTGCTCAGTAAGGATCTTTCCCAGATTGTGGTTTCGAACAATGGCGTCAAACATAATGGTGGCGTTGCGAGCGATGGTACAGGAAAGGAAAAAAATCAATGAGACTCCACAAGTCATCGTTTGCTATTGCCGCGCCATTGGCCTTGGCCCTGAGCAGCCAAAGCGTCCTGGCCGCAGACAAGCCTCCTGTCGGTCAAAATGCCATCGATATATTGCGTGCAGAAGAAGCTCGCGTTAACAAAACCATCCAGCAAGTCAGCCCCTCAGTCTATGTCGCAACTGGCTACGCGCTTTGTGCAGTAGCGATGATCGTTGGTGAAGATGGAATAATCATCATTGATCCGGGTCAGTCCCCAAAAATTGCAGCTACGCTGCGTAAGGAATTTGCCAAAATTTCCGACAAGCCGGTCAAGGCCGTAATCTACACGCACGGCCATCCCGACCATGCCATGGGCACCCCGGGTTTCATCAAGGATGAGGGCAATGTTGCCATCTGGGCACGCGCAAATTTTGGATCAGAAACGAGCGAAAATCAGCTTATGGACCGCAGCAGTTTTCCACGGGCTGTTGATATGCAGGGACGGGGCCTGCCACCGGGCAAACGAATAAGTCTGAACGGACCCGTTACCCTCATGACGCTTGCCAATCGAGAGAGAGGTAATCGCGCCGGTCCAGCCATGCGAATGCCACGTCTCTACCCTTCGACAGATACGTTTTCTGACGAACGTAAATCGCTGTCCATTGCGGGAGTTGACCTTGAATTGGTTGCGGCGCCCGGCGAGACTTCTGACCAGATCTATATCTGGTTTGGTGACGAGAAAGTTCTGTTTGCTGGCGACAATATTTTTCACACTTGGCCGAATGTCTACCCGCTTCGTGGGGTTGAAAGGTCCATCCGGCAATGGACAACGAGTCTTGAGAAAATGGCGGCAGAAAATCCGGAGGTCATTGTAGCTGGTCATGGCAATCCGGTGACGGAGAATGTTGACGCGCATATGGCCAACCGTATCCGTGCAATGAAATGGGTCTATAGCAAAACCCTTGAGGGAGCGAAGAAAGGCCTGACGCCCGATCAGTTGGTCTCTTATGCCGCCCTGCCGGAAGATCTGGCGCAGCTTGATTATTTGCACAGCTACTATGGAAGCTATGAAGGAACCGTGCGGGCTATCTATAGCCAGGCTGTTGGCTGGTTCGACGGCGATCCGCTCAGCCTCTACCGCGAACCGCCGGAGAAGGTGGCAAGTCGTACGGCAAAATGGATGGGTGGAATAGACCGGCTAAAGGTCTGGACGCGCCATGCGATAAAAACGAAGGATTATCAAAGTGCGGCGGAACTTGCACAGATGTGGCTCGCATTGGAACCATCCTCCAAAGAAGCAAAAATGCTTTTTGCCGATGGGTTGGAAGGACTTTCCAGTACCACGATCAACCTACCCATGCGAAATTATGCGCTCGCCTATGCGACTAAATTGCGGAAAGAGTTGGAAGCACCTGAAAAGAAATGAACGTCACGGTTTTACGCCGTCCATCTTGCCTTCTTCAAAGGCATGCTGCAACGCGACCCAGGTCGGCGGGCTGGTAACCCATACCAGTCTGCACCCATCATCAGATCCGAACCGCACGAATTTTCCGGCGGCTAGATGCACACATTGCCCTTCGCTGACATGCTGACGCTCGCCATCAATTTCAAACCAAAAACGACCGTCAACAATGAACAACACTTCATCAAATACTACCGGGACTGGATTTTTCGTGTTCTGTCCAGGTTCCCAAGTGCCAACTCCGACGCCCATATTGTCGCTGTCACTCACAACGATAGCACTTTTGTTGCCATCTTCCTGACTTTTGGCAGCCATGAAATCACGAAATTCGGCATTTGTGATTTTTTCCATCATCACGGCACCAATATCGCCAACTTCGATTTCCTTGGGATCAAAAACTGTAGCGCTCATCAGGCTTCTCCATATAGATTGACCGGCATGGTCGTATGACCCCGCATCATCAAATTTTGACCATATTCGGGGACAAATCCATCCACCAAAGCAGCATCTGGAAATGCTTCAAAAAACGATACTACTGCAAGCCGTGTTTCAAGTTTGGCCAAGTTCTGTCCCAAACAATAGCGCAGACCCCGCCCAAAACCGAGATGTGCTGCACGGCCCTTGCGATCGAGATCAAAGGCATCGGGGTTTTCAAAAACCTCGGGGTCTCTGTTGGCAGAAGCATTGCCAACAAACAGCATATCATTGGCCTTCATTGTAACCCCATGTAGCGAATAGTCATTCACAACTCGGCGACCTATTCCGTGTGAAACTCCATCCCACCTGACGGTTTCCTCTGCTGCTTTGATCGCACGAGATGGATCAGCCATCACCTTTGCTTTTTCTTCTGGATGAGTAAGCAAGGCATGAAGCGTCAATCCGATCAGGTGTAGGGTTGTTTCATGCCCACCAATATATAGCTGCACCGCCTGAGGAGCCAGTTCATCCTCGGTCATGGTGCCATTGTTTACAGCATCAACTAGAAGAGACATGACCGTTTCATCGCCATCGGGACTAACCTGTCCACTCCGGAGTAGGTCAAGCAGATAGTCGCGAACCTCAATAGCTATTTTAGCTCCATCGGCACGCTGTTCTTCAGTCTGAAAGGGCATTAGAGCACTATTTAGTCTCGGCGCCCAGGCATGGAACAATTCAAAATCATTCTTGGGCAGCCCCAAAATCATCGATAGCACGTCAATAGGAACAGTATAGGCAAATTGCTTTTGTAGGTCGATTGTTCGATCACCAGATTCCGCAATTTCAGCTATTGCATCGTCAATTATTTGCTGCACTTTCGCTTCGCGCTTTTTTACGGCCGATGGTTTGAAAAAGTCATCGACCACACCGCGCAGCCGCGCATGATCCGGATCGTCCATAAACAGTGTTCGCATAATCGATTGAACTTCTGGAGCCCAAGCTTGACTGACAGGCATTCCTTCCACTGAAAAGTTTTCATTGTCGTCGAGGATATTGACTGCATCGGCATGACGGCTGACAAACCACGTATTGATCATTTCAATTTTGTGTACCGGATCATGCTCACGCAACCACGCGTAAACCGGCGTCGTATTGGCAAAAAACTGAGGACTAAGGATCGGTGCTGGAATTTCGGGCTTGTTCATTTGTTTGCTCCCAAATTATTCAATTAGCTGTTGGTCAAGTTATCAATTTGCTTAACAAGGCGATTCCGAATCTTGCCAATTTTCTCGGAACTTGAATTTTTCAGCAAATTCGATTTTTCGAATGGATCAATTTGTAGATCGTATAGTTCTTCAGTTTTTCGCTTGTAGTCCACAATCAATTTATAGCGTCCATCGCTGACCGCACGTAAATCGGAATAGCCGGTGGGTAACCATCCTTTAATATCGGCATAGTTGAAATTTCGAGGCGTTGGGGAGATATTTCCCTTTAGCAGCTGGGAGAACGAGACGCCGTCAATGGACCGTCCTGCCTTTGCCTTCGCAACATCTGCATTCGACAACTCCAAAATGGTAGCAAAGATATCAACCACGTTTATCGGGCTGCTTATATTTCGTGCCCCGTTCACGCCTGGACCATCAATCAAGAGTGGAACATTGATGCCGCCTTGATAGACCGATCCTTTGCCTTGTTCACGATCATATGGCGCACCTATGATGCTTTGCGATGTACCATTGTCTCCCATGAATATAACTAAGGTGTTAGATAGTTCGTCTTCATCGATGTTCGAAAGCAACCGTCCAATTTCATGGTCAAGGGCCTCAATCATCGCACGGTAATAATCGTCCGCGTTTGCCGTTGTAAGACCAAGCGGGTCGAGCTTTTGCGATTCGGCAGAAATGAGTTCGTTTGGCGGCTTATGGTAACCGTCGTGCGGTGCGTTGAAAGCCAACCACAGAAACCATGGTTTTTCTTCTGGCTGCTTTTGGATCCAATCAAGAGCATCGTCAACCTGCTCTGTTGTTATGTATTTCTCAGAAAAGCCTACGTTTTCGCCATTCTCTACGCGGTCGTACTTATAGTAATTCTCAATTGCGCCCTTCATGTTACCGGCAAAATGATCAAATCCTGCCTCGCCGGGGTGAGATTCCCATCCCGGTCGAGGATTGATTAAATGCCACTTGCCGATCGCGCCAATGGCGTAGTCTGCCCCATCAAATTTGCGAATGGCATTGGGCAACGTCAATTCATCAGCGGGCATACCTTTACCCAAACTCAGTCCTTTTGGCCGTTTCCCGGTTTTCTGCACGACAACAAAAGGAGCATCTTCCGGTGGCACATATGCGCCGCTACGTACGTCCGCCATCATCAATTGGTCATCAGTCAACTGGTTGGGCTTGCCTTCCAGCTGCAAGCGCTTTGGAATTGGACCGGTAGGTGTAAAGCTGCCGGTGCGAAACCCATGCCGGCCTGTCATCAAGGCGGTCCGCGTGGGTGTGCAGCTTGGCTGTGACCAGAATTGCGTAAACTTCACGCCTTTTGCGCATAGACGGTCAAGATTAGGTGTTTGAGCGAATTGTCTGCCAACACCATAGCACGACAGCGTTTCCACCCCCATATCATCAGCAATCATCAGCAATATGTTGGGTGCCTGTTTGGTTGCAGCCGGAGATTGCGGCCCGCTCTCAACGGTACAAGCTGAAACGATTGCCAATGAAAAAAGACTGATCCAAAACTTATTCATAACCGCTCTTTCGATAAATATCGAAAAGGGGAGGACAGATGACTACTGCCCTCCCCAGTCAATCCCATTCCTGGGCAGTATGTGCCTTCTTATACCAAAGGCTCGGGAGACTAGTTGCCACCAAATTTTACCCGGAGCTGCACACCATAGCTTTCACCTTTGGAAGTCACAGCGAAACCAGCCAGTTGCCCGCCGAATTGTGATGGACCAAAGAGGATGAGCGGCTGTCTGTCGGTAATATTGTTGCCAAAGGCTGCCAACGTCCACCGGCCATCTTGCGATCCAATTTCAGCTTGAAGATTCACCCGTGCGAAACTATCATTTATGCCCCTTTGATCGTAACGATCGCTTGTCTGATAGTCGTCAGTCCAGGCAACATCACCGCCGATTCCGAATCGCAAATAGTCCCCAATATCGCCTTCGTATCTGAGGCCAGCGTTTACTTGCCAATCAGGAGAAAAGAGCAACGGAAATCCTGCACGATTGGTCGTACCGACGATGTCCGCGCCTCCAGGTTGATTGTTTTGAATTCCGTCTCCGTTAGCGTCATAGGTACAACCGTTGAGATTCATATTTTGTTCAACTTGCCCGCACTGTGCGCCAGGATAATCGTTGAATTTTGCATCTAGTAACGAGCCTGAAAATGTGAAGCGCAAACCTTCAGTGATTTCGAGGTCTCCATCAAACTCGATACCCTTGGAAGTCGCGGACGCCGCATTTTCCGTCCGGAAAGTTTGGTTGACAACGTCAAAACTGGCGACTTGAAGGTTAGAAAAATCGGTGTGAAAAGCCGTGGCGTTGAATCTCAGCAGACCGTCGAACAATTTAGCCTTAAAGCCAAACTCAATGTTCTCCACTTCCTCATCATCAAACTGGAAGCCATCAAGAACCGCAGCCACATTGGCACCTGCCGGCAGCCCCTGACCACTCTGTACAAAGCCGCCTGCTTTAAAACCCTGCGTATAGGTTGCAAAAACCATGATATCTGGCGTGACATCATATTGCGCACCAACCTGGAAACTGAAGTCATCAGTTTCATAACTATCTGTAGCACAGAGTGTGGTGCGAGCACCCGTCACTGGATTGGGCGGCGACTGCACCGCACCGCCTGGACAGCCAACTGGGTACAGCTGAGCATATGGTCTACCAAGCCCAGCGGGGCTGATGGGTGCTTGTTCGGCACCAGTAAAGGCATTCTTATCAACATCTGAATATCGACCACCCAGATTCAAGCGAAATTCTTCAGAAATGTTGGCCGTGAATCCCGCAAAAAAGGTGTTGTAGGTTTCATCAGAAACAAATGTTGTTGCCCTCGATACAGGAGGACCTAAAAGCGCATAGGTTTGGTTTCGTGTCTCGATTTCAGCATCCTGAAAATAATAACCGATCAAATAGTCCAAAAATCCGTCAAACAGACCTTCATTGGAAGTTAATCGGGTTTCAATGCTAAACTGCCGGTAGTCCTCGAACAAATGGGGGTGCATTATAGCGTAGGGCGTCGCATCCAAGTCACGCAAACCTTCGTAACTATATTCCGCATGCGCACCGATTAAGGTCAGCGTTGCCCCCCCCCAATCCATATTGGCAGTCGCAGCGATAAGATCGGTCGTTGTTACATCCGGCCCCAATTGAAAAATATCAGCCGTTACGGGTTGCGATGGACGATCTGGTCCGGGTAACGTAAATGCGCCGCCAGTTGCGATCCTTTGGCTTGGCTGCGGGGCATAGAGGCCCGCAAGTTCGGGGAAGTTCGCCTGTGCTATCGCACAGAAAAAGATCGGCGGAGCGCCCGGAACAGTGCCGCCAGCACCGCAACTGACGGTTTCTGCCGGAAGCCCATTCTGCTCGGATTCGCCGTGCTCATATTTGATTTCCAGGTCGAAACGCTCATCTTGATAGTTCAAAGTAGCGCGAAAAATATCGGTTTGTAGACCAGCCTCATCCTCACCGGTAAACACATTGGTGATATAGCCATCATAATCGGTATAGCGGCCAGCCAGTCGGATTCCCAATCTATCTTCTACGAGCGGGATGGTAACGCCGCCTTCAAGAATAATTTCATTGTCACTGGCGTAGGATGCGGTAGCATTGGCCTGGAAAGGGCCAGTACTGTCTTTAGTTGTGATGCTTAAGGCGCCAGCAATCGCATTTTGGCCAAAATAAACCGGCTGCGGCCCGCGCAGAACTTCAATCCTATCAATATCCATCAGAGGATTAACCGATTGACGTGATCTGCCGACATAAACGCCGTCTACAAATGTTGCGACTGATTGCTCAAAACCAGCATTGCCCTGAGCAGTTCCGATACCGCGAATGTTGAGTGTATTTCCTGTAACACCTTCGGTGATAGAAAGATTGGGTACTAGTTCATCAAGTTGATCGAGCCTGACAATCGATCGTTCGGTTATTGCATCACCGCCCACCGCCTCGATTGAAATAGGCACATCCTGGAGGTTTTGGCCGCGCTTTTGCGCTGTCACAATGATTATATTGTCATCAGCATTTTCGCCTTGGGCATCTTGAGCGAATGCCGGCATAGAAAGTGTCATGGCTGTTCCAGCCAGAATCAGTGATTTTGAATAGCCCCATTGAACCATAGGATTCTCCCAGTTTTCAGCTACTTACATTGCAGCCATTGCAGCGCCATATTTGTACGACAATCTTTACTGTGTTCCCACAGGATATGCAATCTAATTTTAACATTCGTATAATTTATTGATCGTTTGTGTGAATGGAGCAACAGTTGGTTTCAATTGTGATGATCCCGGACGGATGATTTTTGTACTATAGGATCGTGTTAGTCGCCGCGCACCCATTTGATTTCCGGTTCTTCCCGAAACATGAACCGTACCAAATGATCAGCTGTAGCCTTTTCCATTCTGGCTAGCATGGTTTCATCCTGTTCAGTCTGGACAGTCAGTTGCAGCTGGTCGTTTTTCGCAGTCAAATTTAATTCACCGAATGGGAAACTGACTTTTCCAGCTTCCCGATCAAACTCTACGTCCAACTTATGTGCGAAGTGCTTGCACATTTGCTGCAAATATCGGCTCGCTTTTTCGGTAGACACGGCGGCTTTCGAAACAAGAATCACGATTATCTCCAGTTCGGAAATATCTCCAGTTCGGAAAATTCAATTTATTATACGATCGTTAAATTTGTAACACAATCGATAAATCTTTCGTTTTTGTTGATGCTGCTGCTAATGCGGTTACGAGTGAGGAACTTATGGCAACAAAGAGCGACGAACATCTAATTACACGTGAACAGCTACTAAGGGCGGCGATAAATTCCTTTGCGGAAGACGGGTTCCGCGGAGCCTCTGTCCGCAAGATCGCCGACAGAGCGGGAGTTAATTTTCCCCTTGTCACTTACCATTTTGGATCGAAAGAAAAATTGTGGTTGGCTGTCGCCGAACGTACGCTCAAAGAAATCATTGAAATGGGCGAGCAGTTTGTTCCGGCAGATGGGGTAACGCCGGACGAAAATTTTAAAGCCTATCTAACTCATGTTCTGACAGATTCTACTGAACATCGCGAGCGACGAATTCTGCTTGGCCAAATTTCGGCGCGACGAAACGATGCTGACATAAAAACTCTGACACCCTTGATTGAGGAGTTTCTAACCAAAAGCACAAATCAGATTCAGCATCTGTTGGAAAGTGGTTTTGAATCCGATTTGCCAGCTGCGGATATCCAAATGGTTTTGCGCGGGCTACTCTCCTCCAATGCCAGCGCACCGCAAGGTCCTGCCGCGTTGTTTGGATTTAAGAGTAAAGAAACACTCGTAAATCATCAGGTCAATTTATTGATGCGGCTATTTAAAAACGCCTAAACAACGAAGGCAATTCCCGTTCGTTCCAATCGCCAGTTAACAAGTGCATCGCAATTTAGTTCTACTGCGCTTGGCAAGGTATTGGCCTGTGAGTTGCATCTGCTATCAGCAAAACTGCTCGCTACTATTTCGTAGCCGCGGTCCCGAAGAACTTCTTGCAAACTGAAGGCGATGTAACCGCGCGTACTCCCGATAATGTTAAAATCTGAACCATTCAAATTCGGAAGAATACGAGACATTAGAATTTCCGAAATATCGCCTTCGGCTGGCTCTACATTTACACCCAAAGCTTTTTGTTCGGAAGCAAAGGCAAGGGCATGTTTGTTGCCGGGTGAAAAGAGCGCAAGATTGGCCTTGAACGTTTTGTCAGCTGCCAAGGCTGGCTGAGCCAGCCAACCGCTCCCCGTCAGACCGCTTAGTGCTATGCCTCCCAATGTGAAACTGCGACGGCTTACCTTTGCATCATCTAACCAACTCATTTTGCCAATCTTCCTCCCGGAGCTTGGTCCCGTGCTTCAGTTAGATAGAGACCGAGGGTCGCCAATTCCTCATCTGAAATTTCGGTCTTGCGGAAATACGGCATGGATTTGACCCCCTCGCGCACAAACGATTCGATTGTTTCCGGCGTCAGATCATCTCGCTCGCGCAGCAGTGGGGGCAGTTCGCCTTTATACTTGCGTTCCAGCGCTTCTGTACCAGCCATGCCGGGACCGGCTTCGTGGCAAATGGCGCACCATTGCGTATAAACCTGACGGCCTAATTCCACGCCTTTGGCTGATGGATCGGCTGCATAGCCATATGTATCAAAAACAGGGGCAACCACCTCGTCATCAGCTGAACCTCCATCACTACTGCCGCAGGCAACCAGCAGTGCCGAGGCAGCTAGCGCCAATATCGTCCTTTGTGTCATTGCATCGCCCCCTAGACTTTCACTTGGCCGCGCAGATGCGCTGGCCAAATCCCGGATTTGCCAGCTGCTAGAATACCGTTGGGATCAAGCGTATCCTTCATCTGTTCCAACATCTTCTTCAGCGCACCATCGTTGAAATTATAAACATTCATGACTTGATCCTGGAACAGGGCGTGAGTGCGATATTCACCCCAGCCATTTTCGGCTGCTACCTGGATACAGCGCGCATATCCCTCTTCGACCCCCTTATTGACATCAGCGTTTTTGGTTACGTTAAATGCCACCAGATAGATAAAACTGCGATAGTACCAGCCAAGCGGCATCCGACCGAAAAAACCCGGTGGTTGTTTCATGCCCAGTTCTTTCAGAACATCCCAAAAAACGTCCTGCGCTTTGAGAAGACCCGCAGCTGTTTTCGGAATGATGGGAGCGAAAAATAGATGCCCGGCACTTGGAGCATCCGGTGTCGAAAGCATGTCATTAAACTGCGCCTGGAAAGCGAATCTGTTGAGGCTGGGAATGCCAAGATGAACCTTCTCTGCTTGACCTTCTGTGTTGAGCTTCGCTTCCACATCAGCGGACAGGGGCAATGTCACGACCGGACCATGGTCATCGACCCATGCGCCCGGGATCTCTTCAAATTTGCCTCGGCAATACTCAGCCTGTGCGGCGATGACCTCTTCTGGACCGTGAAATTTGATGTCGGCACTCCAAAACCCAACCCCACGATCGGATGCTGCCGCTTCCAGCTTGCCAGCGTCGGGGCGACCATCAACAGCCAGGACTTTCATCAAGTCCTTGTCCCCCATGAATGCTTTCATAGTGTCGTGCGAGGCACCCATGGCCGGGCCCTGCACCGGGCTGCCAAAATGGGTCATGCCATTAGCTATGCCTGAATGAGTAACAAGACTTTCGACGTCAATTAATTTTTGCAAGTCGTCAAACTTTGGCACATGGACCATCAATGAACGATAAGCTTCATGCTCGGGACGCAGTTGAAAGCCCATTTTGGTAACAACGCCAAAATTGCTTTGCGAGAAGATGCCATCAACAAATGGTCCGAAGCCGTAGTGGAACTGTGCGAACATGTCGGATTCTGGCATTGCCCCCATGCCGGTACGTACCAACTCACCCGTGGGGAGCACCACTTCCATCCCGCAATGGTCATGGAACCGATCTCGGCCGTAGGTGGTCGTGTGAGCACACCCATGGTCGAGCGCATTGCCAATCACGCTACCCCATGCCGGATCCATCATCTCGATGGACATTTTATAACCATTTTCCTTCAGGTGAGTATACAGGTCGAACAATGTCACACCCGGCTCAACAATCGCTGTGTGGCGGAGCGGATCGACCTCAATAATTTTGTTCATACGCTTAAGATCAAGCATGACGCTGCCGGAATAGATCGGTGCCGAGCCACCGTACCCTAAATTTTTGCCTGTAGAGAAAGCATAAATCGGCACCTTGTACCGGTTGGCGATGCGCATGATCTCCTGCACCTGCTCCGCACTTTCTGGAGCAATTGCAGCCGAAGCCCACAAGTCATTTTCGGCACCATATCGCGGTGAGTAGGCATCGCCATACAGCTTCATATCTTCTTCGTCGGAAAACACCCATTGTTCACCGACAACCCTTGCAAATTCTCCCAGAGCTGCGCGGAACGCGCCTTCACTCATCCCTTGCGGTGGCCTCATTATAGATCTCCTTGAAAACCGCCTATCAAACGGTCACTAATTTCATTCTTGATTGATGGAGTTTTTCTGGTTTTCCGTCAGTGACCATCCAAGCATCACCATAGACGTGAAACGGCCCCCCCTTGCGTTTGGCCGGAATGAAGAACGGTTGAAGATATGCCACAGCCCCAGGCTTCAACTCATAGTTGTCATGCCAGAATGTCAGTTCATGCTCACCCGCTTGAATGCCAAACAATGTCGTATATTCGCCGTCGGTTAGGTCTTCGGTGAACGCTGCGCAATGCGCATCCACCTCTCGCACACGTTTGCCAGATACAAACACGTTTTGGAGTTCGGCATATACTGAATCGCACATGTCCTGAGCCTTTAGAAACTCCGCGCTCGGCTCACCCAAGGAAATCGGCACAGTAAGTTGGGTCCAATACCCTTTATAGTTTGAGCCAATCTCAGGAATGACCATCTCCCCTTTCTTGAGAAACTTTCCTGAACCGGGCTTCAATATGGGATTTCGGTGCGGTTTTCCCCACGGGCCAGTATCCATGAGTTGAAAGCCGCCAACCGGCCCTCCCGCTTTGGCGCAAGCCTTGTCTGCTGCGTAGAATACGTCCAGATCATGGGCCCCAGGTTTGGCTGCAGCAATTGTTGCAGCCATGCCCATGTCAGCGATATATGCCGACCGAAGAATGAATTTCTTTTCTTCGGCACTCTTATAGTAACGCTGAGCCATCAGGATATGCTGGGCATCGACAAACTTCGCCTGCGGCAGTTCCGCCGTAAGGTGGGCATAGACATCAGCTGGCGTATTACGCATCGAAACCAGGCCAATTTTGGCCTTACTCAGTCCCTTAGCTTTGAGCTGCTCAACCAATGCGGGACCATAAAACCCCGCGATCCGGGTTCCGGGGCGCCCGTCGGCCCAGACTGGCTTGAATACATCACTTGAATCGCTAAACGCGCCCAAGGGCAAACCCGGAATTCCTCTTTCTTTAAAGAAGGGGAATTGCACCTTTTTTTGCAAGACAATGGGATCGCCTTCCAATGGGAACACAGCAAATGTCTGCTCCATGTCAATCGGCGAGCCGATATAGAGCATATTTCCAAGATCACCCATATGCCACTCTTGGGTGCCCGTAACGATCAGTGCAGCAAATCCTTCTGCATCCATAGCCTTGCGAATGGCAGCATGACGCCGCGCATATTCCGACCGACTAAACTTGAGGTTTCCACCCACTCCATCAGGCACTTCAATCGAAGTCAATGCGCCAGGCGCGACTGATGTGGCACCAGTAGCTGCGTTTGCCGCACAGCCCAAAAGTGGCACACCGGCACCTACTAGAGAGGCATTTTTGATAAAATCGCGCCGTTCCAAGTCATTTTCTCCTGATACAATTTACGACAGTTTTCCGGGTTGCGTTGCTGCAAGTCAATGCTGCAAGTCAATTTTTATGTGCTACCATAGTAATTTTTTCTGGACTCTTTGTCCATAAGAATTTATACGATCGTTAAATTATTTGCTGGTCCATGCTCTTGCTAAGATGAAAGCTGTCTAATCATGATTTTAAAAATTTTGCGCAGTCCGTACTTCACCTGGTTCCTGCTGGCCATTCCCTCTTTCATGATGATGCGCGGCTATTTTTCGGGACAGGTTGACGCACATGGCCTGCTTCATCCGAGTGGCGAGTTCAGCGCGCGAGCAATGATATTGGCTCTGATTTGCTCGCCTCTCACTATTCTGTGGCCAAAGGTGAAGATCTTTCGCTCACTTATGAAACGTCGCCGATATATTGGCGTAGCTGCATTTGGTTATGCTTTACTTCACACACTTCTCTATTTGATCGATAAAGGTAGTTTCAGCTCTGTGATGGCAGAGCTTTTAGAACTTTCAATCTGGACCGGCTGGGTTGCGTTCCTTATCTTTATTCCGCTTGGCATCACCAGCAATAATCTGTCTGTAAAATCTTTGGGTGCGCGCCGCTGGAAAAATCTTCAGCGATTGGTTTATCTCGCAGCAGTTTTCACCGTCATGCACTGGCTGTTTCTCGAATATGAAATCGGCCCAATCATGGTCCATTTTGTTCCACTTGCAGTTCTGGAGATTGCCAGAATTTGGAAGCAGCAGAGTCCTTCTAAAAACACGGTGGCAGCATGAAACAAACCTCTCAACTTTCGTTTGCCCAACTGTTGGTTCAACCAATTACCGTCCGGCGTACGTTTAGAGTCTGTTTAATAGTGGGAACGGTGTTGATTCTCATCAATCAAGGTCATTTGTTTTTGTCCGGAAAATTTCCTCCCCTGTGGCAAGTTATCCTCACTTACATGGTTCCATATTGTGTGAGCAGCTATTCAACGGCAGCTTTATTGTCTGATTTCAAAAACGATTGAGCAACGCAGGCCACATATTGACGGCTGGGCAATAGAACACATTGGAGGGAAGCGGAAATGGAGAATTTTGATGTAGTTATAGTCGGCGGCGGTCATGCTGGCGCTCAATCCGCGACCGCGCTGCGTCAATCCAAATTCACCGGAAAAATTTTGATCATAAGCAACGAGAGCGACTTACCTTATGAACGCCCACCCTTGTCCAAAGAATATCTGGCGGAAGAGAAGAGTTTTGAGAGACTTCTGATCAGGCCTGCTGAATATTGGATCAAGAATGACATCAAATTCCTGCTCAATGAGGAAGCCGTCTCTGTCGATCCGCGCGAGAATCTCATCGTGACCAATAAGGGTACAAAAATCCAATATGAAAACCTTATATGGGCAGCTGGAGGCGTGCCCAGAAAACCAGCCATTAAGGGAACAGACCTGGAAGGTGTTCACGTTGTGCGCTCGCGTGCGGATGTTGATGGCATAAAAAAAGACTGCTTGAAATTCAGAACGTCGTGATCATCGGCGGCGGCTATATTGGCCTAGAGGCCGCCGCGGTCATGAGAAAATTAGGCAAAAGGGTCACTCTGCTGGAAGCTCTGGATAGAGTTTTGGCCCGCGTCGCTGGAGAACAGCTTTCACATTTTTTTGAAGCGGAACATCGACGCCAAGGGGTAAATGTTCGCACCGGCTGCGTGATTGAATCGATCATTGGAGATAGCAGGGTAAATGCTGTGCAGATCGCTGGCGGCGATACCATACCTGCGGATCTGGTTATCGTGGGGATCGGAATATACCCTATAACTGCTCCTCTAATGCGAGCTGGAGTGGAATGCGAAAATGGCATCTTGGTAGATAAATATTGCCAGACCTCAATCCCGAACATCTATGCGATCGGAGACTACGCCGCACATTCGAACGCCTTTGCCGATGGCGCGACCATTCGTCTGGAGTCTGTTCAAAATGCCAATGACCACGCGAAGGTGACGGCAAAGTCTATTGTTGGGGAGCCACAACCTTATGAAGCCACACCCTGGTTCTGGTCCAACCAGTATGACCTGAAGCTACAAACGGTCGGGCTGAACATTGATTTCGAAGAAACGGTTGTTCGGGGTGACATCGATAGCCGGAGTTTTTCGATAGTCTATTTGAAACAAGGGAAAGTCATCGCGTTGGACTGTGTCAATGCAATCAAAGACTATGTGCAGGGCAAGAAACTGGTCGAAGCTCATGCTGAGATCCCAAGCGATAGGCTGGCTGATAATTCCGTGCCGTTGAAAGAACTGATGGACGGAAACACCTAAGTTCGTTTCACCTGCTTCACAAACAGATTTTTCGACGAGAAATTCTCGGCAAAGCTAAAGTCATCGGAGACGAAAATTGAAAGAGAAAATTGAGAATTTCATCCAGAAGTATGGTTTGACCTATCGCGCCATTTTTGTTGCCCTCGTGGTTTTGCCTCCAGCCGCACTACCCATCATTTGGAAAAAACCAGATGTGAATATCCTAATAAGACTGGTACTTTCACTGATTGCTCTGGGGCCGATATTTTTGATCCTCGGTGGTTTGGACTACGTGTATCGAAACTGGCCTTGGTAGTCTGGAAAACTCTTCCATCATTTCTGTGGTACCTTCTGGTCCTCAAACCAACATTGGTCTGTTGCGACCGTGGGTCCATCCATTGAGCCAGCCTTCGATTAGCTTAGTTTGGAATATTCCGGAATGAGCGTAGAATGGAATCAATTTTGCGTTCGTATAATGTATTATTGTGGCCCCACAGTATATATGATATTCAGCCGGGGGACTCGCACTCTGTCATATGGCAAATTTGGACAAACTTTTTGGGAGTATAAAAATGGCTGAAGAGGAAAGGATCGATGCGGTTGTGCACAAGCGCAAGGATATACCTGTTACAAAGTTCGGTGAAGGGATTGATCTGCGCAGGGTTGGAATGAAAACTTTTGCTCAAACTTGGATTGAGATGAAGAAAGGAGAATTCTCTCCCTTGCATCGCCATGAAGACGAACAAAGTGTTGTCTTGATTAGCGGATCGCTGCGCGCGCGAAGCGGGCCAAAGGGAAGCGAGGTTTATAGTGAGATGGAGCCGGGAGACTTTTTTATGGTACCATCAAACGTTATTCACCAGGTTGAAGCCCTTGAGGATTCTATTTTTTGCGAAGCTTTTGGGCCGGGCCCAAATTTGGAGAAAGGCGTCCAGTCCGTATATATGATTAAGCAGAAAAAAGCTGAGGCCGCGGTTCAGGCCGGCGAATCGGCACCTGCTAAATAGGCCTTAAGTGTGTGTCGCCAGATAAAATGAGGCAAATGGGTAGTCACTTTGGTGAGTGTTTAGCAACATCTGGTTGATATTATGCAGCCTGTTTTTGACGACGCGAACGGCGTTTTCAAAATGTGAGTCTTTTGATCTTTTCCTTTGTTTGATGATTTCTTTTGCTCTGCCGAAGTAGGCCTCCCCGATATCTAAAAATGGATCGTTAGCTGCATGGCAGCTTCATATTTTCAAAGAACCAATCCCTGGCCGTACGACGGTCTTAAAACGCATTGAATGCCTCACCAACTCATCCAATCGCCTTTTCAATCACTTCCCCAACCCTGTCTGCTGCCTCAAGTAACGTCCCGTCATCGAGATGCGCATAACGGTTTGTCGAACCAATACCGGCATGTCCAAGGAGACTACCAATCATCGGCAGCGTTTCGGATTTCCGCGCGGCATAGCTCGCATAATTGTGTCGTAAATCATGCAGACGAACATCGTCCAATCCGATCTCGCTTCTCAATTGGGCCCAAAATCCTCCAACCACATTGCTAGGGCTTTTCTGGTCGAATGGAAACACCCGTTTCTCGTTTCGCCTGCGCGGTAAACTAGCAAGGATGGCCTTTGTTGCTCATAAGCCCGCGCCGCTCCCAGGTCAGTTCCGGAAAATTTTCTTTGAAGATGCCAATGCGCACAAGGATCTGCTCGACAAGATTTTCTGGACAATCGTCGAAACCGCGGTCGAAAACCCCTTGAACGAGCAGCTTGGTAATTTGAAAGTGCCCACACTGGTCATCTGGGGTCGGCATGACCGCCTTATTCATGTCAGTTGCGCAGAAGTCATTCATGAAAAAGTACCGCATAGTGAATTGGTGATTTTCGAAGATGTTGGTCACATCCCAATGATTGAAAAGCCCAAAAAAACCGCGGCCGTGAAGCTGGCTTTCCTTGCCAAACACTAATTTCCCCGTCACTCTGCACTAAGCAAACTCTCGATTAAGAGGAGTCACTGGCAAGAGGGGAAATTGCATGGAATTGCGTGTAGGATTGCTGGGCGGTGGATCATGGGGGACAACAGTTGCATCGATTGTCTCGCGAAATGCTCCGATTAAAATTTGGGCGCGTGACGGTGAAACGGTTGCGGATATCAACGATAATCATCGCAACAGCAAATATTTGCCCGACGCAGAGTTACCTGAAGCGCTAACCGCAACCAACGAGATTGCCGAGGCTGTTTCGGGCTGTGATGTGCTGGTTATGGGCATCCCTTCGAATAATTTTCGTTCAGTGCTCGAAGAAGCCAAATCCCACTTACGCGCATGGGTGCCGGTAATCAGCCTTACGAAAGGGCTAGAGCTTTCCACCGGCAAGCGGATGACCGAAGTGATAGAGGAAGTACTGCCTGGTCACCCTGTCGGTGTTTTGACCGGCCCCAATCTGGCTCGCGAAATAATGGCCGGACAGGCCGCAGCAAGCGTTGTCTCAATGGAAGACGAGATTATAGTCAAGCAGCTGCAACAGCTTTTTCATTCCGGTCTTTTCCGCGTTTACACCAATACTGATCTGCTCGGTTGTGAGTTAGGCGGTGTGCTCAAGAATATTATCGCCATAGCCGTCGGCATGGGGGATGGCCTAGGGGCAGGGGACAATACTCGATCCGCACTAATAACACGCGGGCTGTCAGAGATGACCAGGCTCGGTGTCGCGATGGGTGGAAAACCAGAAACTTTTGCCGGTCTGACGGGTATGGGCGACATGATCGCTACCTGCACCAGTCCTTTATCGCGCAACCGTCATGTTGGTGTGGAACTGGGAAAAGGCCGCCATATCGATGAGATCATAGATGAAATGCTGATGGTAGCTGAAGGGGTAAAAAGTGCGCCAACCGTTATGGCTCTGGCCAAAAAATATGATGTCGCGATGCCTATAGCAGAGGATGTTTTTGAAGTGACAAAAGGTAACCGCAGCGCGGTTCGTGCTTTTCGTGGGCTCACCAAACAATCGGTTGGTGCAGAGTCAGAAGCGGGATAGGTTTACCCGGTTAGAATTAGGCATTGAGCAACGACACATCGCCGCCAGCGGCCGCAATATTTCGGGTTATGGTTTTTTCTATGACGAAACGGTCGATGCCTTGGTCTGTTGCAATCATGGGTAAAATTGGACCTTCCCGTTTGGTTATACGTTTACCTAATCTTTGAAGATGCGGATGATCAGCAGAGATGAGAACTGCAACAAATTGTGGATCATCCAACGCCATTCGCTGATCCATTAGCTCATCATAAACAATCACTTCATTGCCGGTGTCCGTTGCCATCTGCAAAGCCCGGTCGCGGTACGGATCATCGGTACCGAGCAAAGCCAGAATTTTGCCACGCGGTTTCACGCCGTAACGGTTGGTTTCGCCTGCAGGTGAACGTAATTTCATTTCCGCAGTTGGCAAGATTTTTAGATTGTCATCCGGTGTTGAGGCCTTACTCAAGCGATAGAGATAAAGCGGCCCGCCTGCTTTTGGCCCAGTGCCGGAAAGGCCATGTCCACCAAATGGCTGTACACCAACAACAGCGCCGATCTGATTACGGTTGATATAGATATTTCCAACGTTCGCCTTCGCTTCCAGATCGTTACAATTTGAATCAATACGGCTGTGGATACCTAAAGTCAGTCCATATCCACTAGCATTGATTTTATCGACCATGGCGGCTTTTTCATCAGCCCTGTATCGGACGACGTGGAGCACCGGTCCAAAAACCTCTCGGTTCAGATCGCTGAAGTCATTCAGTTCATAAGCCACAGGTGCAACGAAATGACCTTCTGTTTCGAGAGGCCTTGGAGCTTCACCAATCTTGCGAGCCATTTTGTTTAACCGCTCTAAATGTTGTGCAATCATCGCCTTGGCCGTCGAATCAATCACCGGTCCGACATCGGTTTCCAACATCGCTGGATCGCCTACTTCAAGAGCATCCATTGCACCTCTAAGGAGTTGAATAAATTCGTCCGCAATTTCTTCCTGCACGCACAATATGCGCAGCGCCGAGCAGCGTTGTCCGGCACTTTGAAAAGCCGATGACACGACATCATCTACCGTTTGCTCTAGCAATGCAGAGGAATCGACAATCATCGCATTAATGCCGCCAGTTTCTGCAATGAGCGGCGTCAATGGTCTCCCAACTTTGGCCAGACGAGCAGCGATGCGTTTGGCCGTCGTGGTTGAACCGGTAAAACATACGCCTGCCGTTTCGGGGTGGAAAACCAGTGCTTCACCTACAACCTTTCCATCACCTGGAACAAAATTTATCGCCGCAGCGTCAACTCCGGCATCGTGCAGCAACCGCACCGCTTCGGCTGCAATCAGTGGCGTTTGTTCAGCCGGTTTTGCCACGACAACATTGCCAGCGGCCAAGGCGGCGGTGATTTGTCCCAGGAAAATGGCCAGAGGGAAATTCCAGGGAGAGATGCAGACGACGACACCGAGAGCTAATCTTTTAGCAAATTCATCGTCTCTTGCTCGCGCTGCATAGTAACGGCAAAAGTCTACCGCCTCGCGAACCTCGTCAACCGCATCGCTCCATGACTTGCCGGCCTCTGTGATTGCCAGATAATGGAAGGTGGACGCACGCTCTTCTAACAGATCGGCTGCTTTTTCCAGAATAGCTGCACAAGTGTTCGCCGATTGCCCCGACCATTTTGGAAAGGCCGAGCAAGCAGCATCTACCGCCGCTTTCGCCATTGGCTCAGTTGCGGTCTGGCATTGTCCAACAATCTTTGATGGTTGAGCAGGATTGCGGATATCATGGCTATCCGATGCAATGTTATCACCTGCGATTATAGGTGAGGCGATAAAAGAGCCTCCAACCAAATCGCTGAAGCCGCTTTCGAATTGATCGCGGACAACAGGATTGGACAAATCCCAACCTTCTGCAGCTAACCGTTCCTTCAGATAACCGCGTGGCATCGGAATACTGGGGTTTTCAATCGCAAAATGGGAAGTCAGAACTGAGATTGGATCGGCGCAAAGTGCACCCACATCAATATTCTTGTCCGCCAGCTTGTTGACGAATGAGCTGTTTGCACCGTTTTCGAGCAGTCGCCTGATCAAATAAGACAACAAATCCTTTTGTGTTCCAACCGGCGCATAGATGCGGCTGGTGACTTCCTGTTTCTTCAATATCTGGTCATGCAATTGCTGTCCCATACCGAATAGACGCTGAAACTCGATCTCTCGTTCCGAGCCAGCCATCTCCTGAATAGCGGCAATGCTATGTGCATTGTGGGTCGCAAATTGCGGGCTGAAGCATTCGGGATGACTGAGCAATTTTCGAGCGCAGGCCAGATAACTGAGATCGGTCATCTCCTTGCGGGTATAGACTGGATAACTTGTCAGCCCCATTTCCTGTGCGCGTTTGATCTCGCTATCCCAATAGGCGCCTTTGACCAGACGGATCATGAGCGGAGCGCCCAACTCCTTTGACTTGAATTCCAGCCATTCGAGCAGCGGTATTGCCCGCCGCTGATAGGCCTGAACCACAAAGCCCAAACCAAACCAGCCCTTGAGTTCCGGTAAGGCAATGAGCGCTGACAATATATCCATTGAAATATCCAATCGCTCGGCCTCTTCGGCATCGATCGTAATCTGGATGTTGTTTTCCCGCGCCTTGATCGCCAGCGGTTTGAGCATGGCGACTATTTCAGGAACCACTTTTGCGGCGTGGCCAAATTCATATCGCGGATGAAGCGCAGATAGTTTGATTGAAATACCGTGGTTACGGCGTGGATCATCGGAAGATGCATTTGCGGATACCTTGTCCAATGCATCGACATAGGCCTGATAATATTTCTCCGCGTCTTGCTTGGTACGGGCCGCTTCGCCGAGCATGTCAAAGGAAAACAGATAGCCGTCCCTACCATAAACCTTGGCTCTTTTGAGCGCGCCTGCCAGAGTTTCGGCAAAAACAAATTGCGAGGAGAGGGCGCGGATAGCATAGCGGGTTGCCGTGCGCAGGAATGCGTTGCCAGTACGGGCAACCAAACGTCCCGGCGCGCTTGTTCGATCATCGGCCCAGTCAATCCATTTGTTTGTGAGATGCAGTGCTCGGCCAGCCAGACTCATCGCCAACGAATGCCCCGAGCCGGAATGCAAAAGCCAGTTTTTACCTTTGATTTTATCCGCAATAAGCTGGTTGGCAGTGGTGGCATCGACGGTCCGCGAGAGGGCTTCAGCCAATCGCATTAACTGAACACCTTCGTCGGTTGAAATACCATATTCCGACAGGAATTGATCAATTAGGGGCGGCTTCCTGCCCTCACGAATGCCATGGATCAGTTTTGCACTGCCATTGGCGATCCGATCCCAGGCGGCCTGATCCAAATCTAGTTCTTTGCTCAAATTCGAAAATAATTCACTCTCGCTACGCCAGGTTGCGGCAGCGATTGCAGTGTGCATATTGTCTTCAAGAGAAATGGCGACCGCTTGGTTCATTCGTCATATATACTAGTCGATAGGAGGTTCTGAAATATCGCTATTGCTCAATAATCAGGAAATATTCCTGAATTTGATAGAAAAAACGAGACATATGTTCTAAAACCGAGTGATGGACAGAAATCTCGACAAATATGACTGGCGAATTTTGAACGCGGTTCAAGGAGATGGCAGGCTCTCTCTTGCCGATCTCTCTGATCAGGTGGGCTTGTCAAAAACCCCCTGCCAGATACGCCTAAAGCGCCTTGAAGAGGAAGGCTTCATCACCGGCTATCACGCGCGATTGAACATGCGGAAGATACGGAAAAACTATGCCGTGTTCATCCAGGTGAAACTGGAAGCTACCAGCCGTCGTCACCTGGAGCAGTTTAACGCTGCCGTTAAGAAAATGGATGCGATCCAGACCTGTCACATGATGGCTGGTGGGTTTGATTATCTGCTCAAGGTGCGGTGCCGCAATATGGAGGAATATCGGGTGATACTGACCGATAGCATCAACAATCTTCCCGGTGTGTATCAGACGACAACTTTTCCGGTGATGGAAGAGGTGAAGCGAATGACGGGCGTGGATTTGAGTGAGCAAATTTGAGTGTCTGAGCCGGTTAAAACCAAGTCGCTTCTATTCTAAAGATAACTAGCCTGACGAAAGCTGAATGGGCGCGTTCGTCCGAATATTATATGATCCAAAAGATTCACATCCAAAGCACGACATATCTGCGCAATTTTTCGCGTTGTTCGCAAGTCCGTTTGGCTCGGTTCTGTGGTGCCACAGGGATGAGAGTGACACAATATGATCGCATTGCAGTCGTCATTGACAATGCGCCTGATGATGGCCTTCAAATCAATTGATACCGACTTTGAGTTACCAGCTTTGAAATAACCAACATCCCAGAAAGCGGATGCGGTGGAGCGGTAAATGGCGCAGGCCTTCTCGACGTTTGCACACCGCCATGAATGTTCGATTTCAACCAGGCAATCCAGCAGCTGAAGACGCCTCCGACAGAATGGATCGCATCGATCGAATGATGTTTCCAATTCCGGATATTCCAGAGCCGCCAGTGGTTCGCCGTACATTGAATTTCTGTGGCGGAAAATATCGGCATTGTTCGAACGGACAAATCCGAAATGGACCGGAGCCATTCAATTATTGACGCTTTGCAACAAGACCGGTTGAGCATTAAGCGGCGACGGTCTAGCGTGCGGCTAAATCGAATAACGAGGCACCATTGATTCCCGGCGACCATTACGAGCAGCAATATCTGGACCTGATGCGGCATATCTGGGCGCATGGGGATGAGCGGGTGGATCGCACCGGCGTTGGGACGCGGGCGAGTTTTGGTGCGACCATGCGCTTTGATTTGGCGGATGAAGCGATGCCGCTGCTGACGACCAAGCGGGTATTCTGGAAAACGGCGGCGCGTGAGATGCTCTGGTTTTTGACCGGAGACACCAATATCCGCGAGCTAGTGAAGCAAAAAGTGCATATCTGGACCGACTGGCCGCTCGACAAATATCGCAAGGAAAGCGGCGAAGATATTGATCGCGATGCGTTCGAGGCGCGGATTATAGAGGATGATGACTTCGCTGCGAAATGGGGTGATCTCGGGCCGGTCTATGGCAAGCAATGGGTTGACTGGCCGGTCTATGAGCAGGCAGGTGAGGGGCTTTATCGCAAGGCGGAAAAGGGCATCAACCAGATTGCGCTGCTGATCGATGGCATAAAGAATAATCCCGGATCGCGGCGGCATATTTTTACCGGCTGGAATGTCGCCGAATTGGACCAAATGGCTTTGCCGCCCTGTCACAAGACGTACCAGTTTTATGTTTCTGGCGGAAAACTATCCGGCCTGTTGCAACAACGCAGTGCCGATCTCGCGCTGGGTGTGCCGTTCAATATATTCTCGGCTGCGTTATTGATTCGGATGGTGGCGCAGCAATGTGATATGGAACCGGGTGAACTGGTCTGGAATGGCGGCGATGTGCATTTATATCTCAACCATGCTGATCTTGTGGAAGAGCAGATTGGGCGGGAGCCTTCTGGCGCGCCGACGATGATAATCAATCGCAAGCCGGATTCGATCTTTGACTATGCAATCGGGGACTTTGAGGTTTTGGATTACCTACCGCAGTCCCATATTTCGGCGCCGGTCGCGGTTTAGAGGTGAGCCGGTGGTGTAGGATTAAAGTGCGGCTTCGGTATTCGGAAATCAGAATCTAGAGCGCGGTTAATCGGTCTTCAATCGATCCAAATAATAGCGCCATGTCACCTTGCGGTAGTTAGGATCCTCCAGATCGAATTCTTGTTCTTCGAATTTAATAGGTGCTTTGCGCCAGCGCTTTGACCATTTAACAAAACGAGCCTCTTGCTCCGGCGTTGTGAAAATCAAGGCCAAGGTCCCCCCCCAACACGTTGTACTCATAAATATGAATACAGACAGTAAAATATAGTAACCATCGCTCGCACTCCTTCTGAAACGCGGAAGATGTTGGACGAATTCTTGAATGGCGACAGGATACAATAGCGTAAGTGTCAACAAAATGGCCAGAACTGCAGATATCACAATCACGCGACCGATTGCTCTGATTTTCTTATCCTGATATTCCATTCAAAACTATAGTCTCCGCAACGCTTCTATAACCTATGGTAGAGAAACTGCGTACCGTCAATTTTCGTTGTCCGCTGTGCACCTAAAGCTGTCAAATGATTGAGTCTCTGCCCTAAAGTCAGGGCAATCGACTGAATGTTCACTGTCGGATTGCGGCTTTCATGCAGGCGTCATCGCATGCAGCGGAACGTCGTTTTTGCGGCAGGCTGATTTTGCCTGGTGCGCGACGTAGCAGGTTCATTGCTGCGTGATTGATTGTGGCAAAATTGGCTGCGGCATTTCCGGTTCTGATGCGGCAGTCATCCTGGCGGCAGGTAACATCGAGCACCCGATGCAAACAGTTTTCCACCTGCCAGTGATTGCGGATGTGACGCGCCATTTTCTCGGGCACATCAAGGACGGATGAGATGTAAAATTGCCTGACCGTTTTGGCCTGGCCTCTGATTTCACGAGTGTACCCTGTCATGATCACGGCCTTCAGGCCCGGCCATTTGTGGCGTTCGGTTCTGTATTTGAACAAACTGTGCAGCACCGCGTTTCAATGCGCCCATGACCTGCATCAGCGGCTTCGCTTTTTTCAATGAATTTCGCGCCTGTATCACGCTCCGGATGTTCATCGAAAAACAATTCGACATCCTCGCGCAAGCTTCCCTGGTTGCCCTTCAGGCCGATCACATAACCGGCCTCTTGGTCCATGATTTGTTGGCAAATCTTGCGCTGACATCCTATCGCGTCAATAGTCACGATAGCGCCCTTGAGTGCCAACAGGGCCAGTAGCTCGGGGATCGCTGTTATCTCATTGGACCTGTCGTCAATCTTGCGTTGCCCGGGAACGAGTTGGTGATCACACGGCCAGGCCGAAATCATATGAATGGGTGCTTCAGGGGACCTGGTATCAAATGACCGCCGAAGGGTTTTACCATCGATGGCGACGACACCTTCAGGCGTTTCATGCAAACTCGCCACCCAGGTTATGAAGCAGCGTTGGAAGGCTTCCATATCCAGACGGGAAAACAAGATCCCCGACTGATCATGGCCTGGCGTTCCGTCCTTGAACGGCAAAAAGCGACGCAGGAATTCCAGCTGCTTTTCACCGTAGAGTGCGATTGACGTCCAGCCCCCGGCGCCTGAAATTACGGCGCAATTACGGCGCATAGGACCAGAAGAAAAATCTCGTTCGGTGGGCAGGTGACCTTCGCTTGCTGGCGCGGGTCTTTGACGCCGCCGAAATGCGTCAGAAAACGGGGGGTGGTAGGGTCCGGTGGGGCTTGTGACATGCAAAATCTCCAAAAAAGTGAGCATTCCACTCCCTTGATTCAGAAAAATTACTCCATGTCAGCTGCTTATTCAGTCAATTGCCCTGCTGTTGGCCTGCATCGTGGCGGCATAGAACCGGGTGATGACTTGAACGGAATGCTGGGCAAACTCCGGGAATCCAATCGGCTCGAGTTTTCCGGCTTTATGGGCTACGAACCACATCTTTCTGCACTTCCGACAACACTGGGCTGGCGGGAACGAGCTAAAAATGGCGCCTGGGAAGTTTACAAGGAAGCCCTGAAATCCGCGCAGTCGGTTTTTGATCAGGCACGAGTTGAAGCGGCCACACGCAATGCCGCAGGCAGCCCAACCTACCGACTGTACAAAGACACAAAAATTGCCAATGAAATCTCTCTCGGGTCAGCCTTGGTAAAACCAACAAATTTTGACACTGATTTGCTGGAACCATTCCAGCCCGCCTCGTTCATCGCCACACCGGTCATAAAAACCGACGATAAAACCCGCATTCCTAGTCTGGAATTTGCTGACGGTGCTAAGAAGGCGATGGACCCCAATCTCGACAAGACGGTTTTTATCTACGGCGGCCATTGGTTGGCGCACCCCGAAGACCCACCCGGACTAAAATACAATTCAACCTTCGGACGCTCCAGCAATCAGGAAATGCTCAACGGTGGCGAGAATATCGACCTTAAACCAGATGATTTCGTGTTCCTACGCCCTACCCAAAGCGAAGCCGTATTCCTGCAATTTGGTGATATCGCAGTCTACGAAGACGGCGCGATTACTGACATTTGGCCAGTCTTCCCAGCCTCCGCCTGATTAACCGCGTCCAATCAGCTTTTGCGCCATATTATCCGCTACCACTGCGGACGGCAGTTTTGATAGAGCGCTTTCTTCCCAGATTTCAGTGAGGCGATCCGGAATCATTCCGACGCGGCGATTCACTTCCTTTACATCTCCGCTGTCGAGATATTCCAAGGCAACGCTGATGATACCTCCGCTGTTGATCACATAATCCGGTGCGAACAGGATATCGCGGTCAAAAATCCGCTGACCATCTTCCGGCGTAGCGAGCTGATTATTGGCCCCGCCTGCGACAATCGGAACATTGAGATGAGCGATAGAAACTTTATCCAGTATTGCTCCTAACGCATTGGGACTAAATACATCTGCCTCGACTCGCATGATTTCATCCAGGCCGACAACATCAGCACCAATCTCGCTTGCCATCGCAGCGGCATGATCTTTATTGATATCAGCAATGCTTAGTTTGCTGCCGTCTTTGGCAAGCAGTCGCGCCAGACCACCGCCAACGCTACCCACGCCCTGAATTGCGACATGAACGCCCGCCATATCATCCCGACCGAGCTTGTGTTTCACGGCAGCTTTTACGCCGAGATAAACACCCATGGCAGTAAAGGGGCCTGGATCACCGCCAGCCTCAGTTGAATCTTCCACCGGCAGGCCGGAAACAAACTTAGTTTCCTTGGTTAGCGCAACCATGTCCGCCGCCGTCATGCCGACATCTTCTGCCGTCACGTATTTGCCGCCGAGCGAATCAATCATTCGGCCAAAAGCCGCAAGCATTTCCGGTGTCTTGGTTCGATTGCGGTCCGCCAAAATGACCGCTTTTCCGCCACCCATGGGTAGGCCAGCCATTGCGTTTTTGAAACTCATTCCCCGCGACAGTCGCAGTGCATCGGTAACGGCGGTTTCCTTGTTCTCATAATGCCAGAAGCGTGTTCCACCTGCCCCAGGACCGAGATGCGTGCTATGCAGCGCTACAATTGCGCTTAAACCGCTTTCCACATCGTGGAAGAAATGAACGGCTTCATGGCCATCAAAATCCGGCAGGTCCCACATCACAGACATTGGCATCGCCCCCTCAGGCAATCAGTAATTTAATATCGAAACAGCGTAATAATATTACACAGCGGCAGAGTCACGCTAATTTCGTCATATCGCTTAGCATGATGAAAATAAAAGCCAAATGGGGCGATAGAGGGGTCTCGAACCCCCGACCTCCGGTACCACAAACCGGCGCTCTAACCAACTGAGCTACTATCGCCATAAAAAGCCGCTGAGAAGCAGCTGCTGCGGCGCGTTCCATAGGGATGGAAAGTGGCAATCGTCAAGTATTTAGCTCGCTCGAAACGAATTAAAGTGCGTCGCCGCGTTGCCGGTGGACCAGCTTAGCCGGGCGGCGGGCAACGTCAATCAGCGCCCTCTCCTCCGCCAAGGCACTTGGCATTTCCACTGTTGCATCCAACTGGAACCAGCGTGTCGTCAATTTTACCTGACTTTGCACTTCCGGCGATGCGCCAAGGCTGGACGGATACGGTTGCGCCCAGAAATCATTCAGGCTGGCATATCCCAATTCGGGTCGTTGCGCCAAAAACTGGCGGCCGCGGACAATATCTATATTCGCGGTCGAAAGCATGGCCAGCAAAACAGCCTGTTCCGGTCGTAGTGTATTGATGTTTAATGGCGACAACTCCGCTGTCGGTAAGGCGCAAAGCCATGGTGCCATCTGGCGATAAATGTCAGCGGTCATGCCTTTCACAGCCCTCAACTCGCTAACATCTACCATCAGCGCATTAGCAGTCCGAAAGGGTGCTTCCTGTTGTAGATAATAATCATCTTCCGCGCCGCCCGGTGATGTAATCGCATCGCTATCGAGCCAGTCTGTTGCCGACGCCGCAATATCAAACGCATTGCCTTGCGGAACATCGAGCAAACCCATCAATCGGATAAATTGCTCAATCCCCTCCGGACGCGGGCTGAATACTTCCTGAGTCTGCTTCACCAGACTGTTGATATTGAAACAATTACCACCATCGCGAACTGTAGCGCGGATCAAACCGCCCGGAACCGGAAAGCTCTGTTCTCTCCCATTCCAGTCGCCGATATTGGTTGTTCTCCCCGGCGATGCTGCAACCAATTGTTCGGCGCTTTGCATGCCGATCGTTTCGGCTGCGATCAAATAGGATTTTGCCTGACTCAATTCCCGGCTGTTTGCAGCCAGTTTCGTCGCACCGGCCAGTCGATCAATGCTATGCGCCGCCAACACAGCGATCACCGCAACCAACAATAATACAGTCAATAGGGCCGCGCCGCGTTCTTTGTTTGGCACCTTCATAAATATCCGGTCCCGACCAGAAAGACATGTCGATAGGCACGACCATCTTGCGTATACTGCAATTCCACCGCTCTCGGCAAATCGGTCAATCGTTCGGTACGCCAATCGTTTAGCCAAATACCGCCCTTGTCCCGATAGCGAACTTCCAGGGCGCTTATCCCAGTGAGCAGTTCCGCAGGTTCGCTAATCGCTCCGCCACCGGTCATTTTATAATGAAGGCGGGCAATTTTCTGATCTTGCCACCGATATTCTACGCGCTGGAGATTGGGCCGGGCGGCATCATTAATATTACTCTGTCCACCGCTGGTAAATGACAGGAAAACACCAACTTGATCCTCCCCCTCACCGGCAAAGGCGGCAATTCGGTCGCCATCTTGATTGCGATGTGTACGCGCAATGGCCTGATTCAAATCCGCTTCTAACAGCGAGACAAAGTGCTGCGTCTCTGCCATTTCTCCTAGATTCTCAGCAGTTACTTCATTGCTGTTCACCGCTCCGTGCAGCAAAATCACGCCAGCCACGGACAGCATCGAAAAAATCAGCAGCGCGACCATCATTTCGATCAACGTAAAGCCATTTTTCGGACGGAATGGGATGATGGGTCGCTTCATATGTTCTCTATATCCGCTTCAACGCCAACCGGAAAGAGCGGTTGCGATGTCCGACATTTCATATAATCTGGGGGCAGGAGTAAGCGCATAATCGCATGACAGGAACAAATACGACCACGGCCGACTATCTGGTGTCCTTGGGAAAGGTTCAACGCTTTCCACACAAGGAAATCGAACTGTGTATTGTTAAAAATTTCCTTCGTTCCGACGAGTGTGAACAACTCATCTGGCTTGTGGACCGGGATCGCAGACCGTCAACTATTGCCGATCCCAATGGAGATGACTATTTCCGGACAAGCGAAACCTGCGGTCTGGATCATAAAGACCCATTTGTTGCTGAAATCGATCAAAAAATATGCAATTTCGCGGATATTGATCAGATGTTCGGTGAACCACTCCAGGGACAGCGCTATGCAGTTGGTCAAGAGTTCAAAGCCCATACCGATTTCTTTGATCCCAACGGGCAGGATTTCGAGAAATTCTGTTCGGTCTCTGGTCAACGAACCTGGACCTTCATGATCTATCTGAACGAGCCGGGAGCAGGTGGGGCAACACGCTTCTCGCAATTCAAAAAAAAGCTTCACACCGCAGACCGGCACGATGCTATGCTGGAATAACATGGATCAAAATGGAAACCCCAATGGCTGGACACTGCACCACGGAATGAAGGTGCGCAGTGGGACAAAATATGTAATCACCAAATGGTATCGGGAAAAACCATGGCCATGGAATGAGGCCGATCAGGCGTGATTATATTTTGATAAGCCTAAAAAAATACCGCCCTGGGCCTGGCATGATGGTGTCGGCGGCTTTCATCGGTCCTGGTACAGTAACGGCATGCACATTGGCCGGTGCTAATTTCGGATTCGCGCTGGTTTGGGCATTGGCCTTCGCCACCATAACAACGATCATTCTGCAATCCTTCGCCGTACGAATCGGGCTGGTAACCAAAATGGGGCTGGCGGAAGCGATGATGCGGAGCATTGGCAATCCTATTCTCAAGGGATTGATAGCAGTCATATTGCTCGCCGCATTGGCCCTGGGCAATGCGGCCTATGAAGCCGGGAATATCTCGGGCACGGTCCTTGGCTTGCAGGCCATGGCGGACGGTTCGTTCGATGACGCCAAAAGCGGCTTGATTGCGATCATTGTCTTGTTGGCCGGCATGCTCATCATGTTGGGCAATCCGCAATGGCTGATTAAAATATTGATCGCACTGGTCCTCTTTATGAGCCTTTCCTTTCTGCTCACATTCATTCTCACCAGACCAGATGTGCTGGCTCTGCTAAGCGGACTGAAGCCGCAAATCCCGGAGAGCGGCTTGCTCACCGCTATTGCGTTGATCGGGACCACCATTGTTACCTATAATCTGTTCCTGCACGCCGCGACGGTCAAAGATCACTGGCAGGATGAAAGCCAGCTCCCAGAGGCACAGACTGATAATCTGGTTTCAATTGGCATTGGCGGCCTGGTGTCGATCACGATATTGGCAACTGCAGCAGCCACGATGTTTGGCAATGGTACTGAAATCAAAAATGCGGCGGATATGGCACAGCAAATTAGCCCGATATTCGGAAATTTTGCCGCATTGGCTTTGGGCGCGGGCTTATTTGCTGCCGGACTGACGTCAGCAATTACGGCTCCTCTTGCCACCGGATATATATTGCAGGAAATTTTGGGCAAAGAGCAGGATGATCGGCGGTTCAATATTTTCCGGATCACGGCATTGGTAGTTCTTCTGGTTGGCGGTATTGTTGCAAGTCTAAACTATAGTCCGGTTGAAATCATCTTCGTTGCACAGATTGCCAATGGAATGCTGCTACCCATTGTCGCATTGTTTCTCTTGAAACTCGCCAACAACAAGCAATTGCTCGGTGACTATGCGAATGGCATTGCGGCCAATCTGGCGGGCGGATTTATTTTGCTGGTCACTACATTGCTTGGCGCGAGGCTGATATTACGCGCCTTGGGGTTTTGGCCATGACAAGGAGCATTGATCTGAACGCCGACCTCGGCGAAGATGAAAGCGAGGGTGGGATTGCCCGAGACATTGCCATTATGGGCATCGTTTCCAGCTGCAACATTGCTTGCGGCGGTCATGCAGGATCACCGGCGAATATGAGGCGTATGTTGGCAACTGCCGGAACAATGGGCGTCGCGGCAGGCGCTCACCCATCCTATCCGGATCGGCAAAATTTCGGACGGGTTAGTCTTAATATCTCTCAACAAGAATTACGGGATGCGTTGGAAAGCCAGCTAGATACGATCAAATCGATTGCATCCGAAATAGCGACCGATCTTACCCACATCAAACCGCATGGCGCGTTGTATAATGATACGCAGGATCGTGAGGATTTGATTGAAATTCTCGTCGCGCTTGCCACCTCGAATAAACTACCATTAGTAGGTATGCCGCAAAGCCTGCTTCAGAAGCAAGCGCAAGCAAGCAACGTCCCCTTCATCGCTGAAGCCTTTGTCGACCGCCAATATACCGATTCTGCGCGCCTTTTGCCGCGTAGCAAAGCAGGCGCCGTCATCGAAAGGGATCCCGATCGTTTGAAACAGGGGCTAGCTTTAGCATCGGGCCAGCCCATCACTTCAAATAGCGGGAATTTCATTCGAATTTCAGCACAAACCCTATGTCTGCACTCTGATAGCACCGGCGCATTGGAAACAGCGCGGGCCATGCGCGAAAATCTTGAACAGGCGGAAATTGAGATTAAGGCCATTACCTTTGGCTGAGACGCGTCACAAGATTCACATATGTGATGACTGGCTTACGGCCGAACTGCCTGACCTCCAGACGGTCCATAGTCTGAGCAATCAGTTGCGGGACGACGGACAGTGGATCGAAGTTGTTGGCGGGCTTGGTTCCATTGCAGTCCAATTTGATCCTGCCCTTCAAAATCCTGAAGAAGCTCTTGCATTGCTTGAGCAACAACTGGAACTCCCCCCCCTAACTTTGGCGTCAGAAGTGCCGGATATAACGCTGCCGGTTTGCTATCATCCTGACTTTGGAACGGATAATGATTTGGTTGCCAACGCGTTGAATATCGAACCCAGTTCCATCGCAGATTGGCACAGTCATTTAAAGTTTACCGTCGCCATGCTCGGCTTCATGCCTGGATTTTCCTATTTGCAATGCGACGGTGCAATCCCGGATATTGGCCGCCTGCGCCAACCCCGCCAAAAGGTTGCGGCCGGTTCGATAGGTATAATCGGCGATCAGAGCTGTATATATTCTTTCGATAGTCCCGGAGGATGGCCGATAATTGGCAAAACGCCGTCAACCTTGTTTAACCAACTAAACCAGCCCCCTGCACTATTATCCGCTGGCCAATTTGTCCGTTTTTCGCCCATCACCAAAACAGAATTTGAAAAACTGCTTTGAGCCTGGGTATCATCAAAACTGGACTGCAAACAACCTTGCAGGGCGCTCCTTTTCTCGGGAATAGGTACGTAGGAATGCCCGCAGCCGGCGCTGCGGACAGTCTGTCCCTAGCTTTGGCAAATAGGCTTGTTGGAAACCCACTGGATGATGTTGCTCTTGAAATAACATTAAGCGGCGGATCGTTTATCTGCGAAACTGAAGCGAACATCGCACAAACCGGCGCACCATGTGAACTTCGTATCAATGACGATCAGAAACCACACCATCACTCTATCCCGGTCGCAAAGGGCGATAGGATTGTTATTGGTCCAGCCCAAAAAGGATGCCGATCCTATTTGTCTATTGCTGGCGGATTTGATGTCGATACCGTACTTGGCAGCCAATCAACCTATCCACCCGCTACTTTGGGAGGTTTCAAAGGTCGCGCATTGGTGAATGGTGATCTATTGCCGCTAAAATCAGCGGGTCACGGTGGATACTCGGAAGAAAAAACTCCCGATCAATTCATTCCACCACAAATTGATAGCGTAATCTTGCGCGTGACGACGGGTCCCGAATTCTCTCAATTAGACCAATATACTCAAACTGATTTATTCGCGAACAAATGGATCGTCGCACAACGGATGAGCCGAATCGGATTGATGCTTGAAGGCAAAACGCTTTCAACCAGCACAAGTCAGTCGATGCCAAGTGCTGCCGTTTTTCCGGGAACCATCCAGTGCCCGTCCGATGGGTTTCCTTTTTTACTCGGTCCCGATGCACAGACAACCGGCGGCTATCCGCGCATTGTCCAAGTCATTCGTGCCGACCGACATCTTATCGGACAGCTTAGGCCAGGCTCGAAGGTTCAATTGGTTCAAATCACACCGGATCGGGCCACGGAAATATATCGAGAGAAGCTGAAGCTCCTCAAACCGTGGCTTGGTGAATTGAAACTATGGTAGCAAGCGCATTGGACCGCGCTCCGCAGCTATTCAGCCTTTTTTTAGCGACAGTCCGCCAAAACGTTTGTTGAAACGTGCAACCTGACCACCTTGGTCGAGCAGGCGCTGATTGCCACCAGTCCATGCAGGGTGCGAGGTTGGATCGATATCCAGCTGCAACGTGTCACCCTCTTTACCCCAGGTGGAACGGGTTTCAAATTTTGTCCCATCGGTCATCTGGACCGTGATCATGTGATAATCGGGATGCGTATCTTTTTTCATTTTCGGCTCCATTGCGGGCTGGTTTCCGACCAGACCCAAAGCGAATTTTTTGGATTGAAGCGGCGCATTAGCGGCCACTCCCAAAAAGCGCAAGATTCTTTTGCTTTTGACTAGCTGGAAGGTGGATCAGCAATCATTGCTGTAAAATTGGCTTCGGCCGTCAATTTTTCGCCAACCATCGCCTTTCCCGCAAATTTGCACACCGTGGCGCGCTTCTGGACAAATTCTACATTTAAAGAGAGTAGACAGCCTGGCTCTACCGGATTCCGGAATTTTGCTCCGTCAATAGCCATGAAATAGACCAATTTGCCGGAATCGACCAAACCCAGGCTTTCCATCGCCAAAACGCCGGCCGCTTGGGCGAGTGCTTCGACAATGAGAACCCCCGGCATGATGGGTCTTCCGGGGAAATGCCCCTGAAAGAACCCCTCATTCATACTGACGGCTTTGATAGCTCGGATCGATTCGTCTTTGACGATTTCTTCCACTCGATCGACCAGTAACATGGGATAGCGGTGCGGTAACACCGCCATCACCTTTGTTACATCATAGTCGAGTAGCCCAGACATGGGGTTTACTACCGTCCGGAAGGTTGCGCAGCAGGCTGTTGTTGCTGAGCCTGCTGGTTTTGCTGGCCAGGCTGCCAACCTGCAGGTGGAACGATTTGGGCGGAAGGAACCAGTTTATTTAGCTCAGCCACAATATCAGCTGTGATATCAACATAGGGCTCACGTGCCACAACGGCCTGCGGCTGTAGAACGAGATCGACTTTCTTGGCTGTCATCGCAGCACGAATGGCTGTATTTAACTGTTTACCAACCTGCTCTTCGACATAGGCAGTCGCGAGTGTCACGCGCCGTTGCAACTGAGCCAGTTCGCGTTGTCCCGTCTGACGTTTCTGCTGAAGCGCTTGCGCCTGCGGTTGAACTGTCTGCTGTGTAGCTCCGGGCTGCTGAACGGCAGCATTATAGGCGTCTACCAGTGGCTTGATTTCCGTTTGCAGCGATGTTGCACGAGCATTTGTGGCATCGATGTCAGCCTTGTAAGTGGTCTTCATCTGATTGACGGCGTTCTGATAGGCTTGCGATTGGACCACCGCCGATTCATAGTTAGCAACTGCGATGCTGGTGCGCGACTGTGCTGCTGCTGGAGCAGTTACCAATGCCGCCGTCGCAACCGTTGTCATTGCAAGCGCTGCGGATTTCAAAAGAATTTTTACTGAAAAGGTCATTAGAATTGTGTTCCTACATTAAAAGTGAATAATTTTGTATCGTCACCCGGCTCTTTTAGCAGAGCTCTGGCAACATCAACCCTGAACGGACCGAATGGCGAATTCCAGTTTACGCCGATTCCGACGGATACACGGGGTTTCGGGCTGTCACCGAAAAATAGTTCGGTAGAACTTCCAGTTACCAATGCTTGCTCGTTAGCCACTCCGTTTGCATCCATAGCATCAATAGTAGTGGTGATTACCCCATTGGGGTCTACAGTGAGGAACAGGGGTTGCCCGGTCGCGTCCTGTGCCTGTACACTGTTATTCACCAGTACTGGCTGAGTTACATTAAAAACGGCTCCTGCATCGACAAATATTGATGGGCGTAAGCCTAATTCTCTGGCACCACTGCCCAACGGGATATCGAGTTCGGCGCGCCCCAAATAATATGCTCGCCCTCCGATAGCATCATCAGATACATTGTTCCGGTTCACATCAATATCGATGGCCCTGTTTACAGCGCGGCCATTCACAATGACCCGTTCAAAGGGTGCGCGGATGATACGTGGACCTACACCGCGGATGTCAAAACCTCTGATTTGCGGTTCGCCAAGGAAGAAGCGATCTGTCAACCGAACATCATCAATACCATCACCCGGTGTAACTGTTCGATCTTCCAGCGGATGAATATACCCGCCTTCGCCGCTGATAGAGAAGATAAATCCGCCAAATACACGCCAATATTTGGCCGCATTTAGTCGCCCTCTAAGATATTTTACACTGCCTCCAAGACCAGCAAAATCAACACTTCCCACAACCGTCTGACCTCGGGTTGGTCGAATTCGACTATCCCGGTCGTCATAAATAAGAGACGCACCTAAAGAAGTAGTAGTCCGCTTTCCGATAGCGTCGCACAGGAAACGGCCGGCGGCTAGCGGGTTACAAACATCGTTGGCGCTATTTCCCGGCACACCATCGCCGTCAAGGTCAGTGAAAAACAGATCTCGATCCAGCGTCACATCATCAAAGCTAAGTCCGTACCGTAACGATGCCGAAAAATATTCGGTTATTGGAACGCCCGCGCGGACCTGAAACCCGGTGGTTAACTGTTCAAATGTTGTTCTTCGATCACCTGTGTTGCCAAAGCCAAAGCTGTTTAGATCTCGTCGAAAAACATCAAAACCCAGTGCAATATTGCGATCAAATAGATAGGGTTCGGTAAATCCTAATTCGATAGCCTGCGAAAAACTGGAATAGCTGACGCTGGCTCTAAGCTCTTGGCCTTTCCCGCGGAAATTTCGTTGGCGCACAGAGGCCTGCAAAATGAAATTCTCTACACTTGAGAAACCGGCCGAGAGTTGTAGTTCACCGGTCGCGCGTTCTTCGACATTGGCTTCCAGGATGATGCGGTCGGGGGCGCTGCCCCGCTTCTGCTCAATTTCCAGTTCTTCCTGAAAGAAGCCGAGAGACTTGATTCGGTTGGCAGAGCGTTTCACCTGGAAACTGTTAAACGCATCCCCTTCGTTCAAACGAAATTCGCGTCGTACAACCTTATCGACGGTAAGAGTGTTGCCGTTAATATCGATTCTTTCGACATATACACGCGGCGTTTCCGCAACCTGGAAAACGATGCTCATCGTCAGGTCTTCTTTGCTGCGGTCAAATTGTGGCCGCACATCAGCAAAAGCATAGCCGAACAAACCAGCGGTTTCAGACAGTCGTTCAACCGTGTCTTCCACAAGTTTGGCGTTGTAGGTATCACCCGATTTCATAAGCAAAAGCGGCGTCAACGTCTCCGGCGTAAAATCCCGAATATCGCTTTCGACGGAAACATCAGCGAATTTATACTGCTCACCTTCCTCCACCACATAAGTGATGATGAAGTCTTTTTTATCCGGCGTTAATTCAGCAACCGCCGAAATTACGCGAAAATCGGCATAGCCTTCAGTCAAATAAAATTGACGCAATTTTTGTTGGTCAAACGCCAGACGATCGGGATCATAGGTGTCGCTTGAACTGAAGAAACGGTGCCAGCGCGCTTGCTTGGTTGCCATCTCGCCGCGCAACTTGCTGTCGGAAAATTCTTCGTTACCAATGATGTTGATTTGCTGAACTTTGGATTTTGGGCCTTCATTGATCTCGAAAACAATATCGACCCGGTTCTGATCCAGCTGAACCATTTTTGGCTCAACGCTCGCAGCGAAACGGCCCTTGCGTTTATAGAGTTCAACGATTCTAGCGACATCCGCGCGAACCTTGGATCGGGTAAAAATCTGACGCGGTGCAAGCCGGATTTCCGGATATATCTTGTCTTCCTTGATCCGCTTGTTGCCTTCAAGCAAAATTCGATTGATCACCGGATTTTCGACAACATCAATTGTCACGACACCGGCATCATTACGAATGCTGACATCCTTGAACAATTCTGTTTCAAATAGATCTTTGAGCGCCTGGTCAGCCGATTCCTGCGAATATGTTTGCCCGACCCGAAGCTGCATATAGGACAGCACGGTGGTGGGCTCGAGGCGCTGAGAACCGCGAACCACAATTGATCGAATGCTATTGTCAACAACCGGGCCAGCAGGAGCCACTTCGGTTTCCTGAGCCGATACCGGATAAGCAACACCGGCCAAAATCGTACCGCACATCAATATCGGCAGAAGCTTTTTCTTATGGTTCACCAACAACTCGCTTTCACGCCCTAAACCCAAAATGTTAAGCCGGAACATCACTGTTCCGACTTTGCGAACCCCCTGCCCCAATCTGGCCCTGCAATCAATGGGCAATTAGCCCGAGAATGCCCTGAACAGGCCAAATGATGTCAGGTCGTTAAACGTCACCACCAGCATGAAGACCATGACCAGTGCAAATCCCGACTTAAAGGCCCATTCTTGCAATCTGGGGCTAGCCGGCTTTTGCCGTACCGCCTCAACTGCATAGAACATCAAGTGGCCTCCATCGAGCATGGGAATTGGCAGGAGGTTGATGAACCCTAAGTTAATTGAGATCAGCGCCATGAAGAATATGAATTGATTTAGCCCCAGCGCAAATTGTTCGCCGGAAACTTGGGCAATCTTCAGCGGCCCACCAAGTTCCTTGATTGATCTTTGCCCCGTAATAACCTGGCCCAAGGTAGTCCAGATCATCTCGACAACGCCAATGGTCCTTTTTACCGCCACAAATGGCGCTTCAAGCAGAGGTACATCGCGAAACTCAACTGTCCCGCCTATACCCAGCCGACCAAGTGGATACTCATTGTCAAATCGGTCCTTGACCATGACTGTGCCCACCGTGCCCTTTGTTTGGACTTGTGCGCCATCGCGTTCCAGTGTCAGTTCAACTGCTTGCCCCGGAATTAGAGTGATTTTTTGCTGCAGCTCTTCAAATCGTTCTACCTTGTCACCATCAACCGCAACAATTCGATCGCCTTCCTCTATTCCCATTTGCGCTGCTGCGCTTCCCGGTTCGACGGTCCCGGCAATCGATGGCGTACTCGGCTGGCCAAAAGCGATGGCAAAACCCATAAAAATCAACACAGCAAAGATAAAATTAATCGCTGGGCCTGCAAACACAATTGCCGATCTTTGCCACAGCGATTTGGATTGAAAGGATTGATTGCGCTCTTCTTTTGGGAGCTGCTGCCATTCTTCATTAGGCGTGCTGGCAGGGTCCATATCGCCAGCAAACTGGCAATATCCACCCAAAGGCAACAGGCAGACCTTCCACCTTGTGCCCAGTTTATCGGTCCATCCGGCAATTTCCTTGCCAAAACCGATCGCGAAAGTTTCCACCTTTACGCTGCACCAGCGCCCAACCAGATAATGACCCATTTCGTGCACAAAAACGAGCACGCCAATCATGATGAGAAACGCAAATATCGTTAGTAAAAAACCAAGGTTTTCCATTAAACTTTCATATCCTCAACTATTTCCACCGCCCGCGCTCTCGCTTCTTCGTCTATCTCAAAAATGTCTTCCAATGCCGCTGGCCTTCGCGGGCTATAGCTTTCAAGCACCCTCGATACAATCTCGGTGATTTCAAGAAACTGAACAGCGCCATTGAGAAAGGCAGCAACAGCAATTTCGTTGGCGGCGTTTAATATCGCAGGTTTGCCATCTCCACCTTCAATCGCAGTTCGCGCTATTTTGATGGCCGGGAATCTCTCCAGATCAGGAGCTTCGAACTCAAGCTGGCCAATTGTTGCAAGATCAAGCGGTTTGCATTCTGTTTCCATACGTTCCGGCCATGCAAGAGCACTGGCAATCGGGATTTTCATGTCGGGGGAACCCAATTGGGCGAGTGTGGATCGGTCCTTATATTCCACCATCGAGTGAATAACCGACTGTGGGTGCACCAATATTTCGATATTTTTCAAACCGACCGGGAAAAGATGATGGGCTTCAATCAGCTCCAGCCCCTTGTTCATCATCGTCGCGCTATCGATAGAGATTTTCGCGCCCATGTCCCAATTGGGGTGCGCAACGGCCTGCTCCGGGGTAACCGAAGCCATTTTTTCTCGCGTCCATGTTCGGAAAGGTCCGCCGCTGGCTGTTAGCGTGATTTTCCGTACTTGATCAATGCTGCCGCCCTGAAGCGACTGGAATATTGCGTTATGTTCCGAATCGACTGGCAGCAGCGTTGCTCCGGCAGCCTTGGCTGCGGTCATCATCAAGGCGCCCGCAGAAACCAATGCTTCCTTGTTCGCTAGGGCGACCGTCTTGCCGCACTTAAACGCCTCCAATGTCGGAGGCAAACCCGCACAGCCAACAATGGCTGCCATCGTCCAATCTGCGCCCATTGCCGCAGCTTCCAGCAGGGCTTTCTGCCCAGCCGCAACCTTGATATTCGTTGCCGATAGAGCGTTTTTCAGTGTTTCCAGCTGATTTGGATCGGCCACAACCGCCAGCTTGGCATCAAATTCAATGGCCAATTGGGCAAGTTCTTCCGCATTGCCGTTTGCGGTTAACGCCAGAATTTCGAATTTTTCCCGTTCTAGCCGGATCAGGTCGAGAGTCGACGTTCCGACCGAACCAGTGGCACCAAATATTGAAACCGATCTGGTCACACAGCTGCCTGAAAATTTTCGTATAGCATCAGCACGGCGACAACCGGGGCAACCGGAATTAGTCCGTCAATCCGATCCATTACTCCGCCATGACCGGGAAATATTGTGCCGCTATCCTTTGCTCCCGCCTTGCGCTTCAACCAGCTTTCAAACAGATCACCTATTTGCGCCAGCACTGCCAAGGGAATGCTGAGCAAGATGAAGAAAAAGGGTAGGTCCCAATATAGGTGAAGGTAATAACTTATGGCAGCTGTTAGGATCACCCCGCCAATCAACCCAGCCCAGGTCTTGTTCGGGCTATAATTTGGCGCAAGCTTCGGGCCGCCTATCGCACGTCCCGAGAAATAGGCGCCGATATCAGTCGCCCATACAAGCGCGAGCGTCCAGAATACGATCAATATGCCGTTGTCAATTTCTCGGAGATAGACAATCGCCAAGGCAGGCAATCCGGCATAAAAAACACCAGCGGCCAATTTTACCGATCTGTCAAAAGCGGCAACAAACATTGCCGCACCCATGATAAGGCCCAGCGCGAGAAATGACGGTCTTGCCGCCCAAGGCGACATGATCGCCAATGGTACGGAAAGCGCGTACATGGCAAGCTTGCGGTTTTCCGACCGGCCCACCAGGTTGGCCCACTCATTTATGATGCCAAGAGCCATCAACACAACTAGTAACCAGAGCGGAACGGCTCCAAAATATAAAGACGCCACAACCGCCGCGACCAATAGAACGCCCACAACAACCCGCGTCATCAGCTCGTTGGATTTTGCAGATTTGGGCGAGGTTGAGTCATCCATCAGCGGCCACCAAATCGGCGATCGCGCTCGCCGTAAGACTGGAGTGCTTGCTCAAGCTCAGCCTTGTCAAAATCCGGCCACAACGTATCTGTGAAATAGAGCTCTGCATAAGCAGATTGCCAAAGCAGGAAGTTGGACAAGCGCACTTCCCCAGACGTGCGAATTAGCAGATCAAGCGTCGGTAACCCGGCTGTATCCAGCTCATTTTCAAGCGATTCGGCTGTAACTTCGCCTTTTGCACTCGCTGCATTGGCTGCTCTGACCAGCTCATCCTGTGCACCATAATTGAGCGCAACAGCCAGTGTCGGCCCATTGCCACCAGCTGTCTTGGCCAGAGCGTCTTCGAGCAGTTCCACGATATCTGGTTCAAAAGCGATATAGTCGCCCAGAATCTTAAGCTTCACGCCATTTTCGATAAACTCGTCGAGATCACTGCGGATGTAGTTGCGAAGCAAACCCATGAGATCGCTCACTTCTTCTTCGGGCCGTTTCCAGTTTTCCGAAGAAAAGGCGTAAATGGAAAGCGCTTCGAGCCCGATATCACCGGCGGCACGGACAATTTTTCGGGTAGCCTCAACACCCTTCTTGTGGCCCATCGCCCTAGGTAAATACTTGCGTTTGGCCCAGCGACCATTGCCGTCCATAATGATTGCGACATGACGCGCTCCATATGTTGGATCAGCGCTTTGAGGAGCGCTGCCATGCCGATCATCTGATCCTGATTTGGATCGCCCAAGCTTCACTGCGTCAGGATTTCCTGCTCTTTTTCGGATGACAACTTATCGGCTTCTGCGACCATTTCATCGGTTAGTTTTTGGACTTCCGTCTCCAGTCGCTTTTTATCATCTTCGCTGATTTCTTTTTTATTTTCATCAGCTTTCAGGTCATCCATGCCATCGCGTCTGACATTACGGATGGCGATACGAGCCTTCTCAGCGAATTGGCCAGTGAGTTTCGCCAGTTCTTTGCGCCGTTCTTCAGTGAGGTCAGGGATTGGTAGGCGAATGTTAGGGCCATCAACCATCGGATTAAGGCCAAGACCAGCCGCGCGAATGGATTTCTCAACCGGTTGGACATTGCCTTTGTCCCATACCTGGACCGACAACATGCGCGGTTCAGGTACTGAAACTGTGGCCACCTGATTGAGCGGCATGTTCGCGCCATAAACTTCCACCGTTACGGAATCAAGAAGAGCGATATTGGCCCGCCCTGTCCGAAGGCCGCTCAGGTCATGTTTTAGCGCCTCCAGCGTGCTGCTCATCCGCTTTTGCAGATCAGCTTTGTCATATTGTGCCATCAGAATTTCCTCTAAAAACTTTAGTTTGTGTTGCCAACAACCGTAGCTGTTCCACCCCCGCTCAAAACCGTCGCCAAATTACCCTGTTCGCGGATGGAGAACACTACAATTGGAATATCATTGTTTCGGCAAAGCGCGATGGCGCTGGCGTCCATAACTTTCAGATTGTCGCTTAACACTGTGTCATAACTGACCTTGTCGTAGCGAACAGCTTCCGAATTAGTTTTTGGATCACTGTCATACACACCATCAACGCTTGTGCCCTTGAGCAGCGCATCACATTTCATCTCAGCAGCGCGCAAGGCGGCTCCGCTGTCAGTCGTGAAATAAGGGCTGCCGACGCCTGCTGCAAAGATAACAACCCTGCCCTTTTCCAAATGGCGAAGCGCACGGCGGCGGATTACTGGTTCGCAAACCCGATCCATCTCAATAGCTGATTGTACCCGAGTATGAACACCAATCTGCTCCAGAGAATTCTGCATCGCGAGAGCATTCATGACCGTCGCAAGCATGCCCATATAGTCGGCCTGAGCACGGTCCATACCGCCAGCCGCTCCTGCCACCCCGCGGAAGATATTTCCGCCGCCAATGACCAGACAAAGCTCAAATCCAGCTTCTTTTGCCGCCTTCACTTCCTCGGCCACACGGGCGACGGTCTCGGTATCAATCCCGAATTCGCCAGACCCCATAAGGGCCTCACCCGACAATTTGAGCAAAATACGCTTGAACGCCGGTCTATTCATGCAAATCCCATTCCGCCGGAATCACTAATCCAGCCCCAAAACAACAATGGCGCAGACCATAGATAGTCCGCGCCATGCTGCCAAGCGTTACCGCTTGAAATTTTGTGAAAGGGGATTATGTGCCAGCAACTGCTGCAACTTCCGCGGCAAAATCTTCTTCTTTTTTCTCGATGCCTTCCCCGAGCTGGAAGCGGACATATTCGGTAAGCTTGATTTCAGCGCCAGCTTCCTTACCAGCCTGCTCAATCACTTGTGCAACCGGCGTTTTGTTATCCATCACGAAAATCTGGCTCAGCAGAGCGTTTTCCTTGGCGAATTTAGCCATTGCGCCATCGACCATTTTCTCGACGATATTGTCAGGTTTGCCTGATTCAGCGGCTTTCTCAGTCGCGATAGCGCGCTCACGAGCCATCATATCCTGATCCAAACCATCAGCATTCAAAGCCTGCGGGAACGCAGCGGCAATGTGCATCGCGATCTGTTTGCCGAGAGGCTCGAGAACATCAGCACCCGCGGTGCTTTCCAGAGCAACCAGCACACCGATTTTACCCATGGTCGGGGTTACGGCGTTGTGCATGTACGGAACAATCACACCGCTGGAAACGGCCACAGATTTCATCCGGCGGATAGCCTGATTTTCACCGATGGTAGCGATATTGTTGGTCAATGTTTCCTGAACAGTGCCACCTGCTGGATAATCCGTAGCCGAAAGTGCTTCGACATCATCACTGCCGAGGTTCAATGCAACACTCGTTACGTTGCCAACAAATTCCTGGAATTGATCGTTCTTGGCAACAAAGTCGGTTTCGCTGTTCACTTCAACAGCGACGCCTTTGGTGCCTTCTACGGCAATACCAACCAAGCCTTCAGCCGCTTTACGGCTAGATTTTTTCTGCGCCGCTGCAAGGCCTTTGGTACGCAATAGATCAACCGCTGCTTCGACGTCGCCATTGGTATCATTCAGCGCTTTTTTGCAATCCATCATGCCAGCGCCTGTGCGCTCGCGCAGTTCTTTCACCGCTGCTGCTGTAATAGCCATTTTTTGTTCCTCAATTTTCTCGTGTGGGGAATGTGAAATTGGGGCGACACAACTGCCGCCCCGTCATTCTGATTCATGCAGCCAATATATGACTGCTCAAAGACGCTTCAAGTTTAAGCCTTTTCGTCGGCTTTCTTATCGTCGTCCTTTTTGGCAGCCGCCTTTTTGAGAGGCGTGAGTTCCACGTTGCGTACCCATTGGTAGCGAACGTGCTGCCCGGTGTGAGCAGTCAGCGTACGTGCGACATCACCACGTGACATGTTCTCGCCGAGTAGGTAACGAATCTTGGCCGCCATGCTGACGCATGCGTCCAGAGCTTGCGCTTGGCCTTTCGTCAGAGTCCGGGCAGTTTTTTTCGCAGGCTCTTTTTTTATCGGTTTTTCTTCTTCTTTCGCCTCTTCCGCAGGCTTTTCCTCTGCCTTTGGTTCTTCCTTCGCAGGAGCAGGCGCCGGATCAGCCTTGGCTTCCTCAGCTGGCTTTTCTTCAGCCGCTTTTTCGGCGATCTCAGCTACGGCAGCTTCTTCGCCGGAAGCCATTGCGCTGGTATTGGCTTCGCTGGATACGATAGCTTCCACTGGCGGCGCCACCGCTGCGCCCAGATCTTTACCCGACGCTACAGCAGCATCCTGACCACCCTTAGTGGCGGCAGCAGCTACGGATTCGCAATAAAGGCGAATAGCCCGTGCCGCATCGTCATTGCCCGGAACTGGGAATGCGATGCCAGATGGATCAACATTGGAATCGAGGATTGCCACAACCGGAATACCCAAAACATTGGCTTCCTTGATTGCCAGCTCTTCTTTGTTAGCGTCGATCACAAACATCACATCAGGAATGCCGCCCATGTCGCGGATACCGCCAAGCGATAGTTCCAGCTTGGTATGCTCGCGGGTCATCTGAAGGACTTCTTTCTTGGTGAAACCAGCGGTATCGCCGCCGAGCTGTTCCTCAAGAGTTTTCATCCGGCGGATCGAATTAGAAATGGTCTTCCAGTTTGTCAGCATGCCACCGAGCCAACGGTTGTTCACGAAATGCTGGCCGCTTGCGCGCGCAGCTTCAGCGATAGGCTCTTGCGCCTGACGCTTGGTGCCAACGAACAGAACCTTGCCGCCTGAAGACACGGCATTGGCAATGAAGTCCAATGCGCGGGCAAACAGAGGAACGCTCTGTGAAAGGTCTAGAATGTGGACGCTGTTGCGGGCACCAAAGATGTACGGTTTCATCTTAGGGTTCCAGCGGTGGGTCTGGTGGCCGAAATGCGCTCCGGCTTCAATCAATTGCTGTAGGGTGACGACAAGGGCCGCCATAATAATTCTCCTTATCCGGTTATGCCTCTGGAAAGCTGAGAACATCAAACGACCTAAAAGGCCGGGATCAGCACCGGTATGAGCGCTTTCCATGTGGAATGAGGGGCGCGTTAAAGATGTGACGGGCGGAATGCAACCAAAAAACGAACATTCCTCTGTAACTTTGTCGATTCATCATGCGAATAATCTTTGTTCAATAAAAATGTTCTTGACACAAGGAACATTAATAGAACATTGTGCGTTCATAGAAAGAACATAGATAGGTATCACCATGTTGGCATTCGCAATCGCTTCCTTTTTCGCAATCGCTCTGACGAGCGCGTTACTGGTCATTGGTCTAAGGCCTGTTGACAATCGGGGTTTCCAAACTTGCTGAACTCTGCTTCAAGCTTCCCAAATGGAGGTTTGAATGAACGAAGAGCGTTTTGTTATTTCGGATGAGCTTTGGAAAAAGATTGCGCCGCTCCTGCCAGGCAAGGCCGGGGACCCGGGCGCGACGGGTCGCGATAACCGGCGTTTCATGGAGGCGATACTATGGCGGGTCCGGACAGGGGCACCCTGGCGTGACCTGCCCGGTGAATTCGGGAAGTGGAATACGGTGTTCAAGCGGTTTCGCCGGTGGGCGGAAGCAGGCATTTTCGAGAGTCTTTTCAATGGCATGAATGGTGAGCCGGACCTCGAATATGTTCTCATCGACGGAACGATTGTCCAGGCCCATCAGAAGGCTTCGGGCGCAAAAGGGGGCTCAGCATCAGGCCATCGGGCGGTCTCGTGACGGGCTGACAACCAAAATCGTCGCACTGGTGGATGCGCTCGGGAATATGCTGCGGTTCCTGCTTCTGCCCGGACAGCCGCACGATATGAAGGGGGTGGCTCCGTTGATCCATGAGGTCTCATTTGGAGCGCTTCTGGCCGACAAGGCTTTCGACGCTGACTGGCTCCTGCAGGACCTCGACACGCGAGGCGCTGCTGCTGTCATCCCGCCCAAAGCAAACCGAAACGTGCAGCGAGACTACGATGCGCACATGTACAAGTGGCGTCATCTCATCGAAAACTACTTCGCAAAGATCAAGAAATTCAGAGGTATAGCAACCCGATACGACAAGACCGACACCAGCTATGCCGCCAACTGGTATCTCACCGCAACGCTCATTGCTAGGCGCGGATTGTCAACAGGCCCTAATAGCTGCTACTTTCATTTGGTTGCATATGTAACCAATATATCACTTTCCCGATCAATATCAGCAAACCGGAGCGGGTTGACTGAATCCCGCTTGAGCAACGCTGGAATTGGGCGCATAAGACCCATTGAAGAATGACGGGAAACCGTCGCTGTTGATTGGGGAATTTTATGGCTGGCAGCGGCAAAAACAAACAAGCCCGGGAACAAACTCCATCAAAATATAAAAACCTTGAACCAAAGTTGATGGCGGCTTTCAACGAGAGTGCATTGCCAGGCGAGAATATCGGTTTTGATCAGGCGGCTTGCAAACAGGCTGCCCTTTTCGTCCTGGAACACGCCTATTCCAGAGAAAACGAGACGCCACTAATTGCACTCGAAAGCGTGAGTGATGGAAAGGTCAAACGGCATTTGCGGATGGTCGTCGTCAATGATGACATGCCTTTTCTCGTCGATTCCATCTGTGCGGTGGTTACCAATCTTGGGCTGAACATCGAACGGCTTATTCACCCAGTGGTCGGCGTAAAACGTGATGATTCAGGCACCTTGACTGACATTTTGTCAGAAACAACAAGCGGCGAAAAACTGGAATCAATTGTCTACATTGAATTGGAAAGAACCGATGCTCGGATAAGGCGACGGCTGGTAGCGGAGATACGCGGTGTTCTAAGAGACGTTGCCGCCGCCGTACAGGATTGGCTGAAATTGCAGATAACTTTGGGAGAGCAAGCTGACAGCTTACCAGAAGGCGAGGGATCTGCGTTGTTACGCTGGTTCCTTGATCGCAATTTCACTCTGCTTGCTCATGAACAGGTGGATAAAAAGGGCAATCGTTCCGAACAGCTCGGAATTGCCCGGATGCGCGATCAGCCCGCCCTGTCCAGGGCTAGCCTGGCGAAAGCTTTCGACTGGTTTCAAAAAGGTGGCAAGGCACCTCTGATCGTAAAATCAAACCAGATTTCCACCGTGCACCGACATGTGTTGATGGACCTGATCATTATTCCGGTCCGCGATCAAGATCAATTGGCCGGTATTTCAATCATTGCCGGGCTTTGGACCAGTGCGGCTTTGGCGGCTCCACCGGAAAAAGTGCCGGTGTTACGAACACAAATGACCCAGCTTTTTGACAAATTCGAATTTGCTTCTGCCGGTCATGCGGGAAAATCTCTGGCGCACGCCCTCACTTCCTTGCCGCATGATTTATTGATCACCTTCCAACAGGAAGAGCTGGAGAAGCTTGCTCTGATTTCCATGTCGCTGCTCGACCGGCCGCGGCCAAAACTGCACATTGTCATGTCTCCTCTGGCACGCCACTTGTTTGCCTTTGTCTGGCTGCCGAGGGAGCAGCTATCGACCCAGCGGCGCACGAGCATTGAGGGCATGTTGGTAAAAGCCACGGGTGCCAAAATCTTAAGCTGGTCAAATACATTGGATGAGGGAGGAATTTCTTCACTCCGCTACACGCTGGATATGGGTTCGGATGGTCGGATACCAGATTCCGGTATGCTGGATAGCGAACTCGAAAACATGGTGCGCGGATGGCGCCCAGCGGTCGAAAAATATTTACGCGATGCCGGGCAACAAAATCGCTCTGCCATTCTGGCGCAGCGCTATGCGGACTGTTTCCCGAATAGTTATCAGTCTAGTTATGGGGCCGAAGAGGCCACGAGTGATATTCTCCATCTTTTCAGCCTGGAGCGCGGTGGTCAAAGATCAACACGGCTTTATCGCCTTCGTACCGACTCCGAAAACATGGTGCGCTTGAAAATCTATCATCTGGGCGGGGCTTTACCGCTTTCCGATGCTGTACCGACGCTTGAAAATTTCGGGTTCACGGTTCTGGAGGAACTTCCTACCCCGCTTGATGGTGGTCGCCTGGGTTATATCCATGATTTTCAACTCATCGTTGAAAACGCCAGCCGATGTGACGACCTGATTGCACGGGCCGAAGAAATTCAGCTTGCAATTACAAATGTCCTGGATGGTTTGTCGGAAAATGATAATTTCAACAAACTGATCACTGCAACCGGAACTAGTGCGGAGTCGACAGTCTGGTTCAGGGCATGGTTTCGATATTTGCGGCAAACCGGTTTAAGCTATGGTTTGATCACTGTTGTTGAAGCGCTTTCGGAAGCACCGACGGTTGCCCGTGCGATGATCGAACTGTTCCGGATATTGCATGATCCGGCATTTGATGGCGATCGTCAGGCAAATGCACAATTGGCAGACAAAAAAATCAACAATGCGCTGGCACAAGTACATAGCATTGACGATGATCGAATCCTTCGCCTGTTCCGGGCTGTGATTCAATCGACACTGAGAACCAACGCCTTTGCCTTCTCAACCGGTGAAGCACTGGCGTTCAAGATTGAAAGCTCCAAGATTCCGGAACTGCCGGATCCCGTTCCGTGGCGGGAAATTTTTGTATATAGTCCAAGGGTTGAAGGCATTCATCTGCGTGCCGGACCAGTTGCTCGAGGTGGTTTGCGCTGGTCGGATCGCCGGGATGATTTCCGCACAGAAATTCTAGGTTTGATGAAAGCACAGCGTGTCAAAAATGCTGTCATTGTACCCACTGGTGCCAAAGGCGGTTTTTTTGCCAAACAATTGCCCTCTGGCGATGACCGTGACGCCTTTCTGGCTGAAGGCATAGAAGCCTATAAAATTTTCATCAGCGCCTTGCTGTCGATCACCGACAATATCAAATCGGGCAAAATCATACCGCCCAAAAAAGTTGTCCGGCGCGATGAAGATGATCCCTATTTTGTGGTCGCAGCTGATAAGGGAACGGCCAGCTTTTCCGACATTGCCAATGGCATTGCGACGGAACGTGGCTTCTGGTTGGGCGATGCTTTCGCCAGTGGCGGCAGCAATGGATATGACCACAAAGCCATGGGTATTACAGCCCGCGGTGCTTGGGTATCTGTTCAACGGCACTTTCTGGAAATGGGAATTGACGTACAGTCCAATCCGGTTTCGGTGGTCGGCGTTGGTGACATGTCTGGCGATGTATTCGGTAACGGCATGTTGCTTTCCAAATCACTCAAGCTGGTCGCAGCATTTGATCATCGCCATATCTTTATTGACCCAAATCCCGACCCGGCCAAAAGCTGGGCGGAACGGAAGCGCCTGCTCGACCTGCCTCGCTCCAGCTGGGAGGATTATGACAAGAAGCTGATATCCAGGGGTGGCGGTGTTTATTCGAGACAATCGAAAACAATTAAAATCACCAAAACGGCTTCCGAGCTGCTTGGCATGGCAGGTGAAACCGAAACAACACCATCCAGAATCATCACCGCTATATTGACGGCCAATGCAGACTTGCTCTGGTTTGGAGGTATTGGAACCTATGTCAAAGCAGCTTCGGAAAATCATATAGATGTGGGCGATCCGGCCAATGATGGCATTCGCGTAAACGCGCATCAGCTCAATGTGAAAGTGGTTGGAGAAGGGGCCAATCTGGGTATTACCCAGGCAGCGCGTATCGACTTTGCCACCCGTGGCGGTCGAATCAACACTGATTTCATTGACAATAGCGCGGGCGTTGATTGCTCCGACAATGAGGTCAATATCAAGATCGCGCTAAATGCGGTCATGGCAACTGGTAAACTCAAGGAATCGGCGCGGAACAAGTTACTGAGCGGCATGACATCCGATGTTGCGGAAATCGTGCTCAACAATAACCGCTTGCAAGCGCTCAGCCTTTCTGTTGCGGAAATGGGCAAACACAAGACACTGCCTTCCTATGCGCGACTGATTGAGCAATTTGAAGAGCAAGGGCAGTTGAACCGAGCGGTTGAGGGACTGGCGGACAATGAAGAGCTAATGCGCCGTACCCAGGAAAAACGCGGCCTCACTAGACCCGAATTAGCAGTGATGATTTCAACGGCGAAACTGGCTTTGCAAGCTGCAATAGAAAATAGCGATCTATCAGATGATCCAGCGCTGGACAGCGAAGTTTTAGCGGCCTTTCCAGCAGCGATACAGAAAAAATTTCCGAAGGCAGTTTTGAATCACCAACTGCGGCGCGAAATAATCGCCACCAAATTGGCCAATCGGATGATCAATAAAATGGGCCTGATACATCCGTTTGAACTGGCCGAAGAAGAAGGCAGTTCGCTAGGAGAGGTTGCGCGCGCGTTCGTAATGACCGAACGTCTTTTTGATGCACAGACTATCTGGTTGGAGCTTAAGGCCGCTTCAATTCCGGAAGACGTGCGATTGCTGCTCTACGACCGGATCGCGTATATCTTGCGATCCCATATGGCGGACTTGATGCGGATCAGCCTGTCTGATGATCCGATTGATGACATTGTAAAAATGCTCTTGCCGGCAATAAGAAAACTGAGCGACAAGGTGGACAGTCTGATAACGGCGGAAGGAAAACTGCAATCAGCGAAGCAAACCAGTCTGCTGGTCGAAGCAGGGGCAACACCAGAGCTCGCGCAAATGGCTGCAACCATATATAAAATCGACGGTGTAGCGGGAATTGGCTATTTGGCGATGCAGCGCAAGATTGACGTTGTCGTTGTTACCTCTGCTTTCACGAAACTGGGCAGTCTCCTCGGTCTTGATTGGGCGCAAATGACGGCAACCAGGATAAACCCTTCCGATCCGTGGGACCGGTTGCTGGTATCTGGCCTCGCGCGTGATTTCCAGCAGATCCGGCTAGATTTCCTGCGCCGAGCACGCAACAAAGATATGGACAAATTTGTCGACACATGGGCTGAAAAAAACATGGCCCGCGTGGCGCAGTTCCGGAAGATTATAGACCGTGCTCAGCAATCTCCGAGACCTTCCATCACCATGTTGGGGCAGATAGCCGGACAGGCCAGAATTCTACTGTCCCGCTAACCTAATGATAGAGCCAAAGGCTAAGCGTATGAAGCGAAACGCCTACCAATCCGCCAACCAGTGTGCCGTTCACCCGAATATATTGCAGGTCGCGGCCGACGGCATTTTCAACCCGGTCGGTAATTGTCTGGGCATCCCAACCGCGAATTGTTTCTGAGACCAATTTGACGATATTGTCGCCATAACTGGCCACAACACCGGCAACTGCACGGCGCGCAAAGCGGTTGATCTGACGGTTGAGTATCGGGTCTTTTTGCAAACTGCCACCCAATTGCACCAAAGCTTCGCCAAAATGACCGGCCAGCGCCGTATCCGGATCACGGGATGCTTTTAGCAGCGCTTCGCGGCCATGCTCCCAAATACCCTCGATCCAGTCAGTAATCGCCGGGTTTTCAATCATTTCCAGCTTCCAATCTTCAACACGCTGTCGAAGCTCCGGATCGGTTTTCAGTTCTTTCGCCAGCTCTACCAGGCTTTCTTCCGTTTTGGCGCGAACAGGATGGTTCGGGTCGATCGCCATATCCGCCAGAAGTTTATACAAGCCATCCATCACTTCATTAGCGACGCGATCATCCAGACCTGTCCAGCGCATCACGGCGTTGGCTCGTTCGTGTACGATTGTCCGGATCACATGCTCATTTGTGTCGAGAGTCCGGTAGGCCCATTTTATGGTCGAATCAATCAATGGCCCGTGCCGGTTTTCCGACATGACCACATCCAGTATCTGACCCATTGGGGTGGCGAGATCGAGCTGGCGCGCCTGTTTTTTCACCGCTCCTTTAAACATGCTGCCGAGCCTGTCCTGGTCTAATGACCCGACGATATCGGCAAAGATGCGCGAGGCACCATAGCGCAAACGCCCTTCTCCGCCAGCCGGCGACATTAGAAACTTGCCAATCGCCCCGGCCATATCAACGCCGTGCATACGTTGGGCAACAATTTTGGTGACCAGAAAGTTTTCCCGAAGAAAATTCGCCAATGTGTCGCCGATACGATCCTTGTTGCGCGGGATGATTGCAGTGTGCGGGATGGGAATGCCCATCGGATGACGAAACAAAGCGGTAACAGCGAACCAGTCGGCCAGACCGCCCACCATGGCTGCTTCGGCAAAAGCGCGTACAAGTCCCCAAGCCGGATGGATTGCCTCATAGGATTTCGATGTGAAATAGATAACCGCCATCACCACCAGCATGCCGGTGGCGATGATCTTCATATCCCGTCCCGCATTGTTGTTTCGGCCCGCTATACTAAGCTTGATTTCGCCGCGCCTAGATATCGGTGCGGTCGTGGAAGGATTAGACGAAAGCGGCTTCACTCGGCTGGCTGGACCTCTGGTTCAGGATCGGTCCGTCCGACCGTGGGATCGGCCAGCAGATATTTTCCGAAGAACCTGCCCATCCATTTTTCAATATCGTCCGCAAGGCTAAAGCCAGCCGGGACGAGCGCCAGAGTCATGATGGTTGAAAGTATCAAACCACCAATCACGACCACGCCCATTGGTTGGCGCCAGGCTGCGTCACCGGAAAGCGATATAGCGGTCGGAACCATACCAGCGACCATTGCGACCGTGGTCATCACGATGGGCTGCGCACGTTTGCGGCCAGCATCAACCAGCGCTTCGTATTTAGGGACGCCTCTATCCATCTCGATCAGAGCAAAGTCGATCAATAGAATCGAGTTTTTCCCAACAATGCCGATTAACATCAGAACGCCAATAAACACCGGCACCGACAACGGTTCTCCTGATGCCCAAAGCAACAACATCCCTCCAAGCGGAGCAATCAAAAGCGATGACATGTTCACCAATGGCGCCATAAAGCGTTTGTAGAGAAGCACTAGCACGCCAAAGACCAGCAATACGCCAGAGATGAGCGCAATAGGGAAATTGGTAAGCATTTCCTGCTCAATTTCGGCAGCACCGACGGGAGCATTGGAAACACCGGGAGGTAAATCGGCCAATATCGTGTTCTTTTTAATCAGCTCATCGACTTCTCCTTGCACCACTCCAGAGCCGAGATCCGCACCCACCAGAACACGTCGTGACTGGTTGTAGCGCCGAATTGTCGTAGGTCCCGATCCAAAGCTGATTTCTGCAACTCGGCTAAGAGGAACGGAACCACCTCTGGCAGTGGGAACCGGCAAGTTTTCGATAGTGGAAAGATCACGACGTGAGCTTTCCGGTAGCATCACGCGAATTGGAATCTGACGATCGGACAGTGAGAATTTCGCACTGTTTTGATCAATTTCACCCAACGTTGCGATTCGGATGGTCTGGCTCAATGCAACTGTGGTCACACCCAATTGTGCCGCCAGATCGAGGCGTGGTTTGACAATGATTTCCGGCCGACGCATGTCAGCGCTTATCCGCGGCGTCACAACACCGGGTATTTTCTTCATTTGTTCAACCAGCGTTGAAGCCGTGCTATCGAGCAGTTTGGGGTCCGATCCGGACAGCATAATGGAAATAACGCGACCTGTTCCGCCTCCACCCGGATTATTCAGATCCTGAAACGTGACACGGGCATCGGCGATATTCTTAAATTCCTCGGCAACCGCGCGCGTAAACTGCTGATTGGTGCGCTCTCGTTCTCTGTGAAGCGCAATAAAAATCTGACCACTACCTTCTTCAACGTCTTGAAGGGCGACATCAAGCTCCGGTTGTTCGGACAATATTTCCGCAACCTCACCCATTACCCGTTCGGTCTGTTCAATCGTCGTCCCCGGAACCATTTCAACTTGCGCAATGGCAAAATCAAAATCAACATCGGGAAACAACTGGCTGGGTATAACGAAAAACATGCTTACAGTGGCAGCAAAAGCGGCAACGCCAACCCCTACCATTTTCCAGCGGTTGACCAGTGACCATCTCAAAAGATCGATATAGCGATCCATCCAGGGCCCCTCGGCATGATCCGCTTCGCCTTTGGCCTTCATGAAGTAAGCCGCAATCATCGGAGAGATCATCCGTGCGACGGCAAGGCTCGTCAACACCGCTACGACAACGGTAAGTCCGAAATTCTGGAAAAACTGTCCGGATATTCCCGGCATAAGACCGACTGGCAGAAACACTGCTACAATGGAGAATGTTGTGGCAACAACGGCCAAACCAATCTCGTCAGCGGCATCGATCGCCGCTTGATAGGCAGACTTGCCCATGCGCATATGGCGAACGATATTCTCAACTTCTACTATGGCATCATCAACCAGTACCCCCGCAACCATTGCGAGCGCGAGCAAGCTCATCTCGTTGAGTGTAAAGCCTAGAAGATCCATAAACCAGAACGCGGGAATCGCGGATAAGGGAATGGCAATCGCAGATATGACGGTTGCCCGCCAGTCGCGAAGGAACAGGAAAACCACGACAACGGCAAGCAATGCCCCTTCCACCATTGCCGCAATCGAACTGCGGTACTGTGCTTTGGTATAGTCAATAATGGAAAAGACACGCTTGATTTCAACACCCGGATTCTCTTCCTTTAACTGGTCCAGAACCACCATTACATCGTCGTAAACGGTCACATCGGATTCGCCTTTGGCCCTCTGGAAACCAAATGTGACGACCTGCTTGTCACCGATTTTATTGAAATCACGCTGTTCGCTGACTCCGTCCGAAACGTCCGCCACATCCTTGAGCTTGATCGTCCGGCCATCGCCCAGCGCAATTTGGGTCTGGCTGAGTTCAAAAGCTGTATCCGCGTTGCCAAGAACCCGAACAGATTGACGTGATCCCCCGATTTCCGCCTGACCACCACCAGCATCGATATTCACTTGGCGCAGTGCACCGTTTATCTGACTTGCCGTAACGCCAAGCGCTTGCATTCGTTCTGGGTTAACGACTACCCGAATTTCGCGGTCAACACCGCCGCCGCGAAACACCGATGCCACACCGGGGACAGCTTGCAGGCGCTTGGAAATTGTATCATCAACAAACCAGCTCAGTTGTTCCAAGGTCATATCGGTCGCTTGGACCGAGAAATAGGCCAGTGCGCCGCCAGCTATATCAACCCGGTTTATCCGGGGTTCTAATATGCCATCCGGAAGATCACCCCGTACCGTATCAATTGCATTTTTGACATCGTTGACGGCCTGATCCGAATCCGTTCCTATAGCGAATTCCACAAACGTCCGGCTTTGGCCTTCGCTAGCAGTCGAGCTTATATTGGAAACACCGTTGATCGACTGCAGCGCAGCGTCGGTGATTTGGGTAATTTGCGATTCGATTTCGGATGGAGCAGCGCCCGGTAACGAAATGACCACCCTGGCCGCGGGGAAATCAATCTCAGGATTGCCGTTCACTTCCATCCGCGAGAAACTCATCATTCCCACAAGCAATAGTCCCATAAACAGGACCAGCGGCACCACCGGGTTGCGAATTGACCATGCCGAAATATTCTGAAGGTTCATCGACTAACTCGGTGCCGGTTCAGCTGATGGTTGTTTTTTCTGTTTTTCAGGCTTAACCGTCTCGCCGGGATTCAGGAATCCACCCGCAAACAAAACAACATTTGCGGTGCCGTTCAGTCCTTGCGCAACAATCACCCCGTCAGGAGTGACCCCTCCGGTAGTAACTGCTTTGCGCGCGACCTTACTGTCCTTGTTGACGACGTAGACAAAATCGCCTGTGTCATCCTGCAACACAGCAGATTCGGGTAACACTATGCTATCAGCAGCTCCGCTCTTGATTTGCACGCTGGCGAAACCACCAGGGCGAAGTGCGTTGTCATAAGATAGCGCAACTCGCGCTATGCCCTGCCGCGACTGGGCATCAATCGTGGGCGAAATTTGCCAAATCTGTCCGGTCAGAACTTTGTCGGTTCCAACAGGAATAACATCTGCACTAACACCGACGGAAACTCTCGCCAAATCACTTTCACTCAACATCGCTTGCAATTCCATCTCACCATTTTGCGCGAGTGTGAAGAGGGTTCCACTTCCCTGTGTGACGGTTTGGCCAGGTTCGACATTGCGGCTCAATACGTAACCACCTTTGGGCGCAACGATGTTCAACCTGTTGTTGCGGGCTCGCGCTTCTCCCAGTTGGGCTATTGCCACGTTAAGCCTGGCTCGAGCAGAATCCCGTGTTGCCGTCAACCGATCAATGTCGGCTTTTGAAATAAAACCGCGGTCTACAAGCTTCATGGCCCGGTCAAGATTTGCCTGTGCGAGGTCCAGATCGGCGCGGGATGCGCCAATGGAAGCTTGCAGGCTGGCAACCTGCTGATTTTGAACCGAACGGTCAATGCTTGCCAGAACCTGGCCCTGTTTCACCCAATCACCTGCATCAACATAAACACGCGTCACCCGGCCACCTTCACCCACCACACCGACGGGAATCTCCCGACGAGCTGCCAAGGTTCCGGTTGCGTTTATCGTCCTGGTGACAGCCTGCTTCCCAGGAGTAGCAACTGTTACAACAGGGGCCTCTCCTGCTCCTGCAACTTCAGAAGGCGCTGCAGCAGTCCCACTTCCACTGGTAGTAAAATAGTAGGCTGCCGCGCCCAGTAGCGCGATCAGGACAACTACACCAGCGACGAGCAATTGTTTGCGCCTAGTGCTGCTTTGATCGCCCTCGATCATGGTAACATCTTCGCCCGATATTGTTGATTCATAGTTCATTCTGGCACTCATTCATCCGGGTTTTGTGGCCTTGGCACAGCCTGATACAATTAAACATCGCGAAAAGCACGGGAATACCATAGTTTTCGACCAACACTGTATTATCCGAATAAATCACCAAGGACAAGACTGGAAAAATATTTTTGGATTTTGTCAGAAATCAAAGAAAAAGGCCAACTTTCGGAGGAAAGTCGGCCTTTTAAGACTGTTTAAGTAGTCGTTATTTGTGAAGACTAGCGCACCCGTCCTCGTTGAACCAGAACTAGGCTCAGGACCTGTTAGATAGCTTGCATTACGGTGAGAGGGCTGATTCAAAGGCGGCACTGAAGGAGGTGCTGTTGATGAGTGATCTGTTTATGTTAAGCGAAGCGCAGATGCGCCGGATAGAGCCGTATTTTCCGTTGTCGCACGGGGTTCCCGGGGTTGATGACCGCAAGGTTCCGAGCGGGATTGTTTTTGTGATCAGGAACGGTCTTCGCTGGCGTGATGCCCCTGCTGGTTACGGGCCGCATAAAACGATCTGTAATCGCTTCGTGCGCTGGAGCCGCCTGGGCGTGTTCAACAAGATATTTGCGCGCCTTGCAGCTACCAGTGATGCCGATGATGTGCTGATGATCGATGCCACGCATCCAAAAGCCCGCCGTACCGCTGCCAGCCTTTTAAAAAAGGGTCTGTTTCCAGATATACCGGGCGAACTAAAGGCGGCCTGAACTTCCAGGTTGCATGCCGTGTGCGATGGCAACGGGAGACCCCTGATCTTGTGTCTGAGCGAAGGGCAGATGAGCGACCATATCGGGGCAAAGCTGACATACCCGGCACTTCCGGATCATGCCGCCTGCATGACCGGTGATAAAGGCTATGACAGCGATGAGTATCGAGCGGCATTAAAAGCAAAGCGCATCACGCCATGTATCCCGCCGCGCAAAGGGCGGCGGCTGCCAGCCAGCTTCGATAAAAGCCTCTGCCGCCAACGCCACAAAATCGAGAATATGTTCGGAAAACTCAAGGACTGGAGGCGCATCCATACCCGCTATGATCGCTGCGCTCACACCTTCTTGTCTGCCATCGCTATCGCAGCTACCGTCATCTTCTGGCTTAGTTAATAAGTCCTGAGCCTAGGGTCTGTTGACAATCCGCGCCTAGCAATGAGCGTTGCGGTGAGATACCAGTTGGCGGCATAGCTGGTGTCGGTCTTGTCGTATCGGGTTGCTATACCTCTGAATTTCTTGATCTTTGCGAAGTAGTTTTCGATGAGATGACGCCACTTGTACATGTGCGCATCGTAGTCTCGCTGCACGTTTCGGTTTGCTTTGGGCGGGATGACAGCAGCAGCGCCTCGCGTGTCGAGGTCCTGCAGGAGCCAGTCAGCGTCGAAAGCCTTGTCGGCCAGAAGCGCTCCAAATGAGACCTCATGGATCAACGGAGCCACCCCCTTCATATCGTGCGGCTGTCCGGGCAGAAGCAGGAACCGCAGCATATTCCCGAGCGCATCCACCAGTGCGACGATTTTGGTTGTCAGCCCGTCACGAGACCGCCCGATGGCCTGATGCTGAGCCCCCTTTTGCGCCCGAAGCCTTCTGATGGGCCTGGACAATCGTTCCGTCGATGAGAACATATTCGAGGTCTGGCTCACCATTCATGCCATTGAAAAGACTCTCGAAAATGCCTGCTTCCGCCCACCGGCGAAACCGCTTGAACACCGTATTCCACTTCCCGAATTCACCGGGCAGGTCACGCCAGGGTGCCCCTGTCCGGACCCGCCATAGTATCGCCTCCATGAAACGCCGGTTATCGCGACCCGTCGCGCCCGGGTCCCCGGCCTTGCCTGGCAGGAGCGGCGCAATCTTTTTCCAAAGCTCATCCGAAATAACAAAACGCTCTTCGTTCATTCAAACCTCCATTTGGGAAGCTTGAAGCAGAGTTCAGCAAGTTTGGGAACCCCGAATGTCAACAGGCCCTAGTAAAATGCTCAGATCCGGGTTTTTTCCAGCATCTTGCCGGTCAGTTTCTGGCCAGCCTCTACGGTTCCAATAATCGCCAATTGCCCACTGTCATCCTTGCGAGCCATGAGCACAACAAATTCGTCATTGCCAACGGTTATCTCGGAGAGCTGTTTGGTTGGTGCCGACCGAAGCCTGTCCAGCACATCACTATTCTGCGCTGGCTTTGAGGTATCGACAGAATCTCGATTGCGCGACTGACGTTCGGCTGCCACAACCGCCTTCAATCCACCATCATAGCCGGTCAGAAATTCGGCAAACGCACCCTTTTCAATACTGATCTGCTCTGCAAAACGCAGTGCCGAGGCATATTCAGTCAAACGCGTCTTGTCATATTGGACACCAAAAACGAGTTTGACGATAGGCGTCATCGGCGCACGTTCTTGTACAGCTAAACCGGAATCCTCCAAAATCTGCTGATATTCCTCCGGCCGTGACTGTGTCATCAGGTAGAAGTCATACGCCTGACCGATGGCCGCATAGAGCGCAGCGCGGCTTCTTTGCTCACATTCAACGGCTTCATCTGCGCTGTTGCGCGTGATAGAAAGCCAGTCTGCAAGGCTTGCATCATCCGAAGGTTGTTCGGTCAATGTCTCGCCAGGGTCATTGGCAGCAAATGTTTTTGACAATAACGGATTACGATCGTCAATCTGTTCGGCGCTTGGTCCATCGGCCCAAACTGGTCCCGCTTCTACATTTTCGGCAGCAGACCGCATTTCCTGTGCGACTTGTTCCTGCAGCTGATGCGATACTTCATCATCCGCAACCTCTTTCCAGTTGATCACGCCGTAGATGAAATCAATTGTGTCATCATCCGTGGAAAAGGGCAGCAATATTCCGCGATACATGATCGTGATGCCGCGTTGATTTACAAATTCTGCTTCAAATCCGATCGGTGCCTGATTGGCAATTATCTGCAGATAATGATCGGTAATCCGGGAAAGGAGCGCGCGCGCAGGTACATCATCAACCGACTTGATGCTGTCATCAATGTCGCATTCTTCGCGCAGGGCCTGGCCAAGAAATTGTATGGCTGGATTTTCAACACCGTCGGTAAAGTCCAGCAATACGCTGTTTGGACCAAAATCTTCATCCATCTCCGGATTTAGATCCTCAACATTTGGAAACTGATGCTCACCGAGCAGACCCGCCCAGAAATTGTATGCGCGCACGTGCATCCGGCGCTCATCCTGACCAATTGCCGGAGGCGCCTCGATTGCGCTATACTCTTCTTCATAAGCCACATAGCTGGGACCATTGTCCCCGCCGCCGTCGCTTATGCCATCATTGTTCCGAAGATTTTCCATTTCGGTCCCACCTGTTTCACTAATTCCAGACTGTTTTGGGGCAACCATGGTAAATATCTGGTAAATTTTTCCGAATTATTCCGGGACAGTGCGATATTCCGTGACGTGTCGTTCAACCGTTCATCAATGTTGAGCACAGCTATCCAGATAGGCTTGTCACTCTGCAATGCTGCTGTTAAGGGCCACAGTGGAAATCGCGCATGCGACAAGCCGCTTTAGCTCAGTTGGTAGAGCACATCATTCGTAATGATGGGGTCAGAGGTTCGAATCCTCTAAGCGGCACCATATATCCTTTTAAAACAGAATCATACAAAGAATTGAGGTTTGCCCAAAAAGACATGATAAGTCCGGGGTACCTAGGGGCTACAAAAAACGGGTTGATGTTGCTGTTGGAGTAATTGCCAACCGAAGGCAGGGATTAGAGGCTCTAACCCTCTTGGGTGCTCCAATTTTTAATGACCTAGTGAATAGCGATTTTCAAAATGTGCAAATATGGTGAAAGCCGGTTCTGTAGTCCAGTGGTCTAAAGCTACGATCAGCGCTAAAATGAAGATCAACACTTCTCCTCCGGGAATGTGCAGCGCTTGCACCAGCATACGATCATGGTTTTTGATACTCGCCCATTTGTGTAAGGATGCTTCAGCGAACTCTTGTGTTGCAAATAGATCGACAAGATCGCGCCGACTTCGGTACCGCACAATCACAATGCGATCCCAATCTCCATTGGTTTGATCTGACCAGCTACTTCCAAAAACCGGATGAGAACCGCGCACGGCCATCAGTTTAATCATTACCGAGCTGAAGCGATTATAAGCCTCTTCACCTGACCCTGTTAGGCCGAGAGATACAGGATAGTCCGCCACATCGTGAAACTTATACAGATTTACCGTGTAGATGGGGCGGCCGTCATCTTCGCTGAGAAATTTTCTCAAAGCCGGCAAGTCATGCCGTCCGCCAGGAGTCTGCGATTGAGCTTCGATGCGATTCATATAATCATCGACATCGGCGTCAGAAAGTGGACTGGCATTCCATTGATACCAGTACATCAGCGCCAAAAAAATCACTCCGCCGGCTAGCGCACCTATTCCAATTCGCTTGACGGTTTTCATGACCAGCCTTCCGCTTCAAATAATTGCATTTTGCAAGTACTTTTTCTAACATCGCTTTTATGATACGAAATTCTGACACTTGTCGTTCGAACTGTCCGATCAATTTTGTCCTTGAGACATTCGGTGATCGCTGGACGCTGCTCATCGTGCGCGACCTGATGTTTAAAGGTAAGCAGACATATGGTGACTTTCTGGAATCGGAGGAACAAATATCCACCAATATTCTGGCTGATCGACTGCGTCGACTAGAGGCGCACGACATTGTTCAAAAAACAGTGGCAAAAGATAATCGATCCAAGTTCCTTTATCGCTTCACTGATAAAGGAAAGGACTTGATCCCTATCATGCTTGAGGTCACGGCATGGAGCGCCAGACATGACAGTCTGTCCAACGTTCCCACCACATTCCTGAGTGATTACAAAAATGGGCGAGAACAGATGATCGCGGCGGTCCGGGCAAACTTGGACTAAAGCGCCGCATCGCAATGGTTTGTATGACTAACGCCGGCTTTTGCGCCATGGCAGCCACTAAAGCGCCGCTTATTCAGGTTTTCGCGCAACAATGAAAGCGACCTTGGCCTTGCTCACGCGGCGATGGTCTTCGATAATAAATCCAGCCTCGGTGATGGCTGCGGCAAGCTCTTCATGTGTCAAACTGTCCACGACTTTCGGAGCTTTGCCGATCAACTTCATGGCGTTGATCAGGAGCGGAAAGAAAAATGCCATATTACCGAGACAAACGGTTGAAGAAATGAAGCGGCCTCCCGGTTTTAGCGTCTCGTGAATTTTGGCAAGCCCGGCCGGACGGTCCGGCAGGAGATGCAGGATGCTCATCGCGAGTACGGCATCGTATTGATTGGGCGGCCAGCTCGCTGTGCCGATATCTTGCTCCGAAAAAGCTACGTTGCTTACGCCTTGATCTTGCGCTTTCTTGCGCGCAATTTCCAGCATTTTGGATGAAATATCTGTCGCCAGATACTGGGCGACATGCGGAGCATGGTGCAGCGCGGTCGTGCCTGTACCGCAGGCGATTTCAAGGACTTCAGCATTAGGCGGGAAGAAGTCTTGTGTGATCTGCAGCTTCTTCTCATAGGCGCGTTCGTCCCGAATCTTGGATTTGGCATATCCTTCTGCGATTTTGTTCCAAAATTCGGCAGATTTAGACATGCGTCACTCCAATCGGTGTTAAGAACACAGATAGGGTGCTAGGCTCAGGATGCATCAAATTGCTTGCATATCGTTAAAGTTGTTGATTCAACATGCTTCACACAAAGGAGATGTTTGCATGAATGATTTACCGATGTTGAGCGAGGCACAGATACGCCGTATCAAGCCATATTTCCCGCTGTCTCACGGTGTCCCCAGAGTTGATGACCGACGGGTGCTCTCCGGGATAATCTATGTCATCAAGAACGGCCTTCGCTGGTGTGATGCTCCAGCGGGTTATGGTCCTCACAAGACGCTCTATAGCCGGTTTGTCCGGTGGAGTAAGCTGGGGGTCTTCAGTCAGATATTTGCAGCGCTGGTAAAACAGGCTGGTGAATCCGATGTGCTGATGATCGACGCGACGCACCTCAAGGCGCACAGGACAGCTTCCAGCCTGTTCAAAAAGGGGCTCTACCCAGATGTATCGGGCGCACCAAAGGCGGCCTGAACTCCAAACTACACGCCGTTTGTGATGGCGAAGGCAGGCCTGTTGCGCTGTGTCTGACCGAAGGCCAGATGAGCGACCACAAGGGCGCAAAGCTGCTCTATCCGGCGCTGCCTGAACGCGCCTGCGTGATGACCGGTGACAAAGGCTATGACAGCGATGAATACCGCGCCGCCCTCAAGGCCAAGGGCATCACACCGTGCATCCCGCCGCGAAAGGGGCGCACAATGCCCGCGCACTTCGACAAACAGCTCTACCGGCAACGCCACAAGGTCGAGAACATGTTTGGAAAACTCAAAGACTGGCGGCGTATACACACGCGCTATGATCGAAGGGCAGATACCTTCATGGCCGCCATAACCATCGCTGCTATCTGCGCCTTCTGGATCAATTAATGAATCCTGAGCCTAGCTATCGGCATTCAATATCGGTGAATGTGTTGCGAAACCGTATTGACAGTGAGTTGGGACGGGAACTTCTGCATCCCAAAATCAGAAGTCGATGCAATTTTGTCTTGGACAGCCATATTTGCAAGAGCATGGTCTATTGCGACAGTAGGATTAGAGGTGTTTGGATAATGGAAATGACGGTTCGGACGATCACTTTGGTTGCAACGCTTGTTTCAACCTTCATTGCAACGGTGATCGTTGCTGTGCCTGCGTCGGCATTCGGTACGATAACGCGCGCGGGTCAAAATGCGGAGCATGGCCGGATCACACGTCGTGCCTTGGCATGTAAGACGGAGTCCGCCGCTGGCACGTGCTTTGAGGAAAAAACACTTGATAGTCTTGCCGGGAAATCGGGTACCTTTGGCGCTGTCGGCGCGCCGGACCGAGGGCGCGGTAACCTGAGATTCTTTGCGCACTGCAGCGGTGGGGACTATCTGGATGTTCCCGGCTATCCGCAATCTAAAGCAGAGGCTAAGACCGTTCTGACAGAATGCCGGACCTATATGGCCGAGAATTTGACCCATGCGGTGACTGACGCCGCAAAGCTTGTGAACGACAAAGGAGAACTACGCTCCAGCGCGGTTTCAATGAGATTTGGCTGTACCTACCGGGGCAGCACCCATGGCCCGCCCAAAATGCAACATTTTGGCCCATATGGGGCGAATATTGCATGCATCGCAGGATTTCTATTCGCACAGCAATTGGGTCGATAAGCCAGATGTCACACGCTCCTTCGGCGCCAAAAACCCGGCAGGACTTGGACAGCGCGGAGCCGCGCCTTGGCTCGATCTTCGTATTGCAGAGCCGGCATTTCCTGACGGTCTGATCTCGGGCTGTTTCGACAATATCTCGTTTGTCGATGAAAAACGTGGCTGTCTATACGGCGACAATGAAGCGCATCGTGTCCGGCATGGCGATGTAAACAAAGACACCGGAACGATAGATCCCGAAATCGGGATTGGCACAACCAAGCGCGGAGCCATGAATGACAATTTCCGCCATGCCGTCGAAGCAGCCATTGTGGACAGCGCTGACAAGTGGGCCACATACCGCGAATTGTTGATCGCTACTTATGGTGCAGAGCGCGGGAATAAGATGGTTTGCGCCCTTACCAGCGACAAGCCAATGAAGACCTGCAAAAGCGAGAAGTCACAATCAGATGATGGTTAAAGTTTGATAATCAAGTGCCCGCTTTTACGCCCAATGCAGACGTTAGAGCTCAATTCTTTCGGCAAGAGCTAGCGGATCCTCAACTTCAACACCTAGATATCTGACCGTGCCGTCGATCGCCAGATTGAACAACGCGAGGTCACGGTTCTTTACTGCCAGCTCCATGGAATGAATTTTATGCTTTCCATATTGAGCTCCTTTCAAAGAGCTCAGCATCTGATTCCATTAGGAAATACCAAACACAGCTATCTTATGACCGCGAGGGCGCAAAAGCGGATGTTGGGTCTATTATCTGAACGGCGTTAGCGATGCTTACGACCGCGAAGTGAAAATCGCCAAGGACGGCGAGATCTTCCAAATTCCAGCGAAGGCCGCGGCACAGTAGTTTCAGTTACCAGCTTACGGTTTCGTTCTAGGAAAATTGCAGTGATGATTCCTGCAATTGCGCCAAATAGATGCGATTCAAAGGAAACGAAGTCAGCGGTGGGCAATACACCAACCACCATGCCGCCGTAGAAAAAGACAACGCCAAGCGCGATAACAATGTTGCGGAAACTGCGCTCTATCCACCCAAGTGCGATGATCAGGCTCCACAAGCCGAAAATCCATCCGCTTGCACCAATATGCAGGGCATCGCGGGCAAACAACCAAACGAGGATGCCGGTGATTGTTATGATCAGAAAGCTGGCGACCAGAAAATAGCGCCTGCCATTGAGCAAACACAGGAAGCTGAACACCACCATCGCAAGCATGTTATTTCCCAAATGCGTCAAATCACCATGCAGCCACGGCGCAGCGAAGATCGTGTAAATGCTATCAATTTCTCGCGGTTCGATGCCGTAACTATTCAGATAGCCGCCGGACAACAGATTGGCGAAATGGACCGTGACAAATAGTCCGCATAGGACCACGATAACTTTCAAGCGTTCTATCAGGTTGGGAATTTTCATTGGTCGGTTCGGCCTAGCATCCGGTCAATCCCACTGCAAACTTGCAGTATGCTAGGCGGCTGCTTTGAACGCTCAAGGAGCCATAGTGATTGTTTACATCTCAAGATTGTGTTGCTGCTTTTCTAGATCGCCGAAAGAGAAACCAACCGATCCAAAGAACGGCGTAGAGAAACAACGAAGCGTAAATCGCTGGTTGCGGGCTTTCTAGCGAGCTGATGGAACCGGCATAAGCGGCCACTAAAACATATGGCATTGTGCTAAGTGCAAAGAATAGAAAATAGCGGAGCACCGGCATCCGCGTGACGCCCGCCATACATGCGGTGACTTCCGGAACAATCGGTGCCGCTCGCGAAAGCATGATCATTGCAGGACCACTTTGCTGAAACGCATCAATCATTTCTTCTCTGGCGCGATCCTCTTTCACAAGAAATCGGACCACGGAGTCACCCCATTTTCTGCTTAGGCCATAGCCCGAAAGTGCCGCGAGCATCATGCCGAAAAATGCGGCACCAGCTCCCAACGGGAAGCCTAGAAAAAAGCCGGCGAGTATGGTGATTGTCGGTGTCGGTACCGCAACAAAAAGATCGATAAACAGCAGCAAGACTACAACACTGAGAACCCAGATAGGGTCAATATTCTGTGCCTCGGTCAGCCAAAATTGAACGTTCTCAACGGTTAATATGCCGAGCACACGCCCCAAAATAAAAGTAGATGCGAAAATTAGTCCGAGCGTCAGCATGACTTTGAGTAATGGTTTCATGATATTTCCTTGATTGTGGGAGAGGGGTTTTAGGGGTTAACCGGCCTTCATGATTTGCCGGGCAAGAGAAGGCAGAAATCGCGCCAGTGGCCGCAGCAATTTTACTTTGCCGATATCGATATCCAGCTGGTTCTTCTCGATACCGGCAATTATGTCTGCCGCGACACGATCGGCTGGAAGTTTCCCGGAACCGCGACCTTCGGTCATGGGTGTTTCGACCAGTGGCAGAAACGCCTGCATCACCCGGATATTGGTTCCTTCCAATTGATGCCGAAGCGATTGCGAGAAGATATTCAGCGCGCCCTTAGTCGCGCAGTAGATGGCGGAAGTGGTCTTGGGCACTAACCCTAGCCCCGAGTTCACATTTAGAATTATCCCTGAACTACTGTTCAAAAGAGCGGGAAGGGTCAGGTAAGTGAGGCTGCAGACCGAGGTGAAATTGATGTCAATTTCTCGCTTGATGTGATTGTAGCAAAAGTCACCATCCAGAAAGGTCGGCGTATATTGAACCGCCGCGTTGTTGATCAGAATGTCGATGCTCTCATGGTCTTTAACGATTCGATCAGCGGCTTTCTCAACCTGCAGCAGATCTGCTAACTCTGCTTCATAGATACCGATATCGGGATAGGCTTGGCGAAACGCTTCTAGTCCTGCTGAAGGCCTAGCGATGTGAACCGCCCCGGGATTGTCGGAGGCTCCAACTCATGAGTAGAAGGAGCCATTATGAACAAGCCAACGAACAAATTTTCACCTGAGGTACGGGAACGCGCGGTACGGATGGTGCTGGATCATTCAGGGGATTATTCATCCCGCTGGGCGACGGCAGTCTCGATATCCGGGAAGACAGGCTGTGTGCCTCAGACCCGCAATGAATGGGTCAAGAAGGCAGAAGTCGATAGCGGGAGGTGCGCTGGTATTCCAACAGATACAGCAGAGCGTATGAAGGCACTGGAACGTGAGAATCGGGAGCTTCGGCAAGCCAATGAGATATTGCGCAAAGCATCAGCATATTTTGCTCAGGCGGAGTTCGACCGCCCGTTCAAGAGATGATCGCCTTTATTGACGGTCATCGTGGAACATACGGGGTCGAGCCGATGTGCAGGGTTCTGCCTATCGCCCCATCCACTTATCATGACCACGTTGCCAAGCGCAGAGACCGGGCGCGACTGTCAGTGCGTGGACAACGTGACCTGGTCTTGAAGCCAGGGATCAAGCGTGTATTTGCCGAGAACTTCGGAGTTTATGGATACCGCAAGGTGTGGCGACAGATGAAGCGCGAAGGCTTTGATGCCCCGCGCTGCACTGTGGAACGGCTGATGCGCGATATGGGTTTGCAAGGCGTCATTCGCGGCAAACCGGTGCGCACGACAGTCAGCGATAAGACAGCGCCTTGTCCGCTCGGCCTTGTCCGCTCGATCACGTAAACCGCCAGTTCCATGCGCCGGCACCCAATATGCTGTGGGTGTCTGACTTCACCTGCGTCGCCACATGGAAGGGCTTTATCTATGTGGCTTTCGTCATTGATGTTTATGCCCGCGCTATCGCTGGCTGGCGGGTTGGCAGAACAGCCCATGCAGGCTTCGTTCCGGATGCCCTGGAACAGGCATTGCATGATCGCAAGCCAGCGCATCGTAGCGGCCTTGTCCGCCACAGTGACCGTGGCAGCCAATATGTATCAATCAAATATACAGAACGCTTGGCGGAGGCAGGGATAGAACCATCGGCCGGTAGCGTTGGTGACAGCTATGACAACGCTTTGGCCGAGACAATCAATGGCCTTTACAAAGCCGGGGTCATCCACAGGCGCGGTCCCTGGCGCTCGTTTGAAGCCGTTGAATATGCTACGCTGGACGAAACACCCATGGCAGCGTAACTTAAACCAAATAGCCTCCGGCAATCCCGGGGCGGTTCAATACGCCCATTAGAATAGGACAAACATATGTCAGAGTTATAACCGGATCTGGTGTCTGGAAGAATTTGAAGTATGGGGCGTGCCTTGCTGAAATCGTTTTTGTCTGGAAATCGAAAGTAGCAAGAGGAGCCCGCCACACATGGCAAAAGATACTGTGATTGATCCGGGTAGACCGGAGGGAATTGAACCACTGACAGAACTACTCAGACCGGGTGCGAAGCAGTTAATCGCCGAAGCGGTCCAGGCAGAGCCGGATGAGTTGATGACAAAGTTTGATGGTCACAAAACGGCTGACGGACGACAGCGCGTTGTCCGCAGTGGCCATCATCGCGAACGAGAGGTGATTACAGGGGTTGGCAAGGTCAGCGTCGAGGTGCCGAAGATCCGTAGCCGTGAAGGTACGCCGGAATGTTTTCAATCTCTGGTTGTACCGCCCTGCATCCGGCGAACGGCGACGCTGGACGCGGCGAACCCCTGGCTTTATTTGAAGGGTGTTTCGAGTGGCCAGATGCAGAGCGCACCGGAAGCTATTGCCGGCCCCGAGGCTAAAGGGCTGCCGGCCAATGTCGCGGGGCGTTTGAAGCGGCAATGGGAAGCTGAATACAAACAATGGGAATTATATACTTTACTAACCCGTGTTGCTGTTGTATTATGCACCAAAGAGTAAACAAAGAGAGAGGATAGCACATGGCACCCAAAGCACCCGGCAAGCATCATCGCGAAGGTATCAGCCTACTTGAATTGACAGAAATGTTTCCTGATGACATATCAGCAGAACAATGGTTCGAAAACGTCAGATGGCCGAGCCCTGGTGACAGGTCTTGTCCAAAATGCGGAAGTCAGAATACCACGCCAAAGGCAAACCGTAAACCCCTTCCTTACCGGTGCAGGGATTGCCGAAAGTTTTTTTCAGTTCGCCATGGTTCTGCCATGGAAAAATCGAAGATACCCCTCCGTAAATGGGCTTTCGCGATCTACTTGAACGCTACAAGCCTAAAAGGTGTATCTAGCATGAAACTGCACCGCGATTTGGATATCACCCAGAAGTCCGCCTGGTTCATGGCGCATAGGCTAAGAGAAGCTTTTGCTAGCAAGGAAGGGTTGTTTGCTGGGCCTGTTGAAGTCGATGAGACTTACTTCGGCGGCAAACGCAAGAACATGTCAAAAACCAAGCGGAGTGTCTTGGTAGGTCGCGGCCCTTCAGGGAAGACGGCGGTGGTTGGGGCTAAAGATCGCAGCACGAAGCTCGTCAAAGCCAAGGTGATTGAGACAACAGACAGTGAGACCTTGCAAGGGTTCACCGAAGGTACAACTGAATCCAAGGCCAAGGTCTGCACAGACGACGCGAGAGCCTATGTCGGGATGGCCCGTGATCATGAAACTGTCAATCACTCTACCGGTGAATACGTAAGAGGTATGGCCCACGCCAATGGCATTGAATCTTTTTTGGAGTATGCTGAAACGGGCACACAAAGGAACTTTCCACAAGATCAGCCCCAAGCACCTCCAACGTTATATAAATGAATTCTCTGGCCGACATAATATCAGGGACAGAAACACTATCGATCAAATGCGTAGCGTTGTAGAGGGAATGGTTGGCAAGCGGCTCATGTACTGTGACCTGACCGAGGGGGAACCTGCACGATGAGTAATGTTGCTGTAATTCCCCCCGTGGTCAGTGACCCAACGGCACTTGCCCGTTCACTTTTTCAAAAAACTCCACGCAGTACTAAGCAGAATGGTTATTGCGATCCTGTATTGGCCTGCATTGATAACATGGAATTCTTGCGCTCGGTTCCAGACGATCACTGCAAGCTAATTGTCACATCACCACCCTGCAACTTGGGAAAAGATTATGAAACACGATCTTCTTTGGATGACTATCTGAATGCTCAAGCGCGAGTCATTGAAGAATGTGTTCGAATTTTACACCCACAGGGGTCTATCTGCTGGCAGGTTGGGAACTGCGTTCAAAACGGCGAGATAATGCCCCTCGATATTCTTACCTATCCCCTGTTCCAAGGTTGTGGCTTGAAGCTGCGTAACCGCATTGTCTGGCACTTTGGCCATGGATTGCACTGCACTCGCAGACTGTCTGGCCGGTATGAAACAATCGTCTGGTGGACACTCGACAATGATTATACATGGAACCTGGACCCTATCCGCGTTCCTTCAAAATACCCGGGCAAGAAGCACTTCAAAGGCCCGAATGCCGGGAAGCTGTCTGGCAACCCCAAAGGGAAAAACCCCTCCGATGTCTGGGAGTTTCCTAACGTCAAGAATAACCATCCTGAAAAAACAATCCATCCCTGCCAGTTTCCCGTAGAACTGGTCGAGCGGCTTGTTCTTTCAATGACGGATGAAGGGGACGTTGTGCTTGATCCGTACATGGGAGTCGGGACAACCATTATTGCCGCTCTGATGCATAACCGTAGCGGATATGGATGTGATGTTGTCCCTGAGTACGTCGAACTAGCACATCAGCGCGTAACTGCTTGGCGTGACGGCTCTTTGCGCACCCGCCCGATGGGTAAGCCCGTCTATAACCCCGCACTGCCTAATGGCGGACACTAATGCACATAGGAGCAAGATACTCTCATCTGAACGGTGAAGAGTATCTTCTTGTTCACCATTACGAACTGTGGTGTGAACTGCTGTCTGTGGTTGAAAGCGTTGATGCAGAGGCTTGTCGCACCAAGGTATCGAAAGAACGTACCCGAAAAGGGAGGCAGCTCTATTCACCGATTGACATGAACGCTGCTTTCAAGCTCGGCCTGGAAGCCTTGGGTTGGGAGGAAAGGAGGCATACATTCCGGGTAACAGACGATGAAGACTTGCTACGTTCCATTCAAGGCAAAAGCGAAGCAGAACAAAAGGCTTCCATCATCGCGACCGGACGCAAACCCGTCATGTCCTGCAATCAGACGGATTTTGTCAAGGATCGTGTTGCCGTAGAAGTCCAGTTCGGGAAATACGCTTTCGTCGCGCACGATTTGTTTGTCAAACACTTGAGCTTTTATGTCTCTGATATAATCGACGCGGGTATAGAGATACTACCCATGAAGAGCCTCGAATCAGAAATGTCCAGTGGTGTACCCTGTTATGAGAGGGACTTGCTCAATGTTATTCGCCAAGGGCGTGGTGTTCCTTCTGTTCCACTGGTGCTATTGGGCGCAGAACCATAAGTGGGTTGATCTAGGGTTAAAGTTAACCTACACTATCCCCGTCTCATGGCGATCAGGGGATAGTGTGATTCCCACCCTTACAACCCTTCCAGCATTACTGGACTAGTAGGTACCTTTAAGTTCACGTGGCGTCACCTCCTTTTCACCCTGAGATTTGCGCTTAGCGCAAGGGCTAGGCCGTACCAAGCGGCTTAGCCCTATTATATTCACGGTGACCTGTCCCCGGCAAGGTTAATTAACTATATAATCCCCTTGCCGATCTGTGCCTTACCCGACAGCCCGCAATTCAGTCCTATGGAAACATTTCGCTGCTCATAGGCTTTGATCCAGTCGCTGTTCTTGATATCTCCTTTGGCCAGCATCGCGCCGCCCTGCATAGACGTATGAATCTCATCACCGGTACGATCGAGGAAACCGGTGTTGATGAACACAATCCGGTCCTTCACGGCATGAATACAGGCGCTGAGATTGGCTGAAGTACGGCGTTCTTCGTCCATGACGCCGACTTTGATCGTATTACGCTCGAGTCCGAGCAAATCCTCTACTGCATCGAAAATATCGTTGGTAAAGACGCATTCTTCCGGCCCGTGCATTTTGGGTTTGACGATATAAATCGAACCAGCTCGGCTGTTACGGAGGTCTCCCAATCCCTTTAGATCGTGCATGGAAACAAGACTTGTGAACACCGCATCAAGCAGGCCTTCCGGCGCTTCCGTTCCATCTGGCAAAAGCACTGCAGGGTTGGTCATCAAATGTCCAACATTGCGGACGAACATCAGGCTGCGTCCCGGCAACGTAAACTCCGTACCTTCCTGGTCGGTATAGGTCCGATCGGGATTCGCCTTGCGCGAGACCGTCTTACCACCCTTTTTAAATGACGCATCGAGATCGCCGCGCATCAGGCCAAGCCAATTGGTATAGGCCAGTACCTTGTCCTCGGCATCAACCGCAGCGACGCTATCTTCCATATCGATAATGGCCGTCAACGTCGCTTCCATTTGAACGTCAGCGATATTCGCTGGATCGTCTTTTCCAATCGGATGTTCGGCATCAAAAATCACATCAATGTGCAAGCCATTATGTTTGAACAAACAGCCTTTGTCGTTCCACCCAACACACTGGTTCGGATCTTTAAGCGGAATACCGTTTTCCTTGACATTGGTCAGGTCAGACCAGCTTCCCGTTTCAAGCGGCAAGATTTCATCCAGCAAAGCTTTCGCCGCCTTGATCACATGCGCGCCCCGTTCCGGGTCATAACCGCCCGGTTTGGCAGACGGGGCATCCAGTGCGTCGGTGCCGTAGAACGCATCATACAAACTACCCCAACGTGCATTGGCGGCATTCAGGACAAAGCGATCATTGAGTGATGGCACAACCAGTTGCGGTCCAGCCGTCGTTGCGATTTCCGGGTCTACATTTTCGGTAGTGATTGCGAACGATGAAGGTTCATCAACCAAATACCCAATTTCTTTCAGAAACGATTGATATTCGACCTGATCAATCGGCTTGCCTTTTCGCTCCGAATGCCAATCATCTATCTGTTTTTGCAGTTTTTCGCGTTTTGCAAGAAGTTCCCTATTACGATTTACAAACTGCGCCAGAAGGTCGGAAAAACCTGACCAGAAATGCTCCTGATCTACACCAGTCTCCGGCAAAGCAAGATCGTTGATGAAGTTAAACAGTTCCGCTGCGATCTGGATACCATTTTGATTGACATATTCTGACATGATTTGTCCCTTTGCACGTATTGGAGAAGTGCCAGACGAGCCGACACATTACACTTTATGAACCAATCCAGGGGAGGAATCGCGAGTTTCTATGCCGACGAGTCCCGCAATTGTAAATGACGCAATTTGGTTCATTTCCAGTGCAATTGCGTCGATTATTGTTATCCATGATGGATGGACATCGAACAAAAGAAGGTGCTGCTGGAAACCAGCTTGGAACGGGCAGCGGAATTGCTTGGTGACGTAACGCAGCCAACTATGGCGCATTATTATAAACAGTTTCCCGATGCCCGATCGTCCTTTGATGAGCATGGACTAGGCCGGACGACCGCACTGGAAACCGAAATGGTTGATAGTGTGCTCTATTGTCTAATGTACTGGCTCGAACGACGTTTAGAAATAGAGATCATCTTTGGTTCATCGGTGCCGCATCACGAGGATACCTTAAAAATCAAATATGAGTGGTATGTTGGACTTGTTCAATCCGCAGCCGCCGTGATTTTGGAATTAATTCCAAAGTCCGAAGTAAATGAACTGTTGGTCTGGCAGAAAATTTCAGATGGTTTGGTCGATGCAATGAATGCCGCAAGGGAATAGGCAGACCTCCATCTCGTCCAAGGAATCGGGTGACAGAAACTAGTTTCAACTGCTATTAGTCCGCGATGACCGCGAATGCCATCCTGGACCACCCATTGCTTGAAAGGGCTGAGACGCTCCCCCTGCTTGATCGCACGCTCAAATGGGCAGAAATTAACAGCGGCACCACCAATTTGGTTGGACTCCGCGATGTTGCGGGCTTGCTAGCCGATGCGTTTTCGATGCTGCCAGGCGAAATTACCTTAGTTGAGCCAGATACTGTTAAAGCGGTGCAGGCTGATGGTTCGATAGACCAGATTGAACGTGGCCAGCATCTGACCGCTGTTATACGCCCTGAAGTGCCTATTCGGATCCTGTTGACCGGGCATATGGACACGGTCTTTCCCGCTGATCATAGTTTTCAGGAAATCAGCGAACTGGAGCCTGGCATGCTCAATGGGCCGGGCCTTGCCGATATGAAAGGCGGTTTGTCTGTCATGCTTGGCGCATTGCAATTGCTTGAGCAAAGCGACCTTGCCCACCGGATTGGCTATGACATCATGATCAACAGCGATGAGGAAGTAGGTTCTGGTTCGTCAGCGGCGTTGATCGCGCAATTGGCTAAAGGCAAGACAGCCGCTCTTACCTATGAACCGGCCCTGCCCGATGGCACTCTCGCGGGTGAGCGCGGCGGCAGTGGGAATTTTTCGATCATCTTTACAGGAAAGAGCGCTCATGCAGGGCGGAATCCCGATGAGGGGCGCAACGCGCTGATCGCCGCTGCGGATATGGCCATGCGCTTAAAGGCGATGCACCGGGAAGGCTTGAGCGTAAACCCTGCAAAGATTGACGGCGGCGGGCCTAACAATTCGGTTCCAGATCATGCCATATTGCGGGTCAATTTCCGCCCCAAGTCACTTGAGGACCAGGATGATGCGCAGGCCGCGCTTGAAAAGTTAGTTTCTGCCATAGCCAAAGAACATGATCTGGACGTTCATTGTCATGGTGGATTCGGACGACCTCCCAAACCAATTGATCCGCAAGCACAAAAGCTGTTCAATCTTGTAAAAGAATGCGGCGCAGAGCTAGGTTTAAACATAAAATGGCGCGGCACCGGCGGGGTTTGCGATGGCAACAATATCGCAGCTTGCGGCGTGCCAGTCGTCGATACCATGGGCGTTCGCGGGGGAGCTATTCACAACTCTGACGAATTTCTGATCGTCGACAGCCTGGTCGAAGTAACACAACTATCGGCACTGGCCATCATGCGAATTGCCGAACAAGGGGGTTTATGAGTTTTCGAATACGCGCTGCGCGGATGGATGATCTCCAGCATCTGTATGAAATGGCGAAATTGACTGGTGGCGGGTTTACCAACCTTCCGGCAGATAAGGCCTCTTTGATGGCCAAACTGGAGCGTTCGCAGCGCGCCTATGAGCGGACGACTGCCGAACATGGCAATGATCTGTTCGTCATGGTTTTGGAAAATGTAGAATCTGGCGTTGTCCGAGGGACTTCGCAGCTGTTCACTAAGGTTGGGCAAAGTTGGCCCTTCTATTCCTATCGTTTGAGTACTTTGTCTCAGACGAGCAAGGAACTGGACCGAACATTTAGCGCACAGATGCTGTCGCTCGTCACCGATCTGGAGGGTTCCAGCGAAGTGGGCGGTCTTTTCCTGCACCCCAATGAACGCGCTGGCGGTCTCGGCTTGTTGCTCGCAAGGAGCCGCTATCTGTTTATCAAAGAACATCGCGCGCGTTTTGGCGACAAGATTTTTGCCGAACTGCGCGGAGTAATTGACGAAGCCGGTGGATCGCCTTTCTGGGATGGGCTCGCGGGCCGCTTTTTTGGCATGACTTTTCAGGAAGCCGACTATTTTAACGCGATTCACGGCAATCAGTTTATCGCCGACCTCATGCCCAAGCACCCGATCTACACCGCGATGCTTAGCGAAACAGCGCGGGCTGCTATCGGTGTTCCACATCCCAATGGTCGAGCTGCTATGCGGATGCTGGAGAACGAAAATTTCTCATACGACGGCTATGTCGATATATTTGATGTCGGCCCGACTATGATCGCCAAGACCGACGATGTGACCAGCATACGGAACAGCAAGGAAGCAGTGATCAGTTCGATTGATGTCGGCAAGACGAAGGCGATAATCTCACATGGTCACCTTGAAACATTTCAGGCGACTTATGCGATGATCAAGGACAGCGATGACGGCCTGACCATCGATGGCGAAGCGGCAGACAATATCGGCCTGAGCGTCGGTGACACCATCCGGTACATCCCCCGATGAACAAACTGGTCGAGATTAACTTCGACGGCATTATCGGGCCGAGCCATAATTATGCAGGCTTAAGCTTAGGCAATATCGCATCGTCCACCAATGCAGGCGAAACGGCCTATCCGCGAGAGGCTGCGCTGCAGGGCATTGCCAAGATGCGGCACAATATCGATTTGGGATTAACGCAAGGGTTTTTCATGCCGCTGGATCGACCAAATACAGGATGGTTGAAAACGCTTGGTACCGAAATTGCTAACGCAGAGCCGCATATTCGCGCAGCGGCTTTCTCAGCATCCTCTATGTGGGCAGCAAACGCGGCAACCGTTTCGCCTGCTCCCGATGCAAACGACAAATGTCATCTCACAGTTGCCAATTTGCAGACCATGCCACATCGCAGTCATGAATGGCCCGGAACACTGGCACAAATAAGACTGGCTTTCGCTGACGGCGATCATTTCGTAGTCAACCCTCCTGTGCCATCTCCTTTTGGCGATGAAGGCGCGGCCAATCATATGCGGCTTTGTGCATCACATGACCAGGCTGGAATCGAAATATTCGTCTACGGTAAGACCGGCGGCCCTTTCCCCGCGCGCCAGCATATCGAAGCCAGCAAAGCGGTTGCTCGCAAACATGGACTGGATCCTGAACACTGTATCTTTGCACAGCAGTCTGAAAAGGCGATTGCAGCAGGTGCTTTTCATAACGACGTGGTCGCGGTCGCAAACGAGCGCGTGTTGTTCGCGCATGAATTCGCGTTTGAAGAACCGGATGCGGTCTATGCGGATATCCGCGACAAGTTTCCCGAAGCGGAGATCATCATTGTCCCAGCAGACGAGGTCAGCCTTGAAGACGCCATCACATCTTATCTGTTCAACGCTCAATTGGTGACGCTACCGGATGGTGGCGGAATGGCGCTCATCCTGCCGACCGAATCACGCGACAACGAGGCCGTCTGGACTTATCTGCAAACGATGGTCTCTGGGAACGGCCCGATCCGTAAACTGTGTCCGGTAGACGCCAGGCAATCCATGGCAAATGGAGGCGGGCCAGCATGTCTGAGACTTCGCGCGGTTGCTGATCCCGAGACTGTGGACCAACGATTTATCGCCACGCCTGAAAAACTGGATCAGATCGCTGAAGTGATCGAAAAAAACTGGCCAGAAACTATCGATCCAAACCGATTGTCCAACCCCGGACTCGTGCATGAAGTCAACGAAGCACGCTGGGCGCTCTTGAAACTATGTGGTCTCATGGATCTAGCTCACAGCGAAGAGTAATCTGTCGGATTAACTTGCAGTTTACCATGTTTTTCGAAGCAAAATCCCCGTTTTCCGCGACTGGCACGGGCCTTGCTCTTAAACACACATGTGGAGAAAATTCAAACGCCTGTTCATCATAAAGACCAAATTTGAGGCCTTTCTGATCACTTATGCCTTGGCAATGGGTGCCGTTACGCGGGGTCAGGCGTATCTGATCCAGTATCCCGGTATCGGTGGCAAATTGCTGTTCCTCGCTTGTACCGGTGCGGTCTTTATGGCCGGTGCAAAAATGATCGAAGCGATTGATCTCCACAAGGTTTATAGCAACGATTATTGAAATAAAGTGGTGAGCTTCTGTTGCCCGGTGCTCACCAAACCGCTGAATTCCCTTCTGTTGCCCGGTGGGCTCAACCGCGCTTTAGCTTTCTAACTTATGATCTTGCGATCAATGGGTTAGGCAGCAATAGCGAGTGCTTCATTATCGTTTGCACTTGTAGTTTTGAGCCATTTGACGGCTTACTCATGCCGGGTAAAAATAATGCTTTTCAACACCCGTCGATCCTGGTTCGGCCCCGTCATTTGAGGCGCTCCGCATCGCTGCAAATCGCCTGAAGTGGTGGAGCCGCCGGGTACTGCCCCCGGTTCCGCAGTGCCTATTGCACATTACAATTTATCACCATAGTCCGCCGAAACGGACGAACCCTATATAGAGCGATAATTCTGAATGAAAAGAGAATGGGGCAGAATGTCGCCATCCCACCCCATCCAGATCATTGAAATTCAGTCTATTTTTTCAAATTGTCGCGAATTTCCGTGAGCAGATCAATTTCACTTGGTCCTGCATCTTCCTCTTCCTTCGCCGCCATCATTTTATTGGCATAGCGAACAATCATGAAGATGATGAACGCGAGGATCACAAAGTTGATCACAACGGTCAAGAACTGTCCCCAGCCCAGCAAAATGAACATATTGGAGAAATCAGGTACGCCAAATATCGCACTGACTACTGGCATAATGACGTCTTCGGTCAACGAAGTAGTAATCGTAGCAAACGCTGCGCCAATAATGACGGCAACCGCTAAATCAAGCACATTGCCCTTCAATATGAAATCCTTGAATTCACTTAACATTTTTTAAATTCCCTTCCCATGAAACGGGATGTAAATGCCCGAAAACCAGTGTATTGTCGAGAGAAGCCGTTGCAATTCCAGCGTTTAATACCTATTTTTACATTATGGGGCGGCGATTTGCCGCATTGATGGAGGATATTTCAAACATGCTGAGCAAATTGACCAAAATCCTGATGATTCCAGCAGTTGCACTGTCACTAAGTGCCTGCGGTATCAATAGTGTGCCGACTGCCGAAGAAGAAGCCAAAGCCAAATGGGCGGATGTTGAAAGCACCTATCAACGCCGGGCTGACTTGATTCCTAACCTTGTGGAAACGGTTAAGGGTTTTGCATCTCAAGAACAGGATACTCTAACCGCTGTTGTTGAAGCACGGGCAAAAGCCACTTCGATTCAAGTCAGTGCTGATGATCTCGGCGATGCCGCCAAGGTACAGGAATTTGCAGCTGCTCAGGGCGCTTTGTCTCAAGGCCTAGGTCGTTTGCTAGCAACCGTCGAAGCCTATCCCGATCTCAAATCCAACCAGAACTTCCTAGCCCTACAAAGTCAGCTAGAAGGTACGGAAAATCGGATCAATGTAGCCCGCCGCGACTATAATGAGGCAGTGCGCCAATATAACACCACGATCCGAACGTTTCCCGATATCATCGGAGCGAAGATCATTCATGGTGCCGAGCCGATGGAATCGTTCACTGCAACAACCGAGGGTGCGGACGAAGCTCCTGAAGTAAGTTTTTAAAGCTGTGAACAGATTGCGACCCGTTCACACTTTCAGAGCATTTTTCACGTTGATAGCCATCGCGCTGGTAGCGATGGCTACACCCTCTTTCTCACAGAATTTTCCAGAGTTAAGCGGTCGTGTGGTCGATCAGGCCAATCTGCTTGATCCTACGCAAGAGGCTGAGCTGACCACAAAACTCGCTGGCCTGGAAGCCCAATCAAACCGCCAGTTTGTTGTAGCGACGGTCAACAGTCTCGAAGGCTATGATATCGAGACATACGGCTATCAGCTTGGCCGTGAATGGGCGATTGGTCAGGATGGTGACGGCGAGAGCGAGAAAGATAACGGTATAATTCTGCTAATCGCTCCGAATGATCGCAAAGTGCGGATTGAAGTTGGCTATGGGTTGGAAGGTATCATGACCGATGCTTTGTCCAGCGTAATCATCCAGAATGACATTTTGCCCCGATTTCGCGATGGCGACATGGCGGGCGGCATTCTTGCTGGCGCTGATCGGGTAATTGTGCAACTCGCCCTGCCAGAAGACGAAGCCGCCCGCATCGCTCAGGACGTCGAGCAACGATCCAGCGGCAGTGGAGATAGCGAGAATATCGGCCTTGTCATCTTCTGGGGTTTTATTCTGGTTTTCTTCGTCATCATTCCGATGTTTTCCAACCGCAAAGGTAAGAAATACCGTCGTGGCTCCGGGCCAGTAGTCATCTGGGGTGGCGGCGGTTCCAGTTGGGGTAGCAGCAGCGGTTCAAGCTGGGGTGGTGGAGGCGGTTTCTCCGGTGGCGGATTTAGTGGAGGCGGCGGCAGCTTCGGCGGCGGCGGTGCTTCGGGAGGCTGGTAATGCGCAAAGTCAGTCAGTTCACTCTAGAAGATCACAAGGTCGTCACTTCAGCTGTTTCGGAAGCGGAGAAATCTACCGACGGTGAGATTGTCACCATCGTTACCGAACAATCGGATCATTATGGCGATATTGCCTGGGCCTATGCGGGGCTTTTATCGCTGACGATCCTGCTGTTGGTCAGCTTCTTTCCAGAACCATATTTGGGTTTGATCGACTGGCTGTCTGGCGGCTGGAGCGGTGTAACTTCCCTGCCCTATTGGGCTCTGTTCATTGTCGCCGCTCTGGTGTTTTTCGGAGCACGGTTTCTGTTTAGCTGGAAACCTTTGCTCTTTGCAGTCACACCTCCGGGAATTAAAAGCGCCCGTGTACGCAAGCGGGCGGTCTCGCTCTTCACAGTTTCAACTGACCATCGCACGGTAGGTCGCACGGGAATATTGCTTTATCTGTCCATGTTAGAGCATCGGGCCGAAATCGTTGCCGATGATGCGATTGTCGAGAAAGTCGAGCCGGCCGTCTGGGGTGACGCAATGGTCGCTCTTATTGATCTGGTCCGCGAAGGCAAACCTGGCGAAGGTATGGCCGAGGCGGTCAAGCAGATGGGTGTGGTGTTGACCGAACATTTCCCAAAAACCGATAACAATCCCAATGAATTGCCCGATCGGCTTATAGAGCTTTGACATTCCGTTCGTGTCGAGCGAAGTCGAGGCACGGTCAAAATATCTCTCGACTACGCTCGAGATGAACGGAGAAACTATGCCAGATCCAGTCGAAATCATGTGGGAAGGCCGCTTCATTACGGCCAAGCGCGAAGGTAAGTGGGAATATGTCTCGCGCAGTCGTGGCATTCGGGCCGCCGTTATTCTGGCCATAGATGAAGGTCATGTGTTGCTGGTGGAACAGTTTCGCGTTCCGCTGGGCAAGAACTGCATTGAACTGCCAGCCGGTTTAGTTGGTGATCATGATGATGTGGCTGGCGAAGATGCATCCGTTGCCGCAATACGCGAACTGGCAGAAGAAACCGGCTATCGCGCGGAAGTCATGGAAGATTGCGGGGAATTTTTTAGCTCTCCCGGCATGGTTTCAGAGAGCTTTTCGATGTTTAAGGCAGGTGGCTTGACCAAAGTTGGCGAAGGTGGCGGTGTAGAGGGCGAGAATATTACTGTTCATCGCGTGGCATTGGCGGAATTGAACGATTTCATCGAAACGAAACGCGCTGAAGGTGCAGGTATCGATGTAAAGCTGTTGCTGTTGTTACAGCTACATTCTCAATGAAAATTATCAGCGTAGGCCTGAATTTTCAGTGTCTTATTCGGCGTTGGTACCATTGAAAATGGGATACCATATTTATCAGCATAAGCCCGCGCAGTATCCGCAGTGGCAAAAGTCAATTTCACCTGACGCTGTGTATCCCCAGACCCTGCCCATCCGGTTAGAGGATCGGGTTTGCGCGCTTCTTTGGGTTCGAATTCCAGCACCCATTTCTTGGCGAGCGCCTGGCCGGATTGCATCGCATTCATCGGGTTTTGGTAAATTCGTGCAGGCATGATGATTCCCTATCCAGTTGCCGCGCTAATAAGCGCGTGAAATCGCAAATTCAACTGCTTCGGTCATAGCATCCTTGGCTTTACCAGAGGAAAATTTGCCGAGCGCGTCAATCGCGCGCTGTCCATAGTGCCTAGCCCGCGACATTGTATCATCTATCGCACCGGTGGAACGCAGCAAACTTGTCGCACGCGCCAAATCTTCATCCGATAACTTGTGACCAATTATCGCATCTTTCCAGAATTGGCGTTCTTCATCATTGCCGCGCGCATAGGCAAGGATAACCGGCAATGTAACCTTTCCTTGGCGGAAGTCATCGCCGGCGTCTTTGCCCATGGTTTCGCTGTCGGAACTGTAGTCAATCGCATCGTCTACCAACTGGAACGCAATACCCAGATTACGACCATAGCTGTCGAGAGCCAATTCAGTTTCTTCATCGCTTTCGGCAACTACGGCGGAAATCCGGCTCGCCGCAGCAAAAAGCGCTGCAGTTTTCGCACCAATAATTTCCAGATAGCGGTCTTCGCTTGTATCGATCTTACGCTGCGCGGTGAGCTGGTGAACCTCACCTTCCGCAATTACTGCCGAGGCATTTGAAAGGATTTTGAGAACCTTGAGAGACCCATCCTCCACCATCAATTCAAATGAACGACTGAACAGAAAGTCACCAACCAGTACCGTTGCCGGATTCCCGAAAATCAGATTCGCAGCCGTCTTGCCTCGCCGCAAATCGGATCCATCAACCACATCATCATGAAGCAACGTTGCGGTGTGAATGAACTCGACAGCAGCCGCTAGCTTGAAATGACGGTCGCCGGAATAGCCAATCAACTTCGCTGCCGCCAAGGTCAACATCGGCCGCATTCGCTTGCCGCCTCCGGCTATCAAATGGCCGGCAAGTTCCGGGATCAACGGAATTTCCGACTGCATGCGGTCCAGAATCACACTGTTCACCGCGTTCATATCGCTCGCGACAAGCGCCATAATTGGTTCCAGCGAAGGGGTTTTTTCGCCTCGGATAGGATGGACAGTTGCAGACATGTTGCACCGGATGTGGCAAGTCCCTATTGCCATTGCAAGTGAAATCAAAGCCGTACCGGTTGCACCCCGCACAAGACGGGCAAATCCTACGGCGACCCGAAATTCTGGTGGAGACAGGCGGCGTGCATGGATGAAAAGCTGAAGCAATATCGCGAGAGCATCAACAATATCGATGCCGCGCTGGTTTTCATGCTCGCCGAACGGTTCAAGGTAACTCAGGCCGTTGGTGAATATAAAGCCAAAAATGACCTTCCTCCTGCTGATCCGACCCGCGAACAGGAACAAATTTCGCGCCTGCGGCAACTCGCCAGTGATGCCAATCTTGATCCGGAATTCAGTGAGAAATTCCTGCGGTTCATTATCGATGAGGTGATCCGACACCATGAGAGGATCAGGGACGAAGCGTAATTCCTTATAGACCCAGTCCGCCCGAAACAGTTCTGGCAATAAAATTCCTAATCAGCGGCCAGCGTGCGAAATAGTGGATCGCAACATCCCGGAACAGAGGTAAAAATCGATTCTCGGACTGGTACAGTGGAGTGAAAATCTGGCTCAACGACTGATAGAGGCTGATATGCATTTTTCGGGCCTGCATATAAGCTGGTGCTATCGCTTTGATGGTTGCCGCACCTTCTAACGCCGCTGCCAAAACCTGTGCATCAATCAAGGCCATATTGGCCCCTTGCCCCAGCTGCGGACTGGTGCAGTGCCAGCTATCACCAACGAACAGCAGTCGGGATGATTGGCAAGCGGATCCTGTCCGGTGGTGATAAACCGCCATCGTTAGATCATCCATTGAAGCAAGCTGTGATACAAACGGTTTCGCTTCAGGCCAAAGTTTAACATAGGCATTTTGAAATTCCGTAATGTCTCGTTCAACAGTCAATTCCGCACGTTCGGGTTTTTCTGACCAGAAAAGAGCTGCACCTTGATTTCCTGTTTCCGGGTTAATTCCAATAGGCATGATTCCGGCCATTTTCTCTGCATGAAAATACCGCTGGTCCAATGCGTCAGAGAGGACTGTGTGATCCGGCGGCATATCAACATTTCCCCAGAAAGCACCAAATGGCAATCGCCTGATTTTTCCCTGTGCCAAAGGACTTCGTGCTCCGGCGGCATCAATTCGCTGCCTCAAAGCATCGCTCATATCTGAAAGAGCGCTGAACAGGCTGGCACGATGAATCCCGAGCGCAGAAATTCCCTTAGGCCCGTAGCGATATTGCATATCGAGAGCTCTCTTCCCACTGGGTAAAGAAACACCATGCAGGCGGTCGACCAAATGTCCCCGCGCCCGGATCGCATCGAGCAATCCTAATTCAGAAAGTACCGCCTGCCCGGAGGGTTGGATCAACAATCCTGACCCAAGGGGGTGCGGCGTTTCAAACCACTCAAAGATAGCGATTTTGTGACCCAGTCGATCAAGAAACAGAGCGGCTGCCATTCCGCCTGGTCCGCAGCCAATGACGGCAATTTCAAGCTGCAAGTTTAACGCTCATATCAAGCTTCGACAGCTACCTCACGTTTCGCTTCAAACTCAACCGCAGCATCAACCCGCCTAGATATTCGCTCTCTTCAAGTTCCACGCCGCCGTCGTATATCTCTGCCAAATCGCGCACGATGGCTAGCCCCAGACCGTTACCTGGCTTACCGCTATCCAGCCGGACACCGCGGTCAAATATGCGGATGCGTTCTTCTTCGGGGATACCCATGCCGTCATCCTCGATCAGCAGCTCGACAAATTCATCACCGCTCTCGACCGTAATAAACACACTGCCGCCGCCATATTTCGCGGCATTTTCGACGAGGTTGCCGATCATTTCGTCGAGATCTTGCCGCTCGACCGAAACCACCGCATTTTGGTCGCCGTCTATGTCAATTCGCACATGTTTATAGAGACGCCCAACGGCGCGCTCGACGGCTTGTAGGCTGGGCCATACTCGTGCGCGGCTATGGGCGTGACCGCGACGTCCAACCGCCCGCGCCCGCGCCAGGTGGTGATCGACCTGTCGCCGCATGACGCCGCTCTCGCGGATCACGGTATTGGCCAGATCAGGTGCCTTGGCCGTTGCACTATTCATGATCACGGTCAACGGGGTTTTGAGTGCATGGGCGAGATTTCCGGCATGGCGCCGCGCTTCCTCCGCTTGCTTTTCGTTATGTTCAAGCAGCTGGTTGAGCTCGTCAACCATCGGGGTTACCTCGTTCGGCATTGGTTCAATTACGCGCTGTTGTTGACCGGTGCGCATGTTGGAAATCGCGACGCGGATTTTGCGCAGCGGCCATAGGCCATAAAGCGTTTGCAAGGCCGCCATCCCGATCAAACAAACGGCGAGCAATAAGAAACTATAGAACAGGATGGATCGGATCTCGGCGATCTGTCCGTTCAGCGTTTCTCGGCTCTGCGCAACCTGAAACAACCATTTCGTATCGGAATCAGGCAGAATGATCGTGCGTTCGAGAAGCCGCAGCGGTTCCTCGCTAAACTGGTTGCTGTCACGGATGTGGATCTCTTCGTCTTCATGCGCATAGTCGACTTCCAGCGTCCGGTCCCACAACGAGCGGGAGGGAAAATCGTCGTGGCCGTTACCGCTAATCTGCCAGTAGAGACCGCTATTCGGTTCAAGAAAACGCTGGTCACCAAGCGGACGGTTAAGAAAAATCTCTCCATCCGGGCCAATTTCGGCCGATACGATCATCGCGGTCAGCACATATTCAAGCTGATTATCGAAATTTCGGGTCACCGCATCGGTCAGCACCCGGTCGAGTGCAAAACCACCGCCGACCAGCAGCACCATGATCCATGCCGCAGCAATACCGATCATCCGGCGGCTTAGTGAACCGGTTGTCTGGGTGCCTAATCGATTTTGGGTTGTCGGTGCCGTTTCCTCGACCGGTAATTCTATTTTGCTGGCGTCATTCAGCTTCAGGGTCCTCTAGACTATATCCAAGCCCCCGGATGGTTGAAATAACTTCCGCGCCAAGTTTCTTGCGAATCCGCGTCACAAACACTTCTATCGTATTGGAATCGCGATCGAAATCCTGATCGTAAATATGTTCGATCAATTCAGTGCGTGATACTGCCTTGCCTTTGTGGTGCATGAGGTAACTGAGCAATTTATATTCTTGCGCCGTCAGTTTGACCGGGCTGCCGTTCAGTGTCACCTTGCCGGATCGCGTATCGAGACGCACTTCACCAGCCGTCAATTCTGACGAAGCATTGCCGGATGCACGGCGTATCAATGCTCGCAGGCGTGCAATCAATTCTTCGGTCTGGAACGGTTTTGCCAAATAATCATCCGCGCCTGCATCCAATCCGGCTACCTTATCGGACCAGCTGTCGCGCGCGGTCAGAACCAATACCGGAAAATTCCGTTCTTCCTTCCGCCAGCGGTCCAGCACCGTCAGACCATCAATTTCAGGAAGCCCCAGATCAAGGATTGCTGCATCATAATCTTCGGTGGAGCCCAGAAAATGGCCATCTTCACCATCGGTTGACAGGTCAATCGCATAGCCATTGGCTTCCAAGGTTGATTTGAGTTGCTGTCCCAATGTGGGTTCATCTTCAACAATCAGAACACGCATTCACACTCTCCAGAAATACGATTTTTCAGTTGGGATGAGTATATCATCATGGACGAATCCCACAATGGTAAAGAAGTTTAATGCAACCGAAAGACGCGCAACTAGCGCTGACGAAGGATGGCACCGGTGCGGCCATCAACGTCGACAAATACGACACGGCCTTTTTTGATGAATTTCAACCGATAGACCTGCGCTGCGGGGTCAAATTCCGGTCCAAGATACTGACTTCCGGCCATTTTCGGTAGCAAACGGTTTTCGATTGAACGTATTGACTTCACCTTGCCCGCCATCATTTGAGCACGCGCTTCTGCCTGCTCGTCATTGCGCTGAACTGCGTGAGCGGGCGTCAATACAAGCGTGAGTGAAATGCTGCCAATAAGGGCGAAAAGGAGATTTTTGGTCATCATTGCCGCTTTCCTAAGCCATCGGCTTTTAACATCAGGTGAATGGCGAGTTCAGGTGGTGGCTCGATTGATTAACGAGTCATTTCATAGGTGATACTCAGCGAAACTCTGGTTCCGACCTGTCCCACAGCAATGGGTGGAGGAGGAGGAGGAGGAGGAGGAGCTGGGGCCGCATTCGACTGCATTCTGGCCATCATCGGTGCCTGCGACACATTGTACAACCCTTCGCTGATGGTTAGCACCCGGACACCGGAATATCCCTCTGATTGCGCATAGGCTAAAGCACGTTGTTTGGCATTGGCGAGCGCCCGTTCGCGAGCCAGCTTCTTCACCGCCTTGTCATCCGCAATACTGAAATTTGGACCGTTTAAATTGGTCGCACCACTCGCAATGAAGGCGTCGAGTATGGCGCCAAGCCGTTTAATATCACGCACGGTTGCGCTCACTTGATTGGATACGCGATATCCGACAAACTGGTTCTGGCGTGTTTCCCGATCATATTGATAATCCGCATTGACGCTAATGCCGGTCGTCTGGATGTCTTTTGAGGCGATACCGAGTGATTTCAGGCGATCCATCACCACTTTGGTTTGCCGGGAATTTTCTCGCAGTGCTTGTGTTGCAGTTCGTGCCTTGGTTTCTACACCTGTACCGAAGGATGCAGTGTCCGGTGTACTGTCCACCTGCTCCGATACGCTGAGTTCAATAACCGGGTTTTGGGCCACAATCTGAACATCTGCGGCAATAGTCGGCTTCATTGGAGCGAGCATCAGTGCAGCCCCTCCCAGCAATATTCCAATTCTCATTCCTGCCTCCATCGATGTTTAGACTTCAACATATCTCAATCTTTCTGAACCGCAGCAATATAGTTTGCCCGAATTCTCCTGGTCCGCTTTCCGGGCTTGCCATCGCCAATCGGGTGGCCGTCAATTTCCGTAACCGGCATGATCAATAATGTTGATGATGACATAAAAGCTTCGGCTGCCTGCTTCGCTTCATTAACCGAGAACGAGCGTTCTTCGATAGTCAAACCTATCGCATTAGCCTGCTCCATCATTTCGATTCTGGTGACACCGGGAAGAATGCGATGATCCAGCTGATGCGAAACCAGCACATTATCATGTGTGATAATATGCGCATTTTGTGATGTCCCTTCTGTGACTATGCCGTCCCGGGTCATCCATGCATCATCCACTCCGGCCGCCGCTGCTTCCATTTTCACCAGCGAAGCATGTAGCAACTGCGTCGTTTTGATATCACATCGCCCCCAGCGCAGATCAGGACGCGTAATGATGCGCGCACCGCGTTGTGCCAACTGATTATCGATCAGCACCCGTTCTTGAGCAAATGCGAAAATTGTCGGACGGATTTCCTTTGCGGACCAGCGGTAATCGCGTTCCGTCATTTCTCCGCGCGAGACTTGGAGGTAGACCAAACCTTCTTCGAGTCCATTTTTTTGATCAGATGGCTAGTGATGGACGACCAATCGGCATCTGCTTTGATGCTAAGCTCGCGCAGTGAACGTTCCATCCGTTCAATATGGCGATCGATATCAATCAACGCACCGCCTAGAACCGAAATCACCTCATAGACCGCGTCCGAAAACAAAACCCCACGATCAAAAATCGATATTTTGGCCGATGCCCGTGGGATATATTCGCCGTTCAGAAAGACTATATGCAAAGCGCGTTCCCAGAATGATTAATCGCCACTCACATTCTTCCAATCCTATATCCTCCTTTGGGTCAATGCAGATTCGTGAAAGTCGGGGCTTGAGCATGCGGCTGCTTCGCCGTAACGCGCATGCACCATGTCGCAACCACCAATCCTATCCTATGAAGACCTTTCGCTGCATCAAGGCGAGGGATGGCTGTTTCGCGATTTGGATGTCCACGTTGGCCCACGCGAAAAACTTGCGTTGATAGGCCGCAACGGCGCGGGAAAAACCACCCTACTTCGCCTCATTGCCGACCAGATTGAATCAGACAAAGGCAAACGAACCATTGTGCCCGGCACCAATGTTGTGATGCTGGAGCAGGAACCGGATTTCGGGCCGTTCGATACATTGCTCGACTTCGCGGTAGCTGGAGAAGATGCGCCAACCAAACATGCGATCGAGGCTATTGCCGATCAACTCGGGATTGATCTGTCGACCAAGGCAAACAAGGCGAGTGGCGGAGAGAAACGCCGGGCAGCGATCTGCCGTGCGCTAGCGTCTGAGCCAGACTTGTTGTTGCTCGATGAGCCTACCAATCATCTCGATCTGGGCGCGATTGACTGGCTCGAGGAATGGCTATGCCGTTACAAAGGCGCCTTCATCACCATCTCGCATGACCGAACCTTTTTGACGCGGCTGACCAAACAGACTTTGTGGCTGGATCGCGGACAGGTGCGGAAACTCGAGATTGGTTTTGGCGGTTATGACGCATGGATGGAAAAAATCTTTGCCGAAGAAGCACGCGCTGCCGAAAAGCTGGATGCGAAACTGAAACTGGAAGCGCGCTGGCTGGAACGCGGCGTGACCGCAAGGCGCAAACGCAATCAAGGGCGATTGGAAAAGCTTTGGGAGATGCGGGCGCAGCGCGCGGCGATGATCGGTCCGGCGGGCACGGCCAATCTGCAAGCGCAAAGCGATGATGTGCGCACGAAATCGGTTATCATAGCGGAAAATATTTCCAAATCCTTTGGCGAAGATGACCAGAAACGCACAATCATTCGTGATTTCTCGCTTCGTATTCAGCGCGGCGACCGAATTGGCATTGTCGGTGCCAATGGTGCAGGCAAGACAACCTTGCTCAAGATGATCACCGGCGAGTTGAAACCGGATATCGGCGAAGTTACACTAGCCAAGACCCTAAACGGCGTTTTCATTGATCAGCAGCGCAGCTTGCTGTCGCCCGACAAGCGGGTGCTCGATGTGCTGGCCGATGGAAGTGACTGGATTGATGTTCGCGGAAACAAGAAACATGTGCAAGGTTATCTCAAGGAATTCCTGTTCGCACCCAATCTGATTGACGCGAGAGTGGGAACGCTGTCCGGTGGGGAGCAATCGCGGCTTCTGTTGGCCCGGGAATTTGCACGGATGTCTAACCTGCTCGTGCTTGATGAGCCGACCAACGATCTAGATCTGGAAACGCTCGACCTGCTTCAGGAAGTGATTGCCGACTATGACGGTACTGTGTTGCTGGTCAGCCATGATCGCGATTTTCTGGATCGTACCGTGACAGTGACATTGGGCCTTGATGGCAGTGGAAAAGCTGACGTGATTGCAGGCGGTTATGCCGAGTGGGAAGCAAAGCGAAAAACGGTCGTATCAGTCAAGAAGCAAGATACGTCGAGAAAGTCAAACAAGCCCGAAAGCAAGCCAGCTGTCCCGAAAGCACAAACAAAACTCAGCTATAAAGATCAGCGGGATTATGATTTGCTTCCGAAACGCATCGAGGAGATCGAAGCACGTCTCTCCAAGATTGGGGAAGATCTATCCGATGCGGACCTGTTCATGAATGACAACGAACAGTTCCAGAAGTTGACTGATGAAAACACTCAGTTACTGGAGGAGAAAGACGAAGCCGAGATGCGCTGGTTGGAATTGGCCGAACAGGTTGAGGCTTTTGAAAGGGAATTATATACCAAAGTCACAAAATCGTTTCCTTGGTAAGGTGATATTATATTTGAAAAACCATCGAATTGGAATGATTTAGCGTCCTCGTTTGAAGTCGTTTAGTCTTTGGTCTCTTTAGGTGTCGCGACCTTTTTCAGGGCGGCGCTGAATTTCGCTTCATTGTCGTCAGCCTCTAGCTGGCGGGCGGCTTCCTTGAGATGTTAGTCATTGTCGTGATCTGGAAACATCTCTGGCTCGGGCGGTAAAGGAGGGGCGCATATCTTCAGTTGGATCCGATCACGTCTTGGCAGAACTCCATTGAACTTCAAAAGATCACTTCCATCGAAGGTGTGGAGTTCATCTAGATTTTCCAACAGACAGCTTGCGACGTGAATTGCATCTTGCGGTTTACCAAGGCCAGAGTGGCATCGAAGTAGTCGTCTGGCTAGATTGCCAACGTCCACGTTGACTTCGATCTTCTTGATGAACTCCGCTTCAATGAAGTCCTCAAACTCCCTGTCCTTTTCTTTCTCAATTCCGGCCGACTCTCCGTCACACTTCTTTTTCCAGACCTCTGCTAAGGTAAATGCAGACGTCCAAAGCTCCGCCTTACCACGTTTAGCGAGGTCTATAACGTGCCGACAGCGCTCCACACGGTCAGCATCTGCTTGCGTGATCATCTCTATCCACAAACATGCGTCCCAATAGTATTTGGGCCCATCAGCCAAGTTCGTTTTCTCGCAACTTATCTAAATATTCGTAGGCAGGAAGTCCGCCAGTGAAATCCGGATCATGAAGGTCATTGACTTTGGAGTCTTTGGTTCCAATGAAGGCAATTCTGCCATCGTATACGCGAAGCATCTTCCCGTTTGCATCGTAATTTATGACGCCTCGAACGCGAACGCGGCGGTGCGCCCAAACATCGCCGGCAGTGAGGCTTCGTTCAATTTCATCTCGGGCATCATCGGAAATTCGGCATTGAATTTCACGTCCACTTCGATGCTCGCGTAGTTTAATTGCGGGTTCGTCATAAGAAGTGCTTAGATCAAGTATCCGGCCTTCTATGGAGCCATACTCCTTCCGCGCAAAAGTGCTGAATAGATACTCATATTCTTCGTCGTCTTCACCGTTGATTGCGGCCAAAGAGCGCTCTGCCTGTTGCGGCTCAATCCTGTAGACAGCATCTTCCCCCAATTCGATTGTCGTACAACCAATTCCATTGAGGTTCCGCTGCAAAATGCGTTTTACAACTTTGCGCTTTTCGGCAGGAAAATCCGCGTCTAGTGGCTCACCTTCTTGGAGGCGAGAAAGGCCGCGCTCAATTACCGCCACATAATCACGTACTTGACCAAAGGCGGGTGCGTTAGTCCTGAGGTCAACTGGCGTTGCTTCTGCTGTAAATGGAGAGTTGGTACTCGCGGACACAAGATTCCAGACAATGTCAGACTGCCCTTGATCCGTGATCAGATCAAAGTAATCCACAACTTGTTGCATGGCGTCTTTTATGTCGAGAACTTCCGGATGGTCCGGGGAAGCTTCGATGGTGATTTTCTTTTGTTTCATCGCGTTACACGCCTCCGGTGCAGATTCTACGCGCCCAATGAATCCCGGCAAAGGGTTCGTTTTCCTCCGTCCGCTCCCTTTGGAAACGCAGATGCCTCATGAGTGTTCGCGCCTTCATTTAATGCCGGGTCAGCCTTCCCTTTTGCTGTCGAGCGCCACAGTCTTTCATGGCTCAATCCAGTTCTGCACCGTGCGCGCCGATGCTTAAAGGGGGAGAAAGGCCATGAAAAGTCATAAGGCCCCCGGCTGCGGATGTTTTTGCCCACCGTCCGCTGGGGCGTTCTTCACGACAATTGACGGCACATCATTTCAGCCACATTCATAGCGCAAGCGCGGGCTGTAGCTTTCAATTTCCATCGAATTTCTCCGTATCGTTGCCCCAGCTATCCCAGTCGGAGCGGTTTGAGCGAGCAAACAACTCGCAATATGGACCGGCGAACAGTCGCTCGATCCGGTGATAAGCCTCGTCGGGCTTTCTGCTGTGCTCACGGGTCGGCGACACGATAAGTTCGCGCACCCCTTTGTCCATCCGTTTTGGGCTGCCGCGCGTGAACAGCCAGCAATCCTCGGTGTTGCATGGATTCGGACATCATCTTGCATTTCCTTCTTACCGGGTTGATAGGTATTTGGTAGCAGTCGGACTTCCGGTTTACTGGTCATTGCGCTGCTCTCCATTCGGTCATAGTGCGTCCGCCCTTGCTTCGGTTACAGCCGGAACAGAGCAGTTGCAGGTTCTCGGGATGGTCCGTGCCACCTTTTACACGCGGAAGAATGTGATCGACATCCATGACGCGGAACGGGAAGTGTGTTTCGCATCCGACACACACGCCTTCCTGTTCCCCGTAGAGCCTATGCCGGTGGGTTCGGTAGTTGGGAAGTTCGCCAAGGTCTGTACGTTTCGGCGGCTCCGTCAATGCCGTAGCGCCGCCCCACAGCCCCCGTTCCCCGGCAATACGCTCATCCACCAGCTTGATGGCGAGAGGCGAAAGATCAATCCCCACCCATTGTCTTTGTAGTCGGTCGGCAGCAACCAGCGTAGTTGCGCAACCGCAGAATGGATCGAGCACCAGATCGCCTTCGTTTGAACTGGCCTTGATGATCCTTTCCAGCAAGGCCAACGGTTTTTGTGTGGGATAGCCGGTGCGTTCCGATCCAGAGTAATTGGTCAATCCGGTTGGTGTGAAAATAATATCTTGCAAAGGTTTCCCTTGGTCTGCATCCGCGTAGCGTTTCAGACTCGGCCAAAATCCTTTCGTTGGGTGGACAATCAGTTCAGCGGCATCCAAGGCGTTCAATCGAGCGTGAACACCCTGGATAGCCTTGTAGCCTGGTATCCAGTGCTCCTCGATATAGTTGGCATAGCTACCTTTCTTTGGCGCTGACCAAACGCGATTGCGTGATGCTACATCATAGCCATTCCATGCTTGTGCAGATTCACCGGTACCTCTTCCATGCATGGGGCCAGTCAGGTTGTCGGATCGGTAACGCCCACGTTCGTCCGTTCGTGGGTAAGCTTTTTCAACTTGCTCATCATCAAGATTATTACGGACTACATTCCATCCCCATTTTTCACTCTTGGTGTAGAACAAAAGATAGTCGGAAATCCTTCCGTAGCGGTTCGGATCATTGTGAGACACCGCCCGCCGCCAAGTGATAGCATTGCGAAATTGGCGGCCGCCGAAAATTCCATCCATGAGAAGTTTAAGATAGTGTCCGGCAGTATCGTCACAATGCAGGTAGATTGACCCGGTCGGCTTCAATATCCGCCGCATTTCCAGCAAACGAACAGCCATAAAAATCAGGTAAGATTGCATCGATTTGCCATGCGCCTGACGCGCCGCCTCAATGACGGCGTAGGCTGCCGGGTTGCGGTCAGCCATTTCGCCGTGTTCGTACACATCAACGTCATCCAGTGTCCAGGTATCCTTGAACGCAGCACCCGCCGCCTTCGAGCCTATCGGGGCCTCATAGGTACGGTTGGAGTTGAACGGCGGATCGAGGTAGATCAGGTCCACGCAGGCATCGTTCATGCCGCGTAAAACGGCCAGATTGTCGCCGGTCCAGATTGTGCCGCTGGCGAAGTTCGCGGTCATGCCGGTGGCCTTGCATTGCTTGCCGATCCTGTCTGCGCAATCAGGTCTCTGTACCGAAGACGTTTGCCAACCATACCGGCGGCCATCTGGCCCATCTGGTCAGCGGTATCTTTGGACCGGATATTGTGGCGCCCGGAGAATTCAGTCACATAGCGGTCAAGGTGCTTCGGTGACATTTTGTGGTACACACCATCATGGCCACGTTTCAGGCCGGACCAAAAACTTTCCATGCCGTTGGTGTGCGCCATGTCGCGGACATATTCGCCCACCGAATGCTTGACCGCTTCGTGCGGTCTGTCGATCCCTTTGTAGGCACTGGCTTCGTCCGTGTAGACTTGCGCCCCTTCGGCGGTGTGATCGATGACGAAACCTTGAAGCGTTTCTGCGTCCGTCTTATGGACAACCCTGGCGACAACATGGTTAGTTTCGCGGTCTTTTGTTCCCGCAACGGCAGTTTTCCCTACAGCGCCGCGACCCGCTCGAAGCTTCTTCTTGGTGTGCTTGTTCTTTTCCTTGCCACCTACGTAGGTTTCATCGGCCTCAAAAGGGCCGTTGAACAAAGGCTTTCCCACCTTGTGCGCTTCTCTAAGGCGGTGGGCTAAGTGCCAAGCGCTTTTCTGGGTGATTTCAAGGTCGCGATGCAGCTTCATGCTGGACAATTGGTTGTCACAAGGTAGATGGCAATTGCCCACGTCTGATAGCCAAGTTTCGTCCCTTGCATTACATTGCCCGTTTTCAGACTGAACATCGGGCGGTCAGGGCAATCCCGGCAACGATGGGTCATCGTCTTGTGCGCGATGTTTGATTGCACTTCAAAAGACCCGCAGTGAGGGCAATAGGGGCCGTCCGGCTAGATTTTCCATGCAAACCACTTTTTGGCAGCTGCATCATCTGGGAACATGCGAAGAAGTTGGATCAAGCTTATGCCTTCACGATCTGCCTTGCCGGGTGCGTAGTGCGTCATTTTTCATCCCCTGTTGTGACTTTAATGTAAATCGTCACAACGAAAAAAACAAGCTCGAAATGTGACTTTGGTATATAATTCCCTTTTGAAAACTAGACCGGCAACCGGTAAAAATCTCCCAGCCGGTCCAACGCTATTTTTAACACCAGCTTTCCTGAACGCGCTGGCCAACCGAGCGTTTTCTCCGCCGCCGGAACCCCCTCACCACCGCAAATGACTCGCCAGCTTAAGTCGGATAGATCCTTACCAATAGATGTGATCGCCTGATCAAACCGCTGCTTTGCCGCAATCTGCGCCTCGGTCTGGTTCAGCATTTCCGATGATGCACGGCGGCTCGAAGCCAGCGGTGCCGCATCCCAGCGCATAGTAACGTTGGGTGAGAGATTGGCCCGCTCCCAATCCATCCGCAGTTTCTCGCCGGCGTCAAATTGCCGATCGGTCAAATGCCCGCGGGCATGGAGCCAGCCCAGTGGGGATTCTGCAAGATTGACTGTCACACTGCGCACTGGGCGTTTGCAGTTGCTCACCTTTGTGCGGTCCCGACCGTCTTGCGGCAACGGACGTTCAGCCAATATACGCGGATCGCTATTCTTTTGTCTGGATTGTTTTCCCATGGTTTCTCCTATGAAAATGAGGAAAACCCTCTTGCCATTTTGGTGAAACTGTAGGAAAGGATAAAACCAAATAGGTTGGAGTTTGAAAAATGATTCACCGTATCCGCGAAGTGCGCAAGACCAAGGGACTGACGTTGGACGAAGTGGCAAAGCGCTGCGAGCCGCCAACCACTGCGCAAACGATTGGCCGACTGGAAACCGGGATGCGTACGCTGTCTCTGGGTTGGCTTAACCGTATTGCCGATGCGCTGGGGGTGGATAGCGGGACCTTGCTCGCGCTACCCGACCAAGATCATCTGCCGGTCGCCGCAATACTCGATCACAAGGGTACACATGCATTGGAGAAGCCAGAGCACATCCTGCAGCCTGTGATTGAGGCCGATATGGTTGCCATGCGGGTCAAAAGCAGCATCGGCGATTACCGGATGGGCGATGATGTCTGGCTATCCCGTCGCACCCCGGATCAATATGCTACCGCACTCAACCGCGACATTCTCGTTCCTCGTCCCGCTGGCCGCTTCCTGTTTGGACGTTTGATTGGCCGCGAAGGCGATCAGCTACAAATTTTGCCGCTTGGCAGCGGGACGAGACAACAGATTGTCAAAGATCCAGAGTGGATTGGCGTAGCCGTGCGGCTGGTAAGGGAGCTTTAGGCAAAGGCTGTTAGAGAAACCTCATGGCTCGCCCACTCAACATCCTGACGCTTTCGACGCTTTTCCCGAATGAAGCATCACCGAATTTTGGGATTTTCGTGGAACGACAAACCGCAGAACTGGCGAGCCGTGCATAGGCCAATGTAACAGTAATCAATCCCATTGGCATACCGCCCTGGCCACTCAACAAACATATCCAATATAAGGCGCTAGTTGGGCTGCCCGAACATGAACAATGGCGCGGGCTCAATATGTCTCGACCGCAATTCAAGCTGGTCCCAAAAATTGGCGGCCCGAAAAACCCAGAGCGGATTGCCAAGGCAGTGCTGCCGCTCGTTAAAAAACTCCACCAGGAAACACCCTTTGATCTTCTTGACGCAGAATTTTTCTATCCCGATGGTCCCGCCGCAATGCGGTTAGCGGAGGCACTGAATATCCCTTTCACAGTCAAGGCACGCGGCGCTGACATTCACCATTGGGGTAGCGATCCCAAATGCCAGACACAGATACTGGCCGCAGCAGACAAAGCCAGCGCTCTATTGGCGGTCCCGGAAGCATTGAAGCAGGATATGATTGATCTTGGGATGGATGGTGACAAAATCACCGTCCACTATACCGGTCTTGATCAGGAAAAATTCAAACCATTGGACCGCTCAGTTATAAAGCAGAATCTGGATGTCGAAGGTCCCCTCTTTATTTGTTCGGGCGCGCTGATCCCGCGCAAAAATCAGGCACTGGTCGTCGAAGCCATGACTGCCTTTCCTGACGCAACCCTGATGCTGGCTGGCAAAGGCGAAGAAGAAGAAAATTATCGCGGCCTTGCCAAGCAACTGGGCGTCGAGGACCAAATCCGTTTTCTGGGCAATGTCCCGCATGACGAGCTTCCCAAATTGTTCGCCACAGCCGATATTTCCATATTGGTTTCCAAATCAGAAGGGCTAGCCAATGCCTGGGTCGAAGCCTTCGCTTGTGGCACGCCGATCATCATCAGCGAAGCTGGCGGTGCAAGAGAATTAGTCCGATCAGATATTGCCGGACGGATTGTCGATCAAAATAGCGATGCGATAGTTGAAGCGATCAAAGACATATTGCAATTGCCGCCTTCCCAGGACGACGTGCGCGCAGCGGTTAGTCACTTCAGCTGGCAAAACAACGGTGATCAATTGCTGAAAATCTTTCAACATGCCTCCGCGTCAAACGAGGGTCGAGACCCTAAGTGAGCGGCAAAAAAGCCCCGATAATCCAGCGCTCTTCTGCTCGCAATATGCCCCAGGTTCGGGCGGCTGCGCGGCTGTCCATCACTTCAATGCCGATGCCGGCCGCTTCGACTTCGCGGCGAAATGTTGCTGGCGGTTGAATCATTCCTTGACCGCTTCCAAAGAGTAGAAATTCTGGATTTGGCGAGAGATTGAGGTCCGTTTCAATCTCCGAGAAATCGAGCATATCGCTGGATGTTGCAGACCAAGGCAGAGCCTGTTCGGGAGAAATCAGCAATCCGCCGTCGAAGCGCTTGTCGCCAACCTTGAAACCATTCGGGGTAAAGCCGGTGACAACCGGCCCCTTGAAAGCAACATCCTTGCGCAGCTCAACCACCGCACTTATCCAATCTGTTCCGGCCCGCCGACTTTCTCTGCTTTTTCACCCGGCGACGGTGCGGGGACAAACGTATCTGGCCCAACTTTCAGCCAGATCAAGACTGGTGATGCCATATAAACTGAAGAATAGGTCCCAACCGCCACGCCGAAGAACATCGCCACCGCAAATCCAAATATCACGTCCGGACCGAAGAAAATCAGCGCGGCCAGAGCGATCAACATTGTCAAACTGGTCATAACTGTACGCGGTAAAGTCTCGTTTACCGATAGATCCAGCAATGCGATGATATCCATCTTGCGGTATTTTTTCAGGTTTTCGCGGATACGGTCAAACACCACAATCGTGTCGTTGAGCGAGTAGCCGATAATCGTCAGCAGAGCTGCGATTATGTTAAGATTAAATTCGAGCTGCGTCAGCGCGAATAACCCGAAAGTCAACGCGACATCGTGAAACAGGGCGAATAGAGCACCGATACCAAACTGCCATTCGAACCGGATCCAGATATAGATCGAGATCGCAACGAGCGCCGCAATCAATGAAAAAGCACCAGTTTCAAAAAGTTCAGAAGAAACCTTTCCGGAAACTGAATCGACGCCATCTGGCCGCTCAATACCGTACTCGTTTTTCAGTAGCAAAACGATCTCTGCAGTCATTTCATTGGCAGCTTCTGGGCGTTGCTCCGCTTCTTTGGGCAAACGCATACGAATCGAAACCTGATGCTGCTCGCCAAAACGTTGAATCGTTGGCTCACCATATCCCAGATCGCCAATCTTTTCACGCAGCTCGGGGATCGGAGCTTCGGTTCCCTCCTCAAAACTGGCCTGAATCATCTGGCCGCCTACAAAATCAACGCCGAAATTTAAGCCTTTGGTAGCAACCAAGGCAATTGATGCAATGATCGTCAATAGGCTGAAAATCATGGCGATATTCCGCCATTCAAGAAAACGGATGTTGGTATTGTCCGGGACAAGTTTGAGCAATTTCATATCAGATCACCAATTCCTGCGGACGTTTCTTCCGGACCCAGAGCGCAACCAGCATCCGAGTGAATACCACAGCGGTAAACACCGAAGATGCGATTCCGATCATCAATACGACGGCAAAGCCTTTGATCGGTCCCGAACCGAACAAGAATAGCAAAATGCCTGCTATCACGCTGGTGATATTTGCATCAAAAATGGCCCGCGAGGCTTCCTTATATCCGACTTCCAGCGCCTGATGTATGCGCCGCCCTCGCCGTCGCTCCTCACGTATTCGTTCGTTGATTAGCACGTTCGCATCAACCGCAGAACCGACGGTCAGAACAAACCCAGCAATACCGGGTAGTGTTAGCGTCGCGTTGAACATGGCCATGACACCCACAATAATGAACAGGTTCAAGGCTAGCGCGATATTGGCATAGACCCCAAAGCGGCCATAAGTGACAATCATGAAGGTGAGCACGGCGGTGGTAGCAATTATCGCAGCGATCATTCCCTTACGGATTGAATCAGCACCCAGATCTGGGCCGACTGTGCGCTCTTCAACAATTTTCAATTCTACCGGCAGTGCGCCCGAGCGCAAAGCAATCGCCAGTTGGTTGGCCGATTCCACCGTGAAATTTCCCGAAATCATGGCCGAACCACCCAGAATGGGTTCATTAATATTTGGGGCCGATAGCACTTCGCCATCAAGAATAATTGCAAAAGGTCGCCCGACATTATTTTGGGTCAGGCGCGCAAACCTGGCACCACCCTCTGCATCAAAGGTAATGTTCACGACCGGCGCGTTCGTATCTGGCTCAAAGCCCTGCCCCGCATCGGTCAATCGGTCGCCCGTGATCCCGCCTAGCCGCTTTACCGCAATATTGGGAAGGCCAGATGGATTGTCCGGATAAGGAAAAATCTGGCTGCCAACCGATGGTCGGCCCGCCGCAACAGCATTAGGGTCAGCTTCAAAATCGACAAGCTTGAATTCGAGTTTAGCGGTTTGACCAAGCAACGCCTTCAGCGCTTCCGGATCATCAAGACCAGGAACCTGAACCACTATACGATTTTCTCCTTGCCGGATAATCGTCGGTTCGCGCGTTCCCATCGCATCAATCCGGCGACGGATAACATCGGTTGCCGTTTCCATGGCATTGTCTACCGCAGTCTCCAGACCGGCATCGGTTGGGGTTATGACAAAGCGCGTATCATCAAAAACCTCGATATCCCAGTCTCGCTGACCGGTCAGGCCCGCTCCTGTGGTCAATGCCACCAGTTCTTCACGTGCCGCATCAACTTGGGTAGAATCGCGCACCATGAAAGAAACCGCGCCATCGCGGCGCGATATATCGCCAATATCAATCCGGGGATCCGCACGGCGCATAACGGCACGTACAGATTCTTCCATTGTTTCCAGCCGGGTAACGCCAACATCGGCTGGATCAGCCTCTAGCAGGATATGGCTGCCGCCCTGCAAATCAAGACCCAGATTAATTGTCTCGTCTGGTAGAAAAGCCGGCCAGTATTTGTTGCTTTCTCCGACCAGAAGGCTGGGCAAGGACATCAGCACGCCGAACCCAACCAGCAATGATATCGAAATGACTTTCCAGCGCGGGAAATCTAACATGGCGTAACTATCCGTTCCCTAATCCGGCGATTAATCGTTTGCCGGTTTGGCACTGCCGCGTGGCATCACGTCTGACAATGTGGCTTTTACAGCTTTGACTTTTACGCCCCTGGCCACTTCAACCTCGACATATTCATCGTCAACCTTGGTTGCCTTGCCAACAAGACCACCGCCAGTCACCACTTCGTCATTTTTCTGGACCGCGCCAATTTTGGCTTGATGCTCTTTCATTTTCTTCTGCTGCGGACGAATGAGCAGAAAATAGAAAACGGCAAATATTAGCACCAGTGGCATTACTGAAATCAAAAATCCGTCTGCACCGCCGGTACCTGCTGCTGAAGATGTTATCGAAATAATTGTCATGAAACCGTCCCGAAAATGATTCTATTGGATGTGTGTCCGCGCAGCCTATGTTTCAAGCCCCCGTGCGTCGAACCAAAAATGATGGGCGCGCCTATCACGCAGCCATGAATAGTGCAATCCCAATCAGCCATCGCAAACGGCGATCTTCAATGTGTTTCCGTCCAAACCGCTTGCCAAGGTTCAACCATTTCCATATATGCGCGGGTCGCAGCAACGCTGCAAAAACGGTCGGGACGTAGCGCAGCCTGGTAGCGCATCACACTGGGGGTGTGGGGGTCGGAGGTTCGAATCCTCTCGTCCCGACCAGTTTTCAGCTATTTTTCAAATTGCTGGATTCTTATATCACTGCTGTAAGTGCAATGTAAGTGCAGATTTTCTGTTTTTGTTCTCGAGCAATGCTCAAGATTAAAATGATGATTGTGGTTTGTAGTCTCGAGTGCTCACCAAATAGGTGAACCTTTGCAAGCAGAAACCCGATCATCAAAACTCCAACTTTTGACCAGTAGGTCACTGGCTCGAACTCCACTAAAATCATCATATGCATTTGATTTATATAGATGTTTTATTCTTCTGGAGTTAACGGCCCCGCGTCACCATATTGCTGTTTTGTGATATTGTGGTTGGCAATGCGGTCTTGATTTGATGCCGCCCGATGGTAATAATCTCTGACCACAGTGACCACCGATGCAACGCCTGCTATTTTGGCGATGAAAGGTATCACCTGCCAGTTTGATGGTTACGGAAGTCTGCCTATGCCTAACCACCTTCTCACTAGCTTTATGCTTCTCCAGTTCTGCCGGATCAAAGTGCACTGGTTTCAGCTTTTTATCGACAAATAGCTGCATCTGGTCCGTATAATGTTTCGACTCCGGCCGTGTTGTTGCAGCACCAAAGGGCTGGATCGATCGCGATTTCACCCCTCCGGCCTTGTCCCATTCGACAAACATGATGAAGCTGTCGCCGTGGCGCACAGATAACCGCCCGTCTTCCTCTACATCCCAGAGGGTCGAAGCGCGGATAGTATCATTGCCGCCATCGATCGGTAGGTCGACATCACCTTGGCGTAGCCGCAGCACATCCATCATCGGCGGGTCAATCTTGCCGAAATACCTGATCAAGTGGTCGACTGTTTCCCGCAATATCTCAGCAGGATCAGGTTTTTCTCCACGCTGGTAGTGGGCTTTATTGGCTGGCCATAAAACCATCAAAGCCAACGCGTCCGCCGCCCCGGTGCCGTCCAAATTCCAGTCCCATTTGGCCAACAGGTCCTGCGCTTTCCGAAGTTCTGACGAATCCTTCAAATCCAGTGCCAAAACCTCATCCATCCATGCTTTGGCATAACCCGCCTTTTCATAGCCGGTATCATATTTAATCGTCCGTAATTCGGCATCGGTCAGCGTGCCATCAGCATTGGCTTTCTCTAGCAACGCTATGGAACGCCGCGAACGATTGGTCTGGTCATTCTCAATTCCTAACAGCGGAGAAAAGCTGCTTGGACTAAGCTCATCACCCGGTCCCGCCGCGACATAGGGCGTATTGTTGGCGTTCATGACATAGCCCGATTGCGGATTGATCAGCGCCGGAACCCGGGTGAAGGGTAGCGTCTTTTGCCAGACAGCGGCAGAGCTATTGCCCGGCAAAACCCCGCGCCAATTGTAACCCTCTGGCCGGTCCGGGAACATCGCGTTGTAGAACATCCCGATATTGCCCTTGGCATCGGCGTAAATGAAATTTGTCGCCGGAACCCCCTGCCCCGCCATAGCCGCCTGCCATTCCTCAAAATTCTGCGCCTTGTTTAGCCGGTAATATTGGGTGAGCATGTCGAGTTCATCGATCCCGGCGTAGCGAATTGCAAACGCACCCTCGTCATTCAAAATCACGGGGCCGTGGATCGAACGATAAATGACCTGCGGATAGGGAATGACAAATGGTCCGAATTTGATTTTCAACCAGATGCATTTCTTTTGCAGCGGCTTCCACTCGCCATCAAACTGATACTGGCTCCGGGTCTGGTTGAGCGTGAGTTTGTAAATATCGATCAGGTCCGGCCGGTTGACAGTATTGGTCCAGCCCAGATTTTTGTTGTGCCCCAGAAACGGATAAGGCGACCCCGGGAAATTGGCGCCAGCGAAATCCCAGCCTTCTTCACTATGCACAACCAGTTCATACCAGGCGACATTGCCCCGCAGTGGCTGGTGCGAATTGGAAATCAGCACCGTATCACCATCCTCGGTATGCGAAGGCGCAACCGCATAGGCATTGGAGCCATTTTCATCTGGATCAGATCCTACCGGAGTGAGCATCTTGTCCTTACTGAGCGGATGGACGGTCTTGCCTTCTTCATCCAGGGACAGGCTCGGCCCGCCCTCCTTGAGCAGTGGTTCGTTGGCGATCAGTTTCTCAATCGGCCCGTTCAGGCCAAAGAAAAACGGCGATCTGAACACAAAACCGCGCGCAATATCCTTGCCATTTACTGAGAATAACTTGGACAAGTTGACTTCTTCGGGATGATCCTCCGCATATTGGTTGAGGCCCGATGCATAGCCATCGAGCAGCGCGCGAACATCCTCTGGCAGGTCGTCATATTTACGATCAACCGTGCCCGCCACGTCGAGCAAGGCAGCGACATAATCAATTGCGGCGTTGTCCGCGCCATTGAGCGTCGCCATCCGCCCGCGTGTCATCGCGGTCACTTCCTGCAATGTATCAAAATCATCTTCGGAATGGGCATAGGCTACGCCGAAGGCGACATCGGCATCGGTCTTACCAAAAATATGCGGCACACCGAAATCATCGCGAACGATCCGCGCTTCATAGTCCTGATCGGGTGGCGGCGCGACCGGTTCAACGCTGAGCGGTTCCCAAACTGCCAGCGCCAGACCGGTCAGCAAGATCAGAATCAGTAGCCCCCATCCAATCCGCTTTATCACCTTCATTCGATTACCCTTTTCGATCGCTTTCAAGCCTTGCTCTTTGCCTGCTCTTGCGCAAAGTTGGGACAATGGTCAACCGGATACCGATCATCACGTTTCCACAAGCCGAACATGTAAAGGATCGTTCATGTCAAAGTTCAAAAGCTATAACCTCGCCCTGTTTGCGGCCCTGCCTCTGTTATCCATGACAGTGCCAACACAGGCGCAATCAGTTGTTGGATCGGGCATACCTGCAAGCACCGTACCCAATAGCAGTGAACGCCCCATTGGCTTTTCGAACCAGGTTCCTGCTGGCGCTGGACTGGTCATCCTCATGCAAGGCGCTGAACTATCAGCAGACACCGCTGTTTCCCCTGAAGAACGCGATGCGATAGAAGCCACAATCGCCTCCGCCGAATTCAAGGGCAAACAAGGACAAAGCCTGATGCTTCGCGGCATCGGTGATCGCCCTCTAATCATGCTGGCTGGCGCGGGAAGAACCGATGACCAGGATCCGGACTGGAAATCAGCGGCAGGTAGTGCCGCTCAGAAACTGATAAGGGAAAAATTTGAACTGGCTGTAATTGGCGCACCAAACGCGAACGCCATTGTCGATGCTGCTCTGGGCTTTGCCCTTGGGCAATACCGTTTTGACCGTTATCAGACCGATGTCGAAAAAACGCCTGCTAGCCAAAAAGTGACTTTTGCTGGCCTCAATGCACCGGCGGCACAGGCGCTTTGGAATGGTCGTTACAGGCATCTGGCCGAAGCTGTGCGTTTCGCGCGCGATATGCAGAGCGAGCCGGGTAGTGCGCTCTATCCGCAAAGCTTCGTCGATCGTACCCAAGCCGCATTAGCCGGTGTTCCAGGCATAACGATTGAAATTCTCGACGAAACCGCGATGCGGAAAATGAACATGGGTGCAATTGTTGGGGTTGGACAAGGCAGTCCGCGCGGTTCCCGCATGATGATCGTGCGCTACAGTGGTGGCACCGGCGCTCCATTGGCGCTCGTTGGCAAAGGCATAACCTTTGATACTGGTGGAATCTCACTGAAACCGAACAATGGTATGTGGGAGATGAAGGCCGACATGACCGGCGCAGCAGCGGTGATGGGTGCAACGCTGTCGCTCGCCAAGAGCCGAGCGCCAGTGAATATCGTTGCGGTGGCCGCGCTGGCGGAAAATATGCCCGGTGCCAATGCCCAACGTCCTGGTGATGTCGTGCGCACCTATGGCGGCAAAACCATCGAAATATTGAGTACAGATGCAGAGGGCCGGTTGGTTCTGGCTGACGCGGTTCAATATGTGGCGGATAAATACCAGCCACATGCACTGGTCGACATTGCAACCCTGACGGGATCAGTAAGACGGGCACTGGGCGACCAATATGCCGGATTGTTTACACGCGAAGACGAAGTCGCCAATCGCTTGCTAACGGCAGCAGAGATGAGCGGAGATTATTTGTGGCGCCTGCCACTGCATCCGGCATTCGCCAAGGCTGTGCGCTCGGAAATTGCTGATGTGAAGAATTCGGGCGTGACCGATGCTCCTGGCGCAAGCGCTGGCGCGCATTTTATTGGCTATTTTGTCGATGAGTCCTTGCCATGGGCGCATCTCGATATCGCTGGGGTAGACTGGAACAAGTCATCCCGGCCACTGTCGCCAAAAGGCGCTTCCGGCTTTGGTGTGCGTTTGCTGGATCAGCTTGCCCGCGATTGGCAACCAGATTAAGCTTTTAGAACAATAATTTGTCCTGATCCCTTGTGTGATAAAAACGTCACACCATATTTGATGTGGGCATGAACTGAGGGACCGGGACAATGAATCTCGAAAAATTTACAGATCGCGCTAAAGGGTTTTTGCAGAGCGCTCAAACCGTAGCCATCCGCATGAGCCACCAGCAGATCACTGCTGCCCATATATTGAAGGCGCTGCTCGAGGATGATCAGGGCATGGCCAGCGGATTGATTACCAAGGCCGGCGGTGACGCCAAGCTGGCACATCAGGAAGTTGATGATGCTCTCGCCAAGATACCAGCTGTATCGGGTGGTGGCGCACAACAGACACCGGGATTGAACAACGATGCAGTACGGGCGCTCGATCAGGCCGAACAGATTGCCGAAAAATCTGGCGACAGCTATGTGACGGTCGAACGTCTCTTGCTCGCGCTAGCGTTGTCCAAAGATACAGCGGCAGGCAAAGCGCTGGCAAAAGCAAATGTCACTGCCGATGGTCTGAACAATGCAATTAATGAGCTCCGCAAGGGTAAAACCGCGGACACGGCTTCTGCTGAAGACAGCTATGAGGCGATGGAAAAATATACCCGCGATCTGACTCAGGCAGCGCGGGATGGCAAGCTTGACCCAGTCATTGGCCGTGATGAAGAAATCCGTCGGACCATTCAGATACTGGCACGGCGAACGAAGAATAATCCCGTCCTGATCGGCGAACCCGGTGTTGGTAAAACAGCAATTGCCGAGGGCATGGCCCTGCGCATTGCAAATGGCGATGTGCCCGATAGTCTCAAAGACCGTCGGCTTATGGCGCTGGACATGGGCTCGCTAATCGCTGGCACGAAATATCGCGGTGAGTTTGAAGAGCGCCTTAAAGGCGTGCTTGACGAAGTACGCGGCGCTGATGGCGAGATTGTATTGTTCATTGACGAGATGCACACGCTGATCGGAGCGGGGGCTTCGGAAGGCTCAATGGATGCTTCCAATTTACTCAAGCCAGCGCTTGCTCGCGGTGAGCTCCATTGTATCGGCGCGACTACGCTGGATGAATATCAGAAACATGTCGAGAAAGATCCCGCACTACAGCGGCGCTTCCAGCCCGTTTTCATTGGTGAGCCATCGGTCGAAGACACGATATCGATCCTGCGCGGTCTTAAGGAAAAATACGAACTGCACCACGGTGTAAGAATTACCGACGGCGCACTGGTAAGCGCGGCGACGCTCTCACATCGTTATATTTCCGACCGATTTCTGCCGGATAAAGCCATCGATTTGATGGATGAAGCCGCCTCGCGTATCCGCATGGAAGTTGAGTCCAAACCCGAAGAGATTGAGACGCTCGACCGCAAGATCATCCAACTGAAAATCGAGCGTGAGGCACTATCCAAGGAAACCGACAACGCGTCCAAGTCACGTCTGAAAACACTTGAAAAAGATCTGGCAGAACTCGAACAGGAATCGGCTGAGCTAACCACCCGCTGGCAGGGTGAAAAGGACAAGATTCATGCCGAAGCGCATTTGAAAGAGGAACTGGACGCAGCGCGTCTGGAGCTTGAACAGGCGGAACGCGCCGGTGATCTCGCCAAGGCCGGTGAGCTGAGTTACGGCAAAATTCCCGATCTCGAAAAGAAGGTCGAGGAAGCCAGTGGCGCAACCGAAGGTGCAATGTTGCGTGAAGAAGTAGTCAGTGAAGATATTGCTTCGGTAGTGTCCCGCTGGACCGGCATTCCAGTCGACAAAATGCTTGAGGGCGAACGTGAAAAGCTGCTAGCAATGGAAGAGATTATCGGCAAGCGCGTGATCGGTCAGAAAGATGCGATTGATGCTGTGTCATCAGCCGTTCGTCGCAGCCGAGCCGGGCTTCAGGATCCGAACAGACCGCTCGGCTCATTCCTATTCCTCGGTCCCACCGGTGTCGGTAAAACGGAACTCACCAAAGCTCTGGCAGGTTTTCTGTTTGACGATGACCAAGCGATGGTCCGTATTGATATGTCCGAATTTATGGAGAAACACAGCGTTGCTAGGTTGATCGGCGCGCCCCCGGGCTATGTTGGCTATGATGAAGGCGGCGTTTTAACCGAAGCTGTCCGCCGGCGCCCCTATCAGGTAATCCTGTTTGACGAGGTTGAAAAGGCGCATGGCGACGTATTCAATGTGTTGCTGCAGGTACTCGACGACGGTCATCTGACCGATGGTCAAGGCCGCAAAGTCAATTTTTCCAACACATTGATCATTCTGACATCGAACCTGGGTAGCCAGCATATGGCCAACCTGGAGGATGGTCAGAAGGTCAAGGATGTCGAACCGCAAGTCATGGATGTCGTGCGTGCGCATTTCCGCCCGGAATTTCTTAACCGCCTCGATGAGATTATTCTGTTCCACAGGCTAGCCGAAGAACATATGGCGCCGATTGTCGAAATTCAGGTAAAACGGGTTCAGAAACTGCTCAAGGATCGCAAGATTACACTCGACCTCAGCGACGCTGCGAAACGCTGGATCGGCCGGGTTGGGTATGATCCCGTGTATGGCGCCCGCCCCCTGAAACGCGCAATCCAGAAATATCTGCAAGATCCCCTCGCGGACCTTATCTTGCGCGGAGAAGTGCCAGACGGGTCGGTCGTGAAGATTGATGAGGGTGATGGTGCGCTGAAGATGGAACCAGAGGTACTAGAGGAAGCTTAGGCTTGCACAGCCGATAAGCTTGCGGCAGATAATCTGCATGGCTGTTTCACGCAATCTCGCAGATATCATCAACGATGCCTCATATCTGGTGCATCGTTATGATGAAATTACCGATGCGTTTCGCTTGCTACCCGTACCAAGAGAGGTGCACCGTCAATGCACGTTCATTACAGACGAGCATTTGCCGGATATCGAAAATTACAGCCTGCATAAGCGTTCCGATTTAACAACTGACTGCATCCACACTGCGCCGGTGCACTTCCTATTTCACTCGGCCTATTGCTGCTCGACGATGATGGCGCGCGCTTTCGATATTGAGGGCGTATCAATGGGATTGAAAGAGCCGGTCATATTGAACGACATGATTGGCTGGCGCAGGCGTAACGCAGACCGAATTATCTGGAATGATGTGCTGGATCGATCACTAGACCTGCTCTCGCGGCCGTTTAACAACGACCAAGCAATTATAATCAAACCATCGAACATTTGTACCCCGCTTGCGATACCGATGTTAGAAGCAAGACCAGAGGCGAAAGCCTTGCTGCTATATGCTCCTATTGAATCATTCCTGAAATCTATTGCAAAAAAGGAAATGTGGGGCCGTATCTGGGTGCGTGACGTTTTGATCTGTACGCGGCAGGATGGATACTTGATTAACGGCTTTGAAGCGGATGATCTTCTGCGATTGACCGACCTGCAAGCTGCAGCAATTGGTTGGCTTTCTCAACATGCGGCATTTGCGCGTATCATTGATACTATTGGCGCAGAGCGTGTTAAGACACTGGATAGTGAGACTTTTCTCGACCAACCCGGCGAGACTATGGACGCACTTTCCCGGCTATTTGGCCTCCATCTGGACGATAAGCAGATGCAAAATATATTGGCTGGTCCAGCATTTACCAGCCACTCAAAACTAGATCAAAACCGAAGTGGAGAAGTATTTGACGCCGATACAAGGCAAGCGGAACAAGACCAAATGGCAAAATTGCACGGCAAGGAAATTGAGATGGTGGCGCAATGGGCTCGCGCTGTAGCTGATAGTCAGAATATTAACATGGATATTGGGGCAGAGTTACTGGGTTAGAATTCAACGATTTCCGGACAAAGCAAGTACCGCCCACATCCCGTTGTTGTTCATTCCGACCGCCAAATCTTCAACCAATTCCCTGGATCGCTTGCTGCTCTCACTGTTGACAGCAATCCATTCTGAATTGGTCATACAAATCCGTTTTTTCTTGGCCAATGACCCAATAACTGATTTGATTCGGCAACGGATATAATCGGGATGCTTTTTGTCGGTTATTTTCTTTGGTTTTGTCTCGACTACTTTGACTGCAACTGGTTTTGCAACAGATTGGTCAACAACTTCGTGCTGAACTTCATTGGAAGGCGACTCTTGCAACATCGCTAACGTCGCGGCCACAATAACTAAAATTTTCATCTCAATATACCTCGAGTTCGTTCAACGAATTTCTACATGCATCCTGCCCAACACATCTTTTGCAAATTGATTGGAGCGTTTATTGCCTTCTTGAATATGAAGAATCCATTCCTTTTTACTTACACATACGCGCCGTTACCGCACCAATTGACCGACGATGGGCTCCGAACGACAGCAGAAATAGTTTGATAACAAAAGGTAAAACAGATCACTTACACAACACTTCGAATGTATTACTGTCCATTCAGCGCTCCCATACCTTGTGTGACTTGATCTACCATTTCACGCGAACGTTTGTTTCCTTCAGCATTGTGTGCGGTCCATTCACGATTCGTCATACAAACCCTCTTCTTTCTTGCAAGCGAACCGATGACCGGCTCAGATCTACAACGGACATAGTCTGGATGTCGCCTATCTGTTATTTTCGTTTTTTTCTTTTCGGCAACATCCTTATCTTCGGCTGCTGAAACTGGGCTAAAACTGATAGGCGTACTGGCCAAAGTTATTCCTACTAAGAGTGAAATTGCATTTTTCATCGCTCGTTCCTGTCAGTCAATTTGATTTAGATTGCATTATTTTCGAATTTGAAAACCGCACTTCCACTAATAGTCTGTAGAGATATCTAATTGCTTTTAGTTATTCCCATTCATTCCAGCTTGCATGTCTTCAACAAACTCGCGTGATTGGGCATTTCCTTTTCGATTATGCACAACCCACTCACGATTAGTCACACAAATACGCTGCTTTCGCGCCAGAGACCCCATCGTTGGACGATTGCGACAACGAACATAGTCGGGATGGCTTCGATCGGTAATCTTTTTAGGCTTGTCAGCCTTTTTAACTTCTGAAGCATCGATAAACGCAGCGGCATCAGCCTGATCTGCGCTGGATAGTGTGAATGCCGCCGTAGCGATCGCGGAAACCAACAAAACTCGTTTCATGTTATTATCTCCAATGAGGGTGGATTAGTTGTTCTGTCCAAAACGAAAGGATGACGCCTAGTAGTCAAGAAATGTCATCAACCTCCAATCTATACTTCCAATATACAAAAAAAGGGCGAGCCCAAAGGCCCGCCCTAATCATTTCAGTTCAAAACGTTCAGTTTAGAAGCTGAATTTCACACTTGCACCATAACGACGACCAAGAGCGTCATAGGAAGATGGATAGATGTTACCACTGTTAAACGTGGTAGAACCGATGTTGCTACCAACAACCGTAGGCTGGTTGTCAAACAGGTTTTGAACCGTAACAGTAAGAAGAACATTCTCGCTGATATCCCATTGCCCTGTCAGGTCGAAGTAACTTTCCGAAGGAATTTGCGTGAAGTCAACATCACCAAACAATGGCGAATTACCTATAAAGGCTTGGTCGTTATCAATAATATCCTGAGGTTCTTGTTCGACACCGCTCAGGAAACGCCAGCGCAATGACAGGGTAAACTCTTCTGAGAATGTCAAAGACGTCCGCTGTGAGAAAGCGAATTCAGACTGTGGACTACAGTTCACAGAATAGAAACCTACACATTCACGATTAATAGCAGAAGGCGTTGCCTGGAACAGGTTCTTGTTCGTCCATGTACCATCAAATGACATCGCTAAATCGATGTTATCTGTCAGCGGCGTGCCATAACGAATGCTAAGATCGATACCGTCCGTTGCAATCGTACCAAGGTTACTTTGCTGAAGGATCAAGCCTTGAACCTGTGCCGGGTCACCGTCAAGTCCGCCCGTAAATTCACTACGCGAGATAAACTGTTGTGTACAAAATGGGTTGGTAGCTGACGGATTGTCGAAACATGCACCAATAGCGTCACCAGGTGCAGGTTCTGAAATTGCATCAGTTACTTTAATGTTGAAATAGTCAACCGTAACCGACAATCCAGGAACTGCTTCCGGTTGGAATGCAACACCAACTGTCCATGTTGTTGCTTGTTCCGTTTGCAGAGCCAAGTTACCGCCGGTTGTAATGTTGATTTGACCAGCAGCTGGAGGCGCAACGTTACCTGAGGTAATCGCAGCAGCACCGGGGCTTCCAGCAGGAACCTGAAGCAGACAGGCTGCCAGAAGATTCCCTGTAGGAATGCTACCCGTTGTGACCCCCGAATCATCTGTCACGGGGCCTTGACATGGGTCATTAGCAAGATTGCTCAGACCCGTTGAAACCGGCGTAAACAGCTCACCAATGTTCGGTGCGCGTGATGAACGCTGATAGTTACCGCGGAAGGTAAGACCAGGAATAACTTCCCAACTACCGCCTGCTTTCCAGGTAAACTCTGTTCCTGCGGTCGAATAATCGGAGTAGCGAGCGCCAAGATCAATGGCCAGGCTTTCAGCAAATGATTCACCTTCAAATACCGGAATACTAACTTCCGCAAAGGCATCATAAACATCGTAAGAACCATTAATATCTGGAGCAGCGCCACCAGCACCTACAACAGCGCCAGGGGTTTGCGAAGCTTCATCCGACAAACGCGACGCAGTGAATTCGCGATATTCGCCACCAGCAGCAAATTGAATTGGCGTATCGGCGAAACCGAAGCCCAAGTCACCAGCTACGGTAGCGTTTACCGTTGCAATTGACGTACCTGTTATCACTTGCTGCGTCAGATTAAATACATAATCCTGTGCAGTTTGTGGCCCCAGGTTACCCAGCGTACCAAAGAAGTTGATGGGTACACAACCATCGCCGCCGCCGTTTACACAGGTACCGTCTGGAAGACCAAGGATAGCATTGTCAATACGTGCCCGACGAGCAAACCCGCTTTGACGCTGGATACGCTCACTCTCGCCATATGTACCCGAGATATCATAGGTGATGTTGTCCGTGATTGAACCACGAGCACCTACCACTATGTTAAACAGTGTTGACGTAAATTCTGAGTTACGCGTACCCACTTCAACTGTCCGACGACGAACTTGCGCTTGGAAAGTATTATAGTCTGGGTTCGCGCTACCATCAGCCAAGGTCGGGCCGAATTCGGTGGTACGAGCTGCGGTATAAGCAGCACCAGTTAATCCCAGTCCAGCACCAATCCGCGAAGCAATAGCTTCAGGGATCAGAGGGTTGTTCAGGTTAAACGTATAGGTGTTAAAAAATGATCCACCAGGAGCGATAATGGTAGAAACAGACTGCTTCGAGAATGCAGCCTGGGAGTAAATCTCCACACTATCGCTGATTTCATAACGCGCCGAGCTAAAGATGTTAAACCGCTCAAAAGGAGTTTGGAAAATGTTGAACGGGTTAAAGTTAAATGGCGTCGGGTTAAACTCACCATTGTCTAACAAATTTGTCGGGTCATTGGAAATAATATCCGTCCCGGCATCGTTGATTTGCGCTGCAATACCGCCGGTAAAACCAAGTCCATTAAAAGTACTTTGCTGTCCGTCCCTCAGACCGAGGAAACTTCCAGTAATATTTGGACAAAGTTCTGCGTCTTCCGGATCTGCCAAAGTCGTATCATCACAGATCGTTGTAGGATCGACAGACGCAGCAAAAACGATATTTGCTGGCACAGCGTTAGACGAACCGCCAGGGTCCCCAGAAAAGGAATTCACATTGAACTCACCAAAAGCCCTATCACCTTGGAAAACCGCGTCCTGATCCTGATATCCAACGCTCAGCACAACATTACCACGACCATCATCAAAGTTTGCACCAATGGTAAGGTCACCGCGGAACACGTTGCCATCGCCCTGTTCAGTGATCTGCTGTGAAAGGTTAGCTTCTATGCCAGCAAAATCACGCTTGGTGATGAAGTTGACAACACCAGAGATCGCGTCCGCACCATATGTGGTGGTAGCACCACCAGTCAGAACATCAGTACGCTCGATAACTGCCAACGGGATGGAGTTAAGGTCGACACGTCCGGTTGTATCAGCAGGAACAAAACGGCGTCCGTCAAGAAGAACCAGGTTACGTTCCGAGCCAATGCCGCGAAGGTCAACGAAGGACGAACCACCGTTACCGTTGTTCACAGCAGAACCGATGCTTGGGATTGCTGATGGAAGCTCGCGCAAGAACTGCTCAGCAGTGTTTGTTTGGCGAAGTTCAAGTTCTTCGGAAGTCACAACACCAACTGGGCTAGACAGCTCCAGGTTAGGGTTGGTGATACGCGAACCCGTAACAACAATTACGCTTTCGTCAGCATCTGCTTCTTGAGCGTCTTGATCCTGCGCTAGCGCAGGAGAAGAAACCATGGCGAGACCAAGCACCATTGGTGCAGCTGACGCCTTTAGGTTTGAAAATTTTCTCATGTGATTCCAGTCCCTTATTCTGGAGAGAACGGCCACCATGGCCTATCCCCGGTTGTTGACCGATGGACATCAGCACGCCCCAAACGCATCGATTCTTCCACCGAATTGATCGGCAAATGCAACAACGTGCCTTGGCTGTAAAGCTTCTGTTCATGGAAAATCACAGTTTTTGTAGATAATGTAACTATTTTGTCACAGTGGGAACATGGCGGTTGTCCGGCGGTCCGGTTGTGCTAGCATGGAGATCAGCAGATTTGGACATTGCTTCAACATCGATTAGCAGCGGAGTGCATGATGAAAGAACGACTGGGCGCAGCGGAAAACATGTCGGCAATTAAACATGGAAGCTTGGTTTTACTGGGAGTTGGTGCGCTTTCCATCACATCCATTGCGCTTGCGGCCGATGATAAAGAGGCACAGCTTACCAAACCGCCGGCTATTTATACCGACCTGGTCGCTTGCAAGAGCATCACGAATCCCGAACAGCGACTGGCTTGCTATGACGAGAAAGTATCTGCGCTGGAAACTGCACAAACAAACAAACAAGTGGTCATCGCCGACCGCGAGCAGGTCAAAGAAGCAAGGCGCGGTCTGTTTGGACTGTCACTGCCCCGAATCAAACTATTTGGTGGGGGAGATGACGAGGGAACAGATATCAATCAGATCGAATCGACGATTACATCGGTTCGCTCATTGCGTGGCGGCAAAATGATATTCACACTGGAGGACGGTGCAACCTGGCAGCAGACAGAAGTCCGGACGATGCGCCGACCGCGAGAAGGCGACCCTATCGTCATCAAGAAAGCTTCTCTGGGAAGTTACACGGCCAGAGTGCGTGGCGGCAGATCATTCAAGATAAAACGAATCGTCAGATAGCATCAGAACTCAACCGTTAACGCATAGGCCCCGTCAGCAAGATAGGGTCAATGCGCGCCTTGTTCCATTTCATCGACCAGTGCAAATGTGGTCCGGTTGCACTTCCAGTTGCACCAATTGTTCCAATTGGCTCCCCTCGTTTTACCTTCTGACCCTTTTTGACCAGAATCTTCGAACTGTGCAGAAAGGCGCTGTTCAGGCCCATGCCGTGGTCGATCATCAACAGATTGCCTTCCAGCGAAAATGGTCTGGTCGCTGCCAAGGTGACTACGCCATCGGCCGGCGCAACATAATAAGTGCCAGTTGGTGCCGCGATATCTATTCCGGTGTGATAACCGCCAGGAGAGCCATTATAGATGCGTTGATGTCCGAACATGCCGGAGATGCGGCCCTTTACCGGCCAGACAAAATCCTGGCGCCAACCCTTGCTATCGCTCTGGAAACTGCGTGCTGAACTAATCTGAGCGAGTTCCGGCGCACGGCGTTTTTTAAAGGCGGCGCTGGCTGTGCGCTTTTTCCGGTTAAGCGCAACATGCTGAATTTTCCATTTGCGCGGTGCGACATTGAAAAATTGCCGAACTTTCTGGCCGTTTTCCAGAGTTGCAATCAAAGTGGCGGCCTGCCCTGCATCACGGTTGAAGGCGACAATAAACTTGCCATCTGCATCCATTTTTACTGGGTTTCCGTCAAAGATAAGGCTTTTGGTCCCAGCAGGAGCATCGCCTACCATCACTCCGCCCTGGATGGCTTCTCCTGAAAAACCGAATTTGGTTGCCTGACGGAATGCAGATTCTTCAGCTTCCGATTCAGATGAACTGGCAGAAGACAAAGGGATAACAGCAGTCGTCAAGCTGGCTATTGCAGCGCCAAATATAAGTTTGCCTCGAATTTTCATTTTGCATGGGCCTTGGCTGAAATCTGTGCAGTCGCATAAGGCTCTTGTTTTTCGACGCTCCAGTAGCGCAACTCTTCCAGTGGAATTTGCTCCCCGGAAACTGCACAAATTACATGATCTCCACCCGACAAAGGCCTGAAACCATTGGGCATATAATGCAGTTTTGCCGCCTTGTTGCGATTGGACATTAACATGACTGTATCATAACTCCCTGTTGATTTACCCGCGATTTACAGATGCTTATTTCACGTTCATCATAACAAAGCGCGGCGTCTAGAACAAATCCGCCTGCCTGTCATCCGCCGCCTTTTTGACTCGTTTTGGCTTGGGTTTCGGTTTTTTGGGAGCCGGAACCGCTCCCGTATCACCAACCTTTGCTCCGACATCACCATCATGGAAATGCAAATTAATTACGCCTGCTTTTTCTGCTCCTGCTTTGCTGCCAATATGCTCTCCATCTGAGGCTGAAACTCTGGCATACCCTCTTTTTAGGGGGCCATCGGGAGATACTTGCTGCGCCAGCCGCCAGATTGCATCCAGTCTCTGTTTCGCATCATCAAATGGACGTTGGATCATGGCGGGTGATAGTTTGAAACGATCCAGCTGTTCCGAAGCGCGATCAAGTCGACCTTTTAACATTGCCGGTTTCAGCGCACCATCACTTCGATCAAATCGACTGCGCGCATGACTGATATTCTGACTGAGGCCAAACTTCATCCGCTCGGCGATTTCGTCAATCCTTTGCTGATGCGGGCGAAGCAGATCGGCCAGCGCCGGCATAAGTCGCTGTTGCGCTTCCAGCCTCTCCTGAGCCTGCGACAATCCACGCCCGATGCTGCGCTGCATTCGAGCTTTCGATTCTGCCAGCGTTACCAGCCATTCAGCCCGCACAGGAACAGCCATTTCAGCAGCAGCAGTAGGTGTCGGTGCGCGCAAATCAGCGGCATAATCGCAAAGCGTTGTATCGGTTTCATGCCCAACCGCCGAGATGACGGGGATCGAACATTCGGCAACTGCGCGAACGACTTCTTCCTCGTTGAAGCTCCATAGGTCTTCAATCGACCCGCCGCCTCGCGCCACGATCAATAAATCTGGCCGATGCGTTGATCCACCATCTTCCATGTTGGAAAACCCGTTGATCGCATTCGCAATCTGATTGGAGGAACCCTCACCCTGCACCAGCACCGGCCAGACAATTACATGGCTGGGACAACGATCCGCCAGCCGGTGCAAAATATCCCGAATGACCGATCCGGTCGGAGACGTTACCACACCAATGGTTTTTGGCAGGAACGGAATCTTCCGCTTGCGATCAGAATCAAACAATCCTTCGGCTGACAGTTTGGCCTTGAGCTTTTCAAACAGCGCCATCAACGCGCCCTCGCCCGCTAGTTCCATCTTGTCGATCACGACCTGATATTTGGAACGCCCGGCATAGGTGGTCAGCTTGCCCGAAACGACGACTTCAATTCCGTCCTCTGGTTGAAACGGCAGACGTCCGGCATTACCCTTCCACATCACGCCGTCCAGAACCGATTTATCATCCTTCAAAGTCAGATAGACATGGCCAGAAGCAGCCCGCTTGTAACCAGAAATCTCGCCCTTGATCCGGACATAGCCAAAGCGATCCTCGACAACCCGTTTGAGTGCACCCGAAATTTCGGAAACGGTTAACGGCGAAGCGTTGTCACCGGGCTCATCTTGTGCAATGATTGGGTTGTTAGACAAGATTTATCCGTCGGGTCGCTGTGATTACCATGTGAGGCGTTTTCGCTTCATAACTCGGAGTTCAGCATGGCTGATGAACAAAATGATAGCAAGGGCAGCGACGCCACGAAGCTCATATTGGCGCTAATTGGTCTCGCCGGTACGGTTGCAACCGGATGGTTTGGCTACGCAACCGTCACCCATAAAAATGATGATGACGGTTCGAATCGTGAGGCAGCTCAAAATGATGATCGGCGGGCTGAGACAGAGAGTACCAACACAGTCGAGATAAAGTGCCGGTCCAACAGAAAACCAAATGATTGAAAACAACGATGCGGATGAAGTAGCAAAACTTCCCGATCCCCCAAATGAAATATTGAGTGTTGCCGGTGACTGGCTAGCGCCCGCCGGAACTGGCGGCATGACGATAGAGCAGCAGGGACGCAATCTACAGGTCAGCGTGCTTGTTTTCGTTGAGGGCCAGCTCGTTCCGTTTGTCGGAACCGGTACCATTGATGGCCGAAAACTAAACTGGAATGCATCGACAGTCGACAATTTGGGCATCTCTTATGAATATGCATGTAGCGGTCGATTGGTTTCCAGCAACAACAGTATACAAGGAAAATGCGATGGCTATGGCGGCCAGACCGATGTTTATGTTAATCGCATGTGATTGCAAACGAAGATCATTTTTCGGAGTCGTAGAGAATGAACATCCTGCTTATTGGTTCAGGTGGGCGCGAACATGCCTTGGCTTGGAAACTCGCGCAATCTTCCTCTGTTGAGAAAATCTATGCAACGCCCGGGAACCCCGGAATTGCTCATGAAGCCGAACTGGTTGAGTTTAGTGCTTCTGATCATGATGCCGTTATTGCCTTTTGCAACCGCAAGAAGATTGATCTCGTTGTCGTTGGCCCGGAGGCATCGCTTGTGGACGGTCTGGGTGACAGCCTTCGTACTGCTGACATATTGGTATTTGGGCCCAACAAAGATGCAGCGCAATTGGAAGGATCCAAGGGTTTTACCAAAGACCTTTGCGCCCGCGCCAATATCCCCACAGCAGGTTATGTTCGCACGACGAGTGCCAAGGACGCTCTCACCGCACTGAATAACTTCTCTATTCCAGTCGTGATCAAAGCGGATGGCCTCGCTGCCGGTAAAGGCGTAATCATCGCCGAAACAAAAGACCAAGCGACCGAAGCGATTGTCGATATGTTCGATGGCAGCTTCGGTGAGGCCGGAACTGAAGTGGTGATCGAGGAATTTTTGGAAGGCGAAGAGGCGAGCTTCTTTGCCATTACCGATGGCGAGAACATTGTCCCCTTTGGCACCGCACAAGATCACAAGCGGGTTGGCGAAGGCGACGTTGGGCTCAATACGGGCGGCATGGGCGCCTATAGCCCGGCTCCGGTGCTGACCAAGGCGCTGCAACAGCAGGTCATGGGCGAAATAATCAAACCCACCGTCGATACGCTAGCCGCAGAGGGTACGCCTTATAGCGGTGTTTTGTTCGCTGGTTTGATGCTAACAGATAGCGGTCCGCAGCTGATTGAATATAATGCCCGCTTTGGTGATCCGGAATGTCAGGTTCTGATGATGCGACTGGAAAACGATCTGGCGAAGCTGATGATGGCCACTGCCAAAGGCGATCTCGCCCAAACCAGCAATCCCAGTTTCGATGGACGCACCGCCCTGACGGTGGTGATGGCTGCCAACGGCTATCCTGGCTCAGCCGATAAAGGTGGCAAGATTTCGAACCTTCGCGAGGCAGAAAAGGAGGGCGCAAAAATCTTTCATGCGGGTACCGCCGTGGTCGACAAAAAGCTGGTCGCCAATGGTGGTCGTGTGTTGAACGTTACCGCACTGGGTGACAACACCACCGAAGCCCAGGCGAAGGCCTATGAGGCAGTCGACAAAGTCAATTTTGAGACCGGCTTCTGTCGCCGTGATATCGGCTGGCGTGAGGTTGAGCGGGAAGCCGGTGCCTAAACCGGCTTGGATATCAGAACAAACTACGTGCATAGAGACGGGCTTTTTTCGCCGGCTTGATAGGCTATTTCTCCATCATGTTGGAAGTTACAATCTGGTTTGATGGCAATGGCCCGCGATCCCTTCGAGAAATCGGGATAATGAAGCGCCTCGACTGGTTGTATCTGCAATTTCTCAAAGTTCGTCCGCAGCTGCAAAAACTGTTCAGCCGGCCAGCCTCACAATGAGGGTAATGCCAGAATCGACAAAGCCAGGACAGGAAAGCGTCTGGGATTATCCGCGTCCGGCCATTGCCGAACCATCTGATCTGCATTGCAAAATCGTGCATGGCGGAGAAGTTGTGGCAGACACCCAAAATGCTATCCGAACGCTGGAAACCAGCCATCCGCCGACTTATTACTTTCCGCCTCAGGATGTGAATTTTGCGGTGCTGCAAAAGAACCCACATCGCTCAATTTGCGAGTGGAAGGGGCAGGCTCATTATTTTGATGCGCAAATCGATAAGCAATCGCTGCCTGATATTGCCTGGGGATATGCTGAGCCGACGGCTGCCTTTGCCGCCATCAAAGACCATATAGCCTTTTACGCGGCTCCATTTGACCAGTGCATGGTCGGCGGTAAGATTGTAACTCCGCAGCCAGGCGGTTTTTACGGAGGCTGGATCACCTCCCATGTCGCCGGGCCGTTCAAAGGAATTCCTGGCAGTCAGTTTTGGTAAAACTGCAAGTCGCCCAGCAAAGCTCCTGATGTAACAACATATCATGCGTTCATTTTCCAGTCAGACTGGTTCTGGCAGCTTCTGATTGAGGGTCTGAAGATGGGAGTGAAGATATGCGGCATTTAGGTATATTGGGAAATTGTTTGAGCGCTCTGGCAGTTATTGGCCTTGCAGCAACTGCGTCAACACCGGCGCTCGATGCGCGGTCCATTGTGAGGCCTGATCCCAGACCGCATCCCGTCAATTGCAGTATCTTCTCGCGGGTTAATGAAGATCGTGGCTATAGCAATCGACGTTTCGGTGCCCTGAAAGGGTCATCGAGCGCGTTACCGCCTCCCCCGCCTCCGCCTCCCCCTGCGCCGGTAGTTTCATCACCATCCGTTTCCGCAGAAGCGGCTGCGCGGCCGCGTACGGGGGCTGTAAGGGCCCAACCTGTCATACGTAAGGATTTGAAACGCATTGCACCAATCCCCTTCCCTCGTCCCTTTCCGCAGCCACAGGACCGGGAGCAATATGATGGCAAGGAAGTGGCCAGCATAAAAAGCGTTGCGAACGAGCCCGTTTCTACTTTTGCCGTAGACGTAGATACGGGAAGCTACTCCAATGTCCGCCGTTTCCTGAACGAAGGACGGATGCCGCCAGAAGCAGCGGTACGAACCGAGGAAATGATCAACTATTTCCGCTATGATTATCCGCGTCCAACCAGTCGAGAGGCACCGTTTAGCATCAGCACGGACATGTCCACTACACCATGGAACGACGCCAGCCGATTGCTCAGAATTGGGCTGCGCGGCTATGATGTCGATAGCAGCGAACGTCCGCGCGCCAATCTGGTTTTTCTGGTCGATGTTTCGGGTTCGATGCGAAGCCGGGATAAATTGCCTCTGGTCAAATCTACGTTGAACGCGCTGGCCAACGAGCTGCGCAGCGATGACCGGGTTTCCATAGTGGTCTACTCCGGAACGGTCGGCCTGCTTCTCGCACCAACCTCTAACAAGGCTCATGTCAAGGAAGCGGTCGATTGTCTGTTTGCCCGCGGATCCACTGCCGGTGGAGACGCTTTGAAACTGGCTTATTCGACGGCAAGAAAGAATTTCCTGAAAGGCGGAATCAACCGCATCATCATGGCAACTGATGGGGATTTTAACGTCGGCACCTCCAATACGGATGAATTGAAAAAGATCGTGTCGAAAGAGCGAGAGTCGGGCGTCAACCTGACCATGCTGGGTTATGGCAGAGGCAATATTCGGGATGAATTAATGGAGGGCATCGCCAATGTCGGTAATGGCAATTACGCCTATATCGATAGCGCCATGGAGGCAAAGAAAGTGCTGGGTGACGAGCTAAGTTCCACCTTGTTCACTATCGCCAAGGATGTCAAAATCCAGATCGAGTTCAACCCCGCCCATGTGAAGGAATATCGCCTGATCGGTTATGAAAACCGTTTGCTGGCCGAGGAAGATTTCGACAATGACAAGATTGACGCAGGCGATTTTGGCACCGGTCATCAGGTGACAGCACTGTATGAAATCATGCCCGCCAATGCCAAGGGCTGGTTGCCGGAACGGCGCTATCCCGCCAACAAGGTGGTCAATTGGCAACCCGACTTTAACGGTGAAATGGCGAACGTAAAACTGCGCTATAAATTGCCAAATGGTTCGAAATCACGCCTGATCAGTCGTCAGATTGCCGCTCGCACCTTAAGGGATGCCAGCGCTCCCAATGGAGACATGGCCTTCGCGATCGCTGTGGCGGCCTTTGGACAAAAACTGCGCGGCGATAAATATCTGGGCGACTATGATTTCCGGAAAATCAACATGCTATCCGGCAACGGCGGCAACTACTGGCGTCAGGAATTCCGCAAATTGAATGATCTGGCCGAAAGTCAAACCAGGAGTTGATTCGCAAAAGCTTAACGAAATTAACCATATTTGCTAAGCAATTGTCTCAAATGGAGACAGAATTTGGTCCGCAGGACCTATTTATTGGCCACTTCGACGTTGGTGAAACTGGACTCGCCATCGAATATACTTCATTTTAACAAATGGCTCGAAGTAAGTTTTTGAAAAACGGGACGAAGGTGAATTTATGGAAGTCGGGGGTAAATTACTAACCGGCGCAGCTGCGACGGCTTTGCTCGCAATTGTTGGTCATTTCGCGACATCAGACAGATTTGTCGCAGATCTGGAAAACAAGGCGCAATCTGAATTGACGGCGCAAGGCATGGACGGCGTGAAAGTTGCCTTTGCGCGCGATCCGCTGTCACGCAAAGCGGTGCTCGATGGAGATGTCGATGATGATACTAAGCAGGCAGCACTCAAAGCCGTGATAGCAGTTCCAGGCGTGTCCGCCGCCAAATGGCAGGGCGAGCAGCCTGTTGCTACGACGGCGGATGCTTCTGCTGATGGGACAACAGCTGTTGATCCGGCAACTCAGGAAAAAATCACCAAATGTCAGGATGGCGTCAATGAGATCGTCGAATCCAAGAAAATCAATTTCCGCTCCGGCAGTGCCTATATATCTCCAGTGTCAAACAAGATCCTGGATGAGGTAGCCGAAGCGCTGAAACCCTGTGATGGCTTGGCTATCGCGGTGGGCGGTCACACCGATGACAATGGTGACGCAGGCGTTAACAAGACCATGTCTCAGGAACGCGCCAATCGGGTCCGGCAAGGTCTGATTGATCGCGGTATTGCTGAAAACCTAATCACCGCTACCGGCTTTGGCAGCGAAAAGCCGCTAGCCAAAGGCAGCGGTGCCAGTACAGATGCGCAAAACCGGCGGATAGAATTCACAATTCAGGCCATTAGTGGTGCATCAGCGCCACAGGGAGAATAGATCATGCCACTTATCTTCGAATATCTGTTCTTCCTGCTGTTAACCTTTGCTATCGGCCTTGTCATCGGCTGGGTCATATGGGGCCGTGATAGCCAAGAATATTAAATTTTGGATCGGTTCCGAGGCGAATGCCAACCGGGATCGAGCATTGGGGGTTTGACAAATGATCACGCTGATTTCAGAAAATTGGCTCTTATTCGCAATTGTACTGGCAATTGGCGTTGCCACCGCATTTTGGGCAGGGGCTGGCTCAGGCCGCGAAGCCAGTGAGGCAGAATCTTTTGACGCCGATGATGGATTGCTCGAAAAGGCCGGCGAAGCAGTATCGCCAACACCACCAGAACCGAAAACCGTTGCGCCGGAACCAGCTCCCAAACCGGCACCGCGTCCGCGCAAAAAACCGGTTAAGGCAGAAACACCTGCACCGCCACCTCCAGCAGGAAAACCTAAGATTGCAGCAGCAGTTGGCGAACCCGATAATCTGCGCCTGATCAAGGGTGTCGGGCCAAAGCTCAACACCCTGCTCAATAATCTAGGGGTTACAAGGTTTGACCAGATTGCCAGCTGGAAGGCACAGGATATTGCCGAGGTTGATCAATATTTGGAGTCCTTTAGCGGCCGGATCACTCGGGATGCATGGATTGATCAGGCCAAATTTCTGGCCAAGGATGATATAGCCGGATTTGAGAAGAAGTACGGTAAGCTTTAACTAGTCTTCTTCTTCCGCCGTTTCCATCTGGCGGACTATCAGCTTGTCGATTTTCCGGCCATCCATATCGATAACCTCAAATTTCCAACCCTGGTCTTCAAACTGCTCGCCTTCGCCTGGAAGCCTACGAAATTGCTCCAATGCATGTCCTGCGACTGTCGCATAGTCGCGATCATCAGGTAGTTTGATCTCGATCCGCTCGGCCAGCGCATCGATGGCCATCGCGCCAGAAACCAGCAAGCTGCCATCCGCCCGTTCGATGACGCTGCGTTGGGATTTCTCATCCTGATCGGAAACAAATTCACCAGCAATCGAGCTTAGCAGGTCATTTGGCGTCACAATCCCCTCAAAATGGCCATATTCATCATGGACAAGAACCATGGCGACTTCTGCCTCACGCAATATTTCGAGCGCATCGAGCGCATCCAGTTGGTCGGGAACTTTCTTCAAAGGCCGCAGAAGTGCATTCAGATCAATTGGCTCCCCGCTAAATTGCGCGATGACCAGATCACGCGCCTGGACCACACCCAGAATGTAATCGACAGAATCCTGTGCAACAGGAATACGGCTATGGGAAGATTCCATCAGCATGTTGTGAATGTCTTCCGTTGATGCCGATATGTCGATCCAGTCAACCTCGGTGCGCGGTGTCATGACCTCGCGGACCGGCCGGTCTGCCATGCGCACAACGCCTGAAATAACAGCGCGCTCATGTTCTTCTATGACCCCTGACCGTGTTGCCTCGGCGAAAACCATTTGCAGCTCTTCGGCTGTCACATGGTTTTTCTTATCACGTTTCATTCCAAGAAGCCGAAAAATCAAAGAACTAGTGCTGTCGAGCAGCCAAACCAAAGGCACCGCGATACGTGCTAGCATATCCATAGCAGGTGCCATGGTGACAGCGATCCTTTCCGCTGACCGAAGTGCAAATTGTTTTGGTACCAACTCACCGACCACCAAAGATGCATAGGTGGTGAGACCGATGACCAGAGCGAAGCCTACGCTGATCGAGAGGTCAGTTGCCATGCCCAACGCCTCAAGACGTTCGGCAACCGGCCCACCCAGACTTGCTCCGGAAAAAGCACCCGCGACAATGCCTATCAAAGTGATGCCTATTTGAACCGTCGACAGAAATTTCCCAGGGTTGGCGGCGAGCCGCATTGCCACTTTTGCGCCGTGACTCCCATCTTCGGCCATGGTAGAAAGTTTCGCCTTTTTCGCCGACACAATTGCGAGTTCCGACATGGCAAAAACACCATTGACCAGTATCAGAACTATAATGATCGCGACATCGAACCAGGGAAAGGGAGTCATATTGTCCAAATATACGGGAAGAAGCCCAAAGCCACCCTATAGCCACAAGTTTTACAAAATATCAAACCTGCTGTCAGTCATGGTTCATATGAAATATGGTTAAAGACAACCTTCTGATCAAAAATAGGTTTATATTTCAATCAGTAAACCAGAGGAAAATGAACATGCGGACGAGTAAAATATTGATTTCGGCGCTTTCACTGAGCGCACTTACGATGACCAGTGCCTGCATCACCAATCCCGAAACCGGGAATAAACGCATTTCCAAAGCTGCGATTGGCGGTGTTGGCGGCGTAGTCGGTGGCTATCTGCTTGGTGATATTTTGGGTGGTCGCAATGATCGCACAGCAAAAATCGTTGGCGCGGGCCTTGGCGGCCTCGCCGGCGCGGGCCTTGGCTATTATATGGATGAGCAGGAGAAGAAACTGCGGCAGCAAACGGCTGGCACTGGTGTGGATGTTACGCGCGAAGGTGACAATCTGATCCTGAACATGCCATCCAATGTAACTTTTGCAGTGGATAGCGCAGCGATATCGCCGGATTTCCAGACAACGCTGGGCAGCGTGGCCAATACGCTTTCTCAATATGAAAAAAGCTATGTTGATGTGCTCGGCCATACTGATAGCACCGGTAGCGATGCGTATAATCAGGGCTTGTCTGAGCGTCGTGCAAATGCAGTGTCAAACTTCCTGTCGAACAGCGGCGTTCAGCAGGCGCGATTGGCTACCAGAGGCTATGGAGAAAGCCAGCCGGTTGCCAGCAACAGCACAGAAGAAGGTCGCGCAGCCAATCGGCGGGTGGAAATCAAGATTGTTCCGATCAAGCAGGATGATCTGAACGGCTAATTCTGTGCTTGCACGGAATCGAACCTATCGGGCATCCCTCTGGTAACAGGAGGATGCCCGCAAATGACTACACCTAATTTTTCGATTGATCTAACGGGACGTACCGCGATTGTAACCGGTGCTTCGGCAGGGCTTGGCCTGCGTTTTGCCAAGATATTGGCAGCCTGTGGTGCCAAAGTTGCCTGCACCGCACGGCGTAAGGATAAGCTGGATGCTCTGGTCGCCGAGATTGAAGCGGATGGCGGCGTTGCCCAGGCTTTCGCCTTGGATGTTCGCGATGCCGAGCAACTAAAGGCCATTATACCGACCATTGCCGGAACACTCGGCCAGCCCGACATCCTCGTAAACAATGCGGGAATTGTCGATGCGGAACATGCAACGAAAATGTCGCTCGAACTGATCGACGATGTGTTCGACACCAATTTGCGCAGCCTGTTCATATTATCCAACGAGTTTGCTCGTCCCCTGATCGAACGGAAAACGCCGGGACGGATTGTCAATGTCGCATCCATCGCAGCAACCAATTACAGCGGCGGTGGCGCCGCACTCTATTCGACAACCAAGGCCGGCGTGGTCCGCGTCACCGAAACACTGGCAGTTGAATGGTCAAAATTTCATATCAATGTAAACGGAATCGCACCCGGCCTGTTCGCGACCGATATGGCCGATGGCATGATTGACCGTGCTGGTGATTTTTCTGTGCATTTTCCAAGGAAGCGCCTGGGACAGCCGGAGCAGATGGATAGCACTTTGCTTTATCTAGTGTCGCCTTCGTCGGATGCCGTGACGGGAACCGTGATCAAGATTGATGATGGTCAGGGGCCACGGTAGTTTTAGACCCCGCTCGCTGAAGCATTCTCTTGTTTCTATAAATAGCAAATAACAAGCACGATCACGCCAACCTTTCGATCGGCGCAATCACTCTTCCAGTGGTTTGGATCATCTGCGGAATCGGGTATTATTTGCTGAGCAACATCATGCAGAAAATGATATAAAACGGCCAATTTTCAATAAGTTGAAATATGGTACCAAAGGTTAATTTGATTCGACTTGAATTCCAGCTATGCAGCTAAGATGTTGAATATGATGTCTATATAACCCGACAGGAGAGAATATGGTCAGGATGAAGGCATTGGTCGGGGCAGTCGCATTGTCAGCTTTGGTAGCGGCTTGTTCAGGCGGCGGTTCCGATTCCAGCGAACCCGTTGAAGCCCCGGCAAAAGACGCAATGGCTCCGGAAGAAGCTCCATCCGAAAAGGCCGTTGCTGAAGAAGCCGCTGCGGCAGATGATCCAATGACAACCAAAGACGGCGTAGCCTATGCCAGTCTGACCGGTGATGCTGCAGCAGGCAAATCGGTATTTGCACAATGCCGCACCTGTCATGTAACCGATCCTGGTGTAAACCGGACCGGCCCTACATTGGCGGGTATTATCGGCAAAACTGCCGGTTCGGTCGAGGGATATAAATATTCACCCGCCAATGCCAATAGCGGTATCACCTGGACCGAGGAGCAAATGTATGTCTATCTTGAAGATCCGCAACGCACGATTCCAAAGACGAAGATGATCTTCGCCGGTATCCCCGATGCGCAGAAACGTGCAGATGTGATTGCCTATCTGAAAGATCCAAGCTGATCTGAATTTCGCAAGCAAAAAGAAAAGGGCCAGGGAGATTTCCCGACCCTTTTTGCCCATTGGATTCCCGATCTAGCCAGCGACGTCCGTGCCCGCCAATCGACGGTGTGATCAGAATTCTGAGCGTACGGTGATTAGGCGGTCTACGACGCCATCGCTGTGGCCGGGTGATCGCACGATCCTAAGCCGTTTTGTTTCTCTGGATTCCGCGAGATAGTTGAACTGGTAAACATTGAAGCCGTAATTGAGGCTGCAGGGGAAACAAACCGAAGGTAGGGGCAATTACCGAATATGCTCCATTAACCGGAAAAGATGGCATAGTGCTGGTTTTGGAACACTTCCTACCTGCAAGCTTGACCCGCGCCGAAGAGATTTTCTAGGTCCGCTTACTGAAGAGGCTGTGTAAAAACGCGTTTGTCATGCGCTGTCGTGGGGTATTTTTTCGTTCAGGTCAGATTTTTGCCGATAATTTCAGCAGGCGCGCAGAACCATCATGCCCGGATCGCTTTGATGAGCGGTTTGACGCCCATGATGGTGATGAGGCGTTTGATATTATAGGCGAGAACCGAGAGGCTCATCTCTGTGGCGACGTTTTTGATGCCTTTGGTGAGGAAGTGGCACGGTCCCATCCAGCTTTTGAGTGTTCCAAAGACATGTTCAGCCGTTTGTCTGCGGATGGTCATGGCATCGGGGCGATTGTTGAGGCGTACGAGCATATCATCGACCACGGCTTCGTGCTCCCAGCGCTTGATGCGCCGGTATTTGGCTGTGGTGCATTGTGATCGGATTTTGCAGTCTGGGCATTTGCTCGACCAATAGGCGTTCAGCGTCAGCCCCTTTTCTTCTGTCGTGAAGCGGTGGATGAGTTCTTCACCTGCAGGACAGCGCAGAGTGTCTGTCTCTGCTTCATAGATAAAATCACTTCTATCGAACCGGCCTGCTGCCCTAGAGCCTGATGTATTGGGCTTTGGCACAAGCGGCATCGCACCCTGTTCTTCACATGCCTTGATCTGCGGTCCGCTGAAGTAACCGCGATCAGCCAGCACCTCTATCTCTTCCGCATCCATGGCCACTTTGGCTTTCTCCGTCATAGGAGCGAGGAAGGCCCGGTCATGCGGTGCATTGGTCACTTCATGTGACACAATGAGATGGTACCCGGTGTCCACAGCAGCTTGTACGTTATATCCCACCATGCCGGAGGCTTTCATGCTCGTGGACATGGCTCTGGCATCGCTATCAGTCTGCGATATCTGCTTATCAGGATGAGCGATGACCTCCGCTTCTTTGGCGCAAAGCTCGTGGAGCTTGGCTTTCATGGACACGATCTTCTCGCGCAGCTGTGTCGTCCGGTCCTCAGCAACGTCGCTATCGTGCATGTCCGCTGCATCAAGTGACTGGAGATAGCGCGCTATGCTCTTTTCCACCTGATCAATCCGGCGTTTCAGCTTGCCTCGTGTATGATTGCGTTCGCGTGCGTTCACAGCCTTGAACTTCGACCCATCTATCGCAGCCACAGCCTTGGCGAACAGACCGAGCTCCCGGCATAGCCCCACAAACTGACTGCAAACGGATTGGATCGCTGGGCCATTGTCCTTCCTGAAGTTGGCGATTGTCTTGAAGTCCGGGACCAGATGGCCGGTTAGCCACATCAGCTCGAGATTGCGGCCCGCCTCGCGCTCCAGTCTCCGGCTCGACTGTACCTGATTGAGATAGCCGTAAATATAGATTTTGAGCATCACCGCTGGATGATAAGCCGGGCGACCCGTGTCCTTCGGATCAACACCAGAAAATCCCAGTTCCCGCAAATCCAGTTCGTCGGTAAACGCATCCACCACACGGACCGGATTATCTTCATCCACATAATCCTCAAGCGATGGCGGCAATAAAAACGTCTGATCACGATCCGATCCAACCACAAAACGCTTCATGCAACCGCCTCCAACAAAGCCGCTCAGACCATAGCGATAATCAATGCGTTTTTACACAGCCTCTGAACAAAGCGGGCTCTATCGCAAGGTCCGAAGTTGGGGCGCATTGCAGACTGTCAGCTTTGCGCTCCAATCTCGGACATTCCCATGGAGACAGCTAGATCCCGTACGCGAACTCCCCGAATGTCCAACCATCTAAACTGATCGCCGGATTGGCAAACAATCATGAAAGATGGTACCGGCCGGACTAAATGCGGATGATCGCAAAATTGAAACGGAAAACAGCTAACGGAGAAATTGGCCATGCAACTATTAGTTGTCGGCGGTAGCGGTGCCATTGGGGGGCATGCCGCGCTCCACCTCAACTCGCTGGGCTATGACGTTGCGATTTCCTCCCGCAAAGCCCCGGCCGTGGGAGCAGGGCTTGAGAATCTCGAATGGGTGCAAGGCAACTATCTGGATGATACCTTCTCCGAAGAATATCTGTCGGGTTTCGAGGGCGTGATATTCGCCGCCGGCAATGATATTCGCCATCTGCCCGTAGAAGGAGGCGTCGATGCTGATGCACATTACCTGTGGGCCAATGGTGAGAAAATTCCGGAATTTGCAGCGATGGCCAAAAGGGCGGGCGTGAAATGCTTCATCAACATTGGCAGCTTCTATCCGCAAATCTTGCCTGAAAGTATTGCGGACGATGCCTATGTCCGTTCGCGTGATATCGCCGACAGGGGTGTTTGTGCACTGTCAGATGAAGGCTTTCGAGCAATGAGCCTGAATGCTCCGTTCGTGGTCGGGTTGGCGGCGGGTATGGCGAGTGATATGTTCGCAGCGTACATCAACTACGCGCGCAATATGTTTCCTTACATAAAACCATTTGGCCCGACAGGCGGAACCAACTTCCTGTCTGTACAATCGTTGTCAGAAGCTATTGCGGGCGCGCTGGAACGAGGCTTGGGTGGAACATCCTATTTACTGGGTGACGAGAATCTAAGCTTTGCAGAGTTTTTCGGGCTGTTCTTTTCTGCCGCTGGCAATCCGCTTGATCTGCCTTCGCTGGATGAGGAGCATCCCATGCTTCCCGATTCCGCAATCATGCAGGGAAGGGGCAATGTAATCTCATATGAACCCGATGCCGATGAAGCGGCATTGTTACAGTATCGGCGCGCCGACATTGCGCGCGCTGTGCAGGATATGGTGACTGATTTTAACCGGCGGATAGGGACGGTTTCACCCGTCGAACTTGGGCCAGAAGCGACGGATATTTCCGAACTGGGAACGCTTGCGAAACTCTATGCCCGCGCCAATGATGCCAATCAACCGGAGTTACTGGCCGAGATCATGACTGACGATATCGTGGTGCAAGGGCCGGGCTTTCGAATCGAAGGGATAGAAGCGATCTGCGGCGTACCAGCTATGCTCAAGCAATTTTACCGCAGTACGGAACATATTGTACATCAAACGCTGGCGAAGATATCGGGCGATACTGCGGTTGGAGAAAGCTATTCCACCGCCAATCATGTGCTCTATCCCGAGGAAGGCAAACCAGACCGTGTGATGACATGGCATATCCGATATCAGGACCATTTTGTGAAAGCGGGTGGAAAGTGGCGCTTCGAATATCGCGGCTTGCTACTAGACTGGATGGAAGTGCGGGAAATTGAGATGCCGCTTATTCCGGGTGCGAACTATAAATAAGCAATACAATTTCTTTGCCTATCATCCGTTCGCAATCATCTTCAATCCACTAAGATCACAAAGCTCGATCCGTCCATAACCTGTTCGGATCAATCCATCCCGCTCGAAAGCTGACAGATGGATATTTACGGTCTTACGAGTGACGCCCATCAATTCGCCGAGTAATTCCTGACTGATCCTAAGGACAGGATTTTTATCTGCTTGATCATCTCCCGCGATTGCCAAAAGGCGCGCAGCTATACGTTCGCGCGGGCGAAGCGACATGATTTCGGCAGTCATTCGCAATGCGTTACGCAAATCCTCATAGGTGAATGCGGCGATAGCGCGCCAGATTTCCGGTGAATGCTTTGCCACTTTGTCCAGCTCACTTTCGGAAATTTCGAGCAGGATGCTTGGCTCGGCGCAAACGGCTGTTACCAGTCGCGGTCCGCCGCCGTGACGGGTCGCATGGCCAAGCACCGAGCCAGGTTCAGCAAACCAGATCATCACGTCGCGATCGCCCGGCGCGGTGCAATAGGTGTGCAGCAAGCCGTCAATAACTACAGAAAGCCCATTGCGATTGTCGCCCTCTGCTTGCGCCCATTCGCCAGCGTTCAGGCGAACCAACCGCCCTTCCCTTACTAAACTGTTTGCAAGGGTCACCGGATAATCCTCCAACCAAGCAGCCTTTTGCAATACCTCCAATGCCAAAATTTGTTCGTTGTTGTTCATCCGTGAATTGTAACTAACGTTACAGTTTATCGCAAATCTATTTGCTATGCACATCCGACAAGTATGAGGGAGAGGAAAATTCATGGCTGCGAATACAGATGATGAAAAAGTGATACGGATAGGCGGGGCAACGGCGTCGTTCTCCGACACCGCTCTCTCTGTGCCGCAGCTACTTGCGGGTGGGCAACTCGATTATCTGATCTTTGATTATCTGGCCGAAGGATCAATGGGAATATTTGGCCGGATGCAGGCAGCTGATCCAGCGGCTGGATATGGTACAGATTTTCTGACCGTGCATGTCGGGCCGCATCTTCATGAAATCGCGTCGCAGGGACTGAAAGTTGTCGCAAATGCCGGCGGCGTTAATCCTGCGGGATTGGCCGCTGCGCTGGAGAAGATGATCCAAGACAAGGGACTTTCAATCAGTGTCGCGTATGTGGAAGGTGACGATCTGCGAGATCGGGTTGAGGAGCTGCGAGAGAGCGGCATCCGGGATTTGTTTGTCGACACGGCATTCCCCGACAATGTGGTGAGCGCCAATGCCTATCTGGGCGCTTTCCCTATCGCAGCTGCGCTGGCGGAAGGTGCGGACATTGTCATCACCGGACGCGTCGTTGATAGTGCGGTTGTACTTGGGCCGCTTATCCATGAATTTGGCTGGGCTGAAGATGATCTGGATTTGCTCGCGGCGGGCACGTTGGCGGGCCATCTGCTCGAGTGCGGGGCACAAGTAACGGGCGGAACGTTCACCGATTGGCGTGATGTGCCGGATTGGGCAAATATCGGTTATCCGATTGGTGAATGTCATGCCGATGGCAGCGTTGTGATTTCCAAACCGGAGGGTACCGGCGGGCTGGTTTCCATCGGTACCGTCGCTGAGCAAATTCTTTACGAAGTAAGCGATCCTGCCGATTATATCGTCGCGGATGTACGATGTGATTTCAGTCAGGTGCAGTTGGAACAGATCGCGGAAAATCGCGTGCTTGTAACGGGCGCGAAGGGGCAAGCACCTACCGACACTTACAAAGCTTGTATCACCTTTGATGGCGGTTGGCGTGCCGTTGCCTATCAACCAATTATCGGAGAAGATGCTGCCGAGAAGGCCGCTCGTCAGGCGGACGCTCTTTTTGCCCGCGCGCGAATTCTGCTACGCGCACGCAACCTTCCTGATTTCTCTTTGACCGATGATGTGTTGATAGGTGGCGAGGCCAGTTTTGGTGCACATGCCAATCCCGTGGGAACGCGCGAAGTCATTTCCAAGCTGGTCGTCGATCATCCTGATCAGGAAGGCGCGGGTATATTCGCCCGCGAGCAATGGGCAGGAATTTCGGGAATGTCGGTGGGCACATCGATCAATCTTGGAACGACTGTGTTGCCGATGACAGGGGTATTCCTGTTCCTGCTCGACAAGCAGGGCATAGTACCAACAATGACAATCAATGGCGTCACACATGAATTGCCGGAGGCCAAGGGTGTACCCATGCTCGAAAATCCACCGGCGGCAAAAGAGACCTGGTTCGAACCAACGGATGCAGATCACGTCGAAGTGGAACTTGTGCGTCTTGCATGGGCGCGCAGCGGCGATAAAGGGCATTTGTTTAACGTTGCGGTCATCGCTCGCGAACCGGAATATCTGCCTTATCTGAAGGCCGCACTGACGCCCGAAGCTATTGGAGAATGGTATCGTCATTTGGGACCGGATGGAGAGCCACCGCGTGTGGATAGTTATGATGTTCCCGGCCTACACGCACTCAACTTTGTGATTCAGGATGCGCTGACGGGTGGGATTAACGCAAGCACGCAACTCGATCCCGCAGCCAAAGGCATGGCGCAGATGTTGTTGCGCTTTCCGATACCGGTATCGAAGGCAATCTGGTCAAATCTCTCCCCCACGTCACGTACAACAGCGGATGAAAGGAATTGAACAATGGACGCTCCTAAAAGAAGCAACCCCATGCTGGAAAAACTGGCTCCGCGACCGGGTCGTTATCCGCTGCTTCCGGAATTGAACCCGCGCCAAGAGTTAGCACTACTTTGCCGAGCGCTGCACCGCGAAGGGTATGATGATCACGTTGCCGGGCATGTGACGCTGGCGCAACTAGACGGGACTTTTCTGGTCAATCCCTGGGAACTCACCTGGAATGAACTAACCGCCGACGATATTATTCGCTTGGATAGTGAAGGCGCAGTTGTCGAGGGTGAATGGAACGTCACCCCTGCGATTGGTCTGCATCTGGAGGTACACAAGCGTCGCCATGATCTGAAGGTTGTCATCCACAATCATCCGCGCTGGGGGCTGGTATGGTCGGCTTCCGGGCGCGTGCCGCCAATCTATGACCAAACTTCAGGACAGGTCGAAAGCGATCCTGTTTTCTATGACGAATATGCCGGAACAGTGGATGGGGCTTCGGAAGCAGAGGCCGAGGCGCTGGGCGATGCGAAATGGGCGATCCTGAAAAACCATGGCGTGTTCGTTGTGGCAAAGGATGTTCGACAGGCTCATCTGCGTGCCATCACGTTGGAGCATCGCTGCCGCTTGGCATGGCAAGTTGAAGCGATAGGCGAAGGACAGCCGATCACCGACCCTGATTCGTTGTCGGTCGCACAAATGTCCGACGATTTGGGCTTCCCATTTCTGTGGGAGGCAATGGCTCGCAAGGAAATCCGTCTGGACTCTAGGGTGCTTGGCGAAGGGACAGCGAACCCGGTCGGGGAGAGCGGAGCATGAGTGCCGCAGTAATTACAGGAGCAGCGAGCGGAATTGGCGCAGGACTGGCTCGCCATGCAGCATCGCTTGGCATGAAACTGGTATTGGCAGACTGGGATGAGGCCGCGCTGCAAGAGGTAGCGGATAGCCTTTCAGCCGAAATAGTCTCCGTTCCCACCGATGTTAGCGACAAACCTGCAGTGCAATCGCTGGCTGAAGCGGCCTTCGAAACGTTCGGAGAAGTCGATCTTTTGTTCAATAATGCCGGCGTCCTATCCAGCGGGTTGAGTTGGGAAATAGACTCCGCGACGTGGCAACGCTTGCTCGATATCAATATTGGCGGTGTTGTGAATGTCATGCGCGCCTTTGTCCCGCGTCTGATAGCGGCGGATCGCGCTGCAAGGATAATCAACACATCCTCGGTGGGAGGTTTTCTGACTTCACCGTTTATGGCTCCCTATTCAGCAACCAAATTTGCGATTGTTGCCATCACGGAAGCGATGGCGGGCGAGCTGGCAGCTATGGGCAGCAAAGTACAGGTGTCTCTTCTTGCACCCGGCCCCGTGAAAAGCGCGATCATGGATGAAAAGGCTCCGGCAGAAACCTCGGAGTTTATGACCATGCTTCGCGAAATGAACGAGGAACATGGACTGACGCCCGATGAATTCGCGCCATTGGTGTTTGAAGCCATCGAACGCGATGAATACTGGATCGTGCCACAGCCAGACACGCTGGATCCCGCGCTGCGTGATCGAACCGAGATGATTTTGGAGCGAAGACCGCCGACGGGATTTAACCTTGTAGATGGCGATGGAGAATAAAATGACGGAGCATTTCGATATCGTCATCATAGGGGCCGGGTTTTCCGGGCTCTATGCGGTTCACAAGTTTGGTAAATCACATAAAGTCGTTTGCTTTGAGGCAGGCGATGGTGTTGGCGGTACATGGTATTGGAATCGCTATCCCGGTGCGCGTGTCGACATTGAGAGCGTCGAATATTCCTACGGTTTTGATGAAGATCTTCAGCAGGAATGGAAGTGGCCGGAATATTTTTCCGCACAGCCCGATCTGGAACGCTATGCGAACCATGTTGCTGACCGTTTTGACCTGCGGAAAGACATTCGCCTGTCGAACGCGATAAAGTCTCTCCGTTTCGATTCTGATGCCAATCGCTGGCACGTGCATTCGGCCAATGGTGATTATGTCATTTGCAAATATGTGATTGCCGCCACGGGAGCGCTTTCTGCACCCAATATGCCGGACTGGCTGGGGCGGGAGAAGTTTAAGGGCGATATTTACCACACAACGCAATGGCCTGACGAACCGCTGGATTTGAAAGACAAACGCGTAGGTATCATCGGCACGGGTTCGACCGCTATTCAGGCGGCTCCGATACTGGCCGAACGCAGCAAACATCTGACGGTGTTTCAGCGCACACCGGCCTTCAGCATGCCTTCAGGGAACCGGCCTCTGGACGAAGAGCACGAGCGAGAGTGGAAAGAGAAATATTTCGACCGGCGCGCCCAGATGCTGGATACTTATGGCGTGTCATTGATCGAATATCCCGAAAAATCCGCTGCCGAATGCACGCCCGAAGAACAACAGGCAATCCTTGAAGAGGGCTGGGCTTCAAAGAGCGCCTTTCAGTTGATGGTGGCTTTTACTGACGTGATGACCAACACCGAGGCCAATGAGGTAGTCTGCGAGTTTGCGAGGAGCAAGATCCGCGATATTGTGGATGATCCGGAGACGGCGGAAAAGCTTTGTCCGAAAGACTATCCCATAGGCGCCAAGAGGCTATGCATAGATAACGGCTATTACGAGATGTACAATCGCGACAACGTGTCACTGGTGGATGTGAAGAACGCTCCGATAACTGCTTTTACCGAAACCGGATTGAAAACGGACGACGCGACCTACGATCTTGATGTGATTGTCACAGCTACTGGCTTCGATGCCCTGACAGGTGCGCTAACCAGGATTGATATTGAAGGCGTGGACGGGATCAAGCTTACTGACAAATGGAGTGAAGGACCGACCAGCGCTTACGGTTTTATGGTGGCAGGCTTTCCAAATCTTTTCATGATCCACGGACCACTTTCACCTGGAGCACTCGCGCAGATGATAACGGCGGGCGAGTGGCAAGTAGATTTTGTTGCTGGAGTTGTCGATGATCTCGAAAAAGATGGCTACTCGCGGATAGACGCGACCGAACAGACGGAACAAGGCTGGGCCGCCGAGGTGAACGGCGCCGCGTCTCAAACCGTCCATAACCTGGCTGATAGTTGGTACAACGGGAAGAATATCGAAGGGAAAAAAGGCGGCTTTATGATATATGTCGGCGGTTTTCCCAAGTATCGTGAGCTTAGCGAAGGTGCTGTGCAAAACGACTATGACGGTTTCTTGAGAAGCTGAGCCTGCTCAATTTTTTGACGATGTTGAAACTGATGAAGGAAAAGAATCCGTGAACTATGAAATGGACGGCAAAGTCGCAATTGTAACAGGGGCAAGCGGCGGTATTGGCCGTGCAACAGCTTTAATATTTGCAGAGTCCGGGACATCTGTTGTCGTATCCGACGTGCAGGAGGATAAAGGCAAAGAGACGGTGAAACTAATCACCGATCAAGGCGGCAAGGCTATGTTCCAGCATTGCAACGTGGCCGATGAAACCGATGTCCAAGCGCTCATCGAAAAGTCGGTTTCGGAATATGGTCGGCTGGACTTTGCCAGCAACAATGCCGGCATCAACGACATCCAGAAAGACGAATATGACCTGGATGTCTGGCAGCAGAGTCTCAATGTAAATCTGACCGGTGTCATGCTGTGCATGAAGGCCGAGGCGGAAGCAATGTTGGCTGATGGCAGCGGCGCAATAGTGAACACATCATCGATTATGGGTCTGGTTGGGAATCCGATGCAGGCTGCCTATACAGCTGGAAAGCATGGTGTCGTGGGGCTAACTCGCCATGCCGCGCTTAAATGGGCCGAGGCCGGTATTCGCGTAAATTGTGTTTGCCCCGGCGTAGTTGAAACGCCAATGACTGAAGTGATTTCTCAAAGTCCCGAGATCAGGCAAACAATGGAGGTGATGACACCGATGAAGCGCCTCGGCCAACCAGAAGAAATTGCTAGCGCGATTGTCTGGCTGTGCTCGGATCAGGCCAGTTTTGTAACCGGTCATCCGATGGTAATCGATGGCGGGGCCACCGCGGTATAGTCCGCCGATAGGAAAAGGGCCGAAGGTAACTGTTCTCCGGCCCTGTATTTTGATCAAATGGGAGGCATGATCAAAATTCGATTTCCAAGCTCAAACCGTAAGTTGCCGGTTCGCCGTAAATGACCGAACCAAAACCCAATTGGCCAAAATCGATACCGCGGGAAACATATTCTTTGTCCAGAATATTCTTACCCCATAATTGCAGCGAAAATTCCGCGCCGCCAAGATTGATGTCATCCAATCTTAACTGAGCATCCACCAACGTGCGTGCACCGCCTTTGGTTTCCTGCTGAAACGGTGAGGTTAGTGGGTTGCCAAAAAAGACCACCGAAGAAACATGGCTGGCACCTACACGAGCGGTCAGGCGCGTATTCCCGCTGCCAATGGGTGTGCTGTAAGTCATCCCGGCATTGGCCGTTGTTGACGGTGAATTTCCGGCAGTGATCGCCGAAGCAATATTTTGGGTCACGCCGTTAATGTCAACCGATGGGAACTCTTTGGTGTCGATGTCCACATAACCGAATGAACCATCGATTGAGAAGGCGTCGGTGATCTGCCAGCGCGCCTCCAATTCGGCACCAAGATATTTCGTCTTACCTGCATTCACAATTTGTGTGCCGAAACTGCCGCCGCCAACAATCGGGATAGGAACCGTCGCTTGCTGGTCTTCATAAATGTTGTAAAAAACTGCTCCATTGAGCGTCAGGCCGGGAATCAACTGCGTCTTCGCACCCAGTTCATAAGAGGTGATTTTTTCCTCATTAAATGGAATCAGTCCGATATTATTGTCAACGCTCGTCGTCTGTCGGGCATTGAAACCGCCGGAGCGATAACCTCGCGCAGCCCGCGCATAGAGATTAACATCATCGCTTGCACGGTAATCGATCGTGAAATGACCGGTTGGCTCATTAAACTTCGCTGACCCCGTATTTAGCGCCAATTCTGCCGGTGTTGCAAACGGAACTGCGCCATTTTGGGAGACGGTCATCTCTTTCTTGTCCCATGTATAACGAAGTCCCAAAGTAATGCCGAGAGGCCCATCTTCACCGCCCGGACGGAATGTCCCCTGACCATAGATCGCGTAGGACTCGCCCTTAACGCTATATCCCAGAGTAGAGTTTTGAACGAGAGCACGAAATTGTGTTCCGTTTGCAGTATTCGCTGCTCTCAAACCGGCGCCAAAGGCAGGTCCAAAGTTTGCATCGCTAAACACTGCCTGATTTGTATCGAGAATGAAACCGAAGCTTTGCGGATTAAGTTCACTACCGGTTTCCCTGAAATAGAACCCGCCAAGAACCCATTCAAAACTCGTTCCGGTACCACCTACAATTTCAATTTCTTGGCTGAACTGGCTTTGTTCCCTCTCATTTTGTGCCTGAAACAATGGCTGTGTCGTGGTTGGCACAGGCTGGCTCTGCAAAAACAGAGCTGTTGGATTCATCGGGCCGCTAAATGGTGCAACTAGGAAGCCGGTGATTGAGGCAGGCAGGCCATTGAAAGTGCTGGTCTGCGCAAAAATTGGCCCCTGGATTGTGCCCAGACCGTCCAGATCACTGCCGCGAATGGTGTTTTTCCAGCCACGAAATGCGGTGGTAGAACGAACGGTAACGGTATCAAGGTCGAGTTCCAGGCGGGTCATGTTTCCGCGAATAGTATCAGTAGATAAGCCTGCATTCTCTATACAAATTGGATCAAGTCGGGCACGTTGTACACTGCCAAGTGGCGCGCCGCACTGCTGTTCCAGAGCCGTTGCGTTGGCCAGATAGCCGCCGACATTCGCCGGTTGTACCTGCGCAAACGTGTTCCCACCAATTGTGACATTGGGTCGGAATACTCCATCACCCACAGCGGTAAGCTGATTGGCATGAGGCACGCCGTCAATTTTTGTCCAGTCTGTAATATTGGTGAGTTTTAGATTGTCCGTAACATCCAACTCGATTGCCAGTCTTGCCGCATGTGTTTCATTCCCGCCTGGATCGAGACTCTTGTCAGGCTGCAATAGGTTATCAACAACACCGTTCCGTTTTTTGTACAAGTAACCCAAAGAAATACGACCAGAATCGAAGATGGTTCCGCTGTTCAAAATGACGCGAGCCTGTTTGGCATTGTAGTTGCCGTAGCCCAATTTCAATTTCAAACTTGCGTCTTCGCTCGGTGCTTTTGTGATAAAGTTGACCGCGCCGCCAGTCGTGTTTCGCCCGAACAGAGTTCCTTGCGGACCACGCAATACTTCGATCCGCTCAATGTCGGCAACTTCGAAGGAAGAGGCTGACGAACGCGCCAGATAGACGCCATCCAGATACAGACCAATCGGTGAGTCGAAACCTTGTGTCTCGTCAGCATTGGTCGGGATGCCCCGTATTGTAATAACTGATGCCGTAGCATTGGTAGTTCCGCCATTGACGGCTACGTTAGGAGCCAAGCCGCTTAAGTCTTGCGTCTCACTAATTCCCTGTAATTCGATCTGCTTGCTTGAAAGCGCCGATATCGCAATTGGTGTTTCCTGAAGGTTTTGCTCCCGCTTGTTCGCAGTCACAATGATCACATTGTCATCAGCACCATCTGCGTCTTGTGCATAGGCTGGTGAATACAACGCTCCAACGGCTGCACCCGCCAAAAGGGTTTTCGCGATTCGATGTTTTTGCATTAAAATAGTCCTCCCAAGATTATTTGTCCGTTGAAACGGATTTTATTGGAAATTACCTCTCAAATATCGTAGCAAATGTCAACACCAGTTTCGCATTCATACGTTTGTTTAAATATAAACTGGCCAATTGCGTAATTTGATGACCATATGAATCCGCATTCAGGAGAATTAAGATGGACGACACACCTTATCTCGCTCGGGGAGTGGAACTGCTTGGGACAGATTCCTCCATATTGATTTCTTCATCGAAGTATTTGAATGATCCGCGACTGCGCGAGTGGGTTGCAAAAATTGCGCTCAAGAAAAACGGGGCCGATTTCCCGCCCGCTGCCGAAATGTATGAGTTGATCCAGATACTGCAGGAGCTTCGCGACCATGACCGGATCGAAGAGTTGTTCACCGAAGAGCGCAAAAACAACCCCGCGCTTGATAGTTGGTTCAACGAATGGTTTTGTTCCGACTACACCATCGAAGATTTGAAAGATTGCGCGCCGGGGACCGTTGGCGGCATATATTACGAAGCTGCGGCAGGAGAATATGAAGTCCAGATCGTCCCTAATTTCAATCCGCAAAACCAATGCCAATATTATTCGCTGCGCGCCGGACAGACACATGATTATGAGCATATCCTGACCGGTGCTGGCTTTAACTATATCGGCGAACTTCTCCCCTACTGGTTCCGCCTAGCTACCATCGATACGCATATCCAGAATAAGGAGCTTGCCGGTGAGATGAATGTCATGGGGATATTGGGTACTACGCGCTATTTGATCCGGACTGTGCTTCATTATCCCGAAACTTGGGGCGCGGCGCTCAAATGTATTGAAAAAGGGATATCCATCGGCCGTAATTCGGAACCATTCTGGATGGCTAAAATGGAAGACGTCTGGGACACACCGCTGGAAGAAGCGCGCAAACAACTGGGCGTTCGCGGAGCTGTCGATTTAGACACCCAGGCCGAGGGTGAAATCTGGGGCGGGCTTGAAAGCAAGTAATGGTTGTAAATCTGTTTTTATAATGGATGACCGCTTTTGCGCCCAAGCAGCCAAAATCAGACAGTCCGCAATCAGCCCAGTTTCTGAAGTTCCGGAAATGATCGGAGCGGCCATTCGGCAATGCGCCCCAATGTCGGACATTCCGCTGAAGTCCACTATATCCGGAGGCTGTGTAAAAACGCGTTTGTCATGCGCTGTCGTGGGGTATTTTTTCGTTTAGGTCAGATTTTTGCCGATAATTTCAGCAGGCGCGCAGAACCATCATGCCCGGATCGCTTTGATGAGCGGTTTGACGCCCATGATGGTGATGAGGCGTTTGATATTATAGGCGAGAACCGAGAGGCTCATCTCTGTGGCGACGTTTTTGATGCCTTTGGTGAGGAAGTGGCACGGTCCCATCCAGCTTTTGAGTGTTCCAAAGACATGTTCAGCCGTTTGTCTGCGGATGGTCATGGCATCGGGGCGATTGTTGAGGCGTACGAGCATATCATCGACCACGGCTTCGTGCTCCCAGCGCTTGATGCGCCGGTATTTGGCTGTGGTGCATTGTGATCGGATTTTGCAGTCTGGGCATTTGCTCGACCAATAGGCGTTCAGCGTCAGCCCCTTTTCTTCTGTCGTGAAGCGGTGGATGAGTTCTTCACCTGCAGGACAGCGCAGAGTGTCTGTCTCTGCTTCATAGATAAAATCACTTCTATCGAACCGGCCTGCTGCCCTAGAGCCTGATGTATTGGGCTTTGGCACAAGCGGCGTCGCACCCTGTTCTTCACATGCCTTGATCTGCGGTCCGCTGAAGTAACCGCGATCAGCCAGCACCTCTATCTCTTCCGCATCCATGGCCACTTTGGCTTTCTCCGTCATAGGAGCGAGGAAGGCCCGGTCATGCGGTGCATTGGTCACTTCATGTGACACAATGAGATGGTACCCGGTGTCCACAGCAGCTTGTACGTTATATCCCACCATGCCGGAGGCTTTCATGCTCGTGGACATGGCTCTGGCATCGCTATCAGTCTGCGATATCTGCTTATCAGGATGAGCGATGACCTCCGCTTCTTTGGCGCAAAGCTCGTGGAGCTTGGCTTTCATGGACACGATCTTCTCGCGCAGCTGTGTCGTCCGGTCCTCAGCAACGTCGCTATCGTGCATGTCCGCTGCATCAAGTGACTGGAGATAGCGCGCTATGCTCTTTTCCACCTGATCAATCCGGCGTTTCAGCTTGCCTCGTGTATGATTGCGTTCGCGTGCGTTCACAGCCTTGAACTTCGACCCGTCTATCGCAGCCACAGCCTTGGCGAACAGACCGAGCTCCCGGCATAGCCCCACAAACTGACTGCAAACGGATTGGATCGCTGGGCCATTGTCCTTCCTGAAGTTGGCGATTGTCTTGAAGTCCGGGACCAGATGGCCGGTTAGCCACATCAGCTCGAGATTGCGGCCCGCCTCGCGCTCCAGTCTCCGGCTCGACTGTACCTGATTGAGATAGCCGTAAATATAGATTTTGAGCATCACCGCTGGATGATAAGCCGGGCGACCCGTGTCCTTCGGATCAACACCAGAAAATCCCAGTTCCCGCAAATCCAGTTCGTCGGTAAACGCATCCACCACACGGACCGGATTATCTTCATCCACATAATCCTCAAGCGATGGCGGCAATAAAAACGTCTGGTCACGATCCGATCCAACCACAAAACGCTTCATGCAACCGCCTCCAGCAAAGCCGCTCAGACCATAGCGATAATCAATGCGTTTTTACACAGCCTCTCCGGAAAGCATGCGTAATTGGTGGAACTGATTATGGGTCGAGTTCCCGTTAGATTGCTGGTTTTAGCCAGCAACTGAAGGGATGAGATGATGGGATATTATGTAGGACTAGATGTAGCGTTACGTTCTGTGGCACTTTGTGTGATTGATGGTGAAGGCGAGATTGTTCTGGAACGGGCGGTGGCCTGTGAGGTCGATGAGATTGTCGAATGCCTGCATAATCTGGATCATTCGATAGACCGTATTGGCTTTGAAGCCGGGACGATGAGCCAGACGCTGTTCCATGGATTAAAGGCGGTCGGATATGATGTCGTGTGCATGGAGGCCCGGCACGTCAGTGCAGCTTTATCGGCGATGCGCAACAAGACGGATCGGAATGATGCACGCGGCATCGCGCAAGTGGTGCGTTCAGGTTGGTATCGCGCGGTACATATGAAGAGCGCAGAAAGTCATCATATCCGTACGCTGCTGGCGAGCCGCAAGACATTGCTGAGCCGCTGCATCGATCTGGAGAATGAGATACGCGGTTTGCTCAAGGTCTTTGGTATCCGTCTGCCATCCACGTTAGCACACCACCGCTTTGCGGAAACAGTGAAGCCCATCATCGAAGCGGATGAAGCTTTGACATATGCACTTCTACCGATGTTGGATGCGCAGCAGGTGCTGCTTACCAGTTATCAGGAGATGGGTCGGCGCGTGAAGCTGGTTGCTGGAACCGATCCGGTCTGCATGCTGCTGATGACAGCACCAGGTGCAGGAGCGGTGACAGCCTTGCACTTCAAGGCAGCCATTGATGATCCGGCGCGGTTTAAATCATCACGGCTTGTTGGCGCCCACTTCGGTCTAACACCCCGGCGCTTCCAGTCAGGCGAGAGTGATAGCCAAGGCCGGATATCCAAAGCTGGTGATGCAGATGTCCGCTCGGCGCTCTACTCAGCCGCCCACTCACTGCTCACCAGAACACGCACGATGTCACCGCTTAAAGCATGGGGCCTGCATCTGGTTCGAACAAAAGGGCGTAGACGCGCTACCGTTGCAGTTGCTCGCAAACTTGCCGTCATCCTTCACCGGATGTGGATCGATGGTACCCAGTTCCAATGGAATGAGCAGAAGGTAACAGCATGACGCAAACCTGATCAAACCAAAGGAAGAAGCGTCCTCATCTGGACGTTGCTATGGGAATGACGCCGCAAGTGTCCGATGCGCCATAAAAGCGCGCCCGAAAGCAAGGCACTCCCTGACCGATCTTATACATGCATGCAGCTACAAACATAGACTGCGGAGAGAAGCGTGACCCAGATGATAGACAACAATTAAACCAACGAACTTGACATCAGCCAATTAGAGAAGCGGACAATAGAATTCACTATCAGCAGGATTTCATTCCTTGATTGGCTTTGTCTTGTGCCTATTTGGTAGGAACGAATTCGTTTGCGTCTTCGCTGTCTGAATCTGTTCCGCAACCGTCGCTAGCGACGGTTGGGCAATCATTATCGCTTTGCCACAGGTCGTCGTTTCCCGCACCTGTTACCGGTTCGTCGAGTAATCCGATTTCCGATAGATTCTCATACTCTTTAATCTGAATAATCGAGTTTCCAGCTAGATTCATTGTAAGAATCATTTTCGTATCGCTGCTAGTCGCTTCTTCCTCGCCAATATCCTGAACGAGATTCTCGACGGCTGATCCGCTGGCTGCGGTGACGGGCGGTGAGGAATCAATTGGAGCCGGAGTAGGCGTAGGAGTTGGTGTCGGTGTCGTCGAAGAACAACTGGCTGCATTGGCAATGACACAGCCATTGATCGTGGATGCCGGATCAAAACCTGCTGTAATATCGGTTGTTGCAACCGCATCAACGCCTGTATTGCCTCCAATGATTCCATTGATGGCAATATTGAGCGGCGTTGCGGTGACTGTGTCGAACAGGGTCAGGCTGCCTGCTGTGATACCCCTGCGATCGTCAAAATCCGTTCCAGCAGCGGTATTTTGAATGTAGATGCTGCTGTTCGTCGTGGTCATAGAGATGTTGCCACCACGGATCACACCATCATTATTGATGATACCGTCATTCTGTGCGAGCCTTAAATCAACATCGACAACCGACATACCGACAATATCGGCAAAGGCCTGATCGGTCATGGCGAAGATGCTGTTGGCGATGAAACTGAGATTGCCGACGCTGCCAAAAGCACCGCCATTGTCGGTAACCTGAACCAGCCCGCCCACATCAGTGGCGATTAAGATGTCACCTGCAGCGGCAGTGATTGTCAGACCGGTATTGAGGTCGGCGCCGGTCAGGTTGAGATTGCCGCCGACCCGAGCGCTGTCGGCGCTGGTCAGCATGACCATATTGACCTGACCCACAATCTGACCCGTGTTCAAAGTCAGATTATCGATAACCAGGGATGGATCAGTCGAACCGGCGCTCGCAGCAAAAAAACTGAAATCGCCGCCGGATTGGATCCGGTCAAACTCGTCCTAGTTGAGGTTGTAAACACCAGTTCTGCCAGCGCCGCCCAGAACGGCTGCACCGTTGCCATCGCTCTGGAGGGTTATCAGGCTCGTATTCTGAACCTCGCCTAATTGACCGGTGCTAGCGATATTCATGTCTGCGGAGGTGGTGGTAATTGACGTACCGCTCGCGAGCGCCTGAATGTCAATCAGGCTGCCTGCGACGATGATTAGCCCATCAGCAGCCCGTGTAAGGTTGTTGATAATCGCATCTGTTTCTGCGCTGATCGCGATGCTGCCATTGCTGGATGTGATTTGCTCCGATGTGCCAGCTCCACCTGCTGTAACTGAACTGCCGAGACTGGATAGAACGATACTGCCGGGCGCGGTTATCCGGTTGGCAACCAGGATCGCCCTGGACCACGATATCGATATCTCCGGTATTTGCGGTGGCGGTTACTTCAAGGTTTCCCGTCGCACGCAGCCGAACATTATTGCCATTGGCGGTCGCACCGTTCGCAACGGCGAGGTCAGTATTGCCTGTCCGGGGGACATGGTTTTTGTTTCCCCGTCACCGCTTTTGACATTGGAAACGAGGTCAGCCGTTGACGCGGAAAGGGTTGCAATACGGATGCCCTGATTGCCGGTCAGATCGACACTTCCGGTGGCGGCGTCCAGAGTGACGGTGTTGCCGGTAATCTGCCCGCCAGCATTGAAGTTCAAATCACCACTCGCCATGGCTGTATTAAATACAATGTCACCCCCGGCATCTGCTGTAAAATTACCTCCTTGCGCATCAAGGTCGCCATCGATTGCGTTCAGCGTCAAGTCCGTGCCGATCGTCCCGCTGTTGAGTGTTACCGAGCCGCCAGTGATACTGGTGGTTGTCGCGCTGATCGCATTGTCGACCATAGCAGCATCCGTGGCCGTTACAGTGATTGTTGTTGCTGCATCCAGAATTCCAACATCGGTGGCCGTGCCATTCAGGTCAATCGCGCCGCCACTGGTTATGTCGCCGGCCCCTGCACTCCTGCCAATTGTGCCATTTATTGTGATCAGTGAAACTGCGTTGGGAGACGTGAGTGAGTCAAAGAATATATTCTGACCGGCATCGAAATCGATTGTATTGGCGGTGATGTTACCGATATCTATACTGTCCGTTGCATCAAAGTTTGCAACGCCGCCCAACGCAATTGTGTCATTACCAGCAACATCGCCTGCGGTGGCATTGAGGGTCAGGTTGGCATTGATATCGCCATTGTTCAATGTAACAGATGCGCCGATAACGGTTGCCGATCCTACGGTGGTGTTGAGTGTGTCAACAGCAGCAGCGCCGGTGGCGGTTAGAAGAACATTGTCGAAATTTTGAATGGTCCCGATATCCATATCACCACTGGAGGTGATTGTTGTGCCGTCAAGCGATCCAACCGTTCCTGTTAGAGCAATATTGCCAGCGGCGTTGATGGCGATAAAGTCATTCCCAGCGTCGCTACCATCCAAGCCCCCACGGACCGATCCGCCCGTGATGTTGTTCGCATCTATGGTGATATTACCAGACCGCGTATTGGCTTCGACAAAGGTCACATCGCCAGCGACATCAATATCAAAGTCTGTGCCAGCGGTAATCGCCCCAAAGCCGATATCTCCGGTAGCATCGAAATTGGCAAAGCCACCTAATGTGATAATGCCATTACCGGCAACATCACCTCCTGTGGCGTTGAGGGTTAGGTTGGCGTTAATGGCTCCGTTGTTCAATGTAACGGATGCGCCATTGATGGTGGCCGATCCCAAGCTGGTGTTGAGCGTATCTACAGCAGCATCTCCACCAGCCGATAAAAATACTTCATCGGTATTTTGGATGGTTGCGATATTCAAATCACCACCAACGATGATTCTTGTACCATCGAGCGATCCAACTGTACCTGTGAGTGCAATATTGCCAGTAGCATCGACGGTAATGAAATCATTCCCGGCATCAATACCATCCAACCCGCCACGGATCGAAGCACCGTTGATGTTATCGGCATTGATGACGATGCTACCAGATTGGGTATTGGCGTTGGTGAAGTTTACGTTACCGGTTGCGCTTCTAATGTTAAAACCAGCACCAGCAGTGAATGAGTCAAAGTTGATGTCACCAACAGCAATAAAGGTCGTGAGCCCACCTACTGAGACGCTGTCATTGCCAGCACCATCTATTGTCGTAGCATCAAGGGCCAGGTTAGCGTTTATGTTCCCGTTGTTCAACGTAACAGAAGTGCCGTTGATGACTGCCGATCCCAAGACAGCGTTGAGCGTATCTACAACAGCATCTCCGTCAGCCGATAAAAATACATCATCGGTATTTTGGATGGTTGCGATATTCAAATCACCACCAACGATGATTCTTGTACCATCGAGCGATCCAACTGTACCCGAGAGTGCAACATTGCCAGCAGCATCAACGGTAATGAAGTCATTGCCCGCATCACTTCCATCCAGTCCGCCAAGGATCGAACCGCCATTGATGTTACCGGCATTGATGACGATACTACCAGATCGTGTATTAGCTTCGGCAAAAGTTAGATCGGTACCAGCGACAACTGTGAAACCGGTTTCAGCCAGCCCCACACCGAAATTTGTATCCAGTTGGGAACGCAGATCGATAATCCCACCGGCTGTTTTTGTGATCATTCTTGCGACACAGTTTACATAGGCGGGGATACCAGGAGACCATCCCGATAGACAAAGGCGGGCAATTTCGGTGCATATGGTGAAACTGGTAAAGACCTTCCATATCCATCCAGCCTTCCGATCCGTTCACCTGTGAGCTCAATATGACCGCGACATCAAAATCTGCTGGCCTGAAGGCAAAACTTGCCCGCTTCCTTCCCGGCATTTTCCTGCTGGGGTTTAATATCGGAACCGGCAGCGTTACGACCATGGCAACCGCTGGCGCCAACTACGGGATGACGCTCCTTTGGACTGTGATGATATCCTGTGCTGCGACCTATCTGATGATCGCTACCTATGGTCGCTATACCTTAGTGACGGGTGAAACCGCGCTCGAGGCCTTTCGCAAGCACATTCATCCTGCCGTAGGTATGTTCTTCATCTTGATGCCGCCGGTGGCCGACATGGCAGCAGGGCTGGTGCCTTCTGTTCCTGAAGTGGCATCCAGCGAAACCGGACCGCTGCTGCTGATTGCTTCGATGGTTGGCACGACCATATTCTCGGGATTATTCATCATCCGAACCACGCTGGTGAAAGAAGCCGGCTGGACGATGGAGCACGACAAGCAGCAGCGTCGCGACGCTGCCTTTGCTGCCATCATGATGTTTGTGATTAGCGCGTCAATCATGGCCGCGGCTGCAGGTAGCCTCTTTGCTGAAGGGATTGGGCTTGATCGCGCCTCGCAAATGATTGGCCTGCTCGAACCGCTGGCCGGACCACTGGCGGTATCGATCTTTGCCATGGTATTATCTCTGCGGGCGTGTCTTCGCAATTTCCGAACTTGCTGATGATACCTTGGCTACTGTGCGATTTTCGCGGCACGCCGCGCGACATGACGATGTGGAAATATCGCATCTTCGTGTTTCTGATCTCACTGCTAGGCCTCGTTGTACCTTTGTTTGATGCCAGGCCGGTTTTTGTCCTGATATTGTCGCAGGCATTCAATGTAGTGCTGCTGCCGCTGACGGTGGGCTGCATCATCTATCTCGGCAATAAAACCGAGTTAATGGGCTCGCATCGTAATAGTCTGCTCACCAATATGGGATTGGCGGGCCTGTTTCTATTTTCGCTTGTAACCGGTTATATGGGCTATCAAGGCCTGATGAACATGCTGACTGCGTGAAGAGCGGCTCACCCCTTCTGCAAATGCTTCCGTCCCAATAGCTCCGCGATCTGCACAGCATTGAGCGCCGCGCCTTTGCGCAAATTGTCGCTCACGCACCAGATGTTCAGGCCGTTCTCAATCGTCGGGTCTTCGCGAACGCGGCTGATGTAGGTGGCGCCGTCGCCGACGCATTCTACGGGGGTGACATAGCCTTCGTCCTCGCGCTTATCGACCAGCATGATGCCGGGCGCGTCGCGGAGAATTTTCTGGGTGTCCTTGGCGCTGAGTTCCTTTTCAAACTCGATATTGATGCTCTCGCTATGGCCGACAAAGACCGGTACACGGACGCAGGTGGCGCTGACCTTGATCTTCGGGTCGAGGATTTTCTTGGTCTCGACGACCATTTTCCATTCTTCCTTGGTCGATCCATCATCGAGAAACACATCGATATGCGGGATTACGTTGAAGGCGATCTGCTTGGTAAAGACATTCGCCTCTTTCTCGTCACCGACAAAGATGGCGCGCGATTGTTCGAACAGCTCGTCCATCCCGCCCTTGCCTGCGCCGGAAACTGACTGATAGGTGGACACAACCACGCGTTTGATCGTCGCGGCATCATGCAGCGGCTTTAGCGCCACCATCATCTGTGCGGTCGAGCAATTGGGATTGGCGATGATGTTGCGCGCCTTGTAGCCATCAATCGCATCAGGGTTCACCTCCGGCACGATCAGCGGCACATCTGGATCCATGCGGTAGAGCGAGCTGTTGTCGATCACCGTGCAACAGGCAGCCGCCGCTTTGGGCGCATATTCCTTGGTTGGGCCGGAACCGGCAGCAAACAGCGCCATATCATAGCCGGAAAAGTCGAAATGCTCGATATTCTGCACCTTGAGCATTTTGCCCGTGTCGCCAATCTCGATTTCCATCCCGTGCGAGCGGGATGATGCGACCGCGGCAATCTCATCCGCCGGAAATTCGCGTTCGGCCAGGATGTTGAGCATCTCGCGCCCGACATTGCCCGTGGCCCCTACAACTGCGACTTTGTAACCCATGATACTATTCCTGTGTTCAATATGAAAACAGCCGGTTTTCCTTTTTGGGAGAACCGGCTGTTGGAATTCTTTAAGAAGCTTTGTGAATTACGATTCGGCTTCTTTCTCAGCTGGCTTTTCTTCTGCCTTTGGCGCCGGTTTCGCTGTTGCCTTCTCGGCAGGTGCGTTCACGCGGCGCTCGGCAATACGGGCCTTCTTACCGGTGCGGCCACGCAGATAGTATAGCTTCGCGCGGCGGACGACACCGTGACGGACCACGGTAATGCTCTCAATATTCGGGGAGTAAAGCGGGAACACACGCTCCACGCCTTCGCCGAAAGAGATTTTGCGAACGGTGAAGTTGCTGCCCATGCCGCGATTGGTGCGGGCAATGCAGACGCCTTCGAAATTCTGCATACGGGTCCGGGGGCCTTCAACAACGCGAACACCAATGCGCAGCGTGTCGCCTGCGCGAAAATCTGGGATATCTTTGGAAGCGCCGAATGCCTCGACTGCTTCTTTTTCCAATGTCTGGATCAGGTTCATGACCGATCTTCCTTATCATTCTCTTCTTGCGCACCAGAGGGCGACTGATCCGGAGTGTCCCTGTGACGCTCCCATAAATCCGGCCGCCTTAGCCGTGTATCTTCCTCTGCGCGCCGTTGCCGCCACGCAGCTATTTTCGCATGATCCCCCGATCGCAAGACTTCAGGGATTATGCGCCCTTCCCATTTCTGAGGCCGGGTATATTGCGGATATTCGAGGATTCCACCTTCGAAACTCTCGTCATCTCCGCTTGCAGGCGCGCCCATTACCCCGGGAAGCAGCCGAATGCAAGCGTCTAAAAGCACCAAAGCGCCCATTTCTCCGCCGGACAGGATATAGTCACCGATCGAGACTTCCTCAATGTCGCGGGCTTCGAACAAACGCTCGTCAAATCCCTCGAAACGCCCGCAGATTATGGTGACGCCGGGACCGGACGCTATTTCGCGGATACGCGCCTGCGTCAGCGGTTTCCCGCGGGGTGTCATGGCAAGGGTTGGCGCTTTTGGTTGGCGCTCAGATGCAAAATCCACGGCTGCCGCCATGACGTCAGCTCGTAAAACCATACCGACACCGCCACCCGCCGGCGTATCGTCAACGCTGCGATGCTTGTCATTGGTGAAATCACGCGGATTGATCGTCTCGCAGGCCCACTTTCCCTCGTCCAGCGCCCTGCCCGCCAGCGATATGCCAAGCGGTCCGGGAAACATCTCCGGATAGAGGGTCAGGATTTGGGTTTGGAAGGTCATTTGAATACATCATCCAGGTTCTTATGCTTTTTTCGATTAGTCCACCTGAGCGCCAAAAGCGTTGTCGGCACACATACAAAAAGACCAAGCAAAAAGTAGACTACAGCCAATAACAATGCGGCCATGTATACCTCTGAGTTGATACCATCCATCAATCCCAACCGATAAAACATGGTTCCTGTGATAAAAATCCAAAGCAACACTGGAGTAAATAAACTGGAACAGATAATATGCTTTCTTCGTCTCCAGTTCAACTTGAGCTTCATAAAGATTAAGTTCGAGGCAACAGTTCCCAAAATCAGGAGCAAAATTATCAAGGAATAGCTTCCTATTGCTCCCATCACTCTACAAACTCCGCTTTCACAATTGCCGGATCATTTCGCATATCAATCGCCTTCACCGGTACCATGAATTTTTTGCCGCTGGCGCGTTCTATTTCGATGACGTCGCCGGCGCCAAATTCATAAATCGCGAATACTTTGCCCAGTTCGTCGCCGGCATCGCTCACACAGAGCAGACCAATCACATCAATATGATAAAATTCATCCTCGTCCAGTTCGGGCAAGGCGGAGCGCGGGACGGTTAGTTCGGTGCCGCGTGCGGCTTCGGCGGCATTGCGGTCGGTGATCTCGGTAAAACGCACAATCGCGCCCATTTTATGCGGCTTGACCTTTTTCAGTGTCAATGCGCCGTCGTTATAGGATTTGTGCCGTTTGAGGCTGTCCAGATCATCGGCAAACAGCTTGATCCGGACTTCCCCGGTCACCCCATGCGCGCCAATGATGACGGCAAGGGAGACGGGTTTGTTGGGGTCCGCAGTCAAGTCCCCCTCCCGCTCGCGCGAGGGGCTAGGGGTGGGCCTGAGAGTGGGAGCCTAAGCCCACCCCCAACCCCTCCCGTAAACGGGAGGGGAGTATCCATCAGCCCTCGGACTTTTCTTCGTCAGCCTTATCTTCAGCAGGCGCTTCGTCTGCTTTGGCTTCCTCGGCAGCCGCTTCAGGAGCAGCTTCTTCCGCAGGTGCAGCCTTGGCTTCTTCAGCAGCTTCCTTGGCCGCCTTTTCCTTCTCGGCTTTCTCTTCAATCCGTTCCTTGGCTTTTTCACTAGGTTCAGCTTTCTGAGGATTGTTGCGCGCTTCACGCTTCATCAAACCGGCAGCATCCAGGAAACGAGCAACACGGTCGGAAGGCTTGGCACCAACGCTCAGCCAATGTTTTGCACGATCCAGATCGATCACAACACGGTTTTCGTCATCTTTCGCGAGCAGCGGGTTATGACGACCGATCTGTTCGATAAATTTGCCGTCACGCGGTGCACGCTCGTCGGCCACTACGATCCGGTAATAGGGACGCTTTTTCGCGCCGCCACGGGACATTCTGATTGCTACTGCCATTTTAAAGCACCTTTCTTAAACTCTATAAAATCAAATATTTGGAATCATTTCTTCTTGTTCAGTAAATCCTGCAAATCGGGAGGAAGGTTGCCCGGTGACATATCCGGCAGCCCCGGTATTCCGACCATTCCGCCGCCTTGCCCGCCTATGCTAGCTTCTGCAGCACCGCCGCCTCCGCCGAACATCGACATCAGGCCCTTGATACCGCCCATTTTCTTGATGCGTTTCATCGCCTTGGACATTTTCTGATGCATTTTCAGGAGCTTGTTCACATCCTGCACCGTTGTGCCTGAGCCAATAGCCACACGCCGCTTGCGCTTGGCGTTCAGCAGACCGGGACGCACCCGCTCTTCCTTGGTCATCGAGCCAATAATCGCATCCATCCGCTGCAGAGCCTTGTCATCTTGCCCACCGGCCATCGCCGCCTTGGCTTTCTTCATGCCCGGCATCATCTGCGCCAGCGCGCCCAAACCGCCCATTTTGGTCATTTGACGCAATTGAGAGCGCAGATCATTCAGATCGAACTGCCCCTTGAGCATCTTCTCAGCCATCGCCTCGGATTCTTCCTTGTCGACAACCTGCGCGGCTTTTTCGACAAGACTGACCACATCGCCCATACCGAGAATACGGCCTGCAACGCGTTCCGGGTGGAATTCCTCAAGCGCATCAATTTTCTCACCGACACCGACGAATTTGATCGGCTTGCCAGTGACAGACCGCATCGAAAGCGCTGCACCGCCACGCGCATCACCATCCATACGGGTGAGGACAACACCGCTCAGATCAACCTGATCGGAGAAATTCTGTGCGACATTGACCGCATCCTGGCCGGTTAGGCTATCAACAACCAGCAGGATTTCCTGTGGTGTTGAAACATCGGCAACCGCCTTCATTTCGTCCATGAGTTGCTGATCGACGTGCAGACGGCCCGCCGTATCGAGCATCAGAACATCAAAACCCTGCAATTTCGAGGCCTGCAGCGCGCGTTTGGCGATTTCAACCGGCTGCTGGCCCTCAACAATAGGCAAAGTCGCAGCACCAATCTGCTCGCCAAGAACCGCCAATTGCTCCTGCGCCGCCGGGCGATTGACATCGAGAGAGGCTATCATGACCTTCTTGTTGTCCTTGTCCTTCAGTCGTTTGGCGATTTTCGCGGTGGTTGTCGTTTTACCGGAACCCTGCAGTCCCACCATCATGATGATTGCGGGCGGCGCAACAGCCAAATCAAGCTCGCTAACCTCGGAGCCCAACATCTCGGTCAGACCGTCATTGACGATCTTGACGACCTGCTGACCCGGCGTAACCGACTTCAGTACCGATTGACCAACCGCCTGCTCAGTAACTTTCTCGACAAACTCTTTTACAACAGGAAGGGCAACATCGGCTTCCAGAAGCGCAATCCGTACCTCGCGCATCGCACTGCGGACATCTTCTTCCTTCAGCGCGCCTCGGCCACGCAGTTTGTCAAAGACACCGCCAAGACGGTCACTTAATTTATCAAACATGTCCGTCCCTTCTTCATCCAATCGGCTCAAAACCGCCCAACGCAAAAAACGCCGGTGGGCGAAACCTCGCTGACCGACGTGTGAGCTTGTACACTCTAAAATGGATCAACAATATCGAAATATTGCTGTCTTGGAGCGCCCTTAAGACAAGGAAAGCCTTTCCGCAACCCCTGTCAGTCTTATCTGAACAGCCGTTAACCAGAAATTGAGAACTATTCGGCATTACCGCAACCTCAAATCAGTGGGAAAATGATATGGGGCAAAATCTGTCCGAAGAGCCAAACGGCAAATCGAAGAACAAGCATGCAATCACTGCACGCCGCGATGTCGTAACCGGTGGAATCGTTATTGTTGCCATTTTGATGTTCGTTGGTACGGGCAGCACGGTTATTACTGAATCAATCAAATCCCTCTCTGGATATGGCGGCGGCAGCGACAATATGCTGGTGTCGGCATTCCTACTGAATATTGCGCTGATCCTATTTGGGTGGCGCCGATATCGCGATTTAACAACTGAAGTAAGTGAGCGCGCAGCGGCCGAAGAACGGACACATTCACTGGCAGCTACAGATCCTTTGACCGGATTTCTCAACCGCCGGACTCTGACCGAAAGAACGTCCGACATGATCGCCGCTGCACAGCGGAAGAACAAGAGCATCGCATTTTTGATGCTGGATCTGGACAATTTCAAAAACGTAAACGATGTTCATAGTCACAGTGCCGGCGATGTGGTTTTGAAAGAGGTCGCCGCCCGAATTTCGAAAGTTGTCCCACCCAATAACCTGCTTGCCAGGCTTGGTGGCGATGAATTTGCCTGCGCTTTCATATTTGATCCCGATCAACCCGAAATGGTTGACCGCATTGCTGATGACCTGATCGACAGTATTGAATCCGGCATGCGTGCTGGCATTCCAAAGGGTGAATTCGTGCCCTATTACGAGCAGCAGATAGATCTGGCGACCGGAAAACTGACCGGCTTCGAGATGCTGGCGCGCTGGGAATCTCCCACGCAGGGCTTGGTTTCTCCTGAAATATTCATTCCGATCGCAGAAGAAACCGGAATGATTGGTGACCTTTCGCTGAGCATATTGCGGCAAGCATTTGAAGATGCGAAAAACTGGGATTCATCCCTGTCAATTTCGGTCAATATTTCGCCGGTTCAGTTGCTTGATCCATGGCTGGCACAAAAAATTGTTAAGCTTCTTGTTGAGACGGGATACCCGCCAAACCGCCTTGAAATTGAAATTACTGAAAGTTCGCTGTTCGAAAACCTCAGTCTTGCACAATCCATTGTAAGCAGTTTGAAAAACCAAGGCATCCGCATCGCGCTTGATGACTTTGGTACTGGTTATTCTTCACTGGCTCACCTTCGCGCCCTGCCCTTTGATCGATCGACCGCAGCTTTGTTTCCTCTATCTTGGAAAACTCCGAAAGCGCGGCCATTGTAAAGGCTATCACAGGTCTTGGTGAAAGCCTTGGCATGCCGATTACTGCCGAAGGCATTGAAGACAAAGAAATCGAAAACGAACTGCGCAATATTGGATGTGCAAAGGGTCAGGGTTGGTATTATGGTCGGCCGCTGTCGATGGAACAGACTCGGAAAATTCTTGCCGAACGCAATTTGCTACCAACTCAGCGGATTGAAGAAACCGTCCAATCAGAAAATATATCCGAACAGGCTGATGTTGTTGCTGATGATCAACCAGAGCGCAAAGCCGGATAATAGCCGCTTGATTGCTCTATGACTGCGATTTTCTGGACTTAGACTACCGACATCCCTACATCGCCCAGCATGACGCAAGGGCAATTTCACAAAATGCATGGACTGGGCAATGATTTTGTCATCGTTGATGCGCGTGAGGAGAACTTGATCGTAAACAGCGCAATCGCGGCTAATATTGCCAACCGCCACAGCGGCATTGGATGCGATCAGTTGATCATATTAAAGCCATCATCGAATGCCGACGTCCAAATGCAGATATTCAACGCCGATGGAGGAGAAGTCGAAGCCTGCGGCAATGCTGCGCGCTGCGTGGTGGCGTTGCTAGGCGGCACACCTTCAATTGAGACCAAAGGCGGGCTCATATCGGGAACCGCATCTGACGCAGATCCAACGGTCAATATGGGCGTACCAAGCTTTGAGTGGGATACAATTCCCCTCGCCTATGCGATGGATACTCTGAACATACCTGTTGGTTGGGAAAATCTGGAAAATCCCGCCGCAGTGAACCTAGGCAATCCGCATATCATATTTTTTGTTGATGATGCGGATACCGTTGAGCTCGATCGTTTGGGACCACAAATAGAAACCGATCCACTTTTCCCTGACCGGATTAACGTCAATGTGGCCAGCCAAAGCAGTTCAGGCTTGAAATTGCGCGTCTGGGAGCGTGGTGTGGGCTTAACCAAGGCTTGTGGAACGGGCGCCTGTGCGACGGCTGTGGCAGCAATAAAGCGCGGTCTGGCATCCAGTCCTGTTTACATCACCCTTCCTGGTGGCGATTTGACGATTGAGTGGGAAGAAGGCGGACCAATCATGATGAGCGGACCTGCGACCTATGTATTTAAAGGCGAAGCCGATTGGAGCAATTTCCAATGAGTTCGCCCGAGATTATCAGCATGGGTTGTCGGCTGAACATTGCTGAAAGCGAAACAGTGCGTCAGAGCCTTAAGAATAGCGATATTGACGGCGATAATCTGATCATCGTTAATAGCTGCGCTGTAACCAATGAGGCTGTCCGGCAGACGCGTCAAGCGGTTCGGAAGGCGAAAAAAATAATCCTGGCAAAAACGTCATCGTCACTGGATGCGCTGCACAGATTGATCCGGATATGTTCAATAAGATGCCCGAAACCGATGCGGTGGTGGGTAATTTTGACAAATATGATCCGGCGAATTTCAAATTCGGACTGGATACCAATCGCCCGGATATTCGCGTTTCGGATATTATGGAGGTTCGCGAGACAGCGCCGCACATGGTAAGCGCTTTTACCGAACGATCCCGTGCTTTTGTCGAAATCCAGAATGGCTGTGATCATCGCTGTACATTCTTCATCATTCCCTATGGTCGCGGAAACAGCCGATCCGTGCCAGCAGGCCGAGTTGTCGATCAGGTAAAAGCTCTGGTAGACAAAGGTTTCAATGAAGTTGTGCTTACCGGAGTTGATGTGACCAGCTATGGTCCGGATTTGCTTGGAAAGCCGACATTGGGCATGCTGCTCGAACGGGTTTTCAGCAACGTTCCGGATCTCCAACGTCTTAGAATGTCATCGGTTGATGGTATCGAGATTGACGAGCGTATGTTTGATCTTCTCACCAGCGAGCATCGTTTGATGCCGCACATCCATCTTTCGCTGCAGTCTGGCGACGATATGATCCTGAAGCGCATGAAAAGGCGGCATACTCGTGACCAGGCCATCGAGCTGGTAACTCGTCTGAAGGCGGCAAGATCAGACATTGCCGTTGGTGCTGATATTATTGCAGGTTTTCCAACCGAAACGGACGCGATGTTTAAGCAGAGCCTCGATATTGTCGATCAATGCAGCATCGTGCACGGTCATATTTTCCCTTATTCCTCTCGTGAGGGCACGCCGGCTGCAAAAATGCCGCAAGTTGATGGAATTGTGATCAAGGAACGCGCAAAACTTCTTCGCAACAAAGTCGCCAAACGGAAACAAGGTTGGCTTGAACAATTGGTCGGTAGCGAACAGTCAGTATTAGCCGAAACATCCGGAATATCTGGCTATGCCGAGAATTTTGCAAAAGTAGAGTTTGATGTTCCAGTCGAAGAAGGCCAGATAGTTCGAGCCTCTGTCGTTACGGCGGACAAGGACAAATTACACGCGAAGGTTCTTGCATGAGTGAAAAACCCGGTTGGACAGAGCGGCTGTTTGGCGGCTTTGGCAAGACTTCGAACAAACTGAGCGAAAATCTCACCGGATTGGTGACCAAGGCCAAGCTGGATGAAGCTACACTCGATGATATCGAAGATGCCTTGATCATGTCTGATCTCGGACCATCGACTGCCGCCTCGATCCGCGAAAAACTCTCAACCGAGCGGTTTGAAAAAGGTTTGTCCGAAGACGCCGTCAAAGAGATCATCAAGGACGAGATTGCCAAAACCCTTGATCCGGCGGCAGCTGCACTGGAAATCGATGCGTTTCCTCGTCCGCAGGTCATTCTGGTAATTGGTGTAAATGGTTCAGGCAAGACAACCACCATCGCAAAACTCGCCCATTTATTCCTGGAACAGGATTATGGCGTGATGCTGGCTGCCGGTGATACTTTCCGCGCAGCTGCAATTGGTCAGTTAAAGGTTTGGGCCGAGCGGTTGGGCGTGCCAATCATCTCTGGCCCAGAAGGCGGAGACAGCGCCAGTATAGTCTATGAGGGCGTAAAACAGGCGACTGCGACCGGGATTGACGTGTTAATCGTCGATACAGCCGGTCGCTTGCAGAATCGTTCCGAATTGATGGATGAATTGGACAAGATCCGCCGGGTCCTTGGCCGATTAAACCCTGAGGCGCCGCATGATGTGGTTTTGGTACTAGATGCGACAACCGGTCAAAATGCCTTGTCACAAATCGAGGTGTTTAAGGAAGTTGCAAACGTTACCGGTCTAATAATGACCAAACTGGACGGTACCGCACGCGGCGGAGTTCTTGTAGCTGCCGCGAAGCAGTTTGATATGCCGATCCACGCGATTGGTGTGGGCGAAACGATTGAAGATTTACGGCCGTTCGACCCGCATGAGGTCGCAGCAGCCATTGCCGGAGTAACAAAGTGAGCGAAGAACAAGCTGTAAAAGACTCAAAAGAGGAGAATAAAGGCCTTGGATTCGCTCTCGATTTTGGGCCTTTGCTAGTATTTTTCCTGGTCAACAGCTTCGCACCGGAGCCGCAATTATTCAAGATTCTGGCGGCAACATCTGCATTCATGGTTGCGATGATCATCGCACTTATAGTCTCTTGGGTGAAAATGGGAAAAATCTCACCAATGCTTTGGGTTTCCGGGGCGTTGGTAACGGTTTTTGGAGCTGCAACACTGTGGTTTCAGAATGAAACCTTCATCCAGATAAAACCGACGATCGTTTATTTCATCTTTGCAACCGTTCTGACCTTCGGGATGTGGACTGGACGACCCTTGCTCAAAATGCTCTTGGGAACCGCCTATCCTGGGTTATCAGACAATGGTTATCGTAAGCTGACGATTAACTGGACACTGTTTTTCGTTGCTTCTGCTCTACTCAACGAAGTCATTTGGCGGACCCAGACTTGGGATTTCTGGGTTGGTTTCAAACTTTGGGGCATGCTCCCCCTCACCTTTGTTTTTGCAATGGCCAATATTCCAATGTTGATGAAAGAGGGTCTTAACCTGGACAGCGATGACGAGGATAAAGAAAAAGCGGACGCATCCTAGACACATCCGCTTTTTTGATTCTTTGATTTCGTGGCTTAACCAGCCTGATCAGCGCGGCTTGCACCATTTCCGTCCAGATTTTCAGCTACAAAATCCCAGTCAATTGCATTGCGCAGGATCGCATCTGCATAATCTGGGCGCGCATTGCGATAATCTACATAATAGGCATGCTCCCAGACATCGAGGATCATAAGCGGCGTGTGCCCGTGTGCTAGCGGACAATCAGCGTCATGATAGGAGGTAACTTCCAGCTTGTTGCCATTGAGATTAAGCGAAGCCCAACCACTTCCGAAATGGCCTACAGCTTCGGCTTTCAATTTGTCGATTAAAGCATCTGTGGAACCAAACTGATCAATGATCATTTCAGCCAGTATGCCAGTAGGTTCCTTTTTTTTGGACTCAAACACAGCCAATAAAAGCTATGATTCCAGATCTGGCCAACCTGATTGAACAGTCCGCCAGAGGATGATCTGATCAACTCAATAAGAGATTTTCCTTGAAGGCTTTCGTCGGCGGCTACCAATGCGTTAGCCTTGCCCACATAGGCATTGCGATGTTTGCCGTGGTGATAGTTGAAGGTTTCCTCAGAAATCAGGGTACCAAAAGCATCTTTGGCATAGGGTAGATCGGGAAGTGTGAAAGCCATTCGGAATAATCTCCATTTTTAGAGGGGTTTTGGATCACATGCATATGAGGATAAAGGAATAGGTCTTCAACTACCCTTTTGCCCATATATTGCGGTTTTCTGTGCCGGGGTGACATTTGGGAGTTATTGTCAAAAGTAGTGTCTGGCAAGTTAGTCATGCGGCTGGCATGTCGTCCTCGTTCACCTCGCTTCCATCTTTAGACTTCACGCCTTCAATCACCTTCGCGAGGTGTCTGAAGCCTCTCAATTTGCGCCAGGAATCTTCTGCGCATAATCCCATCTTGCAGACCATCGTCAACATCGTATTGCGCGTGACACAACCTTTGGCTTGGCGTGTTCCATGCCGGATCGTCGCAAAACTCGACTCAATGACATTGGTTGTCCTGATACGGGTCCAGTGTTCCGCTGGAAAGTCATGAAATGCCGGCAACGCGTCACGGTCTTTCGATAAGCATTCCACCGCCTCGGGGTACTTTGCACCGAAACGTTCCTCAAAATTATCGAACGCCTTGTCTGCATCAGCTCGATCTTCTGCCATCCGGATATCATGCAGACCCTGCTTCGCTTTCTCCTGGACAGACTTCGGCAGATAGTTCAGCACATTGCCGGTCTTGTGCATCCAGCAACGTTGAACGCCCGTCTCCGGATACACTTCCTCCACTGCGGCCCGGAAGCCCGGGGCGCCGTCTCCAATTGCCAACTTCGGGGGTTGGTCCAGACCCCGTTGTTTCAGAGACAGCAACACCTCACGCCAGCTCTGTTTTGACTGCCTGACACCATCTTCGATTGCCAGGAAGTGCTTGTGACCCCGGCTGTTCACGCCGATGATAACCAGGCAGCACAATCGGCCATCGTCGCCTCTGAGACCACTGTAGATGCCATCAGCCCGGATACAGACCCATTCATCAGACACCGCTCGAGTACACCATTGCTTGTATTCAGCTTCCCATTGCCGCTTCAAACGCCCCGCGACACTGGCCGGCAGCCCTTTAGCCTCGGGGCCGGCAATAGCTTCCGGTGCGCTCTGCATCTGGCCACTCGAAACACCCTTCAAATAAAGCCAGGGGTTCGCCGCGTCCAGCGTCGCCGTTCGCCGGATGCAGGGCGGTACAACCAGAGATTGAAAACATTCCGGCGTACCTTCACGGCTACGGATCTTCGCCACCTCGACGCTGACCTTGCCAACCCCTGTAATCACCTCTCGTTCGCGATGATGGCCACTGCGGACAACGCGCTGTCGTCCGTCAGCCGTTTTTTGACCATCAAACTTTGTCATCAACTCATCCGGCTCTGCCGGGACCGCTTCGGCGATTAACTGCTTCGCACCCGGTCTGAGTAGTTCTGTCAGTGGTTCAATTCCCTCCGGTCTACCCGGATCAATCACAGTATCTTTTGCCATGTGTGGCGGGCTCCTCTTGCTACTTTCGATTTCCAGACAAAAACGATTTCAGCAAGGCACGCCCCATACTTCAAATTCTTCCAGACACCAGATCCGGTTATAACTCAAGATGGAAAGCCGCTCTGAAAAGTTACAGTGCCAGCCAATGGTGAGCGAGTGCTGCGCTATCACGTCCAGCGTCAGGACTGATATTTCGCTTTCGATTCTTCCGGAATTGGCCGTGGTTGGTGATTTTCATCCAGCGCGACAAAGGTAAACAGACCGCTGGTCACCGACACCAACTCTTCACCCAGATTGCGCGACGCTATCACGTCCAGCCGGATCGCGACCGACGTCCTGCCAATCCGTTCCACTCGCGCGTAGACCGAGATCAGATCGCGCGTAAGAATTGGTGCGATAAATTCCATGGCTTCAATCGCTACTGTCGCAGTTGATCCCTTCGCTACGCGGGCAGCCATGATCCCACCGGCAATATCCATTTGCGAAAGAACCCAGCCGCCGAATATGTGACCATTGTTGTTCAGATCTCGCGGTTGCGGGGCCACACGCAGGACTGGCTGAAGTTTCTCCAGTTCTTTCAGATCATCTTCACTCATCGGGGGAAATGCTTTTTGTCACGGGATCATCAATGCATTCATCATGCCCAGTACCGCTTGACAGGAATACCAAGCCCATGAGCGCGGCCATTAACATGACCGCAAAGCCCACGCCGCCCGCTGTGGCAATATACATATGGATAGACACCAGTCCGTGGAGGTAAAAAAGGATGGCAAGCGTAATGGTGATGCAAAATGCCGTGAACCAGCCCATCCAGCGCATCAACTGCCAATAGCGCGCCCATGCGACCTCTGCATATATCGGATCGTCCAGTTGGGATGGCTGCGGCATTAGGGGAACTCCGTTGTTAGCAGCCACTTTGGACCACAAAGATTTAGCCATCAAGTCCAAAGCTTTCCAATAATATGCTATAGAGTTGCAATAAACAGAATCGGAGAGAGGGAACAGGCGATGACCATCCAGACAATCTTGGGTACAAGAAGCGGTAATATATACAGCTGTAGCAGCGATATGACGGTCACACAGGCTGTTGAAATCTTGGCAGAAAAGCGCATCGGCGCTTTACCGGTTTTGGATGGCGACAAGGTTGTCGGGATTTTTTCAGAACGCGATGTGCTACATTGTATAAGAGAATTTGGTCATGATGCGATGGATAAAAAGGTCGCAAAGGTCATGACCGCCGATGTAATTTCGGTTGGTTCCGACAAGAGTGCGATAGGTTCTCTATCCCTGATGACCAAACGTCGGATCAGGCATTTACCGGTTGTAGATGACGACAAGCTGGTTGGATTTGTTTCGATCGGTGACCTAGTGAAATACCGGATTGATAAAATAGAGAGTGAAGCCGCCGCGATGCGGGACTATATAAATACCGCTTGATCGGAAGCTTGGGGGCAAACAAACAATGGCATTGATCAATCGGTTTGCCGATCCGGCAGAAGAGCGCGCTTATGTTCAAGGTGAGCGAGCGATCCGCCTGAAAACCACGCGCATATTGGTTGTCATTTCGATGGCAATCTATCTCGGCTTTAGCACCCTGAATCCGATATTTTTCCCGGGCGAAGTGCTAATTTTCTACAACATTACAGTAATTTTTCTAGTTGTCCTGTTGGCCTTTTCGTATTTCGTGACCAGCACGCGCTATTATCTGGAATGGCCTTGGCTCGGCTTTCTCGCA